>CAZUCE010000005.1:0-188309 GCA_964619265.1 uncultured Planctomycetaceae bacterium
TTCTGGCTCTCTCCCCCCGAGGGCTCCCGAAGGCTCCCCCGCCGCCACCCGCACCCTGCTGCCCCCGGGCCCTGCCCGGCCTCATGAAGTCCTTCGTCGAATTCACCGAACGGTTCGGGAACATGATGTCCCGAACGTTCCTGACGGTCCTGTACTTCGTCGTCCTTGGCCCCTTTGCCCTGGTCTACAAGTTGTTCGCCGACCCGCTCCGCCTCGCACGACCGAAGAGCGGCAATTGGATCGACTGGCAATCCGAGAACGATTCTTTGAAGGCTGCGCGCAAACAGGACTAGCTCGACCATGAATATTCTCGGACTGTCCTTCTATTACCACGACTCCGCGGCGGCCCTGATTCGCGATGGCGTGCTCGTCGCGGCCGCAGAAGAAGAACGCTTCAGCCGCCGTAAGCACGACTCTGGATTCCCTGAACTGGCGATCGATTTCGTCCTGAAGACCGGAGGGATCACCCTCGACGATGTCGATTACATCGTCTTCTACGAAAAGCCCTTCGTGAAGTTCGAGCGGATGCTGCTGTCTGCGATGGCAACCTTCCCGAAGTCGGTTGCGGTGTTTCGGGAGTCCATGCAGCGTTGGGTCACGGACAAGCTGTGGATCAAGTCGATGATGTCCAAGCGCATGTCCGTCCCGAGCTCGAAGCTGCTGTTTTGCGACCACCACATGTCGCATGCCGCTTGCAGCTTTTACACCTCGCCGTTCGAAGACGCCGCCATCCTGACCGTTGATGGCGCCGGAGAATGGAGCACAGCGACCTATGGAGTCGGCCGCGGAAACAAAGTCGAGATTCTCAAGGAGCTGCGCTTCCCTCACTCGCTCGGCCTTCTGTATTCGGCATTCACCGCCTACTGCGGATTCGAGATCAACGAAGGCGAATACAAGCTGATGGGCATGCACCCCTATGGCAAGCCGGTCCACGTGGACAAGATCTACGAACTGATCGAGGTGGGCGAGGACGGCAGTCTGTGGCACGACATGAAGTACTTCCAGTACCACTTCAGTCGGGATAGCACGCTGGCAGATGCCTTTGGCGAGCACTTCGGGCGACCCCCGCGGGACCCCAAGCAGAGCGACAAGTCTCTGGATCCGTTCTATTGCGACATGGCTGCCAGCATCCAAAAGGTCACCGAGGAGATCCTCCTCAAGATGGTCACCTGGTTGCACAAGGAAACCGGTTGCAAGAACTTATGCATGGCCGGCGGCGTAGCGCTGAACTCCGTCGCGAATTACAAGGTGCTTCGCGAAGGCCCCTTCGAGAACCTCTACATCCACCCGGCGCCCGGTGATGACGGCGGTTCCGTGGGAGCAGCCTACTGGGCCTACAATCAACTGCTCGATCAGCCCCGTGGACCGGCTCTTGAGCATGCCTACCTCGGCAGCGGTTACTCCGACGACGAGATCCGCGCGTTCCTGGAGAAGTACGACATCCCGTACACCTACTACGAGGACGACGAGGAGTTCTACGAGTTCTGCGCCAACGCCCTGGTCGATGGCAAGGTCTGCGGCTGGTTCCGCGGGCGCTTCGAATGGGGTCCCCGGGCCCTGGGGTCGCGTTCGATCATCGCCGACCCGCGCAAGCCGGAGATGAAGGAGAAGCTCAACGCCACGATCAAGTTCCGCGAGGCGTTCCGGCCGTTCGCGCCTTCAGTTCTCGAGGAGCGCGCCAATGAATTCTTCGACTTCCCCGAAGCCGACCAGTGGTGGCCCGGACGATTCATGCTGTACGTAGCTCCCGTTCGCGAGGAGAAGCGCTCGGTCTTGCCCGCCATCACCCACGAGGATGGGTCGGGACGACTTCAGACCGTTTACAAGGACACCAACCCCGCCTACCACCGGATGATCGAACGCTTCGGCGAGAAGACCGGTGTACCGGTGGTCATGAATACTTCGTTCAACCTGAAGGGCGAACCGATCGTCGAGCACCCGAGCCACGCGTTCAACACGTTCAGCCTCTCCGGCATGGATTTGCTGCTGCTCGAGAACTTCGTGATCGATGCGAGCGCCAAGAAGAAAATTGCGGACACCAAGTTCACCCTTCGCCACGAAGGCGATTCCGTCACCGAGATGGTGAGCTGAGGCACGCTCGATGAAAGCAATCAACGTTTTGCTGTCCCTGCTGATCAGCCTGCTGATCGGCGCCGCTGTTCTCGAGGGCGGTCTGCGCCTGATCGGGAAAGGTCCTGCGAAGACGCTGCTCGACCACGACGAAGTGACCGGCTGGTCCAATGTCCCGGGACGCACCAAGACCCTGCACAAAGGGCCCATCACGGTGCACTACAAGATCAATGGGCTAGGCCTGCGCGATGACCCGCTGCCCGAAGGCGACAAGCCCGAAGGCGTGTTCCGCATCCTCGCGCTCGGGGATTCCTTCACCTTGGGCTATGCCGTGGAACGTGAAGAGCACTTCGTCGATTTGCTCGAGCAGGCCTTCCAGGCCGAGGGGCGCTCCATCGAGGTCTGGAACGTCGGCGCCGAGGGATGGGACAACGCCCAGCAAGCCGCGTGGCTAGAAGACCACGGAGCGAAGCTGAATCCGGACTTGGTCGTGCTGTTTCCCTACGAGAACGATCTGTACTGGAACAGCCAAGATCACTACGCGACCGTCGACGGCCCGCGCCAGAAGCCGCGCTACCGGGAGAATGGGGATCGCGAGGCTCGCGTGCTAGAAAAGCCAGCGCCCAAGCCCTGGCACCAGGGATTCGCCCTGACCAAGTGGTTGGACCGCCCGGACACCAGCGCGCTCGAGGTCCACAGGTGGCTCTATCCGGGGGCCGCTGTTGCGCTGGCGAAGGAACTCGCCCCGCTGCTCCCCTCCACCGAGTTTGACGCCGCGATCGAGGCTCACACCAAGGGGGCCCTGACAGCGATTCAAAGCGCAACGGCCAGCTTCGGTGCGGAGTTGGTGATGGTTCCGATTCCTGCGGCGCCGGCCTACAACGCCAAGTGGAAGGAAACCTACGAGGCAACGACCGGCGGCCGCGGGCTAGCTGGCGTGGACTGGTCCACGGATCGGCCGGTGGATCTCTTCCTCAGCCTCGCTGGGAGTCTTGGGATCTCTACCCTGGACGCCCGACCCAAGTTCGCCGAAGTGTCCGCGAATGGCGATCGCCTCTACTGGGACGAGGACTGGCACCTGGACCCCGGTGGAAGCCGCGTGTTCGCAGGCTTCTTGAAGGACAACTTGGGGCAGGTCGCGGACCTTCCCGATCCGGCCGGCGAACCGGTAGCTGCACTGGCGAATCTGCAGAACAAAAAAGGCGGGCTGCCGTTTGCGGCCAAGCTGTTTGGCGGACTCTGGATCCTGCTGACCGGCCTGTACATGTCGACCTATCCTGAGGAAGCCAAGTGGGCGCCGCCGCTCAAGGTGGGCCTCCTGCTGGGGGCCGTGTTCGGCATCTTCATCGGCCTGGACAAGCTTCGCGGAGCCCTTCCGGCGCCCTACGGCAATTATCTCCCACTGGCGTTCCTAGTCGGTATTCTCGGTTTCGTGGTCTTCAAGCTCGGCAGCCGAGTGGGCACGATCTCCGAATTGATCGGCTCCTTCATTCGCCGCGGTCACTGGTACCTGATGCCCCTGGTCGTCGTGCTGCTTTCGATCGGCTCCCTGCTGGTCGTGGCCGCCTCGTCGCCGCTGGTGGCACCGTTCATCTACACGCTCTTCTAAGGCCCTTCTCCTGGAGTCCCCCGTGGGCGATTTCTTCAAAGAGTACTTCTACTGGATCTTCGTTCCGTTCCTGGTTGTCGTGCTCAGCGTCGCGGCGCTGGTCTACTTCACGAGCCAAGATCAGGGCGCCGACACAGGATTCGTCTACAACGTTTTCTAGAGCGAGGTCCTCTAGATCGGAGGCCCGTCGCGGGTAGCGTCGATCGAGCGACAGGTTCACTCCGGACGCTTGCCTGCGTGAGACGACCCTCTTGGGAGTAGCCCGGCCTCAAGCCCGGTGCTGCTCGAGCTCTTCGAGCGGCACGATCTGGAGCGCCGCTTCATGGGTCGACTTAAGCCGCACCGGCGGCGCCATTCCGGCTAGGTAGGCCTCGCGCCAGCGCCCTGCGCACAGGCACCAGCAGTCCCCGGGCTTGAGCCCCGCGAACCCGAACTGCGGCATGGGCGTCGAGAGGTCGTTCCCCATCGCCTTAGAGAACGCCAGGAATTCCTCGGTCACTTTGGAGCAAACCGTGTGACTGCCTCCGTCTTCAGGGCCGGTATCGCAGCGTCCGTTGCGATAGAAGCCAGTCATGGGCTTCTTGCAGCAGGAGGCTAGCTCGCCGCCGAGCACGTTGCGCGCAGCAACCGCGCCTTGGGGGGTCTGTTCTTGTTCGTCGCGGAGGATGGACATGCCACCAGGATGATCCGATTACTCCCGGAGGTCGAGCCCGAATTTCCGCAGGAACTCGAAGCCCCCGCAGGCATGCGCCACCAGCAGGTGGAGCGGCGTCGTGTCGTCGACCGGCAGCCGAGCTAGCTGCAGGCGATCGGAGGCCTTGCTGTTCGTCCCAGCGTGGGTGTTCACGGCCTGGGAGAAGCCTGCCTGGCGCGTCGCCCGCAAAGTCTCCTCGCCATAGTCCCAGCGGCGGCCGAACGGATAGGCGAAGGTCCGCCCGGAATCCTCGCCCAGCTCGGCCACCATGCGCTCGCGGCAGTGGCCGATCTCGGCGAGGGCAGCAGCCTCTTCGAGGCGCGAGAGGATTGGGTGCGAAACCGTGTGGCCGCCCAGCTCCACTCCGCCATCGCGCAGCTCACGAGTGTCCTCCCAGGTCATGTAGAGCTCCTCGCACAGGGCCTGCTCGTCGCCGCCAGCCTCGCGGAAGATCTCGTCGATCACTCGATCGCGATCTGCGGGTTCCGCGTCGTACTTGAAGACTAGCTTGGCTCGATACGCGAGCTTCTCCTGGCCCTCTTCCAGTGCGACCCGCAGCTTCTCGAGCGCAAGCTTGTCCTTGGACTTGGCTAGGTAGCCACGCACGAACATCTCGGTGTCCGCGTCCGCGATGACCCAGTGGTACTTGTGGGACCAGTTGACTCGGCGCTCGTCGAGCGGCCGGGACTCGAGAAAGACCGTAGCCGAGGCCCCCATCTCGCTCAAAACGGGCAGCACCCGCGTGCGGTTGTCCTTGTAGCCGTCGTCGAGGGACAGCGCCACAGCGGAGGTTCCACCCTCTACCTGCTCGAGCCCCTCGGCGATGTTGGTCACCGGGTAGCCGCGCTTTTGGAACCAGCTCACCACTCCGCGTAGGGTCTCCTCGCGCATCTTCATGTCGCTTGGCAAGAACCGATTGCTCGCGTCTTCGAGGCAGTGCCCGAACAGAATCGTCAGCCGTGGCTCGGTGAGGCGATTCAGGATCCGGTGAGCCCCGGTATGAAAGAGCAGGCGGGCCCAGGCTCCCCGGGCGAATTGCTTGAGCTGGTGCTTGGCGGACATCCCCTCAATCTAGCCTGTCCTCGCCGCCTGGCTCGATCAGCCGACCGTCTCGTCGTCCCGATCGCCATCGGTCAGATACCAGCTCGAGGCCTCCATACCGGCCTGGGCCACCGGATGCTCAGGATCGTGGCGGTAGAGGATCACGATCAGGTGGTTTTCCGGCTTCGGCGGCAGGAACCCGGCCTCGGCCAAGCAGCGCTCCCAGAAGGATCCGTCGATGGCGTGGGCTTGGACGATCTCCGCTCCGTGCTCTCGCAGCAATCCAAGGCCAGCCGTGATGGCCTTGGCGCGCGCCGGCTCGTCCGGAGCCAGTACATCCACCAGCCAACCCACCACGCTCCCCGGGCGCGGGAGTTGGACAACGGCATAGCCCACGAAGGCACCCTGGGGGGTGCGAATTCCCACGGCTCGATGGAGGCGACTTGGGTTGTCTAGGAAGCGCCAATTCAAGTACGCCGCGTCCCGGCGGACCATGAACGCGAAATCCCGTTCCACACGCCGGGAGAGCTGCTCGACTTCCTCGGGAAACCGATCGATTCGTTCGGCGCTGAAACTGGCGCCTGCGCGGGCGGCAAGTCGCAACTCCGCTCGCCCGCAGCGCGCTGCGTGGAGGCCGGTAGCCAGCTTAGCCAGGCGGCCTTCCGCAAATCGCACCGCCTTGGACGCCGCACTCTTGCGCACCACGAAGCTATGCGGGCGAATCGTCCCCACCTGCTCCCAGCCCAGCTCCAAGAAGATGTGTGCGGAGCGACGATTCGGGAGCCCGAAGACCGCCTTCCAACCCTTGGCTCGGGTCTCTTCCATGGCCTTGCGGTCCAGCCCCGAGAAGATCCCGCGTTTGCGCCACTCCGGGTGCGTCATGACGTCACCGGTTTCCCCGACGGTGGCCCGCGACGCCTCTTGGCCAAAGTGGAAAACCGTGCGTGGGTTGCAGGCGTAGCCTGAAATGGCGCGCCCACCGGGGGGCCGAGCCACGATGCTCACCGACGAGCCGTGCGGGCCATCGTCGTAACGCCAAACCAGATGCTCGGGGCCATCCCCCTTTTTGAAGCAAGCGGCGAACAGCTCGGCTTGCTCGGGCCGGTCTTCGGGTCCACAGGCGCTTAACTCAAGCGCGTCGTTCGGAATATTCGAGGGATCCTGCACGCCAAGCAGGATACCGTTCCAGAAACCGAATCGACTCGTAGCAACCTCCAGCTAAGCGTTCGCTCGGAAACGCCAACTGGGCAGCCTGCCCTAGACGACTCGTCCTCCGCGGCCTCGGGCCGCCTGGAAAGGAGCAAAGGGCGAAGAGCTTTAAGCCCAGCTGGCGACTGGGCGCTGGTGACGGACGGCTAGCGCGCTTTCTGATCGGCCAGGAGAGCTTCAGCTTGCTCGACCTGACGAGGCGAGAGCCACTGGCGCCAGTTGCCCCTCAACGTGGCGTTCACTCGCATCTTCTGCGGCTCGGTCATAGGCAACTCGGCCAGGGGCGATTGATGCAGGTAGTACTTGGGCTCGCTGTCCAGACGAATCGGAGCGTCGGAGCGGACGGCTCGCTTCCCGACCCGTGCCGCGGCGAGTTCCTGATGTTGATCGGTGCGCGTCGCAACGATGGTGGCGCAGTCGCGGCGGATGGCCACTTCGAGCAGCTTCTCATAGCTCACGCGCTCGGGATCGAAATCCACTTCGACGACTTCTTTGCCCAGGAGGAAGCCAGGGCGTGTTCCCACAACACCGTCTAGGAGACCGAACTCGGCCTCGCCAACCCAGAATCATGTCATCCCGAACACGGCTGTCGACACGCCGGCCTGCCTCGCGGCGGCCTCTTGGTCCAGCAGGTCGAGCCAAGTGGGTACGCTTTGCTCAGCCGCCTTTAAACCCCGGGTCAGGGCAAAGGTCATCCCTGCCAGGTTCCAGCGGTTCGCAACCCGCGGGAGGAGATCCTCGCCCTGCGCGTCGAGCACACGCATGACCGGATAGTTCCAAGCTGGCTCGTCATAACGCGCGCGCAGCAGAGCATCCGCATCGCCTCGGGTGCTGTTGAGAGCGAAAGCCGGCACAAACAGGTCTTCGGCGGCTTCTTCGATCAGAGGATGAGAGAGGACTTCGGACCCGAAGTCGAGACATCCCTGTCAGCCGGGCACCTCTTGGAAGACCAGAAGGACCGGTTTTTCCGTGCTCGCCGCTTCCGTCAGCGCGGAGGGAAAGTCGCGTTCCCAGTCGATGGTTCCAAATTCCACGCGGGGCTTGGGGGACTGCGGATTGGACGATGGGTTGTCCTCACCGGAAAAACTGGCGGACAGCTCCACGCCTGAGGCGCAAGCTCCCAGGAGCGGAAGGATCCAAGCGGCGCGAAAACTCATCGTATTTCGAGGGGCGACCGGGTCATCGAGAGCAAAGCCAGGCGCCAGATCGGCGATCGGGCGGCAGCGAGGCGCTCGGGAAACGTGGGCGTGGAGGATTCCATCTTAGGTGATAGGGCCCTGCCATGCCGCGCCAGCGACATGGGACCTCCCAAGGGCGATTCGGTCCTGTGTACAGGCGCGGGTCTTCCCAGTGACCGCAAACCAGGAGATTGCCCCCTCCTGAGTTCCCCGGGCGCCGCTGGCACCCATGGATGGCGTAGGACAGGTCTCCCGCCGATAGGCATGCCTCCGGGCCGTCCGCGAAGGGACCGGGTCCGCTGGATGGGAACGACCGGTGTCCATCCAGGAGCTGGACAGTACGTGGCTGGGAAACAGCCGTGTTCTGGATTAGCGGGCGGCCGGCCGGCGTTAGCTGGCCCAAATCCCGGGGGCCTTCCTCCGCAAAGCCAAGCAGCCCCGGCCTGAGCGTGCGCTCGGGCCGGGGCTGCTTGGAAGGACCCGTTTCGATCTAGCTGGCGTGCAGGTGATCGATCTTGTTCGACGGCGGCGGAACCAGGCCGACCGCGCGCCCAACACGCTTCCTCGCGAACTTCGGGTTCTCAAGGTAGTACATCGTGCGCTCCATGAAGCGCTTCGCTCGCTGGGGGTAGGCGTAGTACCACTTCTCATAGGTACGCACCATATTCTTGCGGATCTCCTCGAGCTCGATCTGCGTGAAGTGCTCGTGCACGTAGGCGGAGCGGTTCGACGAAACGTAGTTATCGCGCAGGTCGGTCAGGTCGATGTTGGCTTGGAAGTTGTCCCAAGACTCGGTTCCGATCAGTGGATTGAAAACCGACACGCGCACCAGGTCGGGCGAAGCCAGCCTCAGGACGCGTTCGGTTTCCTCGATGTCCTGTGGAGTTTCCCCGGGGCTTCCAACGATCAAGTAGACCTTGGCCCAAATTCCCGCGCGGCGGGTCATCTTGGCCGCTTCGACGATGCTCTCGGGCGTGAGGTCCTTCTTCAGCACGTCCAGCATGCGCTGGCTGCCCGACTCCCAGCCGTAGTAGATCCGGCGACAACCGGCGCGGTGCATGTGCTTGAGCAGCGGGTAATCCACGCAATCCGCGCGGGTGTTCGCGATCCACTCGAATTTCAGGCCGCGCCGCAAGATCTCGTCACACATCTCGTGGATGCGCTTCTTCCGTAGCGTCAGGATCTCGTCAACGAAGAGGATCACGCCCGGGTTGTAGTTCTTGATGATCATCTCGAGCTCGTCGACGATCATCTCGGTCGAACGAACCCGGAATCCACGTCCGGTCAGCTCCTTCTGGCAGAAGATGCATTTAAACGGGCAGCCGCGCGTGGTGAAGATGTAAGCCAGCTTCTCCGGGTTGTGGCTGAAGTAGCTATCCATCGGAAGCAGGTGACGAGCCGGGAGGGGCAGGTCGTCCAGCTTCTTGATCAGCGGCGGTGCGGGGTTGTCCACGAACATCTCGCCCTCGCGGAGCCCGGACAAGCCCGGCACTTCTTTCAGTTCGTTGTCGTCGCCGCCCTCGAGCGCACGAACAAACTGCGGCAAGGTCTCTTCACACTCGCCTTTGAGCACGTAGTCGAAGTGTCCGGAATCCAAGAAGATCCCCTGATCGACCGATGCGTGCGGGCCACCCATCACGGTGGTCTTGCCCTGTTCCTTGGCGTACTTCGCCCAGGCGATCGCGCGCCGGATATTCGGTGTTAGCGCGGAGAAGCCGATGACATCGTTCTTCTCGATCGCGGCCTTCATCTCCGTATCCGTGAGGATGCGTTCGTCGGCGAGCTCAATCGGCAGCTTCGCCTGTTCCATGGCGCCGCCCAAGTAGGCGATGCCGAGGATCATGGCCAAGGGATCCTCTTGGACATGGGGCTTGACGTAGGTCAGAAGCGTCTTGCGCATGGAGATTGGGAGGGTCGGAGCTGGCTGAAGGGCAGGCCTGATTGAGAGTCTAATCGGCCTCGAGAGGGTCGGCAGGCCAGCAGGAGTACTCAAAACCTACCCCGAGCGTAAGAGTTCCGCAACGCGTCAGACCCTGCCTCGCAGGCCCCTTCTCCGCTCCCGGAGAGCCCTCCCGGGGGTCTTCAGCCGGAGGCTGTCCGAAACCGCACAGGAACCTTGCCCGAAGGCTCCGGGGCTGTGCTGGACCGGGGGGGCCCAAGGCTCGTCTAGGAGGCGTTTTGGGGGGCCCTTGAAGCTGCGGCGATGGCCTCGCGGTAGACCTCGTCGAATTCGGCTGCCAGCCGCTCGATCCGAAACAGTTTCTGCATCCGCGCCCGCCCGGCCTCGCCCATGGACCGCGCCCGATCCCCGTCCGCAAGCAGCTCTCCGACCCGATTCGCGAAGGCCTCGATCTGGAAGGGATTCTCGATGAAGCCTGTCACCCCATGCTCGACGACCTCGCGGCTACCGCCGAAGGTGGTCGCGACCACCGGCTTGCCGTGTTCCATCGCCTCGAGGTTGACCAGGCCAAAGGTGTCGAAGCAAATCGACGGGGTTACAAAGACGTCCAAACTGGCGTAGGCAGCTTGGAGTTCGTCGCCGTCCAACCAGCCGGTGGGAACCACGCGGTCCGCCACGCCCAGCTCGCTAGCTGCGGCCGCGAATTCCCGGTCGTACACATCGCGTTTCCCCATGACGAGCAGCTGCAACCGCGGGAAGCGATCCTTCAGGTGCTGCATCATCCGCAAGAGTTGAAACACCCCCTTTTGTTCATGCAGTCGTCCACCGATTGCGATCAGTTGGGCCTCTTCGAGCCCGCGCGCCTTTCGAAAGCCCTCCACATCGACCTTCGCCGGCAGGCTGGGCTGTGGCTCGATGGCATTCCATACACGACGGTCCACATGGACACGGTTGGCTCGCAGAACCTCCGCTAAGGCGTCCGAGACGGCTGTAAACCTGTGTACGTCGCGCCCAAGCACCTTGCGTATGGCGGCATTGCGGCCAGGGCGGAAGCGCAAGCGCTGACAAGGAAGGCACTTCGAGGTTCGTGCAACCACGTCGTTCTCTTCCCCCCCCTTGGCTTCACCACCGTGAAAGCAAGTCAGCTTCTGGTAGCAGAACGTCATCACGTCATGCGCGGTAAACACGACTCCGGCACCGGCTTTTCGCGCGGCCGTCAAAGTGGCGTAGCCCAGGTGACTGTGAATCAGGTGACTGTGCACCACGTCGGGTCGGAAGTCCGCCAGGAGCTTGGCGACCGGCTCCCGCACCCGCCCGTTGTCGAGGCTGACCCAGGAACGGAAACGCACCGGGTAATCGGAGAGAACCCGCACGACACGCATCCCGAGGATTTGCGTTTCGCCGACTTGCGCAGGATCCTGCACGGCGGTCAGCAGTGCGGTTTCGTGTCCGCCGGCCCGCAGAACGCGCGCGTGCTGGTACATCTGCCGTACGGAAGAGCCGATCCGGGGATCGGCTAAATCGTTCAAGAACAGAACCTTCAAGCTTTCCCCAGGGGCTGGTCCATTTTCTCAAGGTCGCCGGGCGATTCAGGATCGTTGGGAACCTCGCCACTCGAGCCGGAATCCACTTGGGAGGCATCCCGGAACAGGCTGCGGTGCTCGCCGCGGCGGAAAAACAGCAGGATGTAGGCGAAGTGCACGAACACGGCGCTGAAGTTGGCGTTGATCCCCCATGCCGCTCCAGTCTTGGGTAACGCAAGCGTGAGGAAGAGCATCAACGGAACGGCCACCATCATGGAGAGGGTGGAGATGACCAGCGCCGCCTTCAGCCGATTGGCCACGATGTAGAAGGTCTCCAGCACTCCTGAGAAGCCCTTGATGACATAGCCGAGCGTCAAAATCAGAGCTAAAAGCCCGACCGGCTCCACGTAATCCGCGGGGTAGACGATCCACACGGCGATCGGCAACAGGAGGAGAACCGGGATCAACCCGGCCAGGGTGATAACCCCTCCGAACAAGGAGATCCGGAACACTCCCCTTCGGAACGCATCCGGGTCCTTTCGCCCGGCTACGCCGGACAACGTCGGCAAAGCCGTGCGCGCGACTCCGGAGAGCAGCACCGAGGGCAGCAGCATGATCTTCTGGGCCACGATGAAGTACGCGACCCAGCTCTCAGGGTCCTCGACGGCTTGGGTTTGGACACCGGCGAAGTAGAGGAACAGCGGCGGAAGGACGTCGCAGGAAAGTGCGTCGATGCTGCGCAGGAAACCCAAGCGCAAGCCAAGAGGCATCCCAACTCGCAGGGGAACCTCCCGTACCCTCCGGACGATCGCTCCCAGGGTCGGAAGGGGAACCGTTTGGTCGTCTTTGGCCGTCGAGCGATACAGCCAAAGGCCCCAGACGGAGCCAACAAGGCACGACCCCAGCGTCGCCAGGACCGCCGCCTTGGGGGTTCCAAACACGAGCGCAGCGAAGGCGATCAACGCGAGGCGGCCCAATTCGGTCCCCACGTCGAGCCGCGCTAGATACTTCATCTTGCGCGTGCCCTGAAACGTGATCTGCGCCAGTACGCGCCCCAGCTCGAGAACCGGACTCAAGCACAGCCACCAGGCCCAAGTGGCAAGTTCAGGATTCCCGCCGTCTCCAAACAGGTGGACCGCCGGCGGCAGGATCCAGTAGCCGGCCGCGAACAACAGGATGCCGATCAAGGCGTAGGCCTTCACCGTGAAGGCCTGCCAGGCTGCGACTTTTTCCTTCTGGTTGCGGGTGACCGCTGCTCCGATCTGGCTTACAGCGGCGGAGGCGACCCCTACGTTCAGCAGCATGAAGTAGAGGCCGTAGATCTTCAGCGCCAGGAAGTACAAGCCCTGGCCTTCCGAAGTGAGTTGGTGCGCCAGCAGGACCGAAGTCAGCAGTTGGCTGCCCGCAACCACTCCGCCTGAGCCTTGAAGGATCGCCGAATCGCGAAGGAACCGGCTCTTGCGCGCCTTTTCGAGCATGGATCAGCTCGCCTCCGGGAGCGGTTTGCGATCCAAAATGTCTCGATACAACTGGTGAACGGCCTCGGCGTTTTGGGCCCAAGTGTTCGCGCGGGCGTGGGCGCGGCCGTGTTCTCCAAGCTCTCGCGCAAAGGGCTCGGATCGCAGGATGCTGTCCAGGGCCCCCGCCACCGCGGCCGCTTTGGGGGCAACCAGAAACCCGGTCAGGCCATCTCGGATCGCATCCTCGGCGCCGCAGCCCAGGGTTCCGATCACCGGCTTCCCACAGGCCGAAGCCTCCAGGTACACAATGCCGAAGCCCTCGAAACCGCCGTCGGCTGCCGTCACCGGTGTGTGTAGGAAGAGTTCACAGCGCTGCAGGAGATCGACTTTCTCTTCCTCGGTGATGTTGCCGAGGAAGTGCACACGCTCCTCGAGGCCGGCCTCGTGCACGAGCCGATGCAAGCTCCGTTCGTAGTCATCCTCCGAGCGTCGGCCGACCAGGAAGTGATGCAGGTCCGGAAAACTCTGGGCGGCGTGGATCCAACCTGCGAGGGCCAGGTGGTGCCCCTTGCGTTCCTTGGTCTCCCCGATTCCGAGGGTGAAGCGCTTGCCGTGCCAAGGGCGGCTGCCCAATTCTGGACGCTGTTCTAAGGGCGCGAGATCGACGCAGTTGGGAATGGTGGCCAGCCGGCGGGGCAGCTGGCTCGCCCCCATCACTTCTTCCAGGCGGCGAGCGGTATAGGCCGAGACCGAGATCATGCCCGCGAAATCCCGGTAGGTCCTATGGGCGCGCTCCGCGTGGCGTTCGTCCAGCAGCGGCTGGACCGTGTAGGTGCCGTGGGCGGTCGCCACGCAGGGCTTGCCGGCGAGCTGCGCACCTTTCAGGGCGACCAAGTTGTGGGGGTAGTCCTTGATCGCATGAACCAGGTCGAATTTTCGGGCAACCTTCGCCACGGCCAGGGTAGACGCCACCAGGCTCGGCCAAAAGCGCGAGGGCTTCATGTAGAAGAAGTAATCCGGCGGCAACGCAACCTTCGCGTCCCAGCGACCGGGGACCGCGCTCGAGGTCGGCCTGTGTTTGCGGGAGAGCAAGACCTTGGCCTCAAACCCAGGAACTTCCTTCTCGAGCGCGCCAATCAGCCCCATGGCGTAGCGGCCGACTCCGTCGAGTTCGGAAAGCGAATCGGTCAGATACAGAACTCTCATGCGGCGGCCTTCCCGGTGCGCTGCTTCATCCATCCGAGGATTCGGTTCGCGCGTCGCTCCCAGGAATGTCGGGGGGCACGAATGCGGAGTCGTTTCGACATTTGATACCGGCGGTGCGGGTCCTCGATCAGAGCCCGCAGACCTGCGGCGAGAGCTGTGGCATTGTCGGGGGACACGAATTCGGCTTCTTGCTCACTCAGGATGTCGCGCATGGCGGGCAGATCGCTGACCACCATCGGAATTCCGGCCGCCATGGCCTCAAAGATTTTGAGTGGCGAGGTGTAGCGGGCACTGATGGCTGGCTCCGAACGGTTCGGCACGCAGAAGACGTCGGCGGCGATCAGGTAGGTCGGGATGCGGCCCGGATCCTGGTGTCCGTCGAGCCGGAGATTCGTCAGACCCTCCGCCCGCCGGGAGAGCCGTTCGATTTCCCCCTCCGAGCCACCTGCCACCAGGAAGTCCGCTTCGGGGAGATAGCCGGCCGCGTCGACGAGGATTTCGACGCCTTTCCAGGGAAGCAGGCTGCCGGCGTAGACCACCAGAGGCCGGCCCTCGCGAAGGCCAAGCTCCCCGCGAGCTGCAGCTTGGGTGACCCCCTTGGAAAATGGATCGAGGTCCGCCGCATCGTGCTCGATCAGGAGCCGCTCCGGGTCCAGCCCAAGCTCGAGCAAGTCCTCGGCCACCCCGCCGGAGATCGCGACAACTCCGCAAACCCCACGGAGGGCCTCCCGGAGCCAGCGTTTCCGCATCCGCCCGCCCGGTACGCGGTGCAGTTCGAGGAAGGTCCCCTGGTGTCCGGCGCGAACCAAGTGGCGCGCCGTTTCCAATTCACGGGTCAAGACCCATTCGGTGCCCGCCGATCGCACCGCTCCCGCTGCGTGGCGCGCGAAGGTTAGCTCCTGCAAGCGCGCCGGCAGGTATTGAAAGCGGGTTGGCGTGCGATCGATGTAGTCGCTGCAGGGGACCGCGATCACTTCGGGTTCAGGGTCGATGGACACGGCGTAGTGTTCGAACAGGGTCTTCCCGGCCGGAAGCTCCGGGGTTGGGTGCCGCCTTGCGTGCAGCAGGCGAACCTGAGCTCCAGCGGAGGCCAGAGCCCCGGCCATGCGAACCACCTGCAGGCTTTGGGCGCGGCGCGATGGCAGCCTGGCATTTGCGATCCAATCGAGCCGTGGGACCGGCTCCACTCCATTCGACGCCATCACTCGACCTCCCGGGGAGGTGCCGGCTCCGCTTCACCGCGCAACTCGGCCAGTCGGTCGCGGAGCTGACCCGAATACGTCGTTCGATCTCCCGCGTCCAAGTAGCCCAGTGCTTGCAGTATCGCGACCTCGGCTGCTCCTCCGGAGTTCTGAAGGGCTTGAACGACTGCATTCTCAAGATCTCGATCGGACTGGACGACGGATTCGACCGAAATGGGTTGGTGTTCATTCCAAGCGAGCCAGGCGGAACGCAGGCGCTCGACCTCCCCCATGACCCTGGATCGAGTTTCCTCCGAGACGTCATCGGGACCCCGGATGATCGCCTCAAACAAGTCGCGCCGTTGGAGCGGATCCGTTTCCAGATCGTGGAACCGAACCTGACCGATTTGTTCGTCCAGTACGAGCTGCCAGCCATCTTCCGCAATGGCGTAGCGCTCCATGACCAACATGTAGCGCCCATCGCAGATCGAAACGAACGTGGCGTCCTCGGCAAAGGTATAGGGCTTGAGGGCACCTTCGCCCTCCATCAAAGGGCGCAGGGACTGGCCATCGATGGCGTCGCGCGGGCCATGCGACACCGGGATTTGAAGGTCCAGGTAGTCGGCCAGGGTCGGCAGGAAGTCAACGCTCTCCACGTCTCCGGTCACTCGCACTCCCTTTGGAATCCCCTTTGGCCAGCTCATCACGAGCGGAACGTGGAGATTCGAGCGATACATGTGGCTGTGTTCCCAGCGACCGCCTTCCCCAAAATCCTCACCATGATCGGAAGTCACTGCAATCAGGGTGTTCTCAAGTAGGCCTAGCCGCCGGAGGTCGTCCACGATCAACCCCACGTGATGATCGGCCAGCGCGACACCACCCTGGTAGAGGTGCAGCACTTGGAGGATGTCCTGGTCCTCGGGGAGGTACTCGCCCCGCTCGATCGCCCGTCGTGCCGCAGCGTCGAACATCGAGATCGGGCCGTCGTAGTCCGGGTGGACGTACTGGGAACGGTACGGCTCCGGTGGGTTGTAGGGCGTATGCGTGGAGTAAAGGTGAACCAGCGCACAGAATCGCCGATCGCGGTTCTCCGCGATGAAGCCACGGGCCGTATCGATCAGATGGTCCGGATTGCGCTTCGCCCGCACCTTTTCGAGCAGTCGCGGAAGCGCCAGTTTGGAGCGGAAGATCGACCAGCGACTGTCTAGGTCAACCCGGGGGTGCCCCATCATGACTTCCGAGTAGCTATCGAAACCCTCGGCGAGCCCGGACCCATGGGACATCGCTCCGGTTAGAAACGCGCCGGACGCATAGGCATACTCGTCCAGCTGATCGCCCGTGGAGAGCTCCGCGGATTTGAGCAATTCGGCGAACGTGAGATTGTCCTCCATCCGCACGCCCGGCGCCATTTTCATGAGTCCATGTCGCCGCGGGTACTTGCCAGTGAACAACGAACCGAAGCTGGTCAAGGTGTACGGCGCCTGGGTCAAGGCCTGCTCGAACAGGACACCACGCTCTGCAATCCCGTCGATGTGCGGCGTCTTCACGATCGCATTTCCGTAGCAACCGAGCGCGTCGGCGCGCAGGGCGTCGATGACAAAAAGCACCACGTTGGGCAACTCGCGATTGTTGTTCGTGATCTCGCCCCGGGCTTGAACCTGCGCGGCTTCCGTCTGCCGGTAGGCAAGGCCACCGATCGCTGCGATGCCCCCAAGGAAGGCGAGTCCCGCGAGCAAGACACGCGGAGCGCGGACCAAACCGAGGGCCAAGCCCATGGATCCCGCCAAGCAAGCCAAGCCGACCCCCGCGGTCGCGACGAGCCTCCGTGCATCGGTGGCCGGCAACCCGGGGAAAATCTGCTCGCGCGTACCGTCAAAAACCAGCAGGAACACCAAGGGGAAGAGCGCGCCGAGGGCGGCAAACCCAACCATCACCGAACGCGTGGCCTGAACCGGGGCACCCTTGGCGATCAGCATGCCGAGCAGCGCACCGGCGAGGGCGATCGGCAGCATCAACGTGGTAGCTCCCGCCGCGCCGAACAGAAGGTCTACGGCACCCTCTGGGTGGGATGGCCCGCGCCAATCGGGACGGATCTGGGAGAATCGCCAAAACGCATGGATCGCGTCGGCGAGGCCCGCCAGAAAGGCCGCTGCGGTGCCCGACAAAACGACGGCCAAGAGGGCGCTTCGGCGAGTCCCCTTCGCAGGGCCGGCATCGGGCATCGCAGTCATAGGTCGTGGCGGAGGGGCTGGTGGAAGCGGGGCTGTGGCCTTCGCGGCGCCACAGAGGCCGAAGGATAGCTCCCCTTTGGGGCTTAGAGCGCCGACTCCTGCTCGGCGCCGCCCGTGCCCGCCCGCCCCGGGACAAGGCGGTAGCGCACCCGGTGGCGCTCCTGGGTGACATCACAGGCCCCAGCGGGCACCGAAAAGCGCAGGCCGCGCACGCCGGGCGCTTCGACCTGCTCCTCAACGGCCAGGCCATCGCCCTCCACCAGAAACGTCCGAAGGGTTCGAGATCCGGGTACCCGGCGTCCGTCCCGATGGGCCAAGGCGCCTTCGATTCGTACGCCATCGGCCAGGGCGACCAGCTTGGCCTCGCGATCAAATCCCGAGCTGACGGCTGTCGATGCGAATTCGAGCACGCCCTTGCGGGCAATCTGGAACGGCTTGGCCAAGGCGCGGGCGCGGCGCCCGGCGCGCGCTTCTACCCGCGCAAGCCAGAGGGAAAAACGCAGTTCGTCCCGGCCCGCCGCGAAGCCCCGGGCCGGCGCGGGGCGCCCAGCTCGCCCACGCCACTCTCCGGCTTGATGCACCAGACCGGGTCTGCGTTCCAGAAGTACCTGACCCGTTTCCCGAGCGACCACGCGCAGCAGCCCAGCGCCGAAGCGAGAGCCATGATGGAGATTCCCGGCAGGACGAGATCCACGGGCGAAGGCCACGACCGTGGCATCCTCAAGCCGGGCTAGCTGGGCTGCCGGAAAGTAGGTGACCTCCAAGTCGATCGACCCGCCGCGTGCGGACTCGATCGCTTCCACCGATCGATGGCGACGCTGGTGGGCCTGCGCGAGATCCGGTAGGGCCCGCGCAATCCAGCATGCGTGCGCGGCAAAAAAGAGCGGGCACTGATAGCTGCGGCCCCGCCCGGTTCCGGGTAGATGGGTTCGCGGCGCTCCTCCCTCGTCCAAGTGAGCCGCCCAAGCGGCGAGTGAATCAAGCGCCCGTTCGCCGTCGGGCACGCGCGCAAACAAGGCCGCTCCCCGCGCGAGTGCGTAAATGTCGAAGGGGTGAGAAGCCACTTCATACTCAGCGCCGAAGTACCACGGCTTGGCTTCCAAAAGGCCCGGCTTGATCCCGTCGGGTCCTACGGTTGCCCGCAGAAAGTCGAGCCCTCGCACGATCGGGCCCCGGAAGATCGGCTTTGCGGGATCCCGCCCGATGCGTTCCAGCGCAAACAGCAAGAACGCGGTGACCCTGGATTGGTAAAACGCCGAAACGTCGGCCGCACCGGGGTGACCTGCACCCCACTCTTGCGGGTGATAGGGGTAGCTACCGTCGGGGTTTTGAATGCCCTCCAAAACCCCGGTGGCTTGGATCGCGGCTTCCTCGAGTTCGGGGTCGCGCTCGAGCGCGATCGCACCGGCCAATCCGGTCAACCCCCAGGCCCGTTGGGCTGGAATGCCCTTGTCCAAAACCGCGTAGCGCAGGTAGGTCCGGGCGTGCAGGCAGGCGGCCTGTCCGAAGGCGGCACGGTCTTCGGGTGACAACTCGTCCCCTAGGGACAGCACTAGCGAGCTCAAAGCGTCCGAGCAAGCGCCTCCATCGATCACGCTGTTGGAGCAGTTGTAGGGGTCGTGTCGCCCGGGCCGGAAGGTGTGGCAAGGGCTGCTTCCTTCGCGTTCGAGTCGCGCGACCAACCGGCGCCCTTGAGCTACGGCCAAGTCACGCCAGCGCACCTTCGCGGTGTGCCGGTAAAGTTCGAGCGCGCTGATTGCGACGCAAGCGCTCTTGCCGGTGTGCTCTACGCGGTGCTCTGGGCAAATCAGCCGGCCGTCGCCCGCGTCCAGGGACTGCGCAAAGGTCGTCGCGCGCTCGAGCGGAGCAAGCAGCTCGCCCGGGATCGTCAGATCGGTTTCGGTCACGCGCGCAGGAAGGAAAGGTAAGAGCGCGTCAGGGGGCCGAGTGGCATGGCCGGTCGTTTGCGCCACTTCTCAAGAGTTTGAACCACACAGTGATCCAGGAAGCTGAACGTGACGCAAAGCTTGACCCATGGGCCAACCCATCGCCCGAAGTGTTTGCGGTAGTACACCAGGCGATTGCGGTGGTATTCGCCAGCGAAGTCCAGGAACTTCGAGGTGCTGGCGCCCACATGGTGGACCACCCTAGACTCGGCCACGTAGCGGGTCTTCCAGCCGCCCTCGTCTAGGCGTTTGGAAAGATCCACATCGTTGAAGAACAACCACAGGCGTTCGTCGAAGCCTCCCAATTCTTGCAGCAGCTGGGAGCGAACCATGAGCGCAGCCGCCGGCGGCTGAGCCACGTCGCGGCTGTCCAGCTGGTCCCAGTCCCGTAGGAAGTAGCGCTTCAACTCCGGGCTGTTCGGCCACCAGCGTTCGAGCGGTGTCATAAAAAACAGCGGCGTCCAAAAGCTCGGGAAGGCCATGCAGGTCGGCTGCAAGCCACCATCGGGATGCTGAAGGCGAGGGGCCGTCGCGCCATAACCGGGATGCTCGTCCAACCAATCGGCGAGCAGGCGGATTGCGTTCGGAGCTACTTCGGTGTCTGAGTTGAGTAGGAAAACATGGTCGGCATCCGCCGCCTGAATGCCGATGTTGCAGCCCTTGGCGAAGCCTTCGTTGCGGTCGTTGCGGATCAACTTGGCGGAGGGAAACCGCTCGGCCACCAGATCGGCGGATCCGTCCTCGCTGGCGTTGTCGACCACGACCACTTCGTTCGGTACGGGCTCGCTCGCGTAGACATGCTCGAGGCACACCCGCAGGAGCTCGCGTGTATTCCAGGAGAGAACCACGACGGATACGGTACTCATGCGGTGCCTCCAGGTGTCATGTCGCGAATCAAGCGAGCCATCAGAGCGTCGACTTCGTGATCGCGAGCCACGATGCTCCGCAGTCGTTCGCCGAGCTCCACCTGTTCCGCAGGGGACCGATCCAAGACCCCGCGCACAGCGGTGGCCAAGGCACCGGAATCGCCCGGAGCAAAAGACAGGCCGGCCGCCTCTTCGCCGAGGGACGCCAACACCGGTGGGATGGACTCGTTGCACGAAACCACCGGTCGCCGTGAGGCCATGGCTTCGAGAACAACCTTGTCCACTGAACCGGTGTGACTTGCGTTGATGACGCAGGTGGCCGTGGCGAATCGGCTGGGAATGGTCCGGTAAGGTTCGGCTCCATGCAGTTCGACCGAGTTCTGCAAACCCAGTCGCTGGATCTCGGCGCGAACTTCGTCCGCGTAGGAACCGTCTCCGGGCGCGAGTCCTCCCCCAACCAAGTCCAGGGTCAGCTCGCGACCTTCGCTACGAAGCAGTCCCAGGGCACGAACGATGGAGAGCGCATCCTTGGCGGGAGTCATACGCCCCACCGAGAGCAGCCGGGCCGGAGACGCGGGGCTCCGCTGGCCCTGATCGAAGTGCGCGAGGTCGATGCCGTGACCGGTGACAACCTTGTTCGGCGGTTCGAGACGGAGGGACTCGGAGCTGGCGGTGAAAACTTTGTCGACTTTCGGAACGGCCCGTCGCAAACGCGCGTCGACGCCCTTGTGGGTGTACCAGAGGAACAGTCCAGCTCCGGCGCGGCGCGCAGGGCCTTCTGCGACCAACGCGTAGCGCGGCACCATGTGAGCCAGCACCGCATCGAAACCGTCGTCGTTCAGGGCCCGGTGGAGAACTCGCCGGTACTTCCAATACCGGCGGATCCGTCCCCGGCGACCAATTTCGCACCAGTCCACGTTGGCCGGCAGGCCGGCGGTGTCTCCAACTTCCAGCGCGACGACCCGAACTTGGGCCGCATGCTTCGCCAAGCCGGTCACCCAGCGCGAAACGAACCCAAGGACGGCGTCCTCGGCGTCGAGAACTTGAGTGAGCAGCAGCAGTTTCATGCCGGGCCGTCCTCGGACGCGGTCCGGCGATGAGCCTGCAATTCAACGAGGTCGTGCAGTCCCCGCGCATAGCCTTCGAGGATCCGCTTGTACTCGAAACCCTCGGCGATTTCCCGGGCAGCTGAGCCGCGCCCCCGGCCTTGCTCTTCGTCCTCCAGGGCCTGCTCGATCGCCTCCGCGATTTCACTGGCTTCAAATCCGCACAGGATTCCACCGCGGCCATCGGCCAGTAAATCTCCCATGACGCCGACCGGGGTGGAAACCACGGGGGTTCCACAGGCCATGGCCTCCACCGTGACGCGCGGCCCCCCCTCACAGGTGGAAGCGCAGACAAGCAGGCGACTCTTGCTGTACAGCTCCGAGAGGCCTCCGCCGCTATCGAGCCATTCGACAAACCGGACGGCCTCCCCGAGACCGCGGTCTTGGACGCGCCGCTGAACGGCCGCGCGCAGGGGACCCTTGCCAAGAATCACCGCACGCAAGGGGCGCCCGCGGCTCGCGAGTTCGGCGAGCGCGTCGACCAGTTCAAACAGGCCCTTATTGTTGACCAGCCGCCCGACGAACAAAATGTCCTGATCGGGTTCCGGCCGTGGTACCGGCGGGGCGAACCGCTCGAGGTCGATGTACAGGGAGGGCAGCACTCGAATCTGCTGCTCGGGAACCCCCCACTGCATGAGGAGGCCCGGCATTTGTCCTGAGTTGACCACCCGGAAGGCGCGAGCCTTGGATCGTGCCCAACGCACGTAGCGTTTCGCGATCGCTCGGTCGAGAAGTTCGCGCCGATCGGCGGCCCGCGGCACGCCAGGGACGTGGTGAATTTCGGACAGGTAGGGAATTCCGGTCGCGCGCGTCAGCCGCGCGGCGGCTAGGCCGTTGTAGAACCAGCCGTAGTCGTGGCTGACGATCAGGTCGTGACCGAACTCGCGGTGCAGTCGCTCGCCTTCCCGGGCGAGCCATCCGACCATTCCGGCCCGCGAGCAGGTGGCCGGCCAAAAATGCACGTTGCCGCAGATCGATCGCACCGTCACCTCTCGATCCGGGCGAGGACACAGCACGTCGATGCGTTCGAACCAGCGGGAAAATTCCTGCTGCATGGCGAAGAACGGGCCTTTCTCCCCGACCGGCGTTTGCCGATCTCCAGACAGCATCAAGAGCTTCATGCGACCCTCCCTGCGCGCTCAGCGAGCACGCGTTCGTAGACTCCAAGCAGTCGCTGGGCCAGGGCGGCTCCGGTGAATTCGCGGGCCGCCGCCCGGCGCCCCAAACGACCGAGGGCCTGCGCCCGCTGGGGAGCTTGAACTAGGCCGAGCAGCAGTTCCGAAAGCTCGGCAACGAGATCGCCGGCCGGCGCTTCCGGAGCCGATTCGACGGTGATGCCGCCCCCGGCGCGGGCGATCTCGGGAACGCCTCCCACTGCCGTGGCTAGAAACGGACGAGCCGCTGCCTGGGCTTCGATCAGCGCGACGGGGAAGCCCTCGTTCAAGGAGGTCTGCAGAACCAGGTCGATTTCTTCGAACAGCGGAGCCATGGAGGACACATTGCCCAGGCGGTGGACCCGCTCGCGAGTCCCGGGGCCTAACCGTTCGATGGCCCGATCGAGCTCGGCGGCTTCCGCATCTCCGTCGCCGGCAAACCAAAGGTGGGCGTTTTTCGCTTTGCTGGCCACCCGCTCGAACACCTGAAGCGCAAGCCGCGGGCGCTTGACGGGGGCCAACCGGCCGAGGACAAGAATCACTTGGGCGTCTTTTGGTATCCCCAGCCGCCGCCGATGCTCACCCGGCTGAGATCCTTCCGGTAGCTCCAAAAGCTCGTCGAGCTGCGCGCCGGGACGCACCAGGTCGATCCGGTCGGCAGAGGCCACGTTGAGTCGCACCAGATCCGACCGGGTCGCCTCCGAGACCGCGATCAACCGATCGGTGCCGGCTGCGAGCCGCCGTTCGGCACGTTGGATCCGGCGGGACGTCCAGGCCGAAAAATAGCCTTCGAGGACGTGCCCGTGAAAGGTGTGAACGCGTGCGGCAGCCGGAACGGCTTCGCGAGCCGCGCGGCGCCCGATCCAGCCGGCTTTGGAGGCGTGGGTATGGATCAGATCCGGCCCGAATTTGGCGAGCTCGCGGCGCAGGAAGCGCAGAGCTCGGCGATCGGCGAGCGGATGGGGACAGCGCTGGAGGCCGGGCACCTGAACCAAATCGACCCCCGCGGCGACCAATTCCGAGCCGAGGTCTCCTTCGCCCGGCTCCGATTGGCCTGCGAAAACCCGTAGTTCGATCCCAAGAGCTCGCAGTTCGGGGTCCCCGGCCAAGACCTGCCTGGCCGGCCCTCCGAGATTGAGCCGCGTCAGGATTCGGGCGATTCGCATGGACGAGGCCCCCCCTCGTCCGAGCGGGGGGCTACCCCAAATTCTACTTCCTCCCGTCCGCCGAGCTAGCCGCGAGAGTCAATCCAAGCGGGCCCGGAGATTTGCCGCGCGTCAGGCAACCTGGAAGAGACTCAAGTGGTAGCCGACCAGGGCGGTGTAGATGCCCGCCGAGGCGAACAGTCCCACCTTGGCCAAGGGGTAGTTCTTGTGCAAGCACAGCACCAATAGGGCTGCCCCGATCATGAGGGACTTGGACAGCACGAAGCCCAGTCGACCGGTTTGCAGGAGGGCATCGGCCACCGGATTGATTTCAACGCCGCCCGCCTGGAGGTGCACCAGGGTGAAGTAGGAATCCGCCAGGTTCATCAGGGCGACCCACAAAATCAGCAGCCACAGGCGCTTCGAGTACAGATCGACGAAGCTGCCCTCCTGCTCGACCTCCCGTCGCGGTCCTCTTCGGCGCCCGCCAGTCAGCGCGAAGCGCGAGAATCTCGGGGTCGGCTCGGTGCGTCGGTCGAACCCCCGATCCCGGTAGGAAACGGATTCCAGAGCCGGTTCGGGCGTCGGGCCTTGTTCGTGGACGTCCATCAGGAGTAGGTGCCCGGCTTCGCAGGGTCCCTTGGGACCCTTCGGGCGTTCCGCCTCATCGGATCAAGAGCCCTCGGGTCTTGACCTGGATCCTCACTCTTGGCGCCCAGATTCTCGACACTTCCGTTCAGACTCAGGCCCCTCCTCGGGCCGGTTCAGAGGTCAGTCGTTCTCCGCTGCGGCTTCGCCTTCCCCGCTGGAACTCGCCTCACCATCGGCCGGCGGCGGATCCCAGGCATCGGCCCGCGGAACTTCCAGCCAGTAGGCACCCGCCAGCCAGGGTTTCGCGAGGGCAGCCGCAGGCAACGCCTCGATCCTCGGGTCAGCCTTCCTATGAAGGGACTGCTCAAATAGTTGGTCTTCCACCACCGAGTAGTTGGCCGGGATCCTCAGGAACTCCGGCAGAACAATGCGTTCCGACGCTTCGCGCAGTTCGGCCACCCATTCCTCGGAGGGTGCCGGAAGTCCGGTCGCGTCGAGCCCGACCGTTCCGGCGCTGACTCCCTCCAAAACCTGCTCATGGATCCACACGTTTTTGGCGAACGCAAGAACCGAGTCGTCGAGCGGCAAATCGATCGTGCCGGAGAAAATCGCGTAGGTCTGCCGGCCATCGAAGCCCGGCGGGTGAATTTGAAGCACGGCCCGATCCGAATTTCGAACATAGATCTGGGCGTACTTGAACGGCTCGTGATCCAGCAAGCCGATTTCACGCGACCAGCGCAGGGCAACGACATCGATGCGTTCGCCGTTGTATTCCTGGGTTTCCACATAGGCCGCGTGTCCTCCCCAGGCTGGAAGTCCATGCGGCATCAAACCGACGACAACTTCTCGACCAAGCCGCATCCGCGCAAGCTGGGTCTTGCTCGCATCGCGCTCGAAGGATGGACTGATGGATCCGGTCCGCCCTTTGTCGGTCTCGACCCAAATGGCTGAATCACTGACCACTTCTCGGTAGTAAAGCGCCTCGGGCCGATCCGCGTTGTTGGCGGAAACGTCGACCATCTCCGAGTACAGGTACCCTTGGCTTTTGGGGTCCAGGTGAACGGTGCGCGGCACGAGTGCCAGAATGTCCATGCGGGTGCCCTTTGTGCGGGCACCGGTGCGCACCATCTCGAGCGACTGCCAACGTAGCCCCGGCAGAAGGCTCCAAGTTGGAGTGCTGGTCTCGACCCAAGTTCCATCGGGGGAACGCATCGGCACGCTGGCGAGTCCTCCGGCGCTTTCCAAGGCTTGCTTGAGTAGTTCTTCTCCGCGCTCTACGGCCTCCGTGTTCTCGAATAGCTTCCTGAGGGCAGCCAATTCAGCCTTCTGGCCGGCGACGCCTTGGGCGCCCCGATGAGCATGGATTCCAGCGAGCGGGAGGCTGCCTCCCAGGCAGGCAGGCTCGGTGGGAGCTAGCAGGGCGAAGGACGCAGAGCCGAGCAATGAGAGAAGCATGGGATCCGTAAACGGACGGGGAGTTCGGGGGGGAGGCGGGCTTGGGTAGACAACCTTGCCAGGAAGAAGGCTACGTCAGCGCCGGAGGACCGTTGGAACCGGAGCAACCAAAGTTTAGGGCAGCGAGCGGCTCGGATCGAAAATCTGGCCGGCTTGTGCCGCTTGGAGGACCGCTTCGTAGAGAGCCAGCGTTTCCTCGACCATCCGGTCGAGACCGAACGACTCACGAACGCGGATTCGACCGGCTTCGCCGTAACGGGCGCGCAAATCGGCGTCCCCCGCCAATTTGAGAATTCCAGCGGCAAAAGCCTCCGGATCGGAAGGCGGAACCAGCAGGCCGGTCGTTCCGGGCACGACCACTTCGGGGACGGCTGAGACATCGGTCGCCAAGACGGGCTGACCGGCGGCCATCGCCTCCAGGAACACCAGGCCGAGACCCTCCCACAGGCTAGCCATGCAGAACACCTCGGTCGCTCCCAGGATCTTGGGCACATCACGGCGGATTCCAAGAAAGTTGACGGCGTCTCCCAGCTCAAGTTCCTCGGCGAGCGCTTCGGCGCGCTGCCGCCCGTCGCCAAACGGATCATCCCCGACCAGCATCAGCTTGACATGGACTTGACCCGCATCGCGGACGATCCGCATGGCCCTTAGGAGAACGTCGTGGGCCTTTTGAGCAGCAAAGCGAGCCACGCACACAAACGCCACGTCCTCCGGTTTCAAGCCAAGCTCGGCGCGCAGGCGAGCTCGTTCTTCAGGGGCCATGGCAGCCGCTGCTTCGAACGGCGCGGGATCAATCCCGTAGTAGATCCGCCGTTGCTTGGAGAGCGGAATTCGACCGTGCTCCGCGATGTAGCGCCCGACGTGGTCGGACAGCACCACGGTGCAGACCGGTCCCCGACCGACCACGCCATGAATGTGCGAGACAGCCGGTTTGAGGAGTGCGCGTTCGTCGTTGTGCTTGCCCGAAAGGAGCCGGCGGCGACGCCCTGCCAAGGTGGCGACGAAGGCTGTCAGCACATCGGCCTTCAGCAGATGAGAATGGACTAGATCCGCCCACCTGATGTGCCCTGCCAGTGCGAATGGACGGCTAGGCGCAACCTGTTCAATCTCCGAGGCTCCCGCCGATTCGAAATCGGGAGCCAGGGTTCCTTCCCCCTTCAGGTAGACCACGCGAACTTGATGGCCCCTGGCGCATTGCCCGCGCACTTGGGAGAGCAGGTGCATCTCTGCGCCGCCCACGTCGAGGGTGGTGATCACGTGCAGGAGCTTCAACGAGTAGCCTCCATGGCTTCGGCGTAGACAACATCCAGTCCGCGCCGCATGGCTTCCAGGTCGTAGCGGGAGGCGATTCGTTCCGCGCCGGCAGAGCCCATGGAAACGCGCTGGACATCGGTCATTAGCTGGAAGCGCCCGATTTGTTCCGCCATGGCCGCCGTGTCACCCGGTTCAAAAAGGAACCCGGTGAGGTCTTCCTCGACCAGATCCCGCGCGCCATCCACGGCTGCCGCAAGCACCGGACGCCGGGCAGCCATGGCTTCCAGGACGATGTACGGCAAGCCCTCCCAGCGGGAAGGCAGCAGGCAGGCATCGGCGGCCGCGAGTAGTTCGGGCACATCGGCCCGCCAGCCGAGGAAATGCACCCGTTCGATCACCCCCAGCCGTTCGGACAAGGCGCGCAAGGCGGGCTCTTCCTCGCCGTGCCCTACCAGCAGCAGATGGACCTTTCGGGCCGGTTCCAAGGCGAGCGCTTCGATGGCGAGGTCTTGGCCCTTGGCAACGTTCAGCAGCCCGACCGTGGCGAGTAGCGGGACGCCTTGGGGCACCCCCAGGTCTTTGCGCGGGACGGCGCGGGCCGCGGCGAATGGCGCGGGATCGATTCCATTGGGGACGACCCGAACGATCTCGGGGTCGATGACCCCACTGGCGCGAATCGTCTCGGCTTCGCCCGAACCGACAGCCACCAGCCGGTGGGTCGAACGTCCCAGACGGGTCTCAATCCCACGAATCAGGGCCCGTTTCCCCCGCCCGAACATGGCCGCAAACAAAAACGCAAAGGTGTGCGGGGTGTGAACCCGCGCGCCGATTCCGGTGCGCATCGAGGCGGTCCGCCCAAGGACGCCAGCTTTGCTCGAATGGGTGTGGATGACTTCGGGCCGGTGCTCGCGCAGAATTCCCTGGAGGGCACGCAAGTGCCTCCAGTCCGTGGCGGGTTGAATGGAGCGGACCATCGGGAGTTCGATGGTCCGCACCCCGCACCGTTCCAACTCGGCCAGATCCTGAACCACTTCGGGCATGCGCAAGCAGGAGGCCACGACGGTCACCTCGTGACCGGCTTCACGTTGCACGCGGGCGACATCCCGGAGGTGGCGCCGGGTGCCGCCGGTGGTCGATTCCATCACGTGCAGGACACGCAGCCTGGAAGGGCCGGATGCACGCTCTGTGGAGCCGGAGCTACGGTTCACGCGGAATTAGTGAGCGCCGGTGCCCTTGACGACCGCGAAGACCGTCAGGAACAGGATGACCAAGTCGAGCAGGAACGAACGGTTTTCGACGTAGTAGATGTCGTAGTCGAGGTTCTGGTGAATAGCCTCGGTTCGCGCGTAGGAGATCTGCCACAGTCCGGTGATTCCAGGCTTGGCGCGCAGGCGCTCACGCTGGAGCGGTCCATACTGCTCCACGATGAAGGGCATTTCCGGACGCGGACCCACCAAGCTCATTTCACCCGTCAGCACGTTGAACAGCTGCGGAACCTCGTCGAGCGAGTAACGACGGAGAAAGCGGCCCACCGGTGTGATTCGCGGATCCAGGTGATCCTTGGGAGCCACGGCGTCCCCCGATAGGTGGGTGTACATCGTTCGAAATTTGAACATTCGGAACGGGCGACCCAGCTTGCCGATGCGAACTTGGCGATAAAAGACCGGACCCTTGCTGTCGCGCTTGATCAAGAACGTCGCGAGCAGGAAAATCGGCCCGAGGGCTAGCAGCAGCAAGCCACCGAGCGACAGATCGAGCAGGCGCTTGGACGCTGAAGTCAGAAAGCCCATGCCTCGATCCGGCCGAGAGATCAGCGGAATCGAGTCGAGGTTTTCAATCTTCACCCGCTGGCTCATGAGGTGATAGAAGCGCGGCACAACTCGGTAGGTGCAGCCAATGCGCTCGAGTCGCGCGATGACCTCCATCACCTGTTCTTCCTCCGCTTCGGGCAAGGCCACGAAGACCTCGGAAATCTTATGCCGGCCGATCAAGGCCTCGAGTTCGTCCAGGTCCCCGAGAACTTCGGTCCGTTCGAAGAAGCGGCCGACCAGGGACTTGTCAATCGTCACGAAGCCGGCCAGGCGTAGCCCTAGCGTCGGAACCAAGACGAACTTACGCATCAACCAATTGGCCGTGTCGCCCGTTCCGACGATTAGCACGTTGCGGTTGCCGACCCCTTGGCGGTGCAGCCCTTGGATGAGCTTGAACGAGGCGAAGCGACTGATCGTGGTGAACAGGAAAATCAAAGCGAACGTCAACAGGGTCGTCAGACGCGAGAACGCGTCCGGCGCGATCCTCACGTCGATAGCTCGGTGGAATTCGACCAGCCAGCCGAACACCGGGCCGACGGCCGCTTGGTCTGTGGTCCGCAGCAACACGGTCAGAGTGAAGACCACCAGGAAGGAGACCAGGCAGCTCTTGGCCACGGCCTTGAACTCCTCGACGTTCAGCAGGCTCTTCACCGGGCTGTACATCCCAAACCCGTGAAAGGTCACCAGGGTCACCACAGCGATCAGCGCCCACAGCTCCTTGTAGTCCTCCCAGGAGAGTGTCCGAGCTACGCCGCCCAGGGCCCGTCCGAGCTGATAGCCCACCAGGCAAGCCGTCAGCACCACCGCGAGGTCGATCAAGACCTGGCCGATCAGCATCAGCGGGCCGAAATGGCGGCGCACGAAGTTCCCGAGGCGGCTGTCCGGGTCGGGCCCAGGAGCACCGCCGTGGGCAGAGCTTGGATTCGTGAAGGGAGGCAAAGGAGGCTTCAGGGGGGCTCGGCCGGGACTTTTCGACCCAGGAGCGAACTCACCCCAAAGAATACCGCTCCGGGGGCCCCCACGTCGCCCTTGCCCCTCGGGTCGATCCCCGGCATCCCGGGCTGGGTCGGTGGCTCGGGCCTAGTCGATCCATCCAAGGGGGAGACGCCCAAGCTCCTCGAACAGCTGCGGCAGGGTCGCTGCAGCTCGGCCGGCTTGAGCTGGATAGTTCGCCGCAAAACTGGCCCGTCGCCCGAACCCCAAGCTCCTCACGTCGAGCTCGTCCGAGATGGCTCGCAGCCCGGCCCAAGGGGTTTGGGTGGCCTTCGCAACGGCTGCGATCGCTCCGGTTTCCATCTCAGCCACCGGATCTCCTCCGTAGGCCCGGGCCAATCGGATCCTCCGCCAAACGGAGAGCGCGGGTCGATCGGCGGTCAGGAACCACCCGGCTCGGCCGGGCGCCGCTTGCTGCCAGGCCTGGATTAGACGAGGGTCCGGCTCGCACTCTCGGTCACCGCGGACAGCGAGGTCGGCTTGGACGGCGCGGGTGCAATGGACCAAATCGCCGATTCGTTGCGAGCGGCGAAGGCCTCCACAGACCCCGGCTGACAGCAACCCTCCGGGCACTCCGGCCTCGACCAGGATCGTGGCCGCCGCCGCCGCCCTGACTTTCCCAACTCCGGCCACGATCGCCAGCAGCTCGCGACCCCCGATTTCCCCTTCGAAGTACTCGATGCTGGATCGCGAACGCCTGGTGCTGAGCAGGCCGTGAAGCGCCCCCAGCTCTCCCGGCAGGGCGACCACCAGGCCGATCCGGCCTGAGCCGAAGGACCGCGGCGCTTCCCCAGCTTTCGGATCGTGGACTCGGTCGTGCGCCATGCGAGCTATCGTGCCGGTCGTCGCCATGTCCCGCCAGACGCTCGTCTTCTTCCTTTCCGGTTCGGCCGCGCTGGTCGACCAGTTGGTTTGGATGCGCCTGCTGGCCCGCGCGCTCGGCAGCGACGCCACGGGCGTGGCCGTGGTGCTAGTCGCCTTCATGGGCGGGATGGCTTTCGGGGCCCGCACGCTCGGGCCCCGGCTCGCAAACACCGAGCGCGCCGCACGGACCTATTTTGGGTTGCAGCTGTGCGTGGCAGGCTGGGCGCTTGCGACCGCTTGGCTGGTGCCGGCCCTCGGCGTGGTCGGCGAAGGCGCCCGCCCCTGGGCGGCCTTACTGGTGCTGCTTCCCCCGACGGCGCTGATGGGAGCTTCCTTTCCCTTGATGGGGCGGCTTGCGATTCGGTCCTCGGATCGCGCTGGCGACGACACGGCGCGCTTCTACGCGGCCAATACCGCCGGGGCGGCCGTGGGGGTCCTGCTGGCGAGTTTCGTGCTGCTGCCCGCGCTGGGTCTGACCGGTACTTTGTTTGTCGGAGCCGCGCTCGACGCGACCGCCGGAGCGCTCGCGCTGGCCCTGCTCTCTAGGGCCAAGCCGCTGGCGCGAGTCACGGCGAACGAACCCACAGGCCGTTTCAGGTTGAGCCCGCGCTTGTGGCTCGCGTCGGCCCTGTGCGGGGCAAGTGGCCTAGCCCTGGAAGTGGTCCTGACCAGGCTGCTGGTCTCCTTGACCGGCGCGTCGGTCTACGCCATGGCTTTGGTTCTGTTTGTGTTCCTGGTCGGCATCGCGCTCGGTAGTCAGGCCTTTTCGTTGGCGCTGAGCGAATCGGCCTCGACGAGTTCCCCACCGGCGGACGCCCGCAGGCTGGCCGCGCGCTGTTCGGGCGCCGTGGCGCTCGGCGCGTTGATCGGCCTGGTCCTTTTAGAATTGCGCCTGGGCGGCTTGCGCGGGCTTTCGAATCTGGCCCCGAGCGCGGGAGGTGAACTCCGCTTGTGGGCGAGCCACGTCTTCTTGGCGGCTACTGTTTTGCTCGCGCCGACCCTGGCCTTGGGGGCTTCGCTGCCGGCGATCGTGAACGCCGCTGCGCCGACCCCCGGTGCCGTCTCGCAGTGCCTTGGAAAGCTGTACGCCGCGAATACCGCGGGAGCCGCCCTTGGCGCCTTCGCAGCCGGTTTTTGGCTGCTCCCCCAGTTGGGCGTCCTTCCTACCGCGGCGCTGGCCTGCGTGCCGGCAGGGCTGGCCGCTGCGTTGTTGTTTGGTTCGCGCTGGGCATCCACGCTCGCGCTCGGGGTGGCCTGCTTCGCCGTAGGAGCCTACTTGCTTCGGCCGGCTCCGGAGCGTGCGGAAATCGTCGCGGAAGCGACCGGCCGCGTGTCCACCGCGATGATCGAGCGCCGGCTCGACGGGGAAACTCTGGCCCTACGTGTGAATGGCAAGGTTGTGGCTTCCACCGAAGGCATCGATCTACGCCTGCAGCGACTTTTGGGCGCGATACCCGGTTGGCTGCACGGAGACGTGACGGACGCACTCGTCATCGGCCTCGGCACCGGCATGACGGCGGGCTCGCTTTTGGAGCTTCCCGGCTTGGCACGCCTCGACGTGTTTGAAATTTCGCGAAGCGTCCTCGAGTTGGCGCCGCATTTCGCTCCCTGGAACGGCAGCCTGTTGCAGGATCCTAGGACCCGGGTTCGGCTGGTGGATGGACGACATGCGTTGCGCCGAAGTTCCGACCGCTACGACTTGATCACCGCCGACCCGATCCATCCTTGGACCCGGGGCTCAAGCGACCTGTACGCGCTCGAACATTTCCAAGCGATGGCCGATCACCTGGCGCCGGGGGGCATCGCCTCCCAGTGGCTGCCGCTCTATCAGCTCTCGACCGAGGATGTCCGCACAATCGTTGCCACCTGGCGGGCCGCCTTCCCGAACACTTCGGCTTGGCTGACCGCCTACGATCTGGTTTTGGTGGGAGCCCTCGACCGATCCGTCGCCCCTACACCCGATGAGGTCCCGGGCCCGCTGCCCGAGCGATTGCGCAGATCACTGGCTGAGGTGGGCATCGCCGACGCCTGTTCGTTGACGGCGCTGCTGGCCGGACGCGACGTTGACCTGGCCGAGTTTGCTGGAGATCTTGCGCCCATGCTCGAGGATCGACCGGTGCTCGAATTCAGGGCTCCCCGGAGCTTCCTGAAAGGCACCTCGAAGGAGGCCGTGGCTTGGAGCGTGCGGGCCGAATTCGCAAGCCAGCGGCCCTCGTGCGCTCGGGCAGACGCCGCCTGGGCCCGCTCGCTGGCCCTCGATTTTCTCGCCGCCCCGCCCGACGGCTGGCAGGCGGCCGCCGAGCGTTACGGAGCAGAGCTCCTCTCGGGAAGCAACTGACCGGACCTCAGGCCGGCCCCTGCTCCCTGGTGGCGCTATAGTTCCACGGTCTTCCACCCCCCATTCCGACCATGAGAATTGCCATCACCGGGGCCACCGGCTTCATCGGGGGCTACATGTCCCGGGGCATGGTCCGCGAGGGCCACCACGTCCGCATGCTGGCCCGACCGGGCCGCGCAGATGCCCTTCCGGACCTGTCCTCCAGCGCTGCCGAGAAAGGCGTCCAAGTCGAGATCCACGAGGGGGACCTAAAAAACAGGGAGTCGCTGCGGGGCTTCCTGAAAGACGTGGATCTTCTGCTGCACCTGGCCAGCGCCCACGACCACATCCCCGACGAGGAGATGCGGGCCATCAACATTGGCGGGACGGAGAGTTTGCTGGAGGAGGCCAAGAAGAACGCGCCCAAGCACTTCCGCTTCTGGGTGGTCTCCTCGGCGGTGATCGGCGCCCCGGTGTACTCCTACTACCGCGATACCAAGCGGATCCAAGAGAAGATCATCAAGGCCGAGCGTTTTGAGTGGGCTTCGTTCCGCCCCACGCTGGTCTACGGAGTCGGCGATTTCAGGCACACCGCCCCCTTGCTCCGCCAGTGCGGCGCGAAGACCGGCAAATTTCCGATCTACCACGACGGCCTTTCGCGCATCAATCCCGTCCACGTGGACGACGTGGTGGATGCGGTTGTCCGGTTCTTTGACTTCGAGCGCGGCGTCGACTGCATGTACGAGTTGGCCGGCCCTTCCGGTATTTCCTACAACGATTTCATCGACCAGACGATCGATGCCGCCAAGGGCGGCGTGAAACGTCGCAACGTCTCGAAAAAGTGGGCCGACTGGGCGATCTTCGTGAAGGGCCTGTTCACCGACGTGACCGAAGCGCGGCGCGCTTCCGCCTACTTTTCGCTCCATCACGAGCACGATATCTCCAACGCGGTGTTCGAGTTGGGCTGGGAGCCGCGCCCCTACTTGGAGGGGATTCGTCAAGTGGCCGAGACCAGCGACTGGTGGCACTACGACGCGGACGGCACCAAGGTCTTTCCGTGAGCTTCGGGCGCTTCGCGCTCGGTGCCTTCGCGGCTTGCTGGGCCGGCGGGCTAGCCGGTTGCGGTGACGGTTCGAGCCCGGCAACTGGCGTAGGGGGGGCTGGGGGCACCCTGGAACCGATTGTGCTCGAGCGGACCCTTGCAGAGCTGCTTCGCGAGCCCGCTCGCATCACGACCAAGAGTCCCGGAGCAGGCTGGATCGCTCCGAGGATCGGCACACTCTCGCCGGTGGGCGGCGGGCGCGCCCAGGGACGCCCTTCCGTCGTGGTCCCCCCGGGCGGCAGGGTCCAAGTGGACCTTCCGCGCCTGTCGGAACCGGCCAAGCTTCGGCTTTCGGTCACACCGAACCGGCAGGCCTACAACACCGGGGCCCAGCCCTCCGAATGGGGCATCCGAGTCTTGCTCGACGGCGAGCCTGTGGCAGGCAAACGGTTCGACGTCCACAAGGGCATCCCTGACGACGATCGAGCCTGGCACGACATCGTTCTTGATGTCCTAGATCAAGAGACGTTGACCGTCGTCACCCAAGCCTCGGGGTCCGGTAAGACAAACGGTTTGATCGGCATTTCAAACCTGGAGCTGTTCGTCCCCGAGAGCGTGCCGCGGGCTGCGCGCTCCAGCGGCAAGCCGGATGTGCTCTTGGTTGTCATCGACACCCTTCGCGCCGACCGTCTTTCGGCCTACGGCTATGAGCGTGCCACCTCGCCCAACTTGGAAGCTCTTGCAAATCGAGGCACGGCCTACGACTTTGCGATTGCGCCAGCGCCCTGGACCTGGCCCTCGACGGCCTCGATCTTGACCGGGACAGACCCGCCCCAACACGGCGTGCTGTCGGTGAATTCCTGCTACCTGCCCAACCTGTTTGAGACCCTGCCCGAGTTGTTTGGGCGCGAGGGGTTCACCACCGCCGGCTGGTCCACCAACCCGCTCGTTCAGAAGAGTCGCAACTGGGATCAGGGCTTTGAAACCTGGGCGGACTGGGCCTGGGACCGAGCCCCCGACGTTGTGCTGCCCGCCGTCGACGCGCATTTGGCGGCCCACCCGAAAGAACGGCTGTTCACCTACGTCCACCTGACCGAACCGCACATGCCCTACGTCCCGGACGACTGGGCCACCGATCAGCTCGGCCTCGGCGCTCCCCCCAAAGGTTGGGATGCGGATATTTTTCGCCGCGCGACCCAAGACACGGTCCCGACGAATCCCGAACCCAAGGCGCTCTTCGATCGCTACACGCCCTATGCCTCGGATGCCTACGACGCTGAAGTCCTGTGCGCGGACAAAGCGGTCGGAGATCTACTGGCGCTGCTTGAGCGCGAAGGTCGGCTCGAGAACACGATCGTTGCGGTGACGTCGGATCACGGCGAAGAATTTCGCGAGCACGGTTTGACCGGTCACTCCCACAACGTCTACCGGGAATCGGTGCATGTCCCGCTGATCCTGGCGGGCCCTGGGGTGGAAACCGCGCAGCGCCGGGAAGGCATGGTCGCGATGCACCGAATCTTCTCGACACTGCTCGAACTCACCAACATCGACCCTCCCAAGGTCGCGGGGCTGCAACCGAGTCTCTTGGACGGTGAGGCCGATGAATTCACCCACTCCAGCACGGATGCGGGTTGGTGGATTGGAGAGTCGACCTCAAGACGCTTGATGGCGCGCCGGACGAAGGAAGACCTGCTCCTTTGGGCGCTGAATGATCCTGAGAAGCACGTGGTTGGCGGCAAGCCCGATGCCTTTCGCTCGAACAGCGCGTACTTTGACCTAGGTTCGGATCCGGCGGCGCAGGCTCCAGGTCTGGCCGAAACGCCACGCTCGGCCGAAATGCAGCAAGCGCTTGCCGACTGGTGGATGGACCGCGAATCCAAAAGCCTCGGCGCCCTGTCCGGCGGGGCCGAAGTGGAAGATCTGCTGCGAGCCGCCGGCTACATCAAGTAGCCAAGCTGCCCTAGATCGGTGATACCGTGCCAGGGTCACGTGCACCGCTGAGGCACCGGCAGCGAAGCTGCCGGGCCGCGGCAGAGCCACGGCTGCCTCAGCGGTGCACGTGACCCTGGCACGGTATCACCGATCTAGGGCAGCTCGACCACCAGCGTCTCGCCAGGTTCGACCCAGAAAGGCCCGACCTCCCCCAGTTCACCGGGCGGCCCGTTCGCGAACCGTCGCAACCGAACGGTTCCTGCGGGAATCGTCCGCCGCAGGACCGGATCCTCACCGGACAGATCGAAGAGCCAGTCCACCTGGAATCCGTTCGCCAACTCCGCCGTGAGGTAGGGCGAACTCTCCCCTGTGCCCAAACGCAGTTCCAGCTCCGCCGTTTTCAGATCGAGCGAAACGTCTACGATTTCCTCGAAGGCCGCCCGCTCCAGGTCCTTCGAAAAGACCATTCTTCCGCGATTGGTCAGGCTCAGTCGATGCCGGGCTCCGCTGGGGATCTTCACCGTGGCCTGGCCCTTCTCATCGAGAAGAAGCGACAGGGGCTCTCGGTACAACTGATGCAGGCTTGGAACGACGGAGATGGAAGCCTGCATTCCAGCAAAAGCCCTTCCGTCTAGGGTGGCCCCAATTTGCAGCTCAGCCTCCCCGGCCGCATCAAGCCGGACGTCGTGCTCGACCGTTTCCCCTGCACGAACCTCGACGTCAGGCAGCGAGAAATCAAAGGGCGTCTCATCCGGCAGAACCAACCCTCCTCGAACGCGGGGCTTCGCTTTCGCGCCGGTCTGGCGCACCATCCACCCGCCGGGCATCAGGTCCTCGAACCGGTAAGTCCCTTCCGGTGTGACCTCCACGGTTCGGCCGTCGAATCCACCCCGATAGGCAGCTACGTAGCGAGGAAGTGCGCCGCCATGTCCGGTCACCCTGCCCATCAGCTGGCCGGATTCAGGCCACTCGATTTCCAGCGGCTCTTTTGGATCTAAACCCCTCAGACTTACCTTCCATTCCCGCTCGGTGCCCGGTTCGACGAGCAGCCAGCAGTTCGAATTTGGATCGGATTCGAATTGGAACGTTCCGTCTTCTGAGGTGCTGGCCGTGGAGACTCTCCTCGAAGTCAGTTTCCCAGGAAGGTCACCGGTCCAAACACGGGCCGGAGATTCGGAGAACACCGTGCAAGTCACGCCCGTGACGGGCCGGCCGCCACGGGAGACGCGCCCGTTCCAGGACGTTGCTTCTCGGTCGAAGGGGAAGATCAGCTCTCCTTTGGGCAGGCTTTCCAGCTCGAGGATCGAGGAATCCGTGTACCCGTTGGCCTGGGCGGTCACCCGGACCCTGTGATCGGGCAGGTAGATCTCGGGCCCCTCGAATTCTCCCAAGGCGCGATTCAGAAATTCAACGCGAAGGGAACGGAGTTCGACTTCTTCCCCGCCTGGGCGGATACCCCGAGCTCGCACTTCTTGCATCGGTTGCAAGGGGAGCGGATGGTTCGCCGTGAGGGCGCTTCCAGGTCCCTCCCACTTGCCAAACCGGCGGCCCGTCATTTCCACAGCGAAGATCTCGACAGCGGAAGCATCCCGCACGTCGAACGGCAGTTTTAGAAGGCCTTGGCCGAAACCTTCTACCGTCCGAGTTTGGGCATCCACTCGAAAATGCACCCAATCGGGGCGAACCGCATGGCCTTTGGCATCAAGAATTTGGACGTATCGACTGCTAGCTATGGGGGTCTGCTCGGCTACGAAGTCGCCCAACTCAAGGCGCTCTCCGAGGAGCACCTCGCCCTGCTTAGAGGCACTTCGCAGGCCCTTGTCTCTTACGAACCAGTTGGCCTTTAGCGAACTTGTACTGCGAGTGATGAAGCGACCGTCCGAGTCGCTTCGACCGGCGCTGAACAGTTGCGGTTCGCCGAAGGGGTCCACTGGATCCACCTCGGTGTGAACGAGCGAGGCTCCCTCGATCGGCTGACCCATGGGATCTACGACTCGACCGACCGCTACGGCCATGGATCGTAGTTCGAGAGTGCCTAGATCGTAGTGTTCCCGTTCATCGAGGCTTAGGTTCCGAAAAGTCCATTGCTCGCCTGGGCCTATGGCTTCGAAATGTACGGTTGAATGGGCCCTTCTCGGCCCTCGATCCAAGCTGATTTCGCAGCGTCCGTCTGCGTCCGCGGCTGTTTGGAGGGACTCTCCCAGCCAGTTATAGGCGAGCACCGCGGAAGGCTCAGGGGCTCCACCGGGACCCAATAGGAGCGCTCGCACGGTCACGGAGCGGGACCACTCCGGGCCCGCCGGGTTGCTCTGCGTCTCGATCGGTGGCGCAGCAGTGTCCGGCCGGGGCGCTGCGACCGGCGTGCGTTGCTTTGCGGCGCTATCCGGTGGTTTGAATTCAGGGGGAAGCCTGCTCGAGACTTCCTCCACGGGACGAGGTTCCGGGGAATTCGGGCCTTTGATCTCGGAACCCGGTAGCTGATTCCAGATCCATGACATGCCCAGAATCGATAGACACCCAGCTGCAATCCAAACACTCTTCATCATCCAAGTCGAAAGGGCCAAAACAGGTAAAAGGGAAGCTGAGGGGGCCTTGAGTCCGGCCAGCAGCGCAATCCCCTGCCGCCAGTCCGGATCGACCCGTTCGAGTCGCTCGCGCAGGGTTCCTCGGCCGCGAGACAGGCGCGAGCGCACGGTCGAGGGAGACACCTCTAGCCTCCGCCCGATTTCCTCGGCGGTCAGGCCTTCTTCGTAGTGAAGAATCAAAGCTGTGCGTTGTTCCTCGGGCAACGCAATCAACTGTTCCGCGAGCCGGCGGCGCTGTTCGGTGCGTTCCAGCAGGATCGCCGGATCCAACTCGGGTTCCAGCTCGGGCCGAGCCGCTAGGCGTTCGCGCTTGGATCGCCGGCCGGCCGATCGGCGGAGGTTGGCGGCCTCAAAGCGCAGGGCCCGACCCCAAAGAGCCCGAACCGGGCCCGGGGGCTCTGCCCCCCCACGGGCGCTCGCCTTGGCCAGAACCGTCTGGGCCAGGTCGTCCCCATCGTGCTTTCCGGCCAAGGCTACGGCCAGGCGACGGGCCCAGGCATCCTCGGAGAGGAGCGCTTGGAGCCGCCGGGAGCTAGAAGAATCGGGCCTCATACCCCTATTCCACCGCCCCCCGCCGAACCGTCCCAACGAGTTCCGCAATCCCTGGCACGGTATCCCCGGTCCCCGGAGGGCTGAGCTACTTGGGTCCGTCCTGGGAGCCTCGAAGCTGGGCCAGGACGGATTTGTCTTCCAGGGTCGAGGTGTCCCCGGTGGTTTCCCGTCCGGCAGCAACGTCCCTCAGAAGGCGTCGCATGATCTTCCCGGAGCGGGTTTTAGGCAGCGAGTCCGTGAAGCGCACGTCAGCCGGCTTGGCGAGCGCGCCGATTTCTCCCGCCACATGGCTCCGCAGGGCCTGAACGAGGGTTTCATCCTGGGCGGTCCCCGAAACCAGCGTTACGAAGGCGCAGATCGCCTCGCCGGTTAGAGCATCGGGCCGGGCGACCACCGCGGCTTCCACGACCAACGGATGGCTAACCAGCGCGCTTTCAACCTCCATCGTCGAAAGCCGGTGCCCCGAGACGTTGAGCACGTCGTCGACCCGTCCGAGAATCCAAAAGTAGCCGTCCTCGTCCTGCCGCGCGCCATCCCCTGGAAAGTAGCGTCCGGGAAACCGCGTCCAGTAGGCCTCCAAAAACCGCTCACGGTCGCCCCAGATGCCGCGCAGCATGGAAGGCCACGCTTGTTCGAGAACTAACAGTCCGCCGGAGCCTCGCGGGACTTCGTTGCCTTCCTCGTCAACAACCGCGGGCTTGACCCCAAAGAACGGTCGCGTCGCAGAACCGGGCTTTGTGGCCGTGGCTCCGGGGCTCGGCGCAATCATGATTCCCCCCGTTTCTGTCTGCCACCAGGTATCGACGATCGGGCACCGCTCGCCTCCGATCGTGCGGTGGAACCACATCCATGCCTCTGGATTGATCGGTTCGCCCACCGTGCCGAGCAAACGCAGGGAGCTGAGGTCGTGCTTGGCTGGATGCTCGTCCCCCCAGTTCTGAAATGCGCGAATGGCGGTCGGGGCGGTGTAGAAGATCGACACCCTGTGACGCTCGATCATGTCCCAAAAGCGCGCTGCGTCCGGCGCATTCGGAGCGCCCTCGTACATCACTACGGTCGCGCCGTTCGCTAGCGGACCGTACAGAATGTAGCTATGGCCGGTAATCCAGCCCACGTCCGCCGTGCACCAATAAACGTCGTCCTCGCGTAGATCGAACACGTAGCGGGTCGAGAGCAAGGCGCCCAAGAGGTAGCCGGCCGTGGTGTGTTGGATGCCCTTGGGCTTCCCCGTGGAGCCCGAGGTGTAGAGGAGAAACAAGGTGTCCTCGGAGTCCATCGGCTCGGGGGTGTGCGAGGTACTAGCCGACTCCCAGACCTCGTGCAGCCACACGTCCCGCTCCGTGGTCGCCACCTCGTGCCCCGTCCGCCGAACGCAGAGCACGGTGTGAACCGACTCGATCCCCTCGACGGCTTCGTCAACGGCTGGCTTGAGTGGCAGCACCTTGCCCCGTCGCCATCCCCCGTCGGCGGTAATCACCGCGGTACAGCCGCCGTCCTCGATGCGATCCCGGAGCGCCTGGGCCGAAAAGCCTCCAAAAACGACGGAGTGGATCACGCCAATCCGCGCGCAAGCGAGCACCGCGTAGGCCAACTCGGGAATCATCGGCATATAGATCGCCACCCGATCGCCCTTGGACAGTCCCCGTGCGATGAGCACGTTGGCCATGCGCGCGACGTTCTCCAACAACTCGCCATAGGTGATCGAAAGCTGATCCCCCGGCTCGCCTTCCCACAGAATCGCCACCTTGTCTCTTCGTTCAGAGCGAGCGTGAACATCCACGCAGGCCTCACAAGCGTTGAGCTTGCCGCCGACGAACCACTTGGTGTCCTGGGCTTCCCCCTCGCGCACCGCGCGCGGCGGCGTCTTCCAGGGCAGTTCATCCGCCATACGCCCGAAGAAGCCTTCAGGGTCGCGCACCGATTCCTCCCACAGCTTCTGATACTCCGCTTCGGAGCCGATCCGCGCCCGCTTCACGAACTCAGGGGGCGGGGGAAAACTGCGGTCTTCGTTTAGGACGCTTTCGATCTCGCTCATGGGCACATCTTACGCACTCCACGGAGCGGGATGGCCCCGTCAGCGGGCCGCTTCGCAGGCTGCGGCCCAGGCCTCCCAGTCGGCCTCCACTCGGCCGGTCAGCGCCTGAAGCGCTTCGCCCGCGGCCTCCTGCAACCCCTCGTCTTTCAGGGCACGCAGGAGCGGGGCCAGGGCTAGGGCGGAACCACTGGCTCCGAGCCGGCGGCAGGCCAGTTCGCGAACCGGCTGCTCAGGCCGTTCCAAGAGGCGAGCCACCCCCGCTGCGATTTCGTTCCGGAGCAGTCCGTGCCCATCCAGTGCCCGAACGCGGTCGGCCAATTCAGAGACCGGCGCCAAGCGCAGATCTTCTAGCTGACCCCCGAGCGCTCCGCGCGAAAACTCACGCTCCTGGGCGATCCAAGCCTGCCAAGGCCCCGGTTCGCCGGCAGCATCGCGACCGGTCAGCTTGCGCAGTCCCCGCAGCGCGGCTTCGCGGACCTTCTCCCGCGGGTCGTTGAGCAGTTCGGCGAAAGTCTGGACTTGGTCCACGCAACCAAGCGCCGCCAGCGCGTCGAGCGCCCGGGTAGCCATCGACTCCTCGGAATGACCCGCCCACGGAGCCAGCCGGCTACCGGCCCGCTCCGTCCAACCGGCGGGAAGCAACGGGCCGCAACGCGCGAGCTGAGCCAGTGCATGTTCGCTCAGCGCGGCGTCCTGCTCCAGAGCGCCCAGCAGGGCCGGAACCGTCCGCGCGTCACCCACTTCGCCGCAAGCGCTGATCAGGTCGGCGCGGGTAGCTGGACTCGCGCCCTGGGCGGCCTCCAGGAGTGTTCCCATGGAACCAGGTCGACGCTCCCCCCAGGCCCGAAGGGCCTTGCGAAACAAGTCCCGGTCCTCTCGCGGCTCTTCGGCCGCGATCCAAGCCGAAAGGAGATCAACGGGTTCGGTAGCTTCCCAAGCAGGCTCGGAAATTCGCTCGCGGAAGCTCCGGCCGGTGGGCTCGGCCTCGATCAGGACGGCGCTACCGGCAAGGATGGCCGCCCGTAGCCAAAACGGTGCGCGCCGGGCAAGGCGATCCATACTCCATTCGAGGCTTCGCTTCATGATCCGGGTACCTCACGCACACGCCAGCCGAGTTGTTCGAGTTGGGTCTGCGCGTAGTGCGGAAGGCCACCCAGCGCTAAATCGTGATGCACCCGAAATTGGCCAGCCAGGTCCACTCGATCGGCCGAGAGCGAACCGAAGAGCTGCGCGTTGCTTTGGAGGAAAACCGGCCCATTCGGAGCAACGACTGCCGCGTGAACCTCCGATTGATCCCCCATTTCAAGGGGACCTGCACCATCCTCTGCTGTCTGGCCCAGGCAAAACAGAAACACATCGGTCGGCAATTCCTGGACCGAAGCCAATTTGGCCCCCTCGTCCAGGGCAACCGTTCCGGCGACGAGGATCTCTACCGGTCCACCTGAGGCATCCACGATCAACTCTGCGCCCGGCTCGAGTTCCAGGCTCTCCATTACATAGGTGCCCGGTCCGAACAGGGTCAGTTTCGCGCCGGCTCCAACGACCACATCGCCGCCGGGCAGCTCGCCCACGTGAAGCTCATTCGACTCAGCAGGCGGCACCAACCAGCCTTCGCCCCCATTCGCGTCCCCGCTTGCCTCAAGCATGTTGGACTCGGGCAGAAAGCCGGGCCCGGCCGCTTGCACGAGGGATCCATGCACTTGTGCTTGGTCGAAGATCAACGGGCTGATTTCCGGCGCATAAATCAGGTCCCCATAAACCTGCGCCGACCCGTCAAGCTCCAGGCTGCCCAGGCTGGCGATCGAAGCCTGGCTGCCGCCGACCGGAATCGAGCCTGAGGAACCGAGGGTTGCGTCCGGGTAGGCCGAGGCCGAGGAGTCGTAGCTGTCCACCACCGCGTCGCCTGTCATCGAGACCCCGGCCATTCCGAAGGCACCATGTTCAAACGCCTGAGCCATTTCGCGCTTTACAATCGACTCAATCCCGATTTGCGCTCGTCCATCCCAGGCGCCAGCGTGCAGGCGGAAGTGCTCTGGCTGAAACTCGAGCTCAGAGACTTCCACGAAGGCATACGCTTCGCCCAGGCTCCAAGGAGCACCCATGGGGATCAGCTTGCCATCGCCCAGCCTGGCCAGATCTTCAGAGACGATCGCAAGAGCCGCTTGTGCAGCCAATTTCGCGTTGAGTCGCTGACCTGCGGCACGCCGCTCCCCGTCGCTGGCCAGGGTGACTTGAACGATGCTGAGCGACAGAGCCGCGAGAGCCATCACGGCCAAGACCATCGCGAGGAGCACACTGCCCCGCCTGCGCACGGTTTGCTGCTTGGAAGAGAACGGCATGGAAGTGGCGGCGGACTCAATTGCGGAGCCGAACCCGGCCCTCCAATTGGAGGTCGAACGGCTGGTCTTCACCGCGGACCGCCCCCTGCGCCGAAAGGTGAATTCGAAGGCTGTCGTTCTCACGGCGGATCACGAAGCCCGGTTCATCGACCAACCCATCTCCGTCGTTGTCGATCAAGTCGGCCAGCTCGCCCGTCCCCAAGGCACAGATTCCTCTCATCAGCACCTGTTCGCGAGCTGTGCCGGCGGGGTCGCGTACGAGGATCAATTCAAGCTCATCGACCAAGCGGTCCCCGTCGTCGTCGAAGCCGTTGGGTAGCTCCCCGGTTTCGAGGCGCGTGTGAAGCCGATACTGAACTTCGTCGGTCGAACCGAAGATCACATGCTTGAACAACAGGTCTGAAGTGCCCAATTCACCGGTGGGATCCGGTACCAGCGTTCCGAGCTGGGCGGGTTCCAAGGCGTTCTGGACTTGCTCGAGCGCCAGAATCAGCCGCGCTTCCGCGATGACGCGTGCGCTTGACGATTCATAGGCGTGGGAGGTGCGACCTACCGTTCCAAACGCGGCCAAGAGGCCGATGGTGAACAGGGTCGTCCCGATGGCCAACTCGAACAGAGAGAGGCCGACTTGGGCAATGGATTGACCTTTTTCCTTCGACTGAACCTTCATAGCTCCTGGTCCCCGGCTGCAGAATCGCCTTGCGAACCTGTGTTTCCGGCCCCAGCACCTTCAGGGACAAAAGCGGTGGTCGGGCCGTCGAACGCACTGCCCAGCCAGGTGCGTAGTTCGACTTCCTGAACGCTGCTTACGGAACGCCAACGAACCCGAACGACGACGGGAAGCAGCCGGTAGTCCTCGGCTACGCTGGCGGCGGTTATCTGACCGTCGCCGTTGAGATCGAAGGGGAGCCCGAAGCGGAGCGCTTCCAAGTCTTCACGCAGCTCTAGTTCTCCCGCCGGAGTGACTCCCACCGGAAACAGAATTTGGCCGGGAAGGCCATCGGGGTCGTCTTCGGCCGCCTGAAGGTGGCCTGCGGAGAATCCAGGGCCCGGAGCGATTCCGCTGACCGGGTTGTCCCCCAGATTGGCGTTGTAGCGGGCGAAGACTTCTTCGACAGGCAAGTCCATGAGGTTCTCAAGAACCTCCTGAGCAGATGTGGTTGCGAGAGCTCGCTCCGCGATGCTGCGTTGCTGCTGCATGCTGGCCATCGCGGTCCGGCTAAAGGCGAGGACCGCTGTGACCAGGACCACCAGGGCAATCAGGGCCTCCACGAGGAGGCTTCCGGCTCGGGGGCCGGTGAAGGAAGGCTTCATCGAGTCAGGGTTCTCTCGAAGCAGTCGGTTTCGGTGGGATTGCGGGCCCCGGGGTGGGCCAGTTTCCCAGGCGAAACTTCGGGCAACGGACTCCTCGACAGGGAGGCCAGGGCGTCTTGAAGCGGAGGCCCTAAATTGCGAGCGGGCCGGCTGGAGAGGGTGATGTTCCCTCTTCAGCCGGCCCGCTCTTCACTCGGGGCGGCCTACTCGCCGCCTTCTTCGAGCAGTTCGGCGCGCAGCGCCTCGTCGATAGGAATCGGGGCGACTTTGCCGATATCCGGGTCGAATTCGGTCCACGTGATGCCGTCGATCGCACCTTGCCGAAGGTGCGCCTTGCGGTCGAGTTTGCGCCACTCGCCCTGGAATTTTTGCAGGGCCGCGTGGATCTCGGTCCGCCATTCCTCGGCCGTTCCGTCGGCCGCAATCTCGTACCAGACTTCGCCCTCCAATCCGAACGGATCGGGAGCGAGGAAGACCAGGCCAGGGCCCTCGGAACCTCCGATGACGTGGCGAATCTTCCGGGCCTGGATCCACTCGTCCTGGCTCAATCGGACCACGTGGAGGCGGCCAGCGATGCCTTCCTCAAAGACCAAGGGAGCCAGTTGTTGCTCCATGGCCTCGCCACCTTCAGCGGGATGAATCACCGCGAGAACGCCGCGCGAATCCGCCGAGGCGATGTTCAGCGCCTGGCTCAAATCAGGCATAACCGGGAGCAACGGGATTTCGTTTTCGGTCCCTGCCTTGGCCGGGTACATCGCGATCAGCTCACGCATGACCTCGGCGATCCCGTTGCCATCTTGAACGCGGAGGTACTCCTCTTTGTTCTTGCGAAGCATCTCGGCATCGTCTGCGTCAATCTCGGTGTCTAGGCTCCGCAAGTGCAGCAGGAACTGTTCGAGCTGCGCATCTGTGTAGCCATCCAGCCCCTCGAGGAACATGCGCCGGCGGCCCGGGCGAGTACCGAAGTACACCGACCGCTCGTCCGGGAATTGGTCGGCCTTCAGCCCCGGTGCATCAGGAGCGAACAAGCAGAACACGGTGTTCTGCGTATTGCCCTTCTGACCGAAGGACCCGAGCAGCTTGAGCTCTCGATTGTGGTTTTGCTCGCTGTACCAGGGGTTCATGCGAACGTTGATGAAATCGCGGGAGGCCACCGTGACGGCCGCGTTGAGAAGGCCACGCCTTCTCAGGTTTTCCGTACCCTGTCACCAAGTGCCGGGGACGTTGACCCCCTGTTCGGGACAGCGCGGACTTCCAAAGTGCAGCATCAACGGCTTGCCGGTGCGCTCAACTTCGGCGATGGCGTCTTCCCAGGTTCCGTACCAGACGATCCCGCCCGGAACCGGCTGACTGAGCGGATCGTTGCCGCCGAGCGCAACCTCTTCGTAGGGACCGCGCTTGACCTTCGCCTTAGCGGCCAAGACGGCGGGCGGCGAGAACACGGTCCCGCCCTCGGCGAGTTGGTCGGCGTACTGCGCCGCGCTTGGGGACGCCGAACCGGTTGCCGGGTTTTGGGCTCCTTTGGTTTGGGCGACCAGGCCTTCTGTTCCGCTGGCCGGATCGGCAGTGCCGGTCGCGTTGTTCGCGGCCTGCTGCGACTGGGCCGGCGTCTGGGAAACCTGGGGGGGGGAAGGTTCTGTGGGGTCGGACTTACCTTGTCGCGTTCCCGCGTAGTAGGCACCGCCCGCGGCGAGAACCACGAGGGCGCCGATGGCAATTCGGTTCATGAGCTGAGAAGCATCAGGAGGGGTGGAGGGAGGAGCTAGCCTCGGGGCAGCACGAGCCAGGGAGCCCGGTTGGGCAGCTCGTCCGGGGAGTTTGAAACCCAGAGAAACCACAGCCCAAAGGGAGACCTCCGTATCGATCGATCTCCCGAATTATGCCACTCAGAGGGCATCGCGGCTGGTTTATGCCCGCTCCATCGAGGCGGAACGCCCTTTTCCCCTGCGATCGAGCTGCAGAGGGTCCAGCTGGCCGCCCCATCGGGCTGATCGGCTCGCCGGGCAAGCGCCTGCTCGGCCAGAAAAGCCCAACCGGACCCCCCCGGGCGGCCGCCTGGCCATGCAGTCCGCTCATGAGTCCTGGAAGGTGCCTCCCCCCCCGCGTCCTCAGGCGCGGCGGCGGAAGAGCGTGAAGTACCGGGCCACCTTGCCCACCAAGCGTCCCGGGGTCTTTAGCTCGCGAGCAATGCGCCGAGGGCGGAGGTAGAAACTTCGGTAGGCCTCGCGAATCTTGGCCTCGATTTGGTCGGCGCTCATGTGTTCGTTGCCTTCGAGGGCCTGGAAGCCGGTCATCGTGGCGTAGTCGAAATCCCGTTCGCCGCGCAGCATCTGGTACAGCGGCGTTCCAGGGTAGGCCGTCACCGCGCAGAACTGGACTTGATCCGGATCTAAGCGCTCGACAAACCGCAGGGTTTCGTCCGCCATCGCTGGTGTTTCTTCGGGGAATCCGATCATGCAGAACGCGCGGGTCTCGATCCCCACGTCACGCGCAGCTCGGAAGACCTCGACGGCCTGATCCAGATCCTTCAGCTTGTTGCCGCAGTGTTTTTTCTGGATCTCTGCATTGCCGGATTCGACTCCGAGCGAAATATGCCGGCATCCGGCAGCCGCCATTTTTTGGAGAAGGGGCCGATCCAGGGTCTTTACGGCGGTCTCGCACTGCCATTCGAGCTCGGTCATGCCGCGCTCGAGGATGCCGTCGCAAATTTCATGTACCCGGTCTTTGCGGGTGGTGAAGATCGGGTCGCGGAAAACCACATGCCGCAGTCCGTGCTGAAAGTACAAGTCTTCTAGCTCGGTCAGAACACTGGCCGGACTCCGGAATCGGAATCGCAGCCCTTGGGCCAACGTGTAGCCACAGAACGAACAGTTCAAGGGGCACCCGCGGGAGCTCTTGACCGTCGTGATCGCGCCTTCGACCCCGGGGAAGCGGTAGAGGCTATTGTCGAGCAGATGGCGCGCCGGTATCGGCAGGGCATCCAGGTCGGAAATTTTCTCGCGCTCCGCCTCGTGGACGATTTCGCCATCGGAAGCGCGCCGGTACGTGATGCCCTCCACGCCTTCGAATTGGCCGCCTTCAGCGGCCCGGCGAACCAGGTCGCGAACGGTGTATTCCGGCTCGCCGCGCACGACGACATCGACATTTTCGTCGGAGAAAATCTCGCCGGGGGTGTAGGTCACCTGGGATCCGAGGATGGCCACCGGCGTCTTGGCGCTCGCCCGAATCCGTTTGGCAAGCGCCAGATCTTGGTCCAGTGAAGTGCTCGAGCTGTCCATGCAGACAAATCCGGGCTCTAGCGCCACGACCTTGGCCAGAGTTCCGTCGGCATCCAGGTCGAGGGGATCGGCGTCGAGGATGGTGACCTCGTGTCCATCGGCCTCGAGCACGGAGGCGACATGGGCCAGCTCGATCGGCGGATAAAGCAGACCGGGATTGACGGCCATACCGAAGCCTCCCATCAAGCCGCGGCTCACGCGGAATTCAGGCGGGCTGGGAGGATTGAGAAGGACGATCTTCAAGGGCGCGGTCCGGGGAGGCAGAAGCTCACTCTCCCGAGTCTATCCCGCCCTCGCGGTGTCGAGGGTGCCTGTCCGGCCGGTCCCCGCGCTTCTGGGGCCCGGCGGGGCCCAGGAGCTAGGGCCCAGGAGCTAGGGCCCAGGAGCCGGGGTCCGGTGGGTTCGGGGATGGGGAGTCCCGGCTCCGGTTCGAACTCAACCCGGCAGGGGCCCATCGCCCTCCAGGGCTTTTCGGAAGCGGGGCTCTCCGGAGGAAGGGCTCTCCGGTGATCTACTCCCTGCGAAGTTCGATCCCCTCGCGCTCCGCCGAGCGTTGGAGGCGATCCAGATATTTGGAGAGGTCCTTCTCTTCGAGGGTTCGATCGGCCGCTTGGAGAACCACGTGCCAGGCCAGGGATTTCTTCCCCTCGCCCAGCGACTCGCCGCGATAGACGTCAAACAGCTCCAGCGAAGCAACCAGCCCCTTTCCAGAACGCTCGATGAGGGTGCCCAGTTCGGCGGCAGGACGTTGTTCGTCACAGGACAGGGCCACGTCGAGCTTGACTCCCGGGAACTTCGGCACCGGTCGGTACGGCGTGCCGAGCGGTTCCGACGCAAGCAGGCCATCGATGGAGAGCGTCGCAATGGCGACATCATGATCCAGCTCAAACCGGCTTGCGACCCTCGGGTCCAGACGGCCGATTTCACAAACTCCACCAGGGGCTCGAAGCGTGGCCTTCGGATGCAACCAGGGGGCGGGCGCCTCAACGAGTGGGCCGAGCTTAAGAGGTGCCAGCCCCAATGCCCGAAGGAGGTCTTCGAGAACGCCTCGCAGTTCGAGCAGCGCGTCCGCGTCGAACCGATCTTCGGCTCCTGCACGCGGGCGAATCAGAACGAGTCCGAGTTCCCGAACCTCGGCCGGCTCCCCGGAGTCGCTGGAGGATTCAGGGCGATAGCCCTTCCCGACCTCAAACAGGCGGACTTCGCCTGTGTGGTGCACGTTGCGCGCGGCTTGGGCGATCAGTGTCTCCATCACCGAGCGTCTCACACGGGATTCCCCCTCGGCGACCGGATTGATCACGGCAACGTGCGGCAAGTCGCTCGCGCCGAGACGCTCGAGGGCAGCATCGGAGGCGAAGCTGTAGCCGAGCGATTCATGGAAGCGACCGGCACCGGACAGGCGATCTTGGATCCTGGCCACCAAGGAGCGGCGGGCGTCTTTCGGAGGAGGCGTCACCGCGGCGACCAATTGTGCCTCGGGAATGGCTCCGTAGCCGATCGACCGTCCAACCTCCTCGATCAAATCCTCCGGAATGGTCACATCACGCGTTGCGCGATGGCTCGGCACGCCGATTTTCATCGGAGCGGTTCCGTCCACGCGAAAGCCCAGCTGGGTCAGGGTTGCAGCAATGCCCTGATCCGAGATATCGCTGCCCAGGAGCGATCGAACCCGATTCGGATCGAGCTCGATCTCACTGGAAGGGTCGGTCCATTCACCGACATCTGTTCTCGCCTGGGGCAACTGGAGGCCTGGCTGAACTTCGCGTAGCAACTGGACCACCCGGGCGGCCGCGGCCGGAACCAAAAGCGGATCCAGGTGCTTTTCGAAACGCGCCGAAGCGTCGGTCCTGAGCCCTAGGCGCGCTGCGGTTCGCCGAACGGTGATCGCGTCAAAATTGGCTACTTCCAGCAGGACCTGGGTCGTTCCGGCCTCCACCGCGCTGGCTTCGCCGCCCATCACCCCAGCCAGAGCGACTGGGCCTGAGCCTGAGGCGATCACCAGATCTGAACCCGTGAGTTCGCGCTCCTCACCGTCCAGAGTCTTCATTCGCTCGCCGTCGCCCGCAGTTCGAATCACAAGGCCTTGTTCCACGCGGCTTCGGTCGAACAAATGGTTCGGTTGGCCGAGGTCGAGCTGCACGTAGTTCGAAACGTCGACCAACAGATCGATAGGCCGCTGGCCCACAGCCAGCAGGGCCAAGCGCATCCACAGGGGGCTTGCCTCAACCCGAACGCCGTCGATGGCCAGGGCCAGGTAGCGCGAGCATAGCGGGGTTTGAATTTCAACCGACGGCCCCTTGGCCGAGCCCGTGGCCGGGAGCTTCTCCTCGATGGGAAGCAGCTCCCGCCCCAGCAAGGCGGCCAATTCGCGAGCGAATCCGCGGTGCCCCCAAAGGTCGGGTCGGTGGGTGATCGACTTGTTGTCGACCTCGAAAACGGTGTCGCAAAAGTCAAGGGCTTCCGCCACCGGTTGCCCAATCGCCGCGGGTTCGCCGCCAGCGTCCGGCAGAACCCAAATGCCATCGTGCTCGTCGCCTAGGTCCAGTTCACGCACCGAGCAGATCATCCCGATCGATTCAACGCCGCGAATCTTCGACTTCTTGATCTTAAAATTCCCCGGCAACACCGTCCCCACGGTGGCCACGGCGACCCGCTGACCCGCCCCCACGTTGGGAGCGCCGCAGACGATCTGCAGCGGGTCTCCCGCACCCACGTCCACCCGGCAAACACCGAGCTTATCGGCGTCGGGATGGGGCTCCCGTTCCAGCACATGCCCCACGGTGACCGCGGAGAGCTGGGGTGCGAACGGCTCGGTGCCTTCGATTTCGGCGACGTGCAACGTCAAAAGACGCGCCACCTCGTTCGGGGCCGTATCCGAGAGGTCCACGTGGCGAGCCAGCCAGCGATAGGAGAGCTTCATGGGACGGTAGCTTGGTGCAGGCGGGACCTAGAACTGAGCGAGGAACCGAACATCGCCCGACAAGAACTGCCGGATGTCGTCGATTTGATAGCGGGACATGACGAGCCGGTCGAGGCCGAATCCGAACGCGAAGCCTGAGAGCTTCGACACATCCACGTCGTCGCGGCCCTGGAATCCAGCCTCGAGGACATTCGGGTGGACCATTCCGCAGCCGCAGAATTCGATCCAACCGGTTTGCTTGCAGACCCGGCAGCCTTGGCCGTCGCAGAACGCGCAACCCATGTCGAATTCAAAGCCGGGCTCGACGAACGGAAAGAAGCCGGGACGAAGCCGGACCTTGGGATCGCCGCCGAACAGCTCGGCCAAAAAGCGCTTCAAGGTGAAAGTTAGGTGGCCCACCGAAACCCCTTCGCCGACCACCAGTCCTTCCACCTGGTGGAACGTGTGCTCGTGGGTCGCATCCTGCTGCTCGTTGCGGAACACACGGCCGGGAGCAATGACACGGAACGGAGGCTTGAGGGTCTCCATCGCACGAATCTGGACCGGAGAAGTTTGGGTCCGCATGACGAGTCGATGCTCGCGGTCCAGATAAAAAGTGTCTTGCTCTTCGCGACTAGGGTGTTCCGGGGGAATGTTCAGGGCCTGAAAGTTGTAGTAGTCCAGCTCAACTTCGGGCCCATCTAAGATGGTGTAGCCCATGGAGCTAAAGACGCTCTCGACCTCGCGCAACACATGGGTCAGGGGGTGTAGCGAACCGGATTGGAATGCCTTGGCGGGCAGGCTTCCATCGAACCCGCGGGCCTCGAGGGCTTCTCCCATGCGCTCCTCGGCCAAGCCAGCGCGCCGTGCGGCAATCGCCTCCGTCACCTGAACCTTGAGCTGATTGGCGGCTTGCCCGAAGGCTTTGCGCTCGGTGGGCTCCAATTTTGGAATACGCGTCAGCAGTTCGGCGATCACGCCGCCCTTCTCGAGGTACTCGCGCTCAATCAACCGTACCGAAGCGTCGTCCTTGGCTTGCAGCAGCCGTTCGCTCGCCTTGGAGCCGAGTCCGTCGAAATCGACGGGATTGCTTTGGGAGTCGGTCATATCTGAGGGGCGATTCGGGAAGACTTGGACAGGTGACCTCTGGAGGAGAGCACGGAGAGGAAACCTGGCAGCAGAAACGAAGCTCGCCGGCGATCGGAAACTCCGAAGGCCGGCGAGAATTGCCCGGGCGTTCGCTCGTTCAGGCTGGCCTTAGCAGTCCGCTCGAGCGCTCCGGAGTTGGATTCAACTCGTTTGAACGGCCTTTGCCTTTTCAACCAGCTGGTCAAACATGCCCGGGTCGTGGATCGCGATTTCGGACAACTGCTTGCGGTTGAGGTCGATCTCCGCCTTCTTCAGACCACTGATGAAGCGCGAGTAGTTCATGTCCCGTTGGCGAGCCGCCGCGTTGATGCGGAGGATCCAAAGGCGGCGGAACTGACGCTTCTTCTGCTTGCGATCGCGAAAGGCGTAGGCCCAGGAGCGCAGCAAACTCTCGCGCACGGTGCGCCAGAGCTTGGAGCGGCCGCCGCGGTAGCCACGGGCCTGAGCGAAATAGCGGTTCTTTTTTTGTCGGCGCGGGGCGCCGTAAGTGACACGTACCATGGTTTTGTTTCTCTGGTTCCTCGCCTACTTCATCATGCGACGCATCAACGTCGCCCAGGTTCCAGCGATGACGAGCCGGCTGCGCTTACCGCGCTTTTGCTTGCCATTCTTCGGCGCGTGCATGTGACCGCGCTGAGTACGAGAGCACTTGACCTTGCCCGACTTGGTGATCTTGAAGCGTCGCTTGACGCTTCCTCGGGATTTCATCTTGGGCATTTCGGTGAACTCCGCGGCACGGCCGCTGAGGAGGCCTCGAACACGCGTGCGGCGATTCGAAACCTCAGTGACGAGCCCCGGTCGCCAGCCAGCCCTGGCCGCTCGCGGGGGCGGGTCGGCACGGCCGCGAACGGCTGCCTTCCCGACTTGGGCCGAGCAGGATAGGCAATACCAGTCTGCGGAACCAGCCCCCAACTGCCCTCCGAGCCCACTCGTGGGGGGACCAGCCCATAGACCGCCTCGCTCGCAACCACCGCGGGGCACCTCCATGGCTTGGGAGCGCCGCTGGGAGGACCTGCATCCGCCGCGCGGCCCCCCCCCGCGCAGAGCGAACCTCCTGCGGAGCGCAGCCTCGCCAGCCCCGGACCCTTCGTCACCTCAGGCGCACGGCAAGTTCCTGAGGACCTGGGGGGCACCTCAACCGCGCAGGGACCGCCAGGTGTTGGGCCAAAAACAACAAGATGGAGGTTCCGGCCAAGAAGACCGGAAACTGCCGCAGAGCCCCCACACAGAGCGAGCCCACGGCGGAGCGCAAGATTCCCACCCCGCTGCCCTTCCCCACATCACAGCTAGGCGATCAGGCTCTCAGGCGATCGAGAGGAACCTCAAAGGCGCAGGCACCGCCAGGCGTGGGGTAGAAAACAACAAGATGTACCGGCCAAGAAGACCGGGAACCTCCGCAGAGCCGCCACACCAAGCGAGCCCGCGGCGGAACGCAACATCTACCGCTTACTAAGCATCATCGTCATGCGGTTGCCGGTCATCTTGGCCGGCACCTCAATCTTCGCGACGTCCTCCAAGTTCGCGGCAACCTTCCGCATGACCTCGTAGCCATGTTCCGGGTGTGCCATCTGGCGGCCACGGAAGATGCAAACCACTTGGACTTTGTGGCCTTCGATAAGGAACCTTCGTCCATTCTCAAGCCGATAGGACAAATCGTGGGTGTCGATGGCCGGTCGCACACGCAGTTCTTTCAAGTTGGAAGCGCCTTTGGTCTTCTTGCCAGAGGTGCGTTCCTTCTTGCGCTGGGCGTATTTGAATTTGCCGAAGTCCATGACCCGACAAACGGGCGGCCGGGCAGTCGGCGAGACTTCGACCAGGTCGAGGCCGGCTTCTTGGGCGCGTCGCATGGCGTCGTCGGTGGAGACGACTCCGACTTGCTCGCCTTCTGCGTCGATCAGTCGTACTTCACGAGCGCGGATTTGGCGGTTGACGCGGAAATTTTGGTTCTGGGTGCTCAATCAGGGGTGGGTAGCGGGTGATGCGAGAGCCAGGGGCCCCTACCTGGGGCCTCGGCCGTGCGAGGGTAGCGGCTTCGGCCGACGGCCGCTATGGCGGTCGGCCCAGGCCTAGTTCTAGGACGTCTCGGGCGCCCGGGAAGTGACGTGGACTTCCGACAGTTGTTCTTCGGAGACTCCCGAGGGCGCTCCACACATGAGATCCGCCGCGGAAGTCGTCTTCGGGAAGGCGATCACGTCTCGGATCTGCTCCAACCCGAGGGTCAGCGCGACCAGGCGGTCGAGACCCAAGGCGAACCCCCCGTGGGGTGGCGCCCCCTGGGCCAGGGCATCCAGGAGAAAGCCAAACTTGGCCTGAGCTTCGTCGGGGCTGATCCCGAGCAGGTCGAAAATCCGCGCCTGGACGTCCTGGGAGTGGATTCGGATCGATCCTGAACCGAGTTCCCAACCGTTGAGAACCAGGTCGTAGGCCCGGCTCTCCAGGGATCCCCGATCGGGGTTCTCCCCTCCGAGGCTCGGATCGGTCGGGGCCGTGAACGGGTGGTGAGCCGCGAACCAGCGGTCTGAGTCCTCGTCGTATTCGAACATCGGGAACTGAGTGACCCACAGGAAGTTCCAGGTCCCTGGGGTGGTCAGCTCGAGTTTGGCTCCCAGGTGGTTGCGCACCGCACCGAGCACGGTCAGCACCATGCGCTGTGCCCCCGCGCAAAACAGCACCAAATCCCCGTCCTCGGCTCCCAGGATTTCCCGGAGCTTGGCCCCGGGTTCTTCCGCGCAAAACTTGGCGACCGGGCCGGCAGCCCCGCCGGTTTCGCCCGGCTTCCACCAGGCGAGACCCTTGGCACCGTAGGTCTTGGCCAACTCCTCCAGGGGCTTGATCTGCCCGCGAGAAATCGCGGACCCACCGCCTGGAACCCGAATGGCCTTCACCCGTCCACCGGACTCGAGGATCGACTGAAAAACGCCGAAGCCGGAGACCGCGACCCAATCGGCCACGCACACCAACTCGAGTCCAAAGCGGGTATCGGGTTTGTCGTTCCCGAAGCGCTCCATGGACTCACGCCAGGTGAGCCTTGGAAAGGGCGCCTCGAGGCGAACTTCCATGGTCTCCGCAAAGACCTCGGTGATGACCTTCTCCCAGGTAGCGAAGACATCCTCCTCGCACACGAACGACATCTCCATGTCGAGTTGCGTGAATTCCGGTTGGCGGTCGGCCCGGAGGTCTTCGTCGCGGAAACAGCGCGCAACCTGGAAATAGCGATCGAGCCCCGCGACTTGCAGGATTTGTTTGAAGATCTGCGGGGATTGAGGCAGAGCGTAGAATGCACCGGGGTGAACACGACTGGGGACCAGATAGTCCCGCGCTCCCTCCGGAGTGGCCTTGGTCAAAATCGGTGTTTCCACCTCCACGAATTCTTGACGTTCGAAGGCCCGGCGGATGGCGTTGATGAAACGCGATCGATGCACGAGCTTCTTCTGCATGCTCGGCCGGCGCAAATCGATATAGCGATAGCGCAGGCGTATCTCATCCGCCGTTTCTACGTCGTCGCGAATTTCAAACGGAGGAATGCCCGAGGCCGAGAGCACCTCCACGGAAGTCGCCTGCACCTCGACCTCTCCGGTCGCCATGTCCGGGTTCTTGGACTCGCGCTCCACGACGGTGCCTCGCACGGAAAGCACCCATTCGGTCGAGAATTTGACCTGGTCGGATTGTTCTTCGGTCAGCGTGAACTGCGTCACGCCGTAGCGATCCCGCAGGTCGATGAAGAAGATTCCACCGAGGTTGCGACGGCCGGCCACCCAACCGTTGAGGACCACTTCCTGGCCGATGTGCTCGGAGCGTAGGGCTCCGCAGGTGAGCGTCCGCTGCCAGGCTTCGCGGAGGGCGCCGGAAGGCGCACTCATCGGCCGCGTTTCGTCCTCAGGCGCATCATGGCCCGGCGCAACGAGGCTTGCGCCCGGATGATGTCAACGGCTTCGGTGCCCTGGATCGTCCGATCATCGATCAGCTTGCGAGCCCGATCTTCAGCTTCTTTCGCGCGGGCTTCGTCGATGTCGTCCGCCGTCTCGCCGGACTGCACCACAACGCGAACCGTATTGTCGCGAACCTCAGCGAAGCCACCTGCCACGAACATCTCTTGCTCCGGGCCAGAGGGCGTGCGAAATTTGAGCAACCCGACGTCCAGGGCGGAAATCATCGGAGCGTGTCGAGGCAACACCCCCGCTTCTCCGTCGAGCAACGGCAGAGTCACCGAATCCACTTCGGTGTCGACCGCGATCTTGGTCGGAGTGATCACGCGCAGGGTCAGGTTAGCCATGGCTCAGGAGGGGCTGTCAGTGCAGTCGGGAGCGGAGAGCGGGAAGGGCTTTGGAATCCGGTGGATCCCGTCAGGCCGTCTCTTGCTTGGCAGCGGCTAGCACCGAGTCGATTCCGCCCTTGTACATGAAGGCTTGCTCGGGCACTTCATCGTGCTTGCCTTCGCAGATCTCCTTGAACGACCGCACGGTCTCTTCGCGAGGGACGAACACTCCCGGCGTACCCGTGAACTGCTCGGCCACGAAGAACGGTTGGGACAGGAACTTTTGGATCCGGCGAGCGCGGGCCACAGCCATGCGGTCGTCGTCGGAGAGTTCTTCCACGCCAAGGATCGCAATGATGTCTTTGAGGTCCGCGTAACGCTGAAGGATTCGCTGAACCTCACGGGCGACACCGTAGTGCTCTTCGCCGACGACGTTCGGGTCGAGCATTCGCGAGGTTGACTTGAGCGGGTCGACCGCCGGATAAATACCGAGCTCCGAAATCGAGCGCTCGAGAATGATCGTCGAGTCGAGGTGCGCGAAGGTGGCCACTGGCGCGGGGTCGGTAATATCGTCGGCCGGGACGTAAACCGCCTGCATCGAGGTCACCGAACCCTTCTTCGTCGAGGTGATGCGTTCTTGCAGACCACCCATTTCCGACGCCATGGTCGGTTGGTAACCCACGGCGGAGGGCATCCGGCCGAGGAGCGCCGATACTTCGGAACCGGCCTGAACGAACCGGAAGATGTTGTCGACGAACAGGAGTACGTCTTGGCCTTTTTGGTCGCGGAAGTACTCGGCCATGGTCAGGCCGGACAGCGCCACGCGCAGGCGGGAACCGGGGGGCTCGTTCATCTGCCCGAAGACCAACACGGCGTTGTCGATCACGCTCTGCTCTTCGCCTTCGGGCGTGGTGTACTTGGCCTCGGTCATTTCGAGCCACAGGTCGTTCCCTTCCCGGGTGCGCTCGCCGACGCCACAGAACACGCTGAATCCGCCCTTTTCTACGGCCGTAATTCGGATGAGCTCCTGAATCAGCACCGTCTTGCCGACACCCGCTCCTCCGAACAGGCCGATCTTTCCGCCTTTCGCAAACGGGCACAGCAGGTCAACGACCTTCAGGCCGGTCTCGAACACTTCCGAGATGGCCTCCTGTTCTTCGAAGGAGGGTGCCGGGCGGTGGATCGGTGCGGTCTCGCCGGGAGCCACTTCCCCGCGGGCAACCGAGTCGAGGGCCTCCCCGAGGAGGTTGAAGATCCGACCCTTCGTGCGCTCCCCCACCGGAACCATGATGGCGTTCCCGGTGTCCTTGACGTCCACGCCGCGACGGAGGCCGTCGGTCGAAGACATCGCGACGCAGCGAACCGTGTCGTTGCCCATGTGCTGGGCGACCTCGAGGGTCAGGTTCACGTCGCGCTCGTCGTCAATCACCTTCAGCGCGTTGAAGATCGCCGGCAACTGACCGGAGGGGAAGCGGACGTCGACGACCGGCCCGAAGACCTGGGAGACGGTACCAGTGGAGGTGCTCATGGGAAGAGGCGCTAGGAGTGGCGCGGTGAAGAGGTGTTCTGTGGGGGGCGATGGGCGGCGAGCCTGGGCGGCTCGGGGGAGATCTCGTCAGGTCTTGCGACGCGAGATCACTTGACGGCTTCGGCGCCGCCGACGATGTCGAGCAGCTCCTTCGTAATCGTTTCTTGGCGCTTGCGGTTGTAGACCGTCTTCAGTTCGGCCTGCATATCGGTGGCGGCGTCCGTTGCGTTCTTCATCGAGAACCTTCGACTGGCGTACTCCGAGGTCAAGGACTCAAGCAGCGCGTTGTAGATCTTGGTCTCCAAGTAGCGGGGCACCAGGGAGTCGAAAATCGTCGCGGCGTCCGGTTCGAGCAAGATGTCGCCACCGAGGTCTTCGGCGACTTCTTCGCCACCGAGGCTTCCCGGAAGGATCGGCAGGAACGGAATCCAGGTGGGCACGAACCGCACCATCGACTGGAAGGCCGTGTACAAGACGCGGACTTCGCGGTAGGTCCCAGCCTCGAAGGCCTCGCGCAGGACGCGCGCGGTGTAGGCGGCGCCCTGGAAAGTCAGTTGCTCCAAAGGCGGATCATGGAAAAAGCGCTCGACTTCGTAGTTTCGCTTTCCCAGGTACTGGTATCCCCGTCGACCGTAGACGAAAAAGTCCACCTTGTCGGGCTCGTCCGCGCCCCGGCGAAACAGCTCAAGCTCGCGCAGGACGTTCGAGTTGTAGGCTCCGCAGAGTCCCCGGTCCGAGGTCACCACCAGCACCGCTGTCCGGTCACCGATTCCCGGCCGGAACAGCGGACGATCGGCCAGCTCGTCACCCAACTTGTCGGCCAAGCTGGAAACGAGCTTCGTGATCTCGTCCGCGTACGGGCGCGACGCAAGGGCGCGATCCTGGAAGCGACGAAGCTTGGTCGTCGCGACCATTTCCATCGCGCGCGTGATCTGCTTGATGTTGCCGACGGACTTAATCCGTCCGCGCAGTTCGCGAATGCCGGCCATGGGGCGTGGTGGTTCTTAGGAGAGAGGGAGGCTGTGGAAGAGGAACAGAGCTTGAGGGCTCTGCTTACAGCCCCATCTGGGACTTGACCTGGGCACAGGCCTTCGCAAGCAGGGACTTGCCTTCGTCGCCGAGCTTGCCGGTTTCGAGAATCTCGTCGGCCACCGCCTGGAAGGATTGGTGGACAACTTCGTTGAGGCTGGCCTCGAATTCACTGACCTTCTCGACCGGCACGTCGTCGAGAGCACCGGAGGTACCCGCGAAGATGATGGCGATCTGGTCCTCGACGGCGACCGGGGCGTATTGGCCCTGCTTGAGGATTTCCACCAGGCGCTCACCGCGGCTGAGGATCTGCTGGGTCGCCTTGTCCAGGTCGGAGCCGAATTGGGCGAACGCGGCTAGGGAACGGTACTGGGCGAGTTCAAGGCGCAAGCCACCGGCGATCTTCTTCATCGACGGGAGCTGGGCCGCGCCGCCCACTCGACTGACCGAGATCCCCGCGTTCACCGCGGGACGGACACCCGAGTTGAACAGGTTGGACTCCAGGAAGATCTGCCCGTCGGTGATCGAGATCACGTTGGTCGGGATGTACGCCGAGACGTCGCCTTCTTGGGTCTCCACGACCGGCAAAGCGGTGATCGATCCGCCTCCTTTTTTGTAGCGCGGATTGATCTTCGGAGCGTCGTCGGAAAGCTTGGCCGCGCGCTCGAGCAAGCGACTGTGCAGGTTGAAGACGTCGCCGGGGAACGCCTCGCGCCCCGGGGGGCGACGCAGGAGCAACATGACCTGACGATAGGCCAACGCCTGCTTGTAAAGGTCATCGTACATGATGAGCACGTGGCGACCTTCGTCGCGGAAGCGCTCGGCCATGGTGACCCCGGCGTAGGCGGCAAGGTACTGCATCGAGGCCTCGTCGATGGCGCTGGCCGACACGACGATCGTGTAGGGCATCGCTCCGGCGGCCTCGAGGCGATTGACCACGTCCACCACGGTGGACTGTTTCTGGCCCATCGCGACGTAGATGCACAAAACTTGGTTGGGGTTGTTCGGGTCCCCATCGCCGGTCCGCTTTTGATTGATGATCGCATCGATCAGCAGCGCCGACTTGCCAGTTTGGCGATCTCCAATGATCAGCTCGCGCTGGCCGCGACCGATCGGGATCATCGCGTCGATCGCTTTGATTCCGGTTTGCATCGGCTCAGACACCGGCTGGCGTTCCACCACCGACGGCGCGGGCTGCTCGATGGCCATGTAGTCCGACTCAGAGACTGACAGCGGGCCGCGGCCGTCGACGGGATCCCCAAGAGCGTTGACCACGCGACCCAGCAGGGAGTCGCCGGTGGGTACCGAGATGATCTTCCCGGTGCTCTTCACCATGCCGCCTTCTTTGACCATCGCTGCATCGCCGAGAAGCACGCAACCAACGTTGTCCTCTTCGAGGTTCAAGGCAATGCCCCGAACGCCGCCTTCGAACTCCAGAAGCTCGTTCATCATGCAGTCGTCCAGGCCCCAGGCCCGGGCCACGCCGTCACCGACGGACAGCACGGTGCCGACGCTCTGCATGTTCGAGTCGCCTTCGAAATTCTCGATCTCTTTCTCGAGGATCGAGGTCACCTCGGCGGGTCGCAGTTCCATGGTTCTGTTGAGGGGTTCGTTGTGTCGATCGCGAGGTCGCTCTGTGTGAGCGTCTTCGCGTGGAGGTTCGGAGGGGTGGGAAAGCTGGAGTCGTCGGCGGGCGCAGTCGCCCTATTTTGAGGAGGCGCCGCCGACGGGCGCATTCATCAGTCCGGTGCGGAGGCTCTCGAGCCGTCCCGCGATCGATCGGTCGAGCATGCTGTGCCCGACTTTCACGCGAAAGCCACCGAGCAGTTCGGGGACCAGTGCGTTCTCCAGGTAGACCTTCTTGGAGAGCTGCCGGGACAACTCGGCCGCCAATCGGTCGATTTCTGCGCCATCCAGGGGCCGAGCCGTCTCGACGACGCCTTCCACGGCACTTGCCTCGTTGAGCAAGCGCTGGCGGAAGGTCTCCGCGAGGGTTAGCAGGACGGGCTCGCGGTCCTTATGGAACAGAAGCCGAACAAACCTGGAGGTAAGCGGAGAGAGTGAGTTCACCAACGGTGCGACCTTGGCCAAGCGTTCCTCGCTCGAGAAGCGCGGGTCCACGAGGAAACGACGGACTGCGGGAACCTTCATCTCAGCACCGATTCTCTCGACGTCCTCTCGGACGGCAGGAAGCACGCCTTGCTTGGCCGCGAGACCAAAAAGAGCCTCCACGTAACGGGCGCTCACGGAGTCGACACGATTCACGAGCCGGCCTCACCCGTCGAAGCGGGAGCTCCAACGAAATCTGAAACCAAACGGCGATCATCTTCGGAGGCCACGTTGCGCTGAAGCACTTTGGTGGCAGCCCCCATGGTCAGATCGACCACCTCGGCACGGATCGCGGCCAGAGCCTTGTCCTGCTCCGCGCGAATCTGCGATCGGGCGCCCTCGAGCATGCCAGCCGCCTCCGACTTGGCATGTTCGACGATTTCGCGCTCGCGGCCTTCACCGCGCTCGCGAGCCGCCTGAAGGATGCGGCCGGCTTCGGTGCGGGCCTCGCCGAGTTTGACTTCGACTTCCGCCCGCGCGGCCTCCGCTTCGCGGCTGGCCTCTTCGGCCTTTCGGACGGCATGGAACGCCGCATCGTCGCGCTCAAGAAGGGCGCGGGTCACCGGCCCCATCACCATGATCCAGATCACCGGTAAGGCGAGCAGGAAGATGATCCAGGTCCACAGGGCTAGGCCGCCATGGGCCGGGTTCAACGGGTCGAACGAAGGCCCGCCTTCCGCGGCGACGGCCACGAGGATCGTTTGGAGCATGGGAGGGAGGTGTTCCGTAGAGGTGGAGACGAGGTCGGGTCGGCTGAAATCCAGGTTCGGACCGGACTCCCGCGGACTCTTCTAAAGAGCCCACGGGCCATGGGTCCGAGCCGAATTACAGGATCATCGTGAGCAGAGCCACGACCACCGCGAAGAGGGCCACACCCTCAATCAGGGCCGCGAAAATGATCGACGCGCCGCGGATGTCGCCGGTGGCTTCGGGCTGACGGGCAATCGACTCAGCGGTCGAGGCGCCAATCTTGCCGATACCCATGCCAGCGCCGAGCGGAGCGAGGCCTGCGCCGATGCCGGCGCCCAGCTTGCTCATGTACGCGCTACCGGTGGTCTTCAGCGCGGCGACGGCGGCCGCTGCGTTTTCGGAGTCGTTGGCGATGGCGTTGGCGACGTCCTGGATTTGTTCCTGCATGTCTTCTGGGAGGGGGGGTTGGAGAGACTCGGGCTGAGCGCCGAACTCAGAGGGGTTGATTTGGGATTTGAGAGAAAACGACGGGTGACTCGACGGGGTCAAGCCACCTGAAAGGAGCGATCCACACTAGGGAGCTTTAGTGCTCCGGGTGGATCGAGGCGTTGATGAAGATCACCGAAAGCTGGGTGAAGATGAAGGCCTGCAGAAGGGCCACGAAGGCTTCGATGATCATGATGAACACCGCGAAACCAACGGCGAGCGGAGCGACGGTCCAGCCGAGGGCTTGGCCCATGTTCATGCCGACGAAGAAGATCAATCCCATGAACGTCAAGACGACCATGTGCCCCCCCATCATCGTCGCGAAAAGACGAATCATAAGAGCCACCGGCTTGACGACGAGCCCGATCAGTTCGACCACGGCCATCAGCGGCCACAGCCACCACGGCACGTGCGGCACAAGGTTCTTCCAGAACCCGACCACTCCCTGCTCCATCATTCCGAACACGAGCATGCACGTGAACGTAATCATGGCCAAGCCGCCGGTCACGAAGACCGAAGCGGTGGCGGTGGCCCCATGGGGCACCAGGCCCATCAAGTTCATGAACAGGATGAAGAAGAAGATGGCGAGGAAGAAGGGCAGCCATTTGGTGCCAAGCTCCTTGCCCATCACCGGCTCCACCACGTCGTCGCGCAACCAGTGGGCGAAGCCGGCAAAGAACCTCGAGACGATGTCGCCCTTTCCGGTGCGCAAATAGCGCGGAACGCCCGAAAAGCACAGGAAGATCAGGGCGATAGCGGCCAGCTGGAACAACTGGAGGTTGGTGAAGGTCAATTGGACGCCGGCCTTCCCCTTGTCCATGTCGAAGACTCCCAAGAAGCCTGGGAGCGGCAACTGCAGAATCGGCGTGCCGCCATGTCCGTGGCCACCCGCGGTGCTCGTCGCTGCGTGGTCGTGGCCGTCGTCATGGTCGTGACCGTCGTCATGGCCTGCGGTCTCCTCGCCTTCTGCGTGGGAGGCCTCATGTTCTTCGTCGTGCCCCTCGGCGTGATCGGCTCCGGCGTGCGCGTGTTCGTCAGCGTGACCGTGGTCCTCGTCGCCGTGCTCGCCCTCACCGTGGGTGATCAGCGGTTCGGGCATCAGGTGCGAGAACAGCTGCACGAAAGGGTTCTCCGCCTCGTGATGGGCGATGAAATTCGTATTGACGTAGAGCGTGCCAATCAGCAGCGCGACGATCGCCAGGACCCGGGGGTGGAAGAGGGAACTCACGGTAGGGAGGCGGGCGGCTTTGGGGAACGAAAAGGAGAACGGGGCGTCAGCCCGGGAGACCCGCAGAGGCAGCAGAGCGGGGTCGATCGGGCCCTGCGGCGCGAAGTAGGCGGGAGACTTCGACCGTGCCGGCCAGCAGAACCGCCATCGCGGAGAACGCGAAGGCGAGCAGGGTAGCCATTGGATCGAAACGGTCCGCCGTTTCCGGGAAGCGCAGGAAGACGAAGGTCGCAACGAACAACGCTGCGAGCTTGAGCATGAACGAGGCGGCCAGGGCCGGGAGCACGTACGCGGCCCGCGTTCGAACCAGCCGCTTCTGCCCCAAGACTCCGAATCCCGAGAGGCAAGCACCGAGGATCAGGCCCGCGGCCAAACCCAACCCCAGGTTTCCGCCCGGAGCGAACACAGCCACGACGCCAAGGGCACCGAAGATCAGGCTGAGCACGCTGGACACGGACATGGATCGGGGGAGGGTGCGGAGGGAGTTGGGGAGGGGTCGTCTGCCGTAGAGTCAGCGAGACCCGAGCCGGCGGACGTGATAGAGCATGGAGACAAAACCGCCGACCAGGCCGGCAGCCACTCCAAGGAGCAAGAAAAGCGGAGAGCTGTCCATTCGCCCGTCGAGGAAGTGACCCCCGAGGGTGAACAGCAGAAGGCTCCCGGCGAATTGGAAAGAGAGGCCGAGAGCTGAGCCGCCCGAGTCGCCCAGCGGCGTCTCGTCGTCTGCTTCGGAAGCCGCCTCGGAGGAGGCTTCCGTGCCGACGTATCCGACCCGCGAGCCGAGGGGCGGCGGATCGTTGGAAGGAGGCGAGGCGTTCGACACTTCTCGGAAGCTTGTTATAGGGAAAGAGCAGGTCACTCCGGATGCGGCAAACCGTCGCACCCGGCGCAAAAAGCGCCGCGGCCCCACCGGGAGGTGGAAGCACGAGGGCGAACCGCAGGTGGCGGGCTGGATTCGCGAGCGACCCGTGGAAGGCCTGGACCCGGAAAGGCCCCCTGCGCGAAATCGAAACCGCCGAATTGGCCAGCCAGGCTAGAGGTCCCCTGTCCGACTTTCCACAGCGACCCAGTCGAAATTCCCTCGGGGCGGTTGGGTTCGGCTCGCGGGTCCGGCGCCTACACTCCCCGCCCTACGGCCTTTCCCGCCCGGCTCCGGCCACCGCGGGGGCTTCGGGCCCCATCATTCCCGTTCGCGGCTTGCGCCCCGTAGCGCCAGCTCCCTCGAACTCCCTCCTCCAACCACCTCTCGCTCCCATGGAACGCACTCTCGTCCTCGCCAAACCCGACGCCGTCCAGCGAGGCCTAGTCGGCCAAATCCTGGCCCGCTTCGAGGACAAGGGCCTGCGCCTCGTCGGCATGAAGATGCGCGTCTTCCCGAAGTCCCTGCTCGAGCAGCACTACTCGGTTCACAAAGAGCGTCCCTTCTTCGGCAGCCTCGTCCAATTTATGGGTTCCGGCCCCGTGGTCGCTCTGGCGATCGAGGGGAAGGACGCCATCACCGTCGTCCGCACCATGATGGGCGCGACCAACGCTGCCAAGGCGGACCCCGGCACAATCCGCGGCGACTACGGCATCTCCTTCTCCAACAACCTGGTGCATGGCTCCGACGGGCCCGAGACCGCGAAGACCGAGCTCGCTCTGTTCTTCCCCGAAGCGGAAGAGCTGATCGACTGGACGCCCTGCAACCTCGAATGGGTGTACAGCAAAGAGGAAGAGCTGTAGCCCAGCCCTCTCGATCGGCGCTGTCCGCCCGGCATCTCACCGAGGTACTCGACGAATTGCGCAGGGCCTTCTGCGGGCGCACCTTGCGCGAGGCGGCCCCCCTGCCGCCTCGCGACCTCTTGCTTGTGTTTGATGCCGGGGAGAACGAACGGGGCATCCCTCGGTTGCGCGTTTCGTCAGCCCCCGACGGGCCCCGCATTCACCGACAAATCGGGCGCGTCCACCGGCACAAGGGTCCGGTCGGACCGTTCTACGACCGTGCAGCCGCCGAACTAGATGGATCCCGGTTGCTGGCTGTCGAACAACCGCGCGGCGATCGACTCGTGCTCCTGCGGTTTCTCAACCCCGCGGCCGAGCGTCGCTTGCTGATCGCCGAGCTCACCGGCCGTCACGCGAACTTGATCTTGTGCGATGGGGCGGAACGCGTCTTGGCCCAACTGGTCGAGCCCCCCGGCAAACCCGGACGAGAACCGCGGCTAAAGGCGGGAAAGCCCTGGATTCCTCCTCCTGGATCGCCACCTCCCCCCGATCCTGGGGCACCCGATTTGAAGGCCTTGCTGGGCTCGCTCGCGGACAGCTCGCCCGGAGGAGAACGGCCTCGGGCGGCTGAAGAGGCTCCGCTTTCGTGGCTCGTCGAGCAAGTCCTAGGAGGCGCGGTGGAAGACACCGGGCGCGCGAAAGCCGCCAAACACGTCCGAGATCGACTGAGCACGCGCGTGAAGAAACTGCGCGCACTGCGCAAGGGTCTTGAGACCAAACGCGAAGCCGCGCGGGGTGCGGAACGGGTTCTCCAAGATGGGGAACTCCTGAAAGCGAGCTTGCACGAGTTGAAGCGCGGGCTTCGTCAAGTCGAACTAGACGACTGGTATGACACCGGCGGCGGCAAGCGCCGGATTGCGCTCGACCCCAAGCTCTCTCCCAATGAGAACGTCGACAAGATTTTTGCGCGCTACCACAAGCTGTTGCGTTCCGCTAGCGAGGTCGAGCGAGAGATCCAACTGGCCGGTGAGCGCTTCGAACAGGCAAGCTCCTTGCTCGCCGAACTCGAAGCCGGCGACGTCGATCCGCTCGCGATCGAAGCCCGTGCCGTTTCCGCAGGCCTGCTGGACGCTCTCGCCCGCAAGCGTGGACAGCGCGTTCAAAAAGTTGAGCCGCGGAAGCCGTATCGGCGCTTCACCGGAGGCCAAGGGGGCGAGATTTTGGTAGGTCGCAACGCCCGGGACAACGACACGCTGTCCCTGAAGGTGGCGCGCGGCAACGACATTTGGTTGCACACCGCGGACGCCCCGGGCAGCCACGTCATTCTTCGAACCCAACGGGGCAAGGCCCCGGACCCGGAGGATCTCCTGGACGCGGCTCACCTAGCGATCCACTTCTCGCCCCTCAAAGACGCCCGCCGGGCTGGGGTTCACGAGGTGGAGGCCAAGTACGTCAAAAAACCCAAGGGGGCGCCCGCGGGGCTGGTGACCCTCGCTGGCGGTCGTCGGCGGGAGATTCGTGTGGAGCCGGATCGGTTGGCGCGACTCCTCGGCGAGGATCGCCAGCGGTAGCCTCCAGGAAATGATGGGATAGGGCTCCTTGCGGCCTCCCCACGCCTCCCGGCCTTCCTGAAACTCTGTCCCGTCCAACAGGTCCCCGCCGGGCTCTGCCCCCCGTTCCTAGAAAACTCATGCTGGTTCGAATCCCCTCCTGTCTCCTGCTCCTTGGTCTCGCCTTGCTCGGGCTCGGCTGCTTTGGCGGCTCGGGAATCGACCGCGACATTCAGCTGTCGATCCATAAGGAGTCAGCCCGCAGTTATTACGAGGCTGGCGACTTAGATCGGGCCGAGGATCAAGCCCTGCGCGGAATCGCCCTGAAGCGCAAGGACGAGTCCCTGCGCCTGCTGCTGGGCTGGATCAATCTGCGCCGTGGAACAACGGATTCGCTCTACAAGGCGCGGGGCGTCTTCGAGGAATTCGCTCGCGCGGAAGAACCGCGCGCCGATTTAGGATTGGGGGAGACTCTCGAGCGGTTGGGTCGGGTCCACGAAGAGACCGCCGTGTCGATCGAAAACGGAGAACGCTTCGCCCCCGGCGGCGACTCGAAGGGCAGCGCTGAAGAAATGCGGGAGCAGGCGGATGTGCTGTTTCGCGAGGCCATCGCCGCCTACCAGCGCGTGCTCGATCGTCAGCCGGACAACCTGAAGTCCTTGAACGGCATGCAGCGTGTCCATTCCCTGCTCGATGAGCTGGACATGGCCTTGGACTACTCAGACCAACTCATCGAAGTGGCTAGTTCGGAGCGAGACGCCCTGCGCACGCACTTGTCCGACCCCGGCCGAATCTTGACCGATCAGCGTGAGCAAGGCCTACGCGACGTGGCGCGCAATACCGAGGGGCTCCTTGGGGAGACCCACCTATTCGCCTACACCCTGAACGCCGAGCTAGGCCGGCCAAGCGAGGCGTTGGTCCATCTGGACATGGCCCTCGAGCTGCGCCCCAAGCAGGCTGACATCTGGAGCCGGCGCGCCCAATTGCAATTCGAGCTCGGCAATTACGAGAGCGCTATTGATGACGTGATGCAATTCGTTCGGCTCTCGGACAAGCCCTTTGACGACCCCGACATTCGCCGTGCCTGGGAGCTCAAGAACGAAGCGGAACAAGCGCTGCTCCGGCCCTAAGCCGGCCGGCCCCGATTCAGAACCAAGCCTGCGTCCCTGCCGGCTTGGTCGATTCCCCGCCAGCCACGAACCGCTCGAGGAGAACGCAACGCACCAGCTAGGGCTGCCAGGTTGCCGACTTCTCAATGCCCGAAGCCGTCACCCAGGTCGCCCAAACCTGCCCCTCCGGGGTCCGCGCCTCGAGGACACGGGAGATGTCGTCGTTGTTTCGCATGGGAGTGCCGTTCAGCTCCCGCAGGAGATCCCCCCGGGACAGTCCCAGGACCTGCCCCAGGCTGCCAGGCACCACGTCGTGAACACGAAGTCCGTCCCCGCTTAGATCCACACCCACGTAGGTCCCGAGCCGTCTGGGGTCGAGCGGCAGCGACGGAACACCGTTCGAGGGCGCGGTTGGTAGAAGACGTCCAATGGCTCCCACGTTTTGCTGCTGAAGAATGAGGACTTCCATGCGGCGGCCGACCTCCGGATGCCGTTCAAGCAGGGCCTCGAAGTTCTCCGCGCTGAACTCCCGCTCGACCCACTGACCGCCCTTGGGCTCGATCACGCGCAGCGTCACTTCTGCACTGCGCCGCCGGACTTGTCCGGAGGAATCGGGGCCTTTCGAATTCAGGGCGATATCGAAGTTGGTGACCCACAGGTCGCCGGCAATGCCGGGCGGAAGGTTCTTGAACGGTGCGCCCAAGCTTGAGTTCGTCCCCGCAATCCAAGCGCTGCCTGGCGCAGCCGCACCGGCCGCGGACAGGTTCTCCGGAGCCTTCTGCGCAGGCCCCGGAACGCTCACACCGGATGGAGCTTGGGACTCGCTTCGCAGGAAAATCCCGACGTGCGTGGCCGCCCGCTGACGCTCGTTGTGACTGGGGGAGTTGCGCTCGATCGCACTGCGTTGGAGGTCGCGCACGGCGAGGCGACAGGTCCAGGAAAGTTCCGTTGGAGCGGGATCGTTGGCACGCGCACACAGCCAGGCGAACAGGTCCTGATGGACTCGAGCGGATTCAACCACCGCGGCGAAGGTGGCCTCGCGTTTCAGATGATCCGGATGGGTCAAACTCTTCGCGAGTCCGGCACCATCAAACCCGCCCGCACTCGAAGCCTCCGGGAAGCCCGTCTGCGCCAGGCGACCTGGCTCGGAAGGTGCCCCACCGAGCCCCGCCAGCAAAGCACCGAGAAAGAGCATCATCAGCGAAGCTCGACGCCGGTGGATTGAAAGCTGGCCAGCCGCTCGGCGCCCTGCGGCGCTCCTGCGTTCGGAAGGAAGCCGGGTTGCGAGTTGTACAAAACGCCCTGGAGCGCAAGTCGCTCGGACTGGGAGTAAGGCGAAATCGCGTGGAGTCCGCGGGAAGCCGGATCCTCCGGCGCCCCGGCGGGCTCCCCACCGATCGCTACACGCCCGGTAGCCGGGGCCAGCCCCCCCGCTTCTTCTGAGCTGGCGATTGGACCGGAAGAGGCCGTCACGGAGAGAGCCTGTTCCACGGGATCCGGCTTCAAAAAGATGAGCAACGTGGCCGCCGCCGCGCCAGCTAGGACGCCGAGCACGGCGCGGTGCTCCGATCCCTTCCATGCACGGTGCGAAGTTAGCGGAACCTGAGACCCGGAATCTCGCGCGTCGAGGAATTCACGGGCCGGGTCCCTCTCAGCCGCGTTTGCGAACTCCGCGGTTGCGAAATTCGCAGCCGCCGGTTTGCGCGGAACGGAGACCGGGTCCTCGTCGCCTTCAGGGCCGGAAGCTTGCGCCCCGGACGAACCGTTGCTCGATGCGATGGGTTCGGCACCCGCGAAGGCACCCTCGGTTCGCAAGGTGTCTCGGATCGCCCCCCAAAGATCCACCGGTTCGGCCGTCGCGCGTCCGCCGGCCTCGAAGTAGAGCTGCCGCATCTCACTGGCCCGCTCGGCTAAGAGTTGGCAGGCCGTGCAGCTTGAGAGATGTTCCTGGGCGCGCGCTTGGTCGGTCGGATCGAGATCCCCGCCAATGATCAGGTGGAGATTCAGCTCGAGGGCCGAACAATCGTAGGGTTGAGAAGTGTCGCTCACGGAAGTCGAGAGGAAGGCGCGTTGAGTCAGGTGAGAGAAGCGGAGAGCGGAAGGGAATCAGGATCCGCCCGTTGAATGATCGGCCACGTCCGGCCCTTCGGGGGAGGGCGTTGTAAAAGCGGCCCCGATTCTTTCCCGGCGTTCCCACTCTTCCTGGAAGAGTTTGCGGGCCCGGTGGAGCCGCCAGCGAACCGTCACGTGGGTGGCATCAACGATTCGGGCAATTTCGGTGCAAGGCAGACCCTCTAGCTCGCGAAGGGCCAGAACGCTTCGAAAGTGCGGCGGGAGCGCTTCGATGCAGGCACGCACCCGGAGCACGGTTTCCTGCCGCTCGATCCCCGCCGAGGGGTCGGGGACGCTGGAATCGATGGTCTCAGGGTGTCCGTCGTCCCCGTCCTCGCCGGCGCCGGTGACCGCCGGGCGGCGCTTGCGGAGGTGGTCGATGCAAAGGTTGCTGACGATCCGGTACAGCCAGGTGGAAAATTCGTGTTTTGGATCGAAGCGCTCGAGGCTCCGGAAGACACGCAGGAAGGCCTCCTGGGAAATGTCACGGGCATCGCCGGCGTCGGGGACCATCTGTCGCGCGACCCGGTAGGCCCTGGTTTGATGGCGCTCGACCAGGGTTCGAAAGCCCCATTCTGAGCCAGCCCTTGCCGCCTCGATGAGATCGGCGTCGGTCAGGAGCTCCGGATGGGTGGGCTCGTCGGGGGTAGAGCGGTCAGCGGGCATCGAAGGCGCGAGCGGCGTCGAACGGGGACGGCGGGCGGGCCGTCTGGCGTCGGCGCGCGTGGGAGCCGACGACGGAAGGGCGGGTTCTTCCATCATAGTCCGCCGCTCTACGGAGGGCTCGCGAAGGCGTTGGCAGAGGGAACCTGTTCCCCGCCATAGAGGAGGCCGGTGGCCGCCCGCCGGAGGCTGGCCTACTCGGAAAAAAGCCCCCCCACAGCCCTCCACGGAGGGGGTCCCACGGCGAGCGGGAACGATTTTCCGCGTTCCAAAAAGTGCTCGGAATGCCCCGAATTCCAGGGCTCCAGGAAACCTCCGGACGGTCAGCTACTGGCCTGAACCGTCGGGAACCGTCCTTCGATCTCTGCGATCTGCCTGAACTTGCGCCGGCGCTCCTTCACGAGGCGCTCGGCTGAAACCTGATCCAGCTCATCCAGGTGGCGAAGGATCGTCGCTCGAACCGTTGCGATCGCCTCGTCCGGCTTGCGGTGCGCGCCTCCCAGGGGTTCGGGCACGACCTCGTCGACGATCCCCAGACCCAAAAGGTCGGGAGCCGTGAGCTTGAGAGCCTCGGCCGCCTCGGCGGACCGCTCGCCGTCCTTCCACAAGATCGCGGCACAGCCTTCGGGACTGATGACCGAGTAGTAGGCGTGCTCCATCATGAGAACGCGGTCGCCCACGCCGATGCCGAGCGCACCTCCGGATCCACCCTCGCCGATGACCAGCACGACGATCGGCACCTTCAAGGAGAACATGCCGAGGATATTCTCTGCGATCGCCATAGCCTGACCGCGCTCCTCGGCGCCGATGCCCGGATAAGCACCCGGCGTGTTGACCATGCTGACCACGGGCAATCCGAGCTTCTCGGCGAGTTTCATCTTGCGCCAAGCCTTGCGATAGCCCTCAGGATGCGCGCATCCGAAGTTGGTCTCGAGGCGCTCTTTGACCGTCAAGCCCTTGCGGTGGCCGATGAACATGAACCTGCGGTGCCCCATCGTGGCCAGCCCCGTCACCATGGCACGGTCGTCGCCGAACGTGCGATCGCCGTGCAGCTCGACGAAATCGTCGAGCGCCTGCTCGAGGTAGTGCGAAGCAACGGGACGATCCGGGTGGCGCGCAACTCCGACGCGCTCCCAGGGGGTCAGGTCCGCATAGGTCTTGGCCAGCAGCTCGTCGACCTGGGACTCGAGACTGGCGATTTCCTTCGCCACGTCGAGGTTGGTCTCGTCGGCTAGCTCGCGCAGCTCAGCCAGCTTGGCCTCCGTTTCCCGAATCTTGCGCTCGAAGGGCATTCCGGCACCGGCCGGCTCGCGGGAGGGCTTTTTCTTCTTGCTCACAGAGGCTCGTTCGATCAGAGAAAGTGGAGCGGACGCAGGTGAAAACTGGGCTCGGGCCGGTTTGGCACGGCTTCCGCCGGAGTTCTTTCTGGGGGAGGGTCGGTTCCGGACCCCGCGGGCTCGGAACCACTAGGCCCCGTTTGTAGCATGGCCCGCGTCCTTTCCCCCAACAGGCCGTCACGCCTCTCCACCGGCTGACCCGACCTCCGCCGGCCATGTGGCCTCTGCGGGATCGCCTACCCGGGCCCGGAGCGCCCAGCTATGGACCGATCGAGTGTCCCTTCATCTTCCACCCTTCGGTCCGGAGGATCGCCCGCTTCTCGGGCCAACTCGGGCTCCAGGGCCGCGAGTGCCGCAACCGACGCCTGGCGCATCGAGCTCGAACGGGCTCCGGGTCGCCCTGACCCGCGCGGCACTGCGGCGCACGAGGGCATGGCCGAGCTCGGCTTTTCCGCGGTCCGCTCCGTGCGGGCCATTCGCGGCGTGTTGCTGGACCCGCGCTTCCAGCGCGAACGCGTCGAGCGGATCGCCAGCGAGATCCTGGCCGACCCGGTTGTCGACCGGGTCACGCTGCTCGCCCCCGGGGAAGCCGCGCCCACGCGCCCGGGCTGGCACCGGATCGCTATCGCTCCCAAGGCCGGCGTCATGGACGCTCCGGCTCGCACCCTAGGAGAGCTGCTGGAGCGTACCGGCCTGGCCGATCCCGCCGCTGGCCTGCGCGTTGGCACCTACCAGGTCTTCCAAATCGAAGCCAGCCTGCCCGAAGCAGACCTACAGCAGATCGGCCGCCGGCTCCTCGCGAACGAGACCATCGAGGACCTGTGCATCGATCGCGACGACCTGCCGTTTGTCTTACCCGCTGCCGGTGGCCGCCGCGAGCGTGTGGAAGTTCCTCTGCTTGACCTCGGCGACGAAGGCCTCCTCGAACTCTCCCGCACCGGGCAACTCAGCCTGACCTTGGAAGAAATGCGCTGCGTTCAGCAGCACTACGCCACCCAGGGGCGAGAGCCGAGCGCGGCCGAGCTGGAGACCGTAGCCCAGACCTGGAGCGAGCACTGCAAGCACAAGACCCTCACTGGAATCATCGAGTTCACCGCACGCGACGGATCCCGTGAGCGCATCGACAATTTGCTCAAAAGCACCATCGCGGCCGCGACCCACGAAATCGATCGCGAAGATTGCTTGAGCGTCTTCGTGGACAACGCGGGCATCGTCCGCTTCGAAGGCGATCAAGCGGTTTGCATCAAGGTCGAAACCCACAACCATCCCTCCGCGATCGACCCCTATGGCGGCGCGGGGACCGGCATCGGCGGGGTGATTCGAGACATTCTCGGCGCGGGGCTCGGCGCCAAGCCCATCGCCAACCTGGACGCGTTCTTTGTCGGCCCCCCCGACCTGCAAGAAAGCGACGTACCCCGCGGTACTTTGCATCCCCGCCGGGTCTTGCGCGGCGTGGTCGCCGGTGTGCGCGACTACGGCAACCGCATGGGGATTCCGACCGTGGCGGGCGGCCTGTGGATGCATCCCGGCTACATCGCCAACCCGTTGGTTTATGCCGGCACGGTCGGGTTGATTCCGGCTTCGATGGCTCAAAAGGAAGTCGCTCCCGGGGACCGAATTGTCTCGCTGGGCGGACGCACCGGTCGCGACGGAATCCACGGCGCTACGTTCTCCTCGATTGAACTTTCCGAGCACTCCGAGACCGAGTCGTCCCACGCGGTGCAAATCGGGGACCCGATCACGGAAAAGGGTGTGCTGGACGTGCTGCTCGCCGCCCGGGACCGGGGGCTCTACCGAGGCGTGACCGACTGCGGTGCGGGCGGTTACTCCTCGGCCGTCGGCGAAATGGGCGAGAACTGCGGGGCACGTGTCCAGCTCGACGCTGTACCGCTCAAGTATCCCGGCTTGGCCAGTCACGAAATTTGGATCTCCGAGGCGCAGGAACGAATGGTCCTGTCGGTTCCACCGGAGCACCTGGCTGAATTGCTCGCCCTTTGTGAATCGGAAGACGTCGAAGCCGTCGACATCGGCGAATTCACAGCTACCGGCCGACTCGAGTTGTTCGACGGCGAGGTGTGCGTCGGTGACGTAGCGATGAGTTTCCTCCACGACGGCACGCCGCGACCGGTGCGCGCAGCCGTCGCCCCGCCGGTTTCTCAGCAAGACCCGGGTTGCCCACGGCCCGCCGACCTGCCGGCCACGATCCTGGCGGCCGTGGGAGCTCCGGACAACGCAAGCCGCTCCTGGATCGTCCGTCAATACGATCACGAGGTGCAGGGTGGCTCGGTCATCAAACCGCTCGTCGGCGTCGACGGGGAAGCGCCCGGCAACGGGGCCGTGATCCAGCCGCTGCCGGAGAGTTCGCGGGGGCTGAGTTTGACCTGTGGAGCCAACCCCCGTCAGGGCCTAGCCGACGCTGAAGCGATGGCGCTGTGCTCGATCGACGAAGCGCTCCGCAACGCCGTCGCACTTGGCGCGAACCCCGCCCAAGCGGTGTTGCTCGACAACTTCTCGTGGGGCAACTGCGACCGGCCGGAACAACTCGGGGCCCTCGTGTTGGCCGCTAAGGCCTGCCAGGTGTCTGCCTTGGCCCACGGCGCCCCGTTTGTCTCAGGCAAAGACAGTCTCAACAACGAATACCGCATCGATGGCGAAGCGCGCTCGATTCCGCCCACGCTGCTGATTACCGCGCTCACTCCGGTCCCCGATGCGCGGCGAGCTCAGACCATGGATCTCAAATCCCCTGGCTCGCGGGTGTACCTGGTGGGCGAGACACGAGCCGAGCTGGGCGCCTCCCTGCATCACGCGCTGCATGGCCTTCCGGGAGGAGAGGTTCCGCGCCCTGATCTCGCAAAGGCGCCGGCCTTGATGCGCGCGCTGCACGCGGCGATCGCAGCCGGCTGCACGCGCGCCGTGCACGATCTTTCTGAAGGTGGACTGGCGGTTGCCGCTGCAGAAATGGCGTTTGGAGGTGGGCTGGGCCTCGACCTGAACCTGGCTCACGCAGTCCATGAGCCGTTTGGCGAGGACTACGAGGAGGATGCCACGCTGCTTTTCTCCGAGTCCGCCACTCGCTTTCTCGTTGAGGTCGAGGTCGAACGCCAAGCAGCGTTTGAACAACATCTCGCCGGGCAGCCGGCGGCCTGCATCGGGCAGGTGGTCTCCGATCCGCGTCTGCGCGTGCTCGGCTCGAAGGGCGACACGATCGCCGAACTCTCCCTCGGCGACTTGGCCGCGGCTCATCACGGAGGCTTCCGCTCGTGACGGCATCCACTTCTTCCGCACCGCCGGTGAACGCGCTCGTCTTGCGCGCGCTCGGCACCAACTGCGAACACGAAACCGCCCGGGCACTCGACGCGGCCGGCGCGGTTCCTGAGATCCTGCACTGGAACGCCCTTCGGGCCGATCCCAGCCGACTCGAGGACGTTCAGCTCCTGGTTCTTCCCGGAGGGTTCAGCTTCGGGGACGACTTGGCAGCTGGTCGCGTTCTCGGGCGCATGATGCGCCATGAACTAGATCGGCCCATTCGAGCTTTCGTCGAGCGCGGAGGCTTCGTCCTCGGTATCTGCAACGGCTTCCAGATCTTGGTCGAATTGGGCCTGCTCGAAGGCCTCGACACGGTCCCCACCGAGCGGCGCATCGCCCTGGTCGACAACGACTCCGACCGCTACGAGTGCCGCTGGGTTCATCTGCGCAACGAATCGAGTGCGGCCCATTGGCTGACTCCGGGCGTCGTTTGGCCCTGCCCGGTCGCCCATGCCGAAGGCCAAATCGCCCTGGCCGAAGGGGAGCTGGAGCGCCTCGAGCGCGAAGGCCGGGTGCTGCTGCGCTACGTCACGGCCGAGGGTGGCTCGCCGAGTTATCCGCAGGCTCCCAATGGTTCGATCGGTGACATCGCCGGGCTGTGTGATCGAACGGGACGCATCGTCGGGCTCATGCCCCACCCCGAGCGCAACCTGACCCCCTGGCATCACCCCATGTGGACGAGGCTGCCCGAACGGGAGCACGGCGAAGGACTCGAGTTTTTCCGGGCTCTGGTGGGAGCCGCTCGCGAAGCGCACGCTGGGGAGCCCTCCCGATGAAGAAGCTCGCCCCACTCCTGACGTTCGCCGCCCTGCCCCTGGCCCTACTTTGTGGGTGCGTCTCGCCGATCTACAACGATGGTGTCTACGCCTCCGAAAGCGGCAGTGTCGACGTGCACACCTCACAAGTGCGAGTGGACGTGGAGGAAGTCTGGTACGTCACCCAAGACGTCTTTGGAATCATGTCCTCGGAACCTCTGCGGGTTACCGAATTTCCGCGCACGCTCTACGGCAAGGTCGATTCGGCCTGGGTGACCGTCGAGGTCCACGCTTTCGATCTGAATCGCACCACGATTCAAGTCGGAGCCAAGCGACTGGGCTTTAGCGACGGGCGGATCGCGACGCGCGTTCTTGAGACCCTGCTCGCGAAACTCGAAGAACGCAACCCCGGGGTCTAACGACCGCTCAGCGCTTGCGACCCGGGATGTGCTGGTCGACCCGAATCGGCTTGCCAAGATCCTCTTCAGAGATTTCCGGGATCGCCCCCTTGCCGCCGGGTACGAGCGGGCACAGGCCCTCTCGGACGCAGGCTTTGCAGTAGCCAAACAGCCGCAGATCGTGGTCCACCATCACGAAGCCTTTTTTGCGCGCATTTTCGATCTGCAGGCGTTCGATCTCCGCGTCGCGAAACTCTTCGATCCGTCCGCAGCTCACGCACACCATGTGGTCGTGGTGTTTGTGCCCTGCCACGTGCTCGTAGACCAGCTCGCCGGCCCCAACGTCCAAGGACTCAAGGAAGCCACCCTCCACGAGCAGCGCCAGCGTGCGATAGACGGTCGCGCGCGATACCCGGGCACCCTCTTCGTCGGACAACCAACTGTAGAGCGTTTCGGCGGAGAAGTGATCGTGGGTTTCGAACGCACGGTCGAAGATGCGCTGGCGCTGAGCCGTGAACTTGAGGTCCCGGTGGCGCAGGTACTGCTCAAACGAATTGCGGAGCTTGGCGTTCGACACGAGTTCTAGCTTAGCGAATCGCTGGTTAGATCGAATGCGCCCCTACCTGCGGCCTGCTGGACGCAGCCCGATGTCACGGCGGCAGAACTTGCCCTCCCAGCGGATCTTGTCCAGAGCGCCATAGGCCACTTCCCGGGCCCCGGCAAGGTCCTTGGCGAGGCCCGTCGAGCACAGAACTCGCCCGCCAGAGGTGTGCACGGCGGTTCCTGCCAGCTTGGTTCCCGCATGGAAGACTTCGGCCTGTTCCACATCGGCTGCCGCTGCGAGGCCACCGATGGCATCGCCCCGGCGAACTTCGCCCGGATAGCCCTCGGCGCAACCCACCACACCGACGCAAACGCCCGATTCCCATTGGGGTGGATCGAGCTCTTCCAAGCGGCCCTCGGCCGCAGCTACAAGGTAGGGAACCAGGTCGCTCTTCAGGCGGCGCAGCACGACCTGGGTCTCGGGGTCTCCAAAGCGGCAGTTGTACTCAAGCACGCGAGGACCGGCTTCTCCGACCATCAGGCCTGCGTACAGAACGCCTCGGAACGGAATTTCCTCGATCTGGAGCGCGTGTAGCGTGGGTAGCAAGACGCGGCTCTCCACCTGGCGCATCAGGCGGCGATCCATCCAGGCGACCGGCGAAACGACTCCCATCCCGCCCGTGTTGGGCCCGGTGTCGCCTTCTCCCACCTGCTTGTGGTCGATGGCGGCATCGAGCACGAGCAGCGTGCGCCCATCGGTGATCGCCATGATTGAAACCTCGGCGCCCTCGAGGAACTCCTCGATGATGATCTGACCGCCCGCATCGCCCAGCCGGCGCTCCTCCATCAAGGTGTCGACGACGGCGCTGCCCTCCGTGGCGTCTTGGACGATGAACACGCCCTTGCCAGCCGCGAGACCGTCGGCCTTGATGACCTGGGGCCAGTCCTTCATGGACTCGAGGTAGGCCTTCGCCTGCCCAGCTCGTTCAAATCTGCGCCAGGCGGCGGTGGGCACCTTGTGGCGTTCGAGCAACTCCTTGGCAAACGCTTTCGAACCCTCGAGCTGCGCACCGGCGGCGCCGGGCCCAAAGACTCGCAGCCCGAGTTCACGCAGACGATCGGCCAGGCCGCCCACCAGGGGGTCTTCGGGTCCGATGACCACCAAATCGACCTCCTCCTGCTTGGCCAGCCGGACCAATCCGGCGAGGTCGCTGGCCGCGACGTCCACGTTGCGGGCGACCTCGGCGGTCCCAGCGTTCCCAGGAGCGCACAACACCTCGGTCACCAGGGGCGATCCGGCGATCTTCCAAGCCAGGGTGTGTTCGCGGCCCCCTCCGCCCACAATCAAGACTCGCAGCGCCTGCTCGGGGGAGGGGGATCCGGGCGACGGATTCGAGGACTTTTGCTCCATGGCGCGCACCCTACCGCCGCAGTTGGTCGGTCGCACCCGCCTGCGCGCTACAATCTGGAGCGTCCGGGGAGTACCTCAGTTGGTAGAGGCGTAGCTTTGGGTGCTACGAGTCGTGGGTTCGAGTCCCATCTCCCCGACCATCCGGGGCAGGCAGCTCCTGGGGCCTCTCTGATCGGTGCCTGCATCAGGGGCCCGATTTCAAAAGGCCCTGCTTCTAAAGGCCCTGCCTTTGAGGCCAGCGAAAACCCGGCGCGTCCATCGGCCGGAGTTCCGCCGAACCGGCCTCCTCGACCAAGCCGCTGCCGGTTGCGCCGTCTCTGAGGTCACCGTCTCCGAGGTCACCGTTTCCTTGGCAACCGTTTCCTGGGAGCAGCCCGGCGCGTTCGCCCGAAGGCCTGGAGGATCCGCCCCTGCGCCGGATCGAGCGCCTGGACGGGCCTGATCGCTTTTGCGGCGGAAGGCCAGCGGGATCCTCCGGGCACAAGCTCCTCAGGCTCTTCGCGGTTCCCGTCGATGGTCAGTGAAGCACGCGTTTCGCAGCCGCTAGGAAGAGGATCCACCCGTGAAGACCTTGAAGAACCTGCCCCGGGTCCGTTGGCGAGGCGGTTGCGTCCCGGGGGTTGTCGCCTCGGCGGCCCTCCCAAGCTGCGCAGTCGCGAAGGGAGCAGGCCATCACGGACTCCACCGAAGTTCCGCCATCGGGACCGGTTCCGCCGAAGGCGATGGGGTGGTGCGTGATCGATTTCGCGGGCTACGGTTCGGTTCTGTTTTAGGCGCGCCGTTTGGATTGCGTTCGAATTCGGGCAGGCAGGTGGCGCGCCCTCAGCAGGCCGAGGGGATGACTCCTTCGAGGCCTGCGCGGAGCCCGAAAGCGGACCGAAAATCTGTCCGCCAAAACCCTGTTGGTCGAGGTCGTCCCTGTCTCGAACGGCTCCGCAGTCTTCTGGCTTCGGTGCCCCTTCGCGGGAAAGCAGCAGCGAACCATCGGCGGCCATCCGCTCCGGCGAGTCCAACGACGAGAGCCCCGAGGGGCGGCGGTCTGTGGTCTTCCGGCTCCTGCCATCGAATCCAAAGGGGATCGGCTCGGCCCATGGCCTGTTCTAGGACCCTTTTCCTCCCTGCGTTACCCTTTCCGGAGTGCGCCCGTAGCTCAGCTGGATAGAGCACCGGACTTCTAATCCGACGGTCGCTGGTTCGAGTCCAGCCGGGCGTGCCCTTCCTCCGAAAGCTCCGGAAGAACTCTTCGTCATGGTCGACGGCCTCCCTCATCTTCTAACCCTGTTCGCTCAGGCGCAGCCCAAGGGCTTCAACTGGGACACGTTCGTCAAGATCGTGATCCTGCTGGTTCTGTACCCCGTTTGGTGGCCGGTCCTGAAAGCGCTCTACAACGACTTCCAGGGGGCCCTTTGGGAGGAAGGCGGGCTGTTCGGACGCGAGCCCAGCGAGCGCGAGCTGGCTGAGCTGAAGGATCGCTACGGTGGTTACCGGAGCCCGCTGCGCAGCGAAACCCATGAGCAGTACCTCGATCGCGTTCGCTCGGGGCGAGGATTCCGAGCCCCCCTCGAGGACGACTACGAGAATTCGGCCCCCGATTGGTCCCAGGGTGGCATCGGGTCCAGCGGTGGCGGCCCTCGCCCTCGAAGCTTCTAGGGCAGCTGCCTCCCGAGACCTGCCCGATGGCCTCGCTAGGCGTGGCCCGGGGCTCCCGGGGGGGCAAGGATGGGGTGAGTGATGGGAATCGAACCCACGACCCCCTGAACCACAATCAGGTGCTCTAACCGACTGAGCTACACCCACCAGCCGCGCAGAGAATAGCCACCCAAGCGGGTGCTGTGCTAGGGGGCAGCCCTTTGGATCGCGAATTTTCGGGGGGGCGCTCTAGCCCCTTGAACCGGAGATCCCGCAAGAGCCGGGCGGAATTTCCTCCCACCTGGCTCAGCCGAGGTAGCGTTTCCCTGAGGTCCGCCGCGACCTCTGCCGGAACCGGGCTCCGTCTTCGGAGTGGTTTCACGGTTTCCAGTCTCCCCGGTGTCTACCCACGCGGCGCCCCCCCCCCAGGGTGCTCCCAACTCCACGGCCCGGACCGTCCACCGCGACCCCGCCATGCTTTCCTCCAACGTATCGCTCACCTCTCAACGCTTCGGCGTCCTCGGCCTGCTCGCCGCAATGGCCAGCTGCTACACCCCCACCATCGACGTCATGCCGCGCGTCCTCGCCGTCGAGCTCGATGGTTCGTTCTCGGCCAACGACGGCTCCTTGCCCTTGGGTTCGAATGACTTCGGCACCCTCCGGATCGAGGACGAGCCGGCTGCTTTCACGCCGCGTGTCGATTGGACTTCCGGGCGCTGGGATTGGACCGCGGACTGGATCGGGCAGGACTTTGATGGCATTGGTGATCTCGAAGCCGGACTCGTCATCGATGGGGTCGTCTTCCCGCAGGGGAACACGGTCGCCACCGACACGGAGCTGGGCCTCGGCCGACTGGCTGCGACCTACGACCTGGTTGCACACCCCGACACGATCGTCGGCCTCGGAGCCGGAGTCGGCTTTGTCCGTGCCGAGGCAGTGATCCGAGACCTCGATTCCGGTGCGATCAGCGAAACCGACCAGGACGGCATTGCGCCGCACTTCGTCGGTCGCCTGGGCCACGTGTTTGGCGAACTGGAGTTCCAACTGCTGGTTGGCTGGCTCGACTTCCAGCTCAACGACATCGACACGGAGTACTTCGATGCCGATGCGTTCCTGCGTTGGCGTTTCCGGAGCCGTGACGAGGGAATTACCTGGGCTCTCGTGGCGGGCTACCGCCACCTGCTCGTGGATAGCTCCTACAACGAGGAAGATTTCGACGAGGACATCGATTGGAAGAGCGAGCTGCGCGGGCCCTACCTCGGCTTCTCCGTCGGCTTCTGACCTCGCTTTTTCGGATCGCGGCGCCGCCGCGCGCCGGAAAGCTCTCGCGAAAGCCCCACGGGCCCCCGCGCCGGGGTCTATCCTCGGAGGTCCATGGGACCTTCCGAATTCTTAGCTGACGCTGCCGCGGTCACCAGCGGCTCTGAAACCGGCCCGCGATTCGCAAAGCAGGTGCGCTTCGCGCCGCTGGGCCCAGCTGGCCAGCAACGCCTCGAAGAGCGCCGTGTGCTGGTCGTGGGCGTGGGAGCTTTGGGCTGCGCGCTCAGTCAATCCATGGTGCGCTCCGGTGTAGGGCAGCTCCTCCTGGTAGATCGCGACGTGGTGGACGTCTCCAATTTGCCCCGCCAGGTGTTGTTCTCGGAACAGGATGCGGTTCAGTCGCTCCCCAAGGTGGAAGCGGCGGCCCGCGAATTGGAACGGATCGGCGGCCCCACGCGCCTCGATCCACGCTGTGAACACCTCGGTGCCCACAATGTGGCCGAGTTGCTCGAGGGCGTCGACTTGGTTCTGGATGGAACCGACAACCTAGCCACGCGCTACCTATTGAACGACGCATGCGTTCGAGCCGACTTGCCATGGGTCTATGGCGGTGTGGTTGGATCGGGCGGAATGGTCTTGCCGATTCGTCCTGGGACCGGCCCCTGCCTGCGCTGCGTTTTTCCTGAACCGCCTCCCCTGGGTTCCCTTGAAACGTGCGACTCGGCCGGGGTTTTGCAACCCGCGGTCGCCGCCGTTGCCGCGCTTGGGGCCGGCGCTGCCCTGCGCTTACTCGCCGCGCAAGATTCCCCGCCCGAGGAGAGCGCCTCGCTGCTCGAGTGCGATGTGTGGACCGGCTCCCTGCGCCGATTGGAACTCCGCCGGGATCCGCAGTGCCCGGCCTGCGGGCGTGGCGAATTTGAGTTCCTCGACGCGGCGGTGGCCGAAGAGGCGGTCGCTCTGTGCGGTCGCAACGCCGTTCAAGTCCCAGCGCCCCCTTCCGGAGGCGTGGACCTTGCGGTTCTCAGCCAGCGGGTGGAACGTTCCGGAGCCGGCTCCGTTTCACGCACGGGGCTGTTGTTGCGGTTTGAAGTCGAAGGCCTGCGGCTCACCGTTTTTCCAGACGGGCGAACTTTGGTCGAAGGCTGCGAGGATCCGGTTCGCGCCCGGGCGGTGGTGGATCGCTGGATCGGGGCGTGAGTCCGGGCCACCAAGGGAGCACCGACCTCCGTCCACTGAACCTGATCGTGCTCGCGGCGGGCGCCTCCACTCGATTGGGTCAGGCCAAGGCCCTCGCACAACTGGGCCCATGCACCGCGCTGGAGCACCTCCTGAACAGCTGGGAGGCCGCCGGAGAGTCCTTGGCCAAGGCTACGGTGGTTCTGGGAGGCGAGTTCGCTCGGATCGCGCCTCGGGTGCCTGCGCCCGTTCGCGCCCTCGAAAATCCAAACTGGGCTCTGGGGAGAACCGGATCCCTCCAGCGAGCCATCGAGGCGTCCCCTCCCTGCGATGCCCTGGTTTCCTCGGTCGATACTCCCCTGGTTGCCCCTAGGACCCTGCGCATCCTGCTCGAGGCGTGGCGGTCCGCGGGCTGTCCGGCCCGGGGCTGGCTCGCCCCTGCCACCTCCCCGAATCCTGATCATCCCGCACGCCCGGGCCATCCGATTCTGATCGGCCGCGACTTGTTGCAAGTGGCTCTGAACTTGGGCCCGGACGAACCCCTTCGAGATCTGCGCGACCTCGCCAAGCCGCTGTTTCTCGAAGTCGTCCAGGATCCGGCGATCCACGACGACCTGGATACCCCCTTGGACTTGCATCGGCTCCAGAGCCGATTCCCGATGTCTGGCGGCAACTAGCGAGCTGGTGCGAGTCACACCGCAGGAACCAAAACCCGGTTCGATGGTCTTGGCACACCGGCAAAGCGATCCCCGAGAGCCAGCTGGATAGCTCTCCGTGTCCGGGAGATGAGGCCCGAGGCGTTCGGGACTCTCCATGAGAAGACGCCCTCGCCGCGCCCCCTTGGGGTGTCGAGACGCCTCGCCCTGGGCGGCCCGCCTCGGACGCAGCGGGCCCCTAGGGTTAGCCCGGTGGCGACATTTCTCAGGCGAAGAAGCGGAATTGGGCTGAAGCCAACTCCAGGGGCACGCCGATACCACCTTCCAGCCGGTCCCAATCCCCTCCTGAGCTCTTCCCTGCCTCCCCCGCGAAGCCCCCTTTGGTCCTGACCCTAACCCGATGAGTTTTCAAGGAGATGTGGCTGGTATTGGCCTCGGCGAGCTACTGCAAGGGCTAGCTCGCGGCGGCAAGGATGGGGTGCTGACGTTGTACGGAGACGGAGATCTGACCGCGCGCTTGGGCCTGCAGGGGTCCCAGGTCTATCTGCTGGAAGGCCCCGACGAAGATCCGGATCAGTGGCGACTGCGCGCCGACCGAGCCTGGTTCCTCGCGCCCGACCCGGGATTGGACGCCGATCGCCGCGAATCGATCGCGCGCTCGTCCCGCCGAGAGGCGCTGTTCCAGATGCTCGAGGCGCCGAACCTGCACTTCCGGTTCGAGCCTGGCCCGCTGCCAAGTCCCAAGGGACGTCTGGATTCAGGAAGTTCATTCCAAATCGACGACCCGTTCGGAGGGCAATCCCCCTGGGGACCTGGTGTCGGTGTCGAATTTCTGTTGTTGGAATACGCACGGATTGCCGACGAATCCAGCGCCGATGCACGGCCTGAGGAATACGACGTTCCGGTGCTCCTTCAACAGATTCCCGAAGGCGAGGCGCAGTCCATTGGCCAGCAGATCGACGGGTGTTCGACGGTCCTCGAAATCGCCGACCGCGTGGGCTGGCCGGTCCTCCAGGCACGCGGAGCTCTCAGTGAGTTGATCACCAAGGGCGTGGTACGCGTCGCGACCCACGAGGAACAGCTTGCCCTGGGGCACGCAGAGCTCGAAGCCGATCGATTCGATCGAGCCGCCCTTCACCTGATCGCCTGGCTCGACAAGGCTCCGGCCGGACCGCCCCTGCACGCGGAAGCCGAACTGGTATACGACTGCTGGGAGGGCGGGCTGATCCGCCGGACCCTGCCCGACCTGGGGCACAAATATTCGCGCACCCTGATGCGCAAACTCGACCTGATCGATCCGGACTTGGATCGCCAGATCGATCGTTGGCGAGAACTCGCGCAGCTAGCCGAGGCGCCCCAGGTTGCCAAGCTTCACTACCACGCGCTGCGCACCCGCCTTCCCCAAGATCAACGGCAAGGTGCCGACTCCGAGCTGCTGCGGATCGCGCGGCATTGCCTGGCCCGTGGCCAGTTCTCGCGAGCCCAATCCATCCTGCGCGTCGTCTCCGAGCTGGCCCCCGCATCGCTGGGGACCCGCATCGAGCTCGGCACCCGCCTTCTGGAGGCGGACCTCGTCGATCTTGGCGCAGACTGGATGGTGGAAGCCGCCCAGGAGTTGATCGTCTCGGGTGATTACGAGCGCGCGATCGCTGTCTTGCACTCGTTGCTTCAGTCGGCACCCAATCACCGGGTTGCCAACGGCATGCTGCTTGAGACTCGCGAGCGCGTTCGCCGCAAGGCTCGTCGCCGCTGGCACACGCTTGCCGCCGTCTCACTGGCGGTGATCGTGTCTGGTGCCGGAGTGGTCCGGTTCCAGATATCCCGGGATCGTGAAGCGAAGCTGGTCGAAATCACCGACATTCTCGATCAGCCCGACCAAGCGATCGCGATGCTCGAGAAGTACTTCCCGACCGACGACAGTCAGCGGGTGATCGCTCTGCGACTTGCCGTCCACAAGCGCAAGCAAGCCGAGCAAGAATCCCAGGCGAGTGCCTGGCTTGGCCGCTTCGAGTCCATCGAGAGCATGATCCGGTCCGGAAACCTGACGGACGCCTATGGGGCCATCGTCGAACTTCCCAAGCCCCCGGACAGCACGACGTCAGGACGCAGAGACTGGGGCACCCAGGGCGACTTGCTGACCAAACTGGCCAACGAACTGGAGAAGCAAGCGGATCAAGAGGATCCCGGGCTCGAAGCCACCCCAGCCCAGCTGGAAGAAGAAGCGAAGGTCCTCGAGACGATCGAGGAGATCGCCACGGCGGCCAAAACTCGCCGCTCGGTCGAGCCGTTTGGCCCCTTTGCTCAGCGCACCCTCGACTTGGCTGAGCGCGTCTCAACCCGTCGTGTCGAGCGCGCCGTCGACCTCGAGGTCCGTGATCGCAAGAATCACGAGAGCCTCCAGGAGCAACACCTGGCCGCAGCCCGGCAGCATTCAGCCGCTGGAGAGTTGATTCAATCGCTCGAGGACTACGATGCGTTGCTTGAGCTGGATACCGATGGCAGCCTCGCGCCGATTTTGGCTGTGGAACTCGACGAAGTTCGCCAGCAAAAGAAGGCCTTGGACATGGCCCTCGATCAGGCCCGAGCCGGACAGCACACCCAAGCTCTCGCGACGCTGGTGGAAGCGCATCTCGATCCCGGCATCTTCTTGCTGCCCTGGCGCGTGACGAGCACGCCGGCCGGTGCGCAGGTCCTGCTGTCCGACGGCACGACCCACACCACACCGTTCGCGATGGACAGCGCAGCGGGTTCGCCCCTACGCCTTGAGTTCACCATGGAGGGCACCGAAGGCGCTCGTCTGGAGGTCGATCGTCCTGGCGATGTGCACGTCATGTTGCACCGCAGCCCCGAGCGGGTCTGGGTTTCCGAACGGCTGGTCGAGGCTATCCCGGTAGCGATCGGCGGCGATGAGATCATCGCGGACCGACTCGGACGAGTCGATCGCATCGACCCAAGTGGCGAGGTCATCTGGACGCGCGAATTGGAAACTCTCGGTGGAATCTCGCGCACGCCCCGTTTCCTTCCCTCTCGGCCCGGCACCTTGTTGGTGTTGTCCGAGGACGGGAAAGCGTGGCTGATCGATGCGGAAACCGGGGAAGCCGAAGGCCCCTGGGCCTCGAATTCGGCTCCCAAAGAGGGGCTGCTCAATCTGCGCAACGTCAGCCTTGCGGCCCTGTTCGACGATGGCAACATGGCCATTTGGGAGGACGGACTGATTCCCCGCGTGCAAAGCGCTCGCAGCCTTTTGGACCAGCCGGATTACTGGCAGGACGAGAACGGATCCGAGATCTTCGATCACGCCAAGGTTCTGCGTCGCGGGACCTCCGAGGCATCCGACCTGGGCAGCTCCTGGAACGCCTGGCGAATCGAGGTGCTCGACGACCGCTACTTGGTTCGCAAGAGCGGCCGCGAGCCGGAGACGTTCACGATTCGCCGGGTCGGCCGCTGGCAGTTCGTCGCCTGGGAACGCCCCAGTGCGCTCGCCGAGAACGGGCGTCTGTGGGTCTCGGACGAATCCGGGCTGCGCTCCTTTTTGCCCTAAGACGGGTGGACTCAGGGCGCAGAGCCAGAGCGCTGCGTCAGACGTCCACGCGGACGGGTGCCGACAATTCGGCACTCGCCATGGAAAGCAGTTGAATCGACCACCCGCTGCTTCCATCGAAGCCTAGGCCAGCCCCGGCAGCCGGAAGAGCGACCTGAGTTTCAAATCGGCCGGTCCCGTCGAGCGCGAACAGAACCAGGCCTGGTCCGAACAACTGGGCAGCCAGCGCGGGATCACCAGGTTCCACGTAGAACGCTCCGAACCCTGGAAAGAACGTCGCGTCCAAGTAGCCAGAGGTCCCCGCCGGGATCACCGCCACAACTTCGCCCGGTTGCCCTTCAAGTACCGCGCGATCGATACCGCTTGCGGCGCCTGTTTCGAGCCAGATCGAAAGCGGAGTCTGGTCGCCGGGAGCCGTGGCGATCGCGTCGAGTTCATCGCCACCGAGCCCCAGCGCCAGTTCATCCGCAAGCAGGGCGGGGGAAGCTCCGATCCGGAGAATTCCGCCGTCCCAGGCACTGGGTGATTGGATGCACACGGCGATCTCGTCCCCGGGTAGGAGCGCGACTCCGTGAACATCTCCGAGCGCAGCGCCCGAACCCGTGGCGATCAGGAGCGCATCTTGGACGTCCGCCTCCGTGGCCAACCGAACTACACTGCCGCCCGGTTCAAGTCGAAGCACATCTCCGTTGCTAATCGAGCCCAAAGGAGTCACGGGAAGGTCGCTCTGCAAGGAAAACACCAGCCGACCGGCCGAGTCCACGTCGAGACCATCTACGTCGAGACCCTCGGTCGTACCCAAGGCCGCTTGCAGGTCGGCCTCGGCTAAGATCACTTCGACACCACCTCCGGGCAGCAGGCCGAGAATGTCCCCGTCCTGAAAACCGCCCTGGTCGGAGAGCATCGAAAAGAGCATCGCGTGGCTCCACGAAGGGTTGTTTTTGACGAAGCCGATTGCATCCACGTCAGTCGGTACCAGGTCTCCTACGCCTCGCCAATGACCGGCGGTTAAGAACGGGCGAACCGGCCTGTTCTCGGCCACGATCAACAGGTCCCCGTCTTCCAAAAAGGGCAGGGCGGGGGAGATCGCGCCCACGTCGCTGGTGGTGGACACGACAAAGGTGCTTTGGGCGAGCAGTTCGGGGGCTAAGGCGGCCAAGATCACAGGGGCGCGGAGTGCGAGAGGGAGGAAGTTCATCGGGGTAGTGGAAATCGAAGACAGGGACGGGTTTCAGGAGGGGCGACCCAACCAGGCGGACGTTTCGCACGCCTTTCGGTTACCGCTTCGCACGGATTCGGGTCCCCTGTTCCCGTTCCGAAGGCCCGGTCGCTACGCTTCCGCCATGGACTCAAACCGAATCCTTCTTGCTGGCCTCGCCGCGGCTACCCTGCTGACGACGGGTTGGGTGATCGCACTTCCGCCTGGCGGACACGCGCCCGCGCGACTCGCAGACCTCCCCTGGCGGACCCTCTCTAGCCTTGCTTTCGAGCGTTGGTTGCTCGAGGAATGGACCCCGGGCCGTTCCGCTGATTTGAGTCCAGCCGATTTCGACGAACTGTCCACCAGCCTGGATCAGGACCCACGCACCGCGACGCGGGCGGCTTTGATGTTCGCCCACTCAGCGGACCCACGCGCGGTGGATCGCTTGCTCGTGCAGCTCGAAAAGCGAAACCTACACGAGGAGCGCGCGGACGATTCCGGGGACTGCACGGCAGCAGCTGCCCTCGGACGCATCGCAACGCCCGATCAAGCCGGGGATCGATTGGTGGCCTTGGCCATGGGAGCCGCCCCCCACCCGGACCTTGAAGTCCGCACCGAGTGTGCGCTCGCTGCTCTTGAGCTCGGCCGACGCGATGTGGTCCCTTTCCTTTTGCGCGTGTTGCGAATCGACACCCCCTCGGCGGAACGCGAGGGTCGCCTCACCCATTCGGAGACAACCGCTTGGCCCCGCGGCCGAGCTGCGAAGGCCCTTCACGACCTGGCGGGCCGGCCATATTTCGAACGAACCGATGCTTCGGTGGACGAACGCGAAGCGCTCGCGGATCAGCTAGAGGCCTTGCTGCAGCCTTGAACCAGTTCTAGGGCGAGCTGCCTTCGGCCGGTGGCTCACGGCTCAAGGCGAGTCATCATACGCGGGTAGGGAATTGTCTCGCGCACGTGCTCAATCCCGGCGATCCACCCCACGGTACGCTCCAGCCCCAGACCGAAGCCGGCATGCGGAACCGAACCGTAACGGCGCAAATCCAAGTACCACTCCAGGGGCTCGACCGGGAGGTCGTGCTCCTGGATTCGTCGCAACAACTCGTCCGGGTCCTCCTCGCGTTGGCTGCCGCCGATGATCTCGCCGACGCCCTCGGATCCGATCATGTCGAAGCACAACGCGCGCGGCGCGGGGGAATCATCGCGTTTCATGTAGAACGCTTTCACCTCGGCTGGGTAATGGGTGATCATCACCGGCCGGTCATAACGCAAGGACAGGATTGTCTCGTCAGGCGCCCCAAAGTCCTCGCCCCGCACAAACTCTGAGTTGGCGTCGGCTTCGAGGATGTCTGCTGCCTCGTCGTAGGTCAGCCGGGGGAACGGCCCCTGGATGGCTTCCAACTTGGAAATGTCGCGCTCCAAGAGCTCGAGTTCGGGTCGCCGGCGTTCCAAGACTTCCCCCACCACGGAGCAAATCATGTCCTCGGCGAGCTGCATCACATCATCGAGCTCGTAGAACGCAATCTCGGGTTCCAGCATCCAGAACTCGGTCAAGTGGCGGCGCGTCTTGGACTTCTCGGCTCGAAACGTCGGCCCGAACGTGAAGACCTTGCCGTGCGCCATGGCTGAAGCTTCGGCATACAGTTGACCCGACTGGGTCAGGAACGCCGTGCGCTCGAAGTACGGGACCTGGAAAAGAGTCGAAGTTCCTTCGCAGGCGTTTGGAGTGAACATGGGCGAGTCCACCAGCACGAATTCCCGCTCGTCGAAAAATCGTCGTAGAGCCGTGACGATCGCATCGCGTACGCGGATCAGCGCCCACTGCTTACGCGAACGCAGCCACAGGTGGCGCTTGGAGAGCAGGAAGTCGATTCCGTGCTCTTTCGGAGTGATCGGGTAGCCCTCGACAGACTGGAGCACCTGCCCGCTTGAGACTTTGAGCTCGAAGCCTCCCGGGGCGCGGTCGTCGGCTTGGACCTCGCCCTCCAAGATCAGGCTCGATTCTTGTCCGGCCGCAGACAGCGCCTCGAAGAGCTCATCCGGAACCTTGCCGCGCACGGCGATAGCCTGGCACAGCCCGGAACCATCGCGCAGCTGGACGAAGTGCAGCTTGCCCTTGGAGGACTTGTTGTAGATCCACCCGCGAAGGCGAACGAACTGGCCGACGAATTCGGCGAGGTGGGCGACGGTGGTCGTCTGAGCCACGGGGAGTTTTGGGGCGAGGGGCTTTGGGAGCAAGCCGCGGAGTCGGGAGGGACAAGCGAATCCACCGGCGGCGGACTCTTGATCGAAGAGCCGTTTGGATCAGGCCGCTCGTCGCGTCTTGGGGCGCGGCTGGGGCGGCCAGTTCATCACGGACGGTTAGGGAAAAATCGCGTAAGGCGGTTCGAGGTCGACGTCGGTGATGCGGCCTTCGCTCAGGACGACGCTGCCCTTGTAGACCACGCCCAGTTTCTGGGCCTCCACCAGGACTTCACCGCGAGCCGGATCGAGCGCCTCCAAATCGGCCTTGGGAGCTGCCAGGTGAACACGCTCGTAGCCCATGGCGAGCAGCCGGTTGACGATTCGTTCACCGAGCTCATCGGCGCGCCCGCGAGGAGGCGTCTCGTTCACCGGCGCAGCCGAGCGGGATTCCGACGCCCGTTGGGCGATGGCCTGCTCGACGGTGGTCAGCAGGGCATCTTCCAACCGGGTCAGAGCCTCGCGTTGGTCGATCAAAACGTGCTCCAACCGGCGCAGATCGATATCCCCGCGCTCGGTGACCAGCTTGTTGAGACCCTCGCGCAACTCCGTATGGATCGTGACGGCGCCCCGGGTCAGCTCGCGAGTCTCCTCGAGCGCACGCAGGAGCCGGGCCAACAGCAGCAGCACCCAGCCCAGGCCGACCAACCCGACCAGAACCAGCCACGGCAGCAGATCGCCCCAGCTCCCACCCAGGACCAGGGCGAGCGGGCGCGGCGCAGCCGGGAGCAGCGTTGCTGAGGCGGGCAGGCCCCCAAGGGGGAGGATCGAGAAAGCGGCATCCATGGGGAGGAGGATAGCCGGCTCGGGGCCAAGGCTTCGAGTACGCTTCCGTGCGCATGGAAAACGGTTCCGACGAAACGCCCTCCTCGCCCCTCCTCCGCTGGCTCCCGATCGCACTCGGGCTCCTGGGAGGCCTGGTCGTCTTCCTGGCGATCGGCTCCGCTGGGCCCAAGCGGGAAGCCGAGCTCGCCGCGCTTGCTGCGCCGGACCTGATCCTCCAGGTGGACGAAGCCGAGCCTAGCGCCGAGGAGGCCAGTGCCCCGCCCGTGAGCTTCGTGGAAGCGCTCGCCAGAAAAGGCCTGGCCAGCAGGCTCCAAGAGAACTCAAACCCTACCGGCGAACCGATCCGCAGGACGTTCCTCGTTCGAATCGGCGAGGTTAGCTATCGGGATCTTCGCGACCCGGCAGCGGCTTCCGAAGCCTCGGTGGAAGCCTCCCTACGGCGGTCTTTGGCGCTCGGCTTGCGTCAGGCTGCTGCAAGTGGATTGGACTCACCCGACGAGAACGGTGAGATCCTGGAGGGCGGGGAGCCGATCCAGTCCGGGCTGGTGATCGAGGGCGAGAAGAACGCTATCCCCGGAGCGACCGCGTTTCGACTCGAGCGAACGCAAACCGGCTTGGCCCTCGTTTGCGAATCGGTGGCCACCGGAGAAACCCACCGGGTCGAAACCGAATGGACGCCGCCCGGGCGCGTCTCCCTGCTGCCTCCGCTGATCGCCATCGCCCTCGCGATCCTCACGCGCAAGCCCATGATCGCGCTTTTGTTTGGCGTGATCTTCGGCGCCATCCTCGTCGCGGCTCGCGAAGGGGCATCGGGATTCGCCGCCGTAACCGAAGGCGCGGCTCTATCGGTCCAGCGCTATCTGGTCGACCAGCTGACAGCGCCGGACCGCTTGCAGATCGTGATCTTTGTGGTGCTGATGCTCGCGATGGTTGGGAACCTGACCCGCAACGGCGGCATCCGCGGAATCATGCTGCGGCTCCGTGCCCTAGCCCAAGGTCCGCGCACGACTCAAGCTTCCACGGTCGCCATGGGTTTTGCGGTGTTCTTCGACGATTACGCAAATACGGTGCTGGTCGGCTCGACCATGCGGCCGCTGACCGACCGTATGCGAATCGCCCGGGAAAAGCTGGCCTACCTGGTCGATTCGACCGCTGCTCCAGTGGCGGGCATTTCGATTTTCTCCACTTGGATCGCCTTTGAGGTCTCCACCTTTTCGGCCCAACTCCCGGTGGCCGGCCTGAGCCCCGCGGATGGCTATGAGATCTTCATCCAGACCCTGCCCTACCGGTTCTACTGCTTCTTGACGTTAGCGATGGTGCTGCTGGTAGCGATCACCGGCCGCGACTTTGGCCCGATGCGAAAGGCTGAGCGCCGCGCGCGCCTCACCGGAGCCCTTTTGGCTCCGGGCGCCCAGCCGATGGTGGGAGCCAAGGCAACTTCACTCGATACGGCCGAGGGAATCGCTCCCCAGGCTTGGCGCGCCGTGGTCCCCCTGCTCGTCTTCATCGGCACGACCCTGTTCGAGATCGCCCGGCGGGGTGGAGCCTTCGAAATGACGGCCGCCGAGATCAGCTCGCTGCCTGGACTCACCCAAGTCCTCTACGACGGAAGCGGAAACCTCCCGCTGATGATCGGCTCCCTGGCCGGATTCGGGGTGGCGGCTCTCGCGACGCTTTCCGCAGGGCTCGGCCCGGGCGAGGTCGTCAAGGCCGCCTGGACCACGCTTCGCTCGATGGGTGTAGCGCTCGCGATCCTCTACCTAGCCTGGATGGTCGGTGCCGTGTGCGATGACCTCGCGACGGCTTCGTTCCTCAGCGTCTCCATTGGGGATCAACTCCACCCGGCCCTGCTGCCGGCGGTGCTCGTCGGTCTGGCCGCCTTTGTAGCGTTCTCCACGGGATCCTCCTGGGGAACCATGAGCATCCTGCTGCCGCTGGTAGTAGGGCTCTCCTACCAGCTCGGCGAGAACCTTGCGATCGGGCCGACCGCCCTGATGATCCTCAGCATCGGAGCTGTCCTCGAGGGCGCCATCTTCGGCGATCACTGCTCACCGATTTCCGATACCACCGTGCTGTCGTCGATCTCCTGCGCGTCGGACCACATCGACCATGTGCGAACCCAAGCGCCCTATGCCTTGGTCGTCATGGCCCTCTCCCTGAGCTTCGGCTACCTACCCGCGGCCTTCCTTGGATGGTCGCCGCTGGTTTGCTGGCCGCTGGCCTTACTCGCCTTGGTGGCCGTCCTGTTCGCCTTTGGACGTCCCGCCCCCATCGCTCCGCCTTCGGATTCGACCCAGAGCGCGTGAACACCCGGTCCTTGCTCGGGCGACGCCTCCTCGGAGGCGTCGCATTTGGCGTCGTGCTTTACGCGGCGATCGTTTTGTGGAGTGGCTTCGATCAGCTTTTCGAAGTGATCCGGCGCGTTCCGCTCTGGGTGCTTCCCGCGGCTTGCGCCCTGTCGTTCGGCAACTACGCGCTGCGCTTTCTCAAATGGCGGCGCTACCTCCAACTGCTCGGCATTGAGCTGGATCCCGGCGTGTCCTGGTCGATCTACCTGTCTGGCTTTTCCATGGGCATTACGCCCGGAAAAATGGGCGAGGTGCTCAAAGCCTGGCTGATCCGCCGCGTCACCGGAACGCCGATTCACCGTTCGGCGCCGATCGTGGTGGCCGAACGGTTCACCGACCTGCTTGGCTATCTGATCCTCGTGGCTGTCGGGGGCCTCGCCAGTGCGCCTGAATATCAATGGGTGTTCTGGAGCACCCTGGCCGCCTGCGTCTTCGCTGTGGCAGCGGCTGGTTCCCGAAGGGTCGCCACGCTGGCCACCCGGGCGGTTTCGCGCCTGCCCTACTTTTGGCGATTGGCGCCCCGGGTCGAAGGCTCGTTCGAGGCGACCCGGATCCTCCTCGAACCCCGCGAGCTGATTGGACCGACTCTGCTGTCCAGCGTTTCATGGGGTCTAGAATGCCTCGGCTTCTGGCTGATCGTGAACTCGATTGCCGCCGCCCCGGTCCCGTTCCTGTTCTGCGTTTTCGCCTATGCCCTGTCCGCCGTCGCCGGCGCGCTGGCCATCCTGCTGCCTGGTGGATTGGGCGTGACCGAAGGCCTGCTAGGCACACTGCTGCGGCGCAAACTTCAGGAACCGGGTGGGGTCGCGGCGGTAGTGACCCTTGAATTGGCGCGGGCCCAGGCAGCAGGTGCCGTGCTGCTCGCTCGATTGGCCACCCTCTGGTTCGGTGTCCTCGTTGGAGTCGTCGCCCTCTGGCGTTTCGAACGTCGCTACGGTCGCATCGAAGTCACGGCTGAAGAGTCCGCGGCCCAAGCCGAGTCGCGGGACGCGAGCTAGGCGCGAGCTTTCCCCGGCCTCCGCCCCAAGAGGGCCGAAGCCAGTAGCAAAACACCCGCGATCGTTGCGAGCACAACAGCCGGGCTACGGCTGATCCGGGGCGGCAGGGGCGGCCAAGAGCTTTCGGATCCTTGTCCGGAGCGAAAGGCCTGCGCCCTGCGATCTTCAAACGCCTCGACGCCTGGGGGCGGTCCGAGCGCTTCGTCGAATAGCCCAGCCAAAGCCAGGGCTACCCGCGCCGGGTCCTGATCGGTGGTTTGCCATGCAGCTGCCGCCAAGCAGAGTCGGCCGACTTTAGCGAGCACCACGGGCTCTCCCAGCTTGTCCCGAGCGATCACAAAACCCCGAAATTCCTCTGAAGACTGCTCTCCCCGAAGGCTGTTGGGGCCGGGCCCCAGCGTGAACTCTACCCCGCTCCTTTCGCAACTTGCGGCCTCGCTCAAATTGGCCTCGAAGGTGGTCACGCGCAAACGCGACGGGCTGAGGTCCCCGGTCACCACATCCAATCCCCGCACCTGCGCGTAGGTCCGCGCGAATTCTGCGATCAGCGGAATCCGCTCTACTTCGCCTGAGAGCGACAAACGACCGGAAGAAGCAGGACCGTCGCGGCGCTCCAATTGCTCGCCATCCCACCAAGTCTCTACCGCCACCCAGCCAGGCCGCGAGGCCCGCTTCGGGACGAACCACCGGGCATGACGAATCGGCTCGCTGGGTTCGCGCTCGAGGACCAAAACGCATCCGGGCCGGTCGTACGCGGCCCAGCCGAGCTCGGCATCGGAAGGGGGCAGGTTTCGCAGCTGGCTCTCCAGCTCGGAAAAGCCAAGGAACGGCGCAGCGGCTCGCCCGCCGAGCACCACCTCATCGAATTCACCCAGGTCCGGACCTCGCTCGGAGACGAAGTCGGCCAGCACGGCGTGAATGGACCGGTGCATCGAAACAACTAGACGCTTGGGACTTTCCGGCGACCGGTCCCGCCGGACCGGGCCGGCCAGAGCCAAAACGCCAACCCCCAATCCCAGCAAAGCCAGCAACACCGTCCGCGGCAGTCTCGAAGAAATCTCGATGTTCGTCCGTTCGCCGGTCTCCTTCAGCTCCCGCCAAACCGCGAGGGTCGACGTCAGCCGGACGCGAGGGCGGGATGGCGAGCGCAGCCACAGGGCTGCAAACCCAAGGATCGCAAAACCCCCAAGCCAGCCGGGTTGTTCGAGTGTCCAGTCCAAAGGGGGTCTGTTCCGTGCAAGGCGGAGTCAGCGATGGGTGCCACGACCAGCAAGCGATGCAAGCTCGAGCGCGTGGGTCTCAAACGGATCGCGCGCGTCGAGCACCGCGAAGCGGGCCCTGTGGCGACCGAGGCCGAGCCGCAAGGCCTCCAGTCTCCGGCTCATGGCCTGTTCATAACGACCGGCAAGTCGCTCATTCGCCGGCATCGAGAGCCGGTCGCCGGTTTCCGGGCAAGTCCAGGTGGAGGCCTCGCGTCCATCTGGATCCAGCTCTTCTCCTGCAAACAACGCACCCACCAGCAGCTCGGTTCCCGGCCGGATCCGCGTCAAGAAATCCCCGGGAGTAAGCCCTTCAAGGTCCCCGATCAAGATCCACCGTCCGGCGCGTGGACCCGGCCCTTCCGTCAGACGCTCGGCCAGTCCGAAACGTCCTTCCGGACGAACGCCCGACCAAGATTCGAGCACCCGTTCGAGCGGCATGCGCGCGGGCAGGTCCAGGCGGCGGGGAGAAGCTCCGGTCCATTCGAGCGTGACACGCGCCCGCCGGCGCTTCGCGAGGGAACACAAGGCGACCGACAATTCGGCCGCCGCCTGGAGCTTGGAGCGACCTTCGCCAACGCCCATCGACGCGCTTCCGTCGATCCAAAGGGCCCAGTGCTCGGACGCTTCCCGTCGGGTCAACCGCACATATGGCTTGTCAAAACGGGCCAACAAGTCCGGATCCAATCGGCGTAGATCGTCGCCCGGGCGGTAGGGACGAAAGCCCAGCCATTCCTCGCCGGCTCCCATCCGGTGGCCGAGGCCAATTCCCTCCTTGGCCCTACCAAGCACTCCGAGCCGTGCGATCAAGCGCCCCACCCGGCCGGTGAACCCAGCTCCAAACTCGACCGGTTCGAAACCGCCGAAGTCCGAACCTTGAACGGATGCCACGGGCAAATCGCCGGTCACTCGACCCGGCGGACCACCACCAAGGTGATGTCGTCCTCGTTGACCCCGCCGGACAGAGACATGGCATGTTCGGCGAGCTCGAGCGCGCTTTCGCGCGCCGCTTTTCCAGAGCGCATGGCCTCGCGGAACAACTCACGGATGCTGTCTTCCCCGAGCATTTGGCCTTGGCCTGACGAATCGCGGCTTTCCGCCAATCCATCGCTGAACGCGAGGATCGCGTCCCCGGGCTGCAGGACAACGCTGTGATCGCTCTCGTAGACTTCGTCGGAGATCATGCCAAGCGCCGGGCCGTGATCGGGCAGTGCGGTGCATTCCTGCTCGGAGGCTCGATACAACAAGGCGCTGGGATGGCCAGCGTTCAAGGAGCGAAACGTCCCGTCCGGCGAAAGCAGGCCCAGGAACAGGGTCAGGAATCTTCCGTCGTCCATGCGTTCGGACAAATCCTGGTTCAGCAGCGTCACGATCTCGCCGGGCTCCGTGAGCATCCGGAGATAGGAGCGCAGGCCCGCCTGGGCGCTGGCCGTGATCAGCGCAGGCCCGACTCCGTGTCCGGTTACGTCGCCCACCACCACAGCCAGCTGGTTGTCCTTTGCCGGCACGAAGTCATAGAAGTCACCGGCGGTCTGCTCCGCAGGTCGGTACCAGCCGTGCACCTCAAACCCTGGAAGGGTGTGCGGGACTTGGGGCATCAGGTCGCGTTGAATCGAACTGGCTAGTTCCAGAGATTGTTCCAGGCGAACGCGTTCGATGCGGTCGAGGTGCAGCCGAGCCTTCTGCATGGTTGCAGAAATTTGACTGGCCAGGGCCGCAAAAAGGGACAGGTCGCGTTGGCCGAACTGCCGGGCAGCGGCCCGCGAATCCACGTAGAGCACCCCGCCGACGCTGGATTCTTCGTGGTCCCCGCCGGCCGGTAAGAGCGGCACGCACATCACGGCACGCAGCTTGAGATCGAAAACGGACTGACCGAGTTCAAGCGCTTCGGAGTCCGATTGCACCGTGGCCCGCACCGGCTCGCGGCGTTCGAGCACGCGACGGGCCACACTGGTCGAAAAGCGCAGATCCTCGGTGGGCACGTCGCCATCCACCGAGCGGGCCACGTGGACCTCAAATCCGCCGTGCTCCGCATCCTCGCGGGGATCCGGGAGGATCAGAAGCCCCCGTTCGGCCTCGGTGACCTCGACCGAGAGGTCCACAATCTCCACCAGCAGCGCTTCAAGGTCCTTGGGGGTGGAAACCGGCGTGTTCGCGACACGCGAAATCGCCTCGAGCAGCACCTGGACGGTACGTCGATCCACGGTGGAGTCGCCCGTCAAGAACTGGGTGGAAGGGCTGTCCACTCCAGCGCGCCTTCCGGCTGCGGGGATATCGGCAGCTTCGGGAAGCTCGCTTCCCTCGCTTTCGAACCCAGCCCCTCCGGCTGTGCCAGAGTCGCGGGCGCCACCCGAGTCGCGTTTCGCTTTGCGCTTGAAGAACATCGAGAGGCCAGTGTAGCGCTCCCCCCCCTTCGGATCCCCTCTACGGCGGTGCCTTAGAGCCGCAGGAGCCCTCGATCGATCAGGCCGCCTTGCGCGCAGGCCCGCAGCGCCTCGGTCCGGCGGATCGCGCGCGGCTCGGCCCCTCGAGAGATTCAGGATCGCACCGGGGGCGTTGCCCGCTGGTTTGAGCTTGCCACGCCTTGGCCCGGGGTCGATCATGGCAGCAGACCGAGGGCCAGGCCCTCTCCTGGCGTCACGCGCCGCGCAGCCCCGCGGTTCGCCTTGTCCCCCCCCTGCTGCTCCCGGTTCCGTACGAATATGCACATCGAGATCGAACCCCGCGACGACTACACGATTCTTCACCTCCGGGGTGAGTTCGACACCTACTACTGCCCCATCCTGCAGAAGGAAGTCGACGACCTCATGACCGCTGGGGTGATGCGTGTGGTGCTCAACATGCGCCTGGTCAAGTTCATCAACTCAACCGCGCTCGGAGCGGTCATCAAGGCCTCCAAGGTGCTAGGCGCCAAAGGCGGCCAGCTCACGATCTCGCGCCCTTCTTCGTTCGTACGGGAGGTGATCACCAAGATCCGCCTCGATCGAGTTGTGCCCATGCACGATTCCGACGAAGCCGCGGGCGCTGCGATGACCGGGCGTGATGAGCCGGCCTCCGACGCTGGGCAAGCCGAACTTGAGGATGAGGCCGGCGTGCTATTCAGTCTGACCGACAACAGCCGCATCGAGCACTTCTTGGGCAACCTGAATCGCGCCACCAACCCGGTTCACGGTCACGCTTTTGGAAAGAACTGGCGCGGTATCGGCCGCATGGCCTCGCTCAGTGAGAACGGCCTGGCCTTCACTTGGAACGGCGGAAAAACGGGACTCAACTCGTTCGAGATGGGACAGCTCTTAGCCCTTGGCACGAGCCTCAAGGTCAAGTTCCGCATGCCGCTCCTAGCTCGGGGCAACTTCGAAGCCACCGCGCAAGTCACCGCCCTCGAAGAGCGCGCCGACGGCGTGAAAGTGAGCGCCGACTTCGAGCAGCTCGACGACGAAACCAAAGCTCAGGTCCGGCAATATGCGAGCGATATGGCTTTCCTCAAGAAGGAACTGCGCAAGGCCACCGAGTAGGTTGCAGGCTTTGGCGGAAGCGCCCGCGACCTAGGCTCCACCGGGAGGCCTCTTCCAGGACCTCAGCTGCGATCACACAGCAACCCCGTTAGGCGCTGCGCTCCACCGCTTCCGGTCCGCCCGGCCCGCTCCACTCGTCCTCGCCAGTGGAGTCCGGTTCCACGGGGCTGCGCATCTCTCGCTGGGCGGTTTCGAGCACCTTGGAAGCAACCGACCTCCAGTCACGGGTCAGGGCTTTTTCGCGGCCGGCGGCCGACCAACGGCGCCGGAGCTCCGGCGAGCTGGCTGCGCGGGTCAGGGCATCGCGCCACGCATTTTCGTCCCCTGCGGACACCAGGAGCCCGTGCTCGCCGTGCACCAACTGACAGGACAATCGCTCGAGATCGGCCGCGATGACAGGCAGTCCGCAGGCTAGCGCCCGCGGGATTTGGGCCCCACGGGTGCGCTCGTCGAGCGCCGGGACCGCCAGTAGGGTCGAGGCCCCAAGCAGGCCCGGCAGCTCGGAGGCGTTTGGATAGGGCACGGTGTGGACCCGATCGGAGATGCCGAGTCGGCTGGCTTGAACGACGCAACGATGATTCAGACTTCCTGAGCCCGCAAGAACCAGGCACCAATCTTCGCGCTGCCCAACGCTGCGAGCAAAGGCTCGGATCAACATCTCGATGCCGCGGCCGGGTTCTAGCGGACCGACGTACAACAGGATCCGACCCCGCAAGGCGAAGCGCGTCAGCCATGCGGTTGGCCGGCCCGCCCGGTAAATTTCAGTGTCCACCCCAACCGGCAGGACCTCGATCTGACCTGGCTTGAAGCCCTTCTCGAGAGCCAGTTTTTCAGCGAGCGGATCGGTAGCAAAGACATGCCGCGCCTGCGCGCGAACCAACCGCCCCCACAGGCGGCGTCCAAGCCCCTCAAGGAGCCGGTCTCGCAGGGAGCGCATCGAAGTCCAAGCTGGCTCGATCAACAAAAGAGGACGGCCCAAACGGGCCGAAGCTCGGGCCCCAATCCAGGCGGCCGGCGAAGAAGCGTCGTAGGCCACCAGAGCGTCCGGGCAAAACCTGAGCAGCCCACCGAGCACAGCTTCGGCGTCGGGCGGCTCGCCCGCGTCCTGCCCCTCTGGACCTTCTTCGGCAGCTGTTTCGAGATGGGCTTCGCGCAAACGCTCCTCTTCCCGCCAAAGGGGTCCTTCGCGGGGCACACGAGCTAGGACGCCAGCGTGGATCGGAACCACTTCCGCTACGGCCCCCAATTGCGCCAACGCAACCACCAAGGAGGCCGGCTGCTGGCTCGCCCGCGCCCGGGGATGAATGGCATCCACGAGCAGGGCGATGCGCGGCGGTCGAAGGTCGGGAGGGGAATCCACTGAGGTCGATGCGGTCGGGACGAGACGAGATCCCAGAACGATTTCATCGGGATTCGCGCGAGACAGACTTGATCGGATCCCCGGGAAGGCACGCCCCGCTCGAAGGGGCGCAGGTGATGAGGAGGATCGCCTGGGCATCAGCATGCAGAACGCAAAGCGGTGAGAGGAAAGTGGGAGCTCGGGCGAATCGGTGCCGCGGACCAAGCTGCGGCCCTTGGAGGCGGCCGATTGCCCCCGAGCAGCCCTTGGTGGACGGCTCGTCGCGGAAAGTTGGGCCGAGGGGGCACTCGGCGAAGACCTGCAGCCGGCCAGGTCTCAGACAAGACCCCTCGGCGCGGCCCTCGCCAGATGGGTGGGGTACTGCTGGCGGCTCGGCTCTAGCCGCGGACAACTAGGCGCCAGCTTCGACACCCAACGGCAGGCTGTCGGGCCTCGCGACGGTGTGTGAAATCTCTTCCTAGTAGCCGAGCCCGCGCCCCAACCGAATCCGGAATCCCTCAAGGACTTCGGCGAGCAGTCGACAACAGCGGTGCCGAAGATTCCCGGTCCGCGGCTTTTCCCCTCGCTGTTTTCGCCAGAGCCTGCCAGTCCCGTATGTCCGATCTGTTTCCCTCCCTGCCCGGCACCCGCCCCCAAGCACGCGGCCTGTTCCTCGACGTCTGGGGGACGCTCTGCAAGCGCCCCGAACAGGGCTTCCCCACCGGCCCAGACGACGTGCAGTTCTACCCGAACGTCCTCGACGCTCTGTTCGGAGTATCCCGGATGGGCTTTGTGCCTTACCTGATTGGCAACGAGCGTGGCGTTGCCCACGGCCACGTCTCCGATGCCACCTGGAAGGAGATCGAGCAGCGCCTGCTAGAGGGGATCTCCGCCGCGGGCATCGAGCTCGGCCGCAGCTACCTGTGCCTGGACGATCCGGAAGGCAAGGGCTCCCACGAGGCCGAGTCGGTGTTTTTCCTGCCCGGCACAGGAGCGTTCTTCCACGCCGCCCACCACGATGAAATCGACCTGGAGCGAAGCTGGGTGATTGGCGACTCCACCCTCGAATTGGTCGCCGGCTGGCGCGCGAGTATCCAATGTGCCGCCGTTCGCACCGGATTGGCCCTCTCCGACCGGGTCTACGAGGTCGAGCTGGACAACGATGCGCCGGATTTGCTCACCCTGCTTCACCAATTGCGAGCTGTGGCCCCCCGCCGGGCCGCATGACCACGAAATTCGTTCCGGGAGCGCTCCCGGCACTCGGGGAACGGCAGCCGGGCCTTCCCCTCAGAGATCGAGCCGCATCTTGTCGATGAACACCCCTGTGAACGTCTTGTTTCGATTTCAACAGCTAGCTCTGCTGGTGGTCACAGCCCTGTGCGGCATGGCCTTTTCTCAGACGAGCCCGATCCCGGCTTCCGCGCCTCGTACGCCCGCCCGGCCGATCAGCCACCCCGCTACGGGACTCCCCGCTCCGCTTCGCCTCGAAGTCGCCAGCGGTTTTGCGGACGTGACTTCGGCCGGCGTGGAACGCCGAATTCCAGCCGGTACGGCCGTCGATGTTCTCGCTCCCTTCCAACTGAAAGTGGCCGCCCAGGGCCGCGTCCGCGTCCGGCGGCCAGGCGAAGTTCAGGTTGACCTCGCAGGCTCGACCCAAGTGACCATCGAAACCGACGCCGCCCAACGTCGTTGGACGTTCGAGCGGATCGACGAAGTCGAAGTCGACCAGCGCTTTGCCACCGAGGTCTTTGTGTTTCCTGAAGGCCAAGTCCTCGAGCCCCGTCGCTGTGCGCTCCGCTTTGAAGGCCGCACAGGTGGTCGTACCTGGCTCGAAGTTCGCGCCGGCGGGCCCGCTGAGCTGGACCTAGGCGGGCGTTACACCTTTCCGATCCGCGTCGGCTGGAGGCGGATCCTGCCGGAACGCCTGGGGCCGGATCCTGCGACCTACCGGGGCTGAGTCTTTCTCAGCCGCCGATCGCGCGCATCGAGATAGACCCTTCGCGCTGCAAGTCGTAGATCGGAGGCTTTGCGTCGGCCGCGCGGGACATGGCTTCGACAAGCCCATCCTCGATCACAGCCTCCGAAGAACCCGATCGCAGGACCGACAACAAATCCACTTCGCCGCCGGTCAACAGGCAGGATCGGATCTTGCCTTCGGCAGTCACCCGCAATCGATTGCACCGATCGCAAAATGGATTCGACATGGCGTGGATGAAGCCGATCTGGGCCTTCCCGATCGCAAAACGTTCCGCGGGTCCACCGTCAGCGCGCGTCGGCAGCGGTTCCAGCCCGTGACGCTCGCCCAAGCGGTTCAGAACCTGGCGAGGATCGATGCGCGACGACCCGATCCGCTCGGAATCCATGGGCATGTGCTCGATGAAGCGGACTTCCACATCCTCCTTAGCCGATAGCTCGACGAACGCTTCGACCTCCTCGTTGGTCAAGTCCTCCTGAAGAACCGCATTGATTTTGCGTCGTTCGATCCCCGCTTCCCGGGCCGCACGCAATCCGCGTAGCACTTCCTCCAGGTTTCCGCCGCCGGTGAGCTTGGCAAACTTGCCCGGGTCGAGCGTGTCGCAGCTGACGTTGACGGTGCGCAGGCCAGCCTTGGCGAGCACCGCGGCCCGGCGCTCCATCAGCATTCCATTGGTGGTCAGGGCCACCTCACGCAGGCCTTCGATCCGCGCCAACCGTTCGACGATATCCGGCAAGTCTCGGCGCAGGGTCGGTTCACCGCCGGTCAACCGGACCTTGCGAAATCCAAGCCGGCGCGCGCAGACTTCGATCAAACGCTCGACCTCCTCCGGCTGGAGGACGGTGGTTGGCTCGTCTTGCAAGGTGCAGTAGGTACACGCGAGCTGGCAGCGGTTGGTCAAGGAGACGCGCAGGTAGGTCACCCGGCGCCCGAAACGGTCCATCATGATTGCCCAGTCCCCTCGTCAGCCGATTCGGCTGAATTTCCAAAACGTAAGCGCAGGAGGTCGGCGCGGAGCCGATCCCGCTGATCGGTGTCCAGCAGGCCGCTGGGCTCGGACTCGTCACCTTGGGCCTGCACGTGACCACGTTGGATGTGCACCGTGATGCCGTTGAGCTCAGGGAGATCGCAAGCGTCGAACAGATCGAGTGCGCGCCCAAGGCGCAGGCTCGAAAGGTGTTGGAGTGCAGCTTCGGTCGGCATGCTGCGCGAGGAGCTCAATAGCCCAAGCGAGCGTTGCACGCGGTCGCGCAGGGCGTCGGAGCGCTCGTCGAGGAGCGTGTTCCGGACGCGGCGTTCAAAATCGACGATGCACGGAACCAGATGCTGCAGGTCGCTAATCAGATCCTCCTCGGAACGTCCGAGGGTGACCTGGTTGGAGATTTGATAGTAGTCACCGGCGGCGCGGCTGCCTTCGCCGTACATGCCCCGGACAGCCAAGCCGGTTCGTTGGGCTGCGGCAAACACCTTTTCGAGTTCACTGCGGACCAAACCCAGAGCGGGTAAGTGAAGCATCACCGAAGCTCGCATGCCGGTGCCCACATTGGTCGGGCAGGCCGTCAGATAGCCCAGTCGGCGCGAGCAGGCAAAATCTAGGGTCGCTTCGAGACTTTGGTCCAGTTCGCGCACCCGGGACCAAGCCAAGCCCAAATCAAAACCGCCGGCGATGCCCTGCAGCCGGAGGTGGTCCTCCTCATTGACCATGGCCGCGGTGGTCTCGGACTGCCCGAAAACGACCGCCCGACCCGCGGGGACGCGACGATCGTCTTCGACCGGGGCGAGCTCGCGGCTGACCAGATGGCGTTCGCGCAAGAGAAGCCGGACCAGCTGGGGGGCCTCGGGCAGGTCGACCCAAACCGGCTGCTCGCCGTCCAAGGCGAGATCCTCAAGACCGGCCCGCAGGCGGCCGGCGAGCTCGACCGCTTTCCGCTCGTCCAGTCGAGCCATGAACGGGTACCCCTCCACATTGCGGGCCAGCCGAACTCGGCAGGAGACGACGACGTCGGGATCCGGCCCAGCGCTGGACAGCCAGCCCCCCAGGCGGGCGGCAAAGTCGTGGGGTTCGAGGGTTTGGAAGCTCAAGGTTGGATGGAGCCGGAGTGGCCGGCGGGGCTTAGGCCCTCCAATGTACGCCGAGTTCGCGAGGCTTCGAGGGCCTAACAGGACCTCCCGAGGGACTCCGAGGTGTTTCCCTGGGCCACCGCGACTTGCAGGGCCGGCCGAAGGGGCACCATGCTGGTTCCCTCCAGCCCCCCTGGCCTCTGCGCGCCGGTCCCCATCCCCCACCTCAGGTTCCCCTGGGAGAAAGGCCGCGGACTCCGGCCAGGCCCTGTTCCCCGAGGACCCACGCCCCTGTTCGAGCTCGATCCCCAGCTGCTGGTCATCGCGACCCTGGCCGTCAGCCTCCTGCTGTTTGCCACCGACGCGCTGCGCTACGACCTGGTCGCAGCGCTGATTGTGATCGTCCTGGCTCTGACCGGGACGCTCACGCCGGTCGAAGCCTATGCGGGCTTTGCCGATCCGGCCGTGATTCTGATCGCCTCCATGTACGTCTTCAGCCGGGCGGTCAACCGCTGGGGGCTTGCCGAGTGGATTGCCCAGAAACTCCTCGGAGGTGGACCGGGGTCCAGCGAGGCCTGGATCGTGCTGCGCATCACCGTCGTGGCCGGGCTGCTTTCCTCGGTGCTGTCCAACACCGGTCTCGTCGCCACCTTGATTCCGGTGCTGTCGAGTCTCGGCCGGCGGATGCGCATCGCTGTCTCGCGCCTGCTGATCCCGCTCAGCTACGGAAGTCTGCTCGGGGGCCTGGTCACGCTGCTGGGAACCTCGACCAACGTGGCCATTGATTCGGAACTGCGCAAATTGGGTCAGCCCGGACTGGGCCTGTTCGAGTTCACCCAGCTGGGATTGATTCTGGTCGCTGTAGGTGCCGCCTACATGGTCTGGCCAGGTCGAAAGCTGCTCCCCACCAACCGGTTTGGGGAGACGCTTACCGAGCACTACCAGGTGCCCAAATTTGTCACCGAAGTGCTGGTTGAGCCGACCAGTACCCTGATGAATCGGACGGTCTCGGAGCTTCCCTTTTTCGACCGACACGGCGTCGCTGTGCTCGGCATTGTGCGCCCCGGGGCGGAGTCCGCGGTGTTCGCGCCCGGTCCCTACAATCGCATTCGTCGCGAAGATGTCCTAATCGTCCAAGGCGAGCCTGAGGCGATCGTGGCGGTTCGCAAGGAGCTTGGCTTGTCGGAGCGCCCAAGCGTCGAGGTGGACGGGACACGCCTCGATTCGGGCGACGTGCAGGTGGTTGAATCGGTGGTGCCGGCCGCTTCTCCGCTCGTGGGTCACACCCTGCGTGAAAGTGACTTCCGCGCGCGAACCGCTCTGAACGTGCTGGCGATTTCGCAACACGCCAAGATGCACCCTACAAAGATCGGGTCGATGGAGCTGGCAGTCGGCGACTCTCTTCTGATCCAGGGACACATCCGAGACCTGGAACGTATGCGGGAAAGCCGCGAACTGTTGCTCCTGGACGAGCTGGAAACCCGCGAGCTGGGCCGCGGCGCCGCGATGACGCTTCTCATTCTCGCCGCTGTCTTGCTGGCTCCCGTCCTGTTCGGCATCGACCTGTCGGCCTCCGCGCTGGCCGGCGCGGTGGGCCTGGTCCTGACCGGCTGTCTCCGCCCCGACGACGCGCGCAAGTGCATCGATTGGTCGGTTTTGCTGCTGGTCGGGGGCATGCTGGCCCTCGGCACCGCATTCAAAACCCATGGGCTCGACCGAGAGATGGGATCCATAGTGCTGTCCATGAGCGAGGGCATCGAGTCCCCGCGGATCTTGATCGGGTTGTTCCTGGTGGCCACCGTCCTCTTCACGCAACTCACCACGAACGTGACAGCCGGGGTCATCATGGTTCAGGTGGCGGTTTCAGCAGCCGACCAAATGGGCTACGACCCACGGGCCTTCGTCATGGCTGTTTTGACCGGCGCCAGCCTGGCCTTCATGAGCCCGGTGGCTCACCAGGCGAACACCATGATCGTGGGCCCCGGCGACTACAAATTCATCGACTTCCTACGGGTTGGCACGCCGCTCACGCTGTTGTTGACCGGAGTTGAAGTCGTGCTGCTCCCTTGGCTGTGGCCTTTGACCGTCGCGTGATGGGCTTCGCTTGGATCGCCCTCACCTTGTTGCAGGAGGCGCCGTTCGAGGCTCTACCGGTCTTCCTGTGGCGACAGGATCAACGGGCAGAACCCCTCGGGGCGCCCCTAGCCGAAGCCCTGGGCGGCGTGCGACTTCACGTTGAAGACCAGGTTGCCTGGGAGGGCGCTGACCTGGAACGAACCTACCGCGGACAGGTCGCCGGCAGGGCGGTGCTGCACCCCGAGCGGATCGCCGGAAGCGAGGCTCCCCTCGAACTCCGCTTGGAAGCCCTGACCGACCCGTCCTTTCGCAGTTCGCTCGAAGAACTGATCGGCGAGCGCCTAGAGGCTCTCGACGGCTCGTTCGGTTTTGGTCTCGCGCTCGGCGATGAGCCGGGGCTGACCCCCTTTGGAGATCCGCTGGATCAATTCTGGAGCGAGGGGCTTTCCCGAAGGCTCGGTCACCATCCCGCGAAGACCCCCCCTGCGCTTTCCAGGGCACTCGCACCCGGCCCGTGGCTGGCCACGCGAGCGCGCGAGCGTGAGGCGTTCACAGAAACGCTCGAGTGGCTCGCTGCGACAACCCGTGTGCGCGCGCCCGGAGCTCCGATAGGGATGCTGGGCCTGGGTGACGAAAGTGCCTACCGCGGGGTCGACTTGGGTCGCGTGGCGCAGGCCTTTGATTTCGTGGAGACCTATCCCGGCGGACTCGGCACCGCACAGATCCGAACCCCCGGAGCCCTAGGCCAGGAGAGCCCGCGCCTTTGGAGGACCGTCTTCGGCACACAAGCTGAGCCAGCGGATCTCGCACATCAGGTCACCGCCCATGTCCTCGACGGCGCCGAGGCCCTGGTGATTTGGAGTGATCGAGCCCTCCGCGATCATCCTGAACGGATTCGAGCCTTGCAAGAAGCTGTGCAGCGGGCCCGCAGCTGGCGAGCGGAGTATCCCGCCTTCCCCGGTGCCCCCTCCGGAATTGGAATCCTGCGTGACTTCGACTCGGTCGCAGCGGGCTTCCATTCGCTTGCGAGGACCGAAGGCGGAGACTGGAAGGCGCTGCTCGGCGGATGGCAACGGAATCACGGGCCCCGGGAACGCTCCGAAGAGGGCTTGCGACTGCTTTTGGAAGACCTCGGCCACACGCCGGGGGTCTTCCGAACGGAGACCGCGATCCCCCGGACCTCCCGGGAGTTTCCGGTCTGGGTGGCCGTTCACCATCGAGTCCTCTCAGCTCTTGAGGAAACAGCCCTGCGGCGTCATGTGGAATCCGGCGGCCTGTTGTGGCTGCTCGGGCCCTGCTTCGTGCAACGCCCCGATGGCCAACCGATCCGGTCCACGCTCGAGGCTGAATTGCGCGCAGTGGACCCCCAACGGGTGGTGAGACTCGACCTCGCCCCCGCGGAATACCTGAGGCAACGGGTTCGCGGGCGTTCGCCGCGCGCCGCGCGGATGCGCCTCGAAATGGGTCGCTTGCTTGCCTCTAGCCCCGTGGAGTCGCCACCGTTTGAGGTGTTTGCGAGCGGCGACGGTGCTCCTTTCCTGAGGCGCTGGACGACCCGCGGTACCGGGGAGATTTTCTGCGTTGCGGGCGAACACCGCGCAGTCTCCGGTGAGACCTCGCTGTCCTCGCTTCGTTCGCGCGTGGTTCGGGTTCAGGCGGAGCCCGGAACGCAAATCACCTGGCAGACCGGCACGCCCGGCGACTCCCCCTTCCTGCGCCAGCTCGCCCCTGGGGAGCCGGCGGTCTTTGTGCTGACCAAATCTCAGCCAAACGCCCGCTAGCGAAGGCTGCTCCAACCGGTCGCGAGGACCTCCCTCTAAGCCCCGGCGAGGTAGCCTCGCTTAGCCAGGCCCGTCGGTTGGATGTAGCCGAGGCAATTGCCCCTCGAGCGTCGCGATGTACTCCTGCAGACGCTTGCGCTCAGCCTCCCACTCCGCGGCTGCCTTTTTGGCGTCGTCTTGGTCTTTTTGCATGCGCGCAAGCACCCTTCGGTGCCCGTCCAGGTCCTGTTCCAGAATCGGAATGGTGGACATCGCCTCGTCGCGTTGCTTGGTGATTTCAGACAAGACGGTGCGATGCTCCTCGATCTCGCGCAAAACTTCGGCCATCGCATCGTTGAAAGAAGCCCGCTCGGCATTCCATTCCTCTTCCATACGAGCGGCGTCACCCAGTTGTTGCTCGGTGCCTTGGTAGCGCGCGCCTTGCTGCAAGAGGCGTTCTTCGAGTTCAGCGACTCGTCCTCTCATCTTGTCCCGCTCGGTCACGGCTTCGTGGCGACGTGATTCCAGCTCCTTGGCCTCCTTGCGTACCCGGTCTAATTCAGCTTCGATTCCAGCCGTCCCCGTTTGATATTTGCCCAGCTCGCCAACGGCTTCCCCGTGGGCGCCACGAAGTTTTTCAATCTCCGCCTCGAGGGCTTTTGCGTGAGCCGAGTGCCCAGCCACCTCACCGCGCAGCTTGGTCGATAGATCGGTCGACTGCTGCCGTTCGCTCGCCAACACGGACTGGACTCGATCGAGTTCTTCTCGAACCTCCCCGAGATGTACGCGCAGTTTGTCCCGGTCGTCTCCAAGCCGTTGTTTTTCCTGGGAGTGCTCCGCTGTCACGCGGCGATGCGACTCCAACTCGGCCTCCAGCGTTTTGGCGTGTTCGAGGGCCTCGTCGCGGCGCTGAGTGATCTCGCCAGCGATCTTCTCGTACTCAGAAACCTGCTGCCGGGTCTGTTCAAGCACCACGTGGTGTTGCTCTAAATCACGAGTCACTTCGGCCAGGCTCTCGGTGGCCTCCTCGTGATTCCTGCGGAGTTCCCGAAGGACGAGCAAATGCTGACGCATGTCCTCTTCGAGCGCCTCCCGAATCAGATGTTCTTCCTCATAGCGTTCGGAGTGGTAGGTGGACTGCGCTTCGAATTCCGCGGCGCGACGCTCGGCTTCTTCGCGGAGCCCATCGATCCGTTGGCGTTCTAGATCCAGCTCCTTCTCACGTTCCCGAAGAGCCTCCAAGGAGCGCTTGTGTTCTTCCAAATCCGCCTGAAGGAGCTCGGCCGTCTTTTGCGCTCCTCCCAGGTGCTCCGCTTCGTTCGCCCGAAGACCCTCGATCGCTTTTTTGTGCTCCGCGAGGTCCTTTTCGAGCGCCTTCTTGACCTTCCGAAAGCCCTTGCGGTCGGCCTCTTCTTGGGCACGGAGAGCGGCCACGGTCCGCTTGTGTTCCTCCAGGTCCTGCTGAAGAACTTCGACGGTCTTGCGATTGCCGTCGATGTCCGCCTTGGAGTGCTGGAGTGTTCCCCGGTGCCCATCTAAGTCAGAGGAGAGTTCCAGGATCGACTGCTCGAACGCGGCTCGCTCTTCGCGCCAATTGTCGCGCTCCCGGTCGAAAGCCACCAAGGACTTGAGCATCTCGTTGAAACTCGCCAGCGCCCCGGCCGGTGCGGCGGTTTCAGGGAAGAGCACCGATAGATCCGGCAGGGTCGCCTTGCCCATCGCGGCCACCACCGCATGACGATAGACCGGCGCCCGGTGATCCGAGGCATACAGCCCGCGGTTGTAAAACTCGTAGATGGATTCGGCCATCTTGCGGAGGGCCGGATCGTCGTCGAGATAGAACTCGAGGCACATCAATCCGAACCAACGCTCCAGGTTCGCGTGACCGACCGAAACGACTTCGGCACCCTGTTGCTCTAGCTGACCCTCGACGACATTGCGTTTGGGAAGCCCGTTTTGACGGTGCTCCTCCAAGTAGCGATGCTGAATGCCGAGCTTCTCCTTCAGGAACCGCCGAAGCAACACCTCGGCGTGCTTGACCTCGGGACTGTCATAGGGCCCAGCCAGCACCACGAAGGATCCCGCGACGCGAGCACACTCGGTGACAAACGACGTGCGCTCGGCCTTGGGGACATGCTCCAGAGTGTCGAATGCGCACACCACATCAAACGCGTCATCGCGGAACGGGAGAGCCGATCCGGTCCCCAGGACGAAGCCATCCGAAATCTCTCCGGGCTCAACATCCACGAGCGTGACCTCGTCGTTGCGCAAAAACAGCCTCAGGAGACCGGTCCGGCCGCCCACATCCAAGATACGCAGACTCCGCCCCTTCCGCCGAATGCGGTCGAGGACGTCCGTGACCAGCCGGTAGCGCTGGTACTGGTCGAAGGGGAGTCGAAGGGCTTGGCTCACGAGCCGGATTCGTTGGATTCGGTGCTTCCGCCCGGGAATTGGCGGCGCACAGCCCAGGCGTTGTTCAACCGGAACAAGCCGTGCTGGCGTGGGTCGGGATCGACCACCTGGAAGGCGAGCACGTGCTCGCGGTGATCGATGGCGACCGGAGAAGGTTTGGAGTGGTCGTAGAGGAAGGTGGTCAGGTAATACTCGCCCTGGTGCAAGGGAAGCGCCGGTAGAGCCATATCCACCTCGCCGATCTCCCCGGGCTGGGGGGACCTGAGGCGGATCGGCTGGTCGCGCCAGTCGTGGTTGGAGCCATTCAGGTAGGTTCCATCGGACCGATACAGCCCGAGACCAAACACCGGCTCCCGGACCTCCTCCCGGACCTGGTAGCCGAGCCGGAAGGTGACGTCCTCGCCGGGGGCTACAACGCGGGTCGGTTGGCCGTCGCTCCCCAGGAGCTCCACGGAAGTCACCTCGATTTCACCAGACCCCCACCGAGGGTATTCCCCACCCACCCGGGACGAAAAGGACAGCCGCTCGTCGCCGATCTGTTTGACCCGCTTGAGGTAATCGTCGGCCACCTGATCCGCGGGCCCCTGGGAGACGATCTCGCCCTGGTGCAAGAGGACCACGTGCTGGCACATCTGCCGCACCGCTCCCAAGTCGTGGGACACGAACACGGTCGTGCCGCCGGCTTCGGCAAAGTCGTTCAAGCGGCGCATGCACTTGCCGCGGAAGTGCTCGTCGCCGACCGAAAGCGCCTCATCGATGAGCAGGATGTCCGGATCCACGCTGGTCGCGACGGCGAAGCCCAGTCGCACGTACATGCCGGAGCTGTAGGTCTTGACCGGCCGGTCGATGAAGTCCCCCAGCTCCGAAAACTCGATTACCTGCGGGGTCACCGCTTCGATCTCATCGGGCTCGAGCCCCAGGATCGAACAAGCCAGGCGAATGTTCTCGCGGCCAGAAAACTCCGGATGGAACCCGGCGCCCAATTCGATGAGCGAGGTCACACGCCCGTTCACTTCGAGCTGCCCGGAGTCCGGCAACGTAATCCCGGCGATCAGCTTGAGCAGCGTGGACTTTCCGGCGCCGTTCTGCCCAATGATCCCGATGGTCTGCCCGCTTTGGATCTCGAGGTAGGCGGAGCGCAGAGCCCAAAACTCCTTGAAGCGTGGTCCGCCCAGTCGGAGCCAGTCGAGCAGCCGGTGAATCGGCTTATCGTAGAGCTCAAAACGCTTGGAGATGCCCTCGCAGACGATGGCGCGCCCGCGACCTGACTTGACTCCGGCCTGTTGTTCGCCTTCGTACACCGTTCTAGAGCAGGTCGGGGATGCGGTTCTGCTTGGACCGAAGCGCCCAAGCACCCAGAAGGAACACGGCGATGGCTACGATCACGAAACGCCCGAACAACGCCCAATTCGGCCAGAGATCGAACACCAAGACACGCCTCCAGGATTCGATCAACCAATACATGGGGTTGAGCTCGAGAATCCAATAGAACGGGATGTAGGGGCCGGTACCGTCGGGCGCGTCCGTCAAGTAGTAGCGTGCCTTCGCCGTCAGGAAGGCGGGATAGAAGATCGGGGTTGCAAACATCCACACCGTCAAACCGACCCCGATCAGGTGGTAAACGTCTCGGAAAAACAGGTTCGCGATCGACAGCAACCAACCCAGGCCGATCGTGAACAGCACCTGGGCCACGAGCAGAAGCGGGATCGTGACCAACGGCCACCCGGCCCCCGCCTCGTTGATGTACAGCACACCGCCCAGCACGATCGGCAAGCCGATCAGCATGTTGAACAGGGAGGAGATCGCGAGGTACGGAACCAAAATTTCGCTCGGAAACACGACCTTCTGAATCAGGTTCGAGTTCTCGATGAGGGAATTGGTCGCGCGGCTCATGGTCTCTGCGAAGGCCGCCCAGACCAAGATTCCAGCTAACATGATCAGGGCCGTCTCCTCGGTGGTGCCTGATCCAAGCGCGCGAAACTTGACCGCCTCTATGCCGTATTCCGCGATGGTATCTTCAACGGAAGTGGGATCTCCCCAGCGTGCTTTGAGCACGAACTGGAACACGACCATGAAGACGAAGAGGTTCACGATCGGCATGACGATCGACCAGAAGAAGCCCATTGCAGACCCCACATAGCGGGCCTTCAGGTCGCGCACCACGAAGTCCCGCAGGAGCTGGCGATGATGAGCCAGGGATCGGAGCAGATCGATCAAGGGGTGCGTCCTCGCTGGAAACCGTGTGGACGCATGGGGTTTTAGAGGACGAGCTTGCCGAGAGCCGATTCGATCAATTCAACCGCCAGTTCAGCGGTCTGGTTGCGAACGTCGAGGAGCGGGTTGACCTCGGTGATCTCGAGGCTCGCCATCTGGCCGGTGTCGGCCACGTTTTCCATCAGCAGATGCGCTTCGCGAAGGTTGGCCCCACCGGGCACGATCGTCCCGGTGCCCGGCGCGATCGAGGAATCGCAACCGTCCACGTCGAACGAGAGGTGGAAACCATCGGTGCCGTCGGTCGCGATCTCGATCGCTTCCTCGATCACCCGTTGCATCCCCATCATATCGATCTCGCGCATCGTGTAACAACGCAGCCCGACCGAGCGGATCATCTCCTTCTCGCGGCGATCCAACTCGTGGACGCCGATCAGCGCGCACTTCGAGACATCGAGCATTGGCGAGCTGCCAGCAAGCTTCACCAATTGCTCGGGACCGTGCCCGAGACACGAAGCCAGAGGCATGCCATGAACGTTGCCGGAAGGGCTCGTTTCGGGCGTATTCATGTCGCCATGGGCATCGAACCACAAAAGGCCCAGTTTCTTGCCAGCGGCTTGATAGGCGCTGGCAACTCCGGCGATCGTTCCGGCGGCCACAGCGTGATCGCCACCGATCACGAGCGGCATGCGGTCCTGTTCGATGACTTCGCGGACCCGGTCCCGGAGGGCCTCGCAGTGGGCCACAATCGAGTTCAAATTGCGCGCGTTGGGATGCCCGGCGCGCTCGTCGGCCCGATCGCCATCCAGCAAGGGCGAGGGCACATCTCCACCGTCCTCCAGCTCGAGCCCGAGCTTGGCGATTTTCTCGACCAGGCCGGCGGTGCGAACCGCGATGGGACCGAGATGGGTCCCGGTGTGGCCCCCGCCCAGTCCGAGAGGAGCGCCGAGGAGGGTGAGTTTTCGATCGAGGATCATCGAAGGCTTGGGAGGAGGGGAAGAGTCCACCTATCGAATTCGGGCCAGAAGGTGGGAAACTTGCGGCGGGTGGGCGCCCGGGTCCCGGATGGGCTTCTAGGCAGCGGAAGGTCAGCGAGCAGCCGGCAGGATCCGGAGGATGTCCCCTGGACCCAACCCGGTGGACACCATCGCGTTTCCGTTCCGCACGCTCAGCTCCACCAGATCGAAGGAATTGACCAGGGCAACGGGTGAGCCTGAGTCTACCGCGGCGTAGGTCCGGTTCAGAGGGAGCCTCAGGTCTCCTTGGTGGAGTTCGAAGAACTCAGGCCCCGGGGACAGCCGGCTCGTGTCCAGATCGGTGATCAGGTTCCCAAAATGGTCAGCGAACAGGATTCGGGCCTCGAAGCCGCCCCCCTCCAACCCTTGGGCAACGCTGGGCCCCGGTCCGGATACGAGGTCTTTCCGCGGCTTCGGCGGCCCGAGATCGCCCAACTGCGCGCCCTCCAGCCAGGCCGCCGCAGCCGGCACAAACCGGTCCCGCCCGTGGAAGGTGTGGCTGTGGCCTGGGCTATCGATTCGGGCTGGGTCCAGGGCATGGATCTCACAGTCTTGCCCGGCCTTGGCGAGCCAGGGATCCAACAGGCCGTTGTCGGGAGCCAACACCGCTTGGCTCCCCAGCCGAGCGAGCAGGATGTCCCGGGGCGATCCAACGCCCGGATCGACCACCGCCACGTGTAGCGTGCCGGCAGGAAAAACGCGGGCCGCATGCTCCAGGAGGAATCCCGCTAGCCCTGTGTTTTGGGGCGGCACCTCGTGGGTCAGGTCCACCACGGCCCGCAGACGGGGAGCTTTCGCAAACAAAACCCCCTTCATCTGCCCCACGTACGTGTCGCGGGTGCCGAAGTCGGTCAGCAGGGTCACCAGACCATTGGGGCGAAACCCAGTGGAAGCTTGGCTTCCCTCCGAGTCGCTCATCGGGTGCGCGAGGACAAAGCGCCCAAGTAGACGCCCTGGACCACCGGGTCGGATGCTGCGCGAGTCCTAGCCAAGCGTTCGATCTGACTGACTCCCCCCAACAGTCCAAGGGTGTAGCCAAGCCGCCTGAGGTCGCCCGCGTCCGCGCCCCGGGGTGGAACTTCCAGTTCGTCCCACAGCTCATTCAAGCCACCGGTTTGCACGATCGCGAACCCGGCCAGAACTCCGCGATCGAAATCGTCTCGCCACAGGGCCTCACGCAACAATTCCCTGCCGAGTGGGGCCTGACCGTCAACCAGTGCCTGCACCACGGCCAGGTCCAGGTCCAGGTCCTCCTCAGCCGGAAACAGCTCGGCGAAACGCGCTAGGTCTTCGATGCTGGCCCCGTCCTGGAGCGCTCGCACGCAATCAGCGGTGCGCTCGCCACTCGTGCGTTCGTCCAATTGAGTCCGGATGGCATCCCGCGCCGAAGGCGAACCTTGACGGGCAAGGGCCAGCTGCACTTCCAAGTGGAGTTCGCCTTCCAAGGAGGACGCCAGCTCTTCCATCAGCCGCATTCCCGCGTGCCGTTCCAAAGGTGCGGCGAGCGAACGGACGAGCGGCTCGAAGGTAGGCCCCGTTGGATCCGCCAGGCGCTGAGCGACCGTGCGTTCGGCGACCGAATCCCCAAGCCGGACCCGCGCCACCAGGGCTCCCGCGAGAACGCCGGGATCGGGATCCCCTTCGAGGCGTTCGAGCTCTTCAATCCAGCTCTCGTCGCCACTGTCCGCAAGCCGGGTCACGCAGGTCAATCGATCCGCGGGATCTTCGCTAGCGAGCAGTGGCTCAAGCAGCTCCCAGCCCGCTTCGCGTTCCTCGTCGGTCTGAAGTCTGAGAAGCAAACCGGCGGCGCGATCCTGAAAGCCGGCCACGCTCAAACCACGGTCCAGGATGCCGACCATTTCAGGGGTTGGACCCAGTCGTTCGATCTCGCTGATTAAAGCCTCCCAGTTCTCCGGCGTCGTCGGATCGAATAGGCCGAACACAAGGAGCTCATTGAGCTCGGCCGGCAACACCCGAACCGCGGCTCGCAGGGCGCCGGCCGACGGCCGTTCGAGCAGCAACGAAATCAAATGATCTCCGACCGCCGACGTGGCGGCTCCTTCGACCGAGGCGAGCACTGCTTGGTCCAAGAAACTGTCGTCGGTCAGCCGCTCATTCAACTGGAGCGCGCGCCAACTCTGTAGATCCACCAACCCGTAGCTTTTGCCCGCTTCCCAGCGCAGACGTTGGTAGAGCTCGAACGCCGTCCCCTGGCCCCCGGAGAGCGGATTGTCCACCAGGGCGCGATACAGAGTGAGGCGCTCGGCGCGCGGCCCACCCTCGGGCAGCCAAGAATCGATCTGAACGTTGGTCCCTACCGTGTCCGCGAGAACCAAAGCCAGTTGAGTGGCCTGAGACAAGGGGCTGCCGGCGGAGCGCTGGGCCAAGTCGATGAGGACATCCGAGCGTGGATCCGGGAGCTCAGCCAGTGCGAAGATCGCTGCGGCCCGCACGGTGACATCGGGGTCTTCTAGCGACGATTCCAAGCGGTCGCGCTCTGCGGTCGCTCCGGCGGCGCCCAGGGTGTAGGTCGCTGCGGCGCGCTCAAATCCGGACAGGAAGCCGCGATCGAGGGCCGCGGTGGCCGCTCGCGCCGACGAGCGCGGAAAGTCGACCCGCTGGGCATCTTGGAGAAGCTGCTTCCAAGCTGGCGAAGACTCTTGAGACTCCAGAATTCTAGCGACGGGATCCGAGGACTCGACCTCAGCGGATGGCCTCGGCACCGCCAATTGGACGAGTTCCGCCGGGGCACCGTGCGACCCGCACGGCGACCCGCAGCCCAAAAGCGCTCCAAAGGTGCCCAGCACCCCGGCGAAAAATCCCAAGCCAGTGAGGTTCATGCTTCCGGTTCACCCAAGCGAGCCACGATTTCATCTCGTCGGGCGTCGCGTGTTTCCGCTCGCTTGGCCTCCAAATTCAAGCGCAGCAACGGCTCGGTGTTCGAAGCACGCACATTGAACCACCACCAATCGGCGTCATCTAGGTCGCCAAATTCAACGGTGATCCCGTCCAATTCGTCCTGACGGCCTTCACCATAAACGCTCTTGAGCTCGGCGATCGCCGCGTCCTTATCGTCCACGTGAAAGTTGATTTCCCCCGTGGAGTGATAGCGGCGCAGCCCCTGCACCAACTCGGATAGCGGCTTGTCTCGGTTGGCCGGCGCGTCCAGGACCGACAGCGCGGTCATCATGGCGATGACGCCCGAGTCGGTTGTGAAGTTGTTCGCAAAGTAGAAGTGCCCGGAGAGCTCCCCGCCGAACACCGCCCCATTGTCACGCATGGTCGCCTTGATAAAGGAGTGACCGACGCGATCGCGAATTGCCCGCCCGCCAGCACGCCCAATCTCCTCTTTGACGACCCACGAGGAACGAAGGTCGTAGACCACCGGTTTGGGGCCACCCTCGGACAGGATGTGGCCGGCCATCAAAGCCGTCATCAAATCCGCACCGATCGGACGGCCGGTTTCGTCTACGAAGCAGCAGCGGTCGGCGTCCCCGTCAAAACTAACTCCCAGGCGATCTTTGTTTTCGCGGACCAACTTTGCAACCCACTCGAGGTTCTCCTCTTTCAGCGGATTGGCCTCGTGGACCGGGAAACTTCCGTCGGGCTCCATCAGACACGAGTGCGTCGAGACCTGGGGCAGCCGTTCCAGGATCGAGGGCAGGGTGTGGCCGGCCATCCCGTTGGCCGCATCGATCGAGACCGCGACGGGTTGTTCCACTTGGGCGAAGCCGGTGACGTGATCCGCATAGGCCGAGAGCAAGTCGACCGTGGTTTCGGTGCCGCGCTTCGCGACCGGTTCCGGATAGGGTTCCGCGCACATCTTCTCGATATCGAGGATGCCGTTGGCTGCGGAGATGGGCGTTGCGCCTTTCCCGCACAGCTTCATTCCGTTGTACGGGGCCGAGTTGTGGCTCGCCGTCACGCATAGGCCACCGTCGCAGTCCTGGGTGGCGATGCCGTAGTAGGTCATCGGTGTCGAGGCCAGCCCCAGACGGATCACGTCGCAGCCCGCGTCCCGCATGCCAGCCGACACCGCATCGGTTAGCTCGGGGCTGTGGGTCCGCATGTCTTGGCCCACGACCAGTCTTTTCGCGCCGAGCAAGCGGGCGAAAGCATTGCCGATCTTCTTCGCAGTCGCGGCGTCCAGCTCGCTGCCGTACAGGCCGCGGATGTCGTAGGCCTTAAAAATGCCCATGGTCGAAAGCAGGTGGAGGGGGAAGGAAAGGAGGTCTGAGTTCTAGAGCAGGTCCGCAGCGGCCTGCAGGACACGTTCGACATCGGCCGGGCCGACGTCTAAATGTGTCACGAAGCGCAGGTGGTCCGGTCCCAAGGACAGGACGCTCACGCCGCGGTCTCCGAAGGCCTCGGAGAGGCCGGCGGCCGTCCGCTCGGGATGGGTGACGGCCACTCGCACAATGTTCGTGTCGACCGATTCCGGCGGGCACTCCAGCCCCGGAAGGGCGTTCAGTCCCTCCGCGAGAGCCTTGGCCAGGGCATGATCCTCGGCCAGCCGCTCGACGTTCTCCTCAAGGGCCAGGAGACCGGCCGCGGCTAGGAGTCCGGATTGTCGCATCCAGCCCCCCATGCGCTTGCGGAGGCGGCGGGCCGCGGCGACAAAGGCCTCGTCGCCGGCCACCAGGGAACCGACCGGAGCCCCGAGGCCCTTGGACAGGCAGATGGAAACCGAGTCGGCCACCTCCGCAAAGCGCTGGGCCGGGATGCCGAGGGCGACCACCGCGTGGAACAGCCGGGCGCCATCCAGGTGGACGGGAACCCCCGCAGCCCGAGCAGCGGCCGCGGGGGCCTCCAGCTCTTCCAGGGGCAGCGCGCGACCGCCCTCCCCCATGTGCGTCTGCTCGAGGCACACCAGGCCGGACCGCGGGCAGTGCGGGGAGTCCGGGCGCATCGAAGCGGTGATCTGGTCGGCGGACAGCGCGCCGCGAGATCCCGCCAAAGTCAGAGTTTGAACGCCATGCAAGTGCCCAACGGCACCGCCTTCCCAGCGGACGATGTGAGCCTCACCTTCGGCGACGAGCTCGTCGCCCGGTCGTGTCCAAACGCCGATGGCGAGCTGGTTCGCCATCGTGCCGGAGGGGACGAACAGCGCGCCGGCCTTGCCTAATCGCTCGGCGGCCAACGCTTCGAGCCGCCCCACCGTCGGGTCGCCGTCGAGCACGTCGTCGGCAACTTCTGCGGTTGCAATTGCCTCGCGCATCCGTGCGCTGGGGCGCGTCACGGTGTCGCTGCGGAAATCGGAGATTGCGGCCATGGTTGCGTCCCGGCTCAAGTGGGCTGAAGGACGTTCTTGACCCGTTCCAAGGCGCGCTGAATGTCCTCCGTGGAGGCTGCGTAGCTGAAGCGTATGTAGCCTTCGCCGAAGGAGCCGAAACTCGTGCCGGCGATCGTTGCGACGCCCGCTTCCTGCAGCAAGCGTTCCTGAAGGTCCTTGGCCAAGACCCCGGTCTTCTTGATGTTGGGGAAGGCGTAGAACGCGCCCTTCGGCATCACGCAAGAAAAGCCCGGCACCTCGTTGAGCTCGGCGACGATCAGTTTCCGCCGCTCGTCGAAGGCCGTCATCATTTTGGCCACGTCGTCCTGGGGGCCCCGCAGGGCCTCCACGCCGGCCATCTGCACCGGAGCCGAGGGGCAGGAGTTCGAGTTGATCTGAAGACGCTCCGCATCCGCGATCAGGCTCTTGGGCCACAACCCCCAGCCCAATCTCCAGCCGGTCATCGAGAAGGTCTTGCTCCAGCCGTCCAGGACGATCAGTCGATCGCGCAGGGATTCAAACTCGAGCAACGAAGCGTGCGGCTCGCCGTCATAGGTCATCCGGCTGTAGATCTCATCGGAGAGCACCATTACGTGCGGGTGAGCCTCGAGCCCCTTGGCCAACTTGGCCAGCTCAGCGCGCGGAACCAGGCCGCCGGTCGGATTCGCCGGGGTGTTGACGATGATCAGCCGCGTATTCGGCGTGATCTTTCCCAGCACCGTCTCGGCATCGAAACTGAAGCCCTTCTCTTCGAGCAGTTCGATGGGAACCGGCGTGGCCCCGGAGAACCGGATCATCGATTCGTAGATCGGGAACCCGGGGTTCGGATAGAGAATTTCCGCACCCGGCTCACCGAACATGAGCATCGCAAAGAACATCGTCGGCTTGCCGCCCGGAACGATCATCACGCACTCAGGGTCGATGTCGATGCCGCGATAGCGCTTGACGTCATCGCGGACCGCCTCGCGGATCTCCGGTAGCCCCTTGGCCGGGGTGTAGAAGTGATAGCCGTCGCGCAACGCCTTGATCCCGGCCTCGACGATGTTGGCGGGGGTCTGGAAATCGGGCGCGCCGATGCCGAGGTTGATCACGTCCTTGCCGGTGGCCGCGAGGGCTTTGGCTCGCGCGAGAACCTCGAAAGCGGACTCGGTCCCGAGGCGGGACATGGCGGATGAGAGCTGCAACGTGGGGCGAATGGGTTGGGGGGTTCGTCGGGCGGAGCCAGGGGGGGTCGGCCGGCCCGCGGGAAGCGATGTTGACGGAGGCGGGAATCAGCGTTCGGCGCTCGAAACAGGCGGGAACGTGCCCAGGCCTTTAGGCCAGCCGCAAAGGGCGGAAGCCGAACCCGAGAGCACGCTCCAAAACGCACCGCGCAGGCCAGAGCATAGCGGCCTGTGTGCCTCCCAGCGGGATTCTGGGGTGCCTGAGCTGTAGTTTGGCACGCGGCTTGCCTCTATCTCGCCGGCCACCCAGCCCTCTCCATCGAATCACCCCATGCGGATCCAACCTCCCGGCGCCCTCCTCGGCGCCCTGCAGTCCTGTGCCTTGCTGTCTTGCGCGCTGCTGACCGTGCCGGTCGCGAGCAGCTGTACCGGGCCCGAGCCCGACCTGATCGTCTACGTGGCCATGGATCAGGTCCACTCAGAGGAGATCCTAAGGCGGTTCGCTGAGGAAACGGGCCTGAATGTCCGCATGGAGTTCGATACCGAGGCCTCGAAAACGGTCGGGCTCGTGGCTCGGATTCGGGCTGAGGAGAAAAGCCCGCGCTGCGACGTGTTCTGGAACAACGAAATCGCCAACACGGTCGCCCTGGCCCTTGAGAACCGGTTGGCCAGCTACGACTCCCCCTCAGCCGCCGGCATCCCGGTGGCCTTTCGGGATCCCGAGCACCGCTGGACCGGCTTCGCGGCCCGCGCCCGCTGCCTGATCGTCAACACCGGCCGGGTCCAACCGGATGCCTACCCAAGCGGTCTCGCCGACCTCCTCGACCCGGAGAACCACCCCGGCGGAGGCATCGCTCGTCCGTTGACCGGCACGACGCTGACCCACGTGGTCGCGCTCTACACCAAACTCGGCGACCACCCCGCCACGGCTTTGACCGACCGTTGGATCGAGCAGAACCGCGCCGGCCAGCTGGCCCTTTCGGCTTCCAACGGCGCGACCATGAACAATACCTCGCGCGGCGAATTGAACTGGGCCTTCACCGACACCGACGATTTCAACGTGGCCCTAGATCGTGGAGATCCGGTCAGCCGCGTCATGCCGGACCAGGAAGAAGGCGGCCTAGGAGCCCTACTGATCCCCAACACCGTTGCCATCCTGAAGGACGCTCCGCATCCGGAGGCCGCCCGCCAGCTCGTTGATTTCCTGCTCTCGCCGGAAGTCGAGCAAGAACTAGCCCACGGGCGGTCGGCTCAAATACCCCTGCGCGCCGACGTTCCGCGGCCCGATCACGTGGTCTCGCTGAAAGGCCTGCGGATCATGGAAGTCGACTGGATGGAAGTCGGACGTCGGCTCCCCGAGGTTCAAAGCAATTTGAAGGAGCGCTTCCTGTTTTGAGCCGCGCGCTCGTCACGCTAGCCCTGATCGCGTTTGGAATCGCGAGCCTGCTCCCGCTGGTGGCCATGCTTCCGCGGGTGACGGCGGACGACCTGGCGAAGCTCTCGGACCCCCGCATCCTGGACTTGCTTGGACGCACCTTCGCGATGGGGATCGGGGTCGCTGGCTTGGCCCTCGCCATAGGCCTGCCGTTTGGATTCCTGGTGGCCCGAACCGACATCCCGGGCGCCGGCCTATGGCGGGCGCTCGGCGTCGCGCCGCTGTTTGTCCCTACCTTGCTCATGGCGATGAGCTGGGCGGTCTTGCTGCCCGGTCTGCGGGGAGCTCCGATGACCGTGCTTTGCCTCGGACTCTCCGGCTTCCCGCTGGTAGCCGTCTTCTCCGCCCGTGCCTTCGAACGCATCGATCGCCGCTTGGAAGAATCCGCACGCCTGATGCGCGGCGCCTTTGGAGTTCTGGCCCTCGACCTTCCCCTCGTGCTGCCCGCAGCGCTTGCGGGCGCCTGCTTGGCCTTCACGTTCGCTGTGAACGACTTTGGCGTTCCCGACTACGTGTCCTCGGTCGGGCCCAAATTCAATGTCTACGCCGACCAGATTTTCGCCGACTGGGGTCAAACCCAGGCTCCCGGGCTGGCTGTTGCGAGTTCCCTGCCGCTGGTCGGGCTCGCGCTACTTTCCCTGTTTCCCGTACTGGCTCTCCGGCGCAGGGGCGCGCTCGCCAGCCTGGGCGAGCGATTCGAACCTCCCGGGCGGTTTCGCCTCGGCGCCTGGCGCTGGCCGGCCCTCGCTTTCGTACTAGGCGTCCTGGCGCTGGCCGTTTTCCTCCCCTTGGGTCGCTTGGTTTTTGAAGCTGGGCAGATCAAGGGCGAAGCTTTCAGCGTGACCAATCTCCCCGACTCGCTGCGCACCGCCATCACCCGGGCCCGGTGGGATCTCGTGCGCTCGGTCGCCTATGGCCTGGCTGCCGCTGTCTTCGCGACTGGACTCGGTCTCGTCCTCGGCCACGCCATCGAGCGCGCGCGCTCCAGGTGGCTGGGACCCGGCCTCGAACTCGCCTGCCTCCTCCCACTCGCCGCTCCCGCCACGCTGTTCGGAATTGGAGTCATCGTGACCTGGTCTCGCCCCTCCACTGCGGACTTCTACCAAAGCCACTGGATGCCGGTGCTGACCTATGGTGGACGCTTGACGGCCTTTGCGGTCCTGATCGTCTCAGGTGCGGTCGCCTCGCTGCCGCGCGCCCAGGAAGAGGCCGCAGAGATGGCCGGTGCCGGCCCCATCCGCCGCCTGTTCGGCGTGGTAGCGCCCCCGCTCGTTCCGACGCTCCTAGCCAGCTTCGTGTTGGTCTTCGCGTTCGCTCTTCGTGAGCTGGATACCAGCCTCTTGGTTCCCGCCGCGAACCGGACCGCGATCCTGCGAGTCTACAACGGCGTGCACATGTCCAGGGACGAAGACGTCGCGGCCCTCTCGCTACTGCTCGTCTTTCTCGCCGTGCTGCCGGCTCTTCTGGTCGCACTCTTTTCCCCGCGTCGCATGAAGGTGCTCCCGTGAACCCGCAGCTTGCGATCCAAGAGCTCTCCGTCCAGATCGACGGGCGCTCGATCCTGAAAGGCCTCGACCTCCAGCTCGACAATTCCGAGCACGCCTTGCTCATCGGCCGATCCGGTTCAGGGAAGTCGACCCTGTTGCGCGCGATCGCTGGTCTGGAGACCCCCCAGTCCGGCAAGATCGTCATCGACGGACGGCCGGTGAGCGAGAACGGACGGTCCCTCGTCGCGCCCTCAAAGCGTGGTATCGGTTATCTATTTCAGGGCGCTGCGTTGTGGCCCACCCGGTGCGTCGCGGGACAGATCGACTTCGCCCTGGGTTCCGCCGGAGTCCCTCGCGGACAGCGGAAACAGCAAATCGCAGACCTGCTGTCGGAAGTCGAGCTGCCTGGCTTTGAGAAGCGCCGGGTCGGCACGCTCTCGGGCGGTGAGGCTCAACGGGTTGCCTTAGCCCGCGCTCTAGCGGTGCGACCCAAACTGCTCCTCCTGGACGAACCGCTCGGTCCGCTCGACGCCGACCTGCGCGGAGCGCTCCTCGACCGCCTTGATTTCCTGCGCCGTGAGCACGGTATTGCGGTCCTGCACGTCACCCACGACCCAGCGGAGGCTGCCCGCGTCGCGGACCGCGTCTTGCGACTAACCGAAGGCCGGCTCGAATCTGAGGCGCATCCGGTCCATTAGGCTGTTCTTCCAGCCCTCCCTGCTCCCATGAATTCTGTTCGACTCCTCGCCGGTCTCGCGGTTTTAGCCCTAGCCGGGATGCTGTTCGTCTCCCTGCTCGGCGGCGGCCAGCGGGCCCAGGCCGGCCCGCGCGCGTTCTCGAGTTCTTCCGAATGCCAAAGCTGTCACGAGGCCGAGTACGCCGAATGGTCCACTAGCGAACACGCCAACTCCTGGACAGGTCCAGATGTCCGGCGCATGTCGAACGACTTTGCGAATCAAGACTGCATCGATTGTCACGCCCCACTGCCGATCTTTGAGACCGGAATCGGCGAGCGGGTTCTGCCGCGCACGATCCGGCGCATCGAGGGCGTCGACTGCATCGCCTGCCACCAGCATCCAGATGGCGGTATGGCCGGGTCCTTTACAGACCCCACCGTGACCTGCCGGCCCACCGAACAGATCGAGCTGATCCGCCCGGAATTTTGCGCCGGCTGCCACAACCAGCACCTGACCATGGATCAGTGGAAAAGTTCCCGCTATGCGGAGCAAGGGATCACCTGCATCGATTGCCACATGCCCTACCGCGAGGGCAACCCGGCCAAGGGGCGGGACCACTCCATGCACGGCGGCACCAGCCTCGAAAACCTCCAAGGCGCCGTCGATCTACGCGGTTCGTTCGACGAACAATCCGGAGGCTGGGTCCTCGAGCTAGAAAACGTCGGCGCCGGACACAGCTTTCCCACCGACGAACGCAGTCGAGCCGGCGACGTCTTCTTCCGGCGGCTCAACTCGAGCGGCCAGGGAGAGGGCCCCTGGAGCCTGGTCCACCGACTCCGAAGCCCCTACCGGTCCGAAGTCGATGTGCCCGACACACTGCTGCTGGTCCATGAAAACCGGCGGATTCCGCTGATCGATCGCGGAGTCGCCGCCACCGAGGAGATCCTCCCCAATGACGCTCCCGGTGAAATCGTGTCCGACTCCGTTGAAGTCCTGCTGATTTACAAGCGATCCCCCTACTACCCCGGCGGTGTCGGGCAGCCGCTGGAAGACGAGTACGCCGTCGAAGTTCACCGCATCCGGCTCGAGCGATGAGGGCGGCGACCCTGCTGTTCATCTGGCTGCTCGCGGGCTACGGCTGCGCCCCCGAGGTTGCCGATTCACCGCCGGAGACCCGCAACGTGGTGGACCCGGCGATCGCAGCCTTGCGCAGCGAGCTCGGCGAAGCCCTCGCTCCACTCCCCGAAACCGGCGAAAGAACCACCCGGGCGGTCGAGGGTTTGTTGCCTTACACCGCCAGCGTCCGCGGCCCGGATCGCGAGCGAGGGTTGTCCGATTTGGCGGGGCTCGGTGCGGGAGCGATTGCTCCTTTGGAGGCGGTCGCCGCCGATTCAGAGGCAACCGCCGCCCAGCGTGAAGCGGCTCTCGAGGCACTTTGGATTTTCGCGAGCAGAGAGCTTGGAGACGCGCTTGGACCCGAGAACGAGCCCACGTTGATCGACCCGGCCGGTCCGTCCCCCTCGAGTGCTGTGGTGCACGCCACCGCCGCGATCGAGCGCGCGCTCCGGCTCGAGCGCGAGCCGTGGCTGCGCGCGCGCGGGGCCTGGTACTTGGGCCGGCTCGGGCTCGACCGGTCGATCCCTGAGCTAGTCCTACGCCTACGCTATGAAACCGATCACGAAGCGGTGATCTGGCTCGCGTTCGCGCTCGCACGCTTCGCGAACTACAGCGGCCTCCTTGGGCTGGAGAACATCGCACAGCTTTCAGCGGGAACCCCAGTCGGCGAGCGTGCGGCTTCCATGGCCGCCGCGATCGCTCGACAGGCCGGCGCCGGTTCCCCGGCGGCCGTGACCTGGGCATGGGATCACGGGGATCCGGAACGGATTCTCCCCAGCCTTGCGCGCTCCGCTCACCACAACCTAGTTCTGTGGGAGTGGATCTACCGCTTCGACGAGTTTCAACTTCGCGGAGTCGACGACGCGCGCTTCATGTTCGAACGCTTGGACGAACAAGCCGCAGGGGTCCTGACCGAGGCTCTGTTTGACGAGAGCAGGTATGTGCGGCTGCATGTGGCCCAGTGCATCGCCCGGCTCAGGCGGCGAGCGACCTCGGCAGGCCCAGCGCTTCTCGAGATGCTCGAGGAACGAACCGTCGCGGCGACGGCGGCCCAGGCCCTGGGCGAAATCGGGTTCCCGCCGGCGCGGGAAGCCCTGGAAGCTCGACTGGGTGATGCGCACGCCATCGAGTTGCGAGTGGCCGCCGCACGTGCCCTCGGGCGCATGGGCCAAGCGGAGTCGATTCCGCTCCTGGCGGCGACCTTCGACGCGCAGCCCCCAAGCCCTGAATTCCGCCAAGCCCTCGCCGAGTCGCTCGCCTACCTGCGAGATGCGAGACGCGCCGTCCCGGAGTTGATCGCAGCGGTTGGAAATCCAGGACTCGAACCGTCGACCTCCCGAGCGGCCCTCAAGTTCCTGGTCGAGCAAGAACTGGCAGCGGGGACGCCCGGCGCCCAAGCCGTCCTAGACGAGTTTGACCCCGAAGACGATCGCGCCCTACCCGACGGCCTCCCCCTCCTGCTAGATCGGTAATACGGTGCCAGGGCCGCGTGCACCGGTGAGGCCGCCGGCGGCTCCGCCGCCGGGCCGCGGCCGCGCCGCGGCGGCCTCACCGGTGCACGCGGCCCTGGCACCGTATTACCGATCTAGCAGGGAGCGTTAGAGCCAGCCGGCTACGGCCGCGCCGACCACGGCTAGCCACGCCACATTGTTCGCCAGGAACAGCTTGTCTCCGGCTAGGAAGACCTTGGTCGGGTTGTCGCCTTGGGTTCCGCTTTGAACCAAAAGCATGTAACGGGCCACGCCGAAGACCACGAACGGAACCGACCACGCCAAGCGGTGGTCCTCCCCGTACTTGGCTGCCGTTTCCGGGTTTGCCGTGTAAACCGCGTAGCAAAGGATTGTGCAGGCCGCGAGCACCGTGACCATCTGGTCCAGGAACGCCAGGGGATAATCGCGCAGGATCGCGCGAGTTGAGGTTTGGCCGTCGCCCATCAGGGCAATCTCGGAGCGGCGCTTGTTCAAGGCCAAGAAGAGCGCCAGGAACAAAGTGCACAGGAATAGCCACTTCGAGATCACGATCCCGGCAGCCTCGCCCCCGGCCGCCACCCGGAACAAAAAACCACCGGCGATGCAAAACACGTCGATCAGCACCACGTGCTTGAGCCGCAGGCTGTAGGCGATGTTCATCGTCACATAGGCGATGAGCAGGAGCAGCACCGGCAGGGCAGCCTGATAGGCCAGGGCGATCGCGCCCAGGGAGCAGCTCACGGCGACCAACAGCGCTGCCGCCACCGACAATTCACCCGACGCAATCGGGCGCTTGCACTTTTCGGGATGCAACCGATCGCTTTCCACATCCTGAACGTCGTTCAGAAGGTAGACCGCGCTCGATCCCAAGCAAAATGCTGCAAAGGCAAACAGGACGCGGACCGCGGCCTGTTCGTAGCTACCACTTACGTGGCTTTGATCGCCCCACGCAAAAAGAAGGGCGGCGAGGACAAAGACGTTCTTCGACCACTGGTGTGGCCGCATCGCGCGCAGAAAGGCGGGCAAGTGAAGCTGGGGGGGCTGCGGTCTGGGTGGAAAGAGGAACCGGCGCGGCTAGTCGAGGCTCAGCTTGCGAAGCTCTTCCATGGGAGAGTCGGGCCCCACGGCGAAGTAGTCCTCGTCCGGGCCGAGCAAGCCCAAGTCACGCAGCTCTTCGATCTCAAGACCCTCGACACTTCCATCGCCCCACAGGACCAAAGTGGTCGTGCGGAAGTTCATTTCCGGGTCGTTGTCTGTTGCAACCAACGCCTCGCGACCGGATAGCTTGCGCAGGGGGAACTCCTTGGAATTTCGGCCCGCGTAGGCCGACGATTCGCCATCGATGGCGTCCAAGTCGCTGAACCACTCCGTGGGCGGCAGCTCTCCGATCGAGAGGGCGCCGATGTTGACGCCGGGGCAAGTCAACTTCTTGGCCGACTGGGGGGTGTTCTCCCAGACGCCCTTGGCGACCAGGGCGCCGAAGAACTTGGCACCGCTCTCGCTGGGAAGCCGCTCGAACTTCGAGTCGTAGAGCAGGATCCCCTCGTAGATGCTGAGCAGATTTTTGCGCGAGGCCGTGATTTTCGCAGCCTCCAGAGCCTCAGGGATTTTCGGGACCAGGAAGCTCATCAGGATGCCGAGGATGAGCATGACGGCCAGCAGCTCGACCAGGGTAAAGCCGGCCCGCAGGGCCCTTCCGGGTAGGTGGCGAAGGCGCATGGAGATTGAAAGGTCGCAGGGGAGATATGGACAGAGGGCGGACGAGGAGTCCGCCCTCTGTCCTAGAGGAGCCTATCCGCGCCGGAAGGCGCGGTCACGCAAGCGGCGTGCTCAGCCTTTGGCGGCGGCCCCGGCGGCGGCCTGAAGCTCAGCCACCATGCCGGTTTGCTCCCAAGGAAACTCCGATCGACCGAAGTGTCCGTGGTAAGCCGTTTGCTCGAAGCGCGGCTTCAGGAGGTCGAAGGTCTCGATGATCTTGCGCGGGGTCAGCAGGGGCTTGAAGAGCTTCTCGACCACCGTTCCGAGGTCCAAATCGCTCATCTTGCCGGTCCCGAAGGTCTCGACGCGGATCGACAGCGGTTCGGCCACGCCAATCGCGTAGGAAAGCTGGACCTCACAGCGGGTCGCAAGGCCCGCGGCGACGACGTTCTTGGCGACCCAGCGGCCGGCGTAGGCTGCCGAACGGTCCACCTTGCTCGGGTCCTTGCCGGAGAAGGCTCCCCCACCGTGACGCCCCATGCCGCCGTAGGTGTCGACGATGATCTTGCGGCCGGTGAGGCCACAGTCCCCGTGGGGACCTCCGATCACGAACTTCCCGGTCGGATTCACGTGGTAGATCGTTTTGTCGTCGACCATGCCGGGCGGCATCACCTCGGGCACGAGCACCTCGCGGACCATCTTTTCGATCTCGAGGCGAACCTCTTCCTCACCCGACTTGCCGCCAACTTCCGGATCGTGCTGGGTGGAAATGACCACGGTGTGCACCCGCACCGGCTTGTCGTTTTCGTACTCGACCGTGATCTGACTCTTGGAGTCCGGACGCAGCCAAGGGAACCTGCCGCCCTGACGGTATTCAGCCAGCTTCTCGACCAATCGATGGGAGTAGTGCACGGGGAAGGGCATCAGCTCTTCCGTCTCGTTGCAGGCATAGCCAAACATCAGGCCTTGGTCGCCGGCTCCATCGCGGTCGACGCCTTGGCCGATGTCCGGGGACTGTCTGTCGAGACTGACCAGCACGGCACAGGTGTCGCCGTTGATGCCGTAGGCATCGTCGGTGTAACCAATCCGCTTGATCGTGTTTCGGACGATGTCTTGATAGTCGATCCGCGCCGTGGTGGTGATTTCACCGGCGATGACGGCGAGCCCCGTGGTGACCATGGTCTCGCAGGCCACGCGGCTATTCGGATCAGCGGCCAGGAGAGCGTCGAGAACCGCGTCGGAGACTTGGTCAGCCACCTTGTCGGGGTGGCCCATCGAGACGGATTCGGACGTGAACAGCGTGCGCGCCATGGGGCGGAGTCGGGAAAGGGAGGGGGGGTATGTAGAAGCACCGATCGCCCCGGTGGGACCACGCGCGGTGGTCAGAGGCAGTCGGTGTGAGCAGGTCGGCCCCGGGGGGGCTCAGAGGAGGATCCGAGCCCTAAAGGGCAGCCCAGACAGTCTACAACGACCGGCCGTGCAAGGCGCAGGGATCGCGGGCCGGGCCAGCCATCCCAGGGCCCTGTGGAGGAGTCTTGGGGTCCCTGGGCCAGGTCGAACGGGTACTGGAGGGACGGCCGCCGTCCGATTCTCAGGCCCCTTCCGGACCAGGGACCGAACCATGGCCCGAACCAGGAAGCTCTCCTTGGGAGCCGAAGCACAGGGGAGCCAGGGCCCTCCATGTCTCGACGGTCGCCCCCCGCTGCCGATCCGTAGCTGCGAGCCCAGCCGTTCCGACCGCCCGGCGCCGGTCCGGATCGGCTTGGAGATCGGCCAACAGACCCGCGAGGGCCCCGTGACTCTTGGCGCGAAGGCAGGCTCCCGCTTCCTCGAGCAGCGTGACCTCTTGGGTGAAATTCTCCATGTAAGGGCCACAGATGATCGGCAGGCCTTGGGCGGCGGCCTCCAAGAGGTTCTGGCCACCATGGGGTATGAAGCTGCCCCCCATGACCACCAGGTCGGAGCACGCATAGACCCGCTCCAATTCTCCGATCGTGTCCACGAGCAAGGGCTTGGAAACATCCAGCGCGATCGATCCCGCGCGAAGCTCGGTCAGGCGTTGGCAGGCAACGCCAAGGTCGGCCAGGCTGCGCTCCACCTCGGGCGCGCGCACCGGGTGCCGGGGAACCAGGACCAATCGAGACTCCGGAACGCCCTTTCGCCAGGCCTCGGCAATCCAGCGCTCTTCAGGCTCGTGGGTGCTTCCGGCCACGACCACGATTTGCCCCTCCTGGACGCCCACCCAGCGCGGAAGGTCGGGCCCGACCTGGCGCTTGCCGATTTCGAGTCCATCGGCCTTCACGTTGCCCGTCACCACCAGGCGGCGGGGTTCTACACCCAGCGCGCGGAACCGATCGGCGTAGACCTCGCTCTGTACACAGAGCAGAGAGATCCGATTGAACTGCGGAAACAGCTTTTTGAACAACTGATAACGTCCGAAGCTGTTCTCGGTGATTCGGCCGTTGATCACCGCGATCGGGATCCCAAGCCGGTTGGCACAGCGCAGGAAGTTCGGCCACACCTCAAGCTCAATCAAAACCACCGCCGTCGGCCGGACCGACTCGAAGAAGCGCTTCGACAACCACGAGACGTCGAGCGGGAACCGAACCACGGCCTTCGCCCCAAACAGAGCGCGGGCCATTTCGGTCCCGGTATCCGTGGTGGTCGAAACGACGATCTCGGCGTCCGGCCGTTCACGCTTGAGCGTCGCCACCAGGGATTGGGCTCCCTTGACTTCCCCCACCGAGACTCCGTGAATGAGGATCCTCGGAGCGGAATCCAGGCCATTCGCCCCCCCCCAACCGGCGGGCCCGGTGCGTTCGCGTACATAGCGCGCGAAGCTCGGTCGGGTCAACACCCGGAAGATCCAAAGGGGAGCTCCGAGAACGGCGACCAGAAGCCAAATCAGATCGTAGATCGCGTGCAACGCCCCGCTGCGCAAGCCAGGGTTCGGGTCGCCTTCGATCACCAAGGCGCCTGGACGGTCAGGGCCTTTCAGAGCTTGAGCAGCAGATGGGTCCAATTCGTTTTCGCGCGGAGAGGCCGACTCGCAGCCGCCGGCCGGGTCCGCAGGACTCAGCCCGCTCCGTGACACTTTTTGAACTTCTTCCCACTGCCGCACGGGCAGACATCGTTCCGGCCCACGTTGCGGAAACGAGGATCTGCTGCGGCCGGAGGCGGTTTCGGAGCCGCGGCCGCCTGAGCCCGTTGCTGGCGAGCGGCGACGTCGAACGCGGCGGCCGCCGGTGGCCGCGGTGCAGGCGGAGGCGTTTGAGGGCGCGTTTGGGTAGCCGTCGCGGCCCCCCCGGAGGCGACCCCGGCCGCGGCCGCACCAGCGGCGGCTCCCAGCGGAGCCGCCACGGGGGCCTGGGAACGCGAAGCTGCGGCCATCACCGAGGCGGGTCCCTGGCCTTGCTCTACGTTGACACGCAGGGCGAGGCTGGCCACTTCGTCCTCGATCGTGGCGAACAGCTTCTCGAAAAGCTCGAAAGCCTCAGCCTTGTATTCGTTCTTGGGGTCTTTCTGACCGTAGCCACGCAAGCCGATGCCGGCCTTGAGCCCGTCGATCGCGTGCAGATGGTCCTTCCACTTGTCGTCGATGACCTTGAGCAGCAAGTAGCGTTCGATCTCGCGCATGCGCTCGCCCGTGACTTCGGCTTCGCGATCGTCGTAGCGCTCTGCGACAGCCTCCAGCACTCCACCGGGATCTCCGCCTCGTTCGGTTGCGGTATCGCACAGACCCGAATCAATTTCGAAATCGTAATTCTTGCGCACCCAGTCGGCGAGTCCACCGGGGTCTTCAAAGTGAATCTCGACCGCACGCTCGGTGGAACGCTGAATCATCTCGGAAACCCGCTCGCGCAGCCCAATACCCTCGAGCACATCCTGACGCGCCGAGTAGACCGTCTTGCGCTGCTGATCCATAACCTCGTCGTATTCGAGAAGGTTCTTGCGAATTTCGAAGTAGTACTCCTCGACCTTCTTTTGCGCCCGCTGAATCGCACGGGTCACCATGCCCGATTCGATGGGAATGCCCTCCTTCATGCCGAGCTTCTCCATGAAACCCGAGACCCAGTCGCGGTAGAACCGCTTCATCAGCGGATCCTCCAGGGACAGGAAGAAGCGCGTTTCCCCGGCGTTGCCTTGGCGACCGGAACGTCCGCGTAGCTGATTGTCGATCCGTCGCGACTCGTGGCGTTCGGTCCCGAGCACGTACAGTCCACCGAGTTCCAGCACTTCGCGCTCGTCCTCGGCGCAGCGCCCTCGAACCTCCTCCCGAATCTTCGCGATTTCGTCGAGTTTCTCCAGGTCGCCTTCCTCCAGCCCGGCTGCCTCAAGCGCTTGGGCCAAGCGGTGCTCGTAGTTGCCGCCCAGTTTGATGTCGGTTCCCCGTCCGGCCATGTTGGTCGAAACCACGACCGCACCACGCTCACCGGCCTTGGCCACCACCTCGGCCTCGCTCTCGTGGTGCTTCGCGTTCAGAACGGAGTGCGGAATCTCAGCCTCGCTCAGAAGCTGGTGAACCTTCTCTGAGTTCTCCACCGAAGTGGTTCCCACCAGGACGGGTTGCCCCTTTTCATTGAGCTCGCGGATCTCGTCCACGATCGCCTTCCACTTCTCGGGCTCCGTGCGGTACACAACGTCCTGCTGATCTTTCCGGACGATCGGGAGGTTGGTCGGGACCTGCACCACGTCCAGGTCGTAGATCGAGTGAAACTCACCGGCTTCGGTGATGGCCGTTCCAGTCATGCCGGCCAATTTTCCGTACATGCGGAAGTAATTCTGGAACGTGATCGTCGCCAGGGTTTGGTTCTCCTGACGCACTGCCAAGCCTTCTTTGGATTCCACCGCCTGGTGCAGGCCGTCGGACCAGCGCCGCCCGGACATCTTGCGACCGGTGAATTCGTCAACGATCACCACCTCGCCTTGATCGACCATGTATTCGCGGTCTTTTTGGTAGACGTGATGGGCCCGCAGCGCGTTCTCGATGTAGTGCGGCCAATCCATATGGCCCGGCTCATAGAACGACTCGACGCCAAGGATCTCCTGGGCGCGTTCGATGCCCTCTTCCTTCAGGTTCGCGGTGCGTTCTTTTTCCTTGATCTCAAAGTGCTCCTCGGGGATCAGCTCGCGGGCCACCTTGTCAGCCTGGGCGTACTTGTCCGGGGTCAACTCGGCTGGACCGGAGATGATCAGCGGGGTCCGAGATTCATCGATCAAGATCGAGTCCACTTCGTCGACGATGGCGAAGTGCAGTTCGCGTTGCACCTGCTCTTCGACACGCGTCTTCATGTGATCGCGCAGATAGTCGAAGCCGAATTCGTTGTTCGTGCCATAGACAATGTCGCAGGCGTAGACCGGAAGGCGCTCGGCAGGGTGCATCGCACTTTGGACCGCGCCCACCGTCATCCCGAGGTACTCGTAAATCGGCGCCATCCAAACCGCATCCCGGCGTGCCAGGTAGTCGTTGACCGTGACCAGGAAACACGACTTGCCTGAGAGCGCGTTCAGATACAGCGCAAGAGTCGCCATCAGCGTCTTGCCCTCCCCCGTCGCCATCTCGGCCACCTTCCCGTCGTGTAGAACGATCCCTCCAACCAGTTGGACGTCGTAGTGACGAAGGCCCAGCGTGCGCTTGGAGGCCTCGCGAACCAGCGCGAAGGCCTCGGGCAGAATGTCCTCGAGGGGCAGCCCTTCTTGGCTGGCCGCCTGCTTCCAGGCCAGGGTCTGCTCGACGAACTGGTCGGCCGTGAGACCCTCGGCCCAGCTCTCCAGCTGACCGATTTTGTTCACCAGCGGTCGCAGTTGCTTGACCGAGCGAGCGGTCTTCGAGCCGAACACGCCAAGCAGCCCGTCTCCGATTTTCTCGGAGAGCGAGGTCCAGCGGTCGTTGAGCTTGTCCCAATCCATGGAGCGAGGCCGGTCGTCGGCCGGTCAAATTTCGTGAGGCCCTTCAGGATCGAACCCACCCGCCAGCGGCGTGCGGATCGAATCGGGTCTACGGGGCGGTGGCGAGGGTCGTGAGTGGCGGCCAGAGCCGCCTGAAGCGGGACAGTATGGCGCCCAATCCCTCCGGGTTGCACCCCGAACGCCACGGAAGCCTCGCTGGGGGCACACCCGCCGGCATCAAATCACGCCCCAGCGTCCCTGCTAGGGCTTTGAGCCGTCGCTCGAGTTGGGCGGACTCTCCGCTGCCTGGCCGCCTGCCGGAACGATCCGCTCGAGCATCTCGAACAGGACCGACCGCGGATAGGGCTTGTGAAGCAGGCCCGACACCTGCTGGAGCTGCGAAAGATCGATCCTCGCCGCGGTCGCAAGCAGGACCGGGAGATCGGCCAGCTCAAGGCTCTGCCGCATGCGGGCCAGAACCGCCTGCCCGTCAAAACCCGGCATCTCGTAATCCAGAAGGACCAGATCCGGCCGGGGTGCGCGCTGCAGCCGCTCGAGGGCCGCGTGTCCATCGTGCACCTCCTCCACCTCGTACCCCCGGGCCCGCAGCAGCGCGGAGAGTCCCGTGCACACCGGACGGTCGTCGTCGACGACCAACAGCCGGCGCCGCTTGGGAGCCTCCCGCTCGCGCTCCGCGACCCCCTCCAGCAGAGCCCGGAGTTCGGCATGGGTGGGCAGTCCCGCTTTCCGCCATTCGGCTTCGATTCCAGCAGCCAGATCTCGGTTCGCCCGCTTCAGAGCTTCCCACTCCGCGTAGTCCGGGCTGTTGACCGGCACATCCAACTTGTCGTGGGTGTCGACGGAAAAGAAAAACTCCCCCGCCACCAGGTGCTCTTGGAGCACGAACTTCATGAACGGGTAGCTTTGGTTCCCTAGCCGCAGGGTGTATCGCCGAGAGGTGGGATCATCACCGGGATCCCCGCGTTCAAAGGCGGCCAACGCCGCTTGGGTGTCGGCCGCGGTCTCGAACACCCCCAAATCCACGCGCGGCCGGACCGCATCCGACGGGAAGGCGTGCTGGCAGTAAAGCCGCAACGCTTGCCGCAGGTGGTCTGGTTTCAGGTCGTCTAGCTGCACGCCTCGCGCTCCGGTCGTTTAGCCGGCCTCGGCCGCACGTGACGTTCGCGACCATCGCGGATGTTCCCAATCACCTGATGAATGTCGTCGAGACCGGCGTTGGCGACCTCTTGGGCCAGGGCCTCGGCCAGGCGCGCCGGCCCGGAAGGATCGGAGAACGAACTGGTCCCGACCTGAACCGCGCTGCAACCCACCGATAGGTAGGCGAGCGCATCTTTGGCTTGGACGATGCCACCGCAGCCAATGACTGGAATTCGCGTGGCCTGAACGCACTCCCACGCGCAGCGCAGCGCGATGGGATGGATGGCCGGCCCGGAATACCCACCTTGCACCGTGGCCACACCCGGGGCCCCGGTCCGCCAATCGACCGCCAGCCCAAGCACGGTATTGACCGCGGTAATGCCGTCCGCACCACCCTGCTCCACCGCCGCCGCCATCTCACCGATGCGGGTCACGTTGGGCGAGAGCTTCGCAAAGATGGGTTTGGTGGTCACCCGCCGAACCCCAGCCACCACCGCCGCGGCCCGCGCTGGATCGGTGGAAAGCGGCAGTTTTCCGTCGTCCACGTTCGGACAGGACAGGTTGATCTCGAGGCCGTCGACCCTGGGCTGCTGATCGAGGCGCGCTGCAAGCTCCGCGAACTCGTCGTCGGCATGCCCCCCGATGTTGGTAATGACCAAACATTGCGCGGCGTCCATCTCGGGCAGGACATGCTCCAGGTAGCTATCGAGGCCCTTGTTCTCGAGCCCGATCGAGTTGATCAAGCCCGCTCGGGTTTCGTGAAGCCGGGGTGCCGGGTTGCCGCCGCGGGGGGCCAGAGTCACGGTCTTCGACACCAGCCCACCGAGACTCGCCGACGGGCTGAAGTTCTCCATCTCCAAGCCATGCCCGAACGTCCCGGACGCGGAGAAAATCGGATTGCGGGCCGTCAGGTCGCCCAGTTTCACCGCGAGGTTCGGCATGAGTTCAGGCGAGCTCCTCAGCCGGCTTCGCAGACTGGCCTTCGGGAGGAGCGATCATCCCCGAGAGAATCAGCAGGATCGCGCCCACGGTAATGCACGAGTCGGCCACGTTGAAGGTCGGGAAGTGGTAGTTGAACCGCTCGAAGTAGACGTGGATAAAGTCGCGCACGGCGCCGAAGGGATGATCGACCGGCGGCTCGCGGAACAGGTTGTCGATGAGGTTCCCCAGCGCTCCGGCCAGGATCAGCGCGTAAGCCCAGACCGCGGTGCCCGGCCGGCGCGGGGCGCGCCACAGCAACCAGGCGAGAACCAGCACCGCAACGGCACGACCCAAGACCAAAAGGTGAGGCACCTGATCGCCCATCCCCCATGCGGCGCCCTTGTTCTCACTGAGCATCAGGCCCAAAAAATCGCCAATCACAGGCACCCGCCAATGTCCGTTGAACCAAGCCTCCGCTCCGCTCGGAATCGGCGTCGAGAGCGACGGCCGGTCCAGCCACTGGAACATCGCGTATTTGCTGGCCTGATCCGCTGCGATCAACAACGCCACGATGATCATCCGAAGCAGGCGCCGTGGTCTCAAAACAGACGCCTGGCCGGCCGCCTCTGAAGGGGGAGCCTCCGAAGAAGAACGAGCCTCCAACGAGGCGGCATCACCGGTGGAAGGCGATGTCGGCTGAGCCGCAGAATTCGTCACGGGAGCATTCACGGACGGAGAGGACACGAAAAAGGCTCAGGCGAACGAACTCGCGGCAGCCTGCGCACAGGGCGCCCCGATCCTAGCAGTCCGCACCCCGCGGGCTCGCGGCAAAACAAGCGCTCCCGGTGCGGCAGCCATCGAAACGGAGCTCGTCCCCCAGCCGGGGCGGAGCGCTTCAAAGGGCATCTGCGGGAACTTCACGAGGCCCTTCCGGCTAGGACGCCCGGCCAAGCGCCGGGAACCCGCTAGGTTGTGGGTCGTGCCCAACTCCCGTCACAGCGGCAAGAGCCGACCCCAAGTCACGTCGCCGGCCGCCTTCCAGCGTGCACAGGACGCCTACTTGGTTGCCCTGCGAGCCGAGGCTGGGCTCGCGCGTTCGACCTTGGCCGCCTACCGGCGCGACCTGGACCGCTTCGGACAGTTCGCCACCCGCGCCGGGCTCACAGAGCCGAGCGAGCTCACCCCGGACCACCTGGCCGAGCACCTGGGCCAGCTTCGGGCTCGCTACCGCGACGCCACCGTCGCGCGGGCTCTCTCCGCGGTCCGCACCTTCCTTCGGCACTTGATCGCAGAAGGTCAGCTGGATCGCGACCCAACCCGCGACCTGGAAAGCCCTCGGCTTGAGCGAAAGCTCCCGCGCTTCCTCTCCATCGACGAAGTCTCACGCCTTCTGGAATTCCCGGCCGAGAGTTCCCCCCCGGAGGCCCTCACTTTGCGCGACCGTGCCCTGCTCGAAGTCCTGTATGCAACCGGTGCGCGGGTCTCCGAAGCCGTCGAACTTTCCCTTCGTCACCTGCCCGATGGGTTGCGCGAGTTGCGGCTACACGGCAAGGGCAACAAGACGCGCTTCGTTCCCCTGGGCGAACGCGCGTGCGAGGCCTTGCGCGCTTGGATCGAACACGGGCGCGATGAGATCCCCGGTGCTCCGGCCCAAGAGCGCGTGTTCCTCACCCGGCGCGGCAATCCACTCACCCGCCAGGGAGCTTGGCGCATCGTTCACCGGCGCGCGGCCGAGGCCGGCATTACCACCCCCATTTCCCCCCACGGCTTGCGCCACTCGTTCGCCAGCCACCTGGTGGAAGCCGGCGCGGGCTTGCGAACCGTCCAAGAGCTTCTCGGGCACGCCTCGATCCGCACCACCGAGCGTTACACGCATACCGACGGCGAGCGGGTCCTCGCGCTGCACCGGTTGTATCACCCGCGCAGCTGAGGGCCGGCCGCGCAGCTGGGGGCCGGCCGCGCAGCTGGGGGCCGGCCGCGCAGCTGGGGGCCGGCCGCGCGGCTACCGGAAGAGCGGCTCGAGCAACTCCGCGATTCGTTCGTGACCGCGGTCGTTGAGGTGCTCATCGCGCAGCCAGTAGTAAGTCGACTGTCCGGGCTCGCGCAGGGCATCCCGCGCATCAACCACTTCCACCGGAAGATCCGCGAGGCCTTCGAGGAAGTCGTTGGCCAGGCGGTCGGTCGCCTGGAGTTCCTCAGCGCTCAGACCGATGGCCGCGGCGACCTGATCGTGCATCTTCGCAAAGATCTTCGGCTGCGCATCGAAGGGCGGTGGCAGGTAGACCAGAATGAACCTGATCCCGCGCTGGTCGCAAAGCTCAGCCATCGCAGCCGTGTATTCCAAGGCAGACGAAAGGCAGACCTCGCGCTGTTCAGGATAGCCGGCTAGGAAAGCCAGTTGGTTGAACCCTTGGGCGATGCTCTCGGCGCCGCTACGCCCGCGCACTTGCACTTGTTGTCCGGCGAGAAGGTTCTCGCGATAGTTGGGCGGAGCGGGCGGCTCCTCGAGACCATAAAAGTCGCTGAGGATCGAGGGCAGAACTCCAAAGTCGTTGCCGCCGTAGACGCACACGACGAACGCATGGGGCTCGAGCGCCAGAAACTTCACGAGCGTGCCAAGATAATTCGGGAAGGTGTAGTACCCGCAGCCCGCATTGAGCACCTCGATAGTGCGCTCCGGTTCGGCTTCGGCTAGCGAGGACTCCAGTCTGTTGGCAAAGCTCTCCGAATTGGACACCACACCGTCGGTGTGAGAATCGCCGGTGACCAGGACGCGAAGATCGGGACGCACTTCGCTTGGGTTCGAGTCCTCGCGCATCCCGAAGTGATTCGTTTGGCGCAGGTATTTGCCCGCCGGATGTTCGGGCCAGTTCACCCGAACCGTGTGATTCCGGCGCCGCGCCAGGTAGCTGATCGGGTCGTAGACCATTCCCTCACGGACCGGGTTCAGGCTGCCGGACAGGTTCTCCGGGGCCATTCGAGGCAGCAGATCCGGGCGAGGAATCAAAAGGACGTCTTCATCCAGCGTGTCGACCCCCATGCCGGAAAGGTGCTCAAAGGGGCCGCTCGCCTGCGGGGCCCCCTCGCCACAGCCGGGTACAACCTGGGCTCCCAGAGCCAGCAGAAGCGCCCAACCCAGGTGGGAGCTCCCCGCAGGCGGGTTCAGAGGACTATGGGATGCCAAAAATCGCTTGCGAGGGGGGGTCGAGGGGGACATCGGGGCCCCATTGTTGCCCCCGGGGCCCCCAGAAGGCGATCGAAAGGGAGTCTCGATCTAGGAAAATCTTGCCCACCCCCCTTGACAGCTGGGCCCAGGGATGCATAATTATGCACATAGGCCGCATAGCCATGACGACCCAAGCCACCACCCGAGAGTCCCGCGAACGCTTGATCCTCGAGCTGCTCGAAGCGCACCGGCCGAAAAGCCAGGGCGAACTCGCGGAGCTCTTGCGCGAGCGCGGAATCGACGCCAACCAGGGAACGCTTTCGCGCGACCTGCGGCGCCTCGGCTTGCAAAAGGGCCCGTCCGGCTACGAGCTCCCCGAGGGTCCCAGCGATCCGACGGGCAAGGTCCTCGCGACCTGGCTTGTCGAGATTCGCCCCGCCCAGCAACTGCTGGTGCTCAAGACTCCTCCCGGAGGTGCCCAACCTCTCGGCGTCGCCCTCGACGCCGCGAACTTCAAAGAACTGATCGGGACGATTGCCGGCGACGACACCGTCCTCGCTGTGTGTCCCGATCCGGAAGCTGCGGACCGTCTTGCCCGGAGGCTGCGCGATTTGTCACCGCGCTAATTTCCGAATACGCCCCCGCACTTTGAGTCCGAGCCACGCGCTCGGACAACCGCCGAGCCGGTGAGCCCGGAACCCCTGTGATCGAGGAGTCCACAGGAAGTTCTAAGTTCACCGGCTCGGTTCTTTTGGCAGGCCGGTTTGCGCAACGCAGAGCCTCTAGCTCGGCCGCTCACGGTTGTTGGTCCGGCGCAGGCCCGCCGGATGCCCGGGGATTCAAGTGGTCGACGATGACGCGCGCCAGCTCGGGGCCGATTTGCGGCAAGGCAGCGATCTGCTCAACCGGCGCCCGGCTCACGCCTACGACCGAACCGAAGGCCTTGAGCAGCGCCTTGCGTTTGGCCTCGCCGACACCGGGAATCGAATCGAGCTTCGATGTGATTCGTCCGCGCCGCTTCCGGTGGTAGGTGATTGCGAAGCGGTGGGCCTCATCGCGAAGCCGCTCCAGCAAGTGTCGCCCGGCGTCGTGAGTCGGCAGCACCTTGGCCTCCCGATCCGGGGCGAGCACCAACCGCTCCTCCGAGCGACCCTTGCGCTTGCCGCCCACGGTTCGCTCGGAGCGCGCCTTGGCTAGGCCGACGATGACCAGCTCCCAGGCGCCCAGCTCGTCCCGCGCTTCGATCGCCTTGGCCAACTGTTGAGCCCCCCCGTCGATGACGATCAAGTCGGGAAGGTCTCCCTCATCCATGCCGCGCCGAACCGATCTGGAAACCACCTCCTTCATGGAAGCGAAATCGTCCTGACCGTCAACGGTTCGGATCTTGTAGTGCCGATAGCCCGCGCGATCCGGCAGGCCTCCGCGGAACCGCACGCGACTGGCCACCACTTCCGCGCCCTGGGTAGTCGAGATGTCAAAGCAATCGATCACTTCGGGCGGCGCCTCTGGATCCAGTTCCGCGTGGAAGGCGAGTCGCGCCAGAGCGCGCCGCTCCTCCTCCGCATCCTTGGAGAGGTTGTCGAGGGCGACCCGCGCGTTCTCCAGAGCTAGATCTAGCATGCGCTTGCGTTCGCCGGAGCGCGGGACCACGAAACGAACGCCGCCGCCCAACGCTTCTTGGAGCAGCTCGGCTTCCGCTGGCAACGTGGGCAAGGCTATCTCCACCGGGACGGTTCTCCGGCCGGGTGCATAGATCGCCGTGAGCACCGAATGCAAGAGCTCTTCATCGGGAAGGGTCGAACGGAACGGATGGGTCCGGCTGTCCGCCAACCGCCCATCGCGAAACGCAAGCCGGTGCACCGCGGCGCGATCTGCACGCCTCACGAAAGCCACCACGTCCCGCTCGACCGAGTCCTTCGGCCGGACCCCTTGACCTTCGGCGGTGCGCCGCAAGGCCTCCAGGCGATCGCGCCATACCGCCGCTTGTTCGTAGTCGAGACGCTCCGCTGCCGCCTCCATACGGCCACGCAGTTCCGCATCCAGCTCACGGGTATCGCCCGACAGAGCGGCCACCGCCCGCTCTACGAGCTCACTGTAGTCCGCCTCCTGAATCAGCCCGACGCACGGAGCGCTGCACAGGCCGATCTGATGCTTGAGACAGGGCCGCGTGCGGTGGTTGAGCACCGAGTCCGAGCAGTCGCGCAGGGGAACGATCCGGTGCAGGTCGGCCAAGGTCTGGCGCACCGCTCGGGAGGAAACGAAGGGCCCGAACAGTCGACTACGCCCCGGCGCCTTTCCGGCGCGTTCAGCCCTCGGGGCATGGGCCCTGACAAACTTGAGCCTCGGGAAGCGCTCGTCCTGGTCCAATCGGATCATCAAGAAGGACTTGTCGTCCTTGAGCCGGACGTTGTGAGGCGGCTTGTGCTGTTTGATCAACGTGTCCTCAAGGAGCAAGGCCTCCCCCTCAGTCCGCGTCACAATCGTCTCCACGCGCACCGCGTCGCGCTCCAAGAAGAGGATTCCGAGCCGCCCGTCGCCACCTGGCCGCCGGTAGGACGATAGTCGCGCTCTCAGGTCGCGGGCCTTGCCCACGTACAACACCCGTCCGTCCTCTCCGTGGAAAACGTAGACTCCCGGGAGCTTTGGGACTCCGTCGATCGACCAGCGCGGCTCGCTCACATCAGGTATCAAAGCCCAGGTTTCAGTCGAAGTCACCCCCTCTCCACCTTGGAAGCCCCCCCCAACCCGATCCTGCGGCTCGTCACCGCGAAGGACGTCGAGACTTTCTACCTCCAGCAAATCGATCCGGAGGCTCAGCGGATGGCCGCCTTCCTAGCGCCAGGCACCAACGACCGCGCGGCCTTCTTCGAGCGCTGGTTCACCATTCTCTCCAATCCGAAGGTCGCCGCGCGGACGATTGAGCACGAGGGACTGGTCACCGGACACGTGGTTTCCTTCCCCGAAGGCGACCAGCTTCACGTGGGCTACTGGATCGGCAAGCGCCACTGGGGGCGCGGCCTAGCCACCCGCGGCCTGGCCCTGCTGCTTGAAGAGCTGGGCCCCCGTGAACTCCACGCGTGCACCGCGTCCGAAAACCTGGCCTCGGCCCGAGTCCTCCAAAAAAACGGTTTCACCCAGACCGGAACACGCGTCGCGTACGCCGCTGCCCTGGATCGTGACGTCACGGAGTGCCTGTGGATTCGGAACGCGGAGTCCGGCTCCCCCTCGTCGCAAGCGCCGCGGTAGCCGCTCGCCAGCCAGGGGCGGTTCCCTCAACCGCGTCCCAACTCGATTTCCTCCAAGCGCCGGACCCGATCGCGCAACTTGGCGGCTTCCTCGAAGCGCAGCTCGTCCGCCGCGCGGAACATCTCACCGCGCAGCTTCTCCAGCTCAGACCGTAGCTCGGAAGGGTTCCAAGACTCAGCTTCGTCTTGGGCCTTCGAGCCATCCTTAGGGCCGGTCTCGGGCAAGTCTACGGCGGAGTAGTCCATGTCATAGAGCGCCTCGATCGAGTCGCGGACCGGCTTGATAATCGTCTGGGGTGTGATCCCGTGCTCGGCGTTGTAGGCGATCTGCACGGCTCGGCGGCGATTCACCTCGTCCAGGGTTACGCGAATCGAGCCCGTTTCCCTGTCCGCATACAGGATGACGCGCCCCTGCGAGTTTCGAGCGGCGCGCCCGCAGGTTTGGATCAGGCTTCGCTCGGACCTCAGAAAACCCTCCTTGTCTGCGTCGAGCACGGCCACCAGAGCCACTTCAGGTAGATCGAGGCCCTCGCGCAGAAGGTTGATGCCGATCAGCACGTCAAACGTCCCCAGTCGCAAGTCGCGCAGGATTTGCATGCGCTCGATGGCATCGATCTCCGAATGCATGTAGCGGACTTTCACGCCCAGTTCGGCGAGATAGGTGGTGAGCTCCTCGGCCGATCGCTTGGTTAAGGTCGTGGCGAGGGTTCGGAAGCCCTGCTCGGTGGTTCCGCGAATTTCGTGCAGCAGGTCGTCCACCTGGGTGCTAGCTGGCCGAATTTCGATCGGCGGATCGAGCAGCCCGGTCGGGCGCACGATTTGCTCCACGGTGCGGTCCTTGGCGTGCTGGAGTTCATAGGACCCGGGCGTCGCCGAAACGTAGACCGCTTGCTTGACGAGCTTCTCAAACTCCTCGAACTGCAGCGGACGGTTGTCCAGCGCGCTGGGGAGCCGAAATCCGTGCTCTACCAGGTTTTCCTTGCGCGCCCGGTCGCCTTTGAACATGGCGCCAATCTGCGGCACGGTCACGTGACTTTCGTCGATGAAGATCAGCCAGTCTTCGGGGAAGTAGTTGAGCAAAGTGAACGGAGCCTGTCCCGGCGCTCGCCCGTCCAGCCAGCGGGAGTAGTTCTCAATGCCCGAGCAGTGGCCAACCTCACGCATCATCTCAAGGTCGTGGCGGGTTCGCTGTTCGAGCCTCTGAGCCTCCAACAAGCGGTCCGATTTGCGCAGCTCGCGCAGGCGGACTTCCAACTCTTCGCTGATGCCCTCGCAGGCCGTGAGCACCCGCTCGGCGGGGGTCACGTAATGGCCGGACGGATAGACCTGCACCTGCTTGCGCTCGGCCAGCACTTCGCCGCGCAGCGGGTCGACTTCGAGGATCGACTCCACCTCCTCGCCGAACAGCTCGATTCGGATCACCTTGCCCTCTTCGTAGGCCGGGAAAACCTCGATGACGTCTCCGCGGGCCCGGAACGTCCCGCGCCGGAAGTCCAGGTTGTTGCGGCTGTACTGCATTTGAGTCAGCCGACGCAGCAGGTCGTCGCGGTCGATCGAATCCCCCACCGCGAGCTGGAGCGACATCTCCGCGTAGTTGCTGGGACTGCCCAGGCCATAGATGCAGGACACCGACGCGACGATGATGACGTCTCTGCGATCAAGCAGCGAACGGGTAGCGCTGTTGCGCAGCCGCTCGATGTTCTCGTTGATGCTGGCGTCCTTCTCGATGTAAGTGTCCGTGGACGCTACATAGGCCTCAGGTTGGTAGTAGTCGTAGTACGAGACGAAGTACTCGACCGCGTTGTCCGGGAAGAGCTCCTTGAACTCGGCATAGAGTTGAGCCGCCAGGGTCTTGTTCGGGGACAGGACAAGAGCCGGTCGTCCCAGCCGCTCGATGGTGGCGGCCATCGTGTAGGTCTTACCGGAGCCGGTGATCCCCAGCAGGGTCTGGTGACGGTCCCCGGCAGCCCCCCATTCTGAGAGCCGTTCGATAGCCGTGGGTTGGTCCCCCATCGGATCGAACGGGCACTGGAGTCGGAAAGGCGAGCTGGCGGCGGTGGTCACAGGCGGTGGGTCGGTTCGCGCTTGGGATCGGCTTCGGTAACCCGGGAATCACAGCGATCTAGATGGCCGTTGGCTCAGCTCGGGTTGCGCCTCCCTTATGGGCCACGTAATCTTGCCATGGGCACCTGTGGCGATCCCCCCATGCGTGGCGTGCCCCCCTGGAGGATTTCGAAGTCCCCCGAGCTGCCTTCCCCCCTCTCAGACCCCTCTCCGGGGGGGTTGGGGGCCGTGCACCTCGGATTTCCCCCCGGGCCACTCGGCTTCTCTCCCACGTCCCCCACCCGCACCGCTCATGCTCGTCCGCGTTGGCTCCTGCACCGGCTGCGAAGCCCTGTTCCAGCTTCCAGAGACTTTTTCGGAACCCTGGGTCCGCTGCTCGATTTGTGAGGGAGCCGTTTCGGTCGGCGAGCCCACCGACCCCGCTGAGGCCTCTCGGACACGCCGAGGTGGACGCTCCAAGAGCTCTGGCGGCCGCGAACCCAAAGCCCGCGCTCCCCGCACCGCAAAGCCCGCAGCCGTTGCAGCCGCGGTCGCCGAGGCCCCCAATCTCAAGGGCACCGATCTCAAGGGCACCGATCCCAAGGCGGCCTCCCCTGAAGCCCCTGCTCCGAAAGTCTCCATCCCCGAGGCCGAATTGACGGAGGAGCCGGTCCAAGCGGAAGTCCGGCCGATCACCGCCGCTCCCGTAGCCGAGCCTTCCAAGCCTTCGATTCCTGCGCGCCCGGCCATGCCCGAGCCCGAGTGGTCGCCGAACGAGATGCAGCGCAAGGTCGACGAGCGCGAAGCAGGCCAAGCTCCAAAGGCCAAAAGCCCTGCGGCGAAGGCGCCCGCGGAGCAGTCCGCTGAAAAAGTAGCCGAAAAGGCAGCACCCAAGATCACCCCCAAGGCCGCGCCCAAGCCGCGCGTGGAGAAGCCGAAAGAGACCTCCACCCAGTCGCTGGTCGAGATCGAGCCCAGCCGCAAAAGCTCGGGAACCCTCGAGCGCCTCAAGCGCGAGCGTCTCGAAGCGGAACGCGCCGCGCAGCAAGCCTCGGCCATGCCGGCCCAGAAGCCCCGCGAAAGCACCCTCGAACGTCTCAAGCGTGAACGCGCCGAGCAGGCCGGGCGCGACACAGCTCCGGCCGCGTCCGCAGGCCGCTCCTCGCGAGCTGCCGCTCCCCAACCCGCCAGGCAAAGGTCAGCGGCTCCGGCTCGGTCCTCCCGGCGCCAGAGCGCGGAAGAAGACGACGGATCGGGAGCGCGCCGTTCCGGATCCCGCCGCAGCGGCGGCCGCTCCGGCTCGAGCCGCGGTAGCTCGAAAGACAAGAGCATGGTTCCCGGCCTGATTGGCCTGGGAGCCATCGTCGTTCTTGGCGGTGGCTTCGGACTTGGAATGAGCCAGGGATGGTTCAGCGGAAAACCCGCCACGCAAGACGAGGTGGCCGAGGCGGACTCGGATTCCTCCGACAAAGACAAGCAGGTGCTCGGCGCCGAAGGGACCATTCCCCCGCCGGTCGCCGATCCGTTTGCCGGCCTTCCGACCGCGGCGGGCTATGAGGGTTCCGTTCCGGAGGGTTCTTCCGAAGAGCCTGCTGCGGACTCCCCGAGCGAATCCCCTGAATTGGAGAACGCGACCGAAGCATCAGAGCCGGACACCGAAGGAGCCGAGCCGGAGGAAACTCGCCCCCCCGGAAAGCACCCCGACGACGTCGACCTCGCCCAGTATGGTCCCTACGAGAAACTCGCAGAAACCACCGACGAGGAATGGGCCGAGCTCGAAAAACAGGCTGACTACTTGTTCGACCTGTACTCGGGCAAGAAGGGCGCGAACGCCAAGGACAAGTTGGCCGAGGCGGGTAAAGCCGCTTGGCCCGCGATCCTCAACCGGTTCCTCCAACTCGACATGGCCGACGAGGAGCACGTCGAGGTGGGCCAGCAGGTCGCCGCGCTGATGGACAGCATCGTGATCCCCGGAGCTCGCAATGGATGGCTCCCCGACGCCACGCTCGCCGGACAGTGGCGGAACAAGCGCGTCATCGAAACCTGGGCTCGCCGCTGGGATCGGATCCTCGCCGACCCCGCCGAATGGGTGAAGTTCGTCGGCGAAGACGCGGGCTCCTGAAGGAAAAGGCCCGGCCCGAGGCCCAGCGCTAGAAGCCCCAAAGGGCCCGCGCTAAAAGAAGGTGTCGAGTTCCCCTGGCCTGGCCGCCGCGGGAACTCGCGTTCCCTGACGGCCTGCTACCCCGCCGCGGCGGGGATCGCTGTACCCCTCAAAGGCACGGCTGCGGATCCACTGCAAGATCTGAACGGAACCGAAGGGTTCCGTCAGTTGGATTTCGTGGCCCCGGGCCCGGAGCGACTCCAGAACTTCCTCGGGCCAGCCGGCCTCAACCAGCGTTCGGGTGGGCCGCCATTGCTGGTGGAGCCGGGGGGCGCGCACAGCATCCTCCAGGGACTGTTCGTGGACCAGAACACGCAGCAGCACCTGCGCCACCGAGGAGAGAATGCGGGGCCCGCCCGGCGAGCCAATCGCCATGGCGAAGCGTTCGCCTCCATCGAGCAGGATGGTCGGCGTCATTGTGGAAAGCGGTCGCTTTCCACCTTCCACAGCATTGGCTTCGCTTCCGACGAGTCCGTAGAGATTCGGAATGCCCGGCCGCAGGGCAAAATCGTCCATCTCGTTGTTGAGCAGGAAGCCCAACCCGGGGACTAAGATCCCAGACCCGAACGTCGAATTCAGGGTGGTCGTCAGGCTCACCGCATTGCCTTCTTTGTCGGCAACGCACAGGTGGGTCGTCTCGGTTCCCCCCGTGGAAACCGGAAGCACAAGCGGTGAGAGGTCGGGCCGGGCTTTTTCGCCGATGGCCACACGGCGCTCGGCGATCCACTCGGGGGCCAGCAATTCATCGAGCGGAACGTCGTGAAAACGCGGGTCGCCCAGGTGCTCAGCGCGGTCGGCGAATCCAGCGCGCAAAGCTTCAATCCACCAGTGCAGCGCACGCCCTGAGAGACTCGGCGATGCGCTGATTCCCTGGCCAGCGAGGGCCCGATCCCGCTCGCTCTCAAGCGGTAGCCCGTCCAGAATTCCGAGCACCTGGAGCAACAGGACGCCTCCGGAGCTGGGCGGTGGCATGGTGATCACTTCGTAGCCCCGGAACCGGCCCCGCAAGGGCTCCATCCAAAGGGGCTGGTAGTTCGCGAGATCCGTCGCATCCAGCCGGCCACCACCGCGCCGCATCTCGGCCGTCAGCGTCTCGGCCACTGTCCCCGAGTAAAACCCGGCCGTCCCGTCGCGTGCAATGCGCTCGAGCGTCCGGGCCAACTCCGGCTGGCGGAGCCGCGCGCCCTCCGCCAAGGGCTTGCCCCCCGGATAGAACAGGGCTCGAGAGGTCGCGTGGCGCGACAATCGCTCGGCCAGATCGGCGCGCGCGAGGTCGCGCGCCAGGTGCGGGTCGACGGCAAAGCCCTCCCGCGCAAGCCGGATGGCTGGAGCCATCACGCGGCCAAGCGGGAGGCTCCCCGCTTCTTCCACGAGCGCCACAAGACCCGCGGGCGTCCCTGGAGTCCCCACGGCCAAGTGGGTGTCGGTCGACGCCCCGGGAATCGGACTCCCGGTTTCGTCCAAGTAATCGTTCGCCGAAAGCGCCCAAGGCGCCGTCTCGCGAAAGTCCAGCGCTCTAGCCCGGGCCCCATCGCCCTCGGGAACCCAGACCGCAAATCCCCCGCCGCCCAAGTTGCCTGCCTGGGGATACACGACCGCGAGCGCAAAGGCTGTGGCAGCAGCAGCGTCTGCGGCCGTGCCGCCCGCGTCGAGGATTTCCAGTCCGGCCTTCACGGCAAGCGGATGTTCAGCAACGACCATACCGTGTCGCGGCAGAACGAGCGCTTCGATCGACGGCTGCCGCGCAGAACGACAAGCCCCTAAGCCCAAAACAGTCAGCAAGAGCCCTGCGAACGAAGGCCAAGCCACGGTAGGCGCCTGGCGGCCGCGGCGCGCAGAGGCTCGCCGCTTTCCGTTGCTCGAGCCAGCGATCACGAGACTCCGCCGGCAGGACCGGTACCGCCACCCTCGATCTCCTCGACCGTGACACCCCGTTCCCGGAGGTACTCCACGGCTTGATCGATGGCGCTGTCTTCGCCCACAATTTCGACCGCAACCAACGCCATTTGATCGTTGATGCTGGCCGCTCGGATGTTCGGAACGACCCCGAACTCCGCGTGCAGCGTGTGACTCACGATGGGTTCGCGAATGAGATCCTGGGGAAACGTGCAGAAGTACTTGCGCAGCGTCATGGGCGGCCGGTTGGCTCAAACGGAATCGACTCGCCCGACCCGCGGAGCCCGGCGAAGACCAGGCCTGCGAGGGCGAGCGAACATCCCAGCACAAGGGCGAACGCAACCGCAACCCGCGCGGTAGCCGGGCTCCTTTGCTGTGAGAACCAATCGCTCCCGAACGGCTCATAGATGGCCGGATGGCGCGGGACATCCAGCCCGGCCACCTCGGCGGCCAAGAACCCGGGCTGGAGACCGAGGAGCTTGGCGGCCAGCTCCGGTTGAGAGCTCGCCAGCGGCTTTAGGGCCAGAGTTTCGGCCCGCGGCACCAGGGCCAGAGTGATGAGCGCTAGGGCGGCCACCCCGGCGAACCAGGGAGCCCGCCGGCCGGCAAAGGCCCCCAGCCCTGCACCACCTGCAAACAGGCCAGCGGCGAAGAGCAAGCCGCTGGCAGGGTCTGGCGCACCGGTCAATCCGAAAAGGCCCTGACCCACCAACAAGCCGCCGGCCGTGACCACCAGCGCACCGGCCCCAAGGGCTAGGGCCGTCCAGGCGGGAGTCAGCTTGCGCCTGACCCCGGACCGAGGCCCCATGGCCCGCCCGACGCGTCCTCCAAGCGCGCCGCCCACCAGCACCCCCATCGGGATCGCCAGCGTAGCCAGCAGAGCCAAAGTCGCAGCTGCGTCGCTCGCAGGGGCTCCCCCGCCCAAAGACCAGGCCGACCCCAAGGCTCCCGCCGGAACCAAGGCCAGTTCGAGCGGCCATCCGATTCTCCCGCCTGGGGGAGCGATCTCCCGCGTCGCCGGGTTCCTCAAGGCTCTTCCATGTAACCGAGCATCTCGAGTTCCTGTTGCGTCCGCTCGCTCGTGGCGCCGACCGCCTTGGAGACCCGAAGCTGCGCGGACGCCGCGCTCAAACGCGCAATGCGCTGTTCGACCTCCAGCGCGAGGGGGCCTGCCCAATCGGGTTCGCGCTCGAGCGCAAATCGTTCTTGGGGATCTTCGCCGAGCTCAAAAGCCTGGCGCCCCTCGCGGGACAAGTGAACGGAACGCTGGCCTTCCCGGAGGACCCACAGGTCGAGATCGTTGTCGCGAAGACTGCGGTGTTCAGCAAACACAGGTCGATCCGATTCCAAAGGGGCCGCCTGGCCGAGCGCCCCCGCCCAGCTTCGACCCTGAATCAAGCCCGGCGCCTTTGGGCCAGAGATTCCGAGCAACTCCAGCAGACTCGGAACCAGATCGACGTGACGCACGGCGAACTCGACGCGACGTCCAGCCCAAAGCCGATCCGGCGCGCGCAACAGCAGCGGAACGCGCAGCACCTCTTCGTACAGCTGGTCGTGGCGCGTTCGGCCATGCTCTCCAAACTCCTCTCCGTGATCCGACGTGGCGACAACGAAGGTGCTCGCGGCGTCTTCGAGCCCATCGAAACGCCGGAGGAAACGCCCCCACTCCGCGTCGGCCTGGGCCACGCCCGCCAGATACAGCTGGTGCAAGTAAGCGTAGTCCTCCGGCGACTGGAGCGCCTGGCGCCGCCAGAAATTAGAAACCAGCTTGCGACCCGGGGACACGTTGGGGGCGCGATCGTCCCCGTTCGCGATCCGCCGCTCGAGCTCCTCCCGATCCCCGGTCAACTCCCCCTGGTACCCAGAGCTCACGAATCGATCCCGAAACCGCGCCGCGGGCAGATAGGGATCGTGGATGGCGTAAGTGTGAACGAAGGCAAACCAGCTCGCCGCTTCGCTGCCCTCATCTTCGATCCAACGCAGCGCATCTGTGAGGCGCGTGGTGAACGGGACATGCCGGTCGGTAAAGCGCTCGAACCCCCGATCGAATCCGAGGCGTCCGGTGATGTTCCCCCCGTCGGTGAAGCCCGCGGTGCGAAAGCCCTCGGCGGCCAGCCGCTCGGCCAGGGTCGGCACGTCCGGAGAAAGTCGCTCGTCCCCCGCCGTCTGCAGATTCCCCACCCGGTGGGTGCGCGGGTAAAGACCGGTCAGCATTGACAGGTGAGCCGGGGCGGTCTTCGGGGAGTGCGTGAATGCCTGTTCGAAGACGACACCCTCGGCCGCTAGAGCGTCCAGGTTCGGCGAAGTTTCGAGTTCGTTCCCATAGGCGCCGAGCGCGTCCGCCCGCAGGGTGTCGAAGGACATCAGCAGCAGGCTGGGGGCCGCCTCCGGTACTTCGGGGCCACAGGCCGTCAGCCCCGCAAGGCCGTAGGCCACCAGCCACGCCCTGCCTCCTCGAACGAGTCGACCGAAAGCCCCGTTCCCCCGCCACGCGCTCGGGGGTATCATCGGCCCCCAGCGAGGCGGCATGGCCAAGTGGCTAAGGCAACGGATTGCAAATCCGTCATCCCCGGTTCGAGTCCGGGTGCCGCCTCCATCCCTTGAATCACCGGCGGGCATCGATTCACCTGCGGGCGAACTTCCCGGGAAGCTACGGGAGGGGGGCAGCGCCCCCCCTCGAGTCCCCCCCGGAACCCGAGTGTTTCGGCCAGCCCAGTTGGCGCGGTATTCTGCCCGGGACCCGCTGAACAGGCGGCGACGAGGGGGTAGTGGCGAAATCGGTAGACGCATCGGACTTAAAATCCGAAGTCCGGAAACGGGCGTGTGGGTTCGAGTCCCACCTACCCCACCCCGCTCGCGGTTGCTTGGCACCAAGAGCAGCCGGCCGGCAAGCCGGAGCTCTAAGACACGACGCCTGGGAAGACCCTGGGCCACTACCGGGGCCGAACGCCTTGGACCGGGTCGTCCTCTCCCAGGATGACTTCGATGCCGCTGTAGTCCCCTGCTCCGGAGCGTTCGAGGCCTTCCTTCGCCATCCATAGGAAAGCCCCGGCAGCCAGGAAGGTGAACCCGAACAGAACGGCAAACACCATCAACACCTTTCGCTTAGAACCCGGGCGGGTTCCGTGACTCGGGCGATCGGTGCCGGAAAGTTCGGTGGTCACCATGGCGACACGCGGAAGTTCAGGAAGCGCCTAACTGCGCTGGTCCATCGGGACGTAGCGTCGATCCCGCTCGCCGACGAAGATTTGCCCGGGACGGAAGAGCTTGTTGTCCTGCATCTGCTCGTGCAGGTGCGCCAACCAGCCCGCGGTCCGCGCGATCGCGAAGATCGGCGTGAACTGATCGGTGGGGATTCCGAGCTTTTGGTAGATCAGCCCACTGAAGAAGTCGACGTTCGGGTGGATGCCCTTGTCGCCCAGTTTCTCTACGACTAGTTTCTCAAGGGCCAGGGCCACGTCGTAGGTGGGTGTGCTTCCGAGCTCGGCCAGGACTTCCTTGCCCAGCTTTTGCAGGGCGTAGCTGCGCGGATCCTTCACTTTGTAGACCCGGTGGCCGAAGCCCATAATCTTCTGCTTCGAGTCGAAACGCGACTGAGCCCATTCAGCCACGTTGTCGACGCCACCAATGGCCTCCAAGGCGGCGAGCACCCGCTCGTTCGCTCCACCGTGCAAAGGACCGTGCAGCGCGCCCGTCGCCGCCGAAACCGAGTCGTAGGGGCTGGCGTTCGTTCCGTAGACCACGCGCGCTGCGAAGGTCGACGCGTTCATCGTGTGATCCGCGTGCAGCACCAGGGCGCAGTCGAGAGCGTTGATAGCCGAGCGAGCCGGTTTGTCCCCGGAAAGCAGCCACAGGAAGTTGGCCGCCGTGGGGAGTTCGGGATCCGAGGACAAGGGCTCCTGTCCGCGGCGAAGCCGCTCGTAGGTGGCCACGATCACAGGCGTGGCAGCCAGCAAACGGATCCAAGCGCGATGAAAGTCTTCTTCGCTGCCGAAAGCCACCGGCTCGTCAAAACCCGCCAAAGCTGCGACGGCGGAGTGCAGCACGTACATCGGATGCGCCGAGGCGGGGAACGCCCGCAGCAGATCGACCATGCCCTTGGGCAGCTCGCGCTGGGCGGCTAGGTCCGCTTGAAATCCGCGCAGATCCGATTCGGTTGGCAGCTCGCCGTGCATCAGAAGCCAAGCCACCTCCTCGAAGCAGGATTGGTCGGCGAGCTCCTCGATCCGGTAGCCACGGTACTCCAGGATGCCCTCCTGGCCGTCGATGTAGCTGACGGCTGATTCGGCGGCGGGTATGCCGGCAAGGCCGGGAACCAATTCGGGACGGTCAGCGCTCACGGGGAGAATGGGGGGCTGGAAGAAGGCAGCGGAAAACGAGCCAGTGCGGCCCACGGCGCCTGATCGGCGCCTGTGGACCAAGGAGATTAGGACTTCCAGGCCGAAGCGCCTAGCAAGCCAGGCCGATTCTGGCCGCCCGAGGGCATCCGAACGGCCGAATGGGGTTCGCCTGATCGCGGATCAGCGACGTGCCAAGTACTCCATCAGGAGCCGGACGCCGACACCGGTTCCGGTCGGGCCCCCGGCGTAGTCCCGGTCGCGGCTGCCCCAGGCGGTGCCAGCGATGTCCAGGTGGCACCATTCCGTGTCCCCCACGAAGTTGGCCAGGAACGCCGCGCCGGAGGTCGAGCCATTCCCATCGCCCGGGGAATTGATGTTCTTGAGGTCGGCCAGCTTGCTCTTCATTTGCTCCCGGTGGACATCCAGGAGCGGCAGCGGCCAGACCCGCTCGCCGACCGCTTCGCCGGCCTCCCTTAGCCGCTCGGAGAGGTCCTCCGAATTCGGGAACATCCCGCTCAACTCGTGCCCGAGCGCCACGATCACAGCCCCGGTCAGGGTCGCGAGGTCGACGATCGTGTCCGGCTTGACCTTCTGGCGGGTGTAGCACAGGGCATCTGCCAGGATCAGGCGCCCTTCGGCGTCGGTGTTCAGGACTTCGATCGTGGTCCCATTCATGGCCTTGTGAATGTCACCGGGCTTCGTCGCGATCCCGTCGGGCAAGTTCTCCGAGGCCGGGACCACGCCGTGCACCTCGTGTTCGCAGCCGACCGCCGCCAGCGCGTGGAACACACCGATCACAGCCGCTCCCCCCGACATGTCGAACTTCATCTCGTCCATCTTGCCCGCAGGCTTCAGGCTGATGCCGCCGGCATCGAAGGTCAGGCCTTTGCCGACCAGCGCGATTTTCTTGGCGCCGCGCTTTTTCTTGGTCGGCTTGTAGGTCAGGTGGATCAATTTGGCGGGCTGGCGCGATCCAGCCGAGACACCCAGCAACGCTCCCATTTTCATCTTGCGCATCTCGGCTTCGTCCAGGACCCGGCAGGTCACGCGGCTCGACCCGGTCGCCACCTTACGAGCTTCGGAGGCCAGGTGCGTCGGCGTCATCAGGTTTCCAGGTGCGTTCTGTAGATCGCGCGCAAAGCAGTTGGCATGCCCAAGCGCCTCACCGCGGGTCGCGCCTTTCTTGAAGGCGCTTCCGGGGCCAGCAAGGCTGACCTTCTTGAGCTTGGCGCCGTCGGCCTTCGACTTGAACTTGGTATGGCGGTACGACCCCATCACCAGGCCTTCACCCAAACAAACGCCCAGCGACTCGGCATCGCCGGCGGCGCCCAGAGCAGCCTTTGTGGCGTAGACCGTCGCCGATGCGAATCCCGCGCTCTCCAGATTCCGGGCAGCCAACCCAGCCGCGCGTCGCACCGATTCGGCGTCGGCGCTGGCCTTCTTTCCAAGCCCGATCAGAAGCACGCGCTCAGCAACTCCACCGCGAGCGTCCGCCAGACGCTGCTCGCGAAAACGGCCTTTGAAATCGGCGGTCGCCGTCGCGGGCAGCGTGGTCCCCTTCGGGAGCGCAAGCGGATCGCCTTCGGTGCACAAGACGACCACAACCGGAGTCTTGGTTAGAGCGCGGCTCGAATCGGTAACGGTAATTTTCATGGAGGGGAGTTTCGAAAGGAAGCCAGCTGGAGAGGAAGGACGGGAGAGGATCGAGCGTTCGGCGCCGTCAGGCCTACATGTCGATGTACTTGGGACCACCGCCACCTTCGGGGACGGTCCACTCGATGACCTGGTACGGATCCGCGACATCGCAAGTCTTGCAGTGCACGCAGTTGGAGGCGTTGATCACGACGCCAGTCGGCTTCTCGTCCGTCGGCCATTCGTAGACCGCCGCGGGACAAAAGTGCTGACAGGGGTTGCCGTATTCCTCAGTGCAGCGTGAAACGCAAATGCTCGGATCGGTGACCACGAGGTGCGAAGGCTGATCCTCTTCGTGGATGGCGCCCGAGTGGTAGACGTCGGTCAATTTGTCCATGGACAGCTTGTCGTCAAACTCCGGCTTGCCCAGCTTGGCCAAGTGCTTGGCTTGGGTGTAGCTGTAGTCCGCGTGAACCGTGCGGCGTGCCTTCAGGCCGCGTCCCCCCGTGATCATCTGGAGACCCGCATCGAGCGAGCCGCGGAAGAAGCCCTCGGCGAAACCCTGACGGAAGTTGCGTACGCCATAGAGTTCGTCCTTCGCCCAAGAGGCCTCAAACAACTCGGTGTACTTGGCCAACTTGGCTCCAGACGTATCGTCCGCGGCCAGCGCTTCAGCAATCGCATCGGCTGCGAGCATTCCGGATTTGATCGCGAGGTGAATGCCCTTGAGGCGCGACATGTTCACGAAGCCCGCGGAGTCCCCCACGATGCAAAATCCGTCGCCCTGCAACTTCGGCATGGAGAAGTAGCCGCCGCCGGGGATCGTCTTCGCGCCGTAGCGCACCACTTCGCCTCCCTCGAGCAGCTCGGCCACAGCCGGGTGCTGCTTCCACTCCACAAATAGGGCATGCGGATCGAGGTTCGGATCCGGGTGATCGAGTCCGACCACGAACCCAATCGACAGACGGTTTCCGGACATTCCGTAGATCCATCCGCCGCCGTAGCCCGAAGTGCCTAGCGGAGCTCCGGCGGTGTGAATGACCGAGCCAAGCAACTGCTTGCCGCGTTCTTCAGGAAGGCTCCAAATCTCCTTGATACCCGTCTCGTAGATCTGCGGATTTTGGCCTTCGTCGAGGCCAAGCCTTGCAATCAAACCCTTGGCCAAACTTCCGCGCGTGCCCTCGCCAAACACGGTGACCTTGGCCTTGACGTCCATACCTGGTTCGAACTGGGGTTTCTTGTCGCCGTTCTTGGCGACACCCGAGTCACGGGTTTGCACACCGACGACGCGATTGCCCTCGTAGAGCACCTCGGTAGCTGCAAAGCCAGGGTAAACGTCCACGCCAAGCTCTTCGGCCTGATCCTTCAGCCAGCGCACGATGTGATACAGGCTGACGATGTAGTTGCCGTGGTTCTTGAACTGAGGCGGAACGAACAGGCCTTTCGCCCGCAGCTTCTTGCCGCCCTTGCGCAGAACGTCGACGCAATCGAAGGTGACCTCAGCCTCGGTGGGACAGCCCTTTTCTTTCCAGTCCGGTCCCATCAGCTCGATCATCGCGCGCGGATCCATCACCCCACCCGAGAGTGTGTGGTAGCCGATGTCCTCGGCCTTCTCGAGGACCAGGATCGCCAGCTCCATGCCCTTTTCCTTGGCGAGCCGCGCCAACCGGATCGCGAGCGACAGGTTCGCTGCGCCCGCCCCGACCAAAAGAACGTCGACCTCAAGCTCCTCTCGCTCAACGCCCTCGACGTTCCACGAAACGGAGCCCCAGGTTTTGGAGCCGGGGGTGCGGAGAGCAGAATTCGGGCTGGAATTTGTCACGGATCAGTTCCTCGGTAGCTTTTCGGAGCCGGGCAGGTTAGCAGGACGGCCCGGGGGCATTCCCATCTCGTCCCGGACCTCTTCCAGCTCCCCCGCCCCGGCTCCCTCAGGACCGATCGCCGATCCAGTGGTGGCCGTCCCGATACACCTCTTTTTTCCAGACCGGTAGGCGACCTTTCAGCTCATCGATCAGGAACCGAGCCGCCTGAAACGCCGCATCGCGGTGGGGACTCGCCACAGCCACCAGCACCGAGGTCTCGCCTACGCCGACGACGCCTGTGCGGTGCTGGACCAACATGCGTAGCCGAAGCTCCTCTGGCTCACCCTCGGCGGCCGAAGGAGGCCCGAAGCGCTCCACGGCCTCGGCGAAAATCCGCGCCATCTCGGGCCCGCTCATGGCCTCGAAAGCCTCGTAGTCGAGCTCGACCACCTGCTGGCCCCGGTTTTGTTCCCGGGTCGTTCCGCTGAACAGGACCGTCCCTCCGAAGGCGGAATCCTGGACACGGCCCAAGGCCCTCGCCGGATCGAGCTCGTCGGCCGAAAGCTCGAAGACCCCGGCTTCCAAGCCCTCCGGGTCGGCGTCCGGCTCGCCCCCCGATACCGGCGGCAACAGGTGCAGCTCGAGCGTCCCGTCCACGGTCGCCAAGTCATCAACATAGGCCGTCCCAAGCACCCCCCGGACGCCCTCCAAGGCCCCCAGCTTCGGCTGAACTTCGCGCAGCCGGGCTTTGACCGCGCCCACGCTGGCGCCCTCGGCGAGCCCATCCAGGACAAGCTCCTCAACTCCCGCGCGTTCGCGCAGGGAGGCATACAGACGGACCCTGACTTCCATGCCGTCCATCGGACCCGCCCGCGTCCTGCGGCGCAAGCCCCTCCGCTGCGGACCGCACCGCCCCGCTGCCAGCCAGGGAACCCGAGCGGTCCAAGGCTCTGAGCGAGTGGCCCCCCGATGGGCCGAACGCCCGGATCCGCTTTGCGGATCCGGGCGTTCGGCTCATCAGGCAAGGGCCCACGGGGCCCGGAAACTCAAGCTTGGACAGCTTGATGCGGGCGGTGGGTCCATCAAGGCCGCAGGCCCATCAGAAGGGGGTGTCCGAGGACTCCATCTCGAAGGAGTCGTTCCCACCTCCAGCGCCGCCACCGCTGGCGGGCGCTCCCCAGGAGTCGCCCCCGCCGCCCTGGGGCGACTGGTTCTCGCCCCAGCCGCCGCCTTGCCCTCCGCCTTGGCCGCCGCCTTCGCGGCCGCCGACGAACTCCCAGTTGTCCCCGACGACGTACAGCTTGGAGCGCTTGCCGCCGCCGTTTTTGTCCTCCCAGGTATCGAGGCGTAGCTTGCCCTCGATAAAGGCTGGCTTGCCCTTGGTATGGAACTTGGCGAAGGCTTCGCCGCGCTTGCCAAACATCGTGATGTCGACGAACGTCGGGCGGTCTTGCCACTGGCCATCGGAACTCTGGAAGCGCTCGTTGACCGCCAGGCCGAAGTTCACGATGGCGGTGCCGCTCTGGGCGAAGCGGGTCTCGGGATCCCTGGTGAGGTTCCCCATCAGGATGACTTTGTTGAAGCTGGCCATGGCGCGGTCGGGCCCTCGGAAGGGCGATCTGGGGAGGGTGCGAACTCGGTGCGGGGAGGCCCGAGAAAGGGGCTTGGTGAGCGGCTCGCGAGATGTTCGCGAGACGTTCGGGTCAGCCTACCGAATGCAGACCGCCAGCTCCATTCTCGGATCCGGGCTTCGAGCCGGGATCCCCGGAGGCTCCAGGCCGGCGGGACCCCTACCGTCGAACGCGCCCCGTCCCTCTCTCTCGTCCCTATCCGCCATGCCTGACCAGAGCCCTAGTTTCGTGCAGCCCCCCACCGGTCGCGAACGACGTCAAGCCCCCCGCGCACGGGCCGATCGGCCCTTGACCGTGATGGTCGAAGGAGCCCCGCGAGAAGTCCGGCTGAGGGACCTTTCGGTCTCCGGCCTGTGCTTTTTTTCCGAGGAGCCGCTGACCGAAATGACCGTGCTTCAAATCGTGCTGGAGCTCCCGGGTCCGAACGGAAAAACCGATCGCATCGAAGCTGGAGGCGCTGTCGTTCGCTGCCAACCCATCAGTCCTCGCGTGGAGCACTACGAAGTGGCCGTGTTCTTTCACGATATCTCGGGCACGAGCCGCGAACGCTTGCAGGGTTTTGTGGCCGCAAGCACCGAAGAAGCCTAGGGCCGGCCAATCCGGCTAGTGCGGGGCGGCCAACTCAAGAACGCGTTCGATTCCAGCCAAGTCCTCATGGAACTTGAAGCTCAGTCCGCGAGGCTCGAGCTTCCCGGCCAGTCGTTCGCTCTGGTCGTAGCCCAGCTCGATCAGGGCGATGCCTCCGTCCTTGAGCAACGCTAATCCCTCGCGGACAAAGCGGCCAACCCAGTGATCGGGGTCGCCGGCCGGCGCGAACAGCGCGGTTTCGGGTTCGAAATCTCGCACATCAGCGGGCAAGTTCATCCGCTCCTCCGGACGGATGTACGGCGGGTTGCTGACGATCAGGTCGAACCGGCGATCGCGCTCGATCAGCGGAGCAAAACCATCGCCCTCAAAGAACTCCACATCGGCGCCCAACTTGGCCGCGTTGCGCATGGCGAACTCGAGCGCCTCCGGTGAGCGATCCGTCGCCACGACGGACGCTCCGGAAATCTCCAAAGCCAAGGTGACCCCGAGCACGCCCGATCCGGTGCCAAGATCTAAGATGGCCGGTCCGCCCGATGGGAAGAGTCTCTCCTTCAGACGTTGCTTGGCGAGATCGACAATCCCCTCCGTCTCAGGACGCGGGATCAAGACTCCGGCGCCCACCTCGAATTCCCGGGTGTAGAACTCCCGATACCCGATCAAGTACGCCACCGGCTCGCCCCTCGAACGTCTCACAAGCAACTCGCGCCCCACCTGCACCTCACTTGGTGTCGGCGGGCGCTCCAGCTCGAGAAACAGCCCAAGTCGCGGCAAACCCAAGGCGTGCGCCACAAGCAATTCGGCCTCGAGACGCCACTCCTCCAGGCCCTTGTCCTTGAGGAACGCTCGTCCGCGATCCAGCATGTCGCGCGCGGTGCTGGGGGATTCGGTCAAGCCTTCGCGGCGCGGCGCGCACCCCGGCGCGCTTCCAAAGCGGCGGCCTTCTTGGCGTCGCCCTCTTTCTTCGCGTCGACCATGGCTAGCACGATCGTGTAAAGCGCGATGCCCCCCGCGATCGTGCACGTGGCAGCACCGAGGACTTTCAGAACCGGCCAGGGCTTGTCACCCATGTAAGCCGCCAGCCGCGGCGCACCCAACATGATCGGCGCAAGGAACATGAACGGGTACAGCGGAGAAAAGTGTCCGCCACGTTGGTAGGCGTACACATGCACCAGGGTCAAGCCCCCCACCAAAAGCAGCCCAACTTCCGCGGCCGCAAAACCACCGTTGCCCTCGGTCCCCAAATCCGGATCCAAAAAAGCGATCACGATCGAGGCCACCAAGGCAAGCAGCGCCAAGACGTGCAGGGGAGTCGGCACCGCATGGGTGATGGAGTCGACGAACCCGGTTGTTTTATGACTGAAGGGTTTCCCCCAGCGCGGCTTGGCTAGCGCACCGAGCCCCATCGGAGCCCCATCCTTGGTACGCGAGAGCACCGCTGCGTAAAACAGAAACACCGACAAGGCCGCGACCAACTTGGCGATGACCAGCGTGAACAGGCCGCCGCCGTGCCCGGTCCAGGGTAGCAGCGCGCCCACGCATAGAACCCCCGCCGCCACCCGCAACTGGGAGGGTGACTTTTCAAGCTCACGACGATCAGGGACCATGCGCTGATTGCCTTCTTTCATCAGCACGGCGGCTTCCGGCATCGACGGCAGGCTGCCAGCCGGCGGCGGAGTCGCGGAAGGGTCGGCGGCGGGATCGTCTTGACTCATGGTGGAGGTCGGGGAGAGAAGCTGCGGGGAGCGGTTCGCGGGAAGGCTCTGCTAAAGATCAGTCTAGTCGGCCCTGGCCTGTGGCAACGCTTGGGCCGGAAATCGGTTCAGAAGGCCCGCGATTCGCCTCGGAAACCGGTTCAGCCAAGGCGCCGGGGCGCTTCGTGGCTAGAGGGCCCGAATCCGCTCTTCGCGGTCTACCTCGACGAGTCTGGCCACCACTGGGTCGAGGCGCCCGCCCAGGACGTGCTCCAAGGAGAAGTTCTCACCCAGGCGGTGATCGCTCACACGGTTTTGAGGGAAATTGTAGGTCCGCACGCGCTGGCTGCGATCCCCGGATCCAACCTGACTCTTGCGCTGCTCAGCCCGCTCGGCGTCCCGTCGACGCTGCTCGGCCTCAAAGAGCCGGGCGCGCAGAACGCGCATGGCTTTGGCCTTGTTCTTGTGTTGGGACTTCTCGTCCTGGCATTGGACCACGGTGTTCGACGGCAAGTGGGTGATCCGCACGGCCGAGCTGGTCGTGTTGACGGACTGACCGCCCGGCCCACCGGCCCGCATCGTGTCGATGCGCAGATCCTCGTCCCGGATCACCAGATCGACGTCCTCCGCCTCGGGTAGCACAGCCACCGTCGCCGCCGAAGTATGGATTCGTCCCTGACTCTCGGTCGAAGGCACTCGCTGCACGCGGTGTCCGCCGGATTCAAACCGCATCAGGTTCCAAACATCCTCGCCTTCGAGCGCAAACACGACTTCCTTGAAGCCCCCGACCTCGGAGGTCGACATCTCCAGCACCTCGCGTTTCCAGCGATGGGTCTCAGCAAACTTGCCGTAGAGGTCAAACAGATCTTTGGCGAACAACGTCGCTTCGTCTCCGCCGGTCCCTGCACGAACCTCGACGATCACCTTGGTTCGGCGCAAGTCGTCGTCGTGAACCAGCTCGCTCTTGATCGCCTGGTCGAGCTCAGCCTCCTGCTCGCTGAGGCCCTCCAACTCTTCCTCGGCCAATTCACGTAGGTCCGCATCGGCCTCGGCGTCGGCCAACAGAGCCTCCGCTTCCGAGCGGGTCGTCACAAGCCGCTCGAGCGTTTGATGCAATTCGTGGGAGCGCTCCAATCCCCCGCGTTCGCGCAGCAGGAGCGGGACCTTCTTGCCGTCGCTCGAAACCTCCGGATCGTTGAGCTGCTCTTCGAGTTCCCGGAACCTTGCTGCGCGTGCCGCCAGCTTCTCGACGACGGCCGGTTGAAAGATGTCGCTCATTGGGCCGCCCCCCCGAGTTCTTCAATCAGCCCCAGCGCCAAGTTCACCGGAAGCCCGACCACATTGTCGAATCCCCCGCCCTGCAGTTGTGTCACGAACGCATCGGCCGATTCTTGGATGGCATAGCCTCCGGCCTTGTCGCGCCATTCTCCAGTAGCCACGTAGGCCTCGCGTTCGGCTTCGGACAATTCGCGCATGGTCACCCGCGTAGTTTCATGGGCCACCCGCTCGGCACCATCGGTGGTGCGCAGGACCGCCACACCGGTCACAACCCGGTGCGTCGTGCCTGAGAGGAGGTCCAAAAACTCGCGAGCCTCGCGCTCGTTCTCCGGCTTGCCAAGCAGCCGACCTGCACCGCACTCCCCCAGCGCCACGATCGTGTCGCTTCCGAGCAAGAGCCGGGGCTGGCCGGCGTACTCCGCTCTCAGCCACCGGGCCTTGCGCAGAGCCAGCTCGCGCGCCGCGTCCACTGGCAGCGGGTCGCCGACAAGGTCCTCGTTCGCACCGCTGGGCTGCACCTCGAAGGCGAGCCCCGTTTGAGCCAACAACTCGCGCCGCCGCGGCGAAGCCGAAGCGAGAATCAATCGCAGGTGAGCGGCGACGGACATGGCCGTCATCGAGTACGGACGGCGCCGCCCCGAGTGCTCTTCCGCGGTGATTTCGGCAGCGTCGAAACCCGCGCCTTGGAAGCCGTTTTCTTGACGGCTTTCTTGGTGGTTTTCTTGGCGGCCTTCTTCGCGGCCGGCTTTTTCGCCGGAAGCTTCTTAGCGGGCGCCTTCTTCACGGGCGCTTTCTTGGTGGTTGGTTTCTTGGCGGCCGGTTTCTTGGTGGCCGTCTTTTTCGCAGCCGGCTTCTTGGTGACTTTCTTGGCCGCCTTCTTCTTCGCCGCGGCGGCCTTGGCTGCGGCGGCCTTCTTCTTCGCGTCAGCAGCCTTCTTGGCCTCCAGCTTCTTGGCATCGGCTTTCGCTTTGGCTTCGGCCTTCTTTTTCGCCTCGGCGGCCTTTTTGGCGTCCGCCTTTCTCTTTGCTTCGGCCTTCTTGGCGTCCGCTTTCTTCTTTGCCTCGGCCTTCTTCTTAGCTTCCGCCGCCTTCTTGGCGTCGGCCTCGCGCTTCTTCTTGGCTTCGACTTTCTTGCGCTCAGCCTCCTTGCGTTTGGCTTCGGCAGCCTTCTTGCGCGCCTCCTTAGCCGCTTCGGCCTCTGCTTTCTTGCGGATCCGTTCGCGCTCCAGCTCTTTCTTGCGGTCGATGCGGTCCTGTTCGGCCTTGGCCTTCTTCTCTTCGGCTTCGATGCGCTTGCGCTCGCGCTCCGCCTCCTTGGCTGCTGCAGCCTCGGCCCGGGCCACCGCTACCTTTCGATCGTCGAAGGCCTTCTTACCCGCGGGCAAGAGTTGAAGCGATTTGTAGCGGTCGATCGCAGGTTTTTCCTCGTCGCTCCAAGTGGCCACCAACTCGTGCAGCGCCACCGCAACTTCCAGGGTCTTGCCCGCGGGGATCAACGGGGCCAACGAGGCTTCGGCCTTCTTGACCGAAGTGGTCTTGGGAATCACGCCCAAGCGATCGAGCAACTTGACCAGGTCGGGGGTCATCGGGAATTGCCCGTCGCCGGCCAGGTACATGATGTACGCGGCTCCACCAGGCCCCAGCCGGGGCATCTTCACGAACTTGCCCGCGGAATCCGGAACGTCTTCGCGGATCTCATCGAGGTTCAGCCCGTGGGTCTGCTGGAAGATCTCCTGCAAAACCAAACGGACCTCGAGGGCTGCTGCGCGGTAGTCGTTCAGCAGCTCGTGTCCCTTCTTGCGGCTGGAAGTTCGGAAGCAAGCTGCGATCTCTTGGGTCTGACTGACCCGCATCTCGTTCCAGTCCGGAAGCTTGGCCCGCATCGCCTTGAGCGAAGCTTCGGCCTGGTTTTCCGTCATGAACCGCATCAACACCAAATAGATGGCGTGCTCGGTGAGCGTCAGGCTGTCGGGCGCGCTCTTTGGGTACGGATGGGCCGGCTTGTGCTCCTCGAGCAAGGCCTGCAGGAATTCTTTCTTCTTCTGGCTCAAAGCGATCGGGGGCGCGCGGGGCGGATCGGGGTGGGACTCACGGGGGAGTCACGCACAACGAGCGGACGACGAGGTGCGATGGGCGGCTGAGCGATCGAGCCGGCTTGAGGCCTCCGATCAGCTCGCGGTGCACGGCTGCGACGGGCACCTCCACAAGCGGATCAAGAGGGATCCGCACCTTCGCGAGGGAAGAACAGAACCGCGTGGCGGGACGCCTAGCCCCCCACCTCGCCTGGTTCTGGAAGGGTCTACTCGCCGCCTTCTTCGGTGGCAGCTGCCGACTTGGCCGCCTTCTTGGCAGCGGCGCGAGCGTCGCGGCGAGCGGCCTTCGCCTTCTCGTTCGCGGCTTTGGTGGCCAGCTTGCGTTCGCGACGCTTGGTGCCGTTTTTGCGGCCGGAGCGGTCGCGCTTCTTCTCGTTCTTTTCGAGACCTTCGTAAACACCGGCGCGCTGGAAGACATTGCGAACCGTGTGGCTAGGCAAGGCGCCGCGGCTGAGCCAGTCGCGGGCACTCTCCAAATTCAACGTGACCTGCTTTTCCTTGTTGGGCTCAATCGGGTCGTAAAGACCGAGGGTCTCCAGGGTTCGACCGTCGCGGGGGCGGCGGGAATCGGCAACGGAAATGCGGTAGCTGGGCCGGTTGCGGCGACCGGTGCGCTTCAGGCGGATGACGACGGCCATGGGTCGAGAGTCTGGATCGGAGGGTTGGCGCGCCGAAAAGCGATGCTCGGCGACCGGGAGAGAAACAAGAGCGGCGTGCTTCGAAGCGGACCTGCTTGGGGTCGCGGCCTCGCGGCAGCCGGAACGATGGCCGATCGGCGAAGCGCCGACCGGACTTCCGCAGGCCGGGTGGGCTTGCGGGGAGGCGCCGAAATCGGCGCGAAGGGCAAGGAGAATAACGACCGGACCCGGTGGCTACAAGGCTCGCGAGCCCATCCGGACCCGGGCGGACTCGCCCTCCGGGCCCCATCGACGGTTCCATGGGCGGCCCCACCGATTCCGCCACGGATGACGCCGCCGGGCCGGAAACGGAGGCCTCGCCAGCACTACTTGCGCTTGCGGTTCTTCTTGCGCTGTTTGGCCTTGGCCTTTTCTTTGGCCCGATCTCGGGGAACGGCCTTTTTCCGAGACCCGCTGCCACCGGGCTGGCCACCCATCAAGCTCGCTGGATCGAAGCCCTCAGGGAGCCCCGCGGGCAGACCACCGCCCAATCCGAGCATGGAACCCAGCCCCTTGGCCGCATTCCCGACCCCTTTCGCAGTCCCGCCCAACTTACCGAGCAGGCCATCTCCGGGAAGGTCCGCGGCGAGCTCTCCACTGGGTGAGAGGCTCTCCAGGGCCTCGCGCTTGGATCCTTTGGCCATGCCACCCAGCCCGGCCATAGCGGGTCCGAGCTTGGTCATCATGTCCTTCATCATCCGGTGCTGCTTCAACAAGGAAGACACCGCCTCGACCTTTTGCCCGGCCCCCCGGGCGATGCGCTGCCGGCGACTCATATCGATGATCTCGGGCGTCAGCCGCTCGCGCGCCGTCATGGAGGTGCACAGGGCTTCGATGCGGATCAGCGCCCGATCGTCGACGTCCATGTTCGCAATCTGGTCTCCGACCCCAGGCATCATGCCCAGGACCTTCTTGAGGGGTCCCAGCCCGCGAATCATGCGCAGCTGAGCCATCATGTCCTCCAGGGTGAACGAGCCCATCACCATCTTCTCGAACTGAGCTTGGGCCTGGGTCTCGTCGATCGTCTCTTGCGCCCGTTCGACCAGCCCGACGATGTCGCCCATACCGAGGATTCGGCCGGCCATTCGCTCTGCGGAGAACGCGTCCAAGTCCTCGAGCTTCTCGCCGGTTCCGAGGAACAGAATCGGGACCCCGGTGACTTGCTTGAGGCTGACCGCAGCTCCGCCCCGCGCATCGCCGTCGAGCTTGGTCAAGATCACGCCGGAGAGCGAGAGTCGCTCGTGGAACGCCTTGGCGGAGGCCAAAGCGTCCTGACCGGCCATTGCGTCCACGACCAGCACCTGGTTGTGCGGGTTGGTGAGCTTCGCAATTTCCGCGACCTCCGCCATCAGCTCGTCGTCCACGTGAAGACGCCCAGCCGTATCTAGAATCACCAGGTCGGCGCCTGCGCGTTTGGCCTCTTCGACGCCCTTCGCACACAGCTCCGCCGGCCCGATTCCGTCCTCATGGAAGACCGGAATCTCCAGGTTTCGGCCCAGTACCTTGAGCTGCTCCACCGCAGCGGGGCGCTTGATGTCGGCAGCCACCAGGAGCGGCCTACGGCCATGCTTGTCGCGCAGGTGGCGCGCCAGCTTGCCCGCGGTCGTGGTCTTGCCGGCACCCTGCAGACCAGCGAGCAGAATCACCGTCGGTCCGGCCTTGGCGAACTCAAGGGTCGCATCCTCGGGCCCCATCAAATCGACGAGCTCGCGATGTACCGCGTGCACGAACTGATCCGAGGCGGAGACCTCGGAATCCTGGATCTGTTCGAGTCCCAGCGCGCGTTCGCGGACCCGGTCCACGAAGTCCCGGGCAAGCTTGTAGTGAACGTCGGCCTCGAGCAGAGCCTGCCGCACATCGGTCAGGCCCTCCTCGATGTTGTCGGCGGTCAGGGTCTTCTGCCCGCGGAGCGAGCCGAAAGCGCCCTTGAGGCGCTGCGTGAGGCTTTCGAACATGGAAGTTTGGGTTCCTGGAAGGTCGTAGCGTAGCCGCAGGCCCATCCGCTTTCGCGCTCCGTACCGTGGCGTTTTCCCTTCCAGGCTGTTCTCACGCCGGGGGTCAGCTCCGGGGCAATCCGCAGGGTTCCCTCCGGGAGCTCCCGAATATCCCGCGCTCGCAGCCGTATCCCAGCCCTGCCGGCGTTTCCAGCGGGGTCCCCGCAGCTGGTCCGCTCGCTTCTAGAATCCCAAGCGGCTGCTCCCCGGCGCCCTGTGGGCACCCCCCGAGAATTTCGCCCATTGAGCGGGGGAAGGTTCAACCTCCGGGCACCAAGCTCGAGCCGGCAGACCTGTCCCCCCTCGGGTAGCCCACCTCCCACACGTCCTTCACATGCTGCTCTCCTTCTTGTCCCAAGCGGGCTCGTCCCAGGCGGCCTCTTCCCAGACGCCCTCTTCCCAGACGGCTGCACGGCTCGGAGTCCGCTCGGCTTGCCTAGCTCTGGCGATCAGCCTACCCAGAGCCACGGAGATCACCTTCTCGCCCGGCCCCGGCGTCCAGCTTTCCACGGCCGCCCAGTTGGAACTCGACGCGGAGTGCGTCGAAGTCTCGGTAGAAGCCTTCGGCGCCCCTCTTCCGAAGGAGGAACTCCCCGAGTCGCTTACCCCGGGCTCCCTGTCCGCGACCTTCGAATTGGGCGCCGAGTTTCAGGATCACGGCTTCGAATTCCTCGAGGCGGAGGCCGCTCCCGCCCGGTTTCTCCGCCAAATCGGCGAGCTAACCTTCGGCAGCTTGAGCGTAGGGGGTTTCGGCGACCTGGAGGAAGGAGCTTGGCTTCGATACACCCGCGACGGCGACAAGTACAGCGTCCGCGTCTTGGAAGGCGAGAGCGACGAAGACGGCGACCCCGCCAAACTCGCGGCCTTGATCTCCAGCGACCTGTTCGCCACGTTTCTTCTTCCAAGCGACGAAGTCGATCTGGGGGAAGACTGGCGAGTCGCCCTCGACCTCGAACAGGCGCTTTGGATGCTTGCCCCCGGGCTCAGCGGCGATGGCCTTGGCGAGCTCCCCCGTGCCCTCGGCTTGGGCGATTTTGGAAACGCCCTGATGGAGGATGTCCTCGGCGGCCTTCAAGAAGGTCTGGACTCTCCTGAGCTGTCCGTGGAGTTCATCGAGCTAGAGGACCGCATCGCGACCTTGACCCTCGAGGGCGAGCTGATTCTCGAGGCCGACCTGAGCCGGAGCATGATGCTCTTTGCGGCCTCGGTGCTGAGCGACGAGGAAGAATCCATGGAGGAGCTTTCGGCGCGATTGCGGGTGGACGCCGAACTGACCGGCAGCCTCCGCTACGACACCTCGACCTCGCTTCCCTTGGGCCTAGAGATCGAGGCGGAATGGACCGCCACGGTCTCCGGGCAAGGCAAGGTCCTCGACCAGGGGGAGGAAGTTCCGGTCGACGTCCGCCTTTCCTGGGAGGGCACCCAGGAGGCGGAACTCACCACCGAAGCCTCCTAGACAAGCCCAAAGCCACCCTCCCACGCTGCAAACGCCGGCCGGCCCTGGAAACTTCTAGCCCCTCGGGCCACCCTCTCTAATCTTCACGATCCTCCACCCCGCACACGCGACCCCTCGCCATGAAGCGTTCTCTCGTCACCACGTCAATCCTCTGGGCTCTCCCGGTCGGACTCGCCGCCGCCGCCGCCTTGCCTTTGGTCGGCGAGCTCTTCTACCAACCCTCCGATGGGGTCACCCTGGAGCACAGCATCGAGATCTACGTTTCCGCCGATCTCGACGACTTCGAAATGACCGCCATGGGTCAGACCATGGGCCCCGAAGAAATGGGCGGCGAAATCGATGAGCTCGCTGGTGAAGTCGAATTGACCATGCTTGCCGTGGATGAAATCGAGTCCGCCGAACGTGGCCGCACGCTCTCGATGGTCCGTACCTACGAAGAGGTGACGGTCGACGGGGAGGTCCCCGAGGGCGCCGACGAGGGTCCGCGCCAGGTTCGCTTTACCTGGAACTCCGACGCCGGCTCCCACGACGTCGAGGTCCTCGACGAAGACGCCGACGATGAATCCAAAGAGATGGCTTCCGCGATGCTCTCCGAGGACATGAGTTTGCGCATGCTCCTTCCTGATGCAGAAGTCACCGAAGGAGACACCTGGTCCGTTGAAGCCGGCGCCGAGGGAATGCTGAGCATGTTCTTCCCCGGCATTCGCCTCGACGGCGCAGCCCAATTCGCAGCTGCGGCCGCCGCAGAAGAAGAGCCCGAAGCTGAAGAGTTCGTGCGAGAAGCCGCTGAACTGCTACTCGAGGCTTTCGAGGACGCCACCATCGATCTGACCTTCGGCGGCATGGTCGAAGAAGACGGAAAGGAATACGCCCGCATAGACATGAGCACCGAGTTCCTCGCGTCGTTCGACCCGAGCGACATGATTGAGCGTGCCTCTGCCTTGCAAGAAGACGCCCCCGAAATGGACGCCACGATCGGCGTCGTGCTGAGTGGAGCTGGCGAAGGCTCCGTCCTGTGGGACGTCGAGGCCAATCACCTCCACAGCATGCAGCTCGAAGGCGACTGGACCTTCGACGTGGAAGCCGACATCAGCATCGTCATGGAAGGGGTTGGCGAGCTCCCGATGGACGGTGTCGCCGCCTGGTCTGGCACCTTTTCCTCGCGCCACGATGTGACGCCGAAAGAGTAGGCCCGCCTCTCAAGTTCGCGAACCGGCGAGCCCGTTTGAACCTGAGGTGCGCAGCCGAGCAGGCTTCGCACCTCAGGTTTCGTCTTAGGCACCCTTTTTTCTAGGGCGCCCGGTTTTCCTAGCGCGCCCGATCCCGATGCCGGCCCGGCCTGCTTTGCAGCCAGGGCCACGCCGCGGCGCCCCCCCCGGAGATAGTCACTCCTTGACTCGCCGCACATCCGCGCCAAGTGCGGCCAGGCGCTCTTCGATTCGTTGGTAGCCGCGATCGATGTGATAAACGCGGTGCACCTCGGTTTCGCCGGCGCTCACCAAGGCCGCGAGCATCAAGGCTGCGGACGCACGCAAGTCGCTGGCGGTGACATCTGCGCCCGACAATCGCGCGGCACCTTCGACCACAGCGGTCGACTCTTGCCGCCGAATGCGCGCTCCCATGCGAACCAGCTCGGACAAGTGCATGTAGCGGTCCGGGTAAATGCGTTCGGTCACCAGGCTGACGCCTTCCGCTCGGCACATCAGCGCCATCCATTGGGCCTGGAGATCCGTCGGGAAACCGGGGAAGGGTTGCGTCGTCACATCCGTGGGACGCGGACGAAAGCCGAAGCCAGCAGGCTGGACTTCGATCCAATCCTCGCCGCGCTCTAGCCCGAAGCCCGCTTCGCGCAGGCGATCGATCAGAGCCGAGAGATCTCCGGGATTGCAATCGGTGACCCGCACCCGGCCGCCGGTGATCGCGCCGGCCACCAGGTAGGTACCGGCCTCGATGCGATCGGGCAGAACGTCGTAGCGCGCGCCGCCCAGCCGCGTTTGGCCCTCGATCTCGATGCGCGGTGAGCCGAGGCCTTCGATCTTGGCGCCCATAGCGATCAGGCAACGGCCAAGATCGGCGACTTCAGGTTCGCAGGCGGCGCCTTGGAGCACCGTGGTGCCTTGGGCCAGGCAAGCCGCCATCATCACGTTCATGGTGCCCGTAACGGACGAGCCGAAGGCCGTTCCGAGAAAGACCTCGGAGCCCCGCAGCCCGCCGGCGGGCGCCTCGGCGATCACGTATCCATGCTCGATACGGACTCGAGCTCCGAGCGCTTCGAAGCCCTTCAGGTGAACGTCGATCGGCCGGACGCCAAACACGCAACCTCCGGGCAGGCTGACTTCGGCGCGGCCGGTGCGAGCCAGCAGGGGGCCCATGACACATACGGAGCCACGCATTTTGCGAACGTTCTCCCAGCCGGCCCGGGGGACCAACTCCCCGCGGGATTCCAGACGCACCGAGCCGTCCTCCGAGCGCTGGCCGTCGAGGCCGAGATCGCCCAGGACGGCCAACATGGTGTGGACGTCCGAGAGGTCCGGGGCATTGCCAATCTCCAGCGGCTCTTCGCCCAGGATGCCGGCTGCCAGGATGGGCAACACGGCGTTCTTCGCCCCCAGAGTGCGTACTTCTCCGGAGAGCTCCTGACCGCCGCGCAGCACGAATTTGTCCATGGGCTCGAAGGTAGCGCCCGGCCGAGCCGGCTCCCAGCTTCCTCCCCGGGTCAGGCCCGTTCGGCGGGCCTTGAGTTTCCATCGACAGCCTGGGCCTTCAGGACCCAGCTGGGAGCTGGGTCCTGGAAATCGGTGGGGCAAGCCCAAGGCTCCGCCCCCCCCCAAAGCCCATCCGCGCGCCCCTTGGGCTCCCCCCGAATTGACCCGCGCGACCCAGCTCTCTACGATCCCGGGTTCGCCGGACCCTTCCCGAGGCTCCCGCGAGACCGATCGCACCCATCGCTCCTTCGACCCTCCGATGACCTTCTTCGACGCTTCTGCGGACGCTCCCGACCCCGAACTCCCCAACCCCGGCGCGAGTGATGCCCCCGAGGTTGGATCGGGCGATCCGGTTCCCGAGCAGCCGGTCCCGACGGAACCCGTCGCCAGCCCACCCGCGGACGCCAGCGAGACCGCGGACGTTCAACCCGCGCCCAGCGGCGAGACCGAGGAATTCGCAGCGAGTGACAGCTACTCCAGCGACAGCTACTCAAGCGACACCGACTTCGTCTCCTACGGGGGCCACGACGACGAGGACGAAGACGACGACTACGAAGGCGGCGGGATGCCGGTCCTTGCACGCCCCAAGGTCCGCCAGGAGAAAGTCCTGCACTACGATCTGGCGGCGGCCACGCCGATGAGCTTCGCCACGCTGCTCGAGGCGCGCCAAACGGTTTACCGCAACAAGCCCAGCTTCGCCGCGTTCCAACGTCAGGTCGATGAATTCGCCGACTCGGGCGACGCCGGGCGCCTCAAGGGTCTCGGCCTATGGGTTCTGGCCCGCTACGAAGAGGCCGCTGAACAACTCGACAAATTCGCGGGCGATGACGTCGTCGACTTCACGCGCGCCAAGGCGCTTTTGACCCTGGACCGCAACGAAGAAGCTGGCGCGCTGTTCGAGAAGCTCTCGAAAGCCCACCCCGACGAGCCCCGCCCGCGCGGCGCGGCGATCGAGGCCAAGCTGCGTGCGACCCTGCGCGACCCCAACGATCCCGATCAGGTTCACAAGACCATCGAGTTGCTCGACGCGGAGCTCGAAGGCGCTCCCGACGATTTCGGAACCAGCGCGGATGGTCACTACTTGAGCGGGCGCATGCGCGAGCTGGAACGCGACTTCGAAAGCGCCATCGATCACTACTCGCGCGCCCGCGACATCGACCCCAATTTGCGCGAGAACCTGCTCCGCGGGGCCTACCTAGCCGAACGCTGCGGCCTCGACCAACTCGCCGTGAAGATGTACGAGGACCTGGTGGATCGCCGCCTGGCCGACCGCGCAACCATGCTCAACCTGGGCGTTCTCTACGAGGACCTCGGGCGCGACGAGGATGCTGCCGCTTGCTACGACATCCTGGTTCAGTACGACCCCACCGACGTGCGAGCCCGCAAGTTCCTCGAGGACGCGCGCTCGGCGATGGATATGTACTACGACGAGGATCTCGAGCGCAAAGAGGACAAGCTCAATCAGATCCTGCGCATCCCGATCACCGACTTCGAGCTATCTGTTCGCGCGCGGAACTGCCTCAACAAGATGCAGATCCACACGCTCGGCGACCTGGTCACCAAGACCGAGCAGGAGCTGATGAGCTACAAGAACTTTGGTGAGACCTCGCTGAACGAGATCAAAGAGATCCTTCGCAGCAAGGCGCTTCGGCTCGGCATGCCGCGCGAAGAAGCGGTGGCTTCGATCGAGAACCGCGCCAAGCGCCCGGTCGCCTCGAACGATCCCTCGGACCTTTCCAACAAGCCGGTTAGCGACTTGCAGCTTTCGATCCGCGCGCGCCGGACGGTGGAAGCTCTGGGCTGCTTGACCGTGGCCGACATCACCAAGCACTCCGCTGACGAACTGCTTGGGATGCCGAACTTCGGCACCACGTCCTTGCAGGAGCTGCGCTCCAAGCTCACCGAGCTGAGCGCGAAGCTCGCCGGCGAGTAACGCGCGTCCCGCGCATCGATCGTGTACGAGTTTCTCGAAGGCACTCCAGTTTCCCGATCTCCGGGGAAGCTGGTGCTCGCCGTCTCCGGCGTGGGCTACGACCTGCGAGTGCCGCTGGCCGAGCGATTCGACGAAACTTCGTCCGACCCGATCCGGGTCTACACGCACCTTGCTGTGCGCGAGGACGCCCACACGCTCTACGGCTTTGCCGAGAGCGCCTCTCGCGAATTGTTTCGGTTGCTCCTGCGAGTCAAGAAGGTCGGACCGGCCATGGCGCTGGCGATTCTTTCCGGGATGCACCGAACAGAACTGTTGGAAGCGATCGGCGCTGGAGACGCGGCCCGTCTGACGCGCATCAAGGGAGTCGGCCGCAAAACCGCCGAGCAAATCTTGCTTGACCTGTCGGATCGCATCGGTGAATTGGCCGGCCAGGTATCGGCCCCACGCGAACGGCTCGCTCCGGTTGGCAGCGACCCCGCCCGCGAAGATGCCGTGGCTGCGCTGGTCCACATCGGCTTCGATATCGGTGAAGCCGAGAAGGCGGTGAAAGCCGCGGCCGACGAGAATCCAAAGGCCGGTGCGGAGGTTCTGATCAAGTCTGCGCTGCGCACCGGAACCGTGCGCAGTTGAGCCCTCCGGGGCGCTTGCCCACAGCGCCTCCAGCAGCGACGCACCGTGATCGACGACGCACCGCCTCCTTACCGCACGGTCGTGTTCGACTGCGACTCGACGTTGTGCTCGATCGAGGGTGTCGAGGAATTGGCTTCCGGCCGACTTTCGCCCGCCGATCGTGAGCGCCTTGAGTCCTGGACCCGCGCCGCGATGGACGGGGACTTGGCACTGGAGGAGGTGTTTGGCCTCCGGCTCGAGCTCGTGGCGCCGACCCGCGAAGAACTGGAGCACCTGGGCTTGCGCTACGTCGAAGCCTTGCTGCCCGGTGCGCAAGAGCTGGTCGATCGGCTGCGCGGTTCCGGCGTGCGCGTGCTGGTCATTTCCGGCGGGTTGCTTCCCGCCGTGCGCGCGGTCGCAGAGCACCTCGGGATTCCAGGGGAGGATGTGTTTGCGGTCGGTATCGACTTTCATCCGAACGGCAGCTTTGCGGGCTTCGAGCGGTCCAGCCCCCTGGCGCGCTCGGGAGGCAAGCTTGAACTGATTCGGTCCCTCGGGGGGGCTCGTAGCCTCGGGCCCCTGGCTTGGGTTGGCGATGGCATGACCGATCTCGAGGCGGCACCGGAATGCGCACGCTTCCTGGCGTTTGGAGGCGTGGTTCAACGCTCCGCGGTGTTGGAAGCCGCCGTGGTCCAGTGCCTGGAGCCAAACCTGGCGGCTCTTTTGCCTTGGCTGCTCGGTGAATCCGCGTGAGCGAAGCTCCCCGCCTTTGGATACCGGGGCCGACCTACGTACGCCCTGAAATCCTCACCGAGTGTGCGCGGCCGCCGATCGGCCATCGCACGCCGGAGATGGGCGAACTCCTCGAGCGCATCGGCGCCCATCTCCCGTTTCTGTTCGGCTTCGAACCGGGCGGCGGGACTCGGGCCGCGGTGTCTTCGACGAGCGCGACCAGCGTGATGGAAGCCGCCCTACACGGGGTCGGGCCTCGGGTTCTGGCAACGGTGAACGGCGCCTTTTCGAAGCGCTGGGCTGAGATTGCCGCGGGCCTTGGAAAACAGGTTTGGCGCCTCGCCGTGGAGCTGGGGTCAGCGCCCACCCCCGAGCAGTTGGAACAGGCCCTTGATCAGCACGGGCCCGTGGATGCGGTCCTGGTCGTCGCCAACGAGACCAGCACGGGGGTCCGTACACCGCTCGAGCCCCTGGCCCAGGTGCTGGCCCAGCAAACTGCGCGCCCCCTGTTGCTGGTCGACGTTGTCACGCTGGCGGCTGGGGCTCCCGTGGACCTGGACCGGCTGGGGATCGATTTTGCCGTGACCGGTAGCCAAAAGGCCCTGGCGCTCCCCCCTGGCCTCGCGCCGTTCGCGGCCTCCGAGCGCTATCAGGCCACCGCAAGGCGCCTCCAGCGCCCCTCCTTCTGCCTGGATCCGATCCGAATGCTCGACGGACAAGCCGAACGCAAAACCCCCACCACGCCGGCTATCGGGCTCCACTTCGCGCTCGCCAGGCAGCTCGAAGACATTTCCACCGGAACCCTCGAGACAGCCCCCGTCCGCTCGCCTAGCGAGGGGTGGAAGGCTCGCTTTGAGCGCCACGAGCGCCTGGCCCAGCGCACCCGGCAATTCGCCGATCAGCAAGGCCTGCCCCCGTTCCCAGCCCGGGCGGCCTGGAATTCTCCCACCGTGGCCTGCCTGACCGCCCCCAACGGCCCTCAGCTGGTCCAGGCCCTTCTCAAACGGGGTCTGCGCATCTCAGGGGGCTACGGGGAACTGGCCCATAGGACCATTCGGATCGGGCATCTCGGGGACGCCACCGAGGACGATCTAGACAGGCTCCTCGGGGCCTTGGGAAGCTGCTTGGCGGAATTGGCCTGAGGGCCCCCGAAAAGGGAGGTTGCAGCGGCTCCGTGGGAAGCTAGGTTTCCATGTAGGAAGTACCACTCCTAAGTCACGGGGAGCGGACGTTGCCCGCATGAGGGAACCAGGGTCGACCCGAGCACGCTGCTCGGAACCGGTCGAGGACTCCCGAGACGTATTTTTAAGCGACCACCTGAGCTATCGACCTTCCGCCCGCCATGCGTAATCAACCGGCCGTTGCCCTCGGCTCCGTCTTGCTCGCCCTTGCCTCAACCTCCTGCGGAGGAGGCGGTGGCGAAGCTGCGACGGACGACCCGGCTGTGCCGTTTGGCCTCGAGGGCACCTTCGAAGTCCAGGGCCTCGGATTCGATTTCGGCAGCACCCAACCCGGAAACTTCGAGACCACCAACCCGTGGCCGGGTGTCTCCTTGGCCAGCGTGGACCTCGCGGTGATTCCCGACGGCTCGGGACGCTTGGTTTCGATCGACAAGTCGGGCTTCATCACCAGCTTCCTCGACTCACCGACGACTCAGGACGGGAGTGTGTGGCTGAACCTGCAACCGCTCGTCAGCCAAAGCGGTGGCGAAGCGGGGCTCCTCGGCTTCGCGTTCGCCTCGGATTACGCCACCAACCCTTGGGTCTACCTATTTTCTAGCCGCGACCAGCCGCTCCGCTCGGTGGTCTCGCGGGTCCCGGTGATCAGCGACGAGCCCCAGATCGGCTTGGAGCAGATTCTGATATCGGTTCCGCAACAAAACAACTTCCACAACGGCGGCAAGATCGCGTTCGGCAACGACGGTTTTCTGTACGTTTCAATCGGCGACGACGGAGATGACGCGGCCGCGCAGGATCTCGGCAGCCTGAAAGGCAAGATCCTGAGGCTGCAGGTCGACGGAAGTGCAGCCCCGGGCAACCCGTTCCTCGGAACTCCGGGCGCGCGGCCCGAGATCTATGCCTACGGCTTCCGCAATGTCTGGCGCTTCAGCATCGACAGCGCCACGGGTGATTTGTGGGCCGCTGATGTCGGTGAAGAGAGTCGCGAGGAAATCGACATCGTTCAGGCCGGAGGAAACTACGGTTGGCCGCTGTTCGAAGGCACCGAGGAATTCGACAATCCAACCGGCGTCTTGCTCTCTGAAACCGAGGCTCCGTTCTTCGAATACGATCACAGCCAAGGCCAGAGCATCATCGGCGGCTACGTCTATCGAGGCAACGAGCTCCCCTCGCTACAGGGAGCTTACCTCTACACCGACAGCGTCGTGGGCAGCCTCTGGGCCGTCCGCGCGGGCGAGAGCGGGCCAGAGAACACCCTGATCGTCACCGGGCTGCCCTTCCCCGTTTCCCTGGCACCGGATCTTCAGGGCGAGCCGCGTATCGGCTGCCTCTCCGGCGGCCAAACCCTCGGCCTTTCCGAAATGTCGGGCGGCGGCGGACCGGCGCCTGTTCCGCAAACCCTGTCCGCGACAGGCATCTTCACCAACCTCGCCGATCTCACTCCCCAGGAAGGCTTCATTCCCTACGAGCCCAACGCCCCGTTCTGGTCGGACGGGTCCGAAAAGCGACGCTGGATCGGTTTGCCCCCCGGCGGGCGAATTGGATTCTCGCCGACCGAGGCCTGGTCGTACCCGGTCGGGACGATCCTGGTCAAACACTTCGAACTGGACACTCTGCTGGGCCTGCGGCGCATTGAAACTCGCGTCCAATACAGGACCCAAAGCAGCTGGGAGTACGTCACCTACCGCTGGAACGACTCGGGAACAGAGGCGGCCTTGGTCGAGACCCCGGACCTCGCGTTCTTCGACGTGGACAGCCCCGTCTCCCCGGGCACGGCCGAAAGCCAGCCCTGGTTGTTCATGACAGCGGGCCAGTGCCGCACGTGTCACACGCCCTCGGCGGGGCATGTGCTCGGCACGACCACGGCGCAGATCAATGGACACTTCGATTACCCCTTGGCTTCGGACAACCAACTCCGCGCTTGGGATCATGTGGAGTTGTTCTCAACCTCGATTGGTTCCCCCGACCAATACGCTGCCCTTCCCAACCCGTACGACGAAACCAGCGGGACGGTCACGGAACGCGCTCGAGCCTACCTCGACACGAACTGCGCCAATTGCCACCGACCTGACGGGCCGACGGGTCTGAACATGGACATGCGCGCTTCGACCCCAGTGAATCTCATGAACACCCATGGGATTCAACCGCTCGCCGGACAGCTCGGCCTGGGCGATGCGCGCCGCATCGCTCCGTTCTCGGCGGATAACAGCGTGGTGCACGAACGAATGCAGCGCCTCGACCTGAACCGCATGCCTCCGGTCGGCTCCTACACGCTCGACCTGGTCGGTCTCGACCTGCTCCAGGATTGGATCGACGCCGGCGCGCCCTAGGAACCCTTGGGGAGCGAGACCTCACCGGGTGTGGAACCCAAACTCCGCGCGTTGGCAGACGCACCGGCAACCGCTGCTTGATTCACCTTCAGCGCCCCGGAGCGATGCGAACCGCTAAAGCCCTCAATCCCTCGGGGGTGAGCCGGTGAAGTTGGTGCACCAGGGTGCGATTCGGATCGAGGGCACGGGTGGCTTCACCGTTGCCGGCTAGATCCCGATCCACCTCCAACAAGAGGTCCTCCAGGAGCCGGCGATAGGCCTTGCCATGGGGGCCGTGGGTTCGGTCGTCCCCTGCCGCAAAGTCCAGCAGCTCGGCTAGAACCAAGCGCGGGTCGCTGGCGCAGGCCAGCGCGACGGCCTCGGCACGGTATTCGAGCTCGGATTCGAAGGTCGCCGGATCCAGAGCATGGGGCAACGTCAAGCGCGCGACGCCCAGCAGGTTTTCGCCCACGGGCAAATAACGCTCGCGATCGAGCAGGTGTCCCTGTTCGTGGGTCTCCACGACAGTCATGAGTTCGTCTAAGGTCAGCGGCTCGTCCCGCTCTCCCAGCACCGCCAGGCGAACCAGATTGGCCGCATCGGGGACCGGCGCCAGGGAGCGCCGCTCGAGTCGGCGCAGGTTGGGTTCGCTGGCCGGAGTGCCGAGCTCAAGGCCCGTGCGCGCGAGCAGCTCTTCGCGCATTGGCCCGAAGCGTTCTTCGATCGCCAACCAACGGTCCAGCCGTCGCCGCTCAGCGTCCAAGTCGATCCAGTAGCCCTCGTGCAGAGCCGCGCCGGCGATGCCCTCGCCGGCCCGCTGGCGCGCGCCGCGCGCATCGGCCCCTTCGGCGTACAGCACCGAGCCTGAGAACGGAACTCCCAGGAGCTCACCGGAAACTTCACGGCTACCCACGGCGCGAAGAACGACTCCATCGGGAGCGCGGCCGAGTACATCGCCAAACAGCCCGAAGCGTCCCAATCGGGCGAGTGCCTCCGGGAGGCCGGGCACAGTTTCACCGGCTGGCCCGTGCCCAAGTTTCTCGTCACGAGCTACGAACACCGGCGAGGGAATCGTCAGCGAAGCCACCCGTCCGTAGCGAACCCGAGGAGTCGCGACGATAGCCTCGGTCCAGGTTTCACCGTTCTCCGGAGAGCCTAGCCCCGCGGGAACCGCGTAGCGTTCGAACACGGCGCCCACAGCGGCTAGCAGCCCGCCAACCGTATCCGGCACGGAGAGCGACGCAGACTCCGGGTCGGCGTCGGGCGCCAGTCCCGCGAAGCTCGGCCGGTTCCCGTGCAAGGCCCCGAGCAACTCATCCAGCTCCGCGAGCAAGGCCTCGGTCGCCTCAAGCCTGCCCGCGAGTCGCGCGGCCAAGGAGCGCTCCGAATCGCCGGGGGCCACCTGGAGGACGGCCTCCAGCACCGACCGGGCCTCCCGCGTCCAGCCGGCTGACAGGCAACCTTCCGCGAGGTCCAGCAATTCCTCCGGCGAGGGTTCCGGCCCCAGCTGGCGCACCGTCGCGACGACCCCGGCGATCGCGGGTCGAACGGGTTCTCCGGGTGCCTGTAAGCAAACGGCGGGCAGCTCGGCGATCCAGCCTTCGATGGACTCGCGGTAGAGCCCCTGTTCGAAACCGTAGGCCCGGGCGTCGGCGGGCCGTTCGCGGCTATTCGCGGACTCCAGAGCGAACAGAACTTCTTCGTCCTCGAGCCGTAGAAACTCAGGAAGAAAGCGGTCGAACAGATCCCCGCGGGGACCTTCCTGTAGCGCGCGCCAGGCTTCCTCCCGGCGTCCGGCGGAGGAACGACCTTCGCCGGCGGTCAAAAGCTGGCCGAACAGTTCGCCGACCTCGGCATCGGACAGTTCCTGCCCGCGCAAGACGAACAGCCCGCGGCGGAAACCCTGTTCGCGGACTGCGGCCGACTCTCCTCGAAGTTCGCGACCTGCCAACTCGCGTTGGAGGCTGGAAGCATGCACCCCGCCCGGATCGAGACGGCTACCCAAATCGCGCAAGGTGCTCACAGCCCGATCCTCGCGACCGAAACTCGCTTCGAGCTGGGCCAACCGGCGACCAAAGAACCACAGCTCGGTTTCCCCACGGGCGAAGCGCATGGCGCGCCTTTGGGAAGCGAGGGCCGCGTCGCGGCGTCCGGCCAACTCATGATCGAGGGCGAGAGCGTGATGGGCAAACGCGCAGTTCGGGTCCAAGCGAACCGCCTGGCGGAAACGTCGAACGCCGCTGGAACCCTCTAACCGGCCAACCAGGTACAGCTCGTCCGCCGTGACCCCATCGCCCAGGTCCGCGCGCCGCTGGCGGTAGGCCTCCAAGCCGCGCAGCTCACGACGCCATTCCTCGTCCAACAAACGGCGTGGAACGATCCAATCGGGCGCCATCCCATGGGCCCGTTCCAGCGCTGCGCGGGCCTCTTGCTCCCACTCAAGCGCTTGCTCTTCCGATTCCTGGGCCCTCGCCAGATCAGCCCGGCGCCAAAGCGCATAGGCCTCCTGAATCACTCGTTCGGCGCCGGGATCCAGCGCAGCGGACCCCTCCGGTCCGCGCGTCCCCACACAGCCGAGGAGCGTGACCGTCAGTCCGCACAAAACCCAGCCGAAGAAGATCGGCCAGAGTGTTGTCCGGGTGTCCGAAGCCCCTTCGAGGTGACTCAAAGGGCGCGCGGAAACGCATGCATCACCGCGTCCCCGTCCACTTCTCGATCGAGGCGTTGGCGCAGCTCTAGGCGCGTCAACAACGGAGCCAAGGAGTCTCCGCGTCCACCGCGCACGCTGCCGGTGTAGACCTGCATTTGATCCACGAAGCGAGCTTCGAAGAACGCTTGAGTCAAGGTCGGGCCGGCTTCGAGCATGGCCCGTCGCACGCCGAACCTCCAAGCCCAGGCGAGCACTTCGCGCAGCGGCGGCCGGCCATCTGCACCGGGGCGCAAGCTGTGGATTCGAGCCCCGGCTTCGCTCAGGGCGCGATGACGCGTAGCGCTCGCTCCTGCGCGGCACAGGATGTACGTAGTGCCCGCGAGTTCGTCGTCTCCGGTGGCCCGCAAAATTCGAGCGTCAGGAGGCGTACCGAGCTCGGTGTCGAGGATGATGCGCAGCGGAGGCTTCGCACCGCGCGCGGCTTCACCGCGCAGGGACAACCTGGGGTCGTCGGCGCGAATCGTTCCGACGCCTGTGAAAATCGCGTCTACGGAACGGCGCAACTGCTGAACCTCGTGCCGAGACGCCTCGGAGGAAATCCAACGGCCCTGGCCAACGTCTTCGGGCGGCTGGAGCTGGCCCGTCAGGGTCTGGGCCCACTTGGCGATCAACCAGGGCCGCGGGCGACGCAGACGTTCATGGGCGGTCCACTTCTCAAAGTACGGGGCGACCCGCGAGAGAGGCGAACCGCTCGGTTCGAACTCGACCTCCAAACCGGCCTTGTGCAGGGCTTCGAGGCCCTGCCCCCGATGTCGTGGATCGGGGTCGGTCGCGCCGACAATCACGCGCTGGAAACCAGCCGCAACGATCGATTCGGTGCAGGGCGGGGTCTTGCCGTGACTCGAGCAAGGCTCGAGCGTGACGACCAGGGTGTGCCAGCGCTCGGGCTCGATGCCCGCGCTGCGCGCGGCTTGCATGGCCGCGATCTCGGCGTGGGCCCCTCCCCACTGTTCGTGAAAGCCGCGGGCCAACTCGTGGCCCTCTTCGTCCAGGATGGCCGCACCCACGCAGGGGTTCGGGGCTACCCAGAATCGACGCCCGGCCGCTTCCTGACCGAGCTCGGACAAGAGGTCCTCCACCCGAAAGGGGCTCTCACAGGACGCCGGACCGGGACCGAAAGCGGAGTGCATATAGATAGGAGTGCGCAGGTGCTGGCTGGAGGATACGTCGCGGGCACCCTTTTCGCGGCCGGTGCTCTTCGGGCCTTCCCTTGAGTGCTCCGGATCCGACTCCATGCCTTTTCTATCGGCCACGGGGCCCTCGCTCTCTGCCGCCCGGAGGCAAAAACCGACCGGACGGGAACACAACCCCGCGGAAGCCGGCTTCCGCAGGCCGCGGACGGCCTCCAATCGGGCAGAATGCCGCCCCAAATCGAATCCGAAGACGAGCTCTTCCGGGTTCCTCTCCCCCTCGCGGGCCCCCTGATCGGGCCCTCCACCGACCGGGCCCCCCCGAGTGGCCCCACAGCAGCCCCCAGCAGCCATGTCCAAAGCACCTCTGCGCGTCGCGGTCAGCGGCGCCGCCGGCCAGATCGGCTACGCCCTCCTGCCCCGCATCGCCAGCGGCCAGATGTTCGGTCCGGATCAGCCGGTGATTCTCCAGCTGCTCGAGATCCCCGTCGAGAAGGCCATGGCCGCTCTTGAGGGGGTCGCCATGGAACTTGACGACTGCGCCTTCCCGCTGCTCGCCGGCATGGTCCTGACCTCCGATCAGGAGACCGCGTTCCGCGACGCCAACTGGTGCTTGCTGGTCGGATCCAAGCCCCGCGGCGCAGGGATGGAACGCGGCGACCTGATCAAAGAGAACGGTCCGATCTTCGTGGGTCAGGGCAAGGCCATCAACGATAAGGCGTCCTCCGACGTGCGCGTCGCCGTCGTCGGCAACCCGTGCAATACGAACGCCCTGATTGCGATGCACGCCGCCAAGGACGTCCCCGATGACCGCTTCACCGCGATGACGCGACTCGACCAAAACCGCGCCGCGGCCCAGCTCGCAAAGAAGGCTGGCGTGCACCAAACCGAAGTTACCCACGGCCTGATCTGGGGCAACCACTCGGCAACCCAGGTCCCCGACTATCACAACACCCGCATCGGCGGAAAGCGTGCCAGCGAAGTCATCACCGACACCGCCTGGCTCCAGGGTGACTTCTTCAAGACGGTGCAGCAGCGCGGAGCCGCCATCATCAAGGCCCGCGGGTTGTCCAGCGCCGCGTCGGCCGCCAGTGCGCTGGTAGACCATGTGCACGACCTCATGACCCCCAGCGCAGGCGGCGATTGGGATTCGGTCTGCGTTCCGTCCGATGGTTCCTACGGCGTCACCAAGGGGCTGATCAGCTCCTTCCCGGTGCGGTCCAAGGGCAACGGTGCGTGGGAAATTGTCCAGGGCCTTGAGCTCGACGGCTTCCTCGAAGAGCGCCTGAAGGCGACCGTCAAAGAGCTCGAAGGCGAGAAAGCCGTCGTGGCCGACTTGCTCGGCTGATTCCTGCAGAGGGGTCCTTTAGGGCCGAATTCGACGCCACGGCCGCTGCCGCCCCTTGGGCCAGCCCCGTGGCGTCGCTCTTTGTCGATCTCCAGTTCGCCGTCTGATCCGAAGCTCCCCCCTCGCTAAGCTCAGGAGCTATGTCCGTCCTTGAGCTTTTCGGAGCCGCCCGCGATCTCGGGCGTCTCCAAGACATCGCCGGCACGCTGGTTCGGCACGGCTTTGGAGATCTGGTCGGTCGCCTGAAGTTGGCGGGTCCGCTCGAGCGAGCCGGCCGCGCCCTGCGCTTAGCCCGCGAGGGCGACTTCGATCCGGTCGACCCGCCGGTCCGCGTCCGGCGGGCCTTGGAAGAGTTGGGCACCACCTTCGTCAAGCTCGGCCAGGTCCTCGCGACCCGGCCCGACCTCTTGCCGCCGGAATGGACCGAGGAGCTTGGCAAGCTCCAAGAACAGGTCGCGCCGGTTCCCTTTGAGGAGCTAAACAGTGTTCTCGATGAGGACTGGGGAGAAGACTGGCGCACGCGCTTCGCGAGCTTCGACGAAACGCCGCTGGCCGCGGGGTCGGTGGGTCAGGTCCATCGCGCGACCTTGATCAGCGGCGAGCAAGTGGTGGTCAAGGTGCGTCGTCCGAAGATCCGCGAGGCCGTTCGGTCCGACCTGCGGATGATGGAAAAGCTCGCTGAGTTAGCGACCAGCGAACTCCCCGAGCTTCGGCGTTACCGCCCGACCAGCATGGTTCGGCACCTGGGGCGCGTCCTGCGTGACGAACTCGACTTCGTGCAAGAGGCCCGCAACACGGTGCGGCTGGCCGAAACCATGCAGGGCCAGGAGGGCGTTCACTTGCCGCGGGTCTTCGAGTCGTTCACCAGCGAGCGCCTGCTAGTGCTCGAATACATGGCTGGAGTTTCCGCCGCACGCTGGATCGCAACCTCGGAGCCGACCGATCTCGATCGAAAGCTCCTGGCCGAGCGAGGCTGCGGCGCGTTACTCCAGATGATCTTTGAGCACGGCTGCTACCACGCCGACCCGCACCCGGGGAACGTGCTGTTCCTCGATCCGCCCACGGTTCGTCTAGCCGACGGAGCCGAATCTCCGTGCATGCGCGATGAACTGGCCCTGGTCGACTGCGGTATGGTCGGACACCTGTCCCAGGCCCGCCAGCGAGAGTTCACCGATCTCCTGCTCTACACCCAGGCCCGCGACGAACCGCGGGTGGCCGGTTTGCTGCTGTCTTGGAGCGACGACTCCGACCCGCCCGATGAGGATTTGCTCGCCACCGACGTGCGCGCCTTTCTCGATCGCTATCACGGCGCGAGCCTCGGGGAGGTCGAAGCCAGCCAGATGCTCGGGGACGTGCTGGACATCGTGCGCGACAACGGGCTCGTGCTGCCGCCCGACCTGTTGACGCTGATTCGGGTCTTCATGCTCACCGAATCCATGGGGCGCGCGCTCGATTCAGAATTTGACCTGACCGCCGCGCTCGAGCCCTTCGTGCGCGCCAAGGCTGCTTCCCGGCTCAATCCGATCCACCGGGCTGCGCTGTTCTCGCGGGAAATGGCCGAACTGACCGCCGAGCTCCCCAAAGACCTGCGCCTACTGATCGACCGCGCCAAGTCCGGGCGCCTCCACCTGGGCCTCGACATGCGCCGCCTGGATCACGTCGCCGACCAGCTGGAATCGAGCCTCAATCGACTGGTCGTCGGCCTGGTCACGGCTGCGTTGATCGTCGGCACCGCGATCGCAATGACCGTCCAGGGCGGCCCGACTTTGTTCGGTCTTCCCGCCCTTGGTTTCCTGGGCTTCGCTTCGTCCTTGATGCTCGGTTTCGGGCTGCTGATTTCCCTATGGCGCAGCGGGCGTTGAGCCCTGCATCCTATTCATGCAGAGGTCGCCGCAGGCAGGAGCACGCGCCTCGACCTAATAAACGCCGGCGTCAAAAACTCGGCCTTCGAGAATTTTAAAGAAAACGCTCGGCGAGTCCGACCCTTCGGAGGGTTCATAAATCCACCAGACTGCACCTTCATGAAGGGAGGACTCGTCCGGGGGACCAAGCCGGCGGACGAGGTCTTCGGGCGTCGCCAAGAGGAACGCTCTCTCCAGACTCAGCGTTTGTTCGTCCCAAAACTCCCGTTGGATGGGGTACTCCAAGGCTGCGCGAGCCGCTGGAATGTCCGAGGGCTGTGGAAGCACTGCAAGCGACGCGCTGCCCGGATTCGCGGAGTTCGCCGCAGCGACTCTCTGGTCGAGGGCTTCGAGGAGGCTAGCCAGCTTGGCTTCGAGTTCCGCCACATCTGCGGACGGGCTCGAGCGGATGGAAGCTGGCGCCTCCGCAGAGATCAAGGTGCCCGCCGGTTCCAGGTTTGCCGGTCGCTGTTCCAAAGCGGCTGTCAAAGCTAGGAGGGCTCCGAGGAGCTCCTCGTGCTGCCGCTGACTCTGCTCCGCCCAGGCTCTGGCTTGAGAGCTGCCCGGGTCACGGGCTGGCCACAGAACCAAGGCCAGGATCAGCGCCGTCCCTCCGAGGACCCAAGCGAGGGGGCGCGCAATCTGCGAATCCGCAGACGGGCGAGACACGTCAATCCACCTCGCGAACGCCGGCCAACCCGAACGGTGAAGAATCGGTCACGCGCACGGAGACTTCGGTGCCGATTTCGTCCGTCGTGCCGACGAAGGAGACCGGGATGCCGTGCTTGGAGCGGCCCTGGAGCCAGCCCCTGCGCTTTTCGCTTTCTTGTTCGACAAACACCTCGGCGAGCTGGCCGACGTAACGCTGCATGCGCTCGAACTGGACCTTGTGGGCCGTCGCCAGCAGCGCCTGGTTGCGGGCTTTTTTGGCCGGCGTCTCCACATCGTCGGCCAAGTCGTAGGCGCGCGTCTCGGGCCGCGGGTCGTACTTGAAGATGTAGTTCACGACGAACCCGACCTCCGCGAGGAAGGCTTCGCTGGCCGAATGATCGGCATCGGACTCACCGGGGAAGCCGACGATCCAGTCGGAGCCCAGCTCGATGTCCGGAACGCGGTCGCGCAGGATTCCGATGCGCTTGCGATAGAGGTCGGTGGTGTAGCCGCGGCGCATGGCGCGCAGGACGTCGTCCGAGCCCGATTGGGCCGGGAGCGGAAGGAACCGTTCGACCTTGTCGCAATCGGCGATGGACTCGGCCAGCGCCGGGCTCACGTAGGACGGGTGCAACGTGATCAGGCGGATGCGCACGAGCCCTTCGACTTCATTCAGGGCGCGCAGCAGGTCGGCGAGCGACGGGCGCCCCTGCCGGCCGGTGCCGCGCGGCTCGCCCTCGGCGGGAACAGGCAGGTCCTCGCCGTAGCTATCCACCGTTTGGCCCAGCAGCGTGATCACGCGCGCTCCCTGGGCCACCATCCAGCGGGCCTCTTCGACCAACGCGGGAATCGGCTGAGACTGAACGCGCCCGCGGGTTTTCGGGACGATGCAGTAGGCGCAGTTAAGATCACAGCCGCGCATGACCGTGAGGTAGCCGCAGAGCCCGCCGGTGTAGACCTCGCCTGCCCGCGGAACGGCGACCTCGTCGTCCATCTCCACGTCGAGCACCAGGTCGGCCTTGGATCGACCGCGGTTGGGATCGGCGCGCCGCTCGTAGACCTCGTCGACCAGGACCGGCATGTGTTGGAGGCGGCGCGTGCCGACGACCAGGTCCACGTGCCCGGCGCGGCGGAAAACTTCTTCTTGGGCGCGCTGGGCCAGGCACCCCATCACGCCAAGCACCAGCTCGGGTCGGCGCTTCTTTTCCGCCTTGAGCTCCCCAAGCCAGGAATACACCCGCTCTTCGGCGTGCTCGCGGACCGAACAGGTGTTGAACAGCACCACGTCGGCTTCCGCCACCGAATCGGCAACGCGCCAACCGCGCGCCCGAAAGCGGCCTTCCACCAGGTTCGAGTCGTACTTGTTCATCTGGCACCCGAAGGTGATCAAGTGAACGGAGCGCGTGCCGGGGACCGCCTCAAGGGCGTCGGTCCCGTGGGAGCTGGAGGTGGTGCGGGTCAGGCTCATGGCTTGTGGATTTTCGGCCCTGCAGGATACGTGAGTCAGCGCTCGGGATTGCCCCGGGGCTCGCTACAATCGGTCCACCCCGGGCGTGCTGGATGCGTCCTGCCGATCCTTGGTGCACCTGCTCGCTTCGATCGCCCTCCGTCCGGAGGCCCTCCTTCCTGGGGCGCAGCCCCTCACGATCCTCTCCGGTGTCCTGGTCGCCGGTGCCCTGGCCGGCTCGATCGCCGCTCGGCTTCGCCTTCCGCGCGTGACCGGACAGATCCTGGCGGGAGTCCTGATCGGGCCCTACGCCCTGCATTTGTTCGAAGCCAAGGCTGCCGTAGCGGGCCTTCGACCGGTGACCCACTTCGCCCTCGGGCTTGTGGCTGTGGCGGTCGGTTCGCACCTGTCCCTGCGGCGTCTGCGCAACGCCGGCAAACGGCTCGGGCTCCTGGTGGCGTTCGAAGCCCTGTGGATCCCTGCGGTCGTCCTCGGAGCCCTGTGGGCACTCACTCCCCTGGGATCGCCGGCCCAACCCCTCGGCCTGGTGACCGCGGCACTGATGGCGGCCATCGCGATCGAAACCTCGCCGGCGACGATCTGGGCCCTCGTGAGGGAAGCCCGGGCCAAGGGCGTCTTTGCGAAAACCTTGCTGGCTTCCGTCGCCCTTTCGAACATAGCGTGCATTTTCCTGTTCGAAGTTTTTCGGGCCATGGCCATCGCCGGCGGCGAAGGTCTAGGCGGACTGCCCGACGCCCTTGTAGCCGCAGGTCGCGAGCTGCTGCTCGCCCTTCTGCTGGGCGGCACGATCGCCGTCTTGGTCACCTGGTTGACCCGCACCGTCCGCCGACCCGACGCGCTCGCCACCGCATCGCTCGCCGCGATCCTGGTTTGCTCCGGAGTTGCCTCCGAGCTGGGCGCCTCCAACCTGCTGGCTTGCCTGTTTCTGGGCTTTGTTCAAACCAACCTGCAACCCAGCCGCGAAGAGCTGATCGAGTCGGTGTTCAGGAACTTCCAGCCGGCGATCCTGGCGGTGTTCTTCACCCTCGCGGGGATGAAACTGGACTTCTCCTACCTGGCCGCCGGCGGCAGCGTAGCCGTGGTCCTGTTCGCTTCCCGGATCTTCGCCAAAACCAGCGCTACTTGGTTCGCCATGCACGCGGCCGGGGCTCCGAAAAAACTCCGCCGCTGGCTGGGCCTCGCGCGATTGCCTCAAGCGGGCGTAGCGATCGGCTTGGTACTTGTCGTCCAAGAGGACCCGGGGCTCGCCCCAGTCTCGGATTTGGTGGCGGCTATCGTCTTGACGGTCGTGACCCTAAACGAGATCGCCGGCCCGCTGTTAACACGCCTGGCCCTGCGCTACTCGGGCGAGGTCGATCGGGATCGAGACCGGCTGCTGGACTTCATCGGAGAAGAGAACATCGTGACCGACCTAGAAGCCCAGTCGATGACCGAGGCCATCGAGAAGCTGACCGAACTGCTGATCAGCTCCCATCATCTGCCCAAGTCCATGGGCAGGCCTCTGCTCGAATCGACGCTCGAACGCGAAGCTCAGGTTTCGACCGTACTGGGCGGCGGCCTGGCCATTCCCCACGGAGAACTGCCCGAAGGCCCGGAAATGTTGGGCGTCCTCGGAATTTCTCGCCGCGGCCTCGACTTCGCTGCGCCCGACGGCCATCCGGTGCACTGCCTGGTGTTGCTGGCGACTCCCGTAGGACAACGGGACCGCCACCTGGAAGTGCTGGCCACCCTAGCCGGCACCGTGGGCTCCGACCCGGTCCTTCAGGCCCAACTGTTCCAGGCAAAGTCGCCGGCCCACGCCTACGAACTCCTGCACGGCGAGCGCGCCGAGTGGTTCAACTACTACCTAGAAGAAGACGCCGACTGGGGCCACCCCCGCTAGACCGGTGATACGGTGCCAGAGCAAAAGGTGATACGGTGCCAGAGCAAAAAGCACCGCTGTAGCAGCCGCGGCAAAGCCGCGGCGCGGCAGCTACGCTGCCGCGGCTGCTACAGCGGTGCTTTTTGCTCTGATGGGGTGAAAAGGCTGGCCCCTGCGCAGTCACCGCAGGCGGGCTGC
>CAZUCE010000006.1:0-169756 GCA_964619265.1 uncultured Planctomycetaceae bacterium
AGATCGACGACTGACCGACTCGCCCGAATTTACAGACCAACTGTTGCTCTATCGGAGTAGATTGGGGAGATGTTGCTTTGGAGACGCAGGTTGAGCTAATTGGCTCTCAAAATCTATTCTAACTCCAGTTATCAAGGTCTTGCGTGAATATTGAGGAAAAGAGCTTTTTTGGCTTCTTAGGAAGTGGTGGTCATCTACTTGTCGCCATTGGGGCCTTCTTGTTGGGTCTTCTTGCTGGTTCGCTCTTTCGACCGCAGGTATTGTCTTTGGTGGAAAGCCAATCTGGATTAGAGTTTGCGTCTAAGCCGAATGAGCCGGTGGTAGGCCGGGAGGAGGTGCTGTTGGCTGGCTCGCCTGGTAGTGTTCAAGACTCGAGCGCCTTGTTGCAAGGTGGTTCACCCTTGGGGGGAAGAAGGAACGCAATTTCACCGAATCCTCAGCAGTTTGTTGGGGGGGATGACGTGGATTCGATCATGGTTAGTATCCCGTCTCGGAGCTGGGATGAAATTCGGGGGACTGCAGAGTTAGAACCTGATGGCAATGGTCCTGAAGTTCACGGAATTCCTCATGGGGAATGGACGCTCAATATCGGTGATAATGGTACGGCTAGAGGTCTATTTATCCTTGGCCAGCGATTTGGTACATGGAGATATTATGATGCCAATGGTAGGGAGTATCGCTTCGGCCACGTGCTAAATGGCAAAGCCGTGGGGACGTGGGCTTATAGAGGTGTCGATGAGGAAGAGTGGAGCTATGCTGTAGCTCCTGAGTGAGAAGCCGATCCCCGGGTGTTCAAGCGCTGGAAGACGCTGACGCAGGATCGCACCTAAGCACCCTCCAAGGACTCATGGACGGGGGGAGCCACCTTACCTGCGGTGCCGAGCCAGCCTCTGCGTACCCGGGCTCGCAGAGGGGATTCAAGATCCTCTCGTCGGTGTCGTTTCCGCATACGCGCCAACATGAATACCGCCCAGTTCGCGCGCTAGGTGAGGTTCACGTGAGAGTTACCGCAACCGTAAAGCTGCAAGAGGTCATAGAGGATAGAGCAACAGTTGGTCTGGAATTTCGAGCGGCGAGGATCTTAGGCGATCTTTATGGTGAGGTAAGCCCGACCGGACTCCCATTCGTCGGAAGTCTCGTCTAGGACGGCGGAAACGAGGCGCAGGGCACTAGCCTCGCCCGGAAACATAGATGCGACGCGAGTGCGACGTTTGAGTTCGCGATTCAGACGCTCGAGCAGGTTGGAGGTCCGAAGCCGACTCTGATGTTCGACGGGGACCTGGAATTCCGAGCCAGAGCAATTCTTCCACGCCTCAGAGATTCGGAGCTGCTTTTGAGTCAGGCTACGACCGCAGGATGTTTTCCATCTTCTTTCCCCTGGCGAGTTCGTCGACGAGCTTGTCCATGTAGCGGGCCTTCTGGGTCAACGGGTTCTTGATCTCCTCGACGCGGTGGCCGCAGATCAAGCCCGTGATCAGGGAGGCGCTTGGGTTTAGCTTGGCCGCGTCGAAGAACTCCTCGAAGGTCGACCGCTTCGTGACGTGTTTCTTGATCTGTGCCTTGGTGTAGCCGGTCAGCCACTGGATCACTTGCTGCAGCTCCTCCTCGGTGCGCCCCTTCTTCTCGACCTTGTTGAGGTAGAGGGGGTAGGCGGCGTCGAATCTGAACTGCGCAATGCGTTCGTCGTGTTGGGTGGAGGAGGCCATAAGTGTGTCGAGACTGGGAGAACTGCGTGGTGTGCGCCGGGTTCGTAGCGTACCGAGGGGCGGCGATCTTGGCCGCGATCGGCCACCGGCCCTCCCGGTAGGCTTCCGCGCGCGTGGGTCGGGCCCCGCGAGGCCCACGGGGCGACGGCTCACACTCAACTGCGCGCGCCTTAGACCTTGGGACAGCCTTGGAGGAGCGCCGGGGGAAATTGGGGCTCACTCACCCTCAGGGACCTGCGGCCGAAGAGCCAGGGGTCTCTAGGGGCAGAGCCGATCAAGAAGTCCTAGGGGCTTTGCCCGTTCCAGGCATCGACCTACTCGGACTCGTTCGGTGGCGCAATCAGGCGGCGTTTTCCGTCTTTGGAGCGTGCGATGCCGCCGCCGGGGTCGTTTGGTTCGAAGTTGCGGTCCCAGAGTTGGCAGGTGACTTCGACGTGTTTTTGGTCGAGGGCTTCGCAGTAGTTGGTGAAGATGCAGCGGCGGATGGAGGCGCCGCGGCCGCGTTCGATTTTGAGCCACCAGTCGGGGTCGGCAAGGGATTGGCGAGCGGCGCCGACGAAGTCGCAGTCGCCGTTTTGGAGAGCGGTTTCGGCTAGATCGAAGTCGGCGATTCCGCCGGTTCCGACGATGGGGGTCTTGTGGCCGGCTTGGTGGACGGCTTCGCGGATCGAGCGGGAGATCGGGAGGTTGCGGCCGAAGGGGCCTTGGCCGCCGATGCGGACGGTGGGCATGCACTCGTGGCCGCTTTCGCCGGTGTAGGGGTAGGCGGCGGCGCCGACTTTGGGTTGTTTGGCGTCTTCGAATTTGCCTCCTTTGGAGATGGAGAGGAAGTCGAGGCCGGCTTCGGCGAAGCGGGTGGCGTAGAGGCGGGTGTCGGGGAGTTGGGAGCCGCCTTCGATGACTTCTTCGCCGAGGAGGCGGCAGCCGAGGCCGAAGTCGGAGCCGACGCGGGCGCGGACGGCAGCGATGACTTCGAGGGGCAGGCGGACGCGGTTTTCGGGGCTTCCGCCGTAACCGTCGGTGCGTTGGTTTCGCGCGGAGAGGAACGACGCCATGGTGTAGGCGTGGGCAAAGTGCAATTCGACGCCGCAGAAGCCGGCGCGTTTGGCGCGGTCGGCGGCGTCCGCGAAGAGGCCGGGGAGGACCTTGGGGAGCTCGGCGATGTGGGGGAGGTGCAGGTCGTCGACGCGCTCGCGGTAGCCGTGGGTGAGGGACTCGCGTTCGCGTTCGTCCAGCAGGGGGAGGAGTTCGTCCTCGGGCAGCGCGAGGAGGGACTTGCGGAGCTGGGGCTCTTCGAGGAGCGCGAGGGCTGAGTGGGCGGGGCTAGCGGCGAGGGCTTTGCGCAGGGCTTCGGTGACGGCGAGGAAGCGGCTGAGGTACTTCTCGCGTTCCGGACGGCGCTTGATCGCGAGGAAGTCGATGATCTGGATCAGGAGGCGGGTGGTTCCGCCGGAGCGTTCGCGGACGGTTTCGACCAGTTTTCGGAGGCCTTCCAGGTAGCGGTCGTGGCCGATGCGCAAGAGAGGGCCTGAGGGCACGTCGCGGATGCCGGTGGCTTCGACGACCAGGACGCCGGGGCGGCCGTCGGCGAAGCGGCCGTACCAGTCCAGGACGTCCTGGGTGACGAATCCTTCGGGGTTGGACCTCCAGGGCACCATGGCGGGAATCCAGGTGCGGGTGCGTGTTTGGAGAGGGCCGAGTCGGCCGGGCGCGAACAGGCGGCTGCTCGCGGCAGCCTCGGCGGTGGGCCAGGTTGCGTCCGGGATCGGGACTGCTCGTTTGGGCGAAGGGGCCATCGCCGGAGAGCCTAACGCGCATCGACCGGTCGCCTGCGTTGCGGCTTGGGTCGGGCTCGACGTAGGCTTCCCCTGCCCATGAGTGAAAAGCGAGCCCAAACGGAAGGACATGCGTCGCGCACTAGGCCTGAGCGTCCGGTGGCGCTGGTGACCGGTGCGAGCCGCGGGATCGGCGCCTCCGTGGCGCAGGAGCTTGTGGATCGCGGCGCGCGAGTGCTTCTGTGCGCCCGGGGCGTCGAAGGTTGCCACGAGCTGGCCCAGCGCTTGGGCACGCATCGCGCGGCGGCCTTTGCCATGGACGTAGGCTCGAAGCCGGGGATCGAGGCCGGGCTTGCGGAGGCGAAGCAGCTCGCGCTTGAACATTTCGGCTCCGATCGCATCGACTGGCTGGTGAACAACGCGGGGTTCGCGCGCTCGGTGTCCCTGACCAAGTCCTTGGACGGCGACATAGATGAGTTCGAGGCTCACCTGGCCGTCAATTTCCATGGGGCCGTCCGGTTGGTGCACGGCCTGTTGCCCGGCATGCGCGAGCGAGGCTACGGCGCGGTGGTCAATCTCGCTTCGTCCGCGGGGCTCGTCGGCTACGGCTATGTCGTCGCTTACTGTGCTTCGAAGCACGCGCTGGTCGGTTACACGCGCGCCGCGGCCCTCGAGCTGGAGCGCACCGGGGTGTTCATGCACGCGGTCTGCCCGCACTATGTCGACACGCCGATGCTGACCGAATCGATCGAGAATATGAAGGCCAAGACCGGCCGTTCGGAATCCGACCTGCGCGAATTCGTCGCGGGTCAGAATCCGGGCGGCGAGCTGATGAGTCCAGAGTCCGTGGCGCGCGCCGTGGCGGATCAACTCGAGGCGACGCGGTCGGGATTGGTTTGGGAATTGGCCGGCAACGAACGCATCGAGCATTGAGCCAGCCGAACGAATCCATCTTGGTCACGGGAGGAACTTCCGGGATCGGCGCGGCCTGCGTGAAAGCTCTGGCCGAGGCCGGCCTGGGCGTTTGGGTCGCCTCGCGGAGCGCTTCGCGTTCCGAACTCCCGGCGGGGACGCGCGCCTTGGACCTGGACGTCGGTGCGCCCGATGCCGGGGCTGTGATCGCGCGCATGCGCGCAGCTGCGGAGGAGGAGCTGGGCCCGTTGGCCGGATTTGTGCACAGCGCGGGTCTGGTGGATGTGCTCGGAGTTCTAAAAGGAGCGCGACCCGAGCAACGCTTGCAGAGCGAAGCGATCTACACACGAGCTCTCGACGTTCACTTCCACGGCGCGCGGCGGATCGCCGAAGCCCTGTTGCCCAGCTTTGTCGAGCGCGGGCGCGGAGCCGTTGTCTTGATCGACTCGGCCGCGGGCTTGCGCGGCTTCCCTGGAATCGCAGCCTACGCGGCAGCCAAGCATGCATTGCTCGGCTGGGCTCGCTGCGCTGCCCTGGAGATGCCCGCTGGCATCTCGATCGCGAGCGTGTGCCCCTACTATGTCGACACGCCGATGCTGGAAGCCGCCATCGAAGAGCGCTGCGCGGCCAGCGGCGAGGATCCCGCCGCTGCGCGCGCTGTGTTCCAGTCTCGCAATCCCGGCGGTCAACTCGTTCCGCCAGGCGACGTGGCCGGCCAGGTCCTCGAGCTTCTTCGCGGGGATCCCGATTCGAACAACGGCCGGGTGGTTGTCCTCGACGGGGGAACTCCCCGCGATTTGCCCGAACGCCGTGAACCCGGCCTAGAAGTTCCCCTCACCCCCGAAAGCCTCTCCTGAACCCATGAAAATCGACCCCATCAATCCGCGCAGTTGGCGCAAGCCGTCCGGCTACTCGAACGCGATCCTCGCGAGGCGCGCCGAGTCGTTCTTGTTTGTGGCGGGGCAGATCGCCTGGGACGAGGAGCAGAAAATGGTCGGAGTCGGGGATTTCGGTGCCCAGTTCCGTCAGACCTTGGAAAATGTCTGCACCGTCGTACGCGCCGGGGGCGGACATCCCAGCGACATCACACGCTTGACCATGTTCGTGGTGGATAAGGCGCAGTACATGAGCAACCTAGAAACCATCGGTACGGCCTATCGTGAACTGCTCGGGCGCCACTATCCGGCCATGTCGCTGGTCCAGGTCGCTGCGCTGCTCGAAGACGATGCCCTGATTGAGATCGAAGCCACCGCGGCGGTCGGCTGATCGAACCGAACTCTTCAACTCTATGAAACCCGAGCACTTTCGATTCGATCTGTCGGACACCGGTGTCGGGACGATTCGTCTGGATCGTCCGGACCGGTTGAACGCCCTGACCTTCGAATCCTACGCCGAGCTGCGCGATTTCTTGGTGCATCTGCGGACGCGCGACGACGTTCGCTCCTTGGTGTTGACCGGCACGGGCCGGGCGTTCTGCTCGGGTGGCGATGTGCGCGACATCATTGGCAAGCTGTTCGGCGTTCCGGACGAGAAGTTGTTCGAGTTCACGCGGATGACCTGCGACCTGATCGAGAACGTGCGTCGCCTGGAAAAACCCGTGATCGCTGCACTGAACGGCGTGACCTGCGGAGCGGGCGCGGTGCTGGCCGCAGCGGCGGATATCCGCATCGCGGTCCCGGAGGCCAAGATCGCGTTCCTGTTCGTCAAGGTTGGGCTGTCGGGGGCCGACATGGGGGCGGCTTGGCTGCTACCGCGACTGGTGGGGCTCGGGCACGCCAGCGAAATTCTGATGACCGGGGATTTTGTCGACGCCGATCGAGCCGAACGCATCGGGCTGTACAACCGAGTGGTTGCGGCGGAACAACTGTTGCCCGAAGCCCAGGCTCTGGCGGAGAAGCTCGCCGACGGTCCGGCTCACTCGCTCTCGATCACCAAACGGATGTTGAACGCCGAGGCCTCCATGGAACTTGGCGAAGCCATGCAGGCCGAGGGCTGGATTCAGGCCGAGTGCATGCGGCATCCCGACTACTTGGAGGCGCACGAGGCCGGTCAGGCCAAGCGCGCGCCGGACTTCCGCCGTTCGGGCGCGGAATTCCTGGCGAAGCGCCGGACCGAGGAAATCTCGTGAGCGACCAAGACTTCGACGCAACAGCCTTCCTGGGGGACCTGCGCCAGCGTGTGCGGAGTTTCGCGAAGCAAGCCGCGGGCGAGTTGAGCGGCCTGAAGGGTGAGCCGGCCGCGCGCGCAGCGCTCGCTAGCTTGGCGAAGGCCGATTGGCTGCGCTTCGTTGTGGCCAAGGCCCATGGAGGTCAGGCCCCCGAGGGGTTGACGCCGAAGAACGAACTGTCGGTGCGCGTCATGTGCGTGCTGCGCGAAGAGCTGGCCTACGCTCACGGCCTGCTCGACCTGATGTTCGTCATGCAGGGACTCGGTTCCTATCCCTTGTTGCGCGACGGTAGTCTTGACCTGCGATCCGCGATCCTGCCCGGGGTTCATCGCGGCGAACGCATTGCCTCCTACGGGCTAACCGAACCCGGCGCGGGCTCTTCCCTGGATGAGATCGCGACGAGCGCCGTCCAAGACGGCGACGAGTGGGTCTTGAACGGGCACAAGACTTTTATCTCCAACGCCGGGATCGCCGACTTTGTTTGCGTACTTGCACGTACGGCGGGGAAGCCAGGCGATCGCCGGACGGACGGGCTCACGATGTTCTATGTACCCACCGACTCCGGCGGCGTTCGCATGGAGCCCTTTGAGGTGTTGGGCGATCATCCGATCGGAGACGTCATTTTCGACAACGTGCGGGTGCGGGCGAGCTACCTGCTCGGCCAGCCGGGCGCCGGTCTCGAGATCGCCCTGGCGACCTTGGCTCGATTTCGCACAACGGTCGCCTCGGCGGCCTGCGGATTCGCTCGGCGGGCCCTCGACGAGTCCTGCGGGCATTTGGCGCGGCGCGAGCAATTCGGCAAACCCCTCTCGGCCAACCAAGGGCTGCGGTTCGACCTGGCCGAGATGGACACCCGCTTGCGAGCTTCCGAGCTGCTGGTCGAAGAGGCCGCCCGCCTTTCCGACGCGAACGATCCGGCGGCGGCCCAAGCGGTGGCTCGCGCCAAGCTGTTTGCCACCGAAGAGGCTTCGTGGATCTGCGATCGGGCGGTGCAGCACCACGGTGGGCTCGGCGTCAAGCAAGGCACGGTGGTGGAGGCTCTGTACCGCGAGACTCGGGCCCTGCGCATCTATGAGGGCGCTTCCGAGGTTCAGAAGTTGATCCTCTCCAAGATCGTTCTGTCCGCGGATGCGGAGCGGCGAGCAGCCGAGCAGGCGACAGCCCAGGGGGAAACGCAAGGCGGGACAACCGGCGGGCAGGTCGCCGCCGAACAAAACCAAGCATGAAGGACTCTCCCCACCAAGCCAGCGAGCAACGCTACGAGCGACACGTTTTTGTCTGCACCCACGATCGTGGACCCGGGCATCCAAGAGGCTCCTGCGCCCAGCGCGGAGCGGCCGAGCTGCTTTCCCACCTGCGTGGATTCGTCCACGAGCAAGGTTGGCGTGGGCGCGTGCGTGTCAACGCGAGCGGCTGTCTGGATGGTTGCGCCCAGGGGGTGACCGCCGTGCAGTATCCGGCGGGCCGCTGGGCTTCGAAGCTGACTCCCGAACAGGGCGAGCAGCTGGTCACGCCGGACGAGCCGGCCGCGGACTAGCGCGGGGGAAGGCGCGGGCCCTCCACGACGGGGCCCTCCACGACGGGGCCCTCCACGACGGGGCTCTCCACGATGGGGCCAAGCTTGCGCCAAGAGCTCGGCCCTTGGAGCGCGAGTCCCCAATAGGAAGGCGGTGACGTCCATCGGCACAAAAATCCGAGGAACGCCACCGCTCTGGCAAGGAGTAACTCTCTGGCTCTGCCAGGGCGAGCGTCCAAACAGGCGGAGGCTTGCGGAGGAAATTTTTTTTAGAAGGCAGCTCGCGGCCAAGTTCCGCCTCCGGCAGCGCGCTCCAAATCCACCCGGGCTGCGGCGGGTCTGGTCCGAACCCCTGACTTTGGCGTGGGAAGCCGACCTGGAGCGGGCTCTGCGGGCTGGAGGGATGCCTCCTGCGGCTAGAATCCACGCCTCCCCGCGGGGCGCACCGCCGCACGATCCGGCGCGGGCTCTTTTATTCGCCCCTTCTCCCTAGCTTTCCTTTCTCTCCGCTCAGCGAGCCTCCCCCATGCAGATCCCGTTCGACTTCGGCCCTGGCAAGGTCCTCGGCGACCGCTTCGAGGTTCGCGAAGCCAGCCGGCAAGGAGGCCTATCCGTGGCCTTCCGGGCCCTCGACCAGAGTTCCGGCGAGGAATGCGAAATCCAGGTCTTCCCATCGAGTCTGTTCGACGGCACCAAGCAGCTTCAGGAATTTGCCTCCGGCTGGCGCCCCTGGCAGCGGGTGGAGTCGGAGCACGTCTTGCGGGTTCGGGAGACGGCCTTCGTCGAGTCCAGCGGCCTGCTGCTGGTCACCGACATTCCCTCCGGGGTCTGCCTGCGCGAGGTGGTTGATGCGATCGCCCCGTTGCCCGAGGAGTCCGTCGTTTCGCTTGGCCTCGAGTTGCTCGATGGTCTGATCGAGACCCACAACCACGGCTTGGTCCACGGGGACGTCAAGCCGCTGACTGTGTGGGTGCGCGGAGAGGCGCCCAACCGTAGGGCCATGCTGGTCGACGGCGGCACCACGCCGGGCCTGTGGACGGCCAAGGACCTGGGCGAGCGCACGGCTCTGATCGGGACGCCGTACTACGCGCCGGTCGAGCAATTCGGCGGAGACGCGCCGACGGTTCAATCGGATGTCTACAACGTCGCGACGCTGTTGTTCGAGATGGCGACCGGCGTGCAGCCGTTTGCGGGTAAGAGCTTCCTGGACGTGTTCCAGTCGAAGCTCGAGCGCGTGCCGCCGCGCATCAAGGATCGGGCGCGTGACGTCGAGGTTTCCTCGGAGCTCGAAGAAGCGATCCGCGGCGGGCTGTTCGCTGACAAGTCCGAGCGCTATCCGACGGCGACGGCTTTCCGAGAAGCGCTGGCCGCCTGTCAGGCCAGCTGAGCTTTGTCCAATCAAACGGTGGACGGAGGGCTGGGCGAGCTCGTTGACGAGGCCGGGTGCGCCCACTGGCCTGCTCGGCTAAATCTCGCGGAGTATTTCGTCGACGAGCCCACGCGCCGATACGGAGCGGACCGCCCGGCGCTGCTGACGGCGGCGGGGAAGCTCAGCTACGGCGAACTGGAATCCCGTAGTCGTCGAGTGGCGAGCGGGTTGCGGGAGCTTGGCGTACGTCCGGAAGAACGCGTCGTCCTCGCGCTGCCCGATGGTTTTGAATTCGCCGAGGCGTTCTTCGGGATCCTGCGGGCTGGGGCGGTCTTCGCCATGCTGAATCCGCTGTTGAAGGCTGACGCCTTCCAGGGGTCCTTGCGCTACACCAAAGCGCGCGTGGCCTTCGTGCACGCCTCGGTGCTGGAGGCCTTTGAATCCGCCTTCGAACAGGTGGCGGGTTGCCTGGAGTTGATCGTTGTCGGCGGCGATGCCGGACGCTTTACGGCTTACGAGGACTGGCTCGCGGCCCAAAATCCGGGATCCTCGCGCGCCGAGACCGAGCCCACCGGGCCCGACGACCTGGCCGGCTGGCTGTTCACTTCGGGATCGACCGGAACCCCCAAGGCCTGTGTCCACACGCAATCGGACTTCGTGTTTTCCACCGAGACCTATGCGCGACGGATTGTTGGCTATGGACCCGAGGAAGTGACGTTGGGCGTCCCGAAGTTGTTCTTTGGCTACGCGACAGGCACGAACCTGATGTTCCCGCTGCGATTCGGTGGGAAGGCCGTCTTGTTTCCCGAGCGTTCCACGGCCGAGGCTTTGTTTGATTTGGCCGAACAGTTCTCGCCAACGCTGCTCACTTCGGTGCCAACCATGATCGGGCAGATGCTCCAATCCGAGCGGCTGTCCGCCGACGGACTCGGCAGCTTGCGCGTCGTCCTGTCGGCGGGGGAGGCGCTACCGGCGCCCTTGTACAGCGCGTGGAAAGCTCGCACGGGCGTCGAAATTCTCGACGGCATCGGTTCGGCGGAGATGTTCCACATCTACATCTCGAACCGTTTTGACGACGTGAAGCTCGGCTCGCTGGGCAAGCTCGTGCCCGGCTACGAAGCGCAGATCCTCGATCCCGATGGCTGCGAACTACCCGATGGGCAGCCCGGGCGGCTGCGCATCGGCGGCGAGTCGACGGCGCTTTGCTACTGGGCCAACCGCAGGGCCTCGCGGGAGACCTTTGCGGGGCGCTGGTGTACGTCGGCCGACGTGTTTGTCCGCGACGAGCAGGGCTACTTCACCTACCAGGGTCGCTCGGACGATCTGATGAAGGTCTCGGGGATCTGGGTTTCGCCGCTCGAGATTGAAGGCGCGCTGCTCGGTCACGACGACGTCGCCGAGGTCTGTGTCGTGCCGAAAGAGGACGAGTCGGGGCTGGTCAAGCCGTTGGCGTTCGTGGTGCCCGCAAGCGGGCGAACCGGCGACACGGCGCTGGCGGAGGCGTTGAAGGCTCACTTGAAGGCCAAACTGGCACCCCACAAGTATCCCCGCTGGTTCGAGTGGCGAGCCGAGCTGCCCAAGAACGATCGCGGCAAGGTGGCGCGCCGCGTGCTCGCCGAGGAGATCTCCCGATGAACAACCCCCATCAGCACGACCTGGCGCGTTTGACCTGGCCTGAAGCCCGCGAGAGGTTCGGTCCTGACCTGGTCACGCTGCTGCCGATCGGCGCGACCGAACCCCACGGACCGCACCTTCCCTTGGACGTGGACGTCACCTTGTCGGTGGCTCACGCGCGGCGCGCGGCGGCGAAGCTGGTCGAGGGGGGGGTCGACGCCCTGGTGCTTCCGCCCCTGGCCTACGGCGTCACGTTCTTTACCGACGGTTTCGAAGGGCGCGTCTCGCTGCGGCCGGGGACTTTGTGGTCGATGCTTGAGGACATCTGCGACTCGATCGCCGAGCAAGGGGTCCGGCGGTTGATGTTCTGCAACGCGCACATGGAACCGGGACAGGTCAAGGTACTTCGCGGAGTGGCGCTCGAGCGCTCTCTGGCGACGCCGCCCAAGGTTCAGGGCGTCCAAGTCGTGTTCCCGGACCTCACGCGCCGCCGCAATGCGGAGCGTCTCGGCGACGAGTTCAAGAGTGGGGAGTGCCATGCCGGGCGCTACGAGTCGAGTCTCGTGCTGGCCTTCGATCCAGGCAGCGTGCGCGAAGACGAACGGGCGGCGCTGCCCGCCCTGGAGGTCGGGCTCGTGGAGAAGATGCAAGCTGGGGCGCAGAGCTTTCTCGAGGTCGGGGCCGAAGCGGCCTACTGCGGAGATCCCGCGAGCGCTTCGGCCGAAGAGGGCGTCCGCCTGTGTGAAGAGCTGGCGGAGCTGACCGTAGAGGCCGCAAAAGACGCCTGGCCCGAGCTGTTCAACCCCGGCGATTCCGCCTGACGCTCCTGCGATCGAGTAGCCTCGCGCCCGCGATGAGTGCCATGAGCAAAGCCCGACCCTTCACCTGCCAGCAGCAGGTGCGCTTCGGCCATGTGGATCCAGCAGGGATTGCCTACTACCCGCGGATCTACGACTACATCCACGAGGCCTTTGAGGAGCTGTGGGATGTGCATGTGGGCGAACGCTACTACTACCTCTTGGGCGAGAAGCGGATCGGGTTCCCGCTGGTCCACTCGGAGGTGGACTTCAAGAAACCGCTGCACTTCGGGGACCGTCCGGTGGTGCGCGTGACCTGTTTCAAGCTCGGGCGATCGTCGCTCGGGTTGCGCTACGTTTACCGCGTGGGCGACGATGTTTGCCTCGAGGCCCGGATGACCACGGTGTGCGTGGATCTGGACAAGCTCGAAAGCCGCGCGATTGACGAGCGCTACCGCGAGAAATTTCGAGAGATCCTCGAGCCGGGCGGAGAGCCCGGACTAGCGACCGACGAGGTCCAAGGAAAATCCCCATGAAGATCAGCCAGATGCACGGGCGCCCCAACCCCGTGTTCAGCTTCGAGTTCTTTCCGCCGAAGACCGCTAAGTCCGCCGATGAGCTCATGCGGACGGTGAAGGCGCTCGACGAGATGCACTCGCCGGACTACGTCTCGGTGACCTACGGCGCGGGAGGAACCACCCGGGAGCGAACGCTGTCGTGCGTGGCCCGAATCCAGCAGGAACTGAAAATCACGGCCATGGCGCATCTGACTTGCGTCGGGCACACGGCCGGCGAGATTCACCAGATCGCCAAGTTGCTTGCTGAGGACGGGGTCGAGAACATCCTCGCGCTGCGCGGTGACCCGCCGAAGGGGGAGACCGAGTTCCAGGTGACCGAGGGCGGTTTTCGCGGATCCAACGAGTTGGCGAGCTATCTCAAGGAGCACTTCGATTTTTCGCTAGGTGGCGCGTGCTACCCCGAAGCACACCCGAATTCGAAGACCTTCGTCGACGACCTCGAGTGGACCCGCCGAAAGGTCGAAAGCGGAGTCGACGTCCTGACGACCCAGCTGTTTTTCGACAACACCCAGTACTTTCAGTTCGTGGAGCGGGCCCGGAACGCTGGGATCGAGGTGCCGATCGTGCCCGGAATCATGCCGATCACGAACGTGTCCCAAATCGAGCGCTTCACGCAGATGTGCGGAGCGACGCTCCCGCCGGACCTCTCGGCCCGCCTGGACCGATTTAGGGACGACCCTGGGGTCGTGATGGCCGTGGGGATCGAGCACGCGATCCTCCAATGCCGAGAACTTCTTGAGAAGGGCGCCCCTGGCATCCACTTCTACACCCTGAACAAGAGCCACGCGACGCGCAGCATCATGGCCGCGCTCCGTCGGCTGTCCTGACCCCTCCAGCGCGCACTTCTTCCATGAGCCCCGAGACTCCCGCCGTGATCGAGACCCCGCTGACCGGCAGCCAGCCGCTGGTCACTCTCCAGAGCCACATTCTCGCGGAGGAAGCCGCGCATCCCGACGCGACCGGGGCGTTCTCGTGGATTCTCTCGGCGCTGTCGATTTCCGCCAAGGTCATCTCGAACAAGATGCGGCGTGCGCGTCTCGAGGACGTGCTCGGCAGCCTGGGCTCCGACAACGTCCAGGGCGAGACCCAGCAGAAGTTGGACGTGATCGCCAACGAGGTGCTGCTCCGCACCCTCGCCGGGCGGGAAGGCTGCGCGATCGTGGCCAGCGAAGAGAACGAAGAGGCCTTGATCCTGCGCGACGAGAAAGACGGCGAGCGCAAGTACTGCGTCCTGTTCGATCCGCTCGACGGCTCCTCGAATCTGGACGTCTGCGGTGGCGTCGGCACGATCTTCTCGATCCTGCGCCACGATCGCCGGGCCGATAGCGCCGAAGCTTCGCTCCTTCAGCCGGGCACCGAGCAGGTTGCGGCCGGCTATATCCTCTATGGATCTTCGACGGTCTTCACGCTGACCACCGGCAAGGGCGTCGACATGTTTGTGTTGGATCCGGCCATCGGAGCCTTCCTGCGCGTGGAACAGAACTTGAAGATTCCGAGCAGCACGAAGAGCTACTCGTGCAACGAGGGCAACCGCAAGCAGTTCCCGCAGGGTTACCAGGATTTCCTGGACTGGGCCCAGGACAACGGCTTCTCCAGCCGCTACGCCGGTGCGATGGTTGCCGACGTGCACCGCATTCTGCTCAAGGGCGGCGTGTTCATGTACCCGCCGACCACCAAAGCTCCGAACGGCAAGCTGCGCCTGATGTACGAAGCCAATCCGATGGCCATGCTCATCGAGCAAGCCGGCGGCAAGGCGTTTGCGGGCAAGCAGCGAATCATGGAAGTCGAGCCCACCGAGATTCACCAGCGCACGAGCGTCGTGCTCGGCAGCCCCACCGAAGTGGACGAAGTCCTCTCCAGGATCTAACCGTTCGGGGTCGCACAGCCTGTTGTTGCCGGGCAACGACAAGCTGTGCGACTCGGCGCTGTTTTTCGGATTTTGTGCGACACGTAGGGCACCTCGGTGGTGTGTTGCGTTCATATGGCACCTTCCCCTGGGGCTCCGAATCTGGACGAGTTGTTGGTCCACGCGGGCTGGCTGCGCCGGCTGGCGAGCCAGTTGGTGGCCGACGAAGCGTCGGCTGAGGATCTGATCCAGGACACCTGGGTCGTGGCCCTGGAGCGGCCGCGGCGCCCGGGGGTGCCGCTCGGTCCCTGGCTGGCCAAGGTGCTCCGCAATCGAGCGGTCAACTTGGCTCGGTCGGGTTTGCGGCGCGAGCGGCGCGAGCAGGACTCGTCGCGCTCCGAGGAGCTTCCGCCCGTGGATGAGCTCAGCGCTCGCGCCGAGGGTTCCAGGGAGCTGGTCTCCCACGTGCTCGAGTTGCCCGAGGCTCAAAGGGAAGTGCTGATCCTGCGCTACTACGAAGGCCTCGAGACGGCGCGTATCGCGGAGTTGCTGGGCCTGACCGAAGGAGCTGTGCGCAGCCGATTGTCCCGTGGTCACGGGCTCCTACGCGAGCGACTGGACTCTTCTCGCGATGGTGACCGAGCGGCGTGGATGGCCGCCCTGGCGCCGCTCACCCTTCCCGCGACCACCCCGGTGCCCGCCATCTCGCTTGGCTCCGGATTCCTCGGAGGACTCCTTGTGTCGACGACCACTCACCTCACCCTGGGAGGCCTCCTTCTGGTGTTCGCAGGGATCACAGCCTTCCAATGGACGAAGTCCGATCCGCAGTTGGAGCCGGCGCAGGAGCTCCTCGGTGCACCCTCGTCCGCGGCTTTGCCCAGAAGCAACGCTCCGGGGCTGCCCGCTGAATCGGATCTGGGCGGAAGGCGGCTCGCAAGCGCCGATCTTGCTTCGCTCGCCTCGGACGCTGCCGGAACGAGCCGGATAGGCGGCATCGTGGCGGGCACGGTGGTGGATCGCGAAACCGGCCACCCCGTTCCGTTCCTCGAGTTTGCGGTCGCTCCGAGGGGCGCTAGCGCTGTGGGCGATTCGCTGAACAACGCCGAGCGTTTGTGGACCGATGCAGAGGGACACTTCACCACGGCGCGCGAATACACCACCGGAAGCCTCGAGGCGATTCTCCTGGAGCCCCATGACTGGAGGGAGGTCCACTTGGCGACCTCCGGAGAGTCCAAGGAGACTCCGCTGGTCTACTCCTTCGACCACCACGCGCTTGGAGAACCGGTGCAGTTCGAGACCGATCTCGGCGCCGCGTTCTACGTTCGCGCGGACTGGCCCGAGGGCGTTTCGAGGGAAGACCTGTTGGGCAAACTTCTGGGAGGAGGCCGGCGAGGGTTCGCGAGTGGGCACGGGGTGATTCCCGGCGCGTCGCGGACCTTGGTGCGCTTCGGGCCCATGCAGAGCAACCTTGAGCTTGAGCGCGACCAAGATCTTCGGCTCATGGTGGCCTCCAAGGACGGCCACTGGGCCGGCGACACGCCGGTTGCTTGGCGCAAGGTTTGGCCCTTGCCTGAGCTCACGCTTGCTCTGACCCCATCGGCTACCGTGACGCTTGTCGCTGCAGACCCTGAGGGGCAGGGGCCACCGACGGCCCGCTGGCGACTCCTGGAAGGGGGGATCTCGGAGGACGAGGTGGAGGATCACGAAGGGATGTTTGAAGTTCTGACGGGCCGAGACCTCCTTTCTCCATCTCCGGGCCGAGTTGGGCAACTGGATGGGCCGCTGCGTACGAAGTTCAACTGGATCCCTGTGGGGCTGTACACCTTGCAAATTCAGGCGGAGGGCTACCGGGACGCTGTCCAACGGATGGACGTGGTTCAAGGGGAGCAAACGGTCGACGTTGTGCTTGGCCGGGATGCGGCAGCGACCGGTCGGATCAGCGGCATCGTGCGAACCGAGAGCGGACAAGCCCCAAAAGACCCCTGGCGCGTTTGGGTCCGAAGGACAACGGAGGTGACCCCCCATCGACTCCCGCCGGGAAGTTGGGTCGAAGGGAGCGAAGGGCCTGGGCCTTGGCTGGGTCGATTCGACGTGGAGCACCTCGTGGAAGGGGAATACACGGTCTGGTTGAGTTCCCCCCGAGCCGATAGCCATGGTCCCTTTGTCGAGCCAGAACGGTTGACGGTTCGCTCCGGGCAAGCCGGGATCGAGTTCCTGATCCAAGACGCCACCGCAGGGCGTCGCCTGGTCGTCGAGGTCGTGGACGGAGTCACAGGAGCCGAGATCTCCGAATCGCGCGGGGCGCTCCTCTCGGCCGGCTTCGCCGGGGAGCCTGAGATTGAGGATGCGAGGGATGGGCGATTCGAGTTCGTTGCACGCGAGTCGCTCGAAGGGGCCTCGGTCTGGATCGCTGCCGAGGGCTATGCAACCCGGGTGGTTCCGTTCGGTGATCTCGCCGGCACCGAGGGCGTGCCTCACCTGCGAGTTGAGATGGACAAAGGTTGGGGAGCTCTCGCGGCCGCCGCTGAACTGGTCGACGGATCCCCACGTTGGATCCCGGGCGTTCAATTTATGGCCGACGGGCACCGGGTCGGTACGACGAACGCCTCGGGCATCGTCGGGCTGAATCTCGCGGTGCGCCCGCTTGAATTGAGCGTCGAGGTTCCTGCTGGCTTCGTTGTGGAGTCCATGGAGGGTCCGCTCGAGGCCAGCGGTGCCCTTTCCGCGGAACCGGACAGTCCCTTCGATGAAGTGTTTGCGGTGCTTCTCCGCCGTGAGTAACCGGCGGGTCAGCTAGCTGGGCCCCGCGAGGATCGTCTTGATCGAGCTCTTCTCGGGGGCGGCGATTCGGCTCCGGCTCAGTTGCCGGACCCGAAGCTCCAGCCCACACCAATCGATAGGAGAAGGTGGTTGCGCTCGAAGTTCTCCAAGAAGGGGATGTCGCCATCTCCGGCGACGGACAATCCGCTTGTGAGGTTGATGTCCAGGTGAAGGCTCTCGAAGGGAACGACGAGTCCGAAGCTGGAGTCGATGTCGACGGAGTATTCCGAGCCCGGCAAGTCGCCGTAGCGCGCGCCGAGTCCGAAGTAGCCGATGAGGTGTTCGTGGAAGGGCAAGGCGTAGGAACGGAATCCGAGCGTGGTCTCGAACGTCTGGAAATCGTCGAGCTCCTCGAACTGGTAGTTGCGTGTTCCAATCCCCGCGACAAGGCTCAGGCCATCCTCCACTGCGTGTTCGACCTGGAGTTCCGTGGAGTGAATGTCCTCGGCCCTGGTGATTATGGAGGTTGAATCGAGCCGGTCGTCGCTCCAAACGCTTTGGGCGACCCGGATGGATGTGGCGCCTTGGGGTTGGAAGGAATGGCGAGGTGTTGGAATCGCGCAGGCCGCAGAGGAGAGGGTGAGCAGGAGAGCGATCAGGCAAGCGGCGGGCTTCATGGCGAGCAGGGAAGAGCGGGGAAATTGGTTTTCGCACCCTGGGGCAAGTCCCGTGCCAATCGCCCAAACCTGTGCCTTGCCCTTGGATCCCGGCTGCTCAGCTGGGTGGTGAACCCGCCAGGAGTCTCAGGATTGTCTACTGGGGAGGTCCCAGGGGCAGCCCTGTTCCGCCCCGGATGGAGGGTTGCTTGATTCCCGGCTTTCTTGCCAGGTGCCGAGTCGCACGACCTTGTCCTCGCCCAGCAGCGGGCCAGGACCCGGCAAGGCAAACCGACCAGACCGGCGGGCACCTGCGTGGCTCGCGGGTCCCCGCGAGAAGAGGGCTTACCTGGTTCCCGGTGGTTGCCGGGCAACAACCGGGGGGGCGACTCCGTCTCTCAGGCCCCGAAGCTCCAGCCCACGCCGATGGACAGGAGGAGTTGGTTGCGTTCGAAATTTTCTAGGAGCGGGAGGTCGCCCTCGCCGGCGATGGAAAACCCGCGTGTGAGGTTGATGTCCAGGTGGAATCTCTCGAAGGGAAAGACGAGTCCGAAGCTGGAGTCGAGGTCGATCGAAAATTCCGAGCCCGGCAAGTCGCCGTAGCGCGCACCTCCTCCGAAGTAGCCGATGACGTGCTCATGGATGGGCAGGGCATAGCTGCGGAATCCAAGGGTGAACTCGAAGGTCTGGAAGTCGTCGGCGGTCTCAAACTGATAGGTGCGCGATCCAATTCCGGCGACAAAGCCCCAACCGTCTTCCAAGGCCCGCTCGATCTGGAGTTCGGTGGATTGAATGTCCTCGGCCCGGGTGACGGGGGAACTCGAGTCGATTTGGTTGTCGCCCCCAAGACTTCGGGCGATCCGAACGGAGGTGGCGTCTGCGGATTGGAAGAAGGCGGGAGGCGGCGGGCCCGCGCAAGCTGCTGAGATGAGTGTCATCAGCAGCGGGCGATAGGGAGTCGCACAACTTGTTGTTGCCCGGCAACGAGCCAAGACCCGATGAGGGAGCCTGACCAGGTTCGCGGATACCGGTTTGGCCCGCCGGCCTCCGCGGGAAGTGGACTTGCCTGGCTTCGGGTTGTTGCTGGGCAACAACAAGGAGTGCGAGTCCGTATCCGGAGTTACTGCAGGATCGGAAGCTCCGCGTGCTCGCGGATCGCAACCTTGCGGGCGAGCATGCCGGCGGCCTTGGAGAAGCACTCCGCCACGACGCCTTCGGGATGGCTGATCGAAACCGGGTCGCCGGCGTCGCCGCCCAGGCGAACGGAAGGTTCCAGGGGGATGCGGCCGATCACGTCGAAGCCGTGCTTGGTCGAGAGGGCCTCGCCGCCGCCGGTGCCGAAGATGTCGACCACGGTCTCGAACCGGCCGTCCGAGTCGAGTTGGGTGCTGAGCTGACCCAGGCCGGTGTCGATGGTGACGTTCTGCCCGGAGGCGCCCCCTTCGACCTGTCCGCGAACCGCAAAGCCGGTCATGTTCTCGATCAAGCCGAGGATCGGCACCTGGACCTGGGCGAACATCGAGACGGCCTTGTTGACGTCGAAAGTCGAGACGGCCTGGGGCGTCGTCACCAGCACGGCGCCCGAGAGCGGAACGATTTGCGCCAGGCTGAGCTGAGCGTCGCCGGTGCCGGGGGGCATGTCGACGAGCAGGTAGTCGAGGTCGCCCCACACGACGTCGGAGAGGAATTGCTGGATCAGCTTGTGAACCATCGGGCCGCGCCAAACGACCGGCTTGTCGTCCTCCATGAGGTAGCCGATCGAAATGGTCTTGATGCCGTGGCGAGTCTTGGGGATCAGCTTGCGTTCCGCGGTTGTTTCCGGCTCGCCACCGAGGCCCATCATCATCGGGATGTCTGGACCGTAGACGTCGCAGTCCATGATTCCCACGCGCGCGCCGGTGCGGGAGAGCGCGATGGCCAGGTTGACCGCGGTGGTGCTCTTGCCAACGCCGCCCTTGCCGGAACTGACGGCGATGACGTGTTTGACCCCGGGCGCGATCTCGCGCGGCGCGGTGGAGCCGCGGACTTCGGCCGTCATTTCCACGTCGACCTTGGTGACCCCCGGCAGCGCGGCGACCAGGCCGTGGGCCTCATCGCGCAGCTTGTCCTTCACCGGGCAGGCCGGCGTGGTGAGGTTGATCGTGACGCTGACGTGCCCGTCGCATACGGCGGCCTTGGTGACGAAGCCGAGGGAAACGATGTCCCGGCCGAGGTCGGGGTCGATCACGCCCCGGAGGGCGTCCAGGACCTGGTCTTTGGTAGCAGCAGTCATCGGAGATCGGGTGGAGAGAAGGAGAAGAGCCCCGGAATCTAGTCCGCCCCCGGGCTGACGCCCGCCGTAGCTCCCGAAAACCGCTTCGAACCGGGCTGGTGGGCTCCGAATCAGCCTCGAACTGGCGCTGGGCCTCGGGGCGCGGTTCCGATTCGATGAGCCGGGCCCTACGTCAAGCGGGGAGCAGCACCTTAGGCGCTGCTCCCCGCTCGAGCGGAAGGCCGCTTCTGGAGCGACCCGGCTCGCTAGTAGTCGTCGCGTGAACGGTAGCTGCCTTGACGCTCGCGCGGGCGACCGCCGCCGCGGCGTCCGCCGCCACGTTGACCGCCGCCGGCTGCTTCTTCTTCCTCAGGGCCGCCATAGGTGCCGTCGGCCCGGGGCGTGGCCGGGCGGATTTCGATGCTGCGGCCGCGGATCTGTCCGCCGGCCATGCGATCGAGCACCTGATCCTTGTACCCCTCGGGGAGTTCGACGAAGGAGAAGCGGTCGTAGATGTCGATCGAACCGATCTCTTTGCCCGGCACGCCGGCCTCGTTGGCGATGGCGCCGACGATGTCGCCGGGACGCACGCCGCCCCAGCGACCGATGCCGAGGTAGAGGCGAACCATGCCTTCTTCGACGCCGTCGGGCCGGCGTTCCGCGCGGGGCGGACGATCGCCTCCGGAGTGTTGGCCGCCGGCGCCGATCGGCTCGGGGCGCAGGCCTGTAGCTTGCTCGAGGCCGTACAGGATTGGCCGCTCGCGCGGGGTGACGATCAAAACCGTGTCGCCGCCTTCGGCGAGGTGCTCGAGACGGTGGGCGTAGCAGCCGATGTCGCGGGGCGGAGCCATGTGCAACACGCGCTCGACCTGGGGCAGTTTGCCTTCGCGAGCCGCCGGGTCGGTGGCGACCACGACGTCCAGTTCACCCTCTTCGAGGCTCTTGGAGAGCTCGTTCCGGCGTTTCTTGGTCATGCCGGTGTGATAGGCCTCGGCCGTGAAACCGCGGCTGCGCAGGCGGCGCGAGGCCTCCTCACACTGGTTCTTGTCGCCGGCGAAGACCAGCGCGATCTTCTCGGGCGCAGCCTCGAGTTGGCGGACGAGGGTCTCGAACTTGCGGTGCGAGGGGACCTGAGCGAAGCGCGGCTCCGCCGGGGACTCTTCGAGTTCGACCGCCTCGATCGCGAGACGCTCTGAGTTGTCCTCACCTTCGTCGAGAACCCACGAAAGCAACTCCTCGGTGAAGTTGCCGGCCAGGAACCAGGTGCGCTTGGCGACGGCCAGGCCGTCGAGCAATTCGCCGAGTGATTCGTCCTGTCCGCCGCGCAGGGTCTCGTCGACCTCGTCGACGATCAGCGTTTGCAGATCAGGCAGTTGGATCGAGCCTGCTTCGAGCAGGTCGAACAGCTTGTCCGGCGTAGCGACCAGGATCTGCTGGCCGCGGGCCAGGCGTTCCGTGACGACCGCGTCGGGCGGTCCTCCGCCGAGGGGCATCACCGAGAGTCGCTCGCCTTTCTCGCCGGCCATCGACGAACCGAGCGCCGCGAAGCCCTCGGCGACGCGCTGGGCGCGCTCACGACCGGGGACCAAAACGAGGACCTGGGTGGTCTTCTGGTCTAGGTCGACCGAAGCCAGGGCGGGCAAGAGGTAGGTGCCGGTCTTGCCGGTTCCCGGATGCGCCGTGACGAGGGCGTCTTTGCCCTCCTCGAAGATCTTCCAGGCCTTGGCCTGCAGCGCGGTGGGGCGTTCGTAACCGAAGGCCGAGAGGCTTTGGAGAAGCGGTGCGGGGGCACCTAGTTCTTCAAAGGTGGCGAACGGTTCGGGGGAGACCTTGGCAGCTTTCGTTTCTTCCGACATCGAATCCTGTTGGGGGGCGGGCTTGATGGGCTGATTGGGTGCGAGGAGTCGCCGCGGATGCGGCCGTTCGTTCTGTTCGCGCCGTAGTCAGTCCCAACAAAGTCCGAGGTTGCATCCGGGAACCCGAAGACCCTCGCCCGAACCATCGCAGCTCGGAATTGAACAAACAGGGGCGCGCCGGACCCAGGCCGAGGGCCGCAAACACGGTCCTTCGAATCAGGCGGCACAATCTTCAGGCCTCGGGGCCGAGGTACGTCACCAAAACGCACCCCTCCGGGCCGCCCTCAAGCCTGCCTCGATCCCCGCGTGGGGAGGCCTGGAATCCCGAATATTCCTTCCCGCAGCCCACCCTCGGAGTTTGGATCCGACCGGGAACCGGCCCTTGAGCTTCTCCGGGTTCCCGTACCTGGCACTTCCAACCCGATCCAATCATGGCTCCTGACCCCCCTGAGCAGCCCAGCCATCCAGGGAACCCGCCTCCGGCGGTCTGCCTGCTGTCCGGCGGAATGGACTCGGCCGTGTGCCTGGCCGAGGCGAAAGCCGAGGGGTTTGCGCCCCATGCGCTCTCGTTCCGTTACGGCCAGCGCCACGCCATCGAACTGGAAGCAGCTGGCCGCGTGGTGTCTGAATTGGGGGCCGCCGAGCATCGAATCGTCGATCTAGACCTGTCCGGGCTCTCCCGGTCGAGCCTGGTTGGAGCCGCCGAAGTCGAGAAGGACCGCCCGGAGGAAGATCTTTCCAGCCGCGTCCCGAACACCTACGTACCGGCGCGCAATACCGTCTTCTTGGCGGTGGCCCTTGGATGGGCGGAGGGCCTGGGGGCGACCGACTTGTACTTGGGCGCGAACGCGGTCGACTACTCGGGCTACCCGGACTGCCGGCCAGCCTTTCTGGCTGCGTTTGAAGAGCTCGCGCGCTGCGCCACCGTGGCGGGAACCGAGCACGGTCAGCGCTTTCGCGTGCGCGCTCCGTTGCTCGACCTGTCGAAAGCCCAGATCGTCGAGCGCGCCGAACAACTCGGCGTGGATCTCGGCTGGACGCACACCTGCTACGACCCGGTGGTCGAATCCGCGGAACGCGTTCTGGCCTGCGGACGCTGCGACGCCTGTCGTCTGCGCCTGGCGGGATTCGCGGCGGCCGGTCGCGAGGATCCCCTGCCCTACGTCCCATCCACTCCCCGATGAGCCCTCAACCCAAGCCGAATCTCAAGCCCAAACCGGTTCCTCCGGACGATCCGCGCTTGATCGCGCTCGCCGGGTTGCTTGGCGTGGTCGACCGACTGCGCGGCGAAGGCGGTTGTCCCTGGGACCTCGAGCAGACGCCAACCAGTTTTGCGCCAGCGTTGATCGAAGAAGCTTTCGAAGCGGTCGAAGCCGTGGAGGCCGGCGACGAGCGTGCGCAAACCGAAGAGCTGGGCGACGTGGCAGCTTCGCTGGTGCTGTTGGCGCGAATCCTGGAGCAAGCGGGTCGCGGCGGCCTGGCCCAGGCGGCCGATGCAGCCACGGACAAGTTGGTGCGCCGGCACCCGCATGTGTTTGGCGAAGGGGCCAAGAGCACCAGCGGTGAAGTGCTCGAAAGCTGGGAAGCGATCAAGAAGCGTGAGCGCGAGGGGCGCGGCGAGGATGCCTCGGCGTTGAGTGGCGTTCCGAAGGCGCTCCCCGGTTTGCAGCGCGCCCAACGGCTCGGATCCAAAGCCATGGCCGCCGGCTTTCGCTGGCCGGACGTGAGGGGAGCCGCGGACAAGTTGCGCGAAGAACTGGCCGAGTTGGAAGAGGCCGGGGCTCTCGCCAAGTCGGGTCCGGCCCGCCAGGCTGAACTCGAGCACGAGCTCGGCGACCTTCTCCTCGCAGGAGCGCAGTTCGCCAACTACGAGGGTCTCGACGCCGAAGCCTGTGTCCGAGCTGCTGCCCGGCGGTTTGAGGCCCGGTACCGAGCCCTGGAGCAATCCCTGGGAGGAAGCCTCGAAGGCCGCTCCCTCGATGAGATGATGAACGCATGGAAACGAGCCAAAGCGGACCCGAAGACCTGAGCGGATCGGAACGAGTTCAAGCCGGAGATCCATCGCAGGCTCCCGCGATGGGAACGATGGACAACCGTCATCCGCTTTACCCGTGGATTGCCCTGTGCGTTCCGTTCACGGTGCTGGCGATCTTTGTCGGCATCCTGATCCTGAACTCGGACATGGGCAGTCGCTTGAAGGGCCTGGCCACCGAGAAACTCGAGGTGCGCCAGCGCTATGCGATCGACCACACGCCCCCAACCTCGATCCCACTGCTGCGGGGCGCGTTCCTGGGAGAGGATCCAAGCGGGTGGACCGAATCCGAGCGCCGGGCGATGAGCGACCTGCTCGAGCGTTCAGAGGGCGAGTCGAATCGGTTTGTGGGCGAGGAGTACGACCTGTTGCGCGAGCGCTTCCTGGCCGCGTATCCGGCGGAGCAGGAAGCTCCGCACTAGACTCGGGGCTCCTTTCTCAGCGGTCGCTGACCGCTCGAACCCAAGCGCTTCCCATGCTTCGCAAACTGCTGCCTGCTTTGTTGCTCGCCCTGTTCGTGCTCCCCGCGCAGGCGACTTGGTCGATTGTTCTTGTGAATCGGGTGACCGGCGAAGTTCTCATCTCGTCGGCGACTTGCCTTGGGAACTTCGACCTCCAGCGAGCCCTGCCGGTGGTGCGGGTCGGTCTCGGCGGAGCAGCAGCTCAGTCGGCGATCGATACGGGAGCGAAGAACCGCGCGAAGATCTTCGACCAGCTTGGGCTCGGGACGCCGCCGGCGGAGATCCTTCCGATCCTGAAGGCAGGCGATCTCTTGCTGCACGAGTTTCGGCAGTACGGCATTGTCGACAGAAACAACCCGCCGCTCGGTTTCACGGGCAACAAAGCTGGCGCGGCGAAGCTCGACCTGGCGGGCAGTTTTGGCGATTGGAACTACGTCGTTTCCGGCAACGTGCTAACGGACGAACAGGTGATCACCGCGGCGGCGTCGGTCCTGCAAAGTACGCCTGGGGACGGCATGACCAAGGTGGCTGCCGCGATGGAAGCCGCGCGCGCACTGGGCGGCGACGGGCGCTGCTCTTGCAGCACCGCGGCACCGACTTCGTGTGGCGCGCCGCCGGCGGGCGGGTTCGCCAAGTCAGCGCACACCGGATTTTTCGTGGTCGCTCGCCCCGGCGACACGGACGGAATCTGCAACGGCGCCCAGGGCTGTGCCAATGGCGACTACTTCCTGTCGCTCAACGAAATCGGCAATGCCCAGGTTCCGATCGATCCGGTCGTTGTGCTGCTGGATCAGCTCGCGACCTTTCGCGCTTCGAAGGCGGGCGTGCCCGATCACTTCTTGTCGCGGGTCGAGCCCGCCGCGGACCGCTTGGTCGCCGATGGCATCACGGCAACGACCGTGACGGTTGAACTGCTCGACCTGTTCGGCGCCGCGATTGCGACCGGTGGGGCCAGCGTGACCGTTTCGCCGGCCGCGGGGCTTGCCCAGGTCTCAGCCGTTGCCGATTTGGGAGACGGTCGCTACAGCTTCGAGGTCACCGCCGGAACGACGGCTGGACTCGAGAGCTTGAGCGTCACTGTGGACGACGGCACCGGAGCGGTCTTGCTCTCACCTCCGCTTGAGCTCCCGATCGATCCACTGGCGCCCTTGCACGCGGGATTCCTCGAGGTCCAGGTGGGGGGAGCGATCGATGTGCCCCTGACCGTCAACACGACGCCCGGGGTGACCTATCTGATTTTGGCCAGCGCATCGGGGACCGCCCCGGGCCAACCCTTCCCGGGTGGCGTGCTGCCGTTGGTGGCCGACCCGGTTTTCGATTCCTCTGTGGCTTTGGCCAATTCGGAGCTGTTGGTGAACACCTTCGGCGTGACCGATGCCTCCGGCAGGGCCCAGGGGCGCCTGGTGGCCGATTCGGGTGCGCTGATTCAGCTCTCTGGTTTGACCCTCGACTGGGCAGTTCTCGAGCTGTTCCCAGCTCTCGGGGCACCGACGCCCGGAGCGACGCTAGAGTTCGTCCCCTAGGGAGACCTGCTCCCTCGGCCGACCTCGGAGCTTCGACCAGGAGCTCCCTACGTTTCCTCGGGTGATGGGCTCCGATCTTCGGGGCCTCTGGCGTGAGGCTGATTCGTTTGGTTCCCTTCGCGGCCCCGACCTCCTCTTCGACTCCGGGAACGACATGCTCACTCGCAAAATCGGTCAGCTGCTGCGCGGCAAGACCACCCCCTTCCAGGTTTTCACGGCCGCCCTGCTCGGTACCGCGATCGGCTTCCTGCCGGGTTTCGGGCGTGCGCCAGGCCTCACGGTCGCGCTGGTCGCCGTGCTGCTGGTTCTCAATGCGAACCTGTTCGTGGCGGCGTTTTGTGCGGCACTCGGAAAATTGGCAGGGCTCGCCCTGCTCCCGACCTCCTTCAAGATTGGGCAGGTGTTGATCGATGAGCAGGCGACGGACCTGTTCGCCAAGATGGTCAACACGCCCGTGCTGCGCTTCTTTGGCTTTGAGCACTACGCGGTGACCGGTGGACTGGTGCTTGGGCTCGCGTTGGGTGCCGTGCTTGGGCTGCTGCTCGCGTTCCTCCAGGGGCGCGTTCGCAAGCTGATGGCGGGGCTCGCGGAAGACTCGGAGCGCTATGGCGAACTGACCTCGAAGAAGTGGGTGAGCGTTCTGTGTTGGTTGTTCGTTGGGCCGCGCGAGGGGAGTTGGGAAGAGCTCGGCGACAAGCGGGTCGGACTTCCGTTTCGACCGCTGGGCCTGGTCGCCCTGCTCGTTTTGGTCGGCGGAGCCTTCGCGGCCAACGCCCTGCTCTCCTCCGGTCTGGTGGGAAGCGCGGTGCGCAAGGGACTTGAGCGAGCGAACGGTGCCACGGTCGAGCTGGAGGGCTTCCAGCTTGCGCCGCGCTCCGGCAGGCTCGCCATCGAGCGTTTGGCCATGGCCGATCGCTACGAACTCTCGAGCGATCTGTTCCGTGGACTCGCCTTCGAGGCCGATGTCTCGGTGTCCGAGCTGTTCCGCGGCCGGGTGGTGGTCGAACGCTTGAGCATTCGAGAGGCGGCTAGCGGGGTGTCCCGGGACACCCCAGGCGAGCCGGTTGGACCCGCGCCCCCGGAGTCGGAGGACGCGGAAGAAGGAGGCGGTTTCGGCTTGCCGAAGCTCGACGAACTGGACCTCGAGGATGTCCTGGCCGACGTGGAGCGCTGGAAGGGCACGCTTGAAAAGGTGCAGCGCCTGCTTGGCCGGTTGGCCGGTGACGCGAGCGAGCAGGAACCCGAGCCCGAGCCGGGCACTCCGAGCTGGCGCGAGCGGCTGGAACAGCGCGCGGAGCGCTCGGGTCTCGCTGACCTGACGGCGACTCACCTGTTCCCGAGCGAACCGCGCTTTTTGGTGCGCGAGCTGGTCGTTGAGGACTTCCGCTTCGGGCAAATCGGCGAGGAGCAGCTCGACCTTCGGGTGATGAACTTGAGCTCGTCCCCGGCCAAGTTGGGTAAGCCCGTGCAGCTTGCCCTGGCGACCGTCGACGATTCGGTGCGACTGGACGCGGCCCTGGGCGCGACTCCGACCCTGGCCCTGCGCGCCACCGGGTTGGACGTCGACCGCATCGCCTCCGGGCTCGAAATGGATGGCCAGCGCCTGGTGCGTGGTGGCACGATCGAGTTCGAGATGGACGGTTCGTTCGACGCGCGAGCCGGGACCTTGGACCTGCCCTTGCGTGTGCGGCTCGACGGAACCGAATTGAACGTGCCGCGGGTCGGCGCAACGCTGGTCGAGGATTTCTCGCTGCCGGTGGGCTTGCGCGGGCCGCTTGGATCGCCGCGGGTTTCCGTGGACGACGAGCAGCTGGTCTCGGCCCTGGTCGCTGCGGGCAAGAAAGCCTTCGCGAGCCGCGTCCAGGATGAGGTCAACCTGCGCGTCGATGCGGCCAAGGCGGAGCTGCGCGCCGAGCTGACCGCCCGCTACGGCGACCAACTCGACGGACTGGGCATCGACTTGGATTCGATTCAAGACCTGGACGATCTCGATCAGCTGGCGAGCGAGCACCTGGGCGCTCCGCTGGCTGCGATTCGCAGCGGCGCGTTGGTCCAAGATCTGACGGGCGAACTCCAAAGCGAGGTGAGCGAGGCCGTCGATGAGGTCAAGACCGAGGCGACCGAGGCGATCACCGAGGGGGCCGGCGAGCTGCTCGGAGAAACCCTGAAAGGGCTGGCCGAAGGCGACCTGTCCGGTCTCGAGGACATGGGCGAGGGCAAGCTCGAGGGCCTCGAGAAGCTGGGTGAGAAACTCGGCGATGGTCTGGGCGGGGATCTCGGGCAGCAGGCTGACAAGGCCAAGGAGAAGCTCGAGGAGAAGCTGGGCGGCAAGCTCGGCGGCCTGTTTGGCAAGCCCAAGGGCGAGAAGCCCTGACCAAACCGGCCCCCGGCCCTAAATCCGGGATCGCCCGCGTGACCCGCGCGTGACGAAGGCCTGGCCCAAGGGGCGTAAGGTGGAATCGGTCGCGGCCCTTTGGAACCTCCTCTGGGCCGCGCCCGGCGATCCCTGATGCAACCCCCGCGCCCCGACTCCTTCATGGCCGAAGCCCCCGCTCTCGAGGCTGTCCAGCTCTACAAGTTCTTTGGGCGCAAGCAGGCCCAGACGCCAGTGCTCCAGGACGTCTCGTTCACCCTCGGAGACGGCGAGTTCCTGTGCTTGATGGGGCCCAGTGGCTCGGGCAAGTCCAGCATGTTGCACCTGTTGTCGGGCATCGATGAGCCGTCCAGCGGAGACGTGCGGTTGTTTGGGCGCAGTTTGGTCGAGGCCACGTCGGCCGACCGAACCCGGTTGCGGCGCGATCAGATTGCCTACGTGTTCCAGTTCTTCCACTTGCTGCCCAACCTCACGGTGTCCGAGAACGTGGGGCTGCCGCTGGCCATCGCCGGCGAGCGCTTGTCCAAACACAAAGGCGAGGTCGACCGTCTCCTCGAGCGCTTTGGCATCACCGGTCGCGGCAACGCCTTGCCCCACGAGCTATCCGGTGGGCAGATGCAGCGGGCGTCGATCGCGAGGGCCTTGGCCGGCGGCCAGAAGGTCCTTCTGTGCGACGAACCGACCGGGAACCTCAGCCAAAAGGCCGGTGCCGAAATCATGGAAACCCTGCGCCGGGTGTGCGATGAGGATGGCCGCAGCGTGCTTCTTGTCACGCACAATCCGCGCGACGCTGCGTTCGCCGACCGGGTGCAGTTCCTAGTCGATGGGCGCTTGGATCCAGCCAACGAACTGAGCGGACCCAACATCCCGGTCGAGTCCATCCACGGGGCGCTGGCTGCGCTGCAAATCTAGTGGGGTTCGCACTTTCGATCGCGAAAGCGAGCCTTGTGCGGCGACCGGCTCGCGCGGTGTTCGCGGTGCTCGGCGTCGCGCTGGGAATCGCGGTGGTCGTGTCGGTGTTTACGGTCGATCACAACACGATTCTGAGCGCGCGACCCGATCGGGGGGCCAGCGGCCCGGCGGACCTGGAGGTGCGCCCGGCGGACGGTCTGACCGATGTGAAGGCCACGCTGTCGTCGGTGCCGGGTGTTGGTCGTTCGACGCCGGTGTTCCAATCGGACGGCCTGCTGCTCTCACGCGCCATGGCGGCGGAGGGCCTGTTCCTCGGCGAGGGGGTGCGCATCGTTTCGGTCGATCCGAGAGCGGCTGAGCAGATGGGGCTGATGCGTGTCGAGACCGGGCGCGCGCCGATGGTGGTCGCCGAGGAGGGCGTCCTGGAGCCTCGCGAAGAGCGCCCCAGCGATGCGCCGCCGCTGTCTTCGGTGTGGCTCGGCAGACGGACTGCCGAACGATTGGGGCTTGGCGTTGGCGATGAGCTTTCGCTCTCGCGTCCGCGCCGAGCCTCCAAGGAGGCCTGCGTAGAGGGTGAGGTGGTCGAAGTGCGCGCCGAAGGGCCGCAACCCAAGCGCACCGGCTTCGTCGTCGAAGGCGTGTTGGCTTTTGAGAAAATCGGCACGACCTCGAGCGGCGATGTGGTGGTCCTCGACCTCGCGGGTGGCGAACAGGTGTTCGGCAGGGCATTCAACGCCTCGAAGTTCTGGGTCGAGCGGGACCCATCCGTTGACGTGGAACGCATGCAGGCCGGGCTGTCCAAGGACTTCGCCTACGACTTGCGCCGCGGCGCCGTGATCGGTCAGGCGGCCGACGAGCGCGCGTTCCGCAACGGCGTGCGGTTGTCGGGTCTGATGGCCCTGGCGCTAGGACTGTTCGTGATCTTCCACACACTGTCCATGTCGCTCATCGAGCGCGTGCGCGAGGTGGGTATCCTGCACGCGCTGGGTAGCAGCCGCGGGCAAATCGCTCGCGCGTTCTTCACCGAAGCCTTGGTGCTGGTGCTGTTCGCCGGTGCGCTGGGTCTGTTCGGCGGCCTGGGACTCGGGAAGTTGATGCTCTCCCAGGGCATTTCCTCCTTGGGCTTGACCGACACGGTTCAGCACTCGTTCGACGTGCCCTGGGGCCAGGCCTTGATGTTGACGGGACTGGGCGTCGTCGTGGCGTTGATCGGATCGGTCTTTCCGCTGTTGCGGGCCCGCAACGCCGACACGGTGGAGGCCCTGCGCGGAGCGAAGGCCGGAGAAGCGGGGGTCGCGAAGGGCTTTCACCTGTTCGCGGCGTTCCTGCTGGCCGTGATTCTCCCCGTCGTGTTCTTCGGCGTTGTCGATTTGGTCGGCGAAGGCAGCCGCGAACTGGTCGGAGTGATTTTGCTCGGCGTTGGCGTGCTGGCCCTGCTGATTGGAACGCCCTTGGTGGTTCCGGGGGTCATGTCTCGGGTGAGCCGTTGGCTGGCGGCTCCGTTCGAGCGCAAGTTTCCATTCGCTGGACTTCTGGCCGGTCGCGCCATGGCTGTGGCGCCCGCGCGGATAGCGGCTTCGGTCGCCGCGATCGCCCTGGTCACCGCGGCCGCAGTGGGCCTGCGCGGCATGACCGGCAGCCTGCTGCTTGAAACCGAGCAGTGGGTCGACGAGGCGGCGGTCTCGAAGGTCTTCGTGGATCGGATGCCGATGACCGAGCTGGCGCCTCTGAGAGCTGCGCTGGCTGAGCATCCTGAAGTGGTGGGCGTCGAGATCGGTACCCATCGCATCGATGCTCCCTTCCGGATCATCGGCCTCGACCCCGGTGAGATCGGGCGCTTCGGGCCGCTGGCGACCGATCCGGACCTGCTCGAGATCTTCGCTTCGGGCGAGGGCATCTTGATCTCTGGCCGACTCGCCAAGCAGCGCGGCGTCGAAGTGGGGGACCGAGTTCCAGTCGACACCCCAGGTTCGGGCGTGCAGTCGTTCCGGGTTGCCGCGATCACCGAGGCCTACGGTTACTTTCCGAACCCCCACGAGCGGGCTTACGGAGTCGTCGCCATGTCCGCCATGGAGCGCTTCTTCTGTTACGACGGCGAGCAGGCGAATTCTCTGGCGGTGACCCTAGCGCCGGGCACCGATCCGTTCTTGGTCGAGACGGTGCTCATGGGCGAGCTGGCCGGTCGCGCTGAACCGCGCTTCCTGGCGGGCACCGAGATTCGAACCCTCGAGCTCCACGACATCCGCCGGGACTTCCTGGTGTTCGATGTGATCCTCCTGCTGGCGGCGATCTTGGCCGGAACCGGTGTCTTGAACGGTCAACTCCTTTCGGGCCTTGAGCGGGCCGGTGAGCTGGGCGTGCTTCGGGCGCTCGGCGCGAGTCAGCGACAGATCGCAGGCTCGGTGCTGCTCGAGTCCTTCGTGATCGGCCTGACCGGCGCGGCCCTCGGTTTGGTGCTTGGGGTGATCCTCGTTCCGATTGTGGTTTCGTCCCTTCGGGTTCTTTCCGGACTCGAGCTGCCGCTGCCCGGATTTTCGCCGAGCTTCCTCTGGGTTGCCCTGGGAGCCGTCGTCTTGGCCCTGCTGGCGGGCATTTACCCCATCTGGCGGATGAACCGCAGCCCTGCGGTCCGAGCGGTTCGAGGAGGCTGATCGAAACTTCTTGGCTCGACTCGCCGCATTCTCGCCCTGGACAGTTGACCCCGGAACCGTTCCCTGCGTAGTCTCCCGCCCACACGGTGGGGGCGTAGCTCAATTGGTTAGAGTGCCGGCCTGTCACGCCGGAGGTTGCGGGTTCAAGTCCCGTCGCCCTCGCCACTCCTCACCGTCCGCTCGCGGCCTTCTTGGTCGCCTATCCGGATGGGTTTGGCTTCCCTGCGTTTTGCTGCTTCCAGCCGGCTAGACGCCCGCTAACCCCTCCCGGCTGCCCCCCGCAGCTCGCTCCATGCCGAAAGGTCGGTCTTCCGCGCCATCGGATCGCTCTGGCGAGCGATCCCGCTCCTCCGGGGAGCCCTCCAGGAACCGGCGAGCTGATCAGGGCTCTGAGGAAAAGGAGGGCCCGCAGCTGCCCCGGCCGGACCTCAGCGATGTTCCGGACGCGATCCTCATCGATACGCAGGACGCGCTTGAGGAGATGCTGGAGGCCTTGGACGGCATCGAAGAACTCGGCGTCGACACCGAGGCGGACTCCTTCTACAGCTATCGAGAGAAGGTCTGTCTGATCCAGTTGACCTACCGCCGTCAGGACTGGCTGGTGGATCCCCTGTGTGGGTTGGACCTTTCCGGATTGGGTGAGATTTTTGCGGACCCGGACATCGTCAAAATTTTTCACGACGGCGAGTTCGACGTGACAATCCTGAAGCGCCGCTTCGGTTTCACATTCGCCAACCTGTTCGACACCTCCATCGCGGCCCAGGCCCTGGGACGCAAAGAGATCGGTCTCGCCGCGATTCTCGCCGAACAATTCGGCTTCGCGCTCGACAAGAGTCAGCAGCTCTCCGACTGGAGCAAACGACCGCTGACCGAAAAACAGATCCGTTACGCGCGCCTCGATACGCGCTATCTATCCGATCTGCGCGACGGATTCGAAGACGAGCTTGAGGAAGCCGGTCGCCTCGAAGTTCACGACGGTGAAGTGGCGCGGCTCGAAGCACTCGAACCGCCCGCGCGGGAGTTTGATCCGGACGAGTTCGTCAGGTTGAAGGGCGTCAATCGCTTGAGCCTGGCCGAGGCGGCCGTCCTCCGCGAGCTGTTCATCGAACGCAACGAGATGGCGGAGTCCGCGGATCGGCCTCCGTTTCAGATCGTCCCCCACGGGGCCCTAGTCGAAATGGCCCAGCGCCCGCCCCGGGACGAAGCTGGAATCGCGCGTTTGAAGGGCATGCCCAAGCGCACAGCTCACCGCCACGGGGGCCGCCTGCTCGATGCGATTGAGCGCGGGCTGGAGGACGGCCCGCTGGAAAAAATGCCTAGTCGTCCGTCCCGGGACGGCGTCGATCATCTCGACGAATTCGGTCGCGAACTTTTCGATCGCCTCAAGAAGCAGCGCACGAAGTGGTCCGAGCGAGAGCGAATCTCGACGCCTTTGGTGCTCAACCGCCACGTGCTGCCGCGCCTGGCAGAGCAGCGACCCCGCACCCTCGCCGAATTGGGCGACGTCGAAGGCCTGCTGGCCTGGCAGCGGCGCGTGTTCGGCGAAGAGTTGGTCGCGATCATTGATCGCTTCGAATCCGCGCGCGAAGACGGGAGCCTCGAGTTGCCCCGCCATCGCCGCAAGTCGAGGTAGCGCCAACTCAGGGCCCTCCGCAGTTGCGGGCAAGGTTCGAGGACTTCCACAGGGACGATCCAGGGCGGCGACGGTGCATCGGCCGCGGGCAGCTAAAGCACGGACGTCTCGACGAGCGTGACCAGAACTGGATTGGTCATCGAAACGCGCCCAAGCGAATCCACGGTGGCCGCAGCTAAGCCGGCGGTGAAGTGCTCGAGGCCCGCCGGGAGCGGCGGAGTACCGAACACGAAGTCCACTTCCCCCATGGCGTCGAGCGTGACGGCCGGGAAGACAACCGGAGCCAGGCCCAGGGCGCTCGCCCCCGGGAGCCCAGGGAGGTAAACCGGATCCGGGCTGAGGCTGGCAAACAGAACCGCGACGGCCAGAGGCTCGCCTTGGAGGGAGACCGTGAACGGTCCATCGTCCCCGATGAGCGTGGGCGCCGTAAGCGTCGCGGTGGGGGCCTCGAAGGAGAAGACGGTCGCACCCGTCTCCTGTTGCAGGCTGACTCCGAAGGCGCCCGAGCCGAACACTCCGCCCCCCGTGCCGCCTTGGAGAGTCGCGCCGAGATCGCGCGCCGTCGAGGTGGCGTCGACGAACAGTCCTGTTCCGCCTTGCCCGGCTTCCTCCCCGATGGACGAGTTTTCCGGTCCACCCGTGCCACCCCGGATAGTCCCTCCATGGATCGTCGCGACACTGTTTTCGAGTGTCATTCCCTCGTTCCCGGTCCCGCCAGCAAAGGTCGGCGCACCCCCGGTTACCGCGGTGTCGTAGAGGTCGACCGTGGAGTTCACGACCACCAAACCCTGGGCCCCCAGCTCGGAGCCGGGCCCAAAAACGGAGCCTTGCACCCCAAAGATGCGGCAGTCGGCGATCACCACCCGGTCTGCGTCCTCGATCTTCACGGCCTGCGGTTGGGAGGATTCAAAACCGAGCACTGGAAAGAAGAAAGCATCGAACGAGAGCTCCAAGTCTTGCAGCCAGACCAGGCCCGCGGTCGACTCGACGGTCAGGAAGTCGTCCGAGATCTCCTGGAAGTTGTTTCTGACGCCAAAGCCAGCAAGGGTCACGCTCTGATCCGGTCCGAGGCCTGCGATACGGCAGCCTGCCCCGGAGCTTTCCAGTTGAACCCGAACCAGGTCCCGGCCCTCGCCGAGCACGGACAGCCCCTTGCCATCGATGTCGAAGGGCGAGTACAGACCCTCGCGAACGAACACCACGCCGCCTTCCTCCACCGCATCGATGGCGGCCTGGATGTTTTGGAAGTCCGCTCCAGGGTCGTCATCGACGATCAGGAACTGTTGACCGCGGGCAAAGTTTGGGAGGGCGAAAAGTGCGCACAGGGCGAGGGTGGCATGCATGGTTCAAAGGAGGAAAGGCCATGGGTGAATCGGCGTCGCGGGCAGCGCCATACCGAATGGAATAGCGCCCGCCGACCCAAGCACTTGCTGGGGGAGCATCTAAATTTTCCAGGAACCTCTACAACGCAGGCCAACAAGGGGTTGGCCGCGGTGCCGCCCGTTCGCGCGGTGCTAGGTGCGTTCGCCCGCCGTCAGTTTCGCCGGATCGGGAGCGGACCCCATGAGCTCGCGAACATCGTCGCCGGTCGGGGTTTGGAAGGCCCGCAGATCGAATTGGGGAAGTATGGCGAACAGGTGGTCGAAGATGTCGGCCTGGATCGCCTCGTAGTGGGCCCAGCGCTGTTCGCTGCTGAAGAAATAGAGCTCGATGGGCAGGCCGCGCTCGGTGGCGGCGAGTTGGCGAACCAGGAGCGTCATGTCTTGATTCACCTTTGGGTGCGAGCGCAGGAAGGCCTCCACATAGGCCCGGAAGGTACCCACGTTGGTCAGCCGGCGTCCGTTGACCGGAATGGACAGATCCGCGGAGAGCCCTTCGTTGTGCTGGCGCAGCTCGTCTCGTTTGGCGGTCAGGTAGTCCCCGAGAAGAGCGACGTCTCCCCAGCGCTTGAGATCGTCCTCCGTCGCGTGCCGAATGCTGGCTACGTCGAGATGAATCGAGCGCTTGATCCGGCGCCCATCGGATTCGGTCATGCCACGCCAATTCTTGAACGAGTGGCTGACCAGCGCGTAGGTTGGGATCGTCGTGATGGTCTTGTTCCAGTTGTGGACTTTGACGGTCGTCAGCGAAATCTCGATGACATCGCCGTCGGCTCCAAAGTCGGGCATCTCGATCCAGTCGCCGACGCGGACCAGGTCGTTGCCTGAGATCTGAACGCTAGCGACGAGGCCTAGGATCGAGTCCTTGAAGACCAGCAGGAGAATCGCCGTCATCGCACCGAGGCCTCCCAGGAGGGCCCAGGGGGAACGGTCGATTACGAGGCCAACCATGACGATGACCGCGAAGGCCCACACCAGCAGTCGAGCGACCTGAACGTAGCTGCGAATGGACCGGCGGTTCGCATTGCGAGCTTCCTGCTCGTAGATGTGCATCCCCACGGTCAGCAGGACGCCGGCCATCTTGGCCGAGACGAACACGAGATAGACCAAAGCGCCGCGCTGGGCGACCATCACCCAAGTCGGAGCCCCGTGCAACAGGAGCGGCGCGCCGACGTAGACGATCAGCGTCGGCAGCAGGTGAGCGAGATGCCCGAAGAAGCCATGGGTGACGAGCGGGTCGTCCCAGTCCGTTTCGGTGCGGCGCACCAGGCCCTGAAGTCCGCGAACGATGACGCGCCGCGCGACGAGGTGCGCGAGCGCCGCGGCGGCTGCGAGCAGGATCAGCAGGGTGAGACGCGCCAGCCAGTCGGCGCCGACTTCGAGGCCCCAGCCCTCGAGAAGAGCCTCGAGGGCCTCGGGCAGGCTGCGGAGAGCTTCGCCCGCATCGTCGAGTTGGGCCAGGGCGAGTCGGTGTCCATGAACGTTCATGGACGACAGAATACGAAGGCGAGGGGCTTCGCCGGAGTCCGCCACCGGTCTTCTCCGAGCCCTTCCCAGGCGGGTTTATCCGAGCTGATCCCGCTCTCGCCCGATTCGGCGCTGGTCGGCCAAGTACAGCTGTTCGACCTTCTCTCGCGCCCAAGGAGTCTTGCGAAGGAACTTCAGGCTGGAGGAGACGCTCGGGTCGTTCTGAAAGCAGTGGATCTTGATCTGGTCCCCGAGTTCCTGCCAGCCGCGGCGGTAGACGAGATCTTCAACGATGGCCTTGAGCGTGACCCCGTGCAGGGGGTTGTTCCGTTGGGCGCGCGGCTGTTCCGGTTGGGAGGGGTCCAGCCAGGGCTCTTCCTGTTCGTCGTTCATCGCTCCAGTTGCTCCGTAGTTTCGATCAGGGTCGCCCGGAACTTCTTGCCCTTGATTCGACCCGCATTCAATCGCTCTGCCGCGCGGCGGCCGTGGCCGTTCGAAACCGCCACGTAGGAAAGCCGGTCCCGGACCTCGATCTTGCCGACTTGGGCGCCTTCCAGCCCACCGGCTTGGCCGGTCAAGGCGCCAACCAGGTCTCCTGCGCGCACCTTGTCCTTGCGTCCGCCGGAAATGAGAAGGGTCTCCATCCTCGGCGGCCCCGCCAATTCGGCGAGCAACTGCTTTGAGGAGCGAATCTCCTCCTGGTCCCACCGGAGCGTCTGGATCGGTTGGCCGGTGAGCGCTTCCGCGCTTTGCAGGCGAGGGTCCCCGGAGTCCTGGACGAGCGAAACGGCCACACCGCGTTCGCCCGCGCGACCGGTGCGCCCGATGCGGTGCACGTAGATCTCCGGCTGGAGCGGGAACTCGTAATTGACGACCAGGTCCAGGCCCTCGACGTCGATTCCCCGGCCGGCTACGTCGGTGGCGACCAGCACCCGCAGGCTTTGATTGCGGAATCGGCTGAGCACCTGGTCCCGATGAAACTGGTCGAGGCTGCCATCCAGGCGTCCGGCGCTCACGCCCCCCCGGGCCAGGCCCAAGGTGACTTCGGCGACCGTCGCCTTGAGATTGCAAAACACGATCGCGGACTCGCTCGGATACCGGTCCAAGACCCAGCACAGTCCATGAAAGCGATCCTCGGGTGAGACGATTAGCTGGCGCTGATCGATCTCGACGACTTCGTCCGCGGTTTCCTCCATCGTGATCCGCGCGGCCTGATGTTGGTGCGCGCGGCTGATCTCCGAGATCTGCTTGGGGAAAGTCGCGGAGAACAGAGCGGTTTGACGCCGGGAGGGAAGCGCTTCGAGGATTTGGGTGACCTCGGCTCCAAACCCCATGTCGAGCATTCGGTCGGCCTCGTCGAGCACCACGGTTCGAAGGCCGCTCGCATCCAGCGATCCCCGCTGGAGATGATCCAACACGCGGCCCGGCGTACCGACGACGCAGTGCACACCCCGTTCGAGCGCTTCACGCTGCGGGCGACCGGGCTGGCCGCCCACGACTTCGAGGACCGCAAGCCCGGCGTACCTGCGGCCCAGCTTGCGGACCTCGCGAGCCACCTGCGCCGAGAGCTCGCGCGTGGGGCACAGGACAAGCGCCTGAACCCCGCGATTCCCTAGCTCGATCTGCTGCAGGATCGGAAGCGCGAACGCGGCGGTCTTTCCGCTGCCGGTTTGGGCCTGACCGATCAGGTCCCGTCCGGCCAGTAAGATCGGAATGCCCGAGCTTTGAATGGGGGACGGCTTCGTGAACCCGAGCTCCCCAAGCGTGGTCAGGAGCGGAGCGTCGAGCCGAAGGGAAGCGAAGTCACGTTTCACCCCAGCCATGCTAGCCGTCGGGAGCGGCTAGTGTCGCTCTGAGAGGCGAAGGCGCACGGTTCCCGGGCCTTGGGCATATCTAGTCACACGATCAGCCCCCCCTCGTCCGAATGCCCGAGCATCGCATTAGAGCTGGCGCCGGGAAGAGTCGTTTATCCCTGCAACGGCAGGACGTATGGTTTGGTCCCCCGGACAATGCGAACGACATTGGGTCTACTTCCGGAAGAGCATGCGCCGCAGGAATCCCGTGGAGGGCTTGTCCTCTGGCTCCGGGGTCCCAGGGGCCGTGCCGGACGACTCGGCCGGCTTGTTTCCATGATTCTGTAACTCGGACGTGCTTGGAGCCGCCGGTTCCGCCACTCTCGACTCCGTACCGCCCATGGAGTACGCAGAAAGAGATGATCGTGGAGAGCTCTTGCGATTAGACGCGAGTGGGGCGCGGTAGGGAATGACCTGGGTTTCCTGACCCGTGGTGTTTGTAGGGCGCGGCTGGGGGCGGACCACGACCTCATCAAGGGTATACGGGCCGCTCGCTCCACCTTCGAGCGGTTGCACGGTCGTGAACGCTCGAACAAGAGTCGGGTGAACGACCAGCTTCTCGCGCGCCCGAGTGACGGCGACATAGAAGAGCCGGCGTTCCTCATCCGCGATGGGAGAGTCCTTCGAGATGGAGCCGGAGAAGTCGTTCTCAACGCGCACCGAGCCCCACTCGCAACCTTTGCCGCGGTGGGTGGTCGAAACCGTCAGGACATCTGGCCCTGGATGATCTTCACGCAATTTGAGTGCCTTCCAGAGGGCTCCAGGACCGTGTTGCTCGACGAGATTGACGAACGGAAGCAAGTCCTCCCCCTCTTCTGACTTGGCGAACTCTTGGACTTCGCGCCAGCTCGAGAACCCGAAATGTTGGGGATGGCTGCCGGGTTGTCCCTTCTGAAGACTGAAGACGTCGCCCACCAAGAGTTCGAGCTCGGACAGATTGCCAACGATGTGATAGGGGCGCCCCTGCTCGAGACCTTCGAGAGCCTGCTTGAAAACCTCGGTGTTGGTTCGGCACAAATGCGCCTCGGCATCTCCTGCAGTAAGCACCTGGCTGTCGATTGAGGGATTTCCGATGACCGCGCGCTCCTCTCCGAGACAGCGAAGCACCCTGGTCGCGAGGTCCGCGATGGCTGGGCCAAAGCGGAAGGATCTGGTGAGATGCACCTCCTCGTCCGTCTCGATGAGGTCCATCGCGTTCACGGCTCCCCGCCACTCGTAGATCTGCTGGTGCCGGTCACCGACGTACACCATCTTCGTGTTGCGTTGGGCCTGCAGTACCGACAGAACGGCCGGATTCGTATCCTGCGCCTCGTCTAGCAAGATTAGGTCCGCACCAATCTGAGGTCGATCTAGGGACCACAACTTCAGGTACCCATCATGTCCAAGTGGAGTGGGGTCAGCATGATCCGTCATCCGCTCCCAGAGCAGGCTGACTTCCCGAAGCACCTCGTCCATGACTTCACCGCGAACTCGTGAATTGGCACGAAGCACACGGTTCCCGATCTGCAGGTGATCGCGCTGAAGGTTGTCGTCGCCGCTCATGCAAAAGGCCTTGACGGTGTTGCGCACCATCGCGGCCTTCTGGGTGGCTGACACCTTCATGGCCTTGCCGAACACGGTGTCCGTTAACCCCATGTGATCCACAAGTTCCTTGGCGCGCATGTCTCCGAAGAGCTTCTCATTCTTGAAGGCAGCCCGCTGCCGCATATGCCGTAGCGCCAGGGAATGAGTCGTTCGACACTGGATTTCAGTGGGGAACTTCTTAGAGGCTTCTTCCGCGATAGCCCTATTGAAAGCGAGGTACAGGCCCTTGCCACGAAAGCAACTCGCAAGGAGCTGAAGCGTCGTCGTTTTGCCTGCGCCGGCGAAGGCGTGGATCTTCATCGACTGGCAACGCTGGAAAACTTCGGCGGCGTGAAGCTGCTCTAGTGTTGGTTTGAACCGCGGCTTTGCCTTCTTCGCCTTCGAGTTTGCTCCACGAGTTCGATCGTCGCGCTGGCCACTGAGGCCAACTCTACTCGGGTCTCCCGATGCCTCCGACCTCGTGTGCGAGGATTGTGATCGATCCGAAGTCCGAGCTATGTTGGACCTTTGAGCGACAACAATTCTCTCAAGCCTCTTAAGCAGAGCCTTCGCTTTGGGAGTCCGGCGATTCCTCAATTCTGCGATGAGCTGCTTGCGAACCCGAGGATTCTCGGTTGAGGCCAGAGCTTCCAACTCGGCCACGCTGAGGTCGAAAAATGGTCGTTTTGCGGGCATCTATCGTCTCTCTTTCAAAGTAAACCCAGGCGCCTAGGATAGGGCGTCCTCGAAGAACCGCCAAGCCGCCGTTTAGGCGGCTTCGCGGTCTTGGCGGGTCCAAGAGTTCGGGTAGGTGCCTTTGAGGTGGGGTTCCAGGGCAAACGAGTCATCTGGAAATGACTCTAAATGTCCATGCCTCGACGTCCGCCGGGAGGTGGATGTCTAGGTTGTTTGAAACCTGGAAAGGGTGTCGAGCCTCGTACCCGCACGCTTCAGTTCACAGTCTGGTCGAGAGAGAATCGCGCGATGGCGCCCTTTGGCCGGCGGGGGCTGCGCAGTGGTTCCTGGCGTGAGATTGCTTCGAAAGCTATGAACGGAGAAGGACGAGGAACCCGTCTGAATCCTGTTCACAGCTTCGCGCTGAGCCATCTGAACTGGGCCATCTGAACTGGGGCTCCAGGCGATTTCGAGAGTCCAAACCACAGGTTGAAGCCCCGGTCAGTAGAGTGAGGGTCCTCTGCCGTTTTCACATCGAACCCTCGCATTCAATGTTCACCGCCCTTCCGGTTGTGCTTGCCGCCTTTCCGTGTCTTCCTCAGGCTCCGACCCAGTGGCCTGTAAACGACAGCCTCAGCCTCCAGCTCGCCCTGGAGCAAGCCGCGGACGGCGACACCATCTTGCTTGAACCGGCGTTTTACGGTGCCGACAACCTGGTCCTCGACGGCAAGGGCTTGGTCTTTGCTGGAACAGGTGGTCCGGGGGCTTTGGTGGACATTCATTCACGCATCGAGATCCGGAATCTAGCGGCCGATCAGCGCGTCGTGTTTAAGGACCTCAGGCAGGTCGATGCGTTATTCGCTACAGGAGCCGAGTTCTCTGACAACGTCGGACCGATTCTGTACGAGCGTGTCGAATACTTGGGGGGGCCCGTCGGGTTTGGCAATGCGGCCACCTTTGAGATCCGAAACTGCGACGCCGTCGTCTTTACGGACTGCACGTTCGCGGGCAAGCCGGCCACGGTCCTGTTCGGCTCACCCAATTTTGAACTCCCGGAACCCGCTCTGGAAGTTCAAGACTCCGACGTCTGGATCTACAACAGCGAAGTCCGGGGCGGCGGCTCCAACCAATCCTGCCACGTGATCCAGGGCCAGCCAGCCATTGTGACCTCCGGATCCACAACCCTGACGGTGTTCGATTCGCAGCTGATCGCCGGATCTTCCACCAGCCAGACGTACTTCGGCCAGTGCGTTCCCCTGGACGGCTCACCCGCGGTCCGTGTCGACTCTGGGAGTTTGGCTCTGTTCCAGACCGACTCCCAGCTCCAGGGTGCGAGCGGCGGCGGCGGCGCCGTTTGCGGACCGGGCGTCGACGGAGGAGAGATTGGTGGCCTGCCCGGGAGCTTCACGCAGACCGTCACGACGGACTCGACCCCCGCTCTGTTTTCGCCGGCTCTGGTGGCGCCTGGCGCGCCGTTTGACCTGCTGACCGAGACCACTTCGGGAGAAGTTGTGCTGATCGCGGTCAGCTTCGCGAGTGCGACGCCCGTCGACCTTGGGATCACCATCTGGCTCGACTCCCCGCTGCTTGCCCTGTTGCCTGTTGGCAGCGCAGACGCGGGCGGCCAAGTGTCGGCTTCTTTCTCGGCCCCGGCCCTCGCCGGCGGCTTGGGTCCGCTGCAACTGTTCTTCCAGGCAGCCTCGATCGACCCGGTTTCGCTGGTCTTGGCCACGAGCAACCCCAGCAGCCTGACGATCACCGAATAAGCGCGATCCGTTGCAGCAGGCAGCGGCAACGACCTGAGCTCCCAGCCTTCGTCCTGGGGCGGGGGCCGCGTGGCGCCGAGGTTGCAAGCGGCGGAGTTCGTCCGGAGGCATTCCGGGGGGGCCGGAGCATGGGGGGGAGGAGCATGCGCTTCGCCGATCGAACTCGGCGTGAAGGATAGGGCTCCTGCCCCGTTCTTCCGGGATCCGCACTCAGCTCGCTGGCCAAACGAGTTGAGAGGGGAGGTGGATCGGACCGAGTTGAACGGGAAGGACCCAGGGGATTGGCGTGTGTTGCACCCCACTCCTCCTCAGGCTTAGGCCTTGCTAGGGAACTCGGATGGCCCAATACGCGGCGTAGAACTCAGACCCGTCCCTGGGGGCTTCGCCCAGTTCTCCATGTTCGAGGGAGACAGCGCGGAGCGATTCAGGCCGAGCCTCGAGGTTGACAACCAACAGCCCCCCTCCGAGAGATGCGAATTTTACCGGCCGGTTGTCCGCGAGAATCTCGAGGTCCTCGATCGGGTAGTCCTGATCCCAGTTCGAGCCCTGATTGTCGTAGCTCACGTTGGCGAACGCCGTGACACCTGCATTCAATCGTACATCGATGGGGGAGTCGGCATTCGCCATCGAAGGACTCAGTTCGAGGACCCGAGCTTGGGAGTTCTCGGCAACAAGAATGGCCAACAAGCCGGGTTCAAAGGCAATTCGCTCGAATAGAAGATCACCGTCCGGCGATTCCCGAACGTCGTGCCGGTAGCCGGATTCTACTGACAGGATGTAGCCGCTAGATTCGATGGGTTGACCCTGTGCGTCGAGCACTTGGAAGTGAAAGTCATGTCGCGGTAGGTCGCCTTGTACTTCGAAATGAACCTCACGGCCGTCGGCGAGGACTCGACGTTTCCGATCCCCAATGAAGACGAAATCGTCCTCAAAAGGAGCGCTTCCCCCCAGAGTGAGGAAGTACTCCCGTCGATTCAGGCCTTCCAGCCGTACCTTGGTAAGCGGACCCTCCACCGAGATGGTCTGGGTTCGCAGCGCCTTGAATCCGGCGACGCTCGGATGCTGGGTTGAGTGCACCGCGAGCTGCAGCGGACTGGGCAATTCGCCCGATCGGCTCTCGATGACGATGTCCAAAGTGCTCCGTCCATCGCTCGGAAGGGGCGTGAGATGGAGGGGCAGTTCGGATCGACCGACCTTCGCGGTGAATTCTTGAACCAGGAGCTCGAAGTCGGCTAGCTCGAGACGCAGGGTGTAGTCCCCGGGCTGGAGCCAACGCAGGGGCAGTTCAGTCCACGCACCCTTGGCGGCTCCTGCGAGGGACTCGTCGAGAACGAGCTTCTCCTCGGCATCGAAGACCTGCGCTCGCCCCTGGAACGGAGCCCCCGCGGGTAGTCCGAGCCACAGCTGCGCGTCTACTCGTGCACGGGGCTCAGGTTGGACCGACTCGAGAGCCCCAAAGGGGATGCCCTCCCAACACCACAGCCCCGCTTCGTCGAATACGACGGGGATCGCCGGGTCATGGTTGCCCTCGGTGATGTGCGGCCAAACCGGCGACCCATCGTTCGGCACAGCCTGGGCTTCGGCGTTCAGTGGATAGGTGCCCGGCTCGCCGACGAGGCCGCAGAGCCAAGTCGTGGCGAGTTCTGCGCCGGATTCGAGCTGGGCGAGGCTCCAGGCTTCACCGACTGGAAACTCGATCGGCTCGAATCCGGACGACCCCGGATGCTCGAAGGACTCGTCGAGGACCCTGGTGTTTCGCCTCGGAGCGAACGGCGTCCCATGGAGCAGCGGCTTGGCCGCTTCGATCCCTCGCGTGTAGGCAGCCAGTTCGACCATGTAGCTACCAGCGGGCAAGGGGGTCGGGCTCTCGAAGCGACCGTTCGCGTCCGTGATGCCAAAGCTGACGTGTTTGGGTGCCTCGAAGCCTGCCGCATAACCGAGCGCTGCGAGCGCGGCGGTGTCTTCGCCGGGCTCAACCCTCGCGCGATGGAGGATTTCGATCGGCACTCCAGGAAGCGGAATTCGGTTTGCCAGGCTCACCAGCTCGAGGCGCAGCGGCGCGAGCTCGGAACTTGGCGCTTGCACCGGAGTGGGTTGAGCTGGCGGCGAGGCCAGCGAACGTCGCTCGCCGAGCTTGGCTGGAGCGCCGAGCGAATCGGAAGCGTCCGGGTCTTGGCCTTGGGCGAGCGGCGTGCTCTCCAGGACGGCCAAGACGACGGGCTGCTCCGGATTCGAGGGAAGAAGAAAGGGCACAACGGCCACGGCGGTGGCGGCGGCAAGCGAGACGACGAGTTTCATAGAGAGAGCCGGGTCTGCGGAGCGAAGGAAGGGGGAAGCGCCACGATCCAAATGCCCCGCAGCGCCCCGTGGCGCCGCGGCGATCGGTGCGAGCAGCGCGCTCCACGCACTTCGATCCTCGTTGTGCTCCGCGTCGAGGCTCTGCCGCAACCGGCTGAGACCGTCATGGATCCGCGTGCGCACCGTCGAGGGGCCAACGCCTAGGCGCGTCGCGATTTCCGCGGGCCGGAGCCCCTCGACGTAGCGCAGGTAGACCGCTTCGCGCTGCAACTCGGGCAGGGCGAGCACCAGGTTGACCACCCGCTTCAAGAGCTCGGCGCGTTCGACCAGCTGGGTCGAATCACCGAGTCGCTCGGGGCGGGCTGCTTGGCGCTCGCGATTCTCCCGCCGTCCGCTGGCTCGAAAGCGATTGCGCGCGAGGTTGCGTGCCACCGTGGCGAGCCAGGGACGAAGGGAAGCGCCGCTGGGACGCCGGGCGGGCAGGCTGGCCGTGAGGGTGTCCTGGACCAGGTCTTCGGCGTCTTGCGGACCGACCAGCGACCGAGCGAGGCCGCGGATCCAGTCCGTCTGGGCGAGGAGATCCTCGGCGGAGGGCGTGAAGTTCTGAGTCATGGCGCCCGGAGGAACACCGCGACGCCGAAACCGTCCGCTGGATTGGCGAATCTGCCGCCGGTCTTGCCCCGGGATCGAGCCCCTCTGGTCCAAGGTAGTCCGGCGGCCGCTCGGTGGGGCGCTGGGGCTGGATTCCGCTGGTTGGATCGCCCCGGACCTTCGCCCTGGGGGCGCTCCAGCCTCCGCTCGGGGAGGCGGGGTGGTGGAGACGAGGGGAGTCGAACCCCTGACCTTCGCATTGCGAACGCGACGCTCTACCAACTGAGCTACGTCCCCTGAACCGGCCGGAAGGTTAGCGGTCTCGGGCTCGACCTTCCAGGGGCTTCCTGCCAGGAGTGGGCAGGATTCGGGCCGCCAGGTTCGTAGAATCCTCCCCGAAACCCCCCCGAGACCACCCATTGCAGCCCGCACCCCTCATGAAAGACTCCTTCGGCGCCCGGAAGACCCTGGAATGCGGGGGCAAGACTTACTCGATCGCCTCCTTACCGGCCTTGGCCGGACATGGGGTGAACCTCGATCGATTGCCCTTCTCCTTGCGGATCTTGCTGGAGAACCTGCTCCGCCATGAGGACGGGGGCTCGGTGACCAAGCAAGACATTCTTGGTTTGGCCAATTGGAACCCGACCGACAAGGCCCGCACCGAAATCGCCTACCGACCCGCGCGGGTGTTGCTCCAGGACTTCACCGGCGTCCCCGCGGTGGTGGACTTGGCGGCCATGCGCGACGCGATGGCGGCGCTGGGCAAGAAACCCGGCTCGATCAATCCCCTCCAGCCGGTCGAACTGGTCATCGACCACTCGATCCAGGTCGACGCGTTCGGTACGGACAGCGCGCTGGCCACCAACTCGCGACTTGAGTTCGAGCGCAACGCGGAACGCTACGCGTTCCTGCGCTGGGGCCAATCGGGCTTCGCGAACTTCAAGGCCGTCCCGCCGGAAACCGGCATCTGCCACCAGGTGAACCTCGAGTTCCTGGCGCGCGTGGCGATGACTGATGAGGTCGGCGGTACCGATTGGGTCTACCCGGACACGCTGGTTGGCACCGACTCGCACACCACGATGATCAATGGCCTCGGCGTTCTTGGCTGGGGGGTCGGCGGTATCGAAGCCGAAGCGGCGATGCTCGGGCAGCCGGTGGCCATGCTGGTTCCCGACGTGGTCGGAATGAAGCTGATCGGCAAGCTCCCCGAGGGGACGACTGCCACCGACATGGTGCTGCGCGTGACCCAAGAGCTGCGCGCCCACGGCGTGGTTGGCAAGTTCGTCGAGTTCTTCGGTCCCGGCATCGCCGAGATGAGCCTCGCGGACCGGGCGACGATCGCCAACATGGCGCCCGAGTACGGAGCGACCTGTGGCCTGTTCCCGGTCGATGCCGAGACACTCGAGTACCTGCGGTTCACCGGACGGCGGGAAGAGGCCGAGCGTGCCGAGGCGTACTACCGCGCGCAGGGCATGTTCCACGATGAGAAGACCCAGGAGGCCGAGTACTCGGCGCGCCTCGAGCTCGATCTGAGCACGATTCAGCCTGCGATGGCCGGACCCAAGCGGCCCCAGGATCGCGTGCTGCTCGCGGACATGCCGAAGACGATGAAGGAGGCGATCGCCGCGGCTCCGAAATCCGCCAAGCGCAAGGGACCGGTGAAGACCAAGATCAACGGCGAGGCCGTCGAGATTGGGGACTCCAGCGTGGTCATCGCGGCGATCACTTCCTGTACGAACACCTCGAACCCCTCGGTGATGCTGGCCGCTGGCCTGGTGGCCAAGAAGGCGCGTCAGCTCGGCATCAAGCCCAAGCCGTGGGTCAAGACCAGCCTCGCGCCCGGCTCCAAAGTCGTCACCGAATACCTCCAGCGTTCGGGGCTCCTGAACGATCTTGAAGACATCGGTTACGACGTGGTCGGCTACGGCTGCACGACCTGCATCGGGAACTCAGGGCCGCTGCCTGAGCCAGTCGCCAAAGCAATCGACCAGGGCGACTTGGTCGTCTCTTCGGTGTTGTCGGGCAACCGGAACTTTGAGGGTCGCGTGCACGCGGCGATTCGCGCTAACTTCCTGGCTTCGCCGCCGTTGGTGGTGGCCTACTCCCTGGCCGGACGCACGGACTTCGATCCGCATACCGAGCCCTTGACCCAGACGGCCGACGGCAAGGACGTCTTCTTGAAGGACGTGTGGCCGAGCCAGGACGAAGTTCGCGCCGCGGTTCGCGAAAACGTGACGCCCGATCAATTCGAGCGGATCTACGCCGATGTATACACGGGCCCCGAGTCCTGGCAGGCGATTCAGATCCCCGAAGGCGACACCTACGCCTGGGAGCCCAGCTCGACCTACGTGCGCAACCCGCCGTACTTCGAGGGACTGACCCTGAACCCGGCCCCGCTAGAGGACGTAGAGGGCGCGCGCGTCCTGGCCTTGCTCGGCGACAGTGTGACGACTGACCATATTTCGCCCGCGGGCGCGATCGCGACCACCAGCCCCGCTGGCCTGTACCTCAAGGAGCACGGCGTCGACCCGGTCGACTTCAACTCCTACGGCGCCCGACGCGGCAACCACGAAGTGATGATGCGCGGCACGTTCGCAAACGTGCGCATCAAGAACCAGTTGGTGCCCGGTGTCGAGGGTGGCTTCACCAAGGTGCTCCCCGAGGCCGGCGAAGTCGTCGCGATTTACGACGCGGCCATGGCCTACAAAGCGCGCAACACACCGACGATTGTGCTGGCCGGCAAGGAGTACGGCACCGGTTCCTCGCGGGATTGGGCGGCCAAGGGTCCGAAGTTGCTCGGCGTCAGCGCGGTCATCGCCCAAAGTTACGAGCGGATTCACCGTTCGAACCTGATCGGGATGGGCATTCTGCCGCTGCAGTTCCTCGAGGGTGAGAGCGCTGAGTCGCTCGGTCTGACGGGCCTGGAGTCCTACACGATTCGCGGGCTGGCGAAGCACTTCGGCGAAGGCTTCAGCGGCGGCGGAAACCTCGAGGTCGAGGTGAAGGCGGACGACGGGAGCACCAAGACGATTCGCACGCTGGTGCGCGTCGACACGCCCCAGGAAGGCGGCTACCTCACCGACGGCGGCATCCTTCATTACGTTCTGCGCGGCCTTGCGCGGAACTCCTGAGTTCGAACTTTTCTGGCAAGCGCGTTGGCTGACTTCGAAACCCTCGACTGGTACGACGCACCGAAGTACTACGACATCGTGTTCGACGAGGACACGGTGGTGGAGGCGGATTTCCTGGAGGCCGCTCTGGCCAAGCACGGGCTACCGGCCAAGCGGGTTGGTCGTTTGAGAGTCTTGGAGCCGGCCTGCGGAAGCGGGCGGCTGGTGGTTGAGTTCGCGCGGCGCGGTGCGCGGGTGGCGGGCTTCGACTTGAGCCAGCCGATGCTCGGGTTCGCCGAACAGCGACTCGCCCAGGAAGGGCTCGAAGCCCAACTGTTCGAGGCTTCGATGCAGGACTTTCGCGTGCGCGGCAAGTTCGATCTGGCCCACTGTTTGGTGAGCACGTTCAAGTATGTGGACACCGAAGAGGGCGCCCGCTCGCATCTGGAAGGCGTGGCTCGGTCGCTGCGACCCGGCGGAATCTACGCCCTCGGGTTTCACCTGTCGGACTACACCTCCGAGCAAGTCGATCGCGAACGTTGGGTTGCCGAGCGCGATGGGTCCCACGTGGTTTGCAACATCCAGGGGTGGCCGCCGGATCGCAAGACGCGCACGGAACAGGTGCGGTCGCGCATGGTGGTCACCGAAGGCGACCTGGAGAAGCGGTTGGAGACGAATTGGACTTTCCGGACCTACAACGCCCGCCAGGTGCGGAGCTTGCTCAGGTCGGTGCCCGAGCTTGAGCACGTGGCCACCTACGATTTCCGTTACCGGATCCACCAGCCAGGAAGCCTGGACGGCGATCATCTGGACACGCTTTTGATCCTGCGCCGCAGGCCCCAGGAGGCTCCGCCGGCGGTTCGGCGCTCGAAACCGGCCTCAAAGGGCCGAGCTGGCTCGAAGAAGCGTCGCGGGTCTGCGTAGAGCGGGTAGCTTGGCTCGCCCTGCGCGGCGGCGCGCTCCCCCTTTCTTCTCTAGGACCCATGGCATTCGACGACAAATTCGGCAAGGGCAAGGTGCCCGACGCATTCCCCCCCGAGGGTTTCGGGAAGGGCCGCTCCGGTGGCGGAGGCGGGCGCCCCCAGCTCAAGATTCCGATGAGCGCGATCGCTGGCCTGATCTTGGCCGTGGTTGCGCTGGCGGCTATCGGCATGGCGCTGACCGGCAAGCTTGGCGTGGTCAGCATCGGCCCCAACCAGGCGGCGGTGAAGGTGAACTACGTCACCGGTTCGAAGACGGCGATCACCCAGCCGGGTTACCAGGTCTTCCTACCGTTCATCCACGACGTGTTTGTCCTGGACAAGTCGCCGCAGAACTTCGTGATGAGCGGTGAGCACACGATCGACGAAAACCACGTGCCGCTGCTGACGGTGCGAGCCAACGACGGATCGAACTTCCGGTTCGAGGTGCTCGAAATTCAGTACCAGCTCATTCCCGGTTCCGCCCCGGCCGTGCTGGACACAGCCGGTCCCGGTGACGGATTCAAATTGGAGTGGGTCAAGACCTACGCGAGGTCGATCCTGCGCGATGAATTCGGCCGCTACACGGCTGAGGAAATCGCCAACCCGTCCCAGCTGCAGATCGCCTTTCAAGCGGCCGAAGATCGCCTGAGCGAGGCGTTGCGCCCCTACGGAATTCAGATCCTGGGGATTCCCCAGCAGCGCCCGAACTTCGACATCGACTACGAACGGGCGATCGAGGATCGCAAGGTGACCGACCAGGATGTGGAGCGATTGATCGCTATGCAGGACCAGCTTGAGCGCGAACGCGAACAGCGACTGGCCAGCGTCGAGCGCGAAAAATCGATCGCCCTCGAGGAGTTGCGCGGTGAACTCGACCGCGAGCGACTTGAGGCAGAGCGGAAAGCTACGCAGGTGACCAAGGCCTCCGATGCCTTCCGGATTCAGCGCGAAGCGGAAGGCGAGGCCCAGAAGGCCGAACTGATTGCCAAGGCGAAAGGCCTGACCGAGAAGTACACCAAAGAGGCCGAAGGCGTCACCGCCAAAGCCGAAGCGCTGGCTGCACAAGGTGAAGTAATCGTCCGCGAGGCATTCATCAAGCAACTGCGCGGCATCCGATTCAACCTGGTGCCCTACAGCCGTGACCCCGCCCCGACCCGCATCGAGTACGAGGAGCAAGGCGCTTCCAACGTTCCGGTGATTGACCCCCGCAGCTCCTCCGGATCATGAACGGCCTGATCAAAATCTTTATCAGCCTCGGCATTCTTCTGGCGATTGTGCTGGTGGGCCTTCTGTTTGTGACCGAGCGAGTTCCCCCGGCGGTGATCGGCGTCAAGCAAAACCAGCTGGGCAGCGGCATCGTCGAGAAGGACTTCCCGACGGGCTATCACATGGGGATCGCAGGCGTGCACAAGTGGTATCGCTTGGACGGTCGCGTTCACTTCGTCACCTTCTCCCAGGAGTTGGCGGGCAAGCGCAGCCAGCAGACGAACAACGACTTCGCCAGCAGCCTCGAAATTCGCACGAGTGACAACAACACGGCTTCGTTGGACGTGACCATGACCTACCGCATCCAACCCGGCGAGGGCTGGCAGCTGGTTGAGTCGGGTTTGCACCTCCAGTATCGCAATCGCGTGCGGGAGGCCATCGCAGGCTTGCTGAGGGAAGAGCTATCCAAGCTCAGCCCCGAGGATTTCGTCTCGACCGAGACCCGTACCCGGCGGGTCGAAGAGACCATGCCGCTGGTGCGCGAACAGCTCGCCCAGTACCACGTGGAGCCGCTCACGCTGCTGATTCGCGCCGTCCGGTTCCCCGAGGAATATGAGGAAAAACTCCAGCTCAAGCAGCTGACCCGCCAAAGCTCCGAACTGGCCGGCGCCCGCGAGAAGCAAGAGCGTCAGAAGCAGATCACGGACGGCTACGAAAAAGAGACCGAAGCCCGTGAGAAGCGTCTACGCGGTGAGTGGGACGTTCGTCTCCAGGAGGAACGCTCGGAGAACGAGGTGAAGATCGCTCAGATCAACGCCGAGGCGAACATCTACGCCCAGACGACGCGTGCCGAGGCCGAGGCCGGGTTTGTCACGTCGATTGCCGACGGACAGCTCGCGATCTCCCAGGCCGAAGCGCTGCGCGACAAGCTGCGCAATGCGGCTCTCGACACGACCGGTGGGCGCTTGCTCCTGGCCAAGCAAGCTGCGGACAACCTGGACATTCGCGAAGTGACCCTCAACTCGAACGATTCGAGGGTCCCGTCGATCCTCGACGTCGAAGAGATGGTGAAGCTGCTGATCGGAACCCCCTGACCCAGCGAAGAAACTCGCGCCCGGCCCGAGCGCGAACGAGTTCGGCGACCCGCTCGCGGTTGGGTTGCTGGCGGTCCGCGACGTAGCGGTCCGGGAGATTCGCGACCTCGTGCTCGCCAAAGGCGGCACGGGGCTCCGCGCCGGCGTCTTGCGCGCCCTCGCGCTACGGGCGGCGCCATCCTGGCTTCAGCCCGTTCCCTCACTTCCGAGCCGGACGGCTCGAGTTACTTCGGGCAGGCCAGCCAGCTTGTGGGTTCGGGTGGGGAAATCAGCCGCCGCTCGGGTCAGCTCTCGGTTCGTTTGCGGCGCTCGGGCAGGAATTCGACGCTGCCCGACTGGCGGACGGGTTGAGGGAAGAGCGTCATGAGCTCGTAAACCTGAGGGGGAAGATCCGTGGTGACCGGGAGACCGAGTTCTTGGGCTTCTTCCGCGTCGATTCCGTAGTCGTGGGTCCAGGAGCCTTGGGTGAGGCGCTTGGAGAGCGCATCGGCAGCGTCCTGCGGCATGTCGTCTTCGAGGAGTTCGCGGACGGCGCGATCGAGCTGCTCGAGAGCCATTTCGGCCTGGTGGGCAAGGATCAACGTTTGATCGTCGAGTTCGTCAAGGGTCTTGGTCCGGGTCACATGCACGATTGAGGCGGCCGGGAAGCCGCCGAGCTGCGGGTCCGCGGGACCGAGGACCGCATGGGGGCTCATGACGATCGCATCGGCGGCTAGCGCGATCAGGGTTCCGCCGGACATGGCGTAGTGGGGAACAAAGACCGTGACGCGGCCGGGATGCTTGTGGATGGCGCGTGCGATTTGCTGGGAGGCGAGCACCAAGCCACCCGGCGTGTGGAGCACCAGGTCGAGGGGAACCTTCGGATCGGTCATTTGGATCGCCCGCAGGACCGCTTCGGAATCGTTGATGTCGATGTAGCGCATCAACGGAAAGCCAAGCAGGCTCATCGTTTCTTGGCGGTGGGCGAGGAGGATGACGCGTGAGCGACGTTCGGCTTCGAGCTGAGCGATCAACTTGCGCCGCGCAGCCTCGAGGAACTTGCGCTGCAGGACGGGTTGGAGCGCCAGAAAGGCGAACAGGATCCAGAGCAGGTGCATGGTCGAGCGATAGGGAGGTGCGATTCAGCGACGGCGGGTCCAGGCGGCTTCGGGGCCCCATTCATCGCGGTACAGGGTCCGGCGGTGCGACTCGGGCTTGAGGAACGGTCGAACGAGCATGAATCCAGCTCCGAAGCCTCCTACGTGAGCCCAGTAAGCGACGCCGGCCCCGGTCATGCCGCTGAACGAGTCGGCTAGTCCGGAGAACGACTGGATCACGAACCAGCCGATCAAGAAGACCACGGCCGGCACCTCGAAGAAGTAGGGGATGATGATGATCGGGACCAGCAGGATCACTCGCGCCTTCGGGAACAGCACCAGGTACGCGCCCATCACGCCGGCGATCGAGCCGGATGCGCCGATGGCCGGAATGTCCGAGCCAAGATTGGTGAACAAATGGGCCAGCGAAGCACAGATGCCGCACAGGAGATAAAACGCGAGGAATCGCGCGGAGCCCATGCGGTCCTCGACGTTGTCGCCGAAAATCCACAGCATCCACAGGTTGCCGAGCAGGTGGGTGACTCCGCCGTGGAGGAACTGGGTGGTGACCAGTTGCCAGACGGGCGGCAGGCCGGTGAACCACGCGCTCGGAAGGACGCCGAAGTCCAACACCAGGGCGTTTGCGCTCTCGGGCGTCAGGCTGACCTGAACGGCGAAGCTGATCGCGCACAGTCCGATCAACAGATAGACCGCAACCGGAGGCCGGCGGCTGGGTTCGCTGTCGCGGATCGGGAACACGGAGGATCGGAAGGAGAAGCGACGGGCCTCCGAAGACGGATCGCCGGTCCGGGGCGATTATGCTCAGAACCATGCGTTTCGCGACCGTCGCCCTCGTGTTCTTGGTTCTGGCCCTCGCTACGGCGACCCTGTGGGAGCACCAGCACGACGAGGGAGTGACCTACGACATCGATCTGGCGGCCATCGAACTCCCGCGGGATCCGGCGCTGGCGCGTAGGGCGGACCTGTTGAGCGCTCCTTTGTTTGCGAAGCCAACCCGCGGCGTCGCCGAGGTGGTGGACAGCCTGCGCAGCGGCTCGAGCGGTCAACCACATCCGCCGCTGTTCCACCTGGTGGTCCACGGGGTCGCCCGGGCCGCGGGCGCGAATCCTTATGTGCTGCGAGGGCCTGCGCTCCTGGCAGGATTGCTGACCCTCGCGGGTCTGATGCGCCTGGGGGATCGTTTGGGCCGGCGCGCGGGTGGAGCCCCGCTCGGCATCGGTTTCGCGGCGGCGCTGTGGCTGGCCGCGTCGCCCTGGATGCACACGATCACCGTGTTCTTGCGGCCCTACCCCCTCGCGCTGTGCGCGGCCGTGTGGTCGGCGGAATCGCTTGCAAGCGGACTGCTCGAGCCGCATCGCAAGGGGCCGTGGCTGCGGCTCGCGCTGTGCCTTTCGGCAGGGCTCTACACGCTCTATCACTTCGTGTTCGTGGTTTTCGCACTGGCCGTGGTCGGCTTGGTGACCGCGCTGTTCGGCGCTCGCGGGTCGCGGAGTCTGCGGCTGCGGGGCGGACTGCTTGCCCATGTGGGCGCGTTGGTCCTGTGGGCGCCGTGGATCCCGACCTTCGTGCGCCACTTGCAAACCGGTTCGGGAGGCGGGCTCTACTACATGGGAACGGTTCCGTTTGCGGACTGGCCCGCGCGCGGGACGCTGCTCGCGCGACGCTTCGTGTACGCCGAGGCCTCCGGGCCCTGGTGGCCGATTGCGATCGGCTTGGGGCTGTTCGGAGTCCTTTCGGTCTGGGTCCTGCTGAGAGGCGAGCGCCCGGCCCGGCGCGGGCTTCTTTTCGGTTTGGCGGTCGGAGGCCTGTTTGCGTTCGGCGTAGCAGCGGCCGATCTCGCTGGCTCGAGCCATACGCTGTTTCTCTCGAAGTACAGCTTCGCGCTCTACCCGTTCGTGTTGCTGGCTTCAGCTTCCGCCTGGTGCGGGACCCGCAGGCCCCGGCTGGGAGCCGTCGCCACGGTTTTGGGCGCGGCGCTGTTTGGCGCAGCGAGCGCAAACCAGCTGGTTCAGCTGAACTCGATGACCAGTGGTCCGGAGCGCATCGCGCAGCATCTGACGGATCGGGACCGGGAGGATCATTTGATTGCCCTTTCGACCTCACGGCGCGGCCTGCTCGTGCCGTTGCTGCTCGAAGCAAGTGAGGCCGGGGTCCGCAGCGCACGATGGTGCCGGCTCGATGCTGCGGAGCTAGGCGGGCACCTCGCGAATCTGCTGAACGATGCCAGCTTGACGGAACTCACTCTGATCGACTTCGAAGCGGGTTTTCTGCCCCCTGGCCAGCGCTTTTTGCGTCCATCCCTCGAGCGCGCGATGCGGGACGCGCTCGAGGCGGGCTGGCGCGTGCGCTGGTACGAGCCGAACGTGGAAGCGCCTCGTGAGCGTGGCAATCCGGAGGCCGAGCGCGTGTTGCATCTGTTCCGCGCGCTACCGGCACGCTTCTTTCGAGCTTAGTCCTCGTCGACGTAGCCCATCGTGCGCAGGTGCTCGAGCTCTTCGGGGGTGTGCTCGACGGAGCCGGCGATCCCAAAGCGGCCGGCCAGCTCGCGGGCCAAGGCGGTCGTGCGGTCGAGTCGGGCAGTCCATTCCAAGGCCCGCTGATCAGAGCTTTGGACGAGGTTGAGCTGTTCCCCGGGGTCTTCGGCGAGATCGAACAGTTGATCGGTGCCCCCGTTCAACGAGCGGATCCACTTGGCTTGCCCGGCGGTGAGGCTCTCGAAATGACGGCCTTCGCGAAGGCGAACCTCGGAGAGCGCGTCGCGTGGCCTTCCGGAGTCGCCGCTGGCGAACTCCAACAGGCTTTGGCCGGGCAGCCCCGGAGGGCCGTCCAGGTCGAACAGCTCGACCAGAGTCGGAAACACGTCGATGGTTCGCACCACCTGGCCGATGCGCCTTGGGTCAAATCCGGGGATGCGCAACAAGAGGGGGACGCGGATTTCTTCGTTGTAGAGGCTGGTTCCATGACGGCGCACGCCGGGGTGTTCGCCGAAGGCTTCGCCGTGATCGGAGGTGAGCAGCACCACGGTGTCCTCGTGCAAATTCAGGTCCTCGAGTCGATCGAGGACGCGCCCCACGTGGCGGTCGGTGAACGTCACCTCGCCGGCGTAGCGCTGGCGTTCGGTCGCGGTTTGCGGGACACCGGAGCCGGGGTGGATCACGTAGGGCTCGTGGGGGTCGAAAAAGTGCGCAAACAGAAACCAGGGGCGCCCATCGGCCGCCAAGGTCTCAAGGCTCTCGATAGCGCGCCCGGCCACTTCGGGGGACGTCACTTCTCGCCAGCGCTGGCGTCCAAAGGAAACGCACAAGTCGTCGTCGAACTCCTGGAAGCCCTGGGTGAGCCCATGCTTCGCGTCAAAGAACACGTGGCTCGCGACGCCTGCGGTCGCAAAGCCGGCTTCCTCGAACAGCTCGGCTAGGGTGACGAAATCCTCGCCGAGTCGGCTCTCGAACGTCCAGCACCCATGGGTCGAGGTGACCGTTCCGGTGAATTGACTGGCGAAGGAAGGCAGGGTCCAGGGCGCTGACGAGATCGCGCGCTCGAACATGAGGCCTGAGTCCGCCAGACGGTCCAGGTGCGGGGTGCGCCCGCCGCCGGCGCTGCCCAGGGCGTCGGCCCGCAGGGTGTCGATGGCCACCCACAGCAAGCCACCGGGCCCACCCGCCTGCGGAGCGCTCGGTTGGCAGGCGCTGAGCAAGCCCAGAGCGGACGCAGCTAGGGCTGCGAGGACGACTCCCTGGCGGCGGGCTCGGGGCTGGGCGCGCATGCCCCCGAACCTAACGGGAATCCGAGCCGGAGCGCATGGCTTCCCGCGTGCTATCGCCGGCCCGATCGGTTCCGATGTCCAAACCCCGCCCCGAATGGGATCCGCCGACCGGTGGCGGCAGTTCATCGGCCGCCGGTCGCCGTCATCCATGGAACAGTGGACCCTTCTCCAAAACCTCGTCGTCCTGCTGGTTGGCTGTCTCTTGTTCGGTGGCTTGCTGTCGCGCATGGGGCAGAGCCCGCTGGTTGGCTACGTGCTCGGCGGCATGGTGCTCGGCGGTCCAGGCAGTTTTGGCCTGGTCGAAAGCCGCGAGGAAATCGAGTTCCTTTCGGAACTCGGAGTCTCGCTCTTGCTGTTCGGCATCGGGCTCGAGTTTTCGTTGGCACGCCTGCGAGCGATGGGCGGTCGCGTCTTGCTTCAGGGCTGTCTGCAGGTCGTGGTCACGCTGATCCTGGTCGCCGGCATTTGCTTCAGCGCGGGGCTCTCCTGGCGGCAGAGCCTCGCGATCGGGGGGATGTTCTCTCTTTCCAGTACGGCGGTGGTGCTGCGGCTCCTGATGGAGCGCGGCGAGCTCGAGTCGCCCCACGGCACCAACGCGCTTGGCATTCTGCTGGTTCAGGATCTGGCGGTTGTTCCGCTGGCCCTCATGATGGCGCTCCTCACCGGAGGGGCCGACGACCACGGACCTGGTCCGGTGGCGATCGTGGGCGGCGCGGTCGGCCTGGTGCTCGGCCTGTACTTGATGCTGCACCACCTGGCGGCTCCGGTGCTGCGCGCGCTCAGCCATGTTCGCCATCGGGAGCTGACCGTGGTCCTTGCGACCGTCGTGGGCCTCGGCTCGACGCTTGCTGCCCACGCGGTCGGCGTTTCGCCGGCGCTCGGGGCCTTCCTGGCCGGCATGCTGCTCGGTGGCTCACCCTTTGCAACCCAAGTCCGCGCGGACGTGGCTCCGGCTCGCATTCTGCTTCTGACGGTGTTCTTCGGAACGGCCGGCATGCTCGCCGACCCGCTGTGGATCGCGGCTCATTTGCCGGCGGTGCTGTCCGTGGCGTTGCTGGTCATTCTGCTCAAGCTGGTGGTTCTCGCCGGCGTCTTGCGGGCCCTGCACCATCCTCCGGTCGTCGCCCTGACGGTGGGCTTCGTGCTAGCCCACGTCGGTGAATTTGCTTTTGTCCTCGGCAGTCTCGCGCGCGATGCGAATCTGCTGGACCCCGAACTCGACCAACTCGTGGTCTCGGTGACGATCCTGACGATGCTGTCGAGCGCCGCGCTCGTGCCCATGGCGCCGGGACTCTCCGCGCGCCTGATGCGCAGGCTGCTCAAGGTGGAGTCGCCGCGGCAGGTCCCTTTGTTGCGCGATCACCACACCCAGGCCGTCGTCGTTGGGTTTGGCCCGGCGGGCCAGGTTTCCGCGCGCGCGTGCGTGGAGGCCGGGCTTGAAACGGTGGTCGTCGACCTGAACCCGCGTTCCTTGGCCTGGGCGCGCGAACTTGGGATGCGGGCGGAGTTCGGGGACGCGACTCAGGTCGAGGTGCTTGAACATTCCGGCGTGGCTTCCGCCGAAGTGGTGATCGTCACCATTCCCCATGTGCGTTCCGCCGCGACGATCGTCGAGCAGGTCCGCGCGATGGCCCCCAGTGCGTCGGTCTTGGCTCGCTCCAGGTACCAACGGGATGTCCACGAGTTCGCGTTGGTGGGCGCACACCTGGTGATCGGAGACGAAGAGCAGGTGGGGCTTGCTCTGTGCGAGGCGTTGAATCAACTGGTGGCCGAGAAGCAACCGATCGAGCCGACGCAAACGGCACCGACGGTCGAAGGCTGAGGCCGCTCGGAGCCCCGGGGGGCCCCGCCGGAGGGCCTCTGCTGGGGAGCGTCCAGCCGGGTTCAGTTCGACGCCTCTTGCTGACGTCGATCCAGCCAGGCCTCGGCCCGTTGGTTGGCGCGCGCCTGAATTTCTTCGTCGGTGGCGCGGCGATCTTCGGCGCGCTCGAGTTCGAACATGGATTCGAGTAGCTCGGCTTCGGATGGATGATATTCCGCGGCGATCGTGGCGACGACCGGGGTGAAAACCCAGGTTACCGGGGGGAAGCCGTACCAGTAGTTTTCGCTTCCGCCCTGGACGATGCGAACGCGGTCTCCGCCGCGTTCGGCGATCTTCTCGGTCATGTCGTGGACCATCCCATCGATGCCCATTTTGCCGAGGAACGGGATGGCGACGATTAGCTTGGCGCCGACCTTCGTGGTGGTCGTGTAGAAGACTGGATCGCCATCGAGACCAATGCGCTGATTCCAATCCGTGGCGGTGGAGTGAAAGGCGCAGCTGGAGGTGAGCAGGAGCGAGGCGGCTAGGGCGAGGATGCGATGCATGGGGGACTTTGAAGCGGAGAGGGGCTAAGCAGAGGAAAGCCGTTAGATTCCGAGGCTGCGATGGATCCAAGTTGGCCTGCTGTAATCCCAATTCGACTCGGCCATGGCGCCCACGAGGAGCGGGAAGCAGGACTCGATTTCGGCTGTGAAGGCAGCGGGCAACTCGAGACGCGCAGCATAGTCATCGAGCGCTGCACGTTCGAAAGGGCGCAATCCGTCTTTCTCGCGCACCAGATTCCAGGCGTTTTGCAGACTCGTGTCTCGCTCCTGTTTGCGATCGTGAAGGATCAGGTTCAGGAGGTCGAAGTACGGCAGATCTTCGGTGGCCGATGAGCCCCAGTCGAGCAAGCCGAGCAACCGCCCGGACCGGTCGGATTGGACGTGCTTGGCGCGCAGGTCCGCGTGGTGGAGAACTCGGGGGAAGGAGGTTGCGCACAAGGTTGCGCGGAGCCGAACCCCCATGGCTTCGAGGGCCGCGCGGGTAGCGGCTCGACCCGCGCGGGGGGCGGCGGCCTGGACACGTCGATCGACGAGTCGTTTGAGTTCGGCCTCGTCCGCGGGCCTCGGGGCGCCCGAGCGCAAGTCCGCGAGGGCGCGTGCGAGCTCGGGCAGCAGGCGCTCGCGGTGGGCCAAGTCGCCGGTGAATTGGGAGCCGTTCCAGCCCTCGAGTCGATCTTCCGCGCACAGGTAGAGTCCACCCATTCGGCCTTCGAAGCGCGCGCGCGGCGCGGGCACTTCCGGGTGATCCCGTTCGAGTTGAGTCAACCGAACGAAGTGTCGCCGCGCTTGGACCTCCTGGGCAGGCGAGAGCGGAACATGCAGCGCGAGCCGGGCGCGGGGATTTAGATCGGCCGAGCGAGTCAGCAAGACGGAAGTATTGCCACGCGTTGCGACCAAGATCTCCGGTTCAAGGGGCGAGAGCTTGAGCTTTGACGAAAGTTCGCCGAGGGCTCGATCCAGCCTGGTTTCGGTTTTCGAGCTGCGCAGGAATAGGAAACTCGGCGCGAGCCACGGGAACAGGCCGAGCCGCTGACCGACAAGTTTGATGCGGTTTTTGGCTTCGCCCGGGCCGATCGACAACTGCGGCGGGCCCTTGAGTCCGACCACGTGGCTGTAGTCGTGGCTGTGGGGGTACAGCGCGAAAGCGCGCGTGCGCTTGTCCGCCGCACGTAGCGAGCGGCGATAGCCTAGGACGGTGCGTTCGCCGTGCGAGCCACCGAGCGCGACGCGTCGCAGGAATTCGAACGGCCTTGCGACCGCAAAGTCGGCCCGTTCGCCACTCGAGCGCTTGTAGGCCAGCCGGTTTTCGACGATCCAAGCCAACTCGCCCCGGCTGACGCGATTCAGTTCGGCGAGTCCGAATGAGGTGCGAAGCCCGAGAGGCGGCGCGTCGCTCTCGCGGATCACCAGGTCGAACCGGCCGTCTGCGAAGGGCAAGCGATCCGGCTGTTCGAGCGGGACGTAGCGCGTCGTGCCAAGTCCCAAGTCTCGATCGCGCCAAGCAGCGAGTCGCGCGCGGGCACCGCCCGGATCGAGGCAGGTGACGCGGAAGCCAAAACGCGCAAGCGGGACCGCCGCGCCGGACAGGGGGTCGCCGACCAAAAGCGCTTCGCCCCGTGGAGCGGTGAGCATGGGAAGCCAAGCGGCGCGGCCTTCGCGCAGCAGCATCATCAGGCGACCGCCAGCGACGTCGTCGAGTTCGAGCAGCAATCGCTCGAGGGCTGCGCGGTAGGAGAGTCCTTCGCGGTGCGCGCCGGCCGCGCGGGCCAGGAGCTTTTCGTCGAGCCAGTCCTCTGATTGGGCTGCGCTCAAGCGGTCACCGCGAATCGCCAGCCGAGCAAACTTCCGGCGACCGCCCCGAGCGCCGTTTGGACGAAGGCCTGCGTGCGGGTAGGAGCAGCCGTGGAGGCGGAGAACTGGATAGCCGCCAGGCCAGCGGCGAACGGTGCGCCTGCCGCCGCCACGATTCCAAGCGCGATCGCCGCAAGCGCGAGTCCTCGACGCTCGGCGCGCGCGATCCAGCTCCACGCTGCGCAGGTCGCCGCGACCAAGGCACCCGCGGGAGCCAGGGGCAGCCAGCTCGCGACAAGGCCGGCTCCAGCGAGCGCAAAGGAACCGCGAGGCTGGCTGCGCAGGGTGGCCCCCGGACCGACCGAGACTGCGGCGGCGATCGCGGCGGCATCGAGCGGCGAATGATCGAAGCGGAGGGCGACCGCTGCGGCGACCAACGGTGCGACCCACAGGGCGTGCTCCGCGCCGCGCGGCGCGCCCAGCAGCCGTTCGTGGCGGGGGACGATCTTGGCCGGGCCGAGGAAGGCGAAGCCGAGGGCGACCAGGGCTGCGAAGGGAAACGCGAGGCCGGCCGCCGGAAGCGGGCTCGCAAACGCCAGCCCGAGGATCCACGACCAGGCCAGCGTCGCGGCGAGGTGGCGCGGCGCATGCGAACCCGGTCGCCCGGGCGGCAGGAGAGCCAGCAAGGCCCGTCCCCCCGCGAGGCGCGCAAGAGCCTCGGGCACTCCGGCTTCCCCGGCGAACGCGACTCCCGAGGCTTCCGAGCCCAGGGCGACCAGCGCCAAAAAGGGCGGCAGCAGGAGCGCGAGCCGGAGGGCTAGGGGAGAGCTCACCATGGGCGCATGGTAGGCGGGAGGCCCGCGAACCCGAGGCCTCAGGCCTTCGGAGCCGAGCTCGGCGAACAAGGCGAGTAGCTTGTGACCGGGAAACCACCAGGGTTTTGGAGGGACGCCTCGAATTCTGGGGCCAGCTCAAAGGTCGCCCGGAGCGCCACGGATTTTTGGGTCCTAGCAGGCCGTTGAAAAAGGCCCGTCGCGAGGCGAAGCGCAGTTCGTCAGGGGTAGGAACGTGACAGAGGGGCGGCGGAGGCGGCCTCCTGGCAGCTGAGCACGGCCCGACGAGCGTGACGACGCTCTCGCGGGCTGCGCGAAGCCGCAGCAGGGAGTTTTTCAACGGCCTGCTAGGGCGACCCGAACCGTTCCCTTCGGGACTCCGCCGGAAACGGGTTTTGGCTCCCCGCGCAGTAGTCTCGGAGGGTCATGTCCGAGCCGCCTGATCAACTGCGCGTGGCCGCGCTTCAGTTCGACGTTCGCCGAGGCGAGCTGGACGCCAACTTGGAGCGCGTCGAGCGCGGGATCGACGAGGCCTTGAAGGAGGGCGTCGAGCTCCTGGCGCTGCCCGAGCTATGGCCCACGGGATTCGATGTGGGTGGCGGGGTGTTCGGTTCCGAGGAGGAGTGCGAGCGGGCGTTGTTGGCCAACGCGCGGGCTTGGATGCGTGTGGCGAGCCGCACGCGGAGCGCGCCGATCGCAATTGCGGGGTCGCACCTGGCAGCGGCCGAGGCGGATGGCGCAAAAAGCCCTGCGCCGTTCAATCGCTTCTCGGTGTTGGCGGACGGCCGGGAGCTGGTGAATTTTGACAAGCTGCACCTGTTCACGCCGACCGGCGAACCGCTGGCGTTCGCGGCGGGAACTCGGACGCCAAAGGTCGGGTACTGGCGCGGGATCGGGCTGGGCGGCCTGGTCTGCTATGACCTGCGCTTCGGCCCGGCCTGCGACGCTTTAATTGTCCAGCGCCCGGAAGTCATCGTTGTTCCGGCCCAGTGGCCCACGCCGCGGGCGGCGACCTGGCGCGCGCTGATCGCGGGGCGGGCCGCGGAGGCCCAGGCCGCGGTGATCGGCTCAAACCGGACCGGGGAAGACGGTCTCGGGGAACGGCGTGAGCCGATTCGATTTGGCGGGGATTCCCTCGTGGCTGGGCCCGACGGAGTCCTCCTGGCAGAGGCTCCCGGCCGCGAAGGGCTGGTGATCGCCGACGTGGATCTCGCGGCCCTGCGCCGGCTGCGGCGCGAGGTGCCCGTCCAGCGCGATCGGCGGGAGCCGGTGGAGGGGGTCTGGGCGAGCCCGAAGCCCAGCCACGGCTGAAGCTCTAGGGGGGCGGCGCCGGGAAACCGGGGGAACCGCGCCGCCAAGGCCCAGATGCCCGCGGCTCAGATGCCCGAGGTCCAGACCCCCGTGAACTGGAGGGCGAAGGACGGGCGCGACGAAGGTATGATCGTCGGATTCGCGGCCGGCCCGGAGAACTCCGGGTGAGGGCTCTGGACGAGCTCCGCGGACCGCCCTTGGACCCTCCCCCCGTCGTTTCGATCGGTTCTCCGCTGCTTCGCGCCTCGCGCTCGGCCGGACGCTGCTCGACACTTCGCTCCTCTTCATTCTGAGTAGACCGCCCGTGAAGGAAGTCGTTCTCGCTGCCGCCTGCCGCACCCCGATCGGCAAGTTCCAGGGCGGCCTGTCCGGATTCTCTGCTCCCCAGCTGGGAGCCTTGGCCATCGCCGAGAGTCTCCGTCGTGCCGGCATCGACGCCCAAGAAGTCGAAGAGGTGATCTTCGGCTGCGTCCTGCAGGCCGGGCTCGGTCAAAACGTGGCCCGCCAGGCTGCGCGCGGCGCGGGGATCCCCGACGCGGTGGGGTCCTTCACCGTCAACAAGGTGTGCGGCTCGGGTCTCAAGTCCGTGATGCTCGCCGCCCAGGCCATTCGCGCCGGCGATGCGGACTGCATCGTGGCCGGCGGCATGGAGTCGATGACCAACGCGCCGTATCTGTTGCCCCAGGCACGCGCCGGGCAGCGACTTGGCCACGGCCAGCTGGTGGATTCGATGGTCAACGACGGACTGTGGGACGTCTACAACGACTTCCACATGGGCATGACTGGGGAGAAGGTTGCTGCCAAGTACGAAATCACTCGCGAGAGCCAGGACGAGTTCGCTGCGCGCAGCCACCAGCGTGCGGAAGCCGCCACCGCGGCAGGCAAGTTCGATGCCGAGAAGTTCACGATCGAGGTTCCCCAGCGGAAGAAGGACCCGATCGCGTTCTCCACCGACGAGACGATCCGCAGCGGCATGACGGCGGAGAGCATCTCCGGCTTGCGTCCGGCGTTCCAACGCGACGGCGGCACGGTCACTGCCGCAAATGCTTCGGCCATCAACGACGGGGCCTGTTCGATGCTGGTGATGTCGGCCGAGCGGGCCGAGAAGCTGGGCGTGAAGCCGCTTGCCCGCGTCACCGGCTACGCGACCGGCGGTGTCGCACCCGAATGGGTGATGATGGCGCCCGAGGTCTCGGTCAACAAACTAGCCACAAAGCTCGGCCGCAAGCCCGGCGACTTCGACCTGCATGAAATCAACGAGGCGTTCTCGTCGGCGGCCTGCGCGCTGACGCGGGTGCTCGATTTGGACGGCGACAGGGTCAACGTCAACGGCGGCGCGGTCGCTCTCGGCCACCCGATCGGAGCTTCCGGCGCGCGGATCCTGACCACCTTGCTCCACGCGATGGGGCAACGGGACGCCAAGACGGGGATGGCTTCGCTGTGCCTGGGCGGCGGCAATGCGGTCTCGCTGGCCGTGGAGGCGCTCTGATGGGGCAGTCCATGTTCAAGCGCGTCGGCGTGGTTGGCGCAGGCACCATGGGCAACGGCATCGTGCAGACCTTTGCCAGCTACGGCGCGAAGGTCACCATGGTGGACGTCTCCGATGAGGCGCTCGAGCGCGGCAAAGCCAACGTTGCGAAGAGCCTCGGTCGCTTCGTCAAGAAGGAGAAGATGACCCAAGCGGCGGCCGATGAAATCCTCAGCCGCATCCACGTCTCCACGAAACTGTCCGACCTCTCGGACTGTGAGTTGGTCGTCGAAGCCGTTTCCGAAAAGCTCGAAGTGAAGCGCAAGATCTTCGCCGAACTCGACGCCGTATGCGGTCCGGACGCGATCTTGGCTTCGAACACCTCGTCGATCTCGATCACCACGATTGCGGCTGCTACCAAGCGCCCGGAGTCGGTGATCGGCATGCACTTCATGAACCCGGTCCCGCTGATGAAGCTGGTCGAGGTTATTCGCGGACAGGAGTCCGGGGACAAGGCGGTTGCCGCGGCGGTCGAGGGTGCGAAGAGCCTGGACAAGGTTCCGGTTGAAGCCAGCGATTACCCGGGCTTCATCTCAAATCGGATCCTGATGCCGATGATCAACGAGGCTGCGTTCTGCGTGATGGAGAGCGTCGGCGATCCGGACGGTATCGACACCGTGATGAAGCTCGGCATGAACCATCCGATGGGGCCGCTGACCCTGGCCGATTTCATTGGTTTGGACGTGTGCCTGGACATCCTCGAGATCCTCCAGCGCGAACTCGGTGACGACAAGTACCGCCCCTGCCCCCTGCTGCGCCGCATGGTGGCGGCCGGCAACCTGGGGCGGAAGAGCGGCAAGGGTTTCTACGACTACTCCACCGGAGCCTAGGGCTCCGCCATCTCCCCCAAGACGACAAGGATGAACTTCGAACTGGACGAGGACCTCGCGATGGTCCGATCGATGGCCCGCGAATTCGCCGAAGGTGAATTGATGCCGCGCGCCACGCAGCACGATCGCAACGGCGACATCGACAAGGCCGTCTTCTCCGGGCTGTCCGAGCTCGGATTGTGGGGACTCACAATCCCCGAAGAATTCGGCGGAGCCGGGCTCGCTAACCGCGCGTTGACCGGTGTGTTGATCGAGCTGAATCGAGCCTGCGCAGCGACCGGCGTGACCGTGTCGGTTCACAACAGCCTGGTTTCCGCGCCGATCAACAAATTCGGCACGGAGGACCAGAAGAAGCAGTGGCTGCCCAAGCTCGCCACGGGCGAGGTGATCGGTTCCTATTGCTTGACCGAACCCAACGCAGGCTCCGACGCGGCGGCGCTCGAGACCCAAGCGGTCCGCGACGGCGACGGCTGGAAGCTCAACGGAACCAAGATTTGGGTCACGAACGGCGGCTGGGCCGGCCTGTACGTGGTCTACGCTCGTTCGAACACGGAAGTCTCGAAAGCCAAGGGCATTACGGCTTTCCTGATTCCGCGCGACACTCCGGGCCTGTCGGTCGGCAAGACCGAGATGAAGACCGGCATTCGCGGCTCGTCGAGCACCGAGATCGTTCTCGAAGGCGTGAAGGTTGGACCCGAAGCGGTGCTGGGAACCGTGGATGAGGGCTTCAAGATCGCCATGGACACGTTGGATGGTGGCCGCATCGGCATCGCCGCGCAGGCGGTCGGTGTCGGGCGCGCGTGCCTCGAAGCGTCGGTCAAGTACGCCAAGGAGCGCGAACAGTTCGGCAAGGAGATCGGTCAATTCCAGGCGATCCAGTGGAAGCTGGCCGACATGTCGGCGCAGATCGAATCCGCCGAGCTGTTGACTTACCGTGCGGCGTGGATGCGCGATCGCGGCGAAGTCTGCAGTCAGGAGGCTGCTACCGCCAAGTTGGTCGCCTCCCGCGCCGCGAATTTTGCGGCTGATGAGTGCCTGCAGATTCACGGAGGCTTCGGCTACACGGATCACAGCCACGTAGAGCGCCTGTTCCGCGACGCGAGAATCACGGAGATCTACGAAGGCGCAACAGATATCCAGCGAATCGTGATCGCACGGAGACTGCTCGCCTGAGCCACCTCCGGGGCGCCTAGAGCAGGGACTCCGGCGGGAACGCCCGAGTCGAGGTAGGCTCTTTGTTCTGTCTCGTTTTGCCACCCCGCCGGCCACCCTCTTTCCCCCCCGATCGATGAGCGGCAGCCCCGACCCTGAAATCTTGAACATCGACCAAGCCGCTGAGCTGCTCGGTGTGAGCGTGAAGACCTTCCACAAGGTGCTCCACTCCGAAGAACTCCCCGCCCGGAAGGTCGGGCGCGAATGGAAGTTCTCGCGACGCGCGCTCATCGAATGGGTCGGCAGCGGCAAGAGCTCCGACTTCGTTCGCGACGGACGCCCCTCTGGGGTCGTTCAACCTCACCGCGCGGGAGCCGATCTCGACGCGGACAATGCGGTCCGAGAGGACGGCGCGGTTCGTCGCACCAGCGGCTGGACTTACCAGAACACACCCGACTGACTTTCCTGCAGAGCCTCCCATGAGCATCGCCACGGATTCGACCACCGAGCTTCCGGCCATCCGGCACTCCCTCGACCTGACCGAGGATCAGCGCATGATCCGCGACATGGTGCGGGAGTTCGCTGAGGCCGAGGTCGCACCCCTCGCGCATCACGTTGACGAAACCCACACCTTCTCCCTCGATATTTGGAAGAAGATCGTCGAGCTCGGTCTCCCGGGGATTCCGTTCTCTGAAGACCTCGGCGGTGCCGGGGGCGACACGCTTTCCTACATCCTTGCGGTCGAAGAGCTCGCGAAGGTGTGCGGCTCGACGGGGCTGACGCTTGCGGCGCACGTCAGTCTGGGCACCTACCCGATCTACAAGTGGGGCGGCGAGAAGCTGCGCAAGATGTACGTGCCCAAGTTGATCTCAGGCGAATACATGGGCGCCTACGGACTGACTGAGCCGAACGCCGGTTCGGATTCGGGCGGCACCCAGACCACCGCGGTCTTGGACGGCGACGAATACGTCCTGAACGGCCGCAAGTGTTTCATCACGAACGCCAACCACGCCGGCGTCTTCATCGTGACAGCGGTCACCGACAAGACGATTGGCGCCAAGGGCATCAGCGCCTTCGTCGTCCCGCGCGACACCAAGGGATTTAGCCTGGAGAAGGGCGAGGTCAAGCTCGGCATGCGCGGCTCGGACTGGGCCAGCCTCGTGTTCGAGGATGCGCGTATCCCGAAGGACCACCTGCTCGGACCGGAGGGTGAAGGCTTCAAGACCTTCATGAAGACCCTCGATGGCGGCCGTATCTCGATCGGCGCCCTGGCGCTCGGGATCGCCGAGGGCGCTTATGAAAACGCGCGCCGTCATGCGACAGAGCGCATGGCCTTTGGCAAGCCGCTCAGCGCCCAGCAGGCGGTCGGTTTCAAACTCGCCAACATGGCGATGGACATCGAAGCCTCCCGTCACCTGCTGTATCACTCCGCTCGTTTGAAGGACGCTGGCGCGCCCTACTCCATGGAGGCCGCGATGGGCAAACTGCACGCCTCGGAGACTTCGATGCGGGTCACCTACGACGCCATTCAGGTGTTCGGCGGCTACGGCTATAGCCGCGAATATCCGGTCGAGCGCATGTGGCGCGACGCCAAGTTGTGCACCATCGGCGAGGGCACCAGCGAAGTTCAGCGTTTGATCATCAGTCGCAACATCCTGCGCGGGTCCAAGTAGGCCCAAACGGATTTGAGCGATGCGATGAGTCCGGCGCCGGAAGTCCTCGTCGGCGGCTGGCGCATTCGGCCGCTGCTTGAGGGCTGGGTGGGCCTGGACGGCGGCGCCATGTGGGGCGTTGTTCCGCGGGTTTTGTGGGAGTCTTGGACTCCCCCCCGCGAAGACCACACGATCCGGCTCGCGATGCGTTGCTTTCTCGCCGAACGTGGAGACACGCGCGTGGTGATCGAAGGTGGCGCTGGAATGCGCTGGCCGGACAAGCTTCGAGATCGTTACCGGCTCGAACCGGTTGGGCTCGAGGCCGCGCTGCGCGAGTTGGACGTCGACCCTGCTTCGGTGACCCACGCGATTGGAAGTCACGCGCATTGGGATCACATCGGTGGGTTTCTCCGGGAAACTACGAGCGGTCCCGAGCCGATTTTGCCCAACGCCCGGCACTGGCTAGCCCGTGTGGAAGTCGACCGTTGCCTGGAACCAGAGCCGGCGCGACGCGCCAGCTATCGTTCGGACGACATCGAGCCCCTGCTCGCCGCGGGGTGCGTCGACACTTTCGAGGAGCGCACCGAAATCGCTCCGGGACTGGTCATCGAGAGTCACGGCGGACACTCGGCCGGAACTTGCGTTGTGTGGGCCGGGGATGAAGGCGGCCAGCGTGCCGTGTTCTGGTCCGATGTGCTGCCGACCACGCACCACGTACAGCCCGCGTTTGTGATGGCGTTCGATCTGGACGTTCGGCGCTCCTACGAAATTCGCCGCGGCTTGTTTGAGCGCGCGGCAGACGAGGGCGCCATCGGACTGTTCTATCACGACCCGAAAGTGGCCTTCGCGCGGATCGAGCGCGACGGCGGGAAGTTCCGAACTCGCGAAGCGGCGCCTTGAGACTCTGCGGCAAGCGACTCCATTGGGGTGGGTCCGCCGCAGCGCTGGAACGTCCCGCCGGACTCGACACCTAGATCGGCCGATCCGAGTCGGACGACGAAGCGATCCTTGCGTCTTGACGAACGACCGGAAGTTGCGCGCGGAGTTCGAAGTGTTCGAGCCCGTGGGCGAAGGGCAGTCCGATCCAGGCCTCCAGGGCCGGAAGATCGGCCGGAACGAACCCGCTTGCCGGAAGCCACGTTCCGTACAGCCAGTCCAGGGCCCGCAGTTCCAGGTCGATCGTTCCGCGGATTTCGAGTTCGGCGACTTTCATGGCCGGAAACGTCCTTCTCCCGGTTTCATCCCTTGGGTCCTGGGCCGGTGGGTTGGGGGGCAACACCAGTCCGACGTCGTAACGACACAACTTGGGGTCGACGATCTCGGGGTCGTCCCACATGTATCCGAGCCAGTCGCCCTTCTCCAGTCCCCGTGATCTGGCCCAGGCCACGAGCTCCTTGGCTGCGTTAGGAACCGCAGTGGGCCGGTAGGGATCGAATACGCGCCGGTAGGCCACCGTTCGCGGGGGCAGCTGGCGCAACCGGACTTCGAACCCGTCGGGGTTCTCTCCGGGAGGGAGCCGCTCAAGCCGATGCCGCTCATGCGGATCGGCGACCGCCTCCGCCCAGCGCTCGCGATGCGCGTCCCGAAAGGTCTGCAGGTCGAACCGACTGGGCGGCGTGCCGTAGCGTTGCTTGAAGGCCCGCGAGAAGTCCGAGGAAGAGCTGAATCCGCACTCGTGCGCGATCTCAGTCCATGAACGCGGCGATCCGTGGGAAAGCAACGCAAGGGCTCGTTCGAGTCGCAACCGTTGAACGAAGGCGTGCAGCGTCTCGCCCACGAGCGAGCGAAAGATGCGGTGGAAGTGGTGAGGCGAGAAGCCGGCTTGCTCGGCAACCTCTCCCAAGTCAGGTCGGCGATCGAGCGAATTCAACACGTAGTCGATCGCGCGATTTACGGCAGCTTGATAGCGCGCCGGAGCCGGGTTCCCACCGAACTCCGGACCGGGAGCGTTTGCTGGATTCGCCATGGCTTGGGTGGAGATTTACTCCGCGCTTGGATCTTCCTGGGTTAACCGAGCGGCCCCGCGTCTTCCAGGGGAAGTCGCGGGGCCGCTGGGGGGGCGCGCAGCGATGGCCGCTCGCGGATTCTCAGTGCTCTTCCCGAACCATATTGCGGTTCCAATCGGGAATCTCGACGACCACGTTGCAGCTTCCGTTCGGGACCGCCTGGCAGGCGAGCCGCGAGTTGGCCTCGAGGCCCGGCGCTAGGTCGAGCTGGTCTTCCTCGTCGTCGGTGGCCTCCGCTAGGCTCTCGACCCCCTCGCGGACGATCACGTGGCAGGTCGAGCAGGCGCAGACACCTCCGCAGGCGTGGTCGATGTCGACCTCGTGGGCGAGCGCCACGTCGAGGATCGAGCCGGGAAGCCCATCGCGACCATAGGGCAGCTTGCTGGGCTCGACCTCGACCGTGACGTTCATCGGTTGGAACGTGACCGTGTAGGAGGTTTCGGGGAGTTGGGCCTTAGCGGCCTCGATGAAGGGGTTGGATCCACCCATCGGGTCGAGCAGTCGGGAGCTGAGGTGAGAAGGGAGCGGGGCCGGTCCAGGGACCGGCGTCACCGGAAGCCGGCGAGGCTAGGAGTCTAGACTCCGGCGCCAAAGCCGTCGTCCTCGGGCGGCGAGGAGGAGTCCTGCGGTCCACGGCGCTTGCGTCCTTTAGGACCGGAATTTCCAGGGTTCGAGTCTCGGCGCGGCTCGCCGCGGGATTCGTCACCGGCGGAGCGCCGGCGGCGGCGGGGTCGATCCTCGCGGGGAGCCGGCTCTTCAGGGCGGCTCCGCTCGCGCGGTCGCTCTTCGCGGGAGGAGCGCTCCGCTCGGCGAGGCGCATCGCGACGGGACCTCTCGCGGCGGGGTTCCTCACGAGAGGGCTCCTCACGACGGTGCTCTTCACGACGGGGTTGTTCGTCCCGTTCGGCGCTGCGCTCTGGGCTGGAGCGACGCCGACGACGCGGCCGCTCCTCGTCCCGGTCGCCCCGGGGCTCACGCTCCCGATCCCGGCCGGAGCTCCGCTCGCGGGGCTCTCGCCTGGGGCGGTCTTCACGGGGCTCCGATTCGCGCGGGCGTTCGTCCCGAGAGGACCGGCTGCGGCGCGGGGAGGCTTCGCGGTCGCGGCTCTCCGAGTCACGCTCTGCGCGGGAATCTCTCGGATCCTCTGCCGAGCGGCTGCGGGTCCGTGTCCGCTGGCGGTGCGCCTGGTCTTCCGGCTCTCGCCGTGATCTGGGTTCACGCTCGCGGGGAGCCTCCGGTTCGGCCTGCCGGCGGCGCCGGCGCCGAGTCGGTTCGTTTTCGTCGCGCCGGGGAGCTTGGGATTCCTCACGAGGCTCTGAGCCGTTGCGCCCTGAGCTGCGGGTGCGGACCTTGCGGCGCGGCCGCTCTTCGAGGTTGTCTCGGTCGGTGGATTCGTCGCGGGGCACGGAGCGGCGCGGAGCTTCCGAGCGGTCCGGTTCCGAGCGCGACCGACTGCGAACGATGCGGGACTCCTCGTCCCGGCCGGAGGAGCGGCGGCGGGGTTCGCGGCGGGGAGCTTCGACCTCCTCGTTCGTGGGGCGGCGGTCCGCGTCACGCGACGAGCGACGCGGACGCGATTCCTCGCGGGAGCGCTCCCGCTGGAACTCGCCGCGATGGGCATCGGAGCGGTCCTCACGGGGCGTGCGTTCGCGATGGGGCGTGCGTTCGCGGCGGGGTTCGCGATCTTCGCGCGCTGTGCGCTCGCGGCGCGGCTCATGCTCTTCGCGCCGGGCTCGCTCTTGGCGAGGTTCGCGCTCTCCGCGGGGCTCGCGATCACGGCGCGGGCTCGATTCGTTCTCGGAGCGATCGCGATGCGATCCGCCACGGCCGCGGCCCTTTGCGTTCGGCAGCACCTCGTGCGAAAGGTCGCGTTCGCCGACTTCCGGGACTTCCCAGTTCATCTGGCGTTCGAGGTCCTTCCAGCGGCGCCCATCGGGGCCTGCCACGAAGGTCACCGCACAACCGGTTCGCCCGGCGCGCCCGGTGCGACCAATTCGGTGGGTGTAGTCCGAAATGTCCCGGGGCGGCGAGTAGTTGATGACGTGGGTCACGCCCGTTACATCGAGGCCGCGCGAGGCGACATCGGTGGCGATCAGCGCACGAACCTGTCCCTGCCGGAAGGCCGACATGACGCGGAAGCGGGCGGCTTGGTCGTAGCCTCCGTGCAGGGCTTTGATTCCAACCGGCAGCCGCTCGAGGCGCCGCATCAGGCGGTCGACTTCCGTGCGCCGATCACAAAACACGAGGAACAACTCATCGGGCGAGGAGTCCATCAGCAGGCGCTTGAGCACGTGCGGGCGGTCTTCGTCGCCGAGGAAGACGACACGCTGGGTGATGCGGTCGACGGTCGAAACCCCCTTGGCGGTGGCGAGTTCCACGGGGTTGCGGGTGTGCTTGCGTGCGAGCGCTAGGAGCGCCGGGGGGAAGGTGGCCGAGAACAGCAACGTTTGACGTTCTTCCGCGGTCCCTTCGAGGATCTTCTCGACGTCCGGGAGGAAGCCGATTTCGAGCATTTCATCGGCTTCGTCGAGCACAGCGAATTCAAGCCACGGGAACTTGAGGAAGCGTTGCTTCATCAGGTCGAGGACGCGTCCGGGCGTTCCGACGACGACCTGCACTCCGGACTGCAGCTTTTTGATTTGGGGCTGCATCGGGTCGCCGCCGACGACGAGCGCCACGCCGATTCCACGCGCCTCCCCAAGCTTTTCGAGCACTTGGGCGACTTGCTGGGCGAGTTCACGGGTCGGAGCGAGGACCAGGCCGAGCACCGTCGAGCGGCCGGCTTCGACCTTCGCCATCATCGGAGCGCCGAATGCGAGGGTCTTGCCCGTTCCGGTTTCGGCCTTGGCGATGACGTCGCGTCCTTCAAGGACAGAGCCGATCGCGAGTTTCTGAACAGGGGTGGGCTCGGTGATGCCCATTTCAGCCAGGCAGCCCTGGATTTCGTCGCCCAGCTCCCACTCGGTGAAGCTCTCGATGTCCGGCGGCTCCAGGATGGGCTTGAGTTCTTCGGGAGGCGGGCCGGACGGTCCGGACTTCTTGGTCGGGCGTGCTCCTCGGTTTCTGCCGGAGGAGGGTCCGCCGCGCGACCGGCCACGGGAGGGCCGGTTGGATCTTTCGGTCATGTTGTCAGTTCTCTTTCGTCTACCGCCTGAGGTGGCCGGACGGTGCGGCTCGTTGGGGCGCCTATCGAGGTGAGCGGGTCTTCCGCTTGGCCTTCGCGCCGGAGTCGTCCCGGCGGGGCTCGCCGGGGAGGGGATCGGACTGCGCCGATCGGAGGGGTCGAGATCAGAGCCCGCACGCGCGGGAGTTCGTCCGTCCGGTTTCCTGTGGCTCCGAGAGTCCGGTTCGGGAGTCCGCATGGGGACCCGCCTTGGGACGGCGCCGGATTCGGGGGGGGAGCCTCTCCGTGGAGGCTTCAGCGCTCGAAATCGGGCGGGGTGGGGGGAGTGTCGGGCAATCCGTTCGTTCGTGCCTCGGCCCGCCGGGTGACCGCGGAATTCGATCCGGGGGCTCGTGGCGGGTTCTCGCCGAGACCCCTAGAGGTTCCCCGGGCGAGAGCCCTTTGTCCACCGCCCAGGGGCGAATAGGCTCCGGCAGTCCAATCTCCGACCCAATTGGGCCCTGGGCCGGTCTTTTGGGCTGCTTGGGCCGCCGGGCCCGGCTAGCGAGGCGCTTATGGCCGCCCGCCCGTTTCGCATCGCCTCGCCCACGAAGCCTCCTCGTCTATGAAGATCGTCACCTGGAACGTCAATTCCGTGCGCGCCCGCCTGCCGCGGGTGTTGGCCTGGCTGGAGGACAAGCAGCCCGACTTGGTCTGCCTGCAGGAGACGAAGTGCATCGATGCGCACTTTCCGCGCGAGCCGATCGAGGAGCTCGGCTACCAGATCGCGACCTTCGGCCAGAAGACCTACAACGGCGTAGCGCTGCTTTCGAACGGGCCTTTGGAAGATGTCTGGCGGGGTTTCCAGGGCGACGCCAGCGACGAGGAAGCGCGCGTTATCGCCGCCCAGGTCGAGGATTTTCTCGTGCTGAACCTGTATGTGGTGAACGGTCAAGAAGTCGGCAAGCCGAAGTACACCTACAAGCTTGAGTGGCTCGAGCGAGTGGCTCAGTTGATCGAAGCGCGCTTCGACCGCGCAGAGAAAGTTGTTGTCACCGGGGACTTCAACATCACCTTTGACGACCGCGATGTGTACGACCCCGGCGCGTGGCGCGACAAGATTCTGTGTTCGGCTCCCGAGCGCGAGGCGCTCGCGCGCCTAACCAATCTGGGACTGCACGACGCGCTACGACACTTCCACGAGGAAGGCGAGCTGTACACCTGGTGGGATTTCCGCACCCGCGGTTTTTCGCGCAATCGAGGCCTACGCATCGATCACTTCCTGGTTTCAAAACCCGCGCTCGAGGTATGCACCGGTGTTGAAATCGATACGGAAGAGCGTGGCGGGGAGAAGCCTTCGGATCACGCACCGGTGATCGCGACGTTCCGTTCCTGAACGAAGCTCGGCTTCGCCCGGGGCTTATTCTTTGACGGGGCGACGGCCGTGCTCGACCAGCACGGCTTCGATGCGGCGCTCTAGGTCGAGTTCACCAAACAGCCGGCAGGTCACTCCGTGGGGGAGCGGGAGGCGCAGGGTGAGCAAGTCGGCCAGGTGGGCTAGCGGTACGTCTTCGCGCAGATTTTGAGGTTCGCCCGCGCGTTCGCGGATCGCCCCGAGGACACGGCTGCGCAGATCCTGTTCGCGGGGCTCTTCGACGGGGTGCTCTTGGACCGGTCGACTGCGCACCTGCCGGTAGAGTCGTTCGCTGGGCACCTCTTCGGTGTGAACCCGAGCCAGTCCGACCAACAAGATCACGAAGCAGCCGTCGGGTCGGCGCTCATGGCGAACGATTTCGCCCATCCCGGCGATCGGGTAAATCGGTGGAGCCCCGGGCATCTCGCACTCGTGACCCTTTTGGACAGTGCCGATGACGATGCGGCCGGCGCAGTCGAGGCTGTCCTCGACCATCTGCCGGTAGCGCGGCTCGAAGATGAAAAGCGGCAAGGCCAGCCCCGGGAAGAGCCAGACGTCCGACAGGGGAAACATCGGGACGACCGGGGAGCCTTGGGGCTCGGTCTCGCTAGGGGCCGCGGCCTCGGGGGGGGGCCAATAGTCGGGCGGTTCGGAGGTCAAGAGGCGCGGGGGTCGGGCTCGAGCGAAGGACGATGCGGACACCATCCATAATCCCCGGACGCCCCGCGCACCACGGATCGGTCCTTGGAGAAAAGTCCTGGGCCGAATTCGCGGGCTGGGACGGGTCCCTGCGGGCCCCCTCGCGGCCCTCGGAGTCCCGGGGCAACCCGCGGGCCCGGCGCGGGGAGGCCGGGTAGGGGCCGGGGCCGTCCGCCGGCTCTGGTGGTGCCCTGCGCTGGGGCCTGTTCCGACCCGGCCGGACCGCGCTTGCCGGGGGTCTCGCCCGCTCCTATTCTGCTTGCCTCGAAATTCGGCTTGAGATGCCCCTGAAGCCCTGGCGAGCTCAGCTCTTCCGTGGGGGTCAGCTCTTTGCGCGATTCCCGTTGGCGGCCTCTCGGCTTGCCCACCGCCCGCTCCCACCATGACGTCCGATCGATCGCTCAAGACCCGCCCGGTGGTCGTGACGCACGCCCAGCGCACGCCGATCGGCAAGTTCAACGGGACGCTCGCCGACCTCACGGCGGCCGACCTGGGTTCGGGGCTGGTCTCGGGGATGATCGAGTCGGCCGGGGTCGAACCCGAAGCGGTCCGGCAGTTGGTGTTTGGCAACGGGCGCCAGGCGGGCGGTGGGCCGAATGTCGCCCGTCAGGTCGCCGTACGCGCCGGGCTGTCCCACGGGACCACCGCCCTGACCGTCAACATGGCCTGCGCGTCCGGCCTCAAGGCCATCGAGCAGGCTGCCGACTGGATTCGCCTCGGGCGCGGCGAGATCACCGTGGCTGGCGGCGTCGAGAGCATGAGCCGGCTGCCCTTTTTTCTGCCCGATCTACGCAAGGGCTACCGCCTGGGTCACGCACGTGTCGTCGATGGGATGTACCAGGACGGCTTCGACTGCCCCCTGGCTGAGATGGTCATGGGCGCGACCGCGGAAGGTCTCGCGAAGGAACTGGGCTTGTCCAGAGAAGAACAGGACCGCTTCGCCCTGGAGAGCCAGCGGCGCTCGCAAGTCGCCCGCAAAGAAGGCCGCTTCGCGGATGAGTTGCTAGCCGTTCCGGTGCCCCAGCGTCGCGGCGACCCCGTGCTGTTCGAGGTCGATGAACATCCGCGCAACGACGCAAAGCTCGAGAGTCTGGCCAAGCTTCCGCCGGTTTTCGATCGCGAGGCGGGCACCGTCACGGCGGGCAATAGCTCCGGCATCACCGACGGCTCCGCCGCGCTGATCCTGATGAGCGCCGACGAGGCCGAGCGTCGCGGTCTGGAGCCCCTGGCGATTCTGGGTGCCTCGCGTGAAGCGGGAGTCGATCCCAAGCGCATGGGCATCGGCCCGGTGCCGGCCATGGAGTCGCTCGCCGAAGAAACCGGTCGCGCGCCTGGCGACTACGACCTCATCGAATTGAACGAGGCCTTCGCTGCCCAGGTCTTGGCCTGTCACGCGATGCTTCCCCTGCCGATGGACCGCCTGAACGTCAACGGCGGCTCGATCAGCCTTGGACATCCGATCGGTGCGACCGGTGCGCGCATCGTGGTCACCTTGCTGCACGAGCTGAAGCGCCGCGGCGGCGAGCACGGTCTTGCAACCCTGTGCGTCTCGGGTGGCATGGGCATGGCCTCGGAATTCTCGCGAACCGGGCTGTAACCCTCTTCTTCAACGGGCCCGCAAGGACCCGTCCTTCTTCGCGCTCCGGCCCCCTGGCCTAGGCGCGACTCACATCTCCAACCACTCCCCAACCCTTCTCTTTCCCATGGCGATTCGCAAAGTTGGCGTCATCGGCTGCGGCCTGATGGGCCACGGCATCGTTCAGGTCGCGGCGCAGGCCGGCTACGACGTGGTCGCCTTCGAAGGCGACCAGAAGGCTCTCGACAAGGGCCTCGGACGCATTCGGAAGAGCCTCGACAAGCTCGCCCAAAAGTCGGTCGAGAAGGGCAAAGCATCCGCCGAGGACGCTCAGGCCAAAGCCGACGGTGCGTTTGGCAAGATCGCCGGCTCGACGACTCAGGCTGACTTGGCCGACTGCGACCTTGTCATCGAGGCGATTGTCGAAGATTTGGACGTCAAGAAGAAGCTGTTCGCCGAATTGAACGGCGTGGTCAAGGCTGACGCCATCTTCGCTTCGAACACCTCGTCGTTCCCGATTGGCGAAATGGGCAAGGCATCGGGTCGCCCGGACAAGATGGTTGGGCTGCACTTCTTCAACCCCGTCCAGCTCATGAAGCTGGTCGAGGTCGTTCGCGCGGATGAGACGACCGACGACGCTTTCGCGGCCGCCAAGGCCTTCGGCGAAGCGTGCGGCAAAGTCCCGGTTTCCTGTAAGGACACGCCGGGCTTCGTCGTCAACCGCCTGCTCGTTCCTTACATGAGCCAGGCCCTGCTCATGCTCGATCGCGGAGACGCGACTAAGGAAGACATCGATGCGGCTATGCAGTTCGGCTGCGGCTACCCGATGGGGCCCCTGACCCTGACCGACTACGTCGGACTCGACACGACCTTGTCGATTCTCCAGGGCTGGACGAAGACTTACCCGAACGAACCCGCCTTCGTCATCCCCGAGATCCTCGAGCGCAAGGTGCGCGAGGGAAAACTTGGTCGGAAGTCTGGCGAAGGATTCTACAAGTGGGACGGAGACAAAAAATCATGATGAACCTCGCCCTCACAAATCTGTTGTTGATTGCTTCCTCGGCCGGCCATGCGCTGCCCGCGGAGCCTCTTGCGCCGACTCCCGTCGTCCAAGAGACCACCCAATTCTCGTTCGAAGCGCCTTCGATTTTCGTTCCCGGGGAGCCCTTCCCGGTGACGATCGAGATCGAAGCTGGGACGGCCCAGGCGCCGGTCGCCGCGTGGCTCCTCAAAGAGAGCGCGTTCCTCGTTGACGGCAACTCGGTCGGCCCGCGGACCAGCGATCAATTTCTGACGCTGGCGCCCGGCTCGGTTTTGAACTTGTCGTTCGACTTGGCGCCGTTCCTGGATGTGGAGGCCGATTTCGATCTGGCCTACGGCAATACAGGTGGTTCCGATCCGATTCGCGTCAACGTGCTCCAGCGCGCGGACAGCGATTTGGATTTCATGACCATCGACGAAGCCGAACTCGGCAAGTACATGATCGTGGTCAACACCAACCGCGGCACGATGCTGTGGGAGATGTGGCCCCACGTTGCGCCCGGTCACGTGCGCAACTTTCTCGACCTGTACTCGAGTGGGTTCTACAACCAGACCCTGTTCCACCGCGTGGGCCCGGGCTTCATGATCCAAGGCGGCGATCCGAACACGAAGGATCCGGACCTCGCGGCCCGCTGGGGCACCGGCGGTGGTCCGCGGCAGCTGAAGGCGGAATTCTCCGACAAGCCGCACGTCCGCGGGACCCTCTCGACCGCGCGCAGCCAGAGCCCCGATTCCGGGTCCTCGCAGTTCTTCGTCATGCACGGGCGCGCTGCGAGCCTCGACGGCCAGTACACCGTTTTTGGGCAGCTCTACACGGATCATGCCGAGAGCTTCCGCGTCTTGGACGCCATTGCGACCTCCGAGATGACGCGCGGACGCGACGGCACGGGCCGTCCGAACGAGCCTCAGCGCATTGAGCGTGCTTCGATCGTGCTCCACCCGAATCCGCCGGTCGTTGAGATGCGCAAGGCGGCTGGCACCGAAGAAGAGGCCGGCCGGTGAGCAACTCCAGCTACGACGGTGTGCAAGCGACCCTCGAGACCTCCGAGGGTTCGATGACTTTCGAGTTTTTCGGCGACAAGGCACCGGGCCATGTGAAGAACTTCGTCGACCTGTGCGAGAAGGGCTTCTACGACGGCACGGTGTTCCACCGGGTCCTGTCCGGATTCATGATTCAGGGCGGCTGCCCGGATGGAACCGGCATGGGCAACCCGGGGTACCAAATCAAGGCGGAGTTCAATGACACGCCGCATGTCAAGGGGATCCTCTCCATGGCGCGCAGCCAAGATCCGGACTCGGCCGGGAGCCAGTTCTTCGTGGTTCACGGCGACGCGAGCTTCCTCGACAACCAGTACACGGCCTTCGGGCGGCTGGTTTCAGGCGAGGACACGCTCGACAAAATCGCGGGCGCACCGGTTTCATCCGGTCCCGGCGGCGAGAACTCCAAGCCGAACAAGCCCGTTCAAGTCGTGAAGGCGACCGTTCAGCACAGCTGACGGGACCGGGCCTCGAAGGGGGTCTTTATCTGGCGAAGCCTCGGGCTTCGCCGGGCCCCTGAGGCGAATCGCACCCAACCTCCCTACGCCATCCTCCTGTGAGCTACGAGAACATCCGCTACGAGGTCGAGAACCAGGTCGCCCTGGTCACCATCGATCGCCCGAAGGTCATGAACGCCCTGAATCACCAGACCCTGGTGGAGCTCGCGGCAGCCTTCGATCAGGCCAAGGCCGACGACGCGGTTCGCGCGCTCGTACTCACTGGGTCAGGCGACAAGGCGTTCGTGGCCGGCGCTGACATCAACGAGCTGGCCAAGATGGATCCGCTCGGCGCGAAGGACCTGGCTTACTTCGGCCAGACCGTCGTGTCGCGCCTTGAGACTCTCGGCAAGCCGACGGTTGCCATGGTCAACGGCTTTGCCCTGGGCGGCGGACTCGAACTCGCCCTGGCCGCGAACCTGCGCACGGCCTCGACCAATGCGCGCGTTGGGCTCCCCGAGGTGTCGCTCGGAATCATCCCCGGCTACGGCGGATCCCAGCGCCTTGCGCGCATCGCGGGACCCGGCGTCGCTCGCGAGTGGGTTCTGACCGGCGACATGTTTGGCGCGGACGAAGCCCACCGGGTGGGCGTCGTCAACCGTCTGTTCGCGCCCGAAGAACTGCGCGAGGGCACCATGAAGATGGTGAACACGATCCTGAAGCGCGGCCCGGTGGCGGTGCGCCTAGCGATCGAGACGATCCGCCGCGGGATGTCGATGAGCCAAGCCGAGGGCGAACTGATCGAAACCGACATGTTCGCGCTGGCTGCGACCACCCAGGACATGAAAGAGGGCATGAGCGCCTTCCTCGAGAAGCGTCCGGCGAACTTCAAGAACTGCTGAGCCACCGCCAGCCTCCAACAGCTATGAATCAAGACATCGTTATCGTCGGCGGCGCCCGCACCGCCATGGCCGAGTACTCCGGAACGCCCGGTTTCGGCAAGTTCAAGGACGTTTCCGCTATCGACCTTGGGGCGCACGCGGCCAAGGCCGCGGTTTCGCGAGCCAAGATCGATCCCGAATCGGTCGAACACACCGTGATTGGCAATGCGTTGCAGACCAGCAACGACGCAATCTACGGCGCTCGCCACGTGGCCTTGAAGGCTGGGCTGCCTCAGTCGGCCCCGGCGCTGACGGTCAACCGCCTGTGCGGTTCGGGCATCCAGTCGCTGATCAATGGCGCCCAGATGATCCAGCTCGGCGAAGCGACTACCGTGCTCGCTGGCGGCATGGAGAACATGAGTCAGGCGCCTTTCGTGTTGCACGGCGCCCGCGACGGGTACCGGTTCGGATCCAATCCCCAGCTCCAGGACCTCCTGTTCGCGAGCCTCCAGGATCCGGTTTGCGGCCTGTTCATGGCTCAAACCGCGGAGAAGATCGCGAAGCGCCTGGGTGTGACGCGGGAAGAGCAAGACGCCTACGCCCTGCGCAGTCACCAGCTGGGCGCTGCCGCCGTGAAGGAGGGCCGTTTCGCCGAAGAGATCGAGCCCTACGTGATGGAGACGCGCCGCGGCGAGCTGCGCATCGACACGGATGATCACATCAAGCCGGAGACCTCTCTGGAAGCGCTCGGCAAACTCCGCGCGGCGTTCGGGAAGGAAGGCACGGTCACGGCTGGCAACGCCAGTGGCGTGGTCGACGGCGCCGCGGCCATGGTGCTTACCACCGCGGACCGCGCGAAGGGCGACAAGCTCGATGTGTTCGCGCACCTTCGAGCCTGGTCGGTGGTGGGCGTCGATCCGTCCGAGATGGGCATCGGCCCGGTGCCGGCGATTCAAAAGTGCCTCGAGACGGCCAAGCTATCGCTGGGCGACGTCGACCTGGTCGAAATCAATGAGGCCTTCTCAGCCCAGTACTTGGGCTGCGAGAAGGAGCTGGGGCTCGACCGGGACAAGGCCAACGTGAACGGTGGCGCGATCAGCTTGGGCCACCCGCTGGGTGCGACCGGCAGCCGCTTGATTCTGACTCTCATGTACGAGCTGCGTCGCTCGGGCAAGCGTTACGGGATGGCTTCAGCCTGCATCGGGGGCGGTCAGGGGATCGCCATGTTGATCGAGAACCCAAAGGCCTGAATCTCAGCCGGGGCGGTTCCGCTCCGTTTTCTTCAATGACCAACCGCTTGATCCACACCCGCCCGGACGGGTCGCGCTTCGTGAAGCTCGACTCGCAGCGGCGCGTGCTGTTTCTTTTCAAGGACCTCGAGAAGATCCGCGCCCAATTGCGCGGAGAGCTCGAGGTGCGCGCTTCGGATGTGGACCCGGGTGAGTTGCTCGACGACATCAACACCGATGTGATGACCCCGGCTTGGGTTTGCTTCCGGCACAAGCCGGAGGACATTGCGCTCGACGCCTACGCGGGTTTGCTCGATCCGAACGGCGAGCGTGTGTTCAAAACGCGAGCCCTGATGGACGGGAACTTCCAGGCGATCGTCTCGGGCCAGCGCAAAGGCACCGGCTCGAGCCGCGAGACCGCGGTTCAGTGCGAAAAATGGAGCGGAGTCGATTTGGTCATCGCCAGCTCGTTCGCTCCAATCCATGAACGCAACAATCTGAACCTGGGGCAGTTGCTCTCGGATCACGGGGTGCTGCGGCGCCTTGAGGCCGGCGAGGAGATCCCGCTGGAGGAGATCACCGGTGGCTACGATCCGGTCACCCGCACGATCCTGGAAAACGGCGGCCTGTTCGCCTTCGCAAAAGCCCATCAGGCCGGCAAGCTTGAGGTCCCCTCGCTCGAGACGCCGAAGCGGCCGTTGACCATGGCCGAAAAGATCGTGGCTTCGCACTTGGTGCGTCCTGAAGGCTCGACCGGGGAAGCGTACGTCCAACCCGGAGATGCCTGCCTCGTCAAAGTCGACGGCGGTTACAGCCACGAATTCACGACGGCGCAGGTTCATCACTTCCTGGAGCTTGAGCACGGCAAGGACTACGGGCTTCCGAACCCAGCCAAGTTTGCGGTTTTTGAGGATCACCTGCTTTACGCCGACGGCGTGCCGCGCATGGCGCCGTTTGCAAAGGAGATTCAGCTCCTCCGCGATCTGCAACTCGACTTCCAAAAACACACCGGTGTCCGCGACTATTCGGCCCGCGACGGCGTTTCGCCGGGCATCTGTCACCAGGTTGCTCGCGAACACTTCGTCGATCCCGGAGATTTTATCCAGGCCACGGACTCGCACACCTGTATGGGGGGCGGCAACAACGCGCTGACCTACGGGGTCGGAGCGACCGAGTACGCCGCACTGATCCACTCCGGCTACACCTTTGTGGAAATGCCCGAATCGATCCGGTTTGAGCTGGTGGGGAAGCTGGACCCTTCGTGCACGGCGAAAGACGTGATGCTGTACATCCTCGAGCACCACGCGACGGCCGAGGACACCCTCGACCGCGTGATGGAGTTCGGCGGTCCCGGGCTCGCCACGCTGGAAATGGACGAGCGCGCGACCTTGTGCAACATGGCCACCGAGTGCACGGCGAAGAGCGGCGTGTGCGAAGGCGACGAGTTGGCCGCACATTGGTTGGCTGGACGCCGCGCGGCCTCCGCCGAAGAAATCGCCAAGACCTTCGTGGCTCCCGACCCGGGCGCGCACTACGACGGCGGCGTTCACACCATCGATCTCTCGAAGATTTGCCCGATGGTAGCCAAGCCCCACGATCCGACTTGTGGCGAGGACATCGCCGATCTACCCGAGACCGCAATCGACATCGCCTATGGCGGTTCGTGCACCGCGGGCAAGGAGCAAGATCTCGACTTCTACGCTCGCGTCTTAGGCGAAGCGGTCGCCAACGGGCGCGGGATTGCCAGCGGCGTCAAGATGTTCATCCAGTTCGGTAGCGAAGGGGTCCGTGACTATGCGTCCGGCCGCGGCTACCTGGAGATCTTTGAGAAGGCCGGGGTCGAGGTGATCCAGCCCGGTTGCGGTGCCTGTATTGGTTGCGGACCTGGCGTCAGCGGCGATGCTGAGCAGGTGACGGTCAGCGCCATCAATCGAAACTTCCGCGGCCGGAGCGGTCCGGGGCAGCTCTACTTGGCCTCACCCCTGACGGTCGCCGCCAGCGCTGTGACGGGCCACATCAGCGCCTACGTTCCGGGTATGTTCGAGCAAGCGGGCTAGTCCCTTCTCAGAGCTCGCCTACTCCCTTTTACTCACGTCCCTGGGGCCTGCGGGCCTCGAATTCCGAGGCGGCGCCGTTCACGGCCAGCCGCCTTCTTCCTTCCGCAGCGTTTTTCATGAAGCAGTACGACATCGCCCAGATCGCCGGAGACGGCATCGGCCCGGAAGTGACCGCCGAGGCGTTCAAAGTCTTGGGTGTCGCCGAGGAGCTCTTCGGCTTCAAGCTGCGCACGAACTCCCTGCCGATTGGTACGGATTACTACCTCGACAAAGGCGAAGTGTTCCCCGAGTCGATGTTCCAGGAGGTCAAAGACAGCCATGCGATCTACCTGGGCGCCATCGGCGATCCGCGTGCTCCGGTCGGCATGATTGAGTACGGCGTGATCGCAAAGCTGCGGTTCGAGTTGGACCTGTACATCAACCTGCGCCCCATCAAGCTCTACGACGAGCGCTTGTGCCCGCTGAAGGGCAAAGGGCCTGAAGAGATCGACATGCTGGTGATCCGCGAGAACACCGAGGGCGCCTACTCCGGTATGCACGGCTTCGCGCACAAGGACCTGCCCATGGAAGTCTCGACCCAAACGATGGTGTACACCCGCGAGGGCTGCGAGCGGGCGATCCGCTACGCCTTCGAGCAGGCTACTGTTCGCGAGAAGAAGAAGGTCACCTTGGTCGACAAGGCCAACGCGGTGCGCGCCCAGGATATTTGGACCCGGGTGTTCGCCCAAGTGGCTGCTGAGTATCCGCAGATCTCGACCGAGCATGCCTACGTCGACGCAGCCTGCATGTGGATGGTGCGCCATCCCGAGTGGTTTGATGTCGTCGTCACCACCAACCTGTTCGGCGACATCATCACCGACCTGGGGGCAGCGCTGCAGGGTGGCATGGGGATGGCGGCCAGCGGCAACCTGCACCCGGGACAGGTTTCGCTGTTCGAGCCGATCCACGGTTCAGCTCCAAAGTACGCCGGCAAGAACCAGGCTTCGCCGATCGCTTCGATCCTGGCCGGGTCCATGATGCTCGAGTACCTGGGTGAGAAGCAGGCTGGTCAGGCCGTTGAGCAGGCGATCATCGACCTGATTCAGTCGGGACGTTTGAAGGGTGCCTCCACCAAGGATCACCCGACCAACGAGGTTGGCGACATGGTTTCCGAGGAGCTGCGCAAGATCGCGGCTCAAGTCGGTGCCTGATTCACGGCGTGGGGGAGGCTTGCCCTCCGCGCCGTTTCATTTGGCGGTTCCGGTGAATTGCCTCCTGGCCGCCGAGCGGTTCTACGGAACCTTGCTCGGCTGCCCGGTGGGGCGACGGTCAAAGGGCTGGATCGACTTCGACTTCGGAGGTCACCAAATCACCACGCACCTCGTGGAGTCGGACGAGCCGGGGCCGGCGACGAACACGGTCGACGGGGACCAGGTACCGACCCGGCATTTCGGGCTGGTTCTCTCGATGGAACGCTGGAGGACCCTGGCGGACGAGCTGGAAGCAGCCGGAGTGACTTTTCGGCTGGAGCCCCGCATCCGGTTCGAAGGCCAGCCCGGAGAGCAGGCCACGATGTTCGTGGAGGATGGCTGCGGGAACGCACTGGAGTTCAAGGCATTCGCCGATCCCACACGCTTGTTCGCGCGCTAACCCGGTAATACGGTGCCAGAGCCAAATGCACCGCTGAGACCGGTAATCGGTAATACGGTGCCAGGACCAAGTGCACCGCTGAGGCACCGGCAGCTTCGCTGCCGGGCCGCGGCTTTGCCGCGGCTGCCTCAGCGGTGCACTTGGTCCTGGCACCGTATTACCGATTACCGGTCTCAGCGGTGCATTTGGCTCTGGCACCGTATTACCTTTTGCGGCGACCCCGGGTTCGGATTCGGATCGATTCGCCCTGTGGCCCGCGTGCGACCAGCTCCGCAAGGGCGCTGCGCTCAGCGTCCTGCAGATCGCTGAGCTCTAGCTCCCCAGTCAAAAACCGAGCGGATTCCTCCGCTTCTTGGAAGGCAGGGGACCCCGCGGTTCGCAATACTCCGGGCTTGAAGCCGCACGAGGATGAACCGGGACGAGGACCGAGCTGGTTGGCGCCGCTGACGGTGGCGCTGATCTGGGGAGTGAACGTGGCCGTGATGAAGGGCGCGCTCGGGTCCATCGAGCCGTTCGTGTTCAACGCGTTGCGATTGACGGCGAGCGCGCTCGTTCTGTGGGCGGCGGATCGCTACGAGCGGCGTGGGGCCCCGGCTCCGGCGACGCCCTGGCGCGTGGTGGTTCCCCTGGGTCTGGCGACCAGCCTCGTGTACCAGGTGCTCTTCGTGCTCGGCATCGCCAACACAAGTGCTACGCACACCGGCTTCTTGGTCGCGAGCGGGCCGCTGTGGACCGCGCTGTTCGCAGTGTGGCTCGGGCTGGAGCGGCTTCCGCGCAGGGCCTGGTTGGGGCTCGGGGTCGCCTTCCTTGGGACCTGTCTGGTCTCTGCGTCCAAGGCGGGCGGCGAGCTCGCAGCCCGTGAGGATTCGCTGTTCGGCAATGCCCTGTTGCTCGCGGCGATGTGGGCTTGGGCTCTTTGTGCCGTTCTCTCGCGTCCGGTGCTGGCTCGAATGAGTGCCACGCGGCTCGCGTTCCTGGCCACGGCGATCTCGCTTCCCGGCCATTGGGTGCTCGCCCTCGTTCGCATTCCAGACGGCCGATTGGCGGAGACCTTCTCCCTTTCGGCAGGCGGCTTTGCGGCGGTGATCTACTCGGGCGCGCTCTCGACCGGCTTGGCGTACTCCTTGTGGAACCGAAGCCTTGTGCGCATTGGTCCTGCTCGCACTTCGATCTTCACAAACCTGGTTCCTTTGGTCGCGATGGGCATCGCGTGGTTCGCCTTGCACGAGCGGCCGAGCGGCCAGCAGGTTGTGGGCGGAGCTTTGGTGCTCGCCGGCTTGGCAGCGATGCGCTTCGCACGGCGCGTTTCAGCGACTAGCTGAGCGAGTAGGCGCCTTCGGGCGGCAGCGGAAGGGATCCCTTGGGGAGTTCGCGCCAGCCTTCGAGAGCCCTGGTCGTGGGCTGCATGCGGCGTTGTACGACGCGGAAGGCGCTGTCGAGTTCGACCGCGGATTCGATCCCGGGCAACAGCTCGGGGAGGCTGGCTGTTTGGAGCGCGTGAACGACCAGCGGTTGAAGCGCGAACGGGCCGGTCGCAAAAGCGGTCGTGTCACTCTCGGCGGTAGGCGATGGGCCGATCCAGGTCGGGCCCCAGGACTGCAGCTCTTCCTCGGCGGCGCGGATGTTCGCGAACACCGAGCCGGACAGTTCGCCGTAGGTTTCGATTCGCAGGTAAGCCGTGCGTGCTGGCGAGGTCGCAGACCTCGAGCGGATCTCGAGTTCGGTGTGCAGGCCTTCCTCACGACGGAGAAAAGCGGCCGGCAGACTCGGTTCGGGAGCCAGGCCGAGGCTCGCGCCGCGCGCCAGCCCGCGGTGGAGTTGACGGCTCAACTGATACTCGGTGAAGCGCGACAGACGACTGGCGGAGGACCAGCGCCGTGCGACCCACAATCCGCGCACGAGCTGGCCGTCTTGGTGCCCGGCGACCGGGAGCTTCCAAGACAGGCGGTCGGTGGGGGGGCCGAGTCGAACCGGCCCGAGCTGCACGGGGTGCGTTCGCGCGTAGTCCAAGAGGATGAAGCCTACGCCGCTCCGTTCGACCGACTTCAGTCCATTCGGCAACCGCTGGTCTAGCTCCCGGGCTCCCGCTCGCAGGAGGACGAGAATACGCTGCTCGAGGCGGCTGCTGCGGACCGGTTGCGACTGCACAGCCCCATTCTAGGGCAGCGCCCGAGAAGGGCAGAGGTGAACTCCGGAGGGCTGCTAGGCGCGCCCGGCCGGTCCGGTCAAGGAGGCGCTCGAACCGCACTCTTGGGCCGGGTCAGAGGCGAACAGCAAACCCTCGCCGCGGCAGCGGGCCAGGGTCTCGCGGAGCTCGTCGGCCGGTGCCCGGCGCCGCTCGGGGAATCGCTCGCGGTAGGCGATCGCCTGGTCGAGCTCTTCCCGGGCCAGGTAGTCCTCGCCCAGGCGCTCGGCGCCGTCCAGCGCGACGCTCCAGAGCTTCTGGGTGACTTCGGCCAGCTCGGGGTCTTCGAAGCCGCGTTCGGCGGAGCTCCACCAGCGGGCCTGGAGGTCCTGACGCCAGGGCTCGAGGAGTTCGAGAGCGAGCCCCATGGCTCGGTCGTCGTAGAGCAAGCCTGCGACGAACGCCACCGCGCCGGCGCGCCAGCAGTCCGGCAAGCCGTCGATCGCACGCAGCTCGAGAAAGCCCCGCGCGCGCACCTCGGGGAACACGGTCGTCAGGTGGTAGGCGAGGTCGTCCGTGGTGGGGAAGCCGTGCTCGGGATGCCCGTCGCGCAGCCAGTCGCGGAAGCGGAAGCCCGGCGTTCCGATCGCGGCGTCGGCGCCCTTGGGGTCGCTTCCGAGGAACAACAGGACGTCGGCGTCGAGCATGGCCCCTGCGTAGGCCCTGCTGGCGGTCGGCGCTTGTGGATCCGAAAAGGACTCCGGGAAGCCGGTGCGCGAGGGATCGAGGGTCTGCCACACCCGTGCGCGGCGGCAGTGGAAGCGCTCGGTTCCGGGGCGCTCAGGGCTCGTCGAAAAGCTCGCCACCAGCGAAGGAGAAAGCAGATTGGCGAGCCGATAGCGATCTTCGCGGGTTTGCCCCGAGCCGAGGTCGACGTTGACCTGCAGACTTGTGGATCCGCGCATCATCGCCGCGCCCGACGGACCGATCTTGGCGAGGTAGGCGGCCATCGCGTGATAGCGGCCGTGCTCGAGCTGCTGGGGAACACTCTCGGGTTCGTCGAATGGATCGAGGCCAACCGATAGCAAAGCAACGGATCGCTCGCGGAACAGCGTGGCCAACTCGCACACCACGGTGCGCACGTCGGCCAGAGCTTCGTTCGCCGTCGTATGGACGGCTGTTGAGTGCTCGATCTGCGCGCCGGGCTCGAAGGTCAGGCTGCCTCCGTTGTCGAGTTCGACGAACGGGGGCACGCGCTGGGGGTCGCGCGGGCGCATGACCTTGGAGCGCGGCTGGTTGGCGTCGAGGGTCTCGATCACGCCGCCTTCGCCAAACAGAGGCAGCCGACCTGCGGGCAGGCCGTCTGGACCGACGCGGATCACGAACCGCTCGGGCTCCAGGCCGAGTTTGCGGCTCGGTTCGCTGGCGCTCGTGTCGGGGAAGGCCGTGCGCTCGATCAAATCGAGGGCGGCTTCGAGGGAGACGGCGCGGCTGCGATCGGGAGTGGGCATGGGGAGGGGCGGAGAGGCTTCTCGCGGCTCCCGAGTCTAAACGGGAGGACCCCCCTCAGCCGCAGTTCATCACGGAGGGCGCAGGAGCTAGGCCCCCGCAGAGGTCGACCTTCAGTAGGACAAAATTAGGCTCACGTCCCCGGAATGGTTGTTGCCCACCAGAAGGTCCAGGTCCCCATCCCCGTCCAGGTCGGCCACAGCCAGGTTCATGCAGCCCCGGTGAGCCCCCAGGTCGTAACTCGGAAGGAGCGCTCCGGTGCGCGAGGGCTGCCCCCGGAAGGTGGTGACGCGATTGGCGTACTGGGAGCTTGCGAACAGCTCGGCGCAGCCGTCCCCGTCCACATCGCCGCCGGCCAGATGAAAGGGCTTGGGGCCGGTCGAGCGCTCGGGTTGCAGGCGAAACCCCTGCTCGCCCTCCGAGGGAGCCAGCGCGACCAGGACGCTGCCCGGCGCGTTGTCGTGGGGGCCTTGCATCAGGATCGCCAGATCGTCCCGCCCGTCCCCGTCGAAATCGGCGCTCGCGAAGTCCTCGGGAGGACGCGGCGTCGTCAGAAAGCCAAGCTCGTTCCAGGAGGCTCCGCCGGTCGGAGCCAGCAGCACGGCGCCGAAGCGGCCCTCTTGATCGGCCCGGGCTATGGCGACACCGGCAAATTGTCCGTCTGACCCGCGCACGGCGATCAAGGCTCCGGCGCCGGCTCCCGCCTGGTAGCTAGAGCTGATGCGCAACGCCGGCGCACCGTTTTGCGCGTTGCCCGTCTCTACGACGAGCAGCCTTCCGCCGCCTGACTCGGTGATCAGCAGCTCGTCCGCGCCATCGCGATCAACGTCGGCGACCTCGAGATCGAAAGGCACGCCGGGAATCGCCAGCTCGAGCGGCTCGCGTTCCCCGAACCCGCCGCGCCCGTCGCCGAATCGAATCACCAAGCCGCCGCCGGATGGGCCGGTCCACAGGTAGGCGAGGTCGAGCGCGCCATCGCGATCGGCGTCGACCAGGCGCAGGGCATCGGAGCCTTCGTTCACGCGCAACGAACCGCGCCGCGCGTAGGTCCCGTCCACGCTCGAGAGCCAACACACCTCGGGATTGATCGCGCTCAGCAGCACGACTTCGGGCCGGCCGTCGCCGTCCAGGTCGCCAACGTCCATGGAGTGCGGCGCGGGCGTAGCCGCCACGTCGACCGGCTTGCGCAGCCCAGCGTCGTCACCGAAATACACCGAAACGGCCGCGGCGCCGGGATTGCTGATCGCCAGGTCGTTGTGCCCATTGCCATCGAGGTCGCCGCTGGCCACCGACCAGGGTGATGGCCCGCCGTAGAGGCCGACGACTCGACTCGGTCCGTCGCGATCGAACTCCGACAGGACGCCGAGCTGTTGGTCAAGATAGTGCGCCGCGATGAGCTCGGGGTTTCCGTCGCCATCCGTGTCCCCCGAGGTCAAGTCGATCGGGATGGCACCGGTGCGCCAGATCAGGGCGCTCTCCAAGTTAGCGTCCGCGAGCACCCGAGTACCGCGCGCTTCCTCGAAGCCGAACACCCAGGCGGAACGGTCGCCGCCGACTGCGATCAGCTCGAGGTCGCCGTCGCGGTCCAGGTCTTGGGCGTGAATCGCACGGGGAATGCCGTCCAGGTCGATGGCCGCGAATTCGGCGAGTTGCCCCGCATCGTCGAAGGCCAGCATTCGCAGACTGGGCCCGGCTTGACACCCGACCGCAATCCAGTTCGTGTCGGGCAAGTGCGCGAGGGCGGTCGGCAACGCGTCGCCAAGCAAAGCGCTCCCGCTCAGCTCGCCGTTCTCCCATAACTCGACCGCTGGCTGCTCGGTGGCGATGAGCAACGCGTCGCTGGTTGAGTTCGGTAGCGCAAGCAAGACGCGTGGCGCGCTGTTCAATTCGATGCGCTCGCGTTCGGCGACAGCTCGGCCGTTCTCGTCGAAGCTGACCTTCACGCGCAGCCAGGCGAATTCACCGCGGTCGGCGAAGGCCAGGGCGCCCGAGCCGAGCACGGCTGGGCCGAGCGAGTAGTCGGGCAGCCGCAGACCGGTGGGCTCGGCGCGGTCGGCGAGCCGCGGCCCGAGCCCTCGCCAGATGGTGCACAGCCCGGGCTCGTCCACGAGCGCTAGCAGATCGGCTCGGCCGTCGCCGTCCAGATCGGTGATCGCGAGATCCCGGGGCGGGCCGGGACAGGCCAGCTCGACCCGGGTGGAGAGCTGCCCGGAAACCTCCTCTTGGAGCACTGCGAACGACCCGGCCGCAGCGAGCGCCGGGGGAACGAGGATCAACAGGGAGACAAACCTTGCGGATCGTCCACCGGGGAGCCGAGGGCGTATCATCCCTTCAGATTGCCGCGTTTTGCTCGTTCGCGGCGCTCCGTCTTCGCCGAATCCGATCCAGGCCCCGACCCGCCGATCATGTACGTTCCGATCTTGCTGCTCTTGGCTCCGCTGGCAACCGCGGACTGTCACTCCGCCGCGCCCGTGCAGGTCGCGTCCCTGGACGCCCAAGCGTCCCTCCAGGACCAAATTTCGGCCGCTGAACCCGGAGCTCGGATCGAGCTGACAGCCGGAGAATTCAAAGGAGCGCTGGTCCTCGACCGACCGGTCACCCTGGTGGGCGCGGGCTGGGATTCCACGACGCTCACGACGGAGCCGCCGCCGGAGGGTGAGCTGCCGGTTCCCACGATTCGCATCGAGACCGAAGGGCGGGTCGAGCTGATCGGGTTGCGAATCGGCGCGGGGCTTCCAGCGGGGGATCCCAATCAGATCCGGGGCGTGACCCTGGTGCAGGTGGAGCGTGCCGACTTGCGCGTCCAAGACTGCGCGCTCGTGGGCCCGGCTGGAACCGGCCTCGCGGTCGAAGGCGGAGCGGCCCTCGAGTTGGAAGGCTCGTTGGTCGCCGCGGTCCACGGGACCGGCGTGAAGATTGGATCCGACGCGCGTTCGGCTCGCCTTTCAAACAGCGTGCTGCGCTCCTGCTACCACCGCTGTGTGACGATCAGAATCGATGAGGCCACCGTGACCAACTGCGAGATCTCCGGATCAGCCTGGTACGGCATCCGCTACGACAACGTCTCGCCGCGCATCGCCGGCAATGTGATCTACGGGAACGCGCGCAGCGGCATCTACGCGTCCGGGCAGACGGCTGCCCAGGTCGACGGAAACTTGTTCTGGCGCAACGAAATGAGCGGGATGTCGACCTGGTTTGCGAACCGCGACACCGTTTCGAACAACGTGTTCCTGAGCGATCAACGGGAGTCTATGGCGGCAATCTCCGGGAGTCAGCCGACCGTGCGCGGCAACGTGTTCATCGGGTCGCCAGTGGCCGTGGTGTGCGGCACGACGCCCGATGCAGAAGGGGACGCCCTCGCGATCGGAAACCCGGCGCTCGAGCAGAACTCGTTGGTCGGAGAGGGTGCAGCGCTTCAGAAGCAAGGCGAGTCGTTCGCCGAGTTCGAGGGAATCGTGCGACAGCCCGGCGGCGTCCAACTGGTGATGCCGTTTCGCAGCCAGATGATCCAAATCAACACGGAGCGCCTGGCGACGCTCGTCTCCGGGGAGCCCTTCGGGGAGCTGCTGCCCGAGGAGTTGGCCCTGGTTCCGCTTGCGGACACACGTCACTTCAATCAGTGGAACCTGGAAGGCCGCGAACGGGATCCGGTCGAAGCGTCGTTCGACCGCAACGCGTTCCAGGAACGCTGGATCGCGGCGAGCAAACAGATCCAGTCGGAAGTGGAAGCGGCACGGCAGATCACCGATGAGCCGGCGCGGATCGATGCGATCGCGAAGATGGCGCGCCGGATAGCGAGCGACGAGGCCGCCGAGCAAGCGACGGGTTTGGCCGGTTTTAGCCAGTTGTACGAAGTGCGTTTCGAGCGCGAGCCACACCGCGATCGCATCCTTGAGCTGATGGGCTCGGAGGACCCGCTGGTGCGCGCGCTGGCTCCCACTGCCCTGCGCGTGGTCGGGGTCGACCCCGCGGATCTGCCGTTGTTTATTGCGCTCGCCCGTGATCCGCACCCGGACGTGCGAGCGAGCGCCGTTCGGGACCTGGCCTTTGCCGCCGAGCTGGACTTCACCGGCGAAGTCGGCGAGGTGTTCTTGGAGCGACTCGAAGCGGCCTCTTCCGGAGATCGCCGTGAGATTCTGCGCGTCCTGTGGGGCGGGCGCTTTTCACCCGAGCTGGAGGCTGCGGTGATCGAGCTCTCTCGACTTCCGTCGCAATCGGGAGGCTACGACGCGGTTTACTTCGCGCTCAGTCCGCAGGCCAATAAGTCGCGGGCCAGCGTCGAGCGCTTGATCGAGGTCCTTGTCGATCCAAATTCCACGGATTTGAACGGGCGCGCGGCTTGGGGTCTGCTGCAGGGCGTCTCCGAGAACGACGCCTCCCTGGTGTCCCAGGCCGCTCTCCTCCTCGTGCGCGCTCGGCAGGGTGGTCGCTTGCCCGATCAAGGCGTCCAGCTCCTCGAGCAATATGCCGGCTTGGAGGATGTGGCCGGGATCGAGGAGCTGCTCACGCTCCCGGGCCTCGAGCAACGTCTGGCCGATCGGCTTCGAGCCGTGGTTCACAAAGCAAAGGAAAGCTCACCCGTCCGCTAGGAACGCCGCCCAAGCGGATCGGGAAAGCGCTCTTGGGTTAAGGCAAAAATTCGACGCTCACGGGGGGGCTCGCGAAGGCAATTTCCCCGGTGGCGTCGATTCGAATCCACGCGTGGTGAGCGACCATCCCGATCCAGGCGGGATTGCTGCCGGCGCCCAGGGCAAACTCCACCTGGGTGGAGCCCTGTGCGTCGAGCACGCCGAGGCCGCCGAGTAGCGGAGGCTGGTTGGGCACGGCCAGCGTGAAGGTCGTGTAACTGTCGGGCACAAGCGGCAGGACGACGCCGGGCGCCAAGGGAACGCCAGGGTCGATGCCCGACAAGCTGCCAAGCACCAGTGCGAGGTCGCCCGCGGCTTCCGTACCGCCGGAGGCGAAGAGCGATTGGGAGCCACCAGCGCTTACCGACACACCTTCCTGATTGCCGACCCAGGTCGGCAGCTCCCATTCCGCGAGCAGCAGGTCCCGGTTGCCGGGATTTTCATCGACCTGACTGGCCACAAAAATTCTGCGTCCATCCGCCGAGAGCTCGATCCCCCGAGCCTGGTTCACACTCCCGCTCGAAGTCGACTGCAATGCCGACCAGAACAGTTCACCGCCTTGGGCGGAAAGCCCGGCGACAAAAGCCTGGGTCAAAGCCGGGGCCAGACCGGAGCTACTCGTTTCGCTTGCGGCGGCGAGAAGCACGGTGGATCCGTCGGCCGAGACCCGAAGGTCCCGTCCGCTTCGCGGATCCGATCCACCGTTGTCCAGTTCGCGGTTCCAGCGCTCCTGCCCGGTTGAGGTATCGAAAGCCTGAACGAAGATCGACACGGGGGCGAAGATCGACAGGGGGTCGTTAGGTTCCCTGAGGCTGGCCAAACCGAAGACCGTCGCGCCGTCCGGCGCCAAGGCGGGCAGCAGGGCTTCCGCATCCTTGGCCCCTGGGACCTCGCTCACGGTTTGCCAGACGAGCTCCCCGGTCCCTGCGTTGATGCGAGCCATGAACGGTGTGGGAGGGCCTTCCTGCTCCTCGACCAGTTGTCCGTAAAGGAATAGGTCGGCCCCGTCGGAGCTGATGACCAGGCCATCTGCGCAATCCATGTCCCACGGGGGGCTCTGGCCGTCGTGATCGAACAATCGTGACCAAACGACCTGACCCGATTCCGTCTCGTAGCAGTTGATGAACGCGTCCTCGGTTTGGTTCGGACCGACTGGGACGGTCCCGGACCAGTAGGTCAAGGTCCCCGCGGGGTTGGATTCGACTCGGGACAGGGGGTCGTCCACGAGGCCGAACTCCGATGCGGACCACAGGACCTGGCCGGTTTCGGAATCCAAGGCGAGCAGGCTCGTGGTGACCGAGGGACCGGCCAGCGCGGCGAGCACGATTCCAGGCCCGGTTGCGAAGGCGAGGCTGGAGACGGTCTGGCCTGGCGCAAACAGCCCCAATTCCGACTCCCACAGGACCTGCCCCGAATCGGCGTCGAGCGCGGCCACGGTGGTTCGTCCGGCAAGAAACAGCCGGCGACTCTCTGCGTCGAATTCCAGCGTGCCATCGGAGTCGACAGCGGTGAGTTCCTCCAGGGTTGTGGTCCACAGGAGCTCTCCCGTGGTCGACCGATGGGCCGCGACCCAGGCCCCACTGGTTGAAGACTGAGAGGACGATCCTTCCGATCCAAAGTCGCCGGCCGTGAAGACCTGCAATGACGAAACGTCGATGGCCGAGCCCGATACGCTTTGTTGGCCGGGGCTCAAGGAGTCGTAGCGCACGTCCGCGAGAAGGCTGCCTGTATCAACTTGGTGCTCGAGGATCACGGCTTGATTCAGTTCATCTTCGGGGGAGAAGGTCCCGGCGACCACCACGTTCCCCACTGAGGGGGCCAACGTGATGTCTGAGAGACGGTCGGAAGAGCCGACTAATGGGCCGGATAATTGGGTATCGGTCCAAACTTCACTCCCGGTGATCGAATCCCTGGATTGAACGATCCACGGAGGAGTTCCAAGCGAGGAAACTCCTCGGAACCCGGCGTGTACGGCCTGCCGGGATTCATCGAGGACGACTCCAACGGAATAGCTTGCCGGCGAGGAACTGGATTCCCACAGAGGCAAACCGCTCGAGGAATCCAGAGCAAGCATGAACGCGTTCGAGTTACGAAGGCCGCTAATTGCCGCGAGTCCAGACGGTCCTATATCCACATGAATCAGCCCGACGGATCCATCGCTCAGGTAGCTCCACAGGCGTGCGCCGTCCGAGGCTGCGTGCGCTTGCGCCGCATTTCGCCCCCAATCGCCGACCACGACAAGTCGGTCGCCGTCCGGTGAAAAGGCGACGTCTCGCGCGGTCCCGTTTGGGTTCTGGACCGGAAGGGCCGGGAACTCGAACGAAGACCACAGCAGAGTGCCTTGATCGGACGAAAGCAGCACGGTTGCCACTTGGCGACCACCGCTGAAGCCGCTTTCGGCCGCTACCCCAACGACGGCGATTTGAGTTCCGTCCGGGGAGATCGCCATTCGCTGGACTTGGTTGATCTCGGGGATTTCCTGCTTCCACAGGAGGGTCCCAGAGTCGGCCTCTACTGCCAGCAGCCAATCGCTAGGCGGCGGGAGGGGCAGCGCGGCTACATCAGCAAAGTTCACATCAAGCAACCCGTAGACCACCTGGTGGGTCGGGTCGAGCAGCACTTGTCTGATGGCCGTATTCACGGGGTTAGAACCGAGGGAATCGATGGACTCCTGGAAGGACCAGGATTTCTGCCCAGTGTCTCGATCGAATCCGATCAGGATCCCGTCGGGAGAGGAGGTGATGACTGTTTGGTCGTTCGCAACCAGGTCCAGCCCCCTCGAGGCCTCCGGGGCCTCCATGGTCCAGGCGAACGAGGCCGCCCCGACGGGCTTCCCAGCGACGACCAATCGCGAAGAAAATGCCGGAGGGCGAGAGAGCCCGGTGGCAAAGACCCAACCGTCTTGGACGACCGTTGCAAGAAATTCGTCGTCGGACGCGGTTTCGAAATCCAGTTGGGAGGCCCATCCGGCGGTGATGGGGCCTTCGACCAGGTCGTCAAGCGGGGTTTCTTGTGGAGAGCAAAGGCAAGCGAGCAAACCGGCAAGGGTGTAGATCATCCCCCCAGTCTATTGCGGGGGGCCAAATCCAGGGAGGCTTGGAGCGGTTGCGAGAGGCGCCTATGGTGAAATAGGAGGGCGCGGTAGGGGCCCTTGGCCGGCCTCCGCCAGCTTCCCTTTGCGCCGCTTGATGCTTCCTCATTCATTTCTGCTCGCCGCGCTCCAGCTGGCTGCCCCGGGCGGTGCCCCGGGCGGTGCCCCGGATCGCGCTTCGGACTCCGGGCTGCTTGAGGTCTCGGTCCTGGATGGGGGTGACTTTGAATTGCCCGAATTCCCCGAAGCGGCGGCAAGACTCGGGACCGGGATTCCGTTTTGGTACGCCAGGGACGGTGGAGTGCGGCTCGTGGAAGAGGGCGAGGAGGGGCACGTTCTTGAGCTAACGCCAAGCGCCTCGCTGACCCAGCCGTTTTTCGCCGTGACGCCTACGCTCGACACCCTGCGCGTTGTGGGGCGCGCCCGCGGAGGCGTCGTTGTGGGAATTGAAGGCAACCGCGGAGTTCGATCGAACCCGATCGCGGTGGGGGGCGCGGCCGGGGAGTGGCAGAGCTTCGAGCTGTCGCTCGCGGATTTGTTCGGTGAGGGGCAAGCGATTCCCGCGCCGCGGTTCGTGCTGGTTGTCTTAGGCGGCGAGGCGGGCGGCCAGGTGGACGACTTGGATGTTCGGATCGAATTGCCGTTGCCCGATCCCGCCGCGCGTCGCGCGGAGATCGTGGCCCGCGCCGAGGAGATCCTCGACCTGTGGATGGACCGCGGGCTCGATCGGGAGGGTCCGCTGGAGACGGCATTCTGTACACGCGGCTTTGATGTGCGGACCGGCGAACTGTCCCAAAACCGCGCGCCGGGTTGCACGCACGTTCTCTTCGAGGCGCTGTTGATCGGGCACGAGCACTTGGAGACGCGCTACGTCGAGTTGCTTGAGGAGCACACCCGCGACTTGATTCGGTATGGGTTGCACCCGGAAACTCACTTGCCGCGCTACTTCGATGGGGCGACCGACGAGGGCTACGACGGCAAGGACGTGGAGATCGCGCGGACGTTTCGGTTCCTGTTGGAGGTTGCTGAGCGAGGACCTGAGGGAGTGCGGGGCGAGGCCTTGGCCGCTGCGATGCAGATGGGAGAGACGGTGCTCGAATTCGGGCAGCTTGCGAGTGGCGAGGTGGCCGGCAGCTTTATTCCAGGTACCGCGCGGGCGAGTGCAAAGTTGGCGGGCCTGCGCCGGCTGGACGTGCCTGCGGAATTGGTCGTGTTGTCGGCGCTGACCGGCGACGAGCGATTTGCAAGCGCCGCGCGTCGGGCGCTGTCGACCTACGAGTACTTGCATCTGTGGGCCGGTTCCTGGGACGCGATCGACCCCGCCTTCGACGACGAGTTCGGACACATCGGCGCGCGGTCCGTACGCATGGCGCAGGCCTTCCCGGAGGAACCGCTGTGGTCGCGGCTGGCCGAGACGGCGCTGGAGCATTTCGATCCGATCTGGGAGCAGACCTTGCGACACGGGGGGTTCGTGGCGGCGGACCAAGTCCGCGGTTGGCGTGTGTTGAGCGACCTAGCGCGAGTGCGGCCCGAGCACGCCGGGCGAATCAGCGAGCTCTTGCACCTAGCGGCCCGCGCCCACCTACGCGGTGAACAGAACCCGATTGGGGCGTGGGTCGATGTCAGTCATCATCGCTTCGATCCCAAACTCAAGCTGGAGGTCGGAGACGTACCCGGGCCGCCGGCGAACTTGCTCGAAGGCTTGGCCCTGTGCCGCCGGGCCGAGCTCGGTTTGGATCCCGACTGGATCGACGCGCACTTCCTGGCGGTGCTGCGTTCGACTTCAGAGGCCTACGGCGCCCCATTCGGGCTCGTGCCGAGCCTGCCACCGCCCGATGGTTTTGTGCCGAGCGGCGCGTCGCTGCGCTTGCTGGTGGCGTTGATGGAATGGCTGGACGCGAGCGTTTGAAGGCGCGGTATCTTGGTGTCGATGGCGCTCGCGGAGGCTGGGTCTTCGCCGAGCTCTCCACGCGTGGCGCGCCGCGGCTGGGGTTGGTCAGCGAGCTACAGGAATTGTTCAGCCCCGGGCCGGCCACGCTGGCGATCGACATGCCGATGGGCTTGCTCGGAGGACGACGGGTCACCGCCCGCACGGCAGACTCGCTAGCCCGCGCGGAACTCGGGCGCCGCGCGGTGTGCGTGTTCTCGCCGCCGACGCGTTCGATGCTGCGCGCCAAAGATCCCAAAGCCTGGCGCGGCTGCGGACTCACCCGGCAGAGCTTTCACTTGATTCCAAAGATCGCCGAAGTGGACCGGTGCTTGGAGGCCGGCTTGCCGCGGGGCACACGGATGCACGAGGTGCACCCCGAGCTAGCGTTCCGAGACCTGCGCGGAGAACCGTTGCTCGAACCCAAGCGCACGCCGCTCGGCCAAGAGCGCCGGCTTGCGCTCCTGTCCGCCGCTTTTCGAATGCCCGCGGAACGACTCGCGCGTTTGGTGCAAGCCCTGCGCGAGAAACACCCGCGCTCGGCCCTCGCGGCGGATGACGCGTTGGATGCCCTGGTGCTGGTGCTTGTGGCGCGCGATCTAGCGGGCGGTCGAGCCCGGTCGCTCCCGGATCCGCCGGAGCGGGACGCACGCGGGCGCGAAATGGCGATTTGGCGGCTCGCAGAAGTCCGATTGAGAGCGAAGCGGACGAGGAGCCGAGCCCGGCCGGAGGCTGTGCGCCGAGCCCCCGAGCCCGATGCGCGCACCGAACGCATCTTGGCCACCGTGGACGACATTCCCCCCGGCTCGGTCGCGACCTACGGCCAGGTCGCCAGCGAGGCCGGGTTGGAGGGACGCGCACGACTGGTGGGGCGCGTGCTGGCCCTTCACTCGGGCGCTCGGGGGTTGCCCTGGTGGCGCGTCATGTCCGCCGCCGGCCGGCCGAGTCCGGGCCTCGGGGAAGGGGCTTCCAAGCAGCGCGAGCTGTTGGAGCGGGAATCCGTTGAATTTGGACCCTCGGGGCGAGTCGATTGGAAGCGCTTCCGGTGGGACCCAGAGGCCTAGTTCCTCGGCTCGTTCAGCCTTTTCGAATTGGGCAGCCAGGCTGACCTGCATGCGGCGCTGTGCTCGGAGGAGTTTTTGTTGACCGTATTTTCCACCGTTCCCCATCCGCCCATGACTCTTCGCCGTTCGCTGTTCTCCGCCCTGGGTGTTTCCCTCGTTGCGGGCTCGGCCTTTGCCATCGGGATCCCGATCCACTCTTTCCTGATGTTCCCGCGTCCGCTTTCCAAGGTGACTAGCTTCACCTCCTCCGAGCTGGCCCAGTACGGGATAGAAGCTGAGGGATTCAACATCGCCTCCACGGCGGTCTCGGGAAACCTGCGAGCGCCGATCGATTCGACCTGTGTCGTCTTTAGCAACAGCGAGTCGGAGTTCACCTTCGACGTGCCGCGATCCTATGTGGGGATCAGCGTGGCCGACGCCGACTATGGCGTCGACGAAGGAGCGCAGATCGTGATGGCCGGCTTTGACGTGGAGGGCAACCTGGTCGCCGGCGTGCAGTCCTTCTTGCATCCTTCAAATTCCCTGAACGAGCAGAATCGCTCCGCCGTGTTCCTCGGCGCCTGGTCGTCCACTCCAATCGCTCGCATTCTGATCCGATCCAGCGTCGAACAGGCGACGATCGTAGACAACCTCGTTTTCGAGGAAATCCCGTAGCGCGCCGTCGCCGCTTCGCCAAAGGGAGCTGAGCCCCAATTCAGTTTGTTCTGTTGTTCCCGGTGGCTCCCTAGAGCTGGCACGCGGAATCCTCGGGAGGCCAGGCTCATGTCTTCGAACTTCCCGCTCTTGCTGCTCCAGCAACAATCATGATTCCGCCCCGCTCCGCCGGCCCTGGACTGGGTGCCGCCTTGATCCTGGGGCTTGCCAACTCCACCGGTGCGTCGCTGGGCCTGGATGTGCTCCGTGTCCCGTTCGCGGGCAATACGTTGTACCTTGCGACCCGGGAGGACCCGGCGTTCCGTTGCTGACCGTCTCCTCTGTTGTGGGAGGGCTTGCGCTGCCCGGTCTGCTGGTAGCGAACATCACCGGAATACCCATCCTCACCGTGGCGGGCGCGCTCGATTCGAAGGGTTGCCGCAGCCTGTCGATCCCATTGAAGGCGATTGTGCCGATCGGCGTCACGGCCTTCGGCCAAGCCTTCACCTTGGACGGGTCGACAAGCGGCGACCTGCTGGCGAGCTCAGAGGGCGTGTCCATCACGATCCCGTAGAGCCGGCGAGGAGCTCTGGCCGAATCCGGGTGGGCCGCCGGCCCTTGAGCGTTAGCCTTGTCGGCGATGCAGGCGCTGTTCGTCTTCGCCGCCCTCGCGGGCGGCGGTTGGAGCTTTCTCGTCTATCGGCGGCACGCGCGTGCGCTCCCCGGTGGGTCGTTCTTTGTGTTGCGGATCAACGGCGCGTTCCAAGCGGGTATCGGGGTCGCGTGCGCGGTGCTGGCCCTGTTTCGGGTGATCGGCTTGACCCTCGGGCAGGGCAGCTTGTCGCTGGAGGGCCAGGACGGTGAGATGGCTCGCTTGTTGGCAGGGATGTCGATCGCGACGACGATTCCGTTGGTCGTGGTGCACCTGATGGCGATCGGATTGATGTGGAACTTGAAGCGTCGCCTGGCTGTGGCCGAGCTGGGGATCGCTGTGCTCTCGTGGTCGATCGGCGCTTTGGGAATTGCCGGGCTTGAGCTTGGGCCTGGCTTCATTCCGGGGCTCTCCGGCCAATGAGTGCTCAACTGTCGCCTCCGCTTGTCGGCTCGATTCGAGTGGCTGTGGCTCAGGTGGCTCCGATCCTCGGGGATCGGGCGGCGAGTGCGGCGCGGGTGGCAGGCTGTCTCGTGGAAGCCGCGGGGGAAGGGGCCAAGCTGGTTCTCTTTGCAGAGGCGCAGGTCCCCGGGTCCTTGCCCGGGCCCGAGTTGGTCCGGAACTCCGCCTTGCAACGGGCCACCCACGACCAATTGCGAGTTCGGTTCGCTGGGAGCGCGTGGACTGCTTTTGGCGACCCAAGCGATTCCCCGGAGCTAGGCGAGCTGGCAAAGTTGGCCCGCGAGCATTCCATCCACGCCGTCGTCGGAGCTCTGGAGCGGGAGGGGGCTGGCGCCGGCGGACGGCTCTACTCGGCTGCGGTGGTTCTGCCGGCTGAAGGCGACGCGCCTTGTTGGCGACGACGAACCATCCTTTGCCCAAGCGAGCGCACCCTGCTCAATCCTGGCGACGCGCGCGGGCTGGAGCCCTTTGAGGTGGGGGGGCTTCGATTCGGGGTCGTGATCGGGCAGGAAGCGCGCTCGCCTGTGTTGCGGGCCGCGCTTGCGTGCCGGGGTGTTGACGTGTGGCTCGCACTCGAAGGACCCGGCGCTCGTGCAAGACCCGAGCTTTCGACCTGGCTCGCCCGCGACGGCGTGGCTTACGCTCTTGCCGCTGCGCCGTTCCTGCGTCGATCCGACATCCCTGCGGACCTACCGGGCCGCGCGGGGTGGCTTCGCGAAGACGACGTGCTGCTGCCCGGCGGTTCCGCAATCGCTTCTCCAAGGGGCGAGTTGCTGCATGGTCCGGTCCTTGGGCGCGAAGCCATGCTCTACGCTGACCTCGACCCAAATCGTCTGGTGCAAGCACGGCTCGCCTTCGACCCCTACGGCTTTGACGCGCGCCCCGATCTGTTCGAAGCGCGCGTGCTAGGCCGGCCGGATTAGCTCACTCTCAGTAGCCGGCTGCTTGGCCGTCCTTGCGCGATTCACTGGCTCCGAAGAGCACGCCGGTCTCCGGATCGCGCATCACAGCCTGATAGCCGCCGTAGGGACCGCTCGCCCAGGCAACCCGGTGCCCGCGCTTCAGCAGCTCGCGAATCACCTCCCACTCGGCCAACCCGGACTCGAGCGTCAGCTCGCCACCGTCTGTCATGCGTTCACCGGTGGGTTGAGACGAGCCAGAATGCAAAATACGCGGTGCGTCGCCGGCCTCCTGTAGCCCCATGCCAAAATCCACAAGGTTGCAAACCACCTGGGCATGGGCCTGGGGCTGCGTTGCACCACCCATGACGCCGAACGCGATCCAAGGCAGGCCGTTCTTCGTCAGAAAGGCCGGGATGATCGTATGGAAAGGCCGCTTGTTCGGCGCGTAGGAGTTGGCGCGACCCTGTTCTAAATCGAACAGCTCGCCTCGATCTTGGAACACGAAGCCCAGGCCCTTGGGCGTGATCCCCGAACCCATGCCCCGATAGTTGCTCTGGATCAAGCTGACCAGGTTGCCTTCCGCGTCGCCGGTCGCGAGATAAATGGTATCGCCCTGTTCGAGAGCGGGATTCCCGGCGGGTAGGCGCTGTGCGGCCCTGCCGTCTTGGATGAGCGCTCGCCGCTCGGCCGCGTACTCCTTGGAAACGAGCGCGGCAACCGGCGCCTTCGCAAAATCGGGGTCCGCATAGAACTTGGCGCGGTCTTCGAAGGCCAGCTTCTTGCCCTCGGTGAACCAATGGATGTGATCGGCGCTTCCGAATCCGGTATTCGCCAAGTCATAGCCTTCCAAGATGTTCAAGATCTGCAGCGCTGCAATCCCCTGACCGTTGGGTGGCAATTCCCAAAGCTCTACGCCGCGGTAGTCGGTCGAAACCGGATCGACCCACTCGGACCGATGCTCGCTTAGATCCTCGAGGGACAGGTATCCACCGTGCTCGCGCACGAACGACACCATCGTCTCCGCAATCTCGCCGGTGTAGAACGCGTCGCGTCCTCCGCGGGCCAACTTTTCAAGCGTGTTCGCCAGATCGGGCCGCGCAAATACCTCACCGGCCTTCGGGGCGAGGCCGTCTTTTGTAAAAGCCTCAAGAAAGCCCGGCTGGTCCTTCAGGACGCGAACTCCACCCTGCCAATAGGCCGCGATCAGCTCGGTCACCGGAAACCCCTCGCGGGCATAGTGGATCGCGGGAGCCAACACCTGTTCCATCGGCAGTTTGCCAAGCCTCTCGTGCAGCGAGAACCACCCGTCCACACAGCCCGGCACCGAAATCGGTAGCACGCCCCGCGGCGGAATCTTCGTCACGCCTAGCTCGGCAAAAATCGCCGGCGTCAAATCCCGTGGAGAGCGCCCGCTTCCGTTCAACCCCACCAGGGTTTCTTCCTCAGCGGACCAGACGATCGCAAACAGATCGCCTCCAATTCCACACCCGGTGGGCTCCACAACCGTTAGCACTGCGTTGGCTGCGATCGCCGCATCGATCGCGTTCCCCCCGGCCCGCATCACTTGAAGGCCAGCCTGGGTCGCCAGTGGCTGACTGGTCGCCACCATCGCTTCGGTCGCCATCACCTCGGACCTTGTCGCAAAGGCGTGTCCGGTGATCCGGTCCTGCGCAGCGGCAGGACCCGCGATCATCAACAAAAGGGCGAGGGCGTTCGGCGAGAAGGACTTGGGGTGCATGGCTCCCAAGATACTCGCGAGAGCCTCCCCGAGACGCGTTCGCGCATTAGCGGGATTGCGGGGCTCCTCGTCCGGGTTCAGAGGGCGGGCCGGCCGCGCGGTACGGACTGGCCAATCCCGGTGACTGCATCCTCCGAGGTGCCACGCCTGAGAGTCAAGGGCTGGAAAGTGTCGTTTCGCCGCCGTAGCCGACCAGTTCGGCGTATCCGACACCGCGGACGGGCAGGCCGGAGCGAGTGCCATGGACTTGGATTGGGCCTTCCCAATAGCGGTAGGAGTCGCCGATTTCACAGTTTGAAACGGGAACTTCCAGGGTCAGCTCGAGGCCTTCGGTCGGGAGGGTAAGAGTCCATCCAGCGGGGTAGGTGATTCGGCTTTCCGGACTCTCCCAAAAGGCCACGTCGGTGAGCTGGTAGTCGGTGGCAGCCAGGGTCCGGGAGCTTCCACTGGGGTCGGTGAGGGAGCCGTGGGCGGTCGGGTCGTCGTCGCCGTTTCGGAGCCGCATGCGATAGGCCATCAAATCGGTGCCGTCTTCGAGCTGAATCGCGAACCAGTCCCAACCGACTTGTTCGGGACCAAGCAGGGAGCTGGTCCATTCGCGGTCGAGCCAGGCGCTGCCTTCGACGGGATGGTGCTGTTCGCCGATGCGGACGGTCCCGGTGGCGGCGAGCCGGGTGGCGGAGACGTAGTGGCTGGCTTGGAATTCGCCGCTGCCCTTGCGGCTGTAGCCGCGATCGCCCTGGGGGACCAGGGCCTTGGTGGAAGTGAGCAGCAACTCGAGGCCGAAACCGGGCTCCTCGGCGATGAGGCGGAAGGTGGGCCTGCGTTCGGGACCGAGTCCGCTAAGGCCAAGGATCTGCCAGTTGCCGACGGCCAAGCTTGCTGGCTGTTCCTTGGAAAGCGGCCCGGCGAAGCCCGGAGCGCCGCGGGCGAAGCGTTCGGCGTGCAGGGTGGTTCGCTGGGCGAAGTCGGTGAGGGCGAAGTGCGCCATCCAGGCCTCCGAGCTCGCGAGTTCGGAGCTTCGCTTCGGTGGGTTGGGGGTCAGGCCGTTGCGGAAGAAGGTGAGCTGGAAGCCGAAGTCCCCGGGAGCCCGGTTCGATCCGGTGAGGTTGCCGGTGAAGTACCACCACTCGGTGCGGAAGCCCGGGTGCGAGGCATGGTCCTTGGGGAACTCGAGGGAAGTGGACCGGCCGGCTTGCTCGAAGCCTAGGGCTGTGCCCTGGAGCGTGGAGAGCAGCCGGGTGACGCCTTGGTCGGCTTCGGGGCCCGAGGGGCCGCAGGCCGCGAATACGAGAAGGAGCGGGAGTGGGGTGGCCTGCTTCATCGGGATCACTCCTCGCGCAGGGCGCGGGCGGGGGAGCGCCGGGCGCAGCGCCAGGCGGGCAGAAAGGCGGCGGCGGCGGAGAGGACGACGGCTAGCAAGACGGTGCCGGCGGCGAGCGGGACGGAGAGCGTGAGTCCGTCCAAGGACCAGCCGAAGGCGGGGCGGTTGACGTAGCGCGCGAGCACATGCGCCAGGACGACCCCAAGCGGCACAGAGAACACCCCGGCCATCAGGCCGAGGGAGCAGCTCCAGCCCGTGACGAGGGCGAACACCTGGCCAGGCGTGGCCCCGACCGCGCGCAGGACGCCGAGCTCGCGATCGCGATCGAGGGCGAGTCCGAACAGAGCGCTAAAGATGCCGACGCCGGCGACGATCAGCGTGAGCAGGCGCAGGACCCCGGTGATCTCAAATGTGCGGTCGAACACACGCAGAGTGTTCTCGCGCAGGGCGCGATTGGAGGACACCTGGAGCAGTTGGCCGCGGGGGATGACACTGCGCACGCGGTCAAGGGCTTCGGTTTCGTTCGTGCTAGGCGTGAGTTCTACGGCGATCGAGGAGACCGATCCGTCGCGGTAGCGGCCGACGTACAACTCGTGGTCGAGGACCGCGTAGCCGCGTTCGGTGGCGTAGTCGCGAAAGACGCCGGCGATCGGAAGCTCGAGAGGACCCGTGGGAGTGGCAAGTTGCAGGAGGTCTTCGGGTTCGAGGTCAAGCCGCGTAGCGAGGGGCTCAGAAATCAAGATGGCTTGGCCGGTCCGCCAGCGCTCGTCGGATCCCTCGAAGTCGCCGGACAAAACGCGGTAGGGGGAGCCGGAGCCCTCGGGCAGGTCGACCGCAGCGAGCTCAATCTCGCCCAGGGGGCTTCCCGAGTTGACGCGGCGCACCAGGTGCAACCCCTCGACTTCGGGGAGGTTCGCAACGCGGCGCACGATTTCGGGGTCGATGCCCGTGGGTTCGGAGCGCGCGCGAACGGCGGAGGGTGCGGAGATGTAGAGGTCGGCGACGAGCGTGTGCCCGATCCAGGTAGCGACCGAAGAGCGGAAGCTCGCGATGACGATCGCGATGGCGGTGGTGGCCGCGAGCGCCGCGAGCAGGGCCGAGGTGGCAACCCACGTGCGCGGAAGCGCGGCGCGGGCACCGCGCACGGCCAGGCCGCCGAAGCTCCCCGCGATGCGCTTGGCCACGGGCGCAAGTCGGTCCAGGCAAAATCCAAAAACGTCCGGGCTGGCGAGGCACGCGGCGGAGAGCCATCCGAACAGACCCAGGTAGCCGAACAGGCTGGAGTGCGCGGCAAAGGGCAGGGCGATGGCTCCCAGAACAAGCAGGGTCAAAGCGCTGAAGCGGCGCAAACCGGCGCGGTCCTGTGAGCGATCCAGCTCGAAGGAGGCGCCCAGCGCGCGGCGGGCCGGCAAGCGAGCGGCTTCGAGGGCGGGCCCCAGCGAGGCGAGCACCGTGGTGCCCAGACCGAGGCCCGTGGCGGTCACGAACGAGCGGACCGGGGACTCGAGCGCGGTGACGCGAACAGCCGTGTACAGGTCGCCGATTGTGCGGGTGACCAGCGCGGTCAGCCCGCCGGAAAGCAGGAGCCCGAGGCCGAGTCCGAGCGCGGTGCCGAGCGAACCGAGCAGGAGTGCCTGGGCAAGGACAGAGCGCAGAACTTGCTCGGACGAGGCCCCGACCAGCCGCAGAAGCGCGATCGACTCCCGGCGCTGGGTGACCCAAAAGGCCAGTGTGCTGTAGACAAGGAACGCACCGACGAACAGCGATAGCAGACTTAGAGCGCGCAGGTTTTCGCGGAAGCTACGCGTCAGGTTTTCTAGGGAACGGGCGTTGCTCGCGGCGGTGTCCACCTGCGCGTCTTCGGGCAGCGCCTCGGCCAAAGCGACCAGTTGTTCTTCTGCGCGTTCGGCATCGAGCCGCAGGTCGATGCGATCGAATCCGTGGGGCGGACCTGTGACCTCGTGCGCTGTCGCAAGATCGGTGATCAACAGGCTATCCAGTCGGCTCGACGTGGATCCTCTGGGAGCTTCGAGGATCCCGGTCACGTTGAGCTCGCCGATGCGGCCGCCGACGTGGAGAGCAAACCGCGAGGAGAGTTCAAGCCCCAGACGATCCGCGGTACCCCGTGAGATCAGGGCGGCGCCAGGTTCGGTAAGGAACGCGGCGAAGCCGTCCGAGCGTGTCTTGTCGTCGAGGAAGTCGCGAAAGCGGGCCTCGCTGAACGGGTCGATGCCGAGCAGCGTGAAAACCTCGTCTGAGGTGGAGCCGGGATCGAGCTCGGACTGGCGCGGGTCGGGCACCAAGACGGCACGCTCGACGACCGGCGCAGCGTTGCCGTGGCCCACGATTTCGAGGGTGCGGGCGAAGGCCTCTGTGCGCAGGGGGCGGCTGGGCGCTTGGATTTGGTGAGTGGCGGCGCCGGACAGGGTTTGGCGGGCTTCGGTCATCGCGTCCAAAGCGCCGGCACCGGCCAAGTCGACGCCCAGCACAACGGCCACGCCAAGAGCCACGCCAAGCACCGGCACCGCGGCGGACAGCGGCTTGCGCAGAGCAAAGCGCACGCCCGCGCGGCGGACGAGACGGCTCACTGGCCCGCTTCCTTGAGGGCTTCCATGCGGACGAGCCGCGAGCAGCGCGCTGCGACGGCTTCGGAGTGGGTGACGAGCAGCAGCGTGCTGTTCTGCTCACGGGTGAGGTCGAATAGAGCGTCCAGCACTCGGTCGGCGGATTCGCCGTCCAGGTTGCCGGTAGGTTCATCGGCCAGGATCAAGTCCGGCCGATGGACGAGCGCGCGAGCGAGCGCAACGCGCTGGCGCTCGCCTCCCGACAGGCGATCGGGGAAGCTGGGCTCGCGATCCCCGAGTCCTAGGCCGTCGATCAACTCGCGGGCGCGCTGCTCGATGTCGCTCGAAGGGCGCCCGTCGAGGTCGGGTCCGAGCAGCACGTTTTCGAGAACGGTGAGGGTTGGGATCAGGTGAAAAGCCTGGAAGACGAACCCGATGCGGCGCCTGCGCAGCAGCGTGCGATCCCGTTCTGACAATTGGCCGAGGTCGGTGCCGTGGACGGAGACCGTTCCTGAATCGGGAGATTCGAGCCCGCCGACCAGGTCGAGCAGCGTCGACTTTCCCGAGCCGCTTGAGCCGAGCAGCGCGACAGTCTCACCGGTTCGAATCTCAAAGTCGATGCCGTCCAGCACGCGATGCAGGCGGCTGCCTTCGAGGAAGGACTTGGTGACGCTGCACAAGCGCACGGCCGGGGCTTGGGAGCTCATCGCTGGTTGGCTCCTCCGTGCCCGAGCTGGTTGGGCAATGCTAGTGCGGCTTCGACAGCTTTTGCACTGCCGAGCAGCGACGCGTAGCCTTCTCGGTAGCTGGGATAACGCAGGTCGAAGCCGGTCGAGCGCAGCAGGCGATTGGAGATGCGGCGGTTCGCGCGTGGGCGAGTTTTGTTGGCTGGGGCGAGGTCCTTCGAGCCGGATTCCAGTTGTGCGGTGAGGTGCGGCCCCAGCTGCTCGCTGATGTAGTCCAGCACCACCGAGCGCAGGCTTGGGTGATCATCGACGACAGCGACCAGCTCGGGCGGTTCCGGGTGGTTTAGCAAATACCACAGGGCCCGCGCGGCGTCGTCTCGATGGATCCGGTTGGTATAGGGATCGGGGAGTTCCGGATCCGGCTGGCTCGATCGGGACCTTGCGGCCTCGCGAACCAAGGCGGTGCGGCCCGGGCCGTAGATTCCTCCGAGCCGCGCCGAGGTCGTATGCACGGCGGGCGGGAAGGAACGCGCTAGAAGTTGCTCTGCCTCCAGGATTCGGGCAGAGGGGCCGTCGCCCGGGCGCGCCGGGGTCAGCTCGTCGATCCAGGTGCCGCCCTCGCCCTTCCAGACCGATGTGGACGATACGAACAGCGCGCGGTCTGGGCAGAGGCCGCCGCGGGCGAGGGCGGCAACAGTGTTCCCGAGCCCGTCCCGGTAGGCGGCGGCGTAGCCCTCGTTCGATCGCTCGGAGGCCGCGACGCTGTACAGCAGTGCGTCGCAGCGCCCGGGCGCGGTCAGCCCGTCCGGTTCCTTGGAGCTCACGTCGGCCGGCCACCGGCGGAATCCGTCCGGAATCCGGTCGGCCTGGCGCCGGGTAGCGAAAACGTCCCAGCCGGCGGCCAGGGCGAGGTGCCCGACCGCCGAGCCCAGGTCGCCGCAGCCGACGATCCACAGAGTGCAGCGCTCGTTCGTCGATTGGGGATTCGCGGCGGACATCGTTGCTGGCAACCTAGTCCCGTCCCCGGCTGCCTACAATGCCGCCTCTCGACGGTTCCCCGCCTCCGGGGGAAGATCCCTCTGGGGGAGGTTCTCCGGAGGGGCTTTTCAGGGAGGGCCGCGAGGCCTTCGTCCCGCGCGCTCCTGTCCATCCCCATGAACTTCTGCCCGACCTGCGCGCATCCGGTTTCCCTTGAGGTTCCCGAAGGAGACGATCGCGAGCGCTCGGTGTGTGGTGGCTGTGGCGAGATCCACTATTTCAACCCACGGGCGGTGGTGGGCTGTCTGGTCGAGAGTGGCTCACGGCTGCTGATGTGCCGGCGCGCGATCGAGCCAGCGCGCGGGCGCTGGACTTTGCCGGCGGGGTTTCTTGAGTTGGGCGAAGGCCTTCGGGAAGGGGCCGAGCGCGAGACCCGCGAGGAGGCCCTGGCCCAAGTCGATGTGGGCGAGCCGCACGCGATGTTTGAGCTGCTTCACATCGGTCAGATCTACGTGCTGTATCGGGCGCGGTTGCGTGAGCCCGGCGGTGGCGCCCCCGCGTTTGGGGTGGGCGAGGAGAGCTTGGAGGTCGCGCTGTTTGAACCCGAGGCCTTGCCCATGGACGAGCTCGCCTTTCCGGTGATTCACTTTGCGCTCGAGTTGTACCGGGAGGACCTGGCGCTGGGCCGTTCGCGGCTTCACCAGGGCGCGCTGCATTGGACCGGTGAGGGCTCGCGATTCGATCCGAAGCGCTACGAGCTGCGCAACCACCTTCCGCTCGAGCTCGGTTCGGCGTCGAACTCAGATTCGCCCCCGCGGGGCTAACCGCTGCTCCTATGCCGATCACCGGAGCCCTGGCGGGGACGCCCGCCGCGCGCTTGTCCGGGGGCAGCTGGCTGACCCGAGCCCTTGCGTTGTGGAATGCGGCTTGCCTGGATGCGCCGTGCGTCGTCGTGCTTTGGAGCGCCGCGCTCGCGCGTGGGTTTGGCTTCCAGCCCGGCCCGCTTGCGCTGGCTCTGTTGTTCAGTGGTGTGTGGATGGGCTACTGCGTCGATCGACTGGTCGATGGGATTCGCCTCGGGCCCGAGCTGGCGTTGACCCATCGGCACCGATTCGCCGTTCGGCACCGCAAGCGGCTCGTAACGCTACTGGTTCTTGCTTTGCCAGCGACCCTGGCAGCAGGCGTCCGCTGGCTGCCAACCGATCGACTCGTGCTGGGGTCGGGCATCGCTGCCCTCGCAGTCCTGCACACCGTTCTCGCCCATCGCTACCCAACCACGGGGCGCGCGCTGCTTCCCCGCGAGCTCGTCGTGGGTGGGCTCTTAGCCCTTGCGGCGTTCGTTTTCGGCCTTGAGAACCTGGAGAGTGCCCGGCCGGCGCTGCTCGGACTGGCTGTCCTGTTTGCTGTGGACTGTTGGCTGGTGGCGAGCTTTGAAGTCGAGCTCGACCAAAAGCGGGGGGAAGCTTCCTTGGCTCAGCGCGCGGTCTTCAGCCGGCAGGCCCTGGTTTCGACGAGCTGGGTGCTCGCGGTTTGTGCGGCCGCCGTGTGGGTTTGGGGCGGCCTTCCTGGTGGAGCCATTTGGTGCGGGATCGGGCTCGGCGCGGCGGGGCTGGCGGTCCTCGCCCGAGTTCGCGGAGAATCCGAGCTGCTTCCGGCGCTCGCCGACTTGTCCCTGTGTGCGGGTGCGTTTACCGCGCTCTTGTTGCCAAGCGGAGTGACTCCGAATTGACGACCTATGCCGAGCGGGCTCGGCTCCTTTCGAAGCCGAGCCCGCTCGGATGCGTCGCGTGGATCGATGCGTCAGTTTTGCACGTTGAAATCCGCGAGCGCGCGGAATTTGTGAGCTTCCCAGAGCGGTTGGTCCTGGTACTCAAGAGCGCCCCAGGAGCCCCAGAGCGTAGGCTCGCGGCAGTGGGAGTAGGACACGAACGGGGTGTCGGTACGTCCGCGCCAGACATTCAGCATGTCCATGTACAGGCCGTACATCGCAGGGTCGCGGTTGACTTCGATCAACAGGTCGTTCAAGTCGGTCACGTTCTCCGCTCCGGAGTAGCCGACCAGGTGTTGGCCGCCTTCGTAGGCGATCATCTTGACTCCGAACTCTTCGGCAATGTCGGCGTGAGTGTTGACGAGCTCTTTCTGCTCGCCCAGGATTTCATCGCGGCAGGCGGCGATCACCTGCTCCTTGGTCATTCCGATCGTGTCCCAGAGGTTGCTCGGCGCTCCAAGGTCGATGCCGAAGTAAGGGGCGATGGCCAGGGCGTCGATTTTTTCGTGGGCATTTTCGAACCCAAGAACGACTTCGCTGGTCCAAGGGTTGCCGTACTGGGCACCCATGACGCGAACCACCGTCGGGTGGTTCGAGCCGGCTTCCACTGTGTCCTTGAACAGGTTGAGCAGGTGCGTCGCACGCTTTGAGTACCAGTGCAGGCGAGCCTGGAACGGCTCACTGGACAGCCCCTCGGCTAGGCCCTGGGCTTCGGCGTAGTGCGCCTGGGGGAAAATGGAGTTCCAGACCTCGTTCGAAAATTCCACGTAGATCGTCCGGTCCTCGCTGACGCCGCGTTGGAATCGCTTTGCCATCGAGATGACGAATTCGTCCGTGGCGAGGTGGGGGATGCAAACCCACGGGTCCGTGTTGGTCTCTCGCGAGAGCATCAGGATGTACTCGTAGGCGATACCTTGATCGGTGGCCATGGTCGCTGAGCGAGGCAAGTTGCGCTCCCACCAGTTCGAGATCCAGGTCTCGTTGATGCGCTGCCAATTCATGTAGCGCAAGATCCCAAACGGCTCGAGGCGCTCAAGGAAAGTCGGGTGGAACGGCTGGCTGAGGTAGGTCTCCTCAAAGCCCGGCATGATCACGCGCACGTTGCGGATCGGGTCGTCGAGATCGGACTCGTTGATCTTGAAGAAGATGCCCGAATCAGAAGGGGTCACGTCGATCAGTATGCGGCCGGGCTCGGACTCGATCACTTTCGCGTCCATGGCGAATTCGACGGAGCCGGTGCCCTGGTAGAGGCAGGTGTAGGTTCCCGCCGGGTAGTGCCCCTCGATCTCCCGCATCATCAGCGTGGCTGCGGCTTGGCCGGGTTGTAGCAACGGCCAGCCATAGGTGCTGGTTTCGATAGCCCAATCCCCGTTCCAGGTTTCCATCGTGTACGGCTGCTGGCTAAGCCAAGTCCGCGAGGTCCGGAATACGTCCTTGAAGATCCAGGACGGATTCCAGTCGACGACGAAGTCCAGGTTGATTCCAATCGCCTCCGCGTTGGAAATGGCTTCGTCCGCAGCGGACTCTTTGCCGGCCGCCTGAACGCCCCCGTTTTGATCCACGGGACGAAACAGGGCGAACACGACAGCAGCAGCAAAGAAGCCGGCGGCTCCCGATTGAATGGTGACCTTCATCTCCAGCTCTCCTCGATGGTTTCCTAGTCGAAGCCGGTTCCTCGCGTCTCTTGGACAAGGCGAGCGAGAAAAGGGCTTCCCTGACCGTTCGGTCGGACGCCGTTCGCCGCTTGAGGGCAATTTGATCCTGTCTGTGAAAGCTCTCCGGTGGAGCTGGGGGCTGGGACAAAGATGCGAGGGATTTCCTGGGCTCGCGCGAGGTCTGTGGTCCATCAGGATGCCCCTGGCCTCCGAAACCCCTCCTGCCTGGCGTCCATCGCCGGGAGGCTTTGGGACCGAACGAAAGCAGGCGCGCTGCGAACCCCGAGGGGTTCGCAGCGCGCCTGCGCGGAAGGGGGAGGGTTTTCCCTAGAGGCCGATCGTGACGTCGACCGCGTTCGAGAGCCCGATGCCCATGAATCCAAACGAGGGGATGTCGACAACCCACTGGAAGTACAGGTGGCTTCCGATCAGCGCCGGGTTGTTCGGAAGAACGAGGCCATAGTCTTGGTATCCCGAGCTGCCGATTGTGGTCGGCAGCAAGATCGGCTGACCGACCAGCATCTGGCAGCCGATCTGCCCAAGACCCGTAAGGTCGATCGGCAGCGGGACACCTGTGAACTCGACATTCGTATTCGAGACCATCAGGGAGGCGGCTGCGAGCGGAGGTGCGTTCGACACCGAGAACTGCATGTAAGCGCCAGGCTTCGGCTCGCCGAAATGCCCCATGAACAGGCTTTGGCAGCCGGGGCCGTAGTAGTTCACGGCGGGTGTCGCCACCGGCGGCGGTCCTTGGGATCCGCCCTCGGCCCAGTGGACCAGCGCGCGGTGCTTGTGCGTTTCGGACAGGGGCTGGTTCAGGTACTCCTTGTGGCCCCAGCTGCCGAACTCTGTGAATCGCCCGATGAACGAGTAGGGGGTCATGAAATCCGCGCCCGACTCGTCCCACCTCTGCAGGAACTGCGTGTACAGGTCATACATGCGCGGGTCGCGGTTCACCGAGATGAACTTGGCGGTCAGGGCGGCGTTTGTTTGGGCCGAACCGACTCCGACCAAGTGCTGTCCACCCTCGTAGGCGATCAGGTCGAGTCCGCGGGACTGGGCGACCTGCACGTTCTGAACCATCTTGGGGAACAGGTTCCAGTTCAGCTCGTTCTCAAGCTCCGTGATGATCTGGTCGTTGGACTTGTTGATGCTCTGCTGCGCGTTCTCCGTGACTCCAAACGAGAAGCCCATGTAGGGAGCGACCGCCAGAACATCGGTTTTTGCGAAGGCCTGATTGTGGTCCAGGATCGTCTCGCCTACCGAGGGGTTGGCGTGCTGGGCGGCCATGACGCGAACCAGCCGCTGATCGACCGGCGGGCCGGGGATGGCCTGGAATTCCTGGGTCCACAGGTCGAACACCCGGACCGAACGTTCCGAATACCACTTCCAGGCGGCGAAGAACTGCTCGGCTCCGCCCGGAGTACCGACGCCAAGGCCCTGGGTAAGACCGTTCCAGGAGGCGTGGTTGAATGCCGGGAACGTGTTGTTCCAGACCTCGTTCGAGTACTCGATGTAGGCCGGGATCTCGGGGTTCAAATTCTGAGCCACGTAGCGACCGAACTCGCGAACGAAGTCGTCAGTGGCCAGGTAGGGGATGCAGAACCAGGGCGCCTTGCCCGTGACGTTGGCCAGTTCGACCATGTACTCGACCGAGACGCCGAAATCGCCGGCCTGGGTCCAAAAGTCCGCGGTGGGGCGCTCCCACCAGTGGGTGAGCGTGGAGAAGTTCGTGTTCTGCCACTGCATGAAACGCAGGGCACCGAACGGTTCGATCGCGGCCAGGAATTCCGGGTGGAACGTCTGAGTCTGGTAGATCGGCTCCATGCCCGGCAAGACCACCTGGACGTTCCGAACGTGGTTGTTCGGGTCGCTGTGGGCAATCTTGATCAGCATCCCCGTGTCGGACGGGGAGACGTAGATCAAGTCGTGGCCCACGGCGACGTTCGTGATGAGCTGCGCGTCGAGGGCGTACTCCATGGAGCCGTAGCCCTCATAGTGGACGTTGTAGACGCCGCCGGGGTACACGCCGCCGATCTCGCGACACAGCAGCGTGGCGGCGGACTGGCCCCAGTCCAGGATCGGCCATCCATTGGCGTCCTGCGTAATCGGAGCTCCGGTGTTCCAAGGGGCGAGCGTGCCGGGAACCTGGGGAAGCCAAGGGCGCGCGATCTTCATCGCGTCGGTGAAGACCCAAGTTGGGTTCCAGTCCTTCAGCTCGTCGAAGTTGATGGCGAGGCGGCCGACCTTCTCGATGGGGTCGGTGGTCTGGGCGGCCAGCGGGAGCGCCAGGAAGGGCGAACTCACGACCAGTGCGAGTTGCGCGAAGGCGATTGTCCCCGCGGCGGGGCGCCGCAGTCGATCTCTCCGAGTCATCATCCTAAGGGAATGGGTGTTGGCCGGGCGCTGGGGATCAGCGCAGGGGAAGCGCGGCCGGAAGGAGATTTGTCGCAAAAAGTCTGCGGACTCAGGGAACCCGAGTCACGCCTGGTGCCGAGGAATCGAGCGACATTCTCGAGCCGGACACTGCACTCCCCTCACAGAGGCGGGCGCGCCGGCTTGCCAGAAGGCCTTCCAGCCCCCCCTTGGAGTTTCGCCAGGGGGGGCGAGTCCATCGTCAGGATCCGATCGTGATCGCCAGGGCGTTGGAAAGCCCGATGCCGAGCGAACCGAAACTGGGAAGGTTGACGCTCCATTGGACGTAGAACACAGCTCCGGCCAGCGCCGGATCGTCGGGAATCTGCAGTTCCTGGTTGAGAGAGCCGCTCCCGTCCGCCTGGGTCGTAAGCGGAAGGCCCGCACCGACCAGCAACGAACAGCCGGGCAGCCCCAGGCCTGAGAGATTGAGGGGCAGCGGGACGCCGCCGAAACTCTGGTTCGTGAAGGAGACTTGCAGCGTGGCCGTGCCGTAGGGCGGAACATTGCCCACCGTGACGAACAACGACTCGCCGATGCGAGGCTCGCCGTAATGACCCATCCAGAGGTTCTGGCAGGCGGCGCCGTAGTAGAACACCTCAGGGTTGACCGGCGGCGGGGGTGGCGTTCCGCCTCCGCCAGCCCAATCGACCAGCGCGCGGTGCTTGTGCGCCTCGGAGAGCGGCTGGTTCAAGTACTCGAGGTGTCCCCACGAGCCGAATTCGGTGTAGCGGCCGCAGAACGAATACGGAGTCATGAACTCGGCTCCCGACGCCTCCCAGGCGGCGAGGAACTGCATGTAGAGGCTGTACATGCCCGGGTCTCGGTTGACCGAGACGAACTTGTCGGTCAGCTGCTGGTTGGACTGGGCGCTGCCGCCGACCCCGACCAGGTGCTGTCCACCCTCGTAGGCGATGAGGTCGAGTCCCCGGGAATTGGCGACCTGAACGTTCTGCGCCATGACCGGCACAAGGGTGTTGTAAAGCTCGTCGGTCAGCTCAGCGAGAATTTGGCTGTTCGGCTTGTTGAGGCTCGTATACACGTTGGCGTCGAGCCCGAAGGAGAAGCCCATGTAGGGCGCCACCGCGAACGCGTCGGCTTGGGTGTAGGCCTGATTGTGGTCGAGGATCGTCTCGCCCACATAAGGGTTCGCGTGCTGCCCGGCGAGCACACGGACGAGCCGCTCACCCACGGGCGGGCCAGGCACGGCCTGGAACTCTTGGGTCCACAGGTCGAAGGCTCGGACCGAACGTTCTGCGTAGAACTTCCAGGCCGCATGGAACTGAACGGAATCAGGCGGAGCGCCTGCGCCGAGCCCCAGGGCCAGTCCGTTCGAAGCCGCGTAGTGGAACGCCGGGAAGGTGTTGTTCCAGACCTCGTTGGAAAACTCCACGAACGCAGGAATCTGAGGATTGAGGTTCTGGGCCACGAAGCGACCGAACTCGCGAATGAAGTCGTCGGTCGCCGTATGCGGCATACAGAACCAGGGCGACTTGCCCGTCAAGTTGGCCAGTTCAACCATGTACTCGGCCGCCATGCCGATATCGAGGGACTGCGTCCAGGTGTCCTTCGTGGGGCGTTCCCACCAGTGCTGGAGAACCGGGAAGTTCGTGTTCTGCCACTGCATGTAGCGCAGGGCACCAAACGGTTCGAGCGCCGCCAGGAACTCCGGGTGGAAGGTCTGAGTCGTGTAGGTCGATTCGAAACCAGGAAGGATCACGCGCACGTTGCGCACATGGTTGTTCGCGTCGCTGGTCGAGATCTTGATGATCATCCCCAGGTCCGAGGGCGAAACGAAGATCTGGTCGTGACCGGGGCCTACGTGCTGAAGCAGGCTCGCGTCATGGTCGTACTCCATGGTGCCGACCCCGTCCCAAAACACGTTGTAGACGCCGCCCGGGTAGTCGGCCTGGACCTCGTGGAACAGCAGAGTTGCAGCAGACTGGCCGAAGTTCAGGATCGGCCAGCCGTTCGGGTCGGCGTTGATCGGGGCACCCGTATTCCAGGGCGCGAGGCTACCGGGAATCTGGGACAGCCAGGGCCGCGCGATTTTCATCGCGTCGGTGAAAACCCACGTTGGGTTCCAGTCCCTGAGCTCATCGAAGTTGACCGCGAGCCGTCCGACTTGATCGATGGGGTCGTTGCTCTGGACCGTGGCCGCGTGGAGCAGCGAGGTCGAGGGACCGACAAGGGCGAGGAGCAGGCCGGCGGCGAATGCGCGCGCAGCCTGGGGAATTGAGAGTGCGTGTTGGAGCTTCATCCTGCGGATTCCTGCCTGGTTGGAGGGATGGGGGAGCAGGCTGCGGGGGTGGTTGCGGTTGCCTGAGAGGCGCTCGCCGGAGCGAGCCGGACCGCGGAGACTGCGCACGGAGCGCGAGGGGGTGAATCCGTCGGGTGGAGGCTGGCTCCAGCCCGAAGGGGTGCCGGAGCATTGCGAATTCCTAGGGTTCAGTCCAGGCTCGAAACGAAGTCCGAACCGGAACGTCCCAGGAGTTCAGCTCCCGCGATTTCGCGCCCTCTAGTCCCTGCTCCCACGGGGATAACCGCTTGATCTTGTGGATTCCTGCCGAGCTTGCCCGGGGTGCGAAAGCGCCCCCCGTGTGCGTGGGAGCGCGTGATTCATCGCTAGTGGGCAGCGCCCCCTGCGAGTGGGGCTCGCGGCGATCGGGGGAAGCGGCGACTGCGGGTTGACCCTAGATATGGTGCAGACCCCTTTGGGAATCGGGAGGCGCAAAATGCACGCACCTATGAACAGCGCCCCCCTCGCCCGAAGGCGAGAGGGGCGCTCTAGGCGGCCAGGAGCGGCCTGAGCCCTACTGGAGGGTCATCTCGAGACCCTGGGAGAACACCAGCCCAAGGGGCGGGTTCGCGCTGAGGTCGGTGACGGCCCACTGGCCGAACAGCGGCACGTTTTGGAGCGCCGGGTTGTTCGGGATGGGAATCGTGACCGAAGCGGCCCCGTTCGCGTCGGTGTTGACGCCGAAGGAGAGGTCCACCGCGGTGTAGAGGTTGCAGTCCGGGGCGAACAGGACGCCCAGGTTGAAGGGCAGCGGAAGGCCGACCCAGTTGGTGTTGCTGAAGCCGACCCCGAGGATGGCCGGGACATTCGGCTGCTCGCTCTTGAGCGTGATGTTCAGGTTCTGGCCGACGGTCGGCACGCCGTTCGTGGCGATTTCGACCGGGGCGCAGCCCTCACCGAACGGGCGTGAGCCAATCAGATTCTCCGATTGGGTCAGGATGGCGCGATACTTGGGCGCCTCGGAAATCGGCTGGTTTTGGTACTCGAGGATGCCGTAAGCACCGAAGGTGCCGAACTCACGAGCGTTGACGTAGGCCATCATCAGGCCACCGCCGGTGAGCTGATCCCAGGTCTGGAAGTACAGGTCGTACAGGTCTTCCATGCGCGGGTCCCGGTTGGCGTCGATAAACAGGTTCGTGAGCGTGGTGTTCCCCACGAACTGTCCTTCGGCGGCCATGCGCTGCCCGCCTTCCGCGGAGACCGTCTGGATGCCTAGGTTGTAGGAATCGGCGATCGCCATGTTGCTGGTGATCCAGTCGGTGACCTCACCGGTGATCGTGGCTTCGGCCTCGTCGAGCAGGCGCGGGACATCCCAGCCAAGGGTCGTCGGAGCTTGGTCGGGGAAGCCGAAGCTGCTAGCGAAGTAGGGCGCGATGGCCAGCACGTCGGTCGAGGCCGCGGAGTTCGCGAAGCTGAGGGCCCAGTCGGCGGGGCCGGTGAAGGCCGCCATGGCGCCCATCACGCGCGTGATGCGATTGGGAGCTTCCGCGCCGAACACGTTGTAGAAGTTGTCGAAGATCTGGACCGCACGTTCGGCGTACCAGGAGACTCCCGACTGCCACGGGTTGGTGGTGAAGTAGCCGGCGATCAAGCCTTGGGTTTGGGTGTATTGACCCTGCTCGTAGGTTTGGAAGTTCCAAACCTCGTTCGAGTACTCAAGGTAGATCCGGAGGCCGGGGTCGAGTTCGTCACGAAGCATCGTCGCGAACTCGGTGACCCAGTTGTCGTCCGCGAGGTGCGGGACGTGGACCCAGGCGTCCTTGCCGAGCTTGTTGCAAAGCTCGATCATGTACTCGACGGCAACGCCGTTGTCGGTGGCCTGGGAGTACGTGTCCTTGGTGGTCCGGTCGGCCCACAGGGACTGCTTGGAGTCGTTGATGCGCTGCCAACGGAGGAAACGAAGCGCGCCGTAGGGCTTGAGACGTTCCATGAAGGTCGGGTGGAACGGCTGTTCTTCAAACGTGTCCACGAATCCGGGCATGACGACCCGGATGTTGCGGACCGGATCGTTGATGTCGCTGTTCTCGATCTTCATGAAGATCCCGCCGTCGCCGGGGTTCACGTTCATCGTGATCACTCCCGGGTTGCTGGTCAGGACGAACGCGTCGTTGCCGAACAGGACGTCCCCGGTTCCGTCATAGAAGCAGGTGTAAATCCCGCCGGGGTAGCGGCCGTCGATGTTGTTCAACATCAGCGTGGCAGCGGCCTGGTCCGGGGGCAGCAGCGGCCAGCCCTCGGGGGTCGTGTTGACGGTTCCTCCGTTGTCGAAGGGGCCTCCGAAGCCGACATCCTGGGAGATCCAGGCGCGCGCGTGCATGAACACGTCGACGAACGTCCACTCGGTGCTGAAATCGAGGATGTCATCGAGGTTGACGCCGAGCTGCCGAGGACCGCCACCCAAAGATTGTTGAGCTTGGGCGCTTGGCGCGAGGAGGGCGGCAGGCAGGGCCAGTGCGAGGGCGGCCGCGAAGGCGCGCGGAGTGGTGAAATCCATCACGGAGGAGTCGGGGTCCAGGAGACGAGTAGGAAGTTGTTTCAACTGACGAGAAATGCGTGCAGGAGAAGGATTGAGAACTCCTTCTTCTCCCGGCGCATGCCGGAAACCTGCTGATGTTGGAAGCCCTCTCCGCGAGGTGAGGTCTCCCTTGTTTGTTCTGCCCGGAGGCTGGCGATCCTCGATTCGGCGGTGGCCGAAACGAATTTTGGCGGGCTGTTCAGGTCCGCGGCCAGAAGTAGGTCCCATCGCGATCGAGACTCGCGAGGCGGGTTGCCCCCCCTAAAGGTGGCCTTCGTAGCCATTCTGATACGGGGGCGCCGATCTAGTAGGGCGACCCGCCGGGATAACCAGACATCTTTCACCGGGCATCCTAGGAATTCGCACTCCCGGAAAGGTAGCCCGAGTTTCGGAATCCGGAGGGTAAAACGTCCCTCGGAGACGTCTAGATTAGGGTAAACCCTAGCATTGATCGCTAAGCCAAATCTAGGCGGGCTTCCCCGCTTCATTCCTGGGGCCCAGGTCCTTTGGCTTGTCCAGGCCTGCCTCCCCGGTATGGTCCGACCTGCTCCCCCTCCCTGGATCGCCCCGATCCATCAGCCATGGATCGTCTTCTCGGTCGTCCCTTCACCACCCGTTCCGAGGTCTACGCGCGCGGCGGCGTTGCGGCCACCAGTCAACCTCTCGCGACCCAAGCAGCGCTGGAGCTCCTCCGCAGGGGCGGCTCTGCGGTCGATGCGGCGATCGGGGCCAACGCCGTGCTGTGCGTCGTGGAGCCAACCGGCGCCGGCCTGGGGGGTGACTTGTTCGCGCAGGTCTTCGACCCCGAGACGGGAGCGGCCGTTGGCTTGAACGGCAGCGGACGCTCGCCCCGCGACCTCACCCGCGACACCTTCGCCGAGCGCGGACTAGCGCGAATCCCGGCGCGCGGGCCGTTGTCGGTCACCGTTCCCGGGTGTGTCGATGCCTGGTCCCAACTCCATGCTCGGTTTGGGCGATTGCCGTTCGCCGACGTCTTGGAAGCCGCGATCAGCTACGCGCGCGATGGATTCCCGGTCAGCGCGACGATCGCTTTGGAGTGGGAGCATGGTGCTCAGGCCCTCGGCGAGTTCCGCGGTTTCCGCGAACAATTCCTGCCCGAAGGGCGCGCCCCGTTGTGCGGGGAGGTGTTTCGCAATCCCAACCTGGTACGCACGCTCGAAGCCATCGCGTCGGGCGGGCGGGAGGCCTTCTACCGCGGCGAAATCGCCGAGCGCATCGAGTCGACGCTCGACGAGCTCGGGGGGGTCCTTTCGGTCGAAGACCTCGAGGATCACCGGTCGACCTGGGTGGATCCGGTGTCGACCCACTACCGCGGTCTTGAAGTGTTCGAGCTTCCGCCCAATGGTCAGGGGCTCGCAGCGATTCAGATTCTCAACTTGCTCGAGCTGTTCGACGTTTCAAGTCTTGAGTATGGAAGCGCGGAGCACCTTCATCTGTTGGTCGAAGCCAAGAAGCTGGCGTTCGAGGATCGCGCGCGCTGGTACGCGGACCCCGAGTTCTGCGAGATTCCGGTGGCTGAGTTGGCCTCCAAGGAATACGCCGAGCGGCGGGCCGAGCTGATAGACCCCAGGCGTGCTCAGGAGGATGTCCCAGGCGGCGACCCGGCGCTCGACGACGGCGACACGGTTTGCCTCGCCGTGGCCGATTCATCGGGAATGATGGTCAGTCTGCTACAGAGCAATTTCCGCGGCATGGGTTCGGGAGTCGCTCCGGACGGACTCGGATTCGTGCTCCAAAACCGCGGCGAGTTGTTTGATCTTCGGCCTGGCCGCTTCAACACCTTCGAAGCCGGAAAACGCCCCTTTCATACGATCATTCCCGCCCTGGTTTCAGCCGACGGCGAAGCGCGCCTTGCGTTCGGGGTAATGGGCGGCGCGACCCAACCCCAGGGACATGCCCAGGTGCTCTCGAACTGGATCGACTTCGGCATGGACCTGCAGGAAGCCGGCGACGCGCCGCGCGTGGTTCACCAGGGTTCGTCGCAGCCCACCGGCGAGCGTCAAACCGGCAGCGGAGTCGTGCACCTCGAAGGCGGATTCGGGCCGGAGTGTCTGCGCGGGCTTGCCGAGCGCGGACACGAGGTTCGATTCGGCCATGGAGAATTCGGCGGCTATCAGGCCGCGGGTCGGGTCGCTGGAAGCGATGTCCTGGTCGCCGCTTCGGACGGACGGAAGGACGGCCACGCCGGGGGCTACTAGGGTCCCCCTTTGCTCATGCTGGCCATGCTCGATCCGATGTTGTGCACTGCGGTCGCCGAGGGCGTAGGAAAGTTGGCGACCGATGCCCTCATTCGTGAGCCGGCAACTGCGCTTGCTTTGATTCTGACGCTGGGCGTTCTCGCCCAGTGGCTAGCCGATCGACTTCATCTCCCGTCGATTCTCGTGCTGCTGGTCACCGGTCTGTTGGTCGGTCCAGTCTTCGGCGTGCTCGACGTCGAGGCGCTGTTTGGGCATCTACTGTTTCCGATCGTTGGGCTTGCCGTGGCAGCGATCCTGTTCGAAGGCGGCTTGAGCCTGCGGCGGGAAGAGCTGGACGACATCGGGCCCGCGCTCACCCGGCTGATCGGTATCGGCATTCCGATTACCTGGGTCCTGGCGACCTTGGGCGCGCACTTCTTCGTGGGCTTTGGCTGGATGCTGTCGGCGATTCTGGGGGCGATCCTGGTCGTTACCGGGCCGACGGTTGCGTTGCCGCTGCTCAATCACATTCGGCCCAAGGGCAAGATCGCCGCACTCGTCAAGTGGGAGGGGATCGTCAATGATCCTATCGGGGCGATCTTGGCGGTCTTGGTGCTCGAATGGGTCGTGACGAATCGCACCGATGGTGCCACCGGAGATGCGCTGCTCGGCATTTTGAAGGCCGGTGGAATCGGCGTTGGGCTCGGCTGGATGACGACCGAGACGGTGGCTTTTGCCCTGCGCAAGCACTTGGTTCCCGACAGTTTGCAGAGCAGTTTGACCCTCGGCGCGGCTCTGCTCGCGTTTGTGGTCTCCAACGAGCTACAGCACGAGTCGGGGCTGCTGACGGTGACCGTGCTCGGCATTTTGCTGACCAACAAGAAGCACCTGGATCTCGATCACGTGGTCGAATTCAAAGAGAACCTGCGGGTTGTCTTGATCGGCAGTCTGTTCGTCATGCTGGCCGCTCGCATCGAATGGGAGCAGCTCGACCTGCTCGGCCCAGGTAGCTTCGGATTTTTGGCGTTCTTGATCTTCGTCGTACGTCCCTTGGCGGTTGCGGCGTCCTGCTCGGGGATCGGAATGACGCTCCCCGAGAAGCTGTTCCTGGCGATGATGGCCCCGCGTGGAATCGTGGCGGCAGCGGTGTCCTCCCTGTTTGCCATCCGCCTGGTCGAGGCCGAGGTTCCGCGCGCGGAGGCCTTGGCTCCGCTTGTCTTCCTGGTCATTGTCGGAACCGTGCTCTTCTATGGCCTGCTCGCCGGGCCGGTGGCTCGCCGGGTCGGGCTCGCAAGCCGCGACCGCGAGGGGGTGCTGATCCTCGGGGGCCATCCGTTTGCGCGCATGTTCGCCGAGGCGCTCAACGGCCTGGGCGTGAGGGTCGTCCTGATCGACTCGAACCGTAGCAACGTGGCGGCGGCTCGGCTCGCGGGTCTCGAGGGCTATCACGCCTCGATTCGTTCGGACTATGTGCTGGAAAACGTGCCGCTCTACGGCATTGGCCGGTTGTTGGCGGTGGTCTCGAACGATGAGGTCAACGCCCTCGCCGCATTGCGATTCGACAGTCTGTTCGGACGCGCGGAGGTCTACCAGTTGGCACCCGTGGGGGCGTCTGCGGAAGAAAGTTCACGCCTGGCGACCGAGACCCACGGGCGGGTGCTGTTCGGCAGGCGCTATCCGTTTGCCGAGATCGAGCGTCGAATTTCCGCGGGCGCCGAGATCCGCAAGACGAATTTGACCGAGGAATTCGGGATGACCGAGTTCAACGTGCGGCACGGGGATGCCGCGTTGCCCCTGGCCATCCTCCGGAAAAGCGGCGGACTCAAGTTCTTCACAGAAGACCTCCGCCCGACGCCTGAGGCAGGCGATCGGCTGATCTCGTTGATTCAGGATATCGAGGAGCCCGAGGCCTCCGAGGTCCCGGAGAAAGCCCCAGGCGAGGCCTAGGAGCCCGCCTGCGGGGGCTCCGCGCTACAGCCGCCCGCCTTGAGAGCTGCCTGGGATGAAGTTGCGTCTCCCCGGAATCCCAGATCTCGGCGTGAGCCCGCGCCCCGGGGGCCCGGGACGGTCTATCCTTAGGGGCTCAGCCGGTGTGCTGGAACCCGCGGGCTCCAGCCTCCGTCTTCCCCTCATGCGGCGACCCGGACCCCGTCCGGCCCGACTCTCGTCCGATGCCCCGCCGTCCGGGTTCTCCGGGTGGCTCCTCCCTATGCACAGGCACTCTATGCATCGCTCCTTCGCCCTCGCCTGCCTGGCTCTCGCCGGCCTGTTCTCGGCGCCCGCAAGCGCTCAACAAAACGAGATCCCCGGCACCGACGTTTCGCTAGGCATCCTTCAGGAACTGGTTCAACAGGGCCACCAGGGACCGTTCCCCAGTGGTGTGACCGCGGTCTCGATGTCGACGACCTCCTGCAACTTGGGATCGGTCAACGTGCCGTGGTTCGCCACGATGGACGAAGACCACCCGTTCATCGCGTTCCTTTTGGCCCGCGAGGACGACAGCGGTCGCTTCGTTCAAATCTCCGACCGCAGCAACGTCAAGCACGGCTTCTTCGCGTTGTCGAACAGCCAGTGCATCCCGTGCGTGAATCCGGTTTTCGCGGGGAACTTCCTCGGAGTCGGTTGCTCGGACACCTACAGCACGTTCAACAACGCGTTCAACTTCGAGCTCGGGCCGGCCGACGAAATCAACCCCTGGCTGGGAACCTGGGACGCGGAGTGTTCCTTCTTCGACCTGGGCCTCAACCCCGGACCGGGCGCTGTTTGTGACGGCAACCGCAGTTTCACGTTCGGTCAGTCCAACAACCTCGGCCCGCTCGGTTTCCGCGTGATCGTCAGGGATGAGGACCTGAACGCCAGCAACGATCCGACCTTCTGGTACTCCTCCCAGTACGTGGTCCGGGGTGAGCCCGAAGCCAACCGAACAAACAACCTGGGCTCGCGTCGCTTTGTCCCGACGTGGAATGGCAACCAGTGGAACTTCCAAATCGGTGCGCAACTTCTCGAGGGCTCGCTCCTTCAGCGCTGGGAAGACGCGACCGTCACCTCAGAGAAGAACGGTATGGACGACGGCCGCGTCTACGTGGGCGTCAAGGTCACCGGACCGGTCGACGGTCTGTGGCACTACGAGTACGCGCTCCACAACCGGGACAACGCACGCGGCATCGACGGCCTCACCGTTCCGGTGTGCGCCCAGGCCGGGATTCAGAACTTCGGGTTCCGCGATATCGACAACGCGATCGGCAACAACTGGTCGGCGACCCTGAACGGTGGCTCGGTCGAGGTCGACGGCGAGGGCAACGCCCTGCGTTGGAACTCGATCTACAACTTCTGGTTCGATTCTCCGGCAGCGCCGGTATCCGGCGCGATCACCCTCGACGTGGCCGACCTCGGTCCCGGCGCCGACCAGTTCGCGGTCCCGACCACCGTCCCCGGTGTCGCGAACTTCGTCGCGACCGGCCCGGGCTGCTCGGCGACGACGCCGGGAACCCTGCGTACGAACGGCTTGGCCGCCCTCGGAGACCCGAACTTCGCCATTCTTGGAACTGGCGTCGCGGCTGGGTCCCCGTCGCTCGTCTACGCGAGTGCGGTGGCCGGAAGCTTGCCGCTCGGTTCCTGCACCGTTTCCCTGGGTGGCTTGCCCGGCACGGACATCTTCCTGCTCGGTTCGGTGGTCAGCGATGCGGCGGGTGAATTCACTCTTCCGGTTCCTGTCCCGGCCAATCCCGCGCTCGAAGGCGTGACCTTGGAAACCCAAGGCATCGTCATCACCGGACCTGGCGGCCCGCTGCTGGACGTCGCCGAATTGACCGACGGCATGCGCTTCGTGTTCGGAACGCCGACCGACTGCCTCTAGACGAACGGTCACGCCGGTGCCAGTTCGACCTGACACCGGCGTACGGCAGCCGGGCCAGACGCACCGCCGAGATCGGTGATACGGTGCCAGAGCCAAATACACCGCTGAGGCTCCGGCAGCGAAGCTGCCGGAGCCTCAGCGGTGTATTTGGCTCTGGCACCGTATCACCGATCTCGGCGGTGCGTCTGGCCCGGCTGCCGTTACCGATCTTCTAGCGCGATGCTCGCGAGTCTGGCTTCGACGCGGGATTCGCCGGGGTATTTCGTTTGGAGCATCTCCAGGTTCTTGCGCGCGGTGGTCCCGTCGCCCACGGCAATTTGAAAGCGGGTGAGCAGGAGCGTCGGTCCAAGTCCGTCGGGCTCGGCTTCGATCCAGGCTTGGACCGTGGGCAGCAGCTGGGCGATCTGCTCGAGCTCCAAGCTCCCCAGAGCGTCCTCGCGCAGGTCCAGAGCCGCCTCGAGTGCGAGGGCTGCGCCCTCGAAATCTCCCGCGCTAGCGCGCGTCCGGGACAGGCCTAGGTGCGCATCGGGATCTTCCGGAAAGCGGCTTGCCGCCCGCTCGAACGCTTGAGTCGCGCTCTCCAGGTCACGGAGCAGCTCGGCTTGACGCCCGATTTCCAATTCGAGCCCCGGTACAGGCAAGAAGGCCAGGCGCCGGGCTCGAAGCAAGGGAGCTTGAACGGCGGCCGGTCCGAGGCCGGCGCGCAGGGCTCGGCCACTGGCGAGGAGTTCGAACTTCAGCCACAGACTGCTCGCGACGAAGCCGGCCCCGAGGAGCAGGACTGCCGCTGCCACTCCACCAGAGCCAGTCCAGCGTCCGTTCGAGCGTAGAACGCGACCTTGGAACCGAACGTTGCCCCGCAGGGCCAAGCGCGAGGTGAGCACGCCTCCGAGTGCGGCAAACACGGACAGGATTACCGCGAGCAAGAGCGGAACCAGGCCGCGCAGGGCGAAAACACCCAGGAAAAAAACGACGACCATCAGGAGCTCCTCGGGCCACGAGAAGTCGAACTGGCGGGCCGTCTTCCGTGGGCGTCCTTCAGATTTGGCCGCGAGGGCCTTGGGCGCTGGCCCGAAGCCAAACGACAGAGCGTCCTTGGGGCATGCGCTCACGCAGTCCATGCACTTCATGCACCCAGGGTCTACGACCTGTCCAAAATCGCGGACCTCTCGATGGACCTGTACGCCGCTGGTGCAAACAGCCGTGCAGTGTCCGCAGCCTTCGCAAGCGTCGGAGACCAAGATCCGAGCCTTGGTGACTCGGTCGGCGATGGAAAACAGAGCGCCGTAGGGACAGCCGTAGCTGCAAAACCCCTTCGCGCCCAAGATCCACACCGCGGCCAATCCGACCGCCAGGAACGTGATGACCGTCATCACCGGCCCGGGGAAGCGCGTGAAAAAGGTGTCTGTTGCGAATTCCCAGCGCGTGGCATCGGGTACGCCGCGCAGCAGTCCGGGCAATAGAAAAATCTCCAGCGCCGCAAGCAACGGCACGAAGGCCAAGAGCCGGGAGCGAATCGGGCGGGGTCGAATCCCGAACTTACTCAGCAACCAAGCGGAGCCATCCTGGAGCGCGACCACGTGACAGGCCCAGCCGCAGAAAAAGCGACCCAGCAAGAGGGTCGAGACGATCAGCAACACGAGCAAAACCAGCCCGGCGTTCAGCACGCCTTCCGTCCAGTAGCGGCCGGCTTCGGAGGGCTCGAGCGGCGCCAGGCTGCGGCCGCGACTCGCGTGCCACAGGTGACCGGCGATGAGAAGGTGAACGCCTATCAGGACCAGAACGCGCCAGCGCCCGCGGGTCGAGCGCGGTTCGGCGGCGACGCCGGGGTGGCTCCCGCAGCCCGCGCGGTGAGCTTGGGCGACGGGTAGGTCCGGGTCGAGCTTCACGACTTCTTCTTGGGGCGGAAGACCTGGACGACCTCGGGGTTGCCCTCCAGGTACGCGCCGCCGGCGAGCTCGATGCAGTAGGGGATCGCGGGGAACACAGCGTCCAGGCAAACGCGAATCGAACCGGGTTTGCCGGGCAGCGTAACGATCAGCGTGGTGCCAAGGATGGCAGCGGTTTGACGCGAGAGGATCGCTGTGGGAACACCGGCTTCCAGAGACGCGCCGCGCATGCGCTCGCCGAACCCGGGCATGAGCTTGTCCGCAACCGCCTCGATCGCCTCGGGCGTGACGTCGCGCGGGGCGGGGCCGGTCCCGCCGGTCGAGCACACCAAGCTGGCACCCTCCTCGGCGAACCGGCGCAGCTCGGCTTCGATGCCTGGTTGCTCATCGGGGATCACGCGACGGACGAATCGACACTCGGTCGACAGATAATCGCGCAGGGCAGCCTCGATCGCGGGTCCTGAGACGTCTTCGTATTCCCCGCGGCTCGCGCGGTCGGAGATGGTCAGGATGCCGATCAGCGGCAAAGGGGAGCTGGACATAGGAGCTGGCAGGCGGCGCTGGGGTGGGAAGCTTGAGGGGGGAGGGGGAAGCTCGGGCAGTGTCGCGAATCGAGGCGCCCCATGGGGAGCCTCGCCTCGTTTGCGGGTGATGCGGTCGGCGAGCGGGACGCTGGAGACCCGAGGTCCCAAGGGTCCTTGAGCTCCCGGCCGATAGTCCCGGGGTGACCCCCCCCGCAACTCCTCCGAGCGGACTCCCGGCCGGTTTCCGCGCCGATTTCCTAGCCCGGAATCTGGCTGCGCTCGGGGAGCGCGACGGCGGTCTTGTCCGGCGCCTGACCTGGCCGGTCAGCGAAGCCCACGTGCGGATCGAGCCCGGCGGAGCTGCGCTTTTGAATTGGCGCCGGGCCTGGCGACGCTTGGACCTCGAAGGTGAAGCGCAAGGCGGCCGGATCGTTCAGCGGGCCTCGATCCCCGGGACGGGCGGAGTCTTGTTGGGCAGCGGGCTGGGCGAGCTGGTCGAGTCGGCGCTCGCCGAGTCCGGGGATGCGCCCTGGATCGCTTGGGAACGAGACCCCTGGCTGGTGCGCCTGATGCTCTCCCGGGTGGACTTCAGCGACGAGCTTTCCAGCGGTCGGTTGACGCTCGCGCTGGCCTCCGACTTGGTGCCGCTGGCGCGTTCCTTGGCCGGGGGCGGGTTGGCGGCCATGGAGCTGCGCGCCCACCCCCTGCTTGGATCGATCTACGCGTCCGAGCTGGAAGCGCTGCTGTCCGGTGCAGCCGGTCAGGTAGCGCTGGTCGCCGAGGGCGAACTGTTCGTCGATCAGATCAAACGTGCGCTGGGACGACGCAACTTGATTCCGATCCCTGTCGATCTCGAGCGCTTGTCCCTGGAGGAGTTGGATCACACGGTCCGCACGCTGCGACCGGCCCTGCTGTTTAGTATCAACTACACTCACGGTCTCGCCGAGTTTTGCGAACAGCGCTCGCTTCCCTGGGTGTGCTGGGAGGTCGACCCTTCCACCGACGAGCTACAGCCGCTCAAGACGCCGACTCGCAGGGGGCACGTCTTCACCTACGCCCGGCGCCACGTGTCCGAGTTCAAGGCCGCCGGATTCTCGAGCGTGCACGCGATGCCGCTCGCTGCGGACGTGTTGGATCGGAAGCCCTGGGAAGAACACGGGCCGGAGCGAGAGAATTACCGGGCGCAGGTAGCGTTCGTCGGAGCGAGCATGGTTCAGCGCGGTCGCGAGTTGTTCGAAGACTTGGTCCGGCGCGCTGATCGAGCTGGAATCGCCGGCGCCCGGGAGCGTTGCGAACAACTGCTCGCGCGCCAGCGCGGTCCATCGAGTGCCTTTCATCTGGGAGCATGGCTCGATCGCGAGTGGCCCGAGTTGGAGGCTGCGCTTGCCTCCACGAGTGGGCCTTCGGCGCGAACGGCCCTGGGCGAGGTCGCGGCGGCGGAAAAGCGGCTAGGACTTGTCGCTGGCTTGTCCGATTTTGACACCCAGGTGTGGGGCGATGAAGGTTGGAAGCTTGTCGAGACGCATGGGATCCGTTGGCGCGGCGGGGCTCGGCACCAGACCGACCTTCCACGGATCTACTCGTCGGCGGAGGTCAATTTAGACATCGGCCGGCTGTACCAGTCCGACATCATCACGATGCGTGTGTTCGACGTTTTGGCCTGCGGAGGCTTGTGCTTGACCGAGGCAAACGAAGAAGTGAGTGAGCTGTTCGAGATCGGTGCGGAGCTCGACGTCTACGAAGGCGCCGAAGACCTCCAGCGCCGCATACGCTGGTGGCTTGAGCGTCCCCTCGAGCGCGCCCGGGTCGCGGCGCGCGGGCGAGAAGCCGTGCTCGAGCGCCACACCATCGACAGGCGGCTGGGCGTGATGCTCGGCTACGCGTTTTCTTCGGAGTCCTGCGCAGCCTGATGTCCGCTTGGATAGCGGTCTAGTTGGCGGGCTAGGATCGCGAGTCCGAACACGGAAGCTCCAGCCAGTAGGGCAAAGCCGCCAAGCAGGGCTTGGAGGCTCCCTTGGCCGAGTTGGTCCAGGTCGCCGATCCATGCGGCGACTCCGAACAGCACAGCTGCGAAGACGCCTTGACCGAGGAGGCTCTGTCCCGAGAACCAGGTAGCGCGCATTCGATCGGTGAGCTCGGGGTGCAAGAGCGTTCGTAGAACCGGGCGGGCTAGCGCCTGGGGCACGCTCCGCAACACGAGCACGGTTCCGAGGACCGGATGCACTGTGAACGCAAGCACCGTGAGCACCACACCTTGAAGGGCGAGGCTGCCGAGGAGGACCGAGGCGGGGCTGAGCTTGGCTCGCAGCACAGGAACGAGATGGGTCGCCAACGCGCCAAGCAGCATCGTCGAGCCGAGCAGGGCGCCGCTGACCCAGGGCGTGTCCCCGGCGAATTCCGGGGAAAGCTCTTTCAGCCGCTCGCGAACGATGGGTTGGAGGAACTCGAGCGGTACGTGGTGCAGGACCATCGCACAGATTGAGGCGAGCAGCGCGAAGCGTGGAATCGGCCTTCCGAGCAGGGCGAACCAGGCGGCTGGACCGGGAGCGGGGTCCGACGAAGCGAACTTCGCACGCGGCGGTTCGACCAAACCCAGGGCGATCCAGGCGGCTAGCCCCGAGAGTGCGGCGGTGGCCAGGTAGGCTAGTTTTAGTTGAACGGTCCCGAGCAGGCCGCCGAGGAATGCGGCGGCGGAGAGAGCGCCCAAGCCGGCTCGCGAGAGAGCCACCTCGTAGCGCAGCTGTTCTCCTGCGCGGCCGGTGGCCTTCAGGCTCTCGTACAACAAGGCGGTGTCGGTACCTGACACGAACGACCAGGAGCTAGCCAGGAGCGCTTGTCCGAGGGCAAACACGGCGAACGAGTCTCCGGTGAAGACGAGCAGCGCGCCGATCATCTGGAGGGCTGCGGCCAGCACCAGAGTCGGCTTGCGCCCCAACCGATCTGAAGCCACCCCTGAGGGCACTTCGAATACCATCCCAAAGAGGTAGTAGATGGCTTCGAGCGCGATCACCTGGTCGACGGCGAGCCGCTGCTCGAAGTACAGGTAGAAAACCGGCAGGAAGAAGACCGCACAGCGGGCCGCCTCAAACGCAATCAGGCGCCGCGGATTCGAGGCGAGTCGTGGTTTCGAGGGAGCGGCCATCGTGGCGCAAGCTTAAGCGCCTGCGCTCCGGCGCACTTCGTGCGCCGGAGCTCCTCACCTGGTGACCGGCTTCCCGCGTCCGCGATAGCTCTGGCTCGGGGCTGGCTTGCGTTCAGGCGGCCGGGCGCAACCAGGCGTCGAGCGCTCGCTCGAGGGAATCCGCTCGCAGGGGCTTTGGAATCATGCCGTCCGCCCCCGCGTCGTGCAGCCGGAGAGCCTTTTCCTGGGGATCTGGATGGCACAGACCCAAGATTCGCGTGTGCTGCCTTCCGGACTCTAGGGAACGGATCCGGCGAATCGTCTCCGCACCGTCGACGGTGGGCAGATCGGGGTCTACGAGGAGCAGGTCGTGACGCAACCGGTCCCAGGCCTCGACGGCTTGGTGCCCGTCCCGAGCGACTTCGACCTGTGCGCCCAGTCGCGTCAGCACCCGTTGGATGACCCTGGCAGAAACTAGGTCGTTGTCGACGAGCAGAACTCGCAGGGAATCGAGAGAAGGGGCGCTCTGCTCTGAACCTACTGCGGGTTGGGCGGCTCTACGAGCTTCCGCGACGGATCTCCAAAGTTCGACATCGGGCAGCGGTAGGACGATTTGTCCGGGCGCTGGTGCCTGCTCTTCCTGATTCAAACGCTCACTCACCGAAACCAGGGTCGGGTGGGGGCGCGGAACGGTGAGCAGCAACCGGCGCAGCCGCGGCTCCCAGTCCTCGCCCACGCCTTCGTCAACGAAAACGACCCCGAAAGCTCGTTCGGCACCCGCTTCACGAAGTTCCTCCATAGCTTGCCCAAGATCGCCGGCCCAGCGAGTGGAGCTACCGAGACGTCCGAGCTGGGCTTCGAGGCTGCTCAGGTATTTTGCACTTGGTGACCCAACCAGCATGGCCCGCTCGGGAAACGGGAGCCGCAGCCCGTCGCGGACGGCGCGCTCGTTGGCCCAGGGCATGCGAATGAAGAGCCGTTGGAAGCCCTGGATGGCCAGATTCAGCTCGAAGCGGCCGCCGAGCAGGGTGGCCCACTGCCGCGCGATCGCGACATCGACCAACAACTGCTTGTTCGCGCCGCCCAGCTTCCCTTCATTCTCCGGCCATCCGCCGTCGGGAGTGGTTAGTTGAGTGGCGAGCTCTTCGGAAATGCTCCCGCGGTCCTCTGAAATCTCGGCCCGGAAGCCAAATTGCGAGCCAAGTTCGCGGTCCCGGCGCAGCTTGAGCGATAGGCCCCGCGACTGAGCGGTCTTCGCAGCAGCAGCCAGGATCGTGGTGAGGATCTTCACCTGACTCTCGAACGGACCGTAGACCGACTCGGGAAGCGAGGCTTCCACGCCACCGTTCAGATCCAGCTCCTCGGTTCCCTCGAGGGAACCCCGAACGCGGGTGAGCACTTCGCGGACCAGCTCGCGCGGCGAATAGTCGCGGCAGTTGAGTTGGGCTTGGCCGCTTTCGACTTCGGTCAGCTCGACGACGGCGTGGGCCAGCCTGCGTGCTTCCGGGTCGGCGGAACCTTCGGGGTGCGATTCCAGCCGCCGCACGGATTCCCGCGCGAGCAGGCGCAGAAACGCGGAGCGTTCGTGACGGATCTGGTCCGCCCGAACCAAACGCGATTCGAGATCCCGAGACCTTGCGCGATGCCGCTCCCAGCGACTGTGGGTTTCGTTGAGGCTGCGGCGGAAGCTCTGGGCCAACGCCAGGTAGGTTCCTATCGGGTCCGAGGGCGCGAAGTCCTTGATCTGCAGGCCGGCGCTCGAAAGATCAGACTCGTCGCGCAGGGCTGGCGTTCCGAGGAACGTAAAAGTCTCCCGGTCCGGGCTCGCGACCCACTGTCCGCGCAGGAGCCAGCCACCGGAGCGTCGGCGCAGGACGAACAGGACCTCGGGGTCGGGTTCTTCGAACCACTCGACGAGGTGTCCGACCGTCAGCCCGGGACGTTCGACGATCAGGTGGTCTACGAACCTGTCTCCGGCTTCGAGTTCTGGGGCGAACCGAGCCAGCGCGGGACCGACGGCGACCAAATGGGCGCGGGCGTCGACGACGAGCCGGAACGGAAAGAGCGCGTCGAGGTCGCGATCTCCGAGGAGCAGAGGGGGTTGTTTGGACACGAGTGGGGATCCCCGCGGCAGAAGGGCGGGGAACCAACCGATCGGGTCTCCGGCGCGGGGCTCTTGATGGAGATCCACGGAAATGGCCCCAGGGCTTGCGGGCCAGCTCAGTAGGCCAAAATTTCCAGGTTCCGCGGGCGATGGGTCGGTCTGGCCGAGCTCCGGACCGGAACGGTGGAGCCGGCTGATCGGGCCAGGCAGGATTCAGCCCCACCCTCTGAGTGTTCACCCGAACAATCCCGCTTCGCCGTAGCGTCCGAGGTAGCCAGCCAGCCGCAATTTGCGTCGGGTTGAGTCCGAACTCATGAACCGGATCTTTCCGAATACCTCGCGTTCCGGGCCCCAAGCGCGGTCATAGCGACCCAGGCACCAGAAGATGCCGCTGTAGGAGCTCGGGTTCCGCCCGTCGAGCGCATAGCGGTTGTTCAGTTCGATCATCACCTTCAGCGCAGTTTCGGGGTCCGGAGTCCACTCGAGGATCTTCTTGCCCCACAGCATGCGCAAGTAGTTGTGCATGCGGCCGGTTGCGACGAGTTCGCGCTGGGCCGCGTTCCAAAGCTCGTCGTGGGTTCGAGCCTGGTCAAATTCGCTGAAGCTGTAGAGGAATGGGCGCGGGTCTTTGCGATGCTCGTCGAGGGTCGTACGCGCGAAGTTCGGCAGCGATTCGAATTGGTCGTAGTCGTCTCGCTTTGAGGTCATGTTGAAGCCTAGTTCGCGCCAGGTAACCAGCTGATCGAGAAAGCCCTCCGCCGCCGGATCCAGACCCCACCAACCCTCGCGAGAGCCGGTCACTCGTTTGGAGATGCGTGAACGATTCCAGCCGCGATCTCGGGCCAAGGCCGCGAAGATCTCGTGGCTCGAGATGTGGCCGAAATGTAGGTAAGGTGACAGGCCCGAGGCCACGTCCGAGTCGGGCTGATTGCGGTCTTGGTGGTAGCGAGGGAGGCCGTGTTCGAGGAACTTGGCCAAGCGTCGCCGTGCCGCTTGGAAGCCTCCGGGCAGTACACCAGAGACCGATACGCCGTGATCTATCGGAAGCTTGGCGAGCGCACTCCGGTCGCCTCCGAGTAGCTCGTCCGGCGCTTGATCCCAGCGCTCGACCACTTTCGCCGGCAGCTCGGCGGGTGGGAGATGAGCGGCTCGCCGCAGGGGAGCCTTGTCCGGAAAGTCGCCAAGGTGCGGGGCCAGGTCCTTTTGGAGCTGACGGCGGAAGGTGTGGGCGCTGGGGAAGATCCGGTCGGTCGCAGCCATCGGAAACAGCCCGGCCGAGTCGACACGTTCGAGGGGGATTTTGAGTCTGGCGAGCTGTTTGGCCGCCACGGCCTGCATGCGCGGAACGAAGAAACTCGGGAACGCGTCGGTGATCACCGCGCAGGCATCTTTCGCCAGAGCTGCGAGGAGCCCGCGGCCCGCCCCCTCCTCTGGCTCGACGTAGGCGTGATAGCCCACCGGAGACTTGGCGAACGCCTTGCGCTGGTCGCGCATGCCGGCCAGGACGAAAGCGTGCAAGCGATCGGAAGCCCAGCGGTAGTCGCAGCGCAGGGCTTCGAGCACGATCAGCGGTACCGAGTGTGCGGCGGCCAACTCGACGGCTCGATCGAGTGCGAAGTTCCAAGCCGGGCGCCGATAGGCCGTCATCCAGTAGACGACGTGGCGCCCGCCGTTGCGGATTTCGGCGCTGTTCAAGGCTTCCCGCCGCAGGGCAGGGACGCGTGAGTCAGCAGCGGTCTTCGAAGAGCAAGGCGTCGGCACGTCGGAAGAGGCGAGGGGGGAAATCGGAACCGGGTTGGGCAACCTGGTCCTTGCGGGAGGACCTTTGAGGGGGGCGCCGGGTGATTCTGTTGGCCAATTCTGGGGTTCGGCTCCAGAGAGCCTCTGCGGCTCGCCGATCTCACTGGTCACCATGTGGCCCCGAATTGAACCCGCCCCCGGCGAAGACCAGCTTACTCCCGACCGCGTTGCTTCCGTCCTGGAGGCACGAATCGCCCTTGCCGAGGAGCGCGCGCGAACCGCCGAGCGTCGGCTGTGGGACATGAGTGGAGAGATCCAAGAGGTCTATCTGGAGTTCTGCCGCCGCGATCTGCGACTCGTGTACGTGTCGCGGTCGTTTGAGGCGCTGTTCGAGCGCTCCTTGGCTGAGGCCTGCTCAGACACCGAGGCCTTTCTGGCGGCCTTCGGTGACCGCCAGCGGGAGCAGGTTCTCCAGACTTTGCGGAGCCCCGAAGAGGTGAGCTGGCAGCGATTCCTGATCGCCACGCCCGACGAGGCCGTCCGAGCCGTGCGGATGCGCATGACACCGTCGCCGACGGATCAGAGTCTCTCTAGGGGGGTCATCGTCCGCGTGCCGCGGGGATCGACGCTGCTCCAACCCGGCGGCGGGGAGAGCGTCGAATCAATGCTGGAGGCTGCGCGGGGCGAAAGGGCTCAGCTCCACGACGGGCCGGGCGCTGAACGCCGGCTCGCCAGCTGAACCAAAGCGGGTTCAGGCTGAGGCCTGCAGCGATCTGGAGCACAGCTCCGTATCCTGCGGCCCCATGAGACTGAAACGCGAGCTCCTCCCCGGCGACCACCTGCTGGATCTCGAAGCTTCCCCCGGTCCGCTCGACCTGGCCCAGGCCTTTGGCTCCGAGGGGCCGTTCGAACTCGAGATCGGCAGCGGGAAGGGCACCTTCTTGGTGCAGGAAGCCCGGGTCCGGACCGACGTGTGCTTCCTCGGCATCGAGTGGATGAAGAAGTACGCCCTGTACGCCGCCGATCGCGTCCGCCGGGCCGGGTTGCCCAACACACGGATGATCGCGGGCGACGCGCTCGACTTCGTGCGAGAGCACGCGGTTCCCGCTAGCTTCCAGGCGGTCCACATCTACTTTCCAGACCCCTGGCCAAAAGCTCGGCACCACAAGCGGCGCAGCGTTCGCACGGACACCCTGGCGCCGCTCGAGTCGCTGCTCGCACCCGGTGGCGTGCTGCGCATCGTGACCGACCATCCGGGTTACGCGGAGTGGATTGAAGAGGTCTTGAAGGCGACGACCCTCGAACCCGAGCCCTACGAACCCACCGCTTCAGCCGCGGAGGGCGAGCTGGTCGGCACCAACTTCGAGCGCAAGTACGCTCTGCGCGATGGTCGCCCGAGCTTCCCGTTCCAGCTGCGTCGCAAGTAGCCGGTCGCTTTGCAAGTCCCGCGATTCCGGGCGGTGTCAGCCCGCGGAGACCACGCGCCCGCTGCCCAGGTACCAGATCTCCTGGCCCGGAGGCTCGGCCAGCTCGAATGCCGACTCAAGCGCTTTCGCATAAAGCTCAAGCTGCCGCCGGTGCGCTTCGCCTGAATCGGATTCCTCGCGATCGCTCTTGAAGTCGACAACCGTCCAAGTATCTCCGTCGCGCAGCACCAAATCGATAGAACCGATGTAGCCGCTAAGGGGAGCAGCGACCTCGGAGTCCGGGAGGAAGGCCTCGTCGCTCGGCAGGAGGATGGGAAGTTCACGCGCGTAGACCTGTGGCTCAAGCTCGGCCAGACGTTCGAGCAGCCCGTTGCTTCGCAGGCGCTCAAGGCTCTGCTCAAATTCTTCGCGCGCTCGATCGAGCCGATCATCGCCTTGATCGGAAAGGTACGCGGCGACGTCGATCCGCTCCTCCGCATCTTGGCCTTCCTCCAGCTCCTTGGCTCGAAACGTCTCGAGGTAGCGGTGCAGCGCGGTTCCGACCGCGACGGCTACCAAAGGATCGAGGCCTTCGCTGGACTCGGGATGGGGCGAAGCCTGCTCGGCGGCGCTCGGCGCGAACTCCTCGAGGCGAGCAATCCGCGACTTCTCCCTGGAAACTGCTCCGAAACGCGCTTGTTCGGATCGCGAGTGAGCGCGCGTGCGGCGCTCCTCCATCGCAGCTTGGGTCCGTTTGAGCTGGGCTATCAAGTCGGAACTGGGTGGCGCGGACGCCGGGGTTAAGGGCGGCTTCGCCGGCGGTTCTTCTACGCGGATTTGGACGCGGGGATCCTCGAGGGAATTTTTCCGCAGGGCCAAGAGCTGCTGGAAGCTGGTCGCTTGAGCCGGCGCGTCCGGTGCCGCGGTTCCGGTGCGGGTGACGGTGAGGCGAGCGCGAGCCCGGGTCAGCGCCACGTACAGGAGCCGGACCCGCTCGCAGCTTTCGATGCGGGCGGCCCGTTCCTCTGCGTCCAAGACGCCGAAGTCGGGCCAGCCGAACAGCTCATACGCGGTGCCGGCCGCCGGGCCGCCCGAGAGCGCCCGGATCTTCTTGTCGGATCCTCGACGCACTTGACCCTTGTGCGACTGGCCCAGGTGGACCCAGTCGAACTCGAGGCCTTTGGAGGAGTGGATGGTCAAAACCCGTACAGCCTCGTGGTCCTCGTTGCGGAGCCTGGCCTCGGGAGCTTCGCGGCGTTCTTGAACGGCGCGCCGCAAGTCGGCAAGGACCAGTGCGAGATTCCCCTCGTGTTCGTCGAGGGATGTGCGCAGCTCGTAGAAGAAGCGTTCGAGGTTCGCCGATCGCTGGGCGCCTTGGTAGCGAGCCGCTTCGCTGACCTCGAACAGAGTCTCCGCTCGCATGGCCTCGACAAATTCTTCTGCGGGAGCACGTTTCGCAATCGCGCGCAGCCGCGCGATGCACTCCAGTGCGGATTTGAGTCCGGCGGGCCAGTGGGGGAGGCGTTCGAGACCGGGAACCTCGGGGGTGCGATCGGCGCCGCGATCGACCACCTCATGGATCGAACGGAGCAGGGGTTCTTGGAGCTGCGCCGAATCGCATTTTTGCCCATCGCCGCTCGGCTGGGCCTCCCAAGCGGCCATGCGATCGAACAAACCTGCTTCGCGGAGCGGTAGCCAAGCGGCATCGGGGACTCCGGCGAACGAGCTGCGCAAGCAGGCCACGGTGGCCAACTGATCGCTTGGGTCGAGAACGCAGCGCAACAGTGCGGTGGCCTCGACGATTTCGCGTCGCTGGTAGTAGCCGCGGTCCCGGCCGAGATCGAAGGGTACGCCATGTTCGCGAAGGGCTTCGGTGTAGATTCCGACGTCGGTCCCCGACCGCAGCAAGAGGCCGGCCGACGAAGCCCGCATGCCATTCGCACAGGCGGCTGCGACCGAAGCGGCAAACCAGTGTGCATCCCGCCAGGTGGCCTCCGCACTCTTCGGGCGCTTGCCCCCTGAGTTCTCGAGCTCCTCTTCTGTGGCCAGATCGACGACCTCAAGCGCCGGCAGCTCGGCGGGCGGAGCGGGCTGATCCTTCGCTCGGTTCTCGCGAGCGAGCAGGCGAACGAATCGCGGCTGCAGTTCAGCTTCCTCGACGAAGCCCGGTGCGAGCACACGCTCCACCTCATCGAGGATGACCTGACTCGAGCGGAAGTTCACTGCGAGGTCCAGCTTGCGACCGCCGTGTGCCCGAACCGTCTCGACGAATCGGTCGTAGGCCGCCAGGTCCGCCGAACGCCAGGCGTAGATCGACTGTTTCGGATCGCCGACCACGAACAGCGAAGGGTTCGGTGCAGTCTCTGAATCCTTGTTCGAACCAAAGGCGATCGCCTCAACCAATGCGCATTGGCGGTGGTCGGTGTCTTGAAACTCATCCACCAGCAGCAGGTCCATGGAGGCTCGGATGCGCGCGCGGGCCAGCGGGACCGTCGAGACCAGTCGAGCCGCTTGGCGCAAAAGGTCGTCGAAGGTCAGCACGCCGGCCTGGGTCATGCGCGCCCGGACCGCGCGAAGGAGCGGAGCGAGCACACGCCGCGCCGCCTCGAAACCGCCGGGGTTCGCGCGGGCAAGAAACTGCACCAGGGGAAGCAGCTCTTGAGCGAGCCGTTCGACCTCACTGGTTCGCTCGCCGATTTCCTTGGTGATCGTCTGGGGGAAATCGCCTTTGGCCCACTTGGTCAGGTTCTTCTTGAAGTTCTCAAGCCAATTCGCCGGGAGCGTTTGGGGCAATGCGCCTTCGAGCAGGCCTTCCAGTCCAGCCGATGCAAGTTCGCTTGCTTGCTCCTCCAATAGGTCGGTGATCCCTAGGAACTCAACGGCGAGGGCGGCTCGTTTTAGGGTTTTGCGATCGCGCGGGAAGCAGGCTGCGAGCTCGCAGGCTAGGCGCAGGAACCGGCGGGTGAAGCGGGTCTGTGCAGACGGCTCGAAGACCGGCTGATCGAGGCCTTCTTGAGGCGCGCCGGCTTCGATCCACTGGATCACCGCCTGCTCGATGGAGGCCGGCCCGTGATCTTCTTTGGCCAGCAGCAGGTGATCCGGACTCAGCTCGTGGCCGTAGGCCTCGTGCAGGCTCGACTCGACCACTTCGCGAACGATCTTGCGAACCAGATCGCCGCGGGCATCGACTTGCGGGTTCGGGTGCAGCCCGATCCACGACCCGTGGCGACGCAGCAGCTCGGAGCAGTAGGCGTGAATCGTGCCGACCGCCAGGGCGTCGATCTCGGCCAGTAGCGCCTGGGCGCGGCTGGCTCGTTCGGCATCCGGGCTGAACTCGTCGGCCGGCCACCAAACGGGATTCTCGTCTGCGCTGAGCAGAGCCAAGTCGTCGGCCACGCGCTCGGCCATCTCGGCGGCGGCGAGTTCGGTGAACGTGATCGCGTGAACGCGCTCGAGCACGTGGCGGGCACGTCGTTCCGGTCCGCGGGATCCATCCGCTCGCTCCCAGCCGAGGGTCAGCGCGAAGGTCACGATGCGCCCCACAAGAGTGGAGGTCTTGCCGGTTCCGGCGCCGGCTTCGACGACCAGCGGGACATCGAACTCGCAGCGCGCTGCCAGGCGAGCTTGCGCGTCGAGTTCCCTGAGCTTCTGGTCCTCAGCGCTCATTTTGCGGTCCTCCCGAGCTGAAGCCAGCGCAAGAAGTCAGCCGTCAGCTCCTCGGAAGAGGGCTCTTCGGGTTGTTCGGCATGCCACAGCTCGAAGCGTCCCCGGATGCCGGAATCGCCGCGTAGGCAGGCTTCTTGAACATCGCAGTTGCGGCAGGCCGGCCCCTCCTCCGTGCCCTTGTTGTTCAGCAGGCGGGGCGGGAAGCTGCCAGCCGAATAGGCGGCGAGCAGGACGTGAATCGCCTGGTCGAACGCCCCGCGCAGTTCGTCGTTCGAAAGGTCGAGGGCTAGCGATCGTCCGGCATCCCCCGCCTTGGGCTCTAGCTCCCCAATGTGGAGATAACGTCCCTCTACATCCGGCTCCGACCGGGCGTAGACCGCGGCTTGGAGCGCGAGGCCTTCTGCTACCTTCTTGAGCAGACGTGCTGGTACCGATTTGATCAAAACGTCGTACCCCGGCGGCCTCCCCGTCTTGTAGTCCGTGAAGCGACGCGCGCCGTTCACCGAGCGTTCCACCAGGTCGGCCCGAAAGTGCAGTTCGAGGCTGCGTCCCTCTGCTGTTTGGAACTCTGCGGTTCCGTGCCCCTCGACTTCGTCGATTCGCGCGCCGTCCTGTTCGAGGAGCGCGAGGGCTCGGTCGACGAGGGGCAGCGCCCGTTGCGCGTAGATCTCCGCGTATCCGGGAAGCGCCAGGCCGGCGTCCCGGGCCACGCGAACGGCCGCCATGCGAGCGACGCGCAGGCGCTCGGCCGGGGTCGGTCTGGGCAGTAGGCCGCCGGTTTCTTGCAGGGCTTTTTTGGTCAGCGACTCCAGGGCAGCGTGGGCGACCGTTCCGGTGAAGCGCGCTTCGAGACTGGGCAACGCCGCTTCGCGGTCGGGGACGGGAGTCAACCGGAGGATCCGCTCTAGGAAGGTCTGCCAACCGCAGCGGGCGAGCCCTTCCAAGGTCGTGACATACAGATCCTCTGAGCCGGTGCGCTGGGCGAGCCCAGGTCCGATCGCGCCGAGGAACGGGCCGGGCCCTCGCGAGGCGGCTCGCGCCGGGGGAGCGTCGAGTTCTTCGAGGGTCTCGAAGCGAGCCTCGCCCGCCTCGCGACTTGTTCCGGTGCAGGTCAGAAGGCCGTCCACGAAACTGGCGTCGCGACCTAGCGCGAGGTGTTCCGCGAACTGGCGGCGAGGCGCATCGGGAACGGTGGGGTCGCCGGGAGAATCCAGACCCTCGGGCCACCAGGCGGAGGCAGCCTTGGGCTTCCCCTCCGCGTCGGTCAGCGGTCGCGACAGGCAGACACGATCGGCCGACTCGAGCAGCAGCTCGAAGATGCGACGCTGTCCGCTGGATCGGTTCAGGTCGCCGGGCGGATCTCCCAGCAGGTCGGCCAGTCGATCCAGCGTGCTATTCGCCAGCCACGGGTCGCGCGGTTCGGGAGCCGGCGCGTGCGATCGGTCCAGCCCAAGAACATGGAGCGAGGCAAAGCAGCCGGTCGCTAGGTGTTCGGGTTGGCCGACGCGAACTCCGGCCGCTCCGGATCCAAAGACCGGGCGCTCCGAGCGTCTGAGCCGCGCGCTGAGCGCTCGACTCCATTCCCCTGAGGACTCCAGCTCGAACTCCGTGGACAGTTCGCTCGCTAGTTCCTCCACAGCTCGGCGGGCGAGTTTCGCCGAGGGGCGCGGGTCAGTTCCGAACAGCTCGTCGAACAGCTTTCGGGTAGCCGCCGCGGCTTCCAGGACGCGGCGCTGCGCACCGAGGCTCTCAAGGGACTCGGCCACCCGCCTGCTGCGAGCGACAAAGCGTTCGAGTTCGGCTCGTTCGAGGCTCGGCGGTTCGGCCGTCCCTTCGCGTGCTGTGTGTTCCTCCGGTTCCGGCGCATCGGACCAGGGACTGTCCTGGCTGGGGCCAAGGCCTCCGGGGCCGCCGTCGCTAGGGCCGTTGCCTCCGCGGCCGTAGGAGAGGGGCAACCGAAGCTCCGATCGGGTACCGAGCCAAGCGCCCAAGTCCAACCTCGCAGCTTCCGAGAGCCGACTGACTCCCAGGACCTCGAGGCCAAGCGTCAGGCGGTCAAGGCCACTGGGCGATTCAAAAACAAACGCCGGCAAGACCTGCCGAAGCGGCGTTTCCGCACCGTGTTCCAAGAGGCGCGCCATCGCGGCCAGTTCACGGCCGGCCGGGCCGATCGGGCCGGTCAGTCCGGCCGAGCCGAACGGGACGCCGAAGCGTTTGAATTCGACGCGCAGCTCTGCGCTATAGCGATCGGGACCCAGCAAAGCGACCGCGATGCGCTCCGGCTCGATCCCCTCGTCCAATTCGCCGGCGATGCGTCGCGCGGTGGCGCGCACTTCCGCGACCGGATCGAGGGCGATCGCGCCCTGGCGCTGGGCCGGGCTCGAGGCGGGCCGCTCGCGGATCGACGCCGACCGCAGGTGGGTGAGCGGGTGGCGCGCCAGCTCCTCGGGGCTGGGCAACGGGCCGAGGGCAAGGGCTATCGATCCGGGTCGTTCGAATAGCGCACGGATCCAGCGACCTTCGATACCGGTCGCTGCGTGGAAGCCGAACAGCAGGATGCGGCGCGGCCCGAGTTCCGGGTCCGCTTCCAGGGCGCGCAGAGCTCCACGGAACAAACCGATGTTGCCTCCGGCCGATTCCGCGCAGGTACCCGCGACGGCGAGCAGCTCGAGGAACCGCTCGCGCTCCCCGCGGTCCAGCGGCGAACCATCGAGTTCGTCCAACTCGTCCGGAGACTCCGCCAGACGCCGGACATCGGAAAGCTCGAGTCCGGTTTCGAGCAGCCGGTCCAGGGTCGGCAGGACCAGGGCGGGTCCTTCTTCCAGGCGTTCCGTGGCCGCGTTCAGGGCTTCAGCCCGGCCAGCTCGCCGGAGGGCTTCGATTTCAAAGAGCGCGCGAGAGAGCGCCGGACGTTGGCCGGCGCGCTCCAGGGTCGCCAGCGCGACTCCCGAGAGCGTTTGAACCTCGATGCCGACCCGGGCGCGCCCGCTTCCCAAAAGCGTCCCAAGGGCCTGCGCACGGGCCGCGGGATTGCCGACCACGACGGTGAGTCCGGCGCTCGCCCCAGGTTGCGCGCTGGCGCCCCAGCGATCGGCTTGAGCCTCAAGCTCGGCGTGGGCAGCACGCGCATCGGGAGCGAAGATCAGCTCTCGCTCGGCGTGCTGGGCCGGGCTGGGGAGGGGGTCCGTCTCGATCGATGACACGGCTCGAAGGATACGTCGGGCGGGATACAATTTCGCCTTAGCCCGCCTCCGTGGCGCGGCGCGGCGGTTCTCCCTTGCGCCCGGGCCCGCGCGACCGATTTCCCCATGAAAGACCTGATTTCCGACTTCTTCGCGTTTCTCATCCAGTACTGGTGGGTGTGGCTTGGCGTGATGCTCGTGAGCACCGCTGCCCTGGTGTACCTCGCCAAGCAAGGCGGAACGCCCGACGCTCCTTTCAGCTACCGCTTCTAGCGTCCGCGGCATCTCGATGTCCGAATCCAGCAGGGGGGCCATCCGCTCCATCGTGTTCGCCGTGGCGCCGACCTTGGTGGTCCTGGGCGTCCTTGAACTGGGCTTCAAGGCGAGCGCTGTGGCCCCTCGCGAATCCGCCGCGTTGCACGCCCACGGATTCGATGCTTCGGCTGCATACTTGGTTCCGGACCCAGGCAAGTCCGGCTGGCACCTGACCCAAATCTTCGGGGGTGCCTACGACGAGATTTCCATTCCGCCCAAGAGCGAAGCGACCCGCGTCTTCCTGTTTGGAGGGTCGAATACCCAGGGCTTCTCCGCTTTGCGCCTAGAGGACTACCTGGAAGAAGCGATGCCCGGCCGCAGCTTCGAGATTGTGAACCTCGGCCGAGAGGGATACGGCTCGGGGCGTGTCTCCATTCTGCTCAAGCAGTCGCTGATGCTCGAGCCGGACTTGTGCGTCGTGTACTCCGGCCACAACGAGTTCGTTGAGGATGGCTACCGCGAGGAGGTCGAGCAGGATCTTGAAAGCGCGAGCGGCCGTCTTCGTTCCGTCCTCTCTGGCTTGCGCACCTACAGGTGGCTCGAAGCGCGCTTCTCTCCGGCCTCGGCGGCCACGGATGCCGGCAAGTCCGATACTCGGCCGCCGCCGGCCGCTTTCCAGGCTGAGTACGCGAAGTTCTCGGATCAAACCTACGAAGAGTTGCAAGCTCGGATGGGGGTCTATGCAGAGAATTTGCGTGACATGGCTCGGGCCTGCGAGGCTGCCGGCGTGCCCATGCTGCTCAGCACGATCATCACGAACCATTTCAGTCCGCCCTACGCCTCGACCCCCGCGATCGGCACCGAACCGAGCCAGGTGAGCGAAGCGAACCACTTGATTTTTCAAGCCCGCAAGTTGCTCCCCGAGTTCATTCGGGCACTCGACTTTGCTCACCCGAGCGAGCGGCTGCAGGCTCGCTCCTGGAAGAAGCGGGTCGGGCCAGTGAATCCGCCCGCTCCGCCGGTTCGCGCCTTGAGCCTTCCGATGGGGGAGTTTGATTTCCGGCCGAAGACCAGCCGCTGGTCAGAGGACGTGTGGGCGGTTTCCGAGCAGTACGGTCGCTTTGTCACCTCCGAAGTCGGCGAGGAGGAACGGACCGCACTCGAACGAGCCGACCAGCTGCTGGGCCAAGCCCTCGAGGGCCTTCCGAGCGATCCGCGCGCGCTCTTTCTGCGCGGCTTGATCGCGCACCGGCTGGGAGAGGTCGAATCGGCTGGGCGGTTGCTGCGTGACGCCCAGCGCTTCGATCGCGCGCCGCGCAAGGCCTCAGACCTAACCAACGATTGGGTGCGACAAGTCGCGGGCGAGTATCCCGGCGTCCACCTCCACGAGGCCGATGCAAATTGGCGCGTTTGTTCGCCGGGCGAGGCCTTCGGCTACGAGTTGCTGGGCGACAACTGCCACCTGCACCCGGCGGCTTCTCAGTACTTGATGCGCGACTTTGCGCGGCACCTGGCCGAGATCGACTGGTGACGAAAGACCGGCCCGAGCGCGATCTCGCGCGCGCCCTGGAGCAGACCACCTTCTCGGTGGAGACGGAGCCGTTCGCGCTGGTGGGCTTTTACGGTCCACCGGATGCGGAGGACCTCGGGCTGGTCGCGACTCAGCCCTTCGCCCAGCTTGTGCGGGACGCAGGGGAAACCACGCTCTTGCTTCCCGAGCGCCTGAGCGAACCGCTCCTCGAACGTCATCCCGGCGCCTCGATCGAGCGCGCTCTGCGCTGGATCCGCTTTCACTTGCCCATGGACTGGGAGCTGGTCGGCTTCCTCGCTGAAGTCACCGGCCGACTCGCGGATGCGGGCGTCCCGGTCGGGGCGATTTGCGGTTACAGCCGGGATCAGCTCTTCGTGGCAGAGCGCCATTTGGACCGCGCGCGGGAAGTGCTCGTCGCCCGCTTCTCCGAACAGGCGCCCTGACAACCGGCGACGGCCTTTTGCCAAGGGCTGCTTGTCGTGATCCTATTGAAGGACGACTGTGACCCCGCTGGAGAATTCGGTGACCCCAAGGGTGAACTCGGCCAGGTCTAGCTGAACGCCTGCGGAGGCGATGCCAAGCTTGGTACCAGCCAGGTTAGGTTTTGGGCTGGTGACCAGTGGGAACGCGCTCGGCAGGGTGGATTCTCCCGCGGTGCCGAGGCCTTCGCCGAATTGGACGACAGCACCCGCAGAGTTGTCCGCGTCCGGGTCGAGGGCCGGCCGGTACGAGGTGCCGAGAGACAGCGGAGCCACCAACACAAAGGCCGAGGTCAGCGTGTCGAAGTTGATGGGAACGGTTTGCAGGCCTGCCCGCAACGTGGGGCGCAGTCCGAGCATCTGACTCCCCGGGCTGGCAAATCCTAGCGTGGTGTCCCAGCTCATGGGTTCTTGGAGCATGAGCGTCGCGGGAGTGGCGCTCCAAAGAAAGATCGGGCTATTGACCACGAGACCGGGCTTGGAAATGAGCGCGCCGGAGCCAGGCTCTTCAGCACCTGCACGAACGTCGATGGTGCGCAGGTTGACGGTCGAGATCGGCCCACTGACGGACCAGTCGGGACCACCGCCTCCCGTACTGCCGTCGTTCACGGCCCATGCCATGGGTGTTTGGCTGGCCAGGTGATAGCCGGTCCAGTGATCCTGCTCCGGACCGTTGATCGCGACCGTCGTCCCTCCCACGAGCCCGGTGGCCGGGTTGAAAGCCGTGATCCGGTTGTGGCTGATCGCGCCAGTGATGTCGGCCGTATTCCCGGCACCGAAGATCGACTGCCCCATGCGTCCATTGCCGTTGGTGACTCCGCCGGTCCCGGCGCCCGCCGTGCCGAGACCGATGCGCTCACTGGTCGAAGCCAGGTAGTACTGGGTGTTGCCCGCGCCTCCATTGGCCGGACCTTGAACCTCAAAAATCACGTGCGGGAGCAGCGGGAAGCCGTTTGCGTCCTCACCGAGTATTGAGTCCATGGTGATCCCGAGTCCGTTGGAGCCAGCAAACTCAACGGCTAGGCTCAGGAAGGCTCTGCCACCCGTTCCGAAGCCGAAGAAGGTACCGGGGAGAAAGCTACCGCCGATTTGGGAGTTGAGCGTCACGGGGTTCCCGGTGAGCGTGTCGTTGCCTTGGGCGAAAATAGCCGAGAAGCAGGCGTCGCCGTCGAGCGAGTCGACCGACTGGGCGAGGACCGTGGAAAGACCGATGCTGACGCCCGGCGAGGTGAGCGAGTGGCCTTGAATCCACGACAGATACGTGATGTTCGAGGCTCCGCTTGACTGGTTGCGTCCGCCCTGGAACGAGTCGATGCCGTAGCAGGTACGGATTGAGGATCCTGGGCCGGCGAAACCCGGAGCTCCGGTGAGGGCTCCGAACAGCGCCGGACCGGACAGGAAGACGCCTGCGTCGGTGCCCATGTTGTGGAAGTTGAAGTTGTAGTCCTCAGGCCCACCGGATTGAGCGGAGGCCAGTCCCGCAAGCATCGCGGTGACGCCGTAAGGAAGGAGGTCTTTTGTGTTTTGCATGGGGCTGGAAGAACTTCTGCGAGTCGGTTGAGCCGGGTAGAACCGGCCGGGTAGAGCAGGGGACCGGACTAGAAGCGCCCGGATCGACCTCCTGCTTTTGGTACTTCTCCGCCGAACCCGTTCGCCGGAACGAAAAGAGCCGGTTCTGAACATCCTGCTGCTCCGGAACGCGGCTCCTTTTGGGAGGCCGCTCCGGGGTGCGCTGGAGCGCGGGCTCCGGCCGGCGGTGTTCCGAGAAGTTCCCGCGGGCACGGGGCGAGGAGCGAGCGTCTCCCAAGAAGGTCCATCGTGGAAGAGACCATGGCGCTCGTTCACGCGAAAGCGCCCCCGCCGCCCTGGGGCAGCGGGGGCGCTCTTGGAACTTCGCGCGCGGAGCGCACGGGTCGAGCATCAGGACCTGCCTATTGAAGGACGATCGTGACGCCGCTCGAAAACTCGGTGATGCTCAGGGTGAACTGACTCACGTCCAGCTGAATGCCGGCTGAGACGACTCCGAGCTTTGTCCCAGCCAGACCCGGCTTGGGGCTCAAAACAAGAGGCACAGCGTTCGGAAGCGTCGCTTCACCGACGGTGCCGAGGCCTTCGCCGAATTCGAAGATGTCCCCGGAGCCATCGGCGTCGATATCCAGGGCGGGAAGGTGCGTGGTCCCCGCGGACAGCGAAGCCACGGACAGGAAGGCCGAGGTCAGCGCATCAAAGTTGACCGGAACGGTTTGCAGGCCTGCCCGCGAAGTCGACTGCGGTCCAAGCACCTGACTCCCCGGGCTAGCGAAGCCCAGCGTGGTGTCCCAACTCATGGGCTCTTGGAGCATGAGCGCCGCGGGGGTGGCGCTCCAGACGTAGAAAGGGCTGTTGAAGGCTAGGCCGGGTTCGCTAATCAGGGCTCCGGACCCTGGATTCTCGGCGCCCGCGCGAATATCAATCGTGCGCAGGTTGATGGTGGAGATCGGTCCGCTGATGGACCAGTCGGGGCCACCGCCGCCGGTGCTGCCATCGTTGATGGCCCACGCCATGGGCGTTTGGCTGGCCAGGTGATAGCCGGTCCAGTGATCCTGCTGCGGACCGTTGAAGGTGACCGTCGTCCCTGCGACGAGCCCCGTGGCCGGTGTGAAGCCCGTTAACCGGTTGTGGCTGATTGCGCCGGTGACGTCGGCCGTGTTTCCCGCACCGAAGATCGACTGCCCCATGCGTTCGTTGCCGTTGGTGACCCCGCCGGTTCCAAGGCCCGCGGTGCCGAGGCCAATGGTCTCGCTGGTGGAAGCGAGGTAATACTGATTGTTGTCAAAGCCCCCATCGACGGGCCCTTGGACTTCGAAGATGACGTGGGGGATCAACGGGAATCCGTTTGAGTCTTCTCCGAGCGTGGAGTCTAGGGTGATGCCGATTCCATTCGAACCCACGACCTCCATCGAGAGGTTGAGGAACGACCCGCCAAAGGGCCCAGGGAAAAGAACCGGCGGGACAAACGAAGCACCGAACTGGCTGTTGAGCGTGATGGGATTGCCCGTGATCGTGTCGTTGCCCTGTAGGAAGAGCGAAGAGAAGCAAGCATCTCCGTCGAGCGAATCTACCGACTGGGCGAGAACCGTGGAGAGGCCAATGGAGACACCGTTCGAGGTAAGCGAGGAACCTTGAATCCAGGACAAATGGGTGATGTTCGTGCGACCGGTCGACTGGTTGCGACCGCCCTGGAACGAGTCGATGCCGTAGCAGGTCCGGATCGAATCGCCGGGGCCAGCGAAATTCTGGTTCCCGGTGAGGGCTCCGAAAAGCACCGGACCCGTCGTGAAGACGGCGGCGTCGGTGCCCATGTTGTGGAAGTTGAAGTTGTAGTCCTCGGGCCCACCGGATTGAGCGCAGGCCAGTCCCGTGAGAGCTGCGGCAACGCCGAGGGACAAGAGGCCATAGGGGAGGTTCATGGGGGCTGCGAAGCTCTGGGGGATGGGAAAGCAAGGTGGGGGAGAGGAGCTGATCATGAGCCGCCTGGTTCTCCCGCTCCCAATTCTCCGCCCAGCCCACTCGCCGAAACGAAAACAGCCCCTTTTGCGGATCCTTCGGGCCGCGCCTGTCTGGAACCCCGCGGCGGCGCCCAGATGGTCGCTCCGCCTAGGTTGCCGGCCTCGCACGGGTGTCGATGGACCATCCTGGCAAGCAAAGTCCGGGCTCGCGGGGGCAAACCAAGTTGCGAGAAGGCCGGGCCACTTCGCACCCCATGGATCCGTGAATGAGGTCACTCCTACTCGAAGCCTGGAGCTGTGAACGGGGCGTCCGTTGGGAAAGGCCCTTTCACGCGAAAGCGCCCCCGCTGCCGATGGGCAGCGGGGGCGCTCTTGGATCTCCGCGCGCGGAGCGCGCGGATCAACATCCGGTCAGTCCTACTGGAGGACGACGGTGACGCCGCTCGAGAACTCGGTGATGTTCAGGGTGAACAACGCCGCGTCGAACTGGACACCAGCCGAAGCGATACCGATCCGGAGACCGGCAAGGTTCGGGTTCGGAGCCGCGACGATCGGCACAGCGTTCGGAAGCGTCGCTTCACCGGCGGTGCCAAGGCCTTCGCCGAACTGGAAGATGTCGAACGCGCCATCGGCGTCGATATCCAGGGCGGGAAGGTGCGTGGTACCCACGGACAGCGAAGCCACGGACAGGAAGGCCGAGGTCAGCGAGTCGAAGTTGACCGGAACGGTCTGCAGGCCGGCGCGCGAGGTCGCTTGCGGGCCGAGGAGCTGGCTACCCGCGCTGGCGAAGCCAAGCGTGGTGTCCCAGGACATCGGCTGCTGAAGCATCAGCGAGGCCGGGGTCGAGCTCCAGACGTAGAACGGGCTGTTGAAGACGAGGCCCGGGTTGGAGATGAGCGCGCCGGATCCGGCAGCTTCACCACCCGCACGGGTGTCGATGGTGCGCAGGTTGATCGTCGAGATCGCGCTGCTGACGTCCCAGTCGGGACCACCGCCTCCAGTGCTTCCGTTGTTCACCGCCCAAGCCATCGGGGTCTGGGAGGAGACGTGGTAGCCCGTCCAGTGGTCCTGATCGGCACCGTTGAAGGTGACCGTCGTTCCACCACCGAGTCCGGCGGCCGGCGTAAAGCCGGTGATCCGGTTGTGGCTGATCGCGCCGGTGAGGTCGGCGGTGTTGCCCGCTCCGAAGAGCCCCTGGCCCATGCGGCCGTTTCCGTTCGTGACACCACCCGTACCGGCGCCAGCGGCACCAAGGCCGATGCGCTCACTGGTCGAAGCCAGGTAGTACTGGTTGTTGTTGAAGCCTTCGTTGACCGGACCTTGAACCTCAAAGATGACGTGCGGGAGCAGCGGGAAGCCGTTCGCGTCCGTTCCGAGGCTGTTGGCCATGGTGATGCCGATTCCGTTGGAGCCAGCGAATTCAACGGCCACGTTGAGGAACGCTCCACCACCCGTTGCGAAGCCGAGGAAGGCTCCGGGGAGGAAGACTCCGCCGATTTGAGAGTTGAGCGTCACCGGGTTACCGGTGATGGTGTCGTTGCCCTGAGCAAACAGGGACGAGAAGCAGGCGTCGCCGTCGAGCGAGTCGACCGACTGGGCCAGGACCGTGGAAATGCCGATGTCGACACCCGGCGAGACGACGGAGTGTCCTTGAATCCACGACATGTACGTGATGTTCGAGGATCCGTCGGACTGGTTGCGGCCGCCCTGGAACGAGTCGATGCCGTAGCAGCAGCGAATCGAGTCGCCGGGACCGGCGAAGTTCTGGCCGCCGGTAAAGGCTCCGAAGATCACCGGACCCGTCGTGAAGACGGCGGCGTCGGTGCCCATGTTGTGGAAGTTGAAGTTGTAGTCTTCGGGGCCACCCGTTTGGGCGGTGGCGAGTCCCGTGAGAGCCACGGCGGCGCTTGCCGTCAATAGCGTGTTGCGGTGTTTCATTCCCTGATGAACCTCCTGAAGGTTGCGGATGACGTCTCCGATGGGTTGGGAGGAAGGCGGATGCCCGTTCGTTCTTGGCCGGAAGAACCTCCCCGTGTCCGAAAGCCTACAGCACTGGGAAGCCCTGTGCCGGAGACCCCGGTTTTTCCTCGTCAAGATGACCGACAGGGCCAATCCACCCTCCCCGGGAGTGGGGAGGAGGATTCCTGGCGAGGAGTCCTCATTCGGACGGGACCAGTCTAACCAGGGTTCCGCAAAGTGGTCAACGGATGTCGGCAGGTGGAGGAAGCGGCCCTGCGGGAAGCGGCCTAGGCCCCGGCGGGGAACTCAGGGGCCGCTTGACGGGTGCGGCATCCAGAGGATGATGGGCCCGCTCGATCCCCCCTCCTGACCGCCCCCCCAGACGTTATATATGGATTCCGCAAGCACCCCCTCCAGAGCCTCTACCGAGCGGCATGTAGCAGTTGTGCTGGCCGCTGGAAAGGGCACTCGTATGCGGAGCCCGCTCCCTAAGGTCCTCCAGCCAGTGTGTGGCCGGCCGATGGTCGGCTGGGCCCTGGCGACCGCGGCCGAAGTCGGCTTCGACAAGATTTTTCTGGTCGTCGGGGACGAATCGAAAGCGATCGAAGACGCCCTGCTCGCTGGTGATGAGCTGGAGGCCGGCGCGGCCGGCTCGAGGCTGCCGGATGGAACTCCCGTCGAGTTCGTGGTCCAGTCCCCCCAGCTCGGCACCGGGCACGCTCTGCAAGTGGCCGTCCCAGCCCTCGAGGCGTTCTCCTCGGCAGCAGAGGGGGAAGTCGTGGTGACCGTCCTCTACGGCGACATGCCAGCGCTTTCCGGCGGGGCACTCGCTGACCTGCACGCCCAGAGGCCGGCGGCTGGGGCGTCCCTGCTCACCGCGCGACTGGCGAACCCCTTCGGCTACGGCCGCGTGGTGCGGGATCCGAGCGGGGCCCTGGCTCGAATCGTGGAGGAGCGTGATGCCTCGAGCGAGGAGCGCACGATCTCGGAGGTCAATGTGGGGGTCTACGCCTGGCCCCTGGGGCCCTTGGCGCAGCAACTGGCGGCTCTCGCCCCGAACAACGCCCAGGGCGAGTACTACCTGACCGATGTCGCGGCCGGGCTGGTGGGAGACGGTCGACCGGTACTGCCCGTTGAACTCGAAGAGCCAGGCGAGGCGCGTGGTGTCAATACGCTGGCGGAGCTCGCCGAGGCTCGGGCTGGCGTTCAGATGCGGATTCTCGAGGGGCACCTGGCGGCTGGGGTCGCCATTGAAGACCCCGCAACCGCCTACGTCGATCACGGGGTGGAGATCGGCGAGGGGACCCGAATCCTGCCTTGCACGGTGCTCCGCCGCGGGGTGCGGGTCGGAGCCGGCTGCGAAGTGGGGCCCTTCACCCATTTGCGCGAGGGCACCGTCTTGGCGGATGGGGCTCAAGTCGGCAACTTCACCGAGACCAAGAATGCGCGTCTGGGGGCTGGTTCCAAGGCCAAGCACCTGAGCTATTTGGGCGACGTGACGATCGGCGAGCGCTCGAACATCGGTGCGGGGACGATCGTGGCGAACTACGACGGCCGGGCCAAGCACCCGACGACCATCGGGGATCGGGCTTTTGTCGGCTCGGGGTCGATCCTCGTCGCTCCTTCGCAAGTGGGGGACGATGCCCTGACCGGCGCCGGGGCCGTAGTGACCCGCCGGGCCGTCCCAAAGGGAGAAGCCTGGGTGGGTGTCCCGGCCAAGCGTCTCGAGCGTCGCGGCTCCAAGTAACGCCGAACCCAAGCTCTGCTCCGTCCGGGCGATGCAGCCCTCCGATTGGAATCCACCGCCCGGCCGCGACGGGGCTGGCCCACGGCGGGTATCCTCTCCGCCCGATTTGCTTTCGGGCCGGCGCTCTTTTGAACGCTCCCCAAAGGCGAGAGGTGTCTCCCCCCTCCCCGGCGGCTTCGACTCCCCCCTATGGCTCAGAACGGTTCTATCCAGCTCATCGCCGGCACGGCCCACCAGGATCTGGCCCAAGCGATCTCCCATGAGATGGGGCTCGACCTATGTCGAGCTTCCGTGGGGCGATTCCCCGACGGAGAGATCGACATCAAGATTGAACAGGACGTGCGCGGAACGGACTGCTACGTCTTGCAGCCGACCTGTCCTCCGGTCAACGAGAATTGGATTGAGCTGCTGTTGCTGATCGATTGCTTGCGCCGAGCTTCCGCCGAGCGCATCACGGCGGTCATGCCGTACTACGGCTACGCGCGGAAGGATCGCAAGGACGAAGGGCGAGTTCCGATCAGCGCCAAGGTGGTGGCCAACACGCTGACCCGTACAGGCGCGGACCGGGTACTGACCATCGACATGCACGCGGCGCAGATTCAAGGCTTCTACGATGTGCCGGTGGACCACCTGTACTCGAAGCCGGTGATGCTCGACGCGATCGCCAAGCTCGGTCTCGATGACCCGGTGGTCGTCACCCCCGACGTCGGTGGAATCAAGATGGCGCGCTCCTACGCGAAAGCGATTGATGCGGACTTGGCGATCGTGGACAAGCGTCGGATCTCGGGATCGGAAATCGCTGTCGAGCATGTGATTGGAGAAGTCGACGGCCGCAACGTGATCTTGGTCGACGACATGATTTCCACCGGCGGATCGATCTCTGAGGCCGCCAAGATCGTGCGCAAGAAGGGTGCGAAGGAGATCGTGCTGGCCGTGACGCACGCCGTTCTATGCGGCCCGGCGGTGGAGCGCCTGGACGACTGCCCGGCCGACCACATTCTCGTGACCGATACGATCCCGCGCCGAGGCCCGTCGCCGAAGAAACTTGAGATCGTCAGCGTTGCGCCGCTGCTCGCGAATGCGATCGAGAACATCCACTACTCCAAATCGGTTAGCTCGCTCTTCGACTGACCGATTCTTCGCGGGGCGCGCACGCTGTGTGCCCGCCCGCTCTTTCCCCCTGTCGTTCGAACCATCCAGGGTCCTATGTCTGATGTCATTCTTTCCGCCGAGCGTCGCGAGAAGCTCGGTAGCCGCCCCGCCCGCCGACTCCGCGCCGAAGGCCGCGTTCCGGTCAGCATCACCGGCGAGGGCCGTCCAAACCTCGACGTTCACGTGGACCTCTCCAAGTTCCACGCGGCGCGCCGCGCGCACCACAACCTGTTCGAGCTGAAGATCGGTTCCGAAGAGGAGACCGCGATCGTTCGCGAGGTTCAGTGGGACCAGATGGGCGAACACGTCGTGCACATCGAGATGCGTCGCGTGACCCGCGGCCAGGCGCTTGAAACCGAGGTCGGCATCGACTTCCAGGGCACCAGTCGCGCAGGTGCGATTCAGCACCTGATGAACTCGCTGCAAATCCGCGCGATTCCGAGCCAGATCCCGGACGAGATCCACGTGGACTCGGCCGTGTTCGACGAGGCCGGGCGCGAGATGTTGACCGCCGGCGAAATTCCGCTGCCCGAGGGTGTGGAACTGGTCACCGAGGCCTCGGCGGTGGTCGCCCAGGTCGTCGCGGCTTCCAGCATCGAGGCGCCGGCCGCCGAAGAGGCCCCCGAGGACGAGGCGGGAGAAGCCGAAACCCCCTCCGCCGAGTAGGGCGCGGGGCGGGGGCCGCTTCTCCCTGGTGGGGGAGCTCCCCGCTTGCGCCCCGGCGAGGCTTCCCTACACTCGTCGCCCCGCTTTGCCACGGCGGGGCCAGCTCGAGGCATGTCCGCACCGGTCGACCCCTCCTCACCGCGCCCTTCCGGCGCGGCCCCGAGGAAACCCGAACGGATCCTGGTAGGCCTCGGCAATCCCGGCCCCGAGTACGCGGACACCCGACACAACATCGGGTTTCGGGTCCTCGACCACCTCGCTGAACAGCGGGGTTTGCTCTTTCGATCCGCGAGGCACTTCGAGCTACCGCCCGAAGCGACCTCTCCAACGGAACATTCCCCCAAGCTGCGCGGCTTCTCCTTTGCTGGAGAGCGCGAGTCCTTCCGGCTCGTCAAACCGCTCACCTTCATGAATGCCTCTGGAGATGCCGTCGCCCCGCTGATTGCGTGTCTCTCCCTTGAGCCATCCTCCGTCCTCGTTGTCTACGACGAGCTGGATCTGGATCTCGGCCGGCTGCGGATTCGTCCGCATGGCGGCCACGGAGGGCACAACGGTATGCGCTCTCTCATCGACCGAATGGGTTCCGATCGCTTCCCGCGCCTGCGTGTGGGGATCGGCCGACGGTCGGCCGACGCGGCGCGTCATGTCTTGTCCCCGTTTGAACCGGGCGAGCAAGTCGAAGCAGAGATCTCGGTCCGCGAAGCGGCTGAGGCAGCTCTTCACTGGCTCGAATCCGGAGACATCGAGGCCTGTATGACGCGGTTTCATAGCCGCTGGTCCTCGGACGACTCGTCCCGTTGATCGCTCGCAAGGCGACCTACGCTCGAATCGCTCCCTCACCCCCCGACGTCGAAAGACGCTCTCGAATTTTGAATCACCTCTACGAAGGCATGTTCCTGCTCGACAACGACGTCGTGCGTGCGGGCTGGAACGACGCTAAGACCGCGCTTCAGGGCGCCCTTGAAAAGCACGGGGCCAAGCTCCGCACGCTCCGCCGCTGGGATGAGCGTGCGCTCGCTTACCCGATCCGGGGCAAGCGCCGCGGGACCTTCCTGCTGAGCTACTTCGAATTGCCGGCGGACGGCATGACGATGCTGACCCGGGATCTGGAGATCCGCGAGGACCTCCTGCGCTACCTGATGCTGCGCGTCGACGAAGTCCCCGAGGGCGAGGACGAAGCTGCCACGGCCGAGCTGGCCGATGACTTCGAAGCCCCCGAACCGCCGGCCGACGATGTCGGCACCTACAGCCCGCTCCAGGACGGAGATCCTGAGGCTGAGGACGAGGAAGGTGAAGAGGACGCTGTTGAAGGCGAGGAGAAGGCCGAAGCCATGGACGATGCGCCCGCCGCTGAAGCCGACCTGACCGAAACGACCGACGCGAACTAACTGGAGCCCACCCAAATCATGAAATCCAAGGCACCCCGAAAGGCGTCGATTCTGATCCACAAGACCGACGACCTCGACTACAAGAACCTCGAGCTCCTGTCCCGTTGTATCGACGGCCAGGGCAAGATCGAGGGCCGGCGTCGCACCGGACTCAACACGAAGCGACAGCGCGAGCTCAAGGCCGCGATCAAACGCGCCCGTCACATGTCCCTGTTGCCCTTCGTGGGCTGACCCCAATCCGATGAAGAACGTCGAAATCCTCCTGCGGGACAATGTGACCGATCTCGGAAAGGTCGGCGACGTCGTCCTGGTTCGCCCGGGCTACGCTCGCAACTATTTGTTGCCGATGGGGCTTGCGATCCACGCAACCCAAGAAAACATCCGCCTGATGGCTCGCCGCCGCGCGCGCCAAGATGCGGAGGACGCGGCCCGCTTGGCCGAGTTGGACGCGGTGGCTCAGAAGATCGCTGGCGCCCACGTGAAGACCAGCGCGAAAGCCGATGAGTCGGGTTCGTTGTACGGTTCGGTGGGAGCGGCCCAGGTGGCCGAGCTGCTGAGCGCGGCCGGCTATCCGACCGACGAGCGTGCGGTTCGTCTTGAGGCGCCGCTGAAGGCCCTCGGAGATCACACCGTTTCGATCCACGTTCACGGTGACCGCAACGTCGAGGTCAAGGTTTCGATCGAAGCCGAGGCCTGACACCCCGCCTGGTTTCCGCTGGCGGCAGATTCAAACCCCGGCGGCCAGGCCGTCCAGAAATATCGGGGCCGGTTGGCGCACAGCGCCAGCCGGCCTCGTTGACGTTCGGGCGCTGGTTCCGGCGGCATCCGACCTTCGACTCCCAAGGTTGTCCACGACTTGTGAGCCGGCCAGGTCGCTCGGAAGCAGGGCTGCGACTCGATCAAAGACGTTCTGCGCGCTACTCTCCGCCGACGGTGAGCGTCTCCCAATTCGATCCTGATCCCGCGGCCGGGGACTCGGCGCTGCCCGCGCCGGAGGACCTTCCCGGCCCGCAGGAGATCCATGGGGTTGCCAGCTCGGATTCTGCGGAGGCAGGGGAGTCCTCCGGCGGGGACTCAAGCACTCAGGGGGCAAGCCCCGAGTCGCTTCCGGACGTAGATGTTCCGCGTGCGAGTCCCGCCCCGGACGGCTTTGATCCCGCCGAGCTGTTAGAGGCGTCCAAAACGGTCCAGCCGCTCCGGGTGCCCGGTGGCGAGCCGCCTTCCAACCGCGACGCCGAGCGGGCCGTACTGGGCGCTCTGCTGCGCAGCCCCGACCGGATTCCCGAGGCCTCGGAGGCTCTTGAGCCCGAGGACTTCTTCGATCGCCGCAACGGGTTTGTGTTCGACGCCTTGCGCGCGCTGTCCGAACGTTCCGCGCCGGTCGACCTTGTGGCCGTCGCCGAATGCTTGCGCGCCGCGGGCCATTTCACGGCGGTTGGCGGAGCCCCGGCCCTGATCGATCTGCGCGAATGTGTCACATCGGCCGCACTACTCTCGTTTCACGTGCGGATCGTGGGCGAGACCGCCACGGTTCGGAAGTTGATTACCGAGACCACCGAGATCGCCGCCAAGGCCTACGAGACCCGACCGGACGGAGACGCGGTTCGCGACTTGCTCGACGAGAGTGAAGAAAGGATCTTCCGCATCGCGAGCACGAAGGATGTACGGACCGCAGAGCCCATTTCGCGCGCGATCATCGAGACCTTCCGGCAGCTCGACTCGCGAACCGGCGACGGCGGCCTGACCGGTTTGACCACCGGCTACTACGACCTGGACGACACGCTCTCGGGGCTCAACAAAGGCGAACTGATCATCGTCGCGGCGCGCCCTTCGATGGGGAAGACGGCCTTTGCGCTGAACCTCATGGAAAATGCGGCGATGAGCCAGCCGGATTGGTTGGATCAGCCGCCCTCGGTCTTGATGTTCAGCCTGGAGATGGGTTGCGCCTCGTTGACCAGCCGGATGTTGTGCTCGCGAGCCCGGGTGCCGGCCTACCTGCTGCGCTCCGGAAGGCTCCAGGGAGACCTGCGCCATTCGCTTTCTGAGGCAGCCGACGAGCTTTCGCGGACGCGCATCGCGATCGACGACACGCCCGGCATCACGATGATGAGCCTGCGCTCGCGGGCCCGGCGGATGAAAGCCGCTGGTGGCCTCGACATGGTCGTCGTCGACTACCTGCAGCTGCTCACCTACCCGCGGTCTGAGAACCGTCTTCAGGAGATCAGCAATATCTCGCGTTCGCTCAAAGAGCTCAGCCGCGAACTCGAGATCCCAGTCATCGCGCTAGCCCAGCTCAGCCGCGCGGTTGAAAGTCGTGACCCTCCGCGTCCCCAGCTCGCCGACCTGCGCGAATCCGGATCGATCGAGCAAGACGCTGACGTCGTGATGATGCTCTACCGGCCCGAGTACTACTCAAAGTACCGGACCGAAGAGAACCAGGGCTTGGCCGAGGTCATCATCGCAAAGCACCGAAACGGCGCGACTGGCGAAGTCAAACTGCACTTCTTTCCCGAACACATGCGGTTCGAGAATCGCACGCCTCAGGACGTGGTGAAGTACTCGGTTTCCTCCGGTCCACCGGAGGGTTACTAACGACCCGTGCGCACGGTCCCGAACACCGAGCGAACTTGCGGATTGTTGCTCGCGCTGACCTTCCTGGTAGCGTGGGGTGAGCCCGTTGAGGCCCTTTCGGCCCCTGCGTCCGCACCGCCAGTCCAGTCGGCAACTTCCCTCGGGCCCGCCCCGGCCCAGCAGCCGGAGTTGCTCCCCCTGGTCGTGGCTTTTGAAGTCCGCGGCAACAAGCGCTACCGAGCGGAACAACTGTTCGCTGTGCTTGGCCAGCGCATTGGCGCTCCTCTCGATATGGAGCTGATCGAGCGCGGCATCACAGCCCTGTGGTCGGCCTATCGGGTTCGCGGCGACGTGTCCGTCGCTCAAGAGGACGACGGCTTGATCCTGCGGCTTGAAGTGGAGGAGTTGGCGCTCGACTTTGCGCCACGCTTCGTCGGGAACGAGCGGGTTTCCACAGAACGCCTGCTCGAGTGGGCTGGCCTAGAAGCCGACAGTGAGCTCTACTTGTTCCAGGCCCAGAGCATCGCGCGCCGCATCGAGGGTGAATATCGCAAGCGCGGCAATGCGTTCGTATCGGTGCGCGCGGTGGAGCGCGGGTTGGGCGAAGATGGGGAACTGCTCGCGGGCGGCGAGGGCTTCACGGAAGACGTGATCTTCGAGATTCAGGAAGGGCCGCGGGTGGCCGTCGAGGACGTGGTTGTGCACGGCAATCAGTCGCTGGAGGACAGTGGTTGGTGGTTGTGGCGCAAAGGCCTGCGGGCCGATGCGCGCCCCGCGCTGCGTGGACCGCGCTTTCTTGGCCTGTTTCGTAAGTACTTCGATCGGGATGTCCTCGATCGCGACATCGTGGCTTACTCGAATGCGTACCGCGACGCAGGGTATCTGGACGCCGTCGTACGTTTGTCAGACGTGGAGTTCAACCAAGCCAGGACTCGCGCCACGATTCACATCGAGGTGGACGAGGGGCCGCAGTACACCGTGTCGAGCGTGCGCGTCGAGGGCATTGGATTCGAGGCCGGGCCCGATGGACAGCTGCGGGGCGTGCCAGTCGAGCTGGTTGTTCCAGAACAAGAGCTGCTCGATGAGTTTCGCATGCAGCCGGGCGACCCCTACCTAGCCGCGCTGATTGCGCTTGACGAGAACTTGCTGCGCCAGCGATTCGGCGAGCTGGGTTTTATCGAACACGAATCGATTCCCCGGGAGGAGCGCTTCAGTGTGCTCGAAACCGAGTTGATCTATGACTTGGACGAGCCCCAGGTCGAGGTGCGCTTTCGCGTGGCCCAAGGTGTGGTTCAGCGAATCCGGGAGGTGCGCTTCAGCGGAAACGCGCGGACCCGAGACTCGGTGCTGCGACGGGAGATTTCGGTGTTCCCTGGCGAGCCCGCGGACTTGGTCGAGATCGAGCGCTCCCTGGCGCGACTGCGCGGCACCGGTTACTTCTCGTCCCTGGGGCTTGACCCCAGCCATCCCGATCCGGTGTACCGCTTTGTGCCGACCGGCGAGCCGGGCTGGAAGGATCTTGAGTACGCGGTAGAGACCGGAGACTCCCTGCGCATCGACCTCGGAGTTCAGTACGGTTCCGACAACGGGTTCGCGGGTCAGCTCGGCTTCACGTTCCAGAACTTCGACATCAGTCGCTGGCCCTCCTTGACCAATCCGTTCGAGGACATTTATCAGGGCCGCGCCTGGCGCGGTGCGGGCCAGACCCTCGAGGTTTCGGCTTCGCCGGGCACCGACTTCTCGCGCTACGCCGTGCGCTTCACCGAGCCGGATCTGTTTGGTGATTACCTCGAGCGCATCGGTCTGACCGTCGATCTGAACCGACGGCTGCGCGGGTTCCGGACCCACGGCGAGCGGCGCGACTCGGCCGGCTTCTCTTTGTTCCGCCAGCTCGACCCGGATACGGTGGCCTCGGTAGGTTTCGAGAACGTCGAAATCGAACTCGAGAACGTGTTCACCGGCGGCACAGCTTCGCTGCTCGATCCAGCTTCGGTTCCGGATTTGCTGCTGGCGCAGCCTGAGGAGTCCAACCTGTCTGGGATCGAAGCTCGCCTGCGTCGTACGAAGCTCGACAACCGGCTCGCTCCGCGCAAGGGCTCGACCTGGAACCTTGGCGGGACCTTCTACGGAGACTTTCTGGGGAGCGATTTCCAGTTCCTGCGCCTGGACGGCAACTTCGAACGCTACGGCTGGTTGTCGGATGACTCGAACGGCAACTATCGCCTCCGTGTGCAAACCGGCATCGGCCTGCCGATCGGCGACACCGACGATGTGCCCTACACCGAGCGCTACTTCCTCGGTGGATCGCGGATCCTGCGCGGCTTCGACTTCCGCGGAATCGGCCCGTTCGAGCGAGGCTTCGCGGTCGGCGGCGAGACGATGCTGGCGAGCAGCCTAGAGGTTCTGTGGCCGCTGGCGAGTCAGTCGCGGATTGGCCAGGATCGTCCCACCGAGGTGTTCCGCTGGGGTGCTTTTGTCGACGCTGGTGTACTCGATCCGGACCCGTTCCAGATTGATCCTTCGGAACTGCGACTTTCCGTGGGCTTCACTCTCCAAATGCGCATCCCCCTGCCTCTGGCGTTCAACTTTGGCTTCCCTGTGCTGGAAGAAGAGGGCGACGAGCGGCGGACCTTCAGCTTCTCGATTTCGAATTGAGGGGCTGGGGCCTGGCTTCGCAGGCGCAAGCACACCTGAAGTCCAATCTGGACAGCGTTGCATCGCGTCCGAAACCGTCACAGAGACCTTCTGACCCGTATGCCTTCCTTTTCCCTGACCGAAGTGGCCGAGCAGATTGGAGCCATCCTCGAAGGGGATGGCTCGCTTCGGATCGCGGGTGTTTCGACGCTCGAAGACGCCGGCACCGAGCAACTGTCGTTCATTCTCGACGCCCGGTCGGCGCAGCTGGCGGAGTCCAGTGATGCCGGTGCGCTGGTCGTGGGGGAGTCCTTTCTTGCCAGCGAATGTGGCCCCGTGCTGTTGAGGCACGCCAACCCGAACTACGCCTTTGGCTTGGCAGCGGCTCTGTTCGCGCCTCCCGCACCGAGCTATGCGCCCGGGGTGCATCCCACGGCGGTGGTGGACCCGAACGCGAAGGTCCACGTGGATGCGCACATCGGTCCCCTGTGCACGGTGGCCGCTGGCGCCGAGGTCGGAGCCGGCGCGGTGCTGGTCACCCACGTGGCGGTCGGCCAGGGCGCGAGCGTCGGCGAACGTTCCGTCCTGAATTCCCACGTGGTTGTCTACTACCACTGCGCGATCGGGTCCGACTGCATCCTGCATTCGGGGGTTGTGGTGGGGAGCGATGGCTTCGGTTTCGACCCCGGGCCGCAGGGTTGGATGAAGATCCCCCAGGTAGGCATCACGGTCATCGAAGACGGCGTGGAGATCGGCTCGAATTCGACCGTCGACCGGGCGCGCTTCGGCGTGACCCGGGTCGGACAGGGGGCCAAGGTCGACAACCTGGTCCTGATCTCCCACAACAGCCAAGTCGGGGCCGGAAGCGTGTTGTGCGGACAGGCCGGGATGGCTGGCTCCGCGATCCTGGAGCCGGGCGTGGTTCTAGGCGCTCAGAGCGGCGTGGGAGGCCACATCCGAATCTCCACAGGGGTCCGTCTGGGCGCCCGGGGGGGAGCGATTGCCTCCTTGAGCGAGCCGGGGGACTACCTGGGCATGCCCGCCCGGCGGGCCAGCACCGCTCGGCGCGAGTGGATCTTGCCCGGAGTCGTCGAACGTCTGCGCTCGCGTCTGGCGCGGCTCGAACGTCGGGTGGCACAATCCTTCTCCGAGGAAGATTCCGAATGAGGCCCCAGACCACCCTTCGCACCGCCGTCGAGTTCTCCGGACCTGGACTGCACTCCGGCCAGGAGATCCGTGCCCGCGCCCTGCCAGCTCCGGTGGGAACCGGCGTGGAGTTCCGGCGCACGGATGTCGTCGATGCCGCGCCGATCCCAGCCAATATCCGGTTTCGCAGCGCCAAGGACCGCCGCACCAGGCTTCAGCGCGGTCAGGTCGAGGTCGACACGGTCGAGCATTTGCTGGCTGCGTGCTCGGGGCTCGGACTCGACAACCTTTCGGTCGAGCTCTCCGGACCCGAGCTACCCGGAATGGACGGCAGCTCGCAGCCCTATGTGGAGCTCTTCAAAAACGCAGGCTTGGTCGAGCAGCGTGGTACCGCCCGCAGGTTTCAGCTCGATCGGCCCGTGTTCGTCCGCGAGGGCGAAGCGACGCTGGTTGCGTTGCCGCTCGATCGCCCCGGGCTGCGATTGCAGTACATCGCCAGTTTCGACGAGCCCGGCGTCCAGGCGGGTTCCTTCCAGGTCGATGTGACGCCCGAGTCGTTCGAGGAACAGATCGCGTCGGCGCGGACGTTTTGCCTCGCCTCCGAAGTTGAGGCGCTTCAAAAGGCCGGCCTCGGCAAGGGAGCCACCCGCGAGAACACCGTCGTGCTAGGCGATTCCGAGACCGCAATGCGGATGCCGGACGAGCCGGTCCGGCACAAGTTGCTCGACCTGATCGGTGACTTGCATTTGCTCGGAGCGGAGCTGAACGCCCAGGTCATCGCGACGCGTTCGGGCCACGCACTGAATGCCGAGCTCGTGCGTCAGCTCCAGGACCGCATGCAGGTGCTAGAGACCGGCGGCCTGGCTCACCGCGAATCTGGCATGGACGTGCGCGAAGTCATGCGGATGCTCCCGCATCGCTATCCGTTCCTGTTGATCGACCGAGTGCTGGAAGTGGATGGCTACAGCCGCGCCGTCGCAATCAAGAACGTCACGATCAACGAGCCGTTCTTCCAGGGCCACTTTCCTCAGGCGCCGATCATGCCCGGCGTGCTCCAACTTGAGGCGATGGCCCAGCTGGCCGGGGTTGTGATCCTGCGGAAGATGGAGAACACCGGGAAGCTGGCTGTCCTGTGGGCCATCGACAAGGTCAAGCTTCGCGGTCAGGTGACCCCCGGTGATCAGATCCGCATCGAAGTTGAGACGATCCGCATGAAGGAAGGCCTGGGGCAGATCCGCGGGACCTGCAGCGTGGCCGGCAAGCCGGTCTCCGAGGCTGTCTTGACGTTCACGATGGTCGATGCGTGAAGAGCCTGTTCCACAAGATCTTGGCCGCCCGATCCAGCGTCTGAACTCCGCCTCGGAACTGCGCAGCATCGCCCCTGGAGTCACCCGGCCGCCTCTTGCCGGGACAGATCCCAGCCACATCCCCACCGGCTGTGCATTTTTTTTACAGGCCCCGGCCGACTGGGGGCGCTCCCAGGCCCTTCCGGCCCAAGGGATCTCCCTGAGCCGACTTCCTCCCGTTCCGCCCGCTCCTCCGATCGTCTAACCTCTCGGGCCAACCAGCCGTCGTTTCCAGCCCATGACCACCTACGTTCACGAGACCGCCATTCTTGGCCAAGGCGTCGAGCTTGGGGCTGACGTGGTCGTCGGACCCCACTGCGTCATTGGCGAGGGAACGCGCATCGGCGATGGAACCGAGATCGGACCTCAGGCCACCATCGGCGGCGGAGTCTCGATCGGATCGGCCAACCGGATCGGGCCCAAGATTCACATCTCTGGGCTGACCCGGATCGGCGATGAGAACAAGATTTTTGGCCAAGCCAGCCTGGGCACCGAGCCCCAGGACCTGTCCTACGAGGGCGAGCCGACTTGGCTGGAGATGGGCGACCGCAATACGGTGCGTGAGTTCGTCACGATCAACCGCGGAACGGTCAAAGGTGGCGGCGTGACCAGCATTGGCAGCGACTGCTTGCTGATGGCCTGCTGTCACGTAGCCCACGACTGCGAGGTGGCCGATCGGGTCATCATGGGCAACAACGTGCTGCTGGCTGGCCACGTGGTGGTCGAGAGCCGCGCGAACATCGGCGGCGGCGCGGTGGCCCAGCAGTTTGTCACCGTCGGGACGTTGGCCTACGTGGGCGGCGTCACGCGCATGCCCCAGGACGTACCGCCCTACATGATCCTGGAAGGCAATCGCCCGCGCGTTCGCGGTGCCAACGTTGTCGGTTTGAAACGCGCTGATTCGAGCTCGCAGGCGATCGAGGCTCTCAAGGATGCGTACAAGTCGCTGTTCAGGCCAAAGGAGCAGACCGAGTCAAAGCAGACAATCTTCGAGCGCCTGATGCGCGATCACAAAGGGGTGCCGGAGCTGACTCACTTGATCGACTTCATGCGCCGCACCGGGCTCGGTCAGAAAGGTCGCTACCGAGAGACCCTGCGCGAGGAGTTCGGTCGTCAAGGGAAAGAGCGCATGGATCGCGAGCGACGGGAGCGCGACGACCAGGAGCCACTAGCTCCCTGGCCTCGGCGCCAAGGAGCGGAAGCCGCTCGAACTTGACCTGAACGGGGCCTTCCCTCCCCAAAACCAATCGTCCCACCCGCCTGGCGACGTCCGGATGCCGGGGGAGAGTTTCGCCTTTTACTTGAGTCATGAGCATCGAACGCGTCCCCGTGGCGGTGATCGGCACCGGCCACTTGGGCCGGATCCACGCGAAGATCTACACCGAGTCAGAGCGAGCCGAGCTGGTCGCTGTCTGCGATCGAGACGCGGATCGCGCAAAACAGGTGGCCGAGGAATTCGGCGTCCAATGGGTAAGCGATCCGCTCGAGGTGGCCGATCGGGTCCGGGCCTTTAGCGTGGCGGTCTCGACGTCGGCTCACGCGGAAGTGGCCGTGCCGTTGCTCGAGCGAGGTTTTGCTTGCCTGGTTGAGAAGCCGCTCGCTGCGAGCTTGGCGGAGGCCGATCGCATCGTCGAGGCGGCCGAGAAAAGCGGCGCCCTTCTAGCCGTCGGTCATGTGGAGCGCTTTCAACCTGGCCTGCGACGGGTGCGTGAGTTGGAGATCTCGCCGCGCTTCATCGAGTGCCACCGATTGACTGCGTTTAGCTTTCGAAGCATGGATGTAGGGGTCATCCACGACTTGATGATTCACGACTTGGATTTGATCCTCGACTTGATTGGATCCGAGGTAACCAGCTTCGACGCAGTGGGGGGCAAGATCCTGACCGACTACGAAGACATGGCGTCTGTTCGGCTTGTGTTTGCGAACGGTGCGCGCGCCAGCGTCACGGCGAACCGCGTTTCGCTTTCGCCAATGCGCCGGTTTCGGATGTTCTCGCCCGAGAGCTACGTGAGCTTGGATTTCCAGAAAAATTACGCGCTGATCGCTCGCAAGGGGCCGTGCTGGGAGGAAGAGCGTCCGCGCCTTGCGGAGCTCGGCTCGGCAGGAATGGAGGAGGTCGGCGACGTTTTCAAGCAAGGGCTGTTCAGCATCGAAGAACCGGAGCTGCTCGGCGAGCAACGTCCGCTTCAGGCGCAGCTCGATGCCTTCCTGAAGTGTGTGGCGACCGGCGAGCGTCCGGAGGTCGGCGGCCCCGAAGGGCGTCGCGCGCTCGCGCTGGCTGACCGAATCGTCGAGGCCATTTCTCGCCAGGACTGGTAGGGGCTGGCAGGCCTCCGGGCTCCGCGCCGCGGAGGGACTGGATCCGGAGAAAGAACAGCCCTTGTGGATAAGTTCCGGGATCCGGGCGGACGGGCCTCTACAAGGCTCGAAGAGGGGCCGGGGCGGTCGCCTCGGGCGAACCACAGGGAACGCGAGGTTCAGGTTCATCGCATCGGTGCGGACAGGGTTCTAGAATGGACGTGGAAGTTCCCTGGCCGGTCTCGTGCCTCGGCGATAAGCCCTCGTTCCTAATGAGACCCCTATGGGCCACCTTCAGTGTGAGCGGCGATCCCGCAAGCACGTTTGGCCCACCTGAACCTTGAGGTTCAGGGCCCATCAACCCGACACGGACCGGCTGGGCCTTCCTCTTTCAGCGCGCGCGAATCTTGTCCGCGGGCCTGCGTTCAAGCCCTCTTCTGCGATCCACAGCCGGCCGCCGACCTTGCGCGGACACCACCCGGCGCCCCCCGAATCCCGGCCATCGCCGGCTCATCGATGAAGCAACTGGTCGTCCTGGCGCTCTGCGCCGCCGTAGTCTGGACCTTTCTCAAGCTCTTCCCCAGCAACGGAGACGAGGTCGTGAACGCTGCTGGCGGGGGTGGCTTCGAACAGTCCTACGGGGATCAGGGCGAGGCGGGTGGGGTCGTCCAAGGGGACCCACAGCAGCAGACCGGTCCAGCGCAGAGGGGCTCGACGGCCGACTCCGGTGAACCGGACGGCTTGGGCAGCGGCCTGTTCGCTCCAAGGGAAGGTGAGTCCGCCGGCAACAACCCGTTCGGATTCAAGCCCTCCGAGAGCGCGGCTTCGCGCCTCGAGCCCCTGCGGGTGAGGCTGACGGAGTCGTTGATCTACGACCGAAACGATCGGGCGCGCACCGATGCGCGCAATGGTCGCGCGAGCCTCCCGGAGGGAGTCGGGGAGACGGTGATGGCCTTCGTCGATGCTCTGGAGGGCCGTTCGGATGCTGCGCGCAAGCAGGCAGGCGAGCTCGATGCGGCGGGCCTGCTTTCAGATCCTTCCCGTGAAATCCTGCTGGCGGCTCTTGGACAGGGAGAGCTCCCGAGCCCCGCTTTGGAGGCGCTGGGTGACTTGACGGCCGAGGAATTTGGGATGCAAATCGCCCTCTGGCGCGAAGCTGCGCGGTTGGCCGAGCAGCAGGGCCAGTACCGCGACGCCGCTTCGTATTGGACGCGAGTTTTCCGTGGAGTTCTGGACTCGGAGATCAGTTTCGAGCCGAAGACCTTCGAGGCTTGGATGGAGGAGCTCCGCCGAGTGCAGGCCAGCCACCGCTGGAATCCAAACGGGGATTGGCCGGGCTTCGAGCTGACCGTGCAGGCCGGCGAGAGCTTGATCGCGATTCGAAAGCGCGCCCTAGCTGAGCGCGAGGGCTTGGTGCTCTGCACGGGTTTGATCGAGCATGCGAACAATCGCAAGAGCTCGATTGTTCACGAGGGCGAGAAATTGCGGATCCCGACCGACCCGGTGCACGTGCTGGTGGATCTGCGGGGCCGCTGGCTGCTCTACATGCACGGTGACGAGGTCGTCGACGGCTGGCAGGTTGGCATTGGTCGACCGGGCGAGGAGACCATCACCGGTCAGTTCTGGGTCGGAAACAAGCAGAAGGATCCGACTCACTTTGCACGTGGAAAGGAGCCCGTTCCGTTCGGCACGAAGGCCAATCCTCTCGGGACTCGCTGGATGGGCTGGCGGATGTCCCCCGAGGCTAAAGACAGTTCCTACGGCTTCCACGGTACCTGGGAAGAACACAGCATCGGTGCGGCTCTCGGGGAGGGCTGCATTCGGATGGTGAACGATCGCGTTGAGTTCCTCTTCGAAGTGCTCCCGCAGCAAGCGCAGCTGGAAGTCCGCGAAGGCACCCTTCAGTAGGTTCACCCTTCAGAGGGCTCACCGCTCAGCAGGCTTCACTTGAGCTCGGACAAGACCCAAGCGTCACCGGCTGCGAGGGAATCGCTGAGAGCGGCATGCAACGCGTCCGCGGTGGCCTGAACGGGCCGCCGCGGGCGCGTTTCCTTGCATCTTCTGTTCCCGGGAAGCGGGTGGGCCATGTGCCCTCGGGCGTCATGTGCCCTCGGGCCATGAAGGGCAACGTGCTGAAGGGGGGGCCGCTTGTCAGGAAAGCGAGGCGGACAGCCCTTGGGGCCGCTCCCCCCCAAGCGGAACGGGCCAACCACACCTCTTCCAAAGAGCTGGGTCGCGCCTCTCCTGAACCCTCGGGCTCCGAATTCCTGGATCCCGCAACCTGGCCTTGCGAATCCCCTGCAACCAAACGAATCCGACACCTCGGTGGGCGACTCGGCCGCGGACCGGAGACCGCCGGGTGCCGAGGAGAAGCTCATGAGCTCTGGGCCTGAGGCGATTTCGGAGGCCACGGGAGCCGCGTCCGGGCCTCGAGGCTCCTGACTCGGACTGGATACACAGTTCCAGGCTGGGCAGCCGCCTGAACCCCTGAAACGCTACGGGTGGGGGAACTCGCGGAACCCTCCGCGAGGCGTACAGCGGCAACTGCCGAAGCCGCACGAGGAAGCCAGCAGCTCCGCCCGGCCGGCCCGAGGAACCAGAACCCTCTCCAGATATCAGCAGTTGTGGGGCGGAAGCCGTCTGGCCGGGGCTTGCAGCAACTGGAAGAGCCCTCTGGAAGTCCCATAGAGCCCGGAAGGGGCGTGGGGCGCAAGGCCTGGATGGCTCCTGAACAACCTGTCCCGCAGGGGTTTATCCAAACTGGCTTGAGAGCCCGGGCGTGCCCAAAACGCCCCCGGAACTAGCCTAAAACCGAGCTTAGGGCCGTTCCAGACAGTCGCGCCTCCTGGGGCTCCCAGGGGCACCAGGCGAGGGCCGCGAGCATCCAGCGAGCGGCAAATCAAGGGATTCTCACCCCAGTTCCCAGAAGAGCTCGAAGGTTAGGAGCGTGCTGCGCAGGGGTTTAGGGCAGCGAACGGAACCTTAGCGGGAAAACCTCACTAGGCTGTTGACCCACCGGCGCGGATCCCTACTATTCCCCCTCCCAAGCGCGAAACGGCAGCCACACGGCGCCGACCCGCAAGGACCCCTCAGGGGTGCGCCAACGGGATCGCCGGCCGGACTTTCCAGTCTTAGCCAGCGAATGCTCTCCGCAACCGCGGACCCCTAGGGGACCCGGTTTGCACACACGATCCCGCTTTGGACCGTTCGCGGCCCAAAGCGAGCTCTTTGAAAACAAGGGTGGCCCTAGAACCAAGCGAGCGTTGGATCGTTCGCCTCGCCTCTTCGGAGGCAGGCAGTTCGATCAACAATCCAAGAGCAAAGACAAACTCATGAAGGGTTTGATCCTGGCTCAGAGTGAACGTTAGCGGTGTGGATTAGGCATGCAAGTCGTGCGCGAACGCCTTCGGGCAAGTAAAGCGGCGAACGGGTGAGTAACACGTAATCAACCTACCCTCGAGATCGGAATAGCCACTGGAAACGGTGGGTAATGCCGAATGGTCTGCAGGAGTGGCATCACTTTGGCAGTAAACGGCTTCGGCTGTTCGGGGAGGGGATTGCGGGCTATTAGCTTGTTGGTGAGGTAACGGCTCACCAAGGCGATGATGGCTAGCGGGTCTGAGAGGATGATCCGTCACACTGGGACTGAGACACTGCCCAGACTCCTACGGGAGGCTGCAGTCGAGAA
>CAZUCE010000007.1:0-155689 GCA_964619265.1 uncultured Planctomycetaceae bacterium
GATGCTGCCTGCTACGCGGCGCTAGACGAATTTACAGACCTACTGATACACCAGCCGAAATCGAACAGGGGAGGCACCCCGACTACCACACCAGGCTTATCAACAACGTGAAGACACCTGCTTCCAACCCCAACGGTCGCAAGAGCGACAACCGATGCTAGGCATGACAAGGAACGCCGCACTTGGCATTAATTGGGTGTCTAAACGCATCCCGTATCCGGGGGACTCGGAGCCACGGGAGGATGGGGAACAGAACCACGGGTTTATGAACCTCAAGCAAGATTCCGAATTACTCGAACGAGTTCCCGAACTCCAGGACCACCCTGCGCTCAAGCGCCTGGTCGAGGTCTTGAACAGGCCGGATTCAGGGACCTTCTCCATTGGTTGTCTGGCCGACCTCATCACGGAAGAGGGGGGGCAGGGCTTCGGTTACACCGGGTACGTGGAGTTTGCGTTCGACTCCATCCGGTTGGCTAGCGATGCATCGAACTACTTTCAAGCCTTCTTCGACTTCGACAAGTTCATGTTTTTGAACAAGTGCAAGAGCCCGGTGTTCTTCCACTGGGAGATTCAACCAGGTGGGTTCCTCTCTGAGGAGGGTGAAGTTATTGTCACGGGGTGTAGCGTGTCCGTGGTCCTGGAAGTCCGTAGACAGGAGAGCGCCGAGGCAGCTCTCAGTGCCTACGACGAGGGTTTGGAGGCTCTTATGACATACTGCGTTGGTCGCGCTACGGTTTTCGACGACCCTATATACGGCAACCAGCGAGCCGTGTGAGCGGCAGCTTGCTCAAAGCCCCTGTCTCGCGGGGCAACCTGGCGTGACCCCCGACGATGCCAGAACGAAAGGGGTTGAAAGGTCCTGGAGAGGGATTTGCACCCACCGCCTCAAGTGAACACATCAGACCGCAGCCCATTGCGCGGAGCGACCGTGCGGGCATGCGACTGAGCGGTGACCGTGGTGGCTACCCACGTCAATTGTCTTTCGAACTCCCATCACGAGGGAGCGCGCTACTCAAGTCCAGGCGGAAGCAAGTGTAAGCGACGAGCCAGGCTTTCGCAAGGGAGTCCGGCTCGCGCAGAGAGGGTCTCTATCTCTTCTTTCCAACGCAGGTGTTTCGCGGAAGATGTCCTCACCTGGTCTTCGCCAAGGTGGAGGCTCACGGGATTTGAAGGTCCCTTCTGCCTGATTTCTTCGCCACCCTCTGGGTGGATTGGCTCCGGGGCTGCCCTGGACGGTTAGTCCCTGCGCGAGCTGTCTCGCTTCGGCCCTGCCTGGGGGCAGGACGCTTCGCTCGTGCTCCACGACTCCAGCCCCTGGACGGGCCTCCATCGCTCCGCCAAAGAGGTGCTCCGAGAGCCATCGCCCAGGGGGGGCGAAAGTGGTCCCTCTCCGCAAGCACACCTGATGCACCTGCGGGTGCTGTCAGGGATGCGGTTCTTACGACCTAAGGTCCTGGGGGCACGTCAATTGCAGTTCGAAGACCCTGCGGGAGTTTTGTGGGAAATCGAAATGCCCGAGGACTACGCCCGCTTCGAGGTGATCGTGGAGCGTTGAAGTTTCTAGCGGGTCTGCTGGGCTATTGTGGGTGAATCCATGGGCCGTCGTTCTTTAGAAGAGTTGCTGGCCGAAGTCCGCGACTGCCGGATCTGTGAGGGTTCGCTCGAGCATGGGGTTCGGCCCGTTTTGCAGGTCCATGGGGAGGCTCGGATTTTGATCGTGGGGCAGGCGCCTGGGCGGCGGGTTCACGAGAGTGGGGTTCCGTTTGACGATGCCAGTGGCGATCGGTTGCGGGGTTGGCTTGGGGTGAAGAAGGAGGAGTTCTACGACCCGCGGAAGTTTGCGATTCTGCCGATGGGGTTTTGCTATCCGGGGACCGGCAGGAATGGGGACTTGCCGCCGCGGCCGGAGTGTGCGGAGGCTTGGCGGGGGCCTTTGATGGAGCGGTTGGGGGCGGCGAAGCTGACCCTGGTGATCGGGCGGTACGCGATGGGGTGGCACCTGGGGGAGAAGAAGCGGCCGGTGACGGAGGTGGTGCGGGACTGGAAGTCGTTTCGGCCCGGGAGGTTGCCCCTGCCGCATCCCAGCCCGCGAAACAACGTCTGGCTGGCGAAGAACCCTTGGTTTGAGGGGGAGGTGGTGCCCTATCTGCGCCGGCGGGTTCGGGGGCTGTTGGATGGATGAGGATTTGGGGGCGGGGAGTGACCTGGGCGGCTGGCGGAATTAGGCTGCGCGCATGAGTAAGAAGAAGACCACCACCCGCCGGAAACACCGGACTCCCCAGGAGAAGATCGAGGATCTCCAGAAGGAGATCGAGCGGATCAAGCAGGCCCAGAAAGTGAAGTCGAGCCCGGGGCTGAAGCAGGCCAAGTTGGGCCTGGCTGCCCTGAAGCGGGCCCAGCCGCTGGCGAAGGACGAAGGGGACGATGCCCTGATGTCGGCGCTCGTGAACGCGATTGCGGCGCTGGAAGGCGCGTTTGGCAAGGTGGCCGGTGGCGTTCCCGTGGGACGGGTTCGTCGCACGGCGGCGGACATCGAGGCGATGCAGGAGAAGATCGCTGGCTTCCTGGCGGACAATCCCGGGGTGGGCATCGGGCCGATGGCGGACGAGCTGGGCGAGAGCACGAAGGATGTGCGCGGGCCGCTGATGGAGATGCTCGAAGACGGGCGCGTGAGCAAGAAGGGCGAGCGGCGGGCCACGGTCTACAGCCTGGCTCGCGGGCGAGCCAGGCGGCGCTGATTCGGGTTTGGGGGGGGCGCCCGTTGCTTGCAGCGACGGGCTGTGCCCCCCGAAGGACTTGTGGCGGGGAGGCACTCCCTTTGCCGGTCCGGTCGTTCTTGGAATTCGAAGGCGGCAGCAGGCTGCCTGAGGATCGGCTGGGTCGGTGGGTTGGTCGTGCGCGGAGCGGCGTGCTCCCCGGAGGGGGCCATGGATTCGCGTTCGCGCGGGCGTTGCGGAGGCCCGCGGCGAGTTCTACGCGGCGAGGTCCGGGTAGGGAGTTCCGAGGAACAGACTCAGCCCATCGGGACAAACCTGTCCGTGCTCTTCACGCGCTCGATCCAGGCGCGGACGGCCGGGTAGGGCTCGAGGCTGAACGGGCCTTCTTCGCAGCAGTGGGTGTAGCCAAAGCAAGCGATGTCGGCGATCGTGTAGCGGTCGCAGGCGAGCCAGTCGTGGTCTTGGAGCCAGCCGTCGAGGATTCGCAGGACGCGATTGCCCCCCTCGGTCCAGACGGAGAGCAGCTCGGCGCCGGGTTTGTAACCGCGGTGCCCGATGAGGTGGCGGGCGACGGCGAGGGTTGGCTCCAGGTTGTTCTGTTCGAACGCCAGCCATTGGAAGACCCGCGCGCGTTCCAGCCGGCCCGTGGGTAGGAAGCGTGTGTCCTCGGCGAAGTAGGCGAGCAGCGCCAGGGACTCGCCGATCGCCGTGCCGTCTTCCAAAACGGCGGTGGGGATTTTTCCGATCGGGTTCTTGGCGAAGAACTCGGATCCGCGGTCCTTGTCGCGGTCCCCGAGCACGGAGACCTCTTTGGTGGTGAACGGGATCTCGAGTTGGGTCAGCAGGAGCTTGACCTTGAAGCAGTTGGCGGAGAGCGCGTTGTCGTAGAGCTGGATCATGGCCGGAGGAGCGGGCTGGGTGGAATGGGTGGGGCGCGCCGGGAGGCTTGGGAGATCGCCCGGCGGAAGAAGGTGGAGTCGCTGGGCGGCGGGGTACGTGCCGGCCCTGGCGCGCTGGCTTGCAAGCAGCGAATGCTGGGGAAGCGACGGCTCAAGCGAGGAGGGTGGTCAGTTCGGAGGGGCTGTCGAACAGCCGGTAGGGCTTCTCGGCGGCGAGTCGGTCGCGGTCGAGGGTGCCCCAGCCGGCGCCGATGGCGAACATGCCGGCGGCGTTGGCGGCGGCGAGGTCGTGATGGGAATCGCCGACGTAGGCGATGCGTTTGGGTGCGATGCCGAGTTGGCTGGCGGCCAGGAGCAGGGGCTCGGGGTGCGGCTTGGGCTGGCGGACTTCTTCGGGGCCGATGAAGGTGCGGAAGTCGTGGGTCAGGCCGCAGACTTGAACGCCGTGGCGGGCGAGGACGGTGCGCTTTGAGGTGACGATGCCGAGCGGCAGCCCGGCGGCCGTGAATTGGTCGAGGGCTGTGTGGATGCCCTCGAAGGCGCTGACCCAACGGTCGTGTTCGGCGTGGTTGAAGCGCCGGTAGGTGGCGACCAGTTCGTCCGTGTCGAGGTGCGGGGCGAGCGAGTGCAAGTGCGCGTGGAGCGGCGTGCCGAGTCCGTCGCGGATCGCCTGGTCGGTGACGTGCCCGAGGCCATGGGTGTCGAGGGCGTGCCGGAAGGAAGCCAGGATCAGCGGGATCGAATCGATCAGGGTGCCGTCCAGATCGAAGAGAATCGCGGAGAGTTTCGGTCCCATCGAACGGAGGATATCCGTAGGGACCCGCGTTGTCGCAACGGACCGGAAGAGACTTCCGGGTCGGAACTTGCGACGGAAGAGCCTTCCGGACGAGAAGGGATTTCCGGGAAGAGGCGTGCAAGCCTGCGAGCGAAAAGCCGCGTTGCACGCCCTGGAGGGCGTTTGGGGTGTGGATTCGCGCTTGGCACGTGGAGTGCTTAGGGGGTTTCCATGAACGAGGGTCTCTATCGCGCCGTCGGAGCGATGCGAGCCGCCGAACGGCGGATCGACATCACTTCCAACAACCTGGCGAACCTGTCTACCCACGGGTACAAGCGCAAGCAGGCGACTCAGCAAGAGTTCCAGGTGCTGACCGACCGCGGTGAAGGCACCGGGCTCGGCACGCGGGGCGTCACGGACTTCAGTCAAGGGCCGACCGACCGCACGGGTTATCCGTTGCACCTGGCTCTGCGGGGTCCGGGATTCTTCGCGGTCGACTCGCCGAACGGCGAGGTCTACACCCGCAACGGACAGTTCGAGCTCAACTTGGACGGCGAGTTCGTGACCCCCGACGGCATGTCGGTTGTTTGGGAAGAGCGCCTCGGCAGCTACCAGACCGGCGGTCCGGACCCGGTGATCGAGTCCAACGGCGAAGTGCACCAGGGACAGATCCGGTTGGGTCGCCTGCGCTTCGTCGACTTCGAGAACTACGAAGGACTCGACGAGTTGGCCGGCGGCTACTACGCCGCGGACCGGACCGCGGTCCTGACCAACACCTCCGCCGAGGTCGCCCAGGGCGAGCTCGAGATGTCCAACTCGACCGGCATCGACGAAATGGTCGAGCTGATCACGAATCAACGCGGCTACGAGCTGGCTGCGAGGATGGTCCAGACCATCGACGAGAGCTACCAACGGCTCAACCGTCCGACCTGATCGTCCCCCGCTGCCCTCTCCCTAGCTCGGTTTTTCCCTGCCGCCTTTCCGCCGTCCGTTCGGCTTTCCCTCCCTCCTCCCCATGATTCGTGCCATGCGCACCGCTGCGTCGGGAATGCTCGCGCAGCAGATGCAGGTCGACTCGATCGCGAACAACATCGCGAACGCCAACACCAGCGCTTTCAAGCGCGACCACCTTTCGTTTCGGTCGCTCTTGTATCGCACGTTCCGCGAGCCGGGCGCGCAGTCTGGTGCCCAGATTTCCGCGCCGACCGGCTTGCAGATCGGTTCGGGTACCGAAGTCGGCAGCTCGGTCAAGCTGCACGTTCAGGGCGACCTCGAGCAGACCAACCTCGAGTTCGACATGGCCATCCAGGGCGAGGGCTTCTTTCGGATTTCGCTCGGCAACGGCGAATTCCGTTACACCCGGGACGGATCGTTCCGCCGCGACGCCGAGGGCGACGTGGTCACGATCGACGGGTTCTATTTGGAGCCGCGCATCACCGTGCCCGAGGCGGTCAACTCGATCAGCATCGGCCAGGATGGCACCATCTCGGGGATCACGGCCGGCGGTCAATCCCAGACCTTCGGTCAGGTGCTGCTGTACGACTTCACCAATCCCGCGGGGTTGAGAGCCGTCGGCGCCAACCTGTTCCAGGAAACCGGGAGTTCGGGGGTCGCGGTTCAGCGCGTGGCCGGCCAGGAAGGCACCGGGTTCATCCAGCAGGGCATGCGTGAACGCTCGAACGTTCAGGTGGTGGAAGAGCTCATCGAGCTGATCCAGGCCCAGCGGAACTACGAAGTCAACAGCCGGACGATTCGGGTCGGCGACGAGATGCTCCAACAGGTCTCCAACCTCATCCAGTGATGTTCGGATTGCTCACCACGTTTGTGATGGCGAGCGCCCAGGCGCCGCTCGAAGATTCGGTCACCGTACAGCTCAAGATGGAGAGCCTCGTGCAGGGCCGCGAGGTCACCGTCGCGGAAGTCGGCGTCGTAACGGGCGCGGACCCCGAGCTGGTCGACAAGGTCACGAACCACATCCTCTCGGCGGCTCCGGCGCCCGGTTACAGCCGGCTTCTGTATGGCTACCGCATCGAGGAGGCGCTCGAGCGTGCCTACCCGAGCCTGGACGTGGTCATGACCGGCGAGCGCAGCGTGCGCATCTCGCCGGCTTCCGAGCGCATCGCGGCCGAGGCCATTCAGGGCGCGGCGCGCGTGGCCATGGAGGCCGCGGCCGAGCTCGGTGACTTCGAATTCGAGGTGATGGGCGGCATGAGCGAGCTGTTCGTGCCCGCCGGCGCGGAGCCGGCGCAACTGATCGCGCGGCTTCCAAGCGAGGGTTTGAAGACGGGTTCGGTCAATGTGCCGGTTGAAATTTGGGTCGATGGCGCCCTGTACCGCACGCGCTGGGCCGTCTTTTCGGTCACCGAATGGCAGACGGTTCCGGTGCTGTCCACCAACCTCGCACCGGGCACGACCCTGGTCCCCGCCCACTTCAAGATCGAGCGCATCGCGCGCCGCCCCGGAGAGACCTCCGAGCCGCTGCCCGTCGAAGCGGCCGCTGGCAGTGCCGCGGCGCGGGCTCTGCGCGCCGGGCAACCGGTCACCGACCTGGACGTTCACCGGCCCCTGGCCATTGTGGCCGGCAACCAGGTCTACGTCGAAGTTCGCTCCAAGGCCGTCAAGGCTCGGTCGCTGTGTATCGCCATGGACTCCGGTTCGATCGGCGATCGCATCCGTCTCGAGATCCTCGCCTCGGGTCACGAAATGCGCGGCGTCGTCATGAGCCGTGATCTGGTCGTCGTGGAAGTCGGAACCTCCCGTTAGCCATGCGTCCCTCTCCGTCTTCCGAGCCCCGCCTCGATCCCCTGCGTTGCTCCATGCTTTCGACTCTCGTTCGATTCACCGTGGCCCTAACGGGCGTGTTCATCGCCCTGGTCTTCAGCTCGAAGTCGGCCTTCGGGCACTCCGTCTGGTACCAGGACCGCGAAGGTTCGATCTACCGCCCAAGCAGCGGTCCGATCGGTTTGATCGCCGACAAAACCGCCCGCAAGCCGGGCGATCTGGTGACGGTCATCATCTCCGAGATCCAGGACATCTCGAACGAAGAGCAGACCGACATCAACAAGTCGTCGAACCTCGGATACGAGCTCAGCTCGTTCAACTTGGACCCCGACCTGTTCTCGGTGCTGCCCGACTTTGGGTCCTCGGCCCAGGATCAATTCTCCGGGCAGGCCCAGGTCGCCAAGCGCGACACCTTCCAGGCGCGCATGACCGCGATGGTCGAGGACGTTCTGCCGAACGGGAACATGGTGCTTTCCGGGCGCCGCGAGATCCGCGTGCAGAACCAGACCAAGGTCATGGAGTTCTCCGGCGTCATCCGGCGCTTCGACGTCAGCTCGGCGAACACGATCGCTTCCGAATTGGTCGCTGATGCGAGCATCAGCTACGTGGGCGATGGCCCGACCACGCGGGCGACGATGCGCACGGGAGTCGGCGCGAAGGTCCACGCCTTCCTCGATTGGCTCTGGCCGTTCTAGTCCGGACCACCCTTATGTTGCGACTCTCCCTCACGCTCCTCGCCCTGACAGCGACCTCGCTGGGCGCTCCCCTGTTTGCCCAGGAGAGCGGCTCGCCCCTGTGGCCGGTCTCTGGCTCGGACGGGGCGCCGGCACTCCAGCAGCCGGTCCAGCCCCAAGCAGGGCAACCGGGCACGCCTGGAACAACCGGTCAGCCGCAGGATCGCGGTGTGGACTTCGTGTTCGGCGGAGTCGGCGTGCCGGCCGCGCCGCGCGGCCAGTCGACTTCGGTGGTCACGCGCACCCCGCGCCCCGCACTCAACTACCAAGGAGCCCGCGGCACGACCAGCGATCTACGCGTCCGTGTGCGGGACCTGTGCCGGGTGCGCGGGCAGGAGAACAACCGAGTGCATGGCCTCGGGCTGGTCACCGGCCTGGCCGGGACCGGCGATTCGGGCAACGCTGCGCGAACCAACCTCACCAACCTGTTGAGGATCGTGAACGTGAACCTGGATCCCTCCCAGGTCGCCTCGAACAACATCGCGATTGTCTGGGTGGAGGCGAACCTCCCGGCCGGCGTGAAGCCTGGCCGGACCCTCGACGCCCGCGTTTCCTCGCTGTACGACGCGGAAAGCCTGCTCGGCGGAAGCCTGGTTTGGTGTGAGTTGACCGATCCGGCCGGCACCACGGTGTATGGCACCGCGGGGGGCCCGATCACCGTCGGTGGCTTCTCAGCCAGCGGCGACGGGGTCTCCGCGACCCAAAACCACCTCACGGTGGGGCTGGTCAGCCAGGGCGTGAAGGTCGAAAAGGAAGTGCCGGCCCGCCTGATCACCGACCAGGGATTCGTGTACTTGGATCTGCTGCCGAAGACCGGTGGATTCGGGAACGCGGTGCGAGTGGCCGACGCGATCGGCGAACGCTTCCCGGGTTCGGCGGTTCCGACCGACGCGATGACCGTGCGCGTGGCCGCTCCCGAAGGACTCGCGATGACCGACGAGGTTCGCTTCGTGGGAACGCTGCTCGAGATCGGACTCGAGCCCGAGGCCAGTTCGCGGATCGTCATCAACGAGCGCACCGGGACGATCGTCCTCGGCGAGCAAGTTCGCATCGGGCGGGGCGCGATCACCAAGGGCAACCTGACCGTGACGATCGCCGAAACGCCCGAGGCCTCGCAGCCCGCGCCGTTCAGTCAAGGCACCACCGAGATCCTGCCGCGAACCGACCTGCTGATCGAAGAGCAAGACCGCGGTCTCTCGCTGATCAACGGCGCGGCCAGCCTCTCGGAAGTGGTCGAAGTCCTCAACGTGCTCGGCGTCACGCCGCGCGACATGATCGACATCCTGCAGTCCATGGCCCAGGCGGGCATGCTGCACGGGGAGCTGATTGTCCAATGAAGTTGGACGCATCCAAAGGTTTCGGTCAGGCCGGGGCCGAGTTCGCACGGCTTGGAACGGAGGTCGCGCGGGCCCGTGTCGAAGGCGAACATCTTCGGCGCACCCAAGCCGAGGCCACAGCTGCCCTGGGCGAGTCCGGCGACTCAGGCGCCAAGGACGCCGCGAAGGGCTTCGAGCAGATTTTTGCGCGCATGCTGGCGAGCGAGCTCCGCAAGGGACTCGGCGAGGGCTTCTTCGGATCCGGACCGGGTGCGGACACCTTCTCCGGCTGGCTCGACGAGTTCGTGGGCGAGGCCATCGCGGAGCGCGGCTCCCTGGGACTGGAGCGAATGCTCGAGGACCTGGCCTTCTCGCGCGTGAACGCGGCTCCCGAGTCCGAATCGGTGCGTCCCGCGGAAGCGGGCGAGGACACAACCTTCGAGGTGCTGCCGTGAATCAACTCGGATGGATCCGGCGAGCCGAAGGCTGGTCTCAAGAGGAAATCGGAGCCCAGGACCGCCTGCACGATGCGCTCGAAGCGCATCTGCAGGACTTGGTTTCCGGGCGGCCCGAGACGGTCGGCGACTCGGCGGCTCGGTTGGCCGAGCTGTCCGCAGAGAGCGTTCGCCGCGCGAAGCGTCTGCGCGTTCTGCTGCTGGAGCTTGCGCCGCTTTTGGGCCAAGCGCCGGACGGCTTGACGACCGCCGCGCGCTGCTTGGGCGAACCGGCCCGAGGGCTGGGCGAACTGGCCGCGAAGCTTCGATCCAAAGCTGGCCTCAATGGCCAGTTGACCCGCCGGGTTCTTTGGCTGGCCGGCAAACAAGGCGAACTCGTTCGCGACTTGCTCGGCGCTGCCTGCGGTCTCGAGCCCGGCGCCGACCTCGAAACAGCCCGCGGAACCCGCGTCGACGGCCTTGCATAAGGCGCCAAAAGCCCCGCACCTGACCCCCCTCACCCCATGTCGAACCTAGGAATCGGAAGCGGCCTGAAGGCCCTGCTCGCGGCGCAGGCTTCGCTGGATACCGTTGGAAACAACCTGGCCAACGTGAACACACCGGGCTACACGCGCCAGCGCGTGGATCTCGGCAGCAGCCTGTCCGTGGCTCGCTATGGGCTGCGGATTGGAACCGGCGTGGACACGCTCGGGGTCTCACGATCCATCGACGACCTTTTGCAGCAACGGCTGTTGGGTGCGATCGGAAATCGCGGCCGGATCGAAGCTGCGGCCAACTCGGTTCGCGGGATCGAATCGGTCTTCGGCGAGCTGGCCGGGAACGGAATCGGCGACGGGCTCGAGCGGTTTTACTCCGCGGCTAGTGCGCTCGCGGCGGGGCCGGCCGATCCGATCCTTCAGAACGATCTCGTTCAGGGAGCCAGGTCCGTCGTCGATCGATTCCGCGAGGTCTCCGCCGGATTGGAAGACACCGCCGGGTCCTTGGTGGGACAGATCGATGGCGCGGTCGATGAGGTCAATGAACTGACCACGCGCATCGCGATCGTGAATTCACAAATCGCGTCCCTGAACGGCACGCCCGGGCCGGCGAACGAGCTGCTCGACGAACGAAGCCGGTTGGTTTCGGAGCTGGCTGAGTTGGTGGACGTTCGGGAATCGGTGGATCAGCACGGGCACCACAACGTGTTCGCGGGCTCGAACTTGATCGTGACCCACGACCGCGCCCTGGAGTTGGAATCGGTCGCCCAAGCGGACGGCACGATTGGAATCCGCAGCGAAGCCTCTTCGAGCACGATCCAGCTCAAGGGCGGATCCCTGGCCGGCCTGCTCAACCTGCAAGGCAACCAAGTCGGCGAGCTCGGTACGCAACTCGACCAACTGGCCCAGGCGCTGATCCTCAACACCAACCGCGCGCACAGCACCGGTGTCCCGGCGACCGGTTCTTACAACTCGTTGCGCGGATCGAACGCTTTGGTGGACGTCGACGGAAGCGGAACCTCGCTCGACGATCCGATCGGCGACGCGGGGTTGCCCTTTGATGTGCTGGAAGGCGAGCTCACCGTCAATGTGGTCGACGACGCGACCGGCGACGTGACCACGACCCGGATCGCGATCGATCCTGAAAGCACAACGGTCGGAGAGTTGATCTCTAGCCTGGACGACATCGACGGCCTGCGGGCTTGGGTCGATTCGAACGGGTTTGTGGCGGTCGAGTCGACCGCGGGCAAGGGCTTTGACTTCTCGAACCGGCTCGACCCGACGCCGGATGTCGCGGGGACCTTTGGTGGATCCAGCGCCACGCTCGGGTCCAGCCAATCTGGGCCCTACAACCTGGACCCGGCCTCTTCGCTGACCTTCGCGGTGCCGGCCGGCGGACCGACCAACGTGTCGGTCTCGTTCCCCGGTGGCGCCTTCGAGGACTTCTCTTCGGTCTCGGCCGAAGAACTGGCCGAGTTCCTGAACACCGACGCCGGCTTCGCGGGCCAAGGGCTCGAGGCGACTTCGGTGGGCGGCTACTTGCACGTGAATACGATCGACGGCGGCACAGCCCAGAGTTTCGAACTCACCGGCGGGGATGCCGCCGCGGCGCTCGGATTCGAAGACGTCATCGGTCAAGCCGTCTCCGGCCACGACCTCGCGGTCTCGGTGGACCTGAGCGGCGAGTACACCGGGGAACAGTCCCAGCAGTTCGTGTTCCAAGTCGTGGGGGAAGGCACCGTGGGCACCACCGAAGGACTGCAGGTCGAGGTGTTCGACGGGGAAGGCGGACTCGTGGCGACGCTGGACATCGGACCGAACTACACGCCGGGCGAGACGATCGACGTGGTCGACGGCCTCGAAATTTCGTTCGGGCTGGGCGAGTTGTCGCAGAGCGCGGGCGATCGCTTCGCGGTCGATGCCGTGGCCGACTCGGACACGACCGATGTTCTGGTCGCGCTTGGGCTAGGCGGTTTCTTCGTGGGCTCCAGCGCGTCGACCATCGACGTCCGCGAAGACCTGCTGGACAACCCCGCGGGCGTGGCCACTTCCACGAGCGGCACAGCCGGCGGGAACCGAGCGATCCTCGATTTGCTCGAGTCGGAGGAGACCTCGCTCGAAATTTTGGGCGACCAGAGCATCAACGAGGCCTACGCCGGGATCATTGGAGAAATCGGGTTCCAAGTCTCGAGCCTGGACGGTGCGCTCGAGAGTTCCGATGCGCAGCTCCGCGCGCTAGAGGAACGGCGCGAATCGGTGTCGGGGGTCAACACCGACGAAGAGCTCGTGGACCTCGTGCGCTTCGAGCAGTCCTACGCCGCCGCGGCCCAGTTCCTGTCTGTCGTTTCGCAGCTCGAGGACGAGTTGCTTCAGATTCTCTAGGAGGTCTTCCGTGCCTATCTCTCGCATTTCCTCCTCCCAGACTTACAGCCGCGTGTTGAGCGGCCTGCACCTGAACACGGCGCGCCTGTTGCGCAGTCAGGAGCAGCTCTCGTCCGGCCTCCGATTCCAATTGCCTTCGGATGATCCGGGTGCCGCGCGGCGCGTGCTGGACCTCCAGGCGCGCCTGGCTTCCTCCGTGCGAGCCCAGGACGCACTGGCTTCCGGCGAGCAGGTTTTGGGCGAGGGCGCTGGGCGTTTGTTGGATGCGTCCGGCCTCGTGGCGGAGGCTCGCGAACACCTGATCCAGGCCATGAACGGTGTGCTCGATCCGGATTCGCGGGCGTTGATCGGCGGAGAACTGCGGTCGATTCGCGACGAACTGTTGCGTCTCGCCAACAGCAGCCTGGACGGCAACTCGCTGTTCGCGGGTTCGAAGACGGGAACCCAGCCGTTCGAGATTCAAACCCAGGGGGGCGTGGAACGAGTCGTGTACGCAGGCGACGGCGAGAGCCAAGCGATCGAGGTCGACGGCAATCGCACGCCGATCACGCTTTCCGGTCTGGACATCTTTGCGGCCTTCGAACCGACCGGGGTGACCCTCGTTGGCACGACCGGCTTGGGGCTCGGGACCACCGCGAATCAAGGTACCGGGAGCGCCGAGATCCAAATCCGTTCCGACGGGGTCGACGTCTCCGCGCTGGGCGGCGTGGGGATTTCCGCGACCGGTTCGCTCGAGAGCAGCTTGGTCGGAACCCAACTCGTGTCGATCGATGCGACCGCAGGAACGATCCGCTTGGGCGACGGGGCAGCCGTTGAAATCCCCGACCTCGGCTCGCCCGAGGCGGCCAACTTCCAACTAACCGGTTCGGGCGGCGCGACGGTGCAGCTCGATCTGTCGGGCTGGGATGGCACGTCGACCACCGAGCCCGTCACCGGCACGGCTTCGATTTCCTTCGACGGCGGACCGTTCACTTCCCTGGACACCTCCAACACGGATCTGAGGTTGGTGGCACCGGATGGCGAGCGCGTGGTCCATGTGGATGCAACGGCTGTGCAAAGCGCCGGCCGCGAGCTGGTCCACTTCACGGGCGCCGAGAACCTCTTCGACCTGCTGGAGGGTGTGGCGAACGATCTCGAATCCTCCGAGGAATTCGGCGTGGACGAGCTTCAAGATCGTCTCGGCCTTCGGCTCGAGGAGCTCGGCCGGCACCTGAATTCAGTGGGCGTTGGCCTCGGAACCCTGGGCGCGCGGACCCAACGCTTGGAGGATTCTCGGAACAGCCACGCTTCGGTCGAGTTGAGCACCCGCCAGCGATTGTCGGACGTCCAGGACGCCGATATCTCCGAGGTCGTCCTCGATCTTCAGCAGTCCCAATCCGCCCTTCAGCTCAGCCAGGCCGCAGGCTCTCGGCTGCTGCAGACCTCGCTCCTCGACTTCCTCCGGTAGGCGACTGAAGCCCCGACGACCCCCATGTCAGAACCTGTTCAGAACATCCACCCGGTCACCCCGGGCTCAGGGAGCCAGGCTCCCGCTACCCAAGGCGCGTCCTCGGAGAGCACCGTCGCGTTCCAGGCGCTCCTCGAAAAGCTCGAGGAAAGCGCCGCCGACCTCGCCCGTGAAGAAGCGGGCATCGCCAGCGCCGAACAGCTTGCTTCCGCGGTGGAGCGCGCCCGTGACTCGTTCGGGGAAGCGCTCGAACTTGGCCGCGACCTGCTCGAAAACCTTCACCAGGCCCAACTTCAACAAGACTCAAGCAGCGAGTCCGGATCCAGCCTCTGATCTCCTTCCTTCTTAGCCCCTCCTTGCAGCCGGGCGAGAAGCCTCCACGAACACATCGACCTCGAAGCCACCATGTCTCTGACCATCGCTACCACTTCCTCTCAAGCGCCCGCGACCCGCGCTCTCAAGGCCGGTTCCCAGCCGGTGATCGACCTCATGAGCCGCGTGCTGCGCGACGGCCGGCCGCTCGAAGGTGAGTATCCGCTGGTCTTCCGGGAAGGTTTCCCCGGGAAGCTGATTCGCCTCGGGGACGCAAACGGAACGTACTCCGGGCTGTCGGTCCTCCCGCGCGAACTCGTGACGTCGGCGGGTCGCCTTCCGGTCGTGCTGATCGGCTCGGTTTGCACGGATCCGGCACACCAGGGCAAGGGCCTTGCGGCGCGCGCGCTCGAGGCCGCCGAAGAATTCGCCCGCGAGAGGGGCGCCGTCGCGACCTTGCTGTGGGCGGATCATCCCGGCTACTACTGCTCACGTGGCTACCGGGCCGTGGGTGCCGAGATCGACGTCCAGCTCTCGGCCGCGTTGCTACCGCGGTTGGACCAATCCGGCAGCATCCGAGAAGCCAGTCCGAACGACAGCTACATGATCCACGCCCTTCAGATGGCGAGCCCGGTCCGCGTTTCGCGCAAGCTGCCCGAGACCCAGGCGCTGCTTCAAATCCCCGGCTCGAAGACGCTGGTGTGGGAGTCGGAGGGCGAAGTTCGTGCCTATGCCTCGATGGGCAAAGGCGAGGACCTCACCAACGTGATCCACGAGTGGGGCGGCGAAACCGAGGGCGTCTTGGCCCTGGCGCGCGCCCACGCCGAGGCCCGATTGTCCGTCGATCCGGAGGCCCAGGTCTACCTGATCGCCCCCGATGCGCCCCTGGAAGTCACCCAGAAGCTCGTCGACTTGGGCTTCCCGACCGCCCGCGGGGTGCTCGCCATGGGCAAGCTGACCGACCGCTCCCGCGCGCTGCTGGCCCTGGCCAGCATCACCGGAACCAAGCAGGAAGATGCCGAAAAGGCCACTTCGGACCTCTCCGATCGTGAATTGCTGCAATGCCTGCTCCCGGCCCGCTCCGAAAGCGAAACCGCCATCCAGGTGGCGTCGCGCCTTGGAGTCGAGCCAGGTCGCCTGGCGATGTTTGCCTTCGTCTCGGGATTCGACTCCATCTAAGGAAGCGGGCAAGCCGAATCTCAAGGAAGAAGGGAAGCCGGCGGGTTTGTCGTGGCTCTGGGCACTAGGCTGCCTGCGCCAATCGCTCGACTCGTCGGTCCGACCCTCACTTCTCCCATGAAAGCCAGACTCCTCGGAACCGGCCGTGCCCTCCCCGGGGACGAGATCGCCGGTGCCATCCTCGACAACGAGGGCCTGGCGGGCCTGATGGGCGAGGTGCGCGAGCGACTTTCGGACGAGGCTCCGGACGTTGAAGTCCTGCCGACCGATCCGAAGTTTCCCGAGCGCCGGCTCGGAGTCCTGCGGCGCCGGGTGCTCGAGCGTTCGCTCACGGTGCGCGACATGGCCGTCGAAGCGGGGCGGCGGGCCCTTGCCGACGCCGGTGTGACCGCGGAGTCGATCGGAGCGGTCATCGTGAACACAACGACCCCCGATGGGTTGGTTCCGGTCACGGCCTGCACGGTGCAGGACCGACTGGGCCTCGGGGAAGAAGTAGCCGCGTTCGATCAGAACCTTGGCTGCAACGGATTCCTCGGCGGTCTTTATTCCGCGGAGGGGACCGTCGGCCGGGATCCGAGTCGGCCGAACGTTTTGGTGATCGCCGCCGAGCGCATGGTCGCCGTGCTGGATGCCAGCGATCGCGCGACCATGCCGGTGTGTGGCGACGGTGCCGGGGCCGCCGTACTTGGGCCGCCGATCGATCCCAATGGGCCGCCGGTTTGGATGGCCACGCGTGGCAGCTCGGGCGAGAACATCACGATCTACGCCGTGCGCGGCGATCATCCGGTCTATCGCGTGCGCACCGAACAGGGGCGGCTGTTCATCGAGCCCGACCGCGTGCACCGATTCTCTCTCGCCATGGAAGGGCGCGAGGTGTTCAAGGACATGGTGCGCCTGATGCCCGATCGCATCGCGGCCTACTGCGAACGCGCCGGGGTCCCGCTGGACGAGGTCGACCTGTTCCTCTTTCACCAGGCCAACGAGCGCATGATCGAGGGCTTCGCCGAGCGGCTGCTCGGCCCCGAGTTCCGCTCGCGAACTCCGATGCACATCGACGAGCTCGGCAACACCTCGAGCGCCACGGTGCCGATCCTGCTCGACCAGGTTCGCAAAGAGGGTCGCCTAGAATCTGGGCAAAAGGCCCTTTTGTGCAGTTTCGGCGCGGGCTATTCGATGGGAATGACCCTGCTAGACGGATGATCGGAATCGAGCTGCCCCTGGCCGTTCCGGCGGCCCTGCCGCTTTTCTTCGCCCTCGCACAGGCCCCGGTTCAGAGCGGGCCGTTCGAGTCCGTCCTGCTCGTGGAAGCCGGCGGAAAGCCGATCGATGTGGACCTCGGCCATGCGGCTCCGCGTTTCGTGGACTGGGACGGCGATGGCCTGGAGGACCTGCTGGTGGGGCAGTTCGGCGAGGGACGCCTTGCGATCTATCGCAACGTGGGTCACCGGGGCGAACCGAAGTTCGAGAGTTCGGATTGGTTCCGCGCCGGGGGCGAGCTAGGCCGCATCCCATCCGGCTGATGCGTCGGATTCGGTCCGCAGTTGGCGGACCTCGACCGGGACGGACGCACGGATCTCGTGTCCGGCGACTTCTTCGGTCGCGTGCACTGGTTCCAGCGCGCGGTCGAAGGCGGTTTCGGAAGTCCAGTGCTGCTCACCGACTCCGCGGGACAGCCCCTCGATGCAGGCGACGCCTCCTACGTCTTCCCGTTCGACCTGGATCGCGACGGCCGGGTCGATCTGATGCTTGGCAACATGGACGGCACGGTGCAGGTCGCACGCGGTCTGAAACCAAAACAGCCCGCTTCCGTTCCGAGTTTCTCTGCCTTCCAGGCTCTCGAGGCCGTGGACGGCCCGGTGATCGCTCCCTCGGGCGACGCGGCGCCGATCCTAGGCGACTGGGACGGCGACGGTCGCGAAGACCTGATCCTGGGCGCCCAGGACGGTAGCGTCCGCTGGTGGCCGGATCTCGCGCAAGACGGCGCGCCGCAGTTTGGTTTTGGCGAGCAGCTGATCGGTCCGCTCGAGTGGACCACCGTGCCCGAGGGTCGTAGCGACAAGCGAGTCAAACTCGACCTGGTCGATTGGAACGCGGACGGACAGCTCGATCTGTTGGTCGGCGATGCGACCTTCGCACCCGGCGAACCCGGAGACGAGCAGGCCTACGAGCAGGCGCAAACCGCCCTGCGTCAGGCCGAAGCCGCGATGAAGCCCTGGTACGAGCGCCAGCGGGCACGTACCCGCGAGCTGTACGGGCCGACGGGCGAAGAAGGTCTCGACGGAAAGCGTTGGGCCCTTTTCACACGCCAAGCCTTGGCCGAGCTCGAACAGGATCCGGCTTACCTCGCGACGGTGGAAGCTCACTTGGCCGCCATCGAACACTTCACCCGCACCGATTCCAAAACCCGCGAGCAAGGTCACGTGTGGGTCTACCTGCGGCGCACACCCGCCGAAGACGCACCGTCCGCGACCGACGCCCCAAGCCGCTGAAGCGCGAGGCGGAGCAAATTCTCCGCCCCGCCGTTTGTCGCTGACTTCAGTAGCCGAGGAGGACCTCGAGCCCGCCGATCAGCTCGAGAAACCCGAACACCGGTCTGCCGGCTGAGAGGACCGCTCGCTCTGAGTAACAGGCTACGCCTGCGAGCTAGACCGCCCAATGGGCTTGATATCCGCTCGCCGACCAACTCGACGGCCTAGGCGCCCCTCAAACCAGGGCGCTCGCCATAGGAACGTGAGCGGCGAGCGCTCACCGCAGTCTCAGCACGACACTCTCTGCGTTCTCTCGAGACTTCGCTTGCAATCCAACGGGATCAACCGGGCTCTAAAAACTAGACCGGCTCATCTCGTGAGCCTTCCTATTCCGTCTCTTTCGTCACCAGTTCCTTGGGTTCAAATGAGAGCGCTTCTGATCCTCTTGGTCTTGTGCCCTTTGCTAGCGGCGAATCCCTGCACTTCAGCGGTTAGAGGTGACTTTGTAGGCGGCGTGGAAGTTGGGGCCCGCGGGTCCATTTCCTGCTCGACAAGGCTCGACAATGCTCGGCACCGGGAAGATCTCCACTGGAGTCTCCACCAACCCTTGGGGTCGACGCGGAACTCCGGCGCCGCTCCAACTGGCGGGGCGGAGCTTGATGAGAGAGCTGGGGGGTGACCCTAGGATGACCTCCTTCAGTCACCTTGCGGAGTTCTCGGGACCCAAAGCACCGAGTAGGGCTCTGGACCAACGCTACGCCGAACCGAGCCGGCTTACTGTGCGTACATGATTTCGTCCAAGTTTCCGTCGTAGGGATCGGGGATCGCGTTGTTCCGGACAGGGTCGAAGGTTTCAAGAGAATCCAACACACCGTCGTTTCCACTGTCCCAGACGTACGTTCTAGGAAAGGTGAAGCCATCCTGTCCGGCGGAAGCGAAGGAAGAGGAGACGATCAGGCAAGTGTCTTGCCCCAGACGACCGGACATGATCGACACCGCCGTCCCCAGATTGGGTACGACGCCTGCCCCCCAAGACTGCGCTTCGATCCAATAGGGCTCACTGGGAATGAGCTGGACCAGCCGGGGGGGCTCGATCGTGGCTACCGCCAAGTAGCGGCCTTCCATCTCCACTTGCCCACAAAGCAGCCCTCCAAGGTCGCCTCGAAAAATCTCGGTGCGCAGTATGGACCGACTTCCAGTGCGCTCCCCAGCGGGGATGCCTACTCCGCCGATCGGAGGGGAAGCGAGGGTCACTGTCGGATCCATGGGAAATCCGATCGCTGTTCCCACGCCAGTACTTCGACGAATGTCCGGCGCTCCGGCCTGCTGTTCGATCTTCCAAAACTCGATTACGTCCTCTCCGGAAGGGGAGACTCCGAGGACGCAAAGCTCGTTCAGAGTTCTAGCACTGACATCAGCGACGTTGAAGGACGCTGTGACGCGATATTCATCGATCGCCCAACCCGTGACTCCAGGCCCAGCGACTTTCTCTTTTTCTGTGATGTCCACATAGGAGTCCGAACGATCCCATCGCGCAGACTGCAAAATGGTGTTACTGGAAAACAGGGCGGAAAATCCCTCTGCTCGACCGTGGAATCCCCCATGCGCGCGAACTGGATCGGCACGAGCTAGCAGGGACGCGGGGACAGGTGCAACAGGAGGCGCGGGAGTCGGCGCCGAAGGCGTGTCGTCGTCACCCAAGTATTGACTCAGCGCTAAGGTAAGCAGGCAAGTGATTGCCCCCAGGGCGAGGATCGGTTTCTTTATATTCACTGTGGAGATTGAAAGAGTGGATTTCGCAATTGAGGTTCTTGAGGGATTAGTGTTCTTCTTATTCCCCCTCTCTAAGGCCATTGAGCGTTCCATCCTCAAGGCCCTCGCACGCTGCGCAATCAGCTACGATGGGTGACGGATCATTGCTGGTGTACCAGTGTGTCTGTAATTTCATCGAGCGCCTGTGCCTCCCGAAAAGCGCGTAACGGTGCCGTGAGTGCGGTTGATGCAGGGTGGCCCCACCTGGAAGGGAGTTTGAGCTTGGGCCGGCCCGAACGGTCGCCCGGCTCTTGCCAAAGTTGCTTGCTCGAGCCGGCTCGAAGGGAAGCGAAGAGCTCGATTAGGCTGGCTTGGGGGGTGGAAAAATGTCCAACCTTGGAATCGACGCCGAGCTCGGGCATTGCTCCGCCTGGCGCGGTGAGGTTGTGAGTAACGGGATGACCCTAGGCTGACCCCATGGATGCCCCTTGCGAGCCTCTCGGGAGCCACAGGGACAGGCTGGACAAGGCATCGCCCGATGAGCGGCCAGTTGAGCCAGGGACTGCCGGCCTGATTCAGTCACGAAGATCTCGAACAAGGGGCGGTGGGCTGGACAGGCGATACCGCCAGGAGGCGGCCTGAGCGGCCCTGTATGAGTCTTGGCGAGGCACAGGGTTTTTGGGCGGGGGCCTCATCAGGTTGGTGGCCGTCTCACCGCCTGGCTTCCCCGCCAGGGAGCTTCGCCACCGGTGGAGTTCTCCCACCAGGTCACAGGGATCTGCCACCAGGTCACAGGGGGGGGTGGGCGAGTTCAGCCAATTCAGGTAGGGTGCGCGGTTCGCGAACGCCGGGTGAACTCTTCGAAGTACCTTGAGGAGCCTCCGAGGCGGTCGTTAGTGACTCTTCCGCGGTAGGTGGGGAGCCGACGCCAGGTGGGCGGAGGTTCTGCGCTCCCCGCATTCTCCCCCCAGCCGCGTAAGGGGGCCGCGAGGCCCTTGTGTGTCATGGATTTGATGTTTGACGGCCTCTCCGAGGCCGGTGGCGACTCGTGTGCCCAAAAGGGCGCTGCGTCTGAAGCCAACGATTCCGAAACCGTCGCTCCCCAGCCCGAGGCCAGCGATCCTTCACCCGGCGAGCTCGAGGACCCCGACGCCCTGCGCGACCTTGAGGACTTTGAGGACGGTGAGCTGTTGTTTCCGGAGTCCGCGGACTTCTCGGCCGAGACCCCTGCTGGGGAGCAGCAAGCGCCGGCCACGCCCGAGCCCGCCTCGCCGTTCGCTGCGGTCCCCAAGCAGTTGCGTTCGGCGCTTGAGAACCGAGGTTTCGAATCGCTGAGCGCCGTTCAAAGCGCCGCTCTCGAGGTCCGTGGGCGCGGGCTCGATCTGCAGATCAGCTCGCAGACCGGTTCGGGAAAGACCGTTGCTTTGGGCCTTGTCATGGCCGATTTCCTGGCGAGTGACGACGAGTCGGACGAGTCCTGGGAACGCCCGGCCGGACCCCAGGCGCTGGTCATCGTGCCGACGCGCGAGTTGGCCGGCCAGGTCGCCGAAGAACTCGGCTGGCTGTTCGCGGGCGTGCCGCGGACTCAAGTCGTCGCCGTTACCGGCGGAACGCCGGTGTACCGCGAACGTCAGGTCCTGTCCCGGACGCCGCGCGTGTTGGTCGGAACTCCCGGCCGCCTGCTCGACCACATCTCCAGTGGAAACCTGGACCTGTCGGCCGTCCGCGAGTTGATCCTCGACGAAGCCGACCAGATGCTCGACATGGGCTTCCGCGAAGAGCTCGACGGAATCCTCGAAGCGACTTCCACGGAACGGCGCACGCACATGGTTTCGGCCACGTTCCCGGCCGGGATCATGCGTCTTGCGGAGCGCTATCAGCGCGATCCGCACGCGATCGAGGGTACTCGTCTAGGCGATGCCAACAACGACATCGAACACATCGGTTACTTGGTCGAAGCCAAGCAGCGCTACGACGTGTTGGTCAATCTGTTGCTCGACTCCGAGGGCGAACGCACGCTGGTCTTCGTCGAGCGACGGGCCGAAGCGGTGCTGGTGGCGGATCGGTTGGCCGATGACGGGTTCCCCGCCTTGCCGCTGTCCGGGGAGTTGGCCCAAAGCCAGCGCGAGCGCACCTTGGCTGCCTTCCGTTCGGGCCAAGCCACGGTTCTGGTGGCGACCGACGTAGCCGCCCGCGGTCTGGACGTGCCCGATGTCGCGATGGTGGTGCATTCCAGCCCGCCGATCGATTCACAGATCTACACCCACCGCTCGGGTCGCACCGGTCGCGCGGGCAAGTCGGGACGCAGCGTTTTGTTCGCCGCGCCGAACCGCCGCCGCCGCGCCAACCGCCTGGTGGGCGAGGCCGGTATCGATCTCGCCTGGGAGCGGCCGCCGAGCGCCGAGGAGGTCCGCTCGCGCCGCCGGCTTCGCGAAGACGCCAAGTTGGCCGAGAACTTGGACCGCGCCTTGGAAGCCGGAGTCGACGAGCAGCAGCGCGCGCGCGCCGCGAAGCTGCTTGAGGATCGCTCCGCGGCCGACGTGGTTGCAGCTCTGCTGAGCCAGATCGAACCCAAGGGTCGCGCCGAACCGCGCGACGTCGGTCGCAACGACTACGAGATCCCCACGCGACGCCACGGCGGGCGCGACGACCGCGACGGCGGGCGGGGTGGCTATGGCGATCGTTCCTCGTCGCGCTCGAACTTCGGCGGCGGGAATCAGGGCGGCTACGAACCGCGCGGTCGCGACCGGGGTCCGCGCAGCATGGATCGCGACGCGGTGCGCTTCTTCATCAATTGGGGCCGCAACCAGGGCGCGAACCCCTCGCGTCTTCTGGCGGCCATCTGCCGCCGGGGCGAGGTTGCGGGCGAGCACATTGGCGCCATCGCGATCCACCCGAACGCGGCGACCTTCGATGTGCACAGCGAAGTGGCCGAGCGCTTCGAGCGCCTGGCCGGACGCCGCGACGCGCGGGATCCGCAGACGTTCATTCGTCGCGACCGGGGCCCGATCCGCAACTGAGGCCCAATCCGCAACCGAGGCTCGGTCCGGGGTTGAGGCCCGTTAGAACGCAGAACAGGCTCTGAACCGCAGGGCCTAGCGCGGCTAAGCAAAGACCCGGACCCGGGCCCACGGAGGGTTGGCAGAAGCCGCCTGTCGTAGGCGGGCAGCGGGTTATGCTCCCGTCGCCATGCGCAGTTTTTCCCCGCCCTACACCGAAGCTTCCCGTGCCGATCAGGTGCTGGGCGAGCTCGGGTTCGTTGTGCTTGGACCCGCCGGGGTTCGCGAGCGCCTTCTTGTTTCCGAGGAGGACTTGGAGCGACTGGCGGGAGCTTGGAATCGGTTGCCTCCGGACGAGCACTTGCGGGATGGCGGGCGCTACCGGCGCCGGCGCCACGGCTGCTTCGTGGCGGAGGGATCTTCGATTCAGGTCGAGCCCCATCGGGCGCACTGGCAACCCGAGGAATACAACGCGCTCCATGGCGGAATCGAACGCTGGTTCGAACCCTTGGAGCCTGAGTGTGCGGCGGACCCCGCCTGGCAGAAGCTGCTTTGCGGACTGACGAATCTGTTCGGAAGCTTGTCCCCAACCGAACGCTGGTTCATCGAGGCTCACCCTTTCCGCATCGACACCACGGGCGGGATCGGCCGGCCGACGCCGGAGGGGGCACACCGGGACGGGGTGGAGTTCGTCGCGCTCTTCTTTGTGGGAGCCAGCGGGATCAAGGGCGGCGAGACGCGCGTGTTCGATGCGGACGGACCCGGCGGGCGGCGCTTCACCCTGTCCGAGCCGTGGTCTGCCATGCTGCTCGACGATTCCCGGGTCGTCCACGAATCGACGCCGATCCAGCCGCTCGGGGACTACGGGTTCCGCGACACCCTGGTGCTCACGTTTCGTCGGGACGGCTTTCAGGCTCCTGAGGAGAGCTCGCCCGGCGCGACGCCTTGAGCGCGAGACTGATCGCGCCAGCCGGCTGCCCCATGCGCAGTTGCAGCTCCGCAGCCGTGATCTGGATCAAGGTCTGAAGGGCGGAGGCTTCGATTTGGGCCGCTTCGGTTCGGCGGGCCACTTGCCACAGGTTCTCCCAGACTTCGTGGGCTTCCCAAAAGAACCCGGCGTGGAACAAGTCGAAGCCATAGCGAAACGCCTCGCATCCCAGCAGTTGTCCATGGTCCGCCGGCACCAACTCCTGAAGCCGGCTCGCCAGCCAGCCTTCCTCGGGCCGTGGGGATCGGCCGGGGACGAACGCCTGGTCCGGCAGGGGGACGCCGGTCAGCCGAGGGCTGGACGGCGTCAGGCGTAGTTCTCCGGAAACAGCCTGCGCTCCACGGCTTCGATCGCAATGTGGAGGATCTTGATGTGGATCTCTTGAATGCGGTCGGAGGTCGTGGCGAGCGGGACGAGGATCGGGATATCCACTTGGGAAGCGAGTTGGCCGCCACCTTTGCCGAGCAAGCCCACCGTGGTGACCTGCTTGGAGCGGGCCACTTCCGCGGCGCGCAAGACGTTCGGTGAGTTGCCCGAGGTCGAAAGAGCGACGAGCACGTCGCCCGGCTTCCCGTAGGCTTCGACCTCGCGGGCGAAGACTTCGTCGTAACCGAAGTCGTTTGCGATGCAGGTCAGGTGGCTGGGATCGGAAAAGGCAACGGCCGGGATCGCGCGGCGATCGGCGCGGAAGCGACCGGTCCATTCCTCGGCGAAGTGCATGGCATCGCACATCGAGCCGCCATTGCCGCAGCTCATCAGCAAGCCACCGCCGGTGACGGTTTGGTGAGCTGCTTCCACGAAGCGCTCGACACCGGCCAAGCAGGCGGGGTCGGAAAGAAAGGCCGAAAGGGTGGCTTGAGCCTCTTCGAAGGAGGCGCGAACGAAATCCGAACTCATGGGGAGGATTCTCCGGTTCTAGCTGGGTTCGCGCCAGGGAGGAGGTCCAAACCCGGGAGGCGAACGCGGGACAGGTTCGGGATTCCGCCCGGGCCCGTCGATCCAACTGGTCAGAGACCTGCCTTTCTCGACCTTCCGGGGCGATCCTCGTTCGCGAGCCGCCTCGACAGAATTCCGACAGCTGCCCTCGCGCATGTACGACTACGACCTCGTTTGTATCGGTAGCGGCCCCGCAGGCCAGCGCGCCGCCGTTCAGGCCGCCAAACTCGGCAAGCGGGTCGCCGTGATCGAGAAGCGCCGGGTCTACGGCGGCGTTTGCGTCGAGACCGGCACGATTCCCTCCAAGATGTTCCGCGAGGCGGTGCGATCGTTCTCGGCCTGGCGGCGACAGGCTCGGCTGATCGGACAGTCGGGGAACCTGCGCCCCGAAATGCGGCGGCTGCTCGAGCGAGTCGACGAGATCGTCGCCTGCGAGGCGGCTTTGGTTCGCGAACAGCTGACCCGGAACGACGTCGACTTGATCGATGGAACCGCCAGCTTCGTCAGCGGACACTTGCTCCAAATCGACAACGGCCAAACGGTTCGCCAGGTTTCCGCCGACAAGATCTTGATTGCGGTTGGAACGCGCCCGGCATTGCCCGCAGGAGCCGATCCCGATGGCAAGGTCCTGTTCACCTCGGACGGCGTGTTCGGTTTGAACAACCTCCCGCGAACGCTGACCGTGGTGGGGGGCGGCGTGATCGGCATGGAGTACGCCTCGATGTTCGCCGAGCTCGGTGTCAAGGTCACGATTGTCGATCGAAGATCGCGCCCGCTCGGCTTGCTCGACTACGAAATCGTCGACGAACTCGTGCACCAGATGCGACGCAAGTGGGTGACCTTCCTCGGCGACGAAACCGTGGAGCGCATCCAGATTCAAAGTGGGCCGCGCGGAAAAGGAATGGTCCGCCTCGAATCGGGCAAGCATCTGCTCTCCGACGCGATCCTCTACTGCGCCGGGCGTCAGGCATGCACCGACTCGCTGGGCCTCGAAAAACTCGGCATCGAGCCGGATTCACGTGGAACGCTGAGCGTTGGACCCGATTTCCGCACCAATGTGCCGCACATTTTTGCAGCCGGCGACGTGATCGGATTCCCCGCTTTGGCCGCGACTTCGAGCGAGCAAGGACGTCTGGCGGCCTGTCAGATGTTTGGCGTGGAAGCCAAGAGCTTGGGCGACTACTTTCCGATCGGGATCTATGCGATCCCGGAGATCTCGACCGTGGGGCGCAACGAGCAAGAGCTCACGAAGGCGCGTATCCCCTATGAAACCGGCGTGGCGCGCTATCACGAGATCGCTCGCGGCGCGATGCTCGGAGACGAGTCGGGGTTGTTCAAGATGATCTTCCACCGGGATACGCGCGAACTGCTTGGCGTGCATTGCATCGGCACCGGGGCGACCGAATTGGTGCACGTGGGGCAAGCGGTCCTGGCCCTCGGCGGCGGGCTCGACTACTTCCTCGACACCGTTTTCAATTATCCCACCCTGGCCGAGTGCTACAAAGTGGCTGCCTACCAGGCCGCCAACAAGATCCGCTCGTTCCAGGAATTCGAAGCAGCGGCCTGAGTTCTCCTGAAGACCCACGCGTGAGCTTCACTCACGCCCATCTCGATCGGGATCTGCCCGGCGCGCGACGGACCGGTGAGAGCGAGAACACAGGTGGGGAGGCTTGGGCTCGAAAGCTGGGTTTCGGCGGGGACGGCAACCGGCGAGCGATCCTGACAGTCGCGGGCCGAACCCGCTGAGAGGCTTAGTTCCCTCGGGAAGTCGGACAGTTGCTTGCAGCGTCCTCGTGGGGGGCTTCAAGGTGGATTTAGGGCGTGCTAGCGGCGGCAGGTCTCCCGCCGCGGGCTGCTGAAGACCGGTCCCCGGAGAGAAACTGGGCGGCCATTCTCCTGAAAATCCCCGCCGTAGGCCCTATCCTGTCCTCCCTCGCCGGAGCGGCCGGGCCTAGAACAGGGCCCCGGACTAAACGGCGGGGCGGTTCCCAGAGCCTTTTTCGCCCCTCCGAGGGCGCCAACCGCCCCCACCCATGGTCGATCTGCCCTCCGTGCCGCGCTCCCCCAAGGACGATTCTTCGTTCCCGCTTCCGTCCCAGGCCGAGCGCGACGGTTCGCGCCCAAGTCGCCCGGCGCGCAGGGAGGTCCAGGCTCCGACCCTGGCCGGTCGGCTGCAAGCCACCCGCAAGCTCAGCCTGGCCCTGACGGAGACCTTGGTTCCCGAGGACCTGGTCGTGCAGTCCATGCCGGACGTTTCGCCGACCAAGTGGCACCTGGCCCACACCACCTGGTTCTTCGAGACCTTCGTGTTGGGCAAGCTCGGCGAGTACCGCGAGTTCGCCCGCGGATTCGACCACCTGTTCAACTCCTACTACCAGGGGCTTGGGAAACCGTTCCAGCGCGAGAACCGCGGTCTGCTCTCGCGCCCGACCGCGGATGAAATCCTCGCCTACCGGGAGTTCGTGGACGAACGACTCGAGCGGGAGCTTGAGCGCGGCTTGCCCGAGCACCTGGTCGCTCGCGTCGAACTGGGAATCCAGCACGAGCAGCAGCATCAAGAGCTGATGCTCACGGACATCAAGCACGTGCTCGGAGCGAATCCGCTTGAGCCGGTTTTCCGCGCAACGAACGCGCCTCGCAAAACCGAGGCGGGTCGTCTTCAGTTTCTGGAGTTCTCGGGAGGCTTGGTGCGAATCGGAGCGGGAACCGAAGAGTTTTCCTACGACAACGAACAGCCCGAACATCAGGTCTTCCTGGGACCTTTCGCGCTTGCTGACCGGCTCGTGACCGTTGGCGAATTCGAGGAGTTCCGTGCCGACGGCGGCTATCGCCGGCACGAGTTATGGCTCGACGAAGGTTGGTCCTGGGTTCAGCGCGAGAAAATCGACGCGCCGCTCTACCAGTTCACCCGCGACGGCGTTCCTCATGCTCACACCTTGGGAGGCACACGCGCCCTGGTGAACTCGGAGCCGGTCACGCACCTCAGCTTCTACGAGGCTGAGGCTTACGCTCGCTGGGCCGGTGCCCGTCTTCCCACTGAGTTCGAATGGGAATCGGTCGCCCGCGGTCCCTGGATTCGTGGCCGATTCCTCGATCTCAAGACCCTGCACCCCGCCGCCGCCGACGAGGACGAGCCCGGCGCTCGTCAACTGTTTGGCGACGCCTGGGAATGGACTCGGTCTTCCTACGATCCGTATCCCGGCTTCCGCCCCAATCCGGGTGCAATCGGTGAGTACAACGGAAAGTTCATGTGCAACCAGCACGTACTCCGCGGCGGCTCCTGCGTTACTCCGGACGGGCACGTTCGCAGCACTTACCGCAATTTCTTCCCCGCCTCGTCCCGTTGGCAATTCACCGGCCTGCGGCTCGCCAAAGATCTCTCTCGATGAGCACGACCGCTACCACTCGCCAGCAATTTCTCGACGAGGTCGTCGAAGGCCTATCGGCTGCGCAGAAAACGCTCCCCTGCAAGTATCTGTACGACGAGAAGGGTTCGAAGCTGTTCGATCAGATCTGTGAGCTGGAAGACTACTACCCAACGCGCGCCGACTTGGAGGCGACTCGGATCAACCTGGACGAGATTGCCAAGCGCGTTGGGCCCAAGGCGCGCCTGGTCGAGCTCGGCAGCGGTTCGAGCATGAAGACCGAGTTGCTTCTAAAGCGTCTCGACCTGGCCGAGTACGTGCCGCTCGACATTTCGACCGACCACCTGGAAGCCACCGCGGAAGACATCCGCAAGCGCTACCCCGACCTCGTCGTTCAGCCGGCCGCCGCCGACTACACCCAACCGGTGAATCTGCCCGAGCCCCAGGTGCCCTTCAACCGCACCGTCGTGTACTTCCCCGGCTCGACGATCGGGAACTTCCACCCCGACGAAGCTGCTCAATTCCTGAGCCGAATCGGGTCGCTGGTCTCTGGCGACTCCGAAGCGGGTACGAAGTCCGGAGGCATCTTGATCGGTGTGGACCTGCGCAAGGAGCGCGCTCGTTTGGAGCGCGCTTACGACGACAGCGAAGGCGTAACGGCGAAGTTCAATCTGAACTTGCTCCGGCACATCAATCGCGAGCTGGGCGCCGAGTTCCCGCTTGAGCGCTTCGAGCATCGCGCCGTGTGGGACAGCGAGGCGGGACGCATCGAAATGCACCTGGTGAGTTTGGTCGACCAGGAAGTGGAAGTTGGAGACGAGTCCTTCTCGTTCAAGAAGGGCGAGTACATTCGCAGCGAGGTCTCCTACAAGTACTCCCGCGAGGGGTTCGCCGAGTTGGCTGCCAAGGCCGGCTTGAAGGTCGACGCCTTCTGGACCGACTCACAGGGCCTGTTCAGTTTGCAGTACCTCGTCCCGGCCGGCTGAACGGCAAGCTATCGGCGCCGGCGCCCGAGAAGCTCGGATGCCGGCGATCGATGGGCTACTCACCAAAGACCAGCTCGAGCGCTTGGGTCAGCGAAGCCAGGCCGAGGAACGGTCCGCCCGCGTGCACGGAGACGCCCTGCGCGAACAGGGTCACGCCAGCGAGTGCTGGATTCGCGGGGATCGCGACGCCTAGCTCGCTTTGGCCGCTGGAGTCCGCAACGCTCGACCCAAGCAGGACCGGCGCAAGGAGATGCGGGTTGCAGGCGCCGAGTTGCCCCGGGAGGTAGTCCAGGGACAGGAAGTGCAGAACGGGGGCCGACGGAACGGCCTCGGTCGTCACCAGGTCGAACGTCTCCCCAAGGCGAACCTCGCCCAGGGAGTCGAGGTTCGGAACGAACGGAGCGAAGCCACAGGGGCTCCCCAGGCTAAGCGATCCGAAGGACCCGGTATCGAGGAGCGGAAGGCTGTGCAGCTCGGTTCCGTTCGTCGTGTCCGAGGCGGCGAACAGGAGCTGATTGCCGAGTTGAATGCCGGGGCCGGTCGGAAGCCACTCGGCTCCGGGAAAGGAGTCGGCAAGCTGGACGGTCCCAGGAAGAGTGCCGTCGGTGGACCACAGCTGGCGTCCGCTTGGGCTTTGCGCTTCGAACACGAAGCGGCCGTCTCCTCCCACGATCCAGCCGGTCCAATCCAAGACCTGGAGTGAAGGAGCGAGCGAGGGCAGATCGAGAATCGAAGTCCCGAGCGCAGTGCCATCGCTGATCCACGGGCGGCGAGTTGCCGGCGTGTCGCCTTGCTCGAAGAAGGCCAGAGCTCCGTTCGATACGGCGTTCCCCGTGAAAGGAGGCTCGCTGAGAGGAAGCTGAACAAGAATCTCTGTTCCGGATTCCGTCCCGTTCGACCAAAGCAGCAGACGGCCGTCGAGTGCGGTGAGCAGAGCTCCATCGGCGACCGCTGCCCGGGGGAACGTCTGGGACGAGTCCGGCCCGGGCGCTAAGTCCACGACCAACTCGGTTCCGGAGGCCGTGCCGTCCGAGACGTACAGTTCGCGTCCGGTGAACGGCGAGGTGCCCGTGAAGAACACGCGGTCGCCCACGACCAGCGGAGAGCGGGGAGATGAACCGGAACTCCCGGGATCGAGGTCGATCAGCAATTCAGTTCCGGAGGGGGTTCCATCGGTGATCCAAGGTTCCGCGCCGCTGTTCCCGTCGTTGGCTACGAAGACCAATCCGTTTGGAGTGCTGCCGAGGATCCGCGGTCCGTCCACGACAACCAAACCGGTTGCCGGGTCGGGGTCGGCCACCAGGACGGTTCCCGCGGAGGTGCCATCCGTCGACCACAGCGCGGCGCCATGTTGGGAAGTCGTGGCGAGGAAGTAGACGCGGCCCTCGTGGAGGGTCAGTTGTCTGGGATCCGATCCACTGGTCCCCGGTTGCAGATTGGCGAGCCGGAAAGTCCCTTCGGGGGTTCCGTCGCTCACCCATGGCTCGTGGTCGCCCGAGGAGTACGGGTCGCGACCCGCCGTGAAGATCATGCGGTCGCCGAGTGCCGTCAGGTCCTCGGGGTTGCCATCGTCTGAGGGGAACAGGTCTTTCAGGAGACTGGAGCCTTCGGAAGTTCCGTCGCTGATGAACAGCTCGCGTCCAATCGGATTGATGTCCGCCGAGAACAGGATCTGGTTTCCGAGGCGCGCGAACTCGCCCGGATCCGATCCGAAGGTCGGGCCATCGGTGGCGAGGTTCGCGAACAGGTTGACCTCATCGAGGGTGACCTCTAGCAGTTCCTCCCCGACCGCTTGGCCACCGTCCGCGAACGCCGAGCTGGCCGCCAGGAGTCGAGGACCGGTCGGAAGGAATCGGCTGGGTTCACCTTGGGTCGCCACGACCGGCGCCGAAAAAGACAGGTCGGCGCTGCCGATCGCGTGATCTTCGACCAAGAAGACATCCAGGGTGTTTAGGTCGAGTCGATGGATTTCGGTCCCGGTGGCGGGGGTATCTGCCAGGAAGTACACCTGATCTCCGCGCAGGACGAAGTCCTCTAGACCGCTGAGGCCAGGGCTGGAGGAGAAGTCAGCGATCAGCTCGCTGGTTCCGAGAGCAGGCTGGGTGAGAACGAGTTCACTGCCCGGCCCCGATCCGGGAGCCGGGTGAAGCAGGGCTCCCTCGAGTGGAGAACCAGCGGGGAAATCGGCAAAGGCTGAAGCTTGTCCGATAGAAAAGCTGAGCTGGCTGGCGATCTGGAGTTGCGAGGGGTCGCCGGGCGTGACCCACAGGGTGATCTGGGGGTCCCCAGTCTCGCGAAAAACCAAAAACAAATTGGGGCCAGAGCTCCAAGCGCCGCCCGTGGCCCCCGGGTTCCCGAACGGGGCTGTGCCGGCTGGTGTGCCGTCGCTTGTCCACCAGGTCGACTCGCTTTCGAACACGCTGGGGGAGGTGACCTGATTGAAGATCAAGGCGCCTTGGTGTTCGACCAAGCGACCTGAACTCAACCCAGGTACCGCCGCGACAAACGTCGGCGCGGAGAAACCATCGGGCGTGAACCACACCTCGGTGACGGGTTCTGCCCCGAAGTCGTTGACGGCGCGCAGGATGTACAAGCCCTGTTCGGTTCCCAAAATTCGCGGGGCCCCCGTGAGCAAGAGGGCTGGAAAGGCCGAGCCCGGGCCGGGAATCGTTTCCTCAGCCATCTGCGTGCCTTCAGCGGTGCCGTCGGTCGACCACAGCTCCCGGCCGTGAATCCCGTCGTCGCCCAGGAACCAGGCTCGACCCTGCAAGAGCTCGAGGTCTGCGGCGAACTGACCCGAAACACCCGGAACCAATTCGACGACGAGCCCGGTTCCTTCGGGAGTTCCGTCGCTGCGATGCAGCTCGATTCCGGTTTCAGGCGAGGAGGCGAAGAACACCAAGCTCCCATCCGGGAGGACGGCGTTGAAGGTGCCTGCCTGGAGGCCGTCGGCTTCGCCGGGTGACAAGTCCGTGAGCCGGCGGGTTCCCGGGACGGTTCCGTCGGAGCTCCACAGTTCACGCCCGAATTCAGGGGTCTGCGCGGCGAAAAAGGCCAGGTTTCCGTTCGAAGCCAGGAACGAGGGAATCGAATCTTCGATGCCGCCCGCTTGGACCTGCGGTTCGAGGTCCGCGAGGAAGGTCGGAGGCTGAGGGAAGCCCTGGGCGAGAACTAGAGCAAGGGCGATCGGCGGCATGGTGAACGCGGAAGAGGAGACAAGGGACAAGGGGCTCTCTCCTTTTTACTCTAGCACCACCCGGCAAATGCCGTGGAGGCCGGATCTACCAGCCTGGATCTCGACACGATCGACGAAAAGAGACGGCTCTTTGCGCCCCGGCGAGCGATCCCAGCGCTGGGGTCAGCGCACGTTGAGGAGCAGCTCTTCTGAGTTGCCGCGCACCTCGGGCACGTACATCGCCGAGCCGAGCGCAGGCAGGCCGTGGAAGGTCCCAGGGGTCTCCGCGCGCAAGGTGTAACTCATTTCAAACGCTCCTTCAGGGAGTCGATCCAAGAACAAGCAGATGCGGTCGTCACGCAGTTCGCGATAAACCCACAGCCTTTCCGAGCTTCCGCGACGATTCCGAGCCGTGTCGCCCGGCGTCGAGTCGGCAGGCGGTTTGGGGCTGGCTCCGAAGCGTTCTTCCAAGTCGCTCGAAGAAAGCCGTGACGCATAGAACGGAGTTCCACTTTGAAGCTCGGTGGCCTCCAATCCAGCCGGCTTGTGATCCTCGAACAAGAGGTACTCAAGGGCCACGTGGGTTTGCACGGACAGGACGACCTCGATGCGGTCTCCTGAATCGACGGTGTCCCCTGAACGGAGCGGGATCCGCTCGAAGCGTTTGCCGCCGAGCAGCGTGGGATAGGAGACCAATCGGAAGGCGTCGCGCCGCACGAACAGGTCGCTGGAGCGTGCGGGAATCGGGTCCTCGAGGCTGAATGCGGAGGCGGAAACCGACCAGTACAGCGGGGCCGTTCCCGTGAGCCGCTCGATGGAAACCTCGTGGGCTCCGCTGGTCGGAGACTCGACTGAAAAGGTGTTCGGCACGATCAGGTCGCCGGCCGCGAGGCTGGCGGAACCGACCGGTTCCCCGTCGACCAGCACCCCAAAAGAAACGGCTTCGGTCCCTTCTCCGGAAACGGCGAGGTAGTCGCACAGGGCAAGCACGGCGAGCGCCGTGTCGCGGGTGGACTTCCATTGGGCGCCGCGCCGGTTTTGGACGAGCCAGGTCATCGCGGGCAGGATCAGGTCGCTGTCCGGTTGGATGGCGACCAGGGCCGACAGGGCGAGCGAGGTGGACTCGATGGCCGAATCCGACCAGCGCAGGGCCCGCTGGGTGGTGCCCCAGTGAACCAGGGGCAGACGCTCTCCGCCCCGTGCGGTTCCAAGCGCGTTCTCGCCGGGCGTTTCCACGCGGGTGACGCCGTTCTCAAGCAGCAAGGCCAGGTCGAGGGCGTCGGTCTTGCGGCCGGCTGCGTGCGCGGCGAGTGCCGTAAGCGCAACGCCCGACGAAGCGAGCCCGGTGCGATGGGCGAGCAGATGTTCCAGGGCTTCGGCCCCGAATTCGGTCAGAAGCGGCTGACCCAGGAGCGCGCGCGCGCGCGTTTGGGCGAAGAGCGCGAAGGCGAGTTTCTCCGGTTCGTTGCGAAGTTCGACGAGACGAGTGCCCAGCCAACGATCCGCGGCGAGCAACGCCGAATCGGGAACCTCGAGCTTGGACTCCTTCGCGAGGGTCAGGGACCACAGGGCGTAGGAGGTCATCCAGGAGTCGCTGGATCCACCGGGGAACCAGGCCCAGGATCCGTCGCCCTTCTGCCAGGAGAGCACACGGGCCAGGCCTTCCTGCGCGGCTTTGTCGAAGCGTTCGAAATCTCCGCGGCCGCCTGCTTGAGTCTTCGCCGCATAGGCAGCCTCCACCCCGCCAAAGCTCGCGGTGGCGACCTGTTCTTTGGACACACCGAGCTTCTCGAGCGTGCGCATGGTCACGACGGCCGGAACGAAACGCGAGAGGGTCTGCTCGAGACAGCCGTGCGGAAAGCGCGTTAGGTACGGCAGCGCATCGAGCATCGTTGCGGCGAGGCTGGGGCTAACCGTGATCGAGAAGTCGATCGAACCCTCGCGCGCCGGAGGAATCTCGAAGGGGAGGGCCAGCACGTTCTCGGTAAGGCGCCCGGCTTCGCGAACGAGCACTTCGAGTCCGTGCTCGAGAACGGGCAGTTCGAGCTGCACGGCGTCGGCCACGTCGCCGGCCATCGCCCGGGCAATCAGCTCGGCCGTTCCGGCCTGATCCGCGCGAACGCGGAAGTCGCGGCGGGCCGAGCTCTTGGCCGGGATTTCGAGTGACCCGGGCGCACCCTGGCGGAGCTGCTCTCCGTCGAGCCAGCCCAGCAGCGTGAGGCCCGCGGCCTCCAATTCAACCGCGGCCTCGAGGGGCGCGTCGGTGGTGTTGTCGAGCACGATCGAGAGCGTCGCTTCGTCGCCTTCGACCAAAAAGCGCGGGCGCGCCAGGCGCAGCACGAGCGGCAGACTGGTGCGGGCCGGTTCGCCGGTGTGTTCGCCAAAGGCCTCGCCCACGGTGTGCCCGCGCGCGACGAGTTTCCAACGGGTCGTCGATTCGGGGAACTCGATGGTGGCCGAGGCCACGCCGTCCTCACCGGTGGTGAGCATCGGGAGCCACAAGGCGGTCTCTCGGAAATCCGAACGAACCACGACGTTGCCTTCGCCGCCCGAGTTCTGCCCGCTCACGTCCTCCGCCGTGGGCGCTGCGAAGGCCTCGGACATCACGACCCCGTCCGTGTAGCCAAGCGAATCCAGACTGAGGTGCCCGGTTGCCGACTTGCGAGAGAGCATCGCCGACTCAACGCCCCCTCCCGAGTTCGGCGGCAGCGTGTCGCCGGGACCCCGGTAGGTTCCGGTCTTCGGGCTTTGGAACGGCCATTGCTGGAGGCTACTGGCGCGCTGCGTGCGCGGGCGCCGGCGGTGGCCGTAGAAGAACTTGCGAGGGTCGCCCGCGAGGTCATTGCTGATGGCGCCGATCGAGGCGTCGAACAAGGAAAGCGAGAGTTCCGTCCGGACGGGTTCGCCGTCGGCGTCGGTGACTAGGACGCGAACCTGACCTTCGCTGCCAGGTCGATACTCTTCCCGGTCGAGGGTGACCTGCAGGTCGAGGAAACGCTGAACCGGCGGCACGGTGACCTCGGCGGAGGTTTGCCGAATCTTCCGTTCGCGAACCTCGCTGGCGATCAGCTGCACGTTGGGAATCCAAGCGCGGTCTACCTCGAACGTCACGAGTTGCACCGTGCCATCCAAGTGAAGCACGCGGTCCTCGATCAAGCGCTCGCCGATCACCCGAAGCCACACCCAGCGGTCGCTGGCGTCGGTGACCACCATGACCTGCCCGGGCTGCCCTTCGACGAAGGCGGTTTCGTCGAAGATCAGGCGCAGGCCGGTTTCCGCGAGCTGGATCTCACGTGTCGTTTCATCGGCGGCGTGCAGCCAAACTTCGGAGCTGACTTCTCCGGTGCGAGGGTCAGTGGAAATCCAACGCACCAAGTAGGAGCCGGCTGCGGCGAGCGTTGGCTCAAAGGACGCCGTTCCGAGGTCCGAGGTGGTGACTTCAAGGGTCTCGATGAGCTCTAGCTCCTGAACGGGAGGAAGCGGATGCCAGCCGGCCGGTGGCCAGACCTTCAGGTCCGGGAACGAACGTCGGGCCTCGCCGCCATCCCAGTGCGTTCCCACAGGGTCTACAAAGGCCTCCTTCCAGCTCGCCCGGTAAAGGCGCAGCCGGCCGGAAACCGAGACGGGGCGCAGGTTGGCGTCGCGGCTGGCCACCTGGATCTTGGCGCTCGACCCTGGCCGCACCAGGGTCCGCTCAGGGATCAACTCGACGTCGTAAGCGCTCTTTCGAACGTTCACCGTTCCTGTCCCGGTGACTTCGCGGCGCGCCGCATCCACCACCCGCGCCGAAATGGTGTACACCGATTCTTGGGAGCCAACGAAGGGTGTGTCGAATTCAATCTGAACGCGGCCCTCAGCGTCGGTGGTGAAATCTTCGCGCAGGACCTGCTCGCCACCATGGACGCCGCGCCAGAGGTGGAGGGTTGAGTTGAAGCTCTCCGTGAACCAAGCGAATTCACCGCGCGGCGTGGGCGGACGGTGGTAGTCGGATCGGGTTACGGTCACCTCGACCTCACCGCCTGCGACCGGGGCGCCAAAGTAGGTCCGTGCTTCGATTTCGGCGCGCACGGTATCGCCCAAGACGAAACTCACGGGGCTGCCGTCTTCGGCCGTGGGCAGTTCGACCCTCACTTCGAATTCGGGGAGCTTGTACTCCTCGAGGCGGAACAGCGTGGACTGTCCGATCCAGGTGTCCGTGGCCGGATCGCGGAACATCAACCGGTACTCCCCCAAAGCCATGGTTTCCGTCGTGCGAAACTGACCGCTCGCGGAACCGAATTCGTTGAGGATCAGTTCGCCGGTTTCCAGCTCGTCGCCGCGCGGGCCCGTCAGCGTGTAGGCGAGTTTGGTGCCGGCCGGAGTGGTGTGGTCGAGTCCGTCGAAAGCCCGAGCGGTCAGGCGCCACTGGACGTCCTGGTCCGGGCGATAGGCCGGCCGATCGGTGACGACGTAGACGCGCATGCCGCGGCTGGAGCCGTGGAAGCTAGCCCAGGACGTGCAAATGGCCTGGTGTTCGCGGTTTTTCAGGAGCGCCAGGAAATCGAAGTTGCCACCGACCGCGTCGATTTCGAGTTTCGCCAGGCCATCGGCACCCGTTGTGGATTCGTGCTGTTCCCAAAAGCCCGGGTTGCCCCGCCGGCGTGTCCAGACTTTCACTTCGGCCCCGGCGATTGGCCGGCCGGACTGTGCTTCGGTACACCACAGGCGAAGGCTCGGAGCCGAGGTCTCGAGTTGGATGACCACGTCGGTCACCAGGACGAACGCGCGGTTCGTAAGGTCCCCAGACCGCGTCTCAAGGACATACGCACCGACGGGCAGGGGGCCTTCCAGCCATTCGGAGAGATCGACGCTGTGCACGTGGGTGCGATGCTCGCCGCGGTCGACCAGCTCGATGCGTCTTTCGAGCAGCTGCTCGCCGCGCGATAGGTCGATTTGATCGACCCAGTCGCCGACCACCTGTACGCCTGAGTCAAAACCCAGGTCTCGCAGCAGCTCCACGCGCACGAGCCGGGCGTCGAGCGAGGAGATGTTCTTGTGCTGGAGCTCGACGACCACATCGGACCCGGGAGCGAAGGCTGTTCGGACCCTGTTGCTGAGATGGCGCTCCAGGATCTTCTCGATCTCAGTTCGAGCCTTGACGTAGTAGGCCGAGGTTCCCGCCGAGAACTGATCGGTGAGCTCTCGGAACTTCGCCAGGGCCTGAATCGGTTCGGTTTGGCGGGTTGGGTTCCCTTCCTCGTCGCGAATCCAAAGGCCCCGGCCAAGCAACCAGGTGCCTTCCAAGTGGAGTGCGAGATCGCGGAATCCCAGGTCCGCCGGCATCTCGGCCAGCTCTTCGAAGGCGCGCAGGGCTCGCTGGTCGGTGTTCGGGCTCTGGCTGCTGCGCACGGCGGTCGCAGCTAGAAGGTAGGCCGCAAAGGCGCGGTCACGGGGCTCGCGAGCGATCTCCGTCGCCTGGCGCAGACGCTCGAAGGAGATCCAGTTGTTGTTCTGGCCGTACCTGGTCGGCTCCGGCGACCAGGAGGGCGCAGCGATACGGAACAAGATGTCGAGAAAGCGCCGGCGGGCACGCTCGACGTCTCGCGCCGCGCCCCAGTAATCGAGGGCTGCTTCGTAGTTCGCCTGGGCATCGTCGTATCTCCAGGTTCGTTCGCGATCCCAGTGGAAGTCGCCGAGGGACTCCTGCATCTCCGCCCACAGTCGGTCGCGTCCCTCGACCTGTTCACGCGCTGTGGCCAGGGCCTCGAGCTGTTGCAGAGCTTGTTGCAGCTTGCCCGAGTCGATCCGGTCGGCCTTGGACAACGAACGCCACTGGGAATCCAGTTCGCGAAACTCCGCGAACGCGCGTTCCGGTGACCCCTCGTCGAGTTGGGCCGCTAGCTTTGCGTACAGCTCGCGAGCCAATTCAAAGGCGCCCTTGGCCCATAGGCGGTCGGCTTCGGCAGTGGCTTTGCTGAACACTTCGGACCGGTGATGGGTTTGCGGTTGCTGTGGCGCTTTGGTGTTGCCAGCTCCCGATCGAGCCCAGGACACAAGCAGGGCGATGACGGCGAGCGGAAGGAAGAATCTCATAGTGGATTTCAGCATGACGAGCGAGGCGGGACCGGGGCGCGGACGAAGCTGAACGCCGAGGGAGAGCGAAAAGTTGGGTGGAAGTCGAGTGAATCGTAGGAAAGCTCTCGGGATGAGCTCAGGATCCCCTTGCGAGGTGTTTCTGAACCACCACTTTGAACCCGTCGTTTTAGCCCATGCGCGTTCACTACACCGATCACCATCAGGTCGAGCTACCCGAGGGGCATCGCTTTCCGATGGGAAAGTACCGTCAGTTGCGAGAGTTGCTGGGCGAGCACGGGATTCTGGCCGAGAACGAGCTGCATCCGGCGGAGCTTGCGCCGTTGGCCGCGGTGCGAGCCGTGCACTCCGCCCGCTACGTGGACGGAATTCTGAATGGGGACCTGCCCGCGCCTGAGATCAAGCGGCTCGGGTTTCCCTGGTCGCGAGCCCTGGTGCAGCGCTCGCTTGCAAGCGTCGGCGGAACCTTGGCGGCCAGTCGGTGGGCGCTCGAGGAGGGTCTATCCGGAAGTCTGGCGGGTGGAACGCACCACGCCTACCGGGATTTTGGGTCGGGCTTTTGTGTGTTCAACGACCTGGTGATCGCTGCGACCACCTTGCTTGAACAGCAGCTTGTCGAGCGTGTCCTGGTGTTCGACGTCGACGTGCACCAGGGCGATGGGACGGCGGCTTTGTGTGAGGGAGAGCCGCGCGTTTTCACCTGTTCGCTGCACGGCGCGAAGAACTTCCCAGCCCGCAAGCAGACCAGCGATCTCGACGTTCCCCTGCCCGACGGGACAAGCGACGAGCTGTACTTGGGCGAGATGGAGCGCGCCCTGGATCTCTGCCTGGCGAGCGGAGCCTTCGACTTGGTTCTCGTGCAGGGCGGTGTCGATGGGCTCGCCACCGATCGTCTCGGGCGCTTAGCGCTCACCGAAGCCGGGGTCGCCGAGCGCGATCGCCGCCTGCTCGGGAGGCTTCGATCAGAGGGGCTGCCGGTCGCCCTGACGCTTGGCGGAGGCTACGGCGAGCCCATCGAAACCAGCCTCGCAGCCCACTTGGGGACCTACCGGGCCGCCAAGGAGCTCGAAAACAGGCGTTGAAGCGGACTCAGGGGTTGTCGAGAAAGCCGATTCGTCCCACTCTGACGGCGCGCCTCCCTCGAGTCCGACTCTGGCCGACCCTCTTCCTCGGCGGCACTCCGCCGCCTCGACCATGCTCGGAATCGAATTCGCTTTGCCTCTTGTGCTCCCCGCGGCGGTCCTCGTCGCCCCTTCATTCCCATCGGCTCCCGGTCTGCAGGCAGGCTCGCACGATTGCGGACCGGGCGCAGGGTTCGTGTCCTACGCCGTTCCCGGCGACGACGGCTTCTATTCGGCTTCCGTTCAGCCCCAGGCTTCGGTTGCCCATTGGGTGCCCTCGAACGTGCCCCAGGTGACCATCCCAGGGCCCCCGCAGCCGACCCATCGGGTTCGATCCGAACCGGGGTTCTCGGCGGGCCTTCTTTTGGGAGGGCGCGGTTTGGACAGCGACGCCTTCGACCCGCTCGACGATCACTTCGTGATCGGCTTCGACTTCGCGGCCACCAATTTTGGCGCGGGGCCGCTCGGCGTTGAGTTTGGCACGCAGTTTTCGGTGGACAGCCTCGGCTTTGTCGATGTTTCGCTAGCTGAAATCTACCTGGGTGCGCGCCTGACGTTCTCCGACCTTTACGCCGTGGAGCAGCCGATCGTGCCCTATGTCTCGGCCGGTGGAACGCTGATCGGCGTCGATATCGACTCTGGCAATCTCTCGTCCACGGACGACTCGACCGGCTACTACCTGTCGGCGGGGCTCGAGTTTCGCGTCGCGCCCGAGCTCTCGATCGGCGTGCAGTACCGCCACGTTGGCGGTGCCGACACGGACCTTGGCTTCGCCGGGCTCGGAGGCCCGGACACCGAACTGGATTACGACCAGGTCGTGCTGCGGATGGGGTTCTACTTCTAGGCAGGAGCGGCAGTCCCCGCGGGCGATCCAGACCCGCGGCCTCTCTGCGAGTCTTGAATGCGGGCCCCGCCGCGAGATCCCCGCCGCGAGATCCCCGCCGCGAGATCCCCGCCGCGAGATCCCCGCCGGGATCTGCGGTGGGCACGAACTCGAAGCCCCGGCCACCGTCGAGCGGGTCCTCGCCAGGCCTGGATCCGTGAACCCGGAGGTTGTCGTCGTGTCCGGAGGCTTCAGGATTCGGCCCCCGATACCGGTGCCGCGGGAGCCGGTCTCTAGGCTGTGATCGTCGATTTTGGGGGCACGATGGGAACTTCCAAGCGAAGGTCAGCTCAGTGAAATTCGCTGGGCGCTAGGAAGTTCGAATCGGAAGCCGGCGGGCCGAATGGGGCTATACAGGCCCCCAGAGGGGCTCTGAAGGGTCTTTGGGGGGGGCGCGAACTGGTAGGCGGCCGCTGAGTCCGGAAAGAGCAACCCCTGAACTCGTCGTCCGATCGGGCTCGCCGGGGAAGACTTGAGCAGGCCGGAGTCACAGACCGATCTCAAGGGCGTAGGCTGCCCGTTCCGGTGCGGCCTTTTCGGGCCGCGCCCACTCCTAGCCCTCCTTAGGGGGGGCTCGATCCAACCCAAGAATCCACGATGAAGAACCTTCTCCTCGTTGGGCTTCTCGCGGTGCCGACGGCTCTCGTTGCGTGCAACAGCACCGACCAGAGCTCCGTCGCACCGGACGAGACGTCCGTCGTGCAGCTGGACGTTTCCGGAATGACCTGAGGCGTCGGATGCCCCCCGAAAGTGCAGTCTGCACTTTCCAGCCTCCCCGGTGTTAAGAACGTCGATGTTGATTTCGACACCAAGACGGCGACTGTCACCGTTGAGCAGGCTGCGGCTCCGACCACGGATGCCATGGCTTCGGCGCTCGAGGGCGCTGGATTCGGTCTGGAAAACTAGTTCCAACCGATCCGCCGGAACCACCTAGGTTCCTCGTTGCGAACCAGGACTCTCTGCTCGAGGGTCCTGGTTCGTTCTTATCCAGGCGTCGTGTCGGAGGCCAAGCTATCCATCTGTGCCATCCATCTGTGGAGGAGGCCCGGCCGCCGGCTGCACGACCGAGCTTGGCCCTAGGGCCCCGTCAGGATCCAGGGAGACCTGCAAAGCCTCGGCTCGCCGGCGCGCTTGGCCAAGCGCCATGGGTCGTCGCGAGTAGAGGGACGGCCTTCCAGCGGCGGGCCGCTAGGAGTGTGTCGAGCTCATCCACTCGACCAGCGACGCGGTCATGGCGCCCTGCTGGGGGCGGAATGGAATCGCTCCGCGAACGCCGAGTTCGAGGGCCTGGGGCAGGAACGGTTCGGTGCCTTCCCGGGTCAGCAGCCAGGCCTGGGCCTCGGGGGCTTGATCCCGCAGCTCCTTCAGGAAATCGAGCCCGTTCATGTGCGGCATACCGACATCCGTCAGGACCATCCTGATCTCGCGGTTGGCGGCGATCTGGTCTAGACCTTCGAAGCCGTTGGTGGCCTCCAGCACGTTGGCTCTCGGAATTCCGGCTGCTACCAGCGCCGCGATGGTGCAAGCGCGATCCTCCATGGAGTCGTCGACCACAAGCACCTTGCTCGACGGACCTTTGAGCTGTTCACCGGTTCCCATTTCAGAGGCCCTCCGAAGGCAACGCCTCGACGCCGAGGGTTAGGGCTCACCGAGTCCCACCTGGATGCAAGTCGAATGGGGCGAGGCTTCCTCCATCCGAGTTTGGAACCATCGGGATGTTGAGCCCTGGAACTGCAACGGATCCCTCGGAAATGGAGCTTCTGCGGCGTTGCACTTCGAGCCGGAACGGATTTCCTGTTTGGCGTGTTCGGAACTCCACAGCTAGCGAGAAGGGCCCCGGTCGATGCGGAGCGCGAGTCCAAAAGAGCCCGGCGCGCCTAAAGACATGCGGAACCGGTAGGCGATTTGTGGGGACTGCCGCCTCGCGAGTTGCTCCAGCGACCCGCTCGATTCTCAATACCGGAATCCCATGAAGAACATCCAGATCGTGGGTGATGCGAGCGGTGTGGCTCGAATCACGACGCGTTCCTTCCGCCAGGCTGGCTTGCAGAGTGAGACGACCCTTGGGTGATCAAGAACCCCAAGGAGCGGAGGTCTGCGCAGGCGAGCTTCTGTCCGCGTTGAAAGAGGCTGCCGATTTGACGTTTGAGTCGATTCAGGCTGCGTTTGACGGCGCGAATCGAGGCCGTGGAGTGTCCCGCCAGGTTGCTTGCGCACAGCCGGGTTCGTCCTCTGAAACTTGCATCAGCCTCGCGTTTGTTGGCGAAGTCAGCGGCCGATTCGTTCTGCGCACAAACACGGAGGTAGCCGGCGAGTTGGCTCGAGCGCTGCTGATGGTCGAGCCAGACGAACGGCCGGCGGCCGATGAGATCACGGACAGCCTGTCCGAGTTTGCCAGCATCCTAGGTGAACTCATGAAGGTGAACGCGCTCGACCCGTACGGTGACTACACGCTTGGCTCGCCCCAGTTCGTGCAGCCCTCCGGTGGTGCTTCCGGCGAGGAAGCTGGAAGCCTGCTCTATCGTCAAGTTCGCGGAGCCCTTTCCCTTGAGGTGTGGGTGGGTGATCAAGAAGGGGGCTGTTCAGATGAGTGCAACTGAGAAGCCGGTGGATCCGGATGCTGAAGAGCTCGCCAAAGAGCTCAGTGCAGGCGTCCTCGAGAGCCTGTCGATGATGGTCGACAAGGACATCACGTTGTCGAGTCAGACGGTCTCGGCGTCACCGGGCCCACCGACCGGAAAGGACAACGTTCACATAGCATTCCGGTTCAAGGCCATCAGCCCGTTGGGAGAACGCTTCGTTTGCCTCTTGCTGCCCCTCGACGCAGCCGTCAGCGGAGCGTGCAGCGTGCTGATGATGCCCTTGGATCAGGTGCCAGGAATCTGCTCCAGTGGGTTCTTGGAACCGGCCATCAAGGAGGCCCTTTTGGAAATCGGCAACATGCTCTCGAGCGTGTTCGCGCAGAGGTTGTCGGAACCGGGCAGCAAGTGCAGTGTGAGCTTTCACGGTTGCCAGGGGCTACGCGCCGACCGCATGGCGTGGGTCCCCCTGAACAACCCAGAGGGTTGGATCCACCTGGAAGGGGAAGGGGTCTGGGAGGATGTCGGGAAGTTTCGCTTTGGGCTTGGGCACGCGGCGGCCTAACAGCCCGCAGGAAGAAGCTGATCTTCCGGCGATCGCTCAGACATTGCGGCGCAGGAGCGCGAGCCCTTCGCGCGCCTGCGCTTTCAGTTCCCACAGGCTGCCGGCGTCGCGCAGCCGGCGCCACAGGTAAGCCGGTCGCAGGTAGAAGCGGCGAACCATGCGCTTTTTGAGCGCCACCATGCGCTCGCGATCCAGGGTTTGGGTCGGCAGGAAAGCGTCTTCGCCGCCCTGATCCATGACCAGGTCTTTGGCATCGGCGAGGCCCAATTCGAGGGCTCTGGCCCTGAACGGTGTGCCGAATCGCGGGACGGCCATGTTGAGCGAAAGAAAGTCCATCTCAAGATCGACCGCCAAGTCGAGCGTCTTGGCCAGCGAGTCTTCGGTCTCCTCGGGGAGCCCGATGATGAAGGTCCCGACGGTTCGCAGCCCGTGGCGCTTGGCGCGTGCGAAGGCGTCGCGGATGATCGAGCTCCGGTAGCCTTTTTCGTAGGTGGCCAGGAGGTCGTCGTCAGCGGATTCGACGCCCATCATGACCGTGTGGCATCCGGCCGAGTTCATGGCTGCGAGCATCTCATCGTCGGCGACGTCCGGCCGCGTGTAGCCGGTCCACGACAGGTCGCCGCGCTCGGCCATCGCTCGGCACAGCTCGAGCCCCCGCTCGCGCTTGACGCCAAAGGTCTGGTCCATGAAGAAGATCTCGTGGACGCCGCGTGCGCGCAGGTGATCCAGTTCTTCCAGGACGTCTTCGACCGGGCGAGTTTGGAAGCCTAGCGTTCCGATCACGCAAAACGTGCAGGGATACGGGCATCCGTAATCGGACAGCACGGTCGCGAAGTTCGAGCTGCGCGCGAACGAAAAGTGATAGCCGGTGTCCGGGAACAGCTCGTGCCGCGGGCGAGGGACGCGGAATTCGCCTTTGCGGCGTTTGCGTTCGATGCGCAGCAGCCGCTGCGGATCGCCGTTCGCGTCGCGTACGGTCATGTCTTCGATGGCTTCGCGCCTGCCGGCCAAGTAGTGCAGCAGATCGCCGTTGGCGAAGACGTGGAGGCAGGCTTCGAGCCAAGGCTCGTCGCGCAATCGGTCCGCTGAATTTTCGTGAAGCACGTCCCCGATCGCGATGACGCGGCGACCCCGTTCGGCCTGCTGGGCCAGGAACGCGCGATCCTCTTCCCAGGAGACCGACCCGACCATGGAAATGAGGACCTCGGGCGCTACCGAGTCGAGACGCTCCTCAGCCTGCTCGGGGGACAGGCGTTCGGCCATCGCGTCGAGCACCGTGACCTCGTGCTCGGAGGCTAGCGTCCCCGACAGCACCACCAGGTCGATCGGGTGGAACAGGTAGTTCGACTTGGTGGTCTTCGAGCAGAAGTAGTCGCGAATGTAGATCCGCTCGCCCGGGGGGTTGAGAAGAACGATGCGCATCAGGCCCGGACCCCAGAGTCGTCGGCCAGCGCGGCCTCGGCCGAGCGAGGGATGGGCCTCGGCACCAGGCGCAAGGGCCGGGAATCGAGCAGCGCCTCGGCGCGAGTGAGCACCTCGTGCACGCCCAGGTTGGTCAGGCACTCGGGGTGCCCACGGACGCAGCTGGCCACCTTGTTGTTGTGCACGTTGATGCACGGGCTACAGGCCGGGGGCTTGTACAGGCTCTCCGCGCGGGTTCCGAGCGGCGCGTACATGAGCGGAGTTTCGGGACCAAACAGCCCGAGGGTCGGGGTTCCGTGGGCGGCCGCCAGATGCATGGGGCCTGAGTCGTTCCCGACGAACAGATCGGCGCGCTCGAGCAGCGCATTCAGCGGGCCGATGCCGAGACGGCCCGCGAGATTGGCGAAGTTCGATTCGCGGAGGTCGCCCAGTCGCGCGGACACGTTCGAGGTCCAGTCGCGCTCGCTGGGCGCTCCGATGAGGACCACGCGCAGGTCCCGGCGCTCCACGAGGCCGCGGGCGAGCTCGGCGAAGCGAGCCGGCGGCCAGCGACGCTCGAGCGACAGGCTGCCGGCATTGGGATTGAGGACCACCAGCGGGCGCTCGTCGGGTTCGGCCAGGGCGCCGAGTTCGGCCTCCAGCGCGGCGCGGTGGCGCGGCTCGACATGGAACGGCATCAGGTCCGCCGGCGCGATCGGAACTCCGTTCTCGCCGCCGGCGAGGTTGCGGAAGTTGCGGGCCACGTGCCAGTAGCGGTTGAAGGGTGCGGTTCGCGTGTGGAACCCGCCGCGCCAGATCGATGGGGCGGCGAAGCCGGAGCTCTGCGGAGCTCCAGACAGGAGCGTGATGACCGCCGAGAAGCGGGTGAAGAACTCGAAGTCGACCACGCGGTCGAAGCGTTCCCGCCGCAGGTCTCGAACGAGTCCGAGGATCCGCGCGGCGATCCGGAGCCAGGAGGCCCCTTGAACGTCGAAGGTCCGCACCTCGTCAAAGGCGCCTAGGCCGCGGGCGAAGGCATCGTTTTGCCGGAGCGTCAGGAGCTCGATCCGCGCCGTTGGGTGACGTTCGCGCAGCGCGCGGACCGCGGGCACGAGAAGTTGGAGGCTGCCGATGCCCCAGAACTTGATCAGCAGCACCCGCGCGGCCGCCGAGTCCTCCCGAGGCTGGAGGAACGCACGCTTGATGCGGCGTAGGCCGCGCAGGGGTTGGAGCGCGAGGCAGGCCACGACGCCGAGCCGATGGTCGGCGAGCTGGAGCCGCTTCATGGGCACCGAAGCTCGATCCCTGGATCCGGTCTCCGCGGAGGCCCAAGCGGCCGGCTCGGAGGCCTCCTCGGCCGGCGCGCCGGTTCGGGGGCGTGTGCTGGCGGGAGCCGCAGTCGGGTTGGGGTCGGGTTGAGCGGCTCGCACGGGTGGATCGGGGTGCCTTCACCGTAGCCCAAGGCCGGGGGGCCTAGGGGCCTGTAGTCCGTGAACCGCGGGCGGAGAAGACTCTTGGGACGCAAGGAACCCAGCCGCCGGTTCCGGGTTTGGCTCGGGACGACTCGGATCGGCGCGGCGGCTCGCGTGACCAGCTTGTGTCCGGCCAGCTCAAGGAGCGAGGTTGCTTTGTCGCCCGAGAGTCCGAAAACCGAGCCGTCCTAGGAGGGGACGAGCCAGGGGCGATGAAGTAGAATGTCCCCCCCGAACGCGTGCTGTCCACCTTTGGATGGCCCGAGGGTCGCGTCACCCATCACATCCGTCCGACCCCTCGTCCGAACTCTAGCGCCACCCGACTGCGTCCATGTGCGGCTTCATCGGTATCTACGGCCCTGAGGGGGCGGACGTTGCCCCCGAGATCTACGAGGCCCTGCTGGCCATCCAGCACCGCGGCCAGGATGCGGCAGGCATCACGACCTTCACCGACACCTTCCACACGAAGAAGGGCTTTGGGCTGGTTCGCGACGTGTTCGCAGAGCGGGACATGGAGGTGTTGCGCGGCTCGCTCGCCATCGGGCACGTGCGCTACCCAACCGTGGGGGCCAACCGCGAAGAGGACGCCCAACCGTTCCACGTGAACTTCCCGGTCGGCGTCGCGATCGCGCACAACGGCAACGTCACCAATTTCCTCGAGCTCAAGACCCGCTACTTCGAGCGCAGCGGAACCCGGCTGAACAGCAGCTGCGACGTGGAGGTCATCCTGTTCGTCTTCCTGCGAGCGCTGTCCGAGCGGATTCAGCCGGGCGTGCCGGTCTCGGCCCAGGATGTCTTTGCGGCGGTCCGCGCGGTCTTCCAGGAGGTCAAAGGCGCCTATTCGGTGGTGGCCGCCCTGCCCGACGTTGGCCTGGTTGCGTTCCGCGACCCCCACGGCATCAAGCCGATCTGCTTTGGTTCGCGCGTGGACGACGGCAACCGCTCCTTCGCGTTCGCCAGCGAGAGCGTGGTCCTGGACGTCATCGGCTACCAGCCAGAATTCGATCTGGAGGCCGGCGAAGCCGTGTTCATCGGCGCCGATCGCCAAATCATCCGCGAGAAGCTCCACGACGCGCCGCACCGGCCGTGCATTTTCGAGCTGGTGTACTTCGCCCGCCCCGATTCGCTGCTCGACGGGATCCCGGTGCAGACCACTCGCGCGCGCTTCGGCCAGGCGCTGGGGCGGCAATGGAAGGCGGAAGGCGCTCCCCAGCCGGACGTGGTGATTCCGATTCCTGACTCTTCCCGGGACGCGGCGCTGGCCATGTCGCTCGAGATGGGCCTGCCCTACCGCGAAGGCCTGATCAAAAACCGCTACATCGGACGCACGTTCATCATGCCCAGCCAGGCGTCGCGCCGAAACTCGGTGCGCCGCAAGCTCAACGCGATTCGCGCCGAGTTCGAAGGACGCGACGTTCTGCTGGTCGATGACTCGGTCGTGCGGGGCAACACCGCGCGACGGATTGTTCGCATGGCCCGGGAAGCGGGGGCTCGCAAGGTGTACCTCGGAGTGACCAGTCCGCCGCTCATCTCGCCCTGCCCGTACGGGATCGATATGGCGACCAAGACGGAGTTTGTCGCCAGCAACCGGACCCACGAAGAGATCGCCCTCGACTTGGAAGCCGATCACATCGTCTACCTCGACCGGGAGGCGATGAACGCTTCGGCGAACGAAGGCAGCCCGAAGAACAAGAAGTTCTGCAACGCCTGCTTCAACGGCGAATACCCGACCGACGACATCACGGCGGATGTTCTGGCAGCGATCGAAGGCGAACGCTCCGACAGTCAACGCCTGTTCAAGTTCTCCGAGAACGGGGAAGGCGGCGGCTCCGGCGAGCCCGGCTCGCTCGAGGAAACGCGCGGGACGGCGCCCGCGGTCCGAGGCTGACTCGAGCGGCTCGATGCGGATTCTGATTACCTCCCCGGTCTTCCCCCCGGACCTGGGCGGCCCGGCGGTTTATGTACCAAGCCTCGGCCGATTCCTAGTGGATCGCGGACATCAGGTGAAGGTGGTGGCGTTTTGCTCGGATCCGGAGCCCAAGGGCCACCCGTTCCCGGTCCGGGCGATTTCCCGCGGCCCGCTTCCGGTTCGCTACCTCAAGGCGTTCTTCGCGGTGTTGCGTGAAGCCAAGGGCCAAGACGTGGTCTATGTCCAAGAGCACCTGGCCCTGTTGCACGTACTGGCCGCGAAGCTGCGCGGTGTTCCGTGCGTCATCCGCATCATGGTCGACGGCGCCTGGGAAATCAGTCACCGCAAGGGTTGGATCGACGGCGACGACATCGTCACGTTTGAGACCAAGGACTATGGCCTGAAGGTCAAGCTGGTTCGGTCGCTGCAAAACCGTTGGTGGAAGTGGTGCAAGCGCATCATTTCCTGCTCGGACTTCCTGCGAAACATCCTGATCGACCGCTATGGGGTCGACGGGGACAAGGTGGTGCGCATTCACAACGCTCACCACGGCGCGCGGCCCGAGGACCTGCCGCAAACGCGCGAGCAAGCGCGGGCCGAGTTAAATCTCGAACCTGACCGCCGTTACCTGTTGACGATCTGCCGTCTGATGGGTTGGAAGCGAGTCGACGGCATCCTGCGCGCGCTCGCCGGACTTCCCGAGGACGTGCATCTTTTGATCGCCGGCGATGGCGACATGGAAGAGCCCTGGAAGCAGTTGGCCCGGGACCTGGGCGTCGAGCACCGGGCCCACTTCCTCGGGAACGTGCCCCACGCGTTGATTCCGCTGCACATCCGGGCCACCGACATCTTCGTTCTGAACTCCGAGTACGAGGGCCTTTCGCACACGTTGATCGAGGTGCAGACCCTGGGGACACCGATCGTCTGCACAGGGGTCTGCGGCAATCCCGAAGTCGTGGCCGACCGCGAAACCGGCCTGCTCGTTCCGATGGGAGACGACGAGGCACTCCGCACGGCGCTCGCCAGCCTGCTGGATGGCCCCGAACTCGCGGAGCGCTACGCCGCAGCGGGGCTCGAGCACGCCAAGCTGTTCTCCCGCGAAAAGACCTTCCTGACCGTTGAGGAGATTCTCATCCAGGCGGCGCGCCAGGACTAGCAGGCAGACACGCCCTCCGGACCGGTAACCAGGCGGGAGGACAGAGCTACGGCTGGCATGTCCCCCCAAGCTACTCGCGCGCTGATCGTTGTTTGGTTTTGCCCACTAGCCGCCTCCACCGTCCAGGCGAGCCGTCAGGACCAGCCGGAGCCCGCCCAGGAATCCGCCAAGGCGTAGTTCACGATTCGCACCCTGGCCAGCCGGCGGCTGGATGATGATCCGGTCCGGCTGGTCGCGTTCGAGGTGTACGCGCCGGCCTCGCTGTCCAGCACGCCAATTCCGGAAACCAGCGGAGAGAACGCCGGGTTGGTTGGGGTTATCTGGAAGTAGTCGTCCAGGTTGAGCGAGACGACAAAGCCATCGACGGAAAGGCCGGGCGTCGTTCCGCTGGCGCTGCCCAGCAGGAACTAGGGCTCGCCCGCTAGGGCCGCGGGCGCAACGAGCTGGATTTCGACAGAGCCGCCAGACGAAACGGTGAATTCCTCGGTCGTGACCGAAAGCGCCGGTTCGTAGACGAGTTGAGAGTCGGTTGCGAGGATCTGGCCGTCGAGAGTGAAGCCGCCCGTTGCAGCGCCCAGGGTCAGGCGGTCACCGGCCTGCACGTCGATCGACCAGGTGTCCGTGAGGCTTTGCGGGGAAGCCAGAGAAACCACGCCGCAAGCCAGCCATCCCTCGCCGGGGGGCTGGGCGCGGCCACCGCGGAAGGCGTAGCACCCGGGGAAGGGCCCTTCCCGGGCGACGGTTGTCAGCCGGACTCCGCACCCGGAGGATGTGGGACTCCCTCCGCCGTTCCCACACCCCGGCCACCGCCCATGTTCCTCGGAGTCTCCCTCGGTCTCGCGCTTGCTTCGATCCTTCAGGCCGAGCGCCCACGCGATCCGTGGGTCTTTCGCTCGGTGCTCGATGGGAACACGCGCATGGTCACCATCGCGCTCGACGACGAGCTGTGGCTGGCTTACGACGCGGAGTCGGGGGCCCTGCGCAAGGCTTGGAAGGGCGGGGTGAACTTCGAAGGCGCGGTGTACGACGCGATCCATGGACCACAGCCGGCGTCCGTGGGTTTTACCTACTTCGAATCGGACGCTGGGCTTTCGCCGTTTCGCGTGGTCTCGGCGGGTTCCGGTCTGTCGGCAACGGTTGAATCCACCTACCTCGGCTACCGGTTCGAGGGCGGCGAGGTGGTGCTCCGCTGGAGGCTCGCTGCGGACGGCCACGAGTTGATTCTCGAAGAACGGCCGACGATCCAGCGTGCTGCCGAGCGTGATCCCGAGCTTCGCCGCGGGTTTTCGGTCGCCGGGCCGGAGGAAGCTCGCGTCTTGGTTCGCGTCCCCGAGGTTCAGGAGTCGGGTGTCCTCTCGATTTCGAGCTCGAGCCTCTCCCTGCTGGAACACTCAGGTGAGCCGGGAGCCCGCGGAAGCTCGGCGCGATTCAGAGGCGTGTCGGTGTCCTCGGGCAAGCCCAGTCAGATGACCCTGAAACTCAACGGGCCCGCCGCGGCGGGGACCGAGCCTTGGGTGCAAGACGTCGAAAACCCCTACACGGTTCCGCAGGCTGAAATCTCGCGGGTTGCGGAGGCCGGGCCCTTCATGTCGATCGCGAGCACGTTGACCGCTCCGGTGATCGACGGTGTGCCGGATGAAATGTGGGAGAGCATCGCCCTGCAAACGGTGGGCAAACTGGTGTTTGGCGCCACGGACGGCCCGGACGACCTGGCGGCGCGTGCGCGGCTGACCTACGACGCGACCCACCTATACATCCTGTTTGACGTGATCGACGATGTACTCGTCGACGACACGACCCAACAGTTCCAGGACGACAGTGTGGAGATTTTCCTGGATGGCGGGCACGAGCGGCTCGACTACTACGACGAGAACGACGTCCAGGTGATCTTTGGGATGGGCGGCGAGGACGACGTGTACGTGTCGGCAGGCCGCGAACTCCACCCGGGAATTCAGTTTGCGTTCTCAGGCCGCAACGACGGCAATTCCGGCTACTTCTGCGAGGCGGCTATCCCCTTCGCCAACGTCGGCATCGTGCCGGAGCCAGGTTTGGCGTTCGGGCTCGAGCTGCACGTGGACGACGATGACGACGGCATGGAGAGCGACGCGGCTCTTTCGTGGTCGTCGGATAGCCCGGACAGCTGGAGCAACCCCTCCGTGCTCGCGACCGTGGTCCTCGAGTCGGCCGAGGGCACCGCGGAGGTCGACTTTGGCGAGCGCGAGCCGGGGCTCGCCATGCGCTTGTATTCGATCGGGCGCTCGACCCCGGAGTTGCCGCGCTTGGTTCCCGGGCAGTCGCCCAATGTAAATGCACGGACCGAGTCGGTGGACCTGGCCAGCCCCGCGGACTTTGGCGGTCTCGAAGACAGCTTCGTCGGCGAGTTCTCTGGATTCCTGGAGGTCGAGAAGGCGGGCTTGTACGGCTTTCGCTTGACCAGCGACGACGGCTCGCGGCTGTGGCTCGACAACTGGCCGCTGATCGACAACGACGGCGAGCACGGCGAGGTTGCCCTGGAGGGCGAATTGGACCTCTCGGCCGGGCTGCATGTCCTGCGCATCGATTACTTCGAAGGCAGCGGAGGCCAGCGCCTGTTGCTCGAGTGGCGCCAGCCCGGTTCGGAGGTCTTCGAACCGGTTCCGGCGAGCGCGTTCTCGACGCGTGCGGGGGAAGTTCGAGTGACCGCACCGGGGAACAAGCGCATCGTCGGAGCGCGCGCCCTGGCCACGCCGGGAGATCGTTACCCGCTCGACGCACTGCACCCGGGTTTCGATCTCACGACCATTCGCAACGAGGGCTTCCGCCCCAAGGTCGGAGGCTTGGACTTCTTAAGCGACGGTCGACTGGTGATCTGCAACTGGGATCCCGAAGGCGGCGTGTACCTGATCGAGGGAGCGCAGGGCGAGGGCCCCTTCTCGGCGAAGCGATTTGCCGCGGGGCTGGCCGAGCCGCTTGGGTTGACCGTCGTGGGCGACCGGATCTTTGTGCTGCAAAAACAGGAACTGACCGAGCTGATCGACACCGACGGGGACGATGTCGCCGACGAGTACCGCTGCGTGGCGAATGGTTGGGGGGTTACGCCAAACTTCCACGAGTTCGCGTTCGGTTTGGTGTATCGGGACGGGGTGTTTTACGCCACGCTCGCCACCGCGATCGAGCCGGGCGGCCCCAGCAGTCCAAACCAGGACCCCGACCGCGGTCGCGGGATCGCGATCTCCCTGGATGGCAGTTGGCGCGTGATGGCCGGCGGGTTTCGGACGCCGAACGGCATCGGCTTCGGCGTCGACGGCGAGCTGTTCGTCGCGGACAACCAGGGCGATTGGCTGCCGGCATCGAAAATTGTGCACCTGCGCGACGGCGCGTTTTACGGCAACCGGTCGGTGGATCCCGAAGGCACCCGCGAGCTGGTCGAAACGCCGCCGGTGGTGTGGCTGCCCCAGGGCGAGATCGGCAACTCGCCGAGTCAGATGGCGTTGATTCCAGACGGTCCGTTCGCGGGCCAAATGGTGCACGCCGATGTGACCCACGGCGGGCTCAAGCGCGTGTTCGTGGAGAAAGTGGCGGGCGAGTACCAGGGGACGGTGTTCCGCTTCAGCCAAGGGCTCGAGGGCGGCATCAACCGCTTGACCTTCGGTCCAGGCGGCGCGCTGTACGTCGGGGGCATCGGCTCCACCGGGAACTGGGGGCACGACGGCAAGGCCAAGCACGGGCTCCAGCGGCTTGCTCTGAACGGCGAGTCCACCTTTGAGGTGCTCGCCGTTCGTTCGAAATCGAATGGGCTCGAACTCGAGTTCACCGAGGCGTTGCCCGAAGGCCAGGGCTGGGATCCGATCGACTACGAAGTGCGTCAATGGCGCTACGTGCCGACGCGGGAGTATGGCGGCCCCAAGGTCGACGAGCACGACGTTCCGGTGCGCTCGGCGAGCGTGTCCGAAGATCGCCGGCGCGTGTTCCTCGAACTGGCTGACCTGAGGCCGGGTCACGTGGTTTACGTGCGCCTCGCCGGGCCGCTGGCAAGCGAAACGGGCCGCACCCTGTGGACCACCGAGTCCTGGACGACACTCAATGCGATCCCCACGGACGAGCCTGGCGAGGTCGTGTTGCGTTCCGGATCGGGCGAGCCGAACACGCTGACGCCCGAAGAGGCCTCGGCGGGCTTTGAGTTGCTGTTCGATGGAGCCAGCCTGGCGGGCTTCCGCGGCTGGCAAGCGGACGCCCTTCCCAGTGCCTGGGCTGTGAGCGAGGGTGCCCTCCAGTTCACGCCGGGCGGCGGCTCCGGAGGCGATCTGGCGACCTTGGAGGAATACACCAGCTTTGACCTGCGCTTTGAGTGGAAGCTCGGCGAGGGCGGCAACAGCGGCGTGTTCTATCGCGCGAGCGAGAGCCGCCCGAGCCCGTGGGAGACCGGCCCGGAGTATCAGCTGCTCGACGACGAGCTGCACCTGGACGGCCGCAACCCGATGACTTCAGCGGCGGCGTGCTACGCCATGGTGGCTCCAAACTTCCGAGCAGCGCGCCCGATCGGTCGCTGGAACGAGAGCCGCATCGTGGTCGACGGGAACAGCGTCGAGCATTGGTTGAACGGCTATCGTGTGGTGACTTACGAGTTCGAAAGCGCAGACTGGCAGGAGCGTTACCAGGCCTCCAAGTTCTCCGGAATGCCGGATTACGGTCAGCTAAAGGGCGGTTCGATCGTGCTCCAGGACCACGGCGACCCGGTCTCCTTCCGATCCCTCCGCATCCGACAACTCTAGACCCCCCGTGCTCAACACCAATTTAGATGAACGCGCCAGCGCACTAGCCGCGAAGCATGTGGGAGGGATCCTCGAGGTGTGCTTCGAGCATGCCCAAGGGGAGCCGACGCTCGTTGTATACGACACCCAGTCGGAGCTAGCGGCCCTGATCACCGAGGGATACCGGCGAGCCCGGCCGGAAGCGACGTTCCTCGAGTTCCATCCGGACGATCCCGAAGGTGCTCTAGCGGCCTTTGCGAGTCTCACACCGGGCACGTTGGTCGTGCTCATTCAGTCCACGAGTTTTCGGCTCGCCAAGTTTCGAATTCGGATGGAGCTGTTCCGCCTTGGCTTCAAGGTCATCGAACACCCTCATCTGTCTCGGATGCAGGGCGAAGAGGTGGCGACCTACATCGACTCCCTGGACTACGACGCCGCCTACTACCGCGGCGTGGGCAAAACGCTCCGCGAGCGACTCGCACGAACCACCGAGGCCGTCGTCGACAGCGGGAACGGTGCCCTGCTGACCTACCCGGCAGGCTTCGAACCCGCCAAGCTCAACATAGGCGACTACAGCGAGCTACCGACCACCGGGGGTCAGTTCCCAATCGGCGAGGTGTTCACCGAATCGCTCGACCTCGAAGCGGTCTCCGGCCAGGTCCGCATCGGTTGTTTCGGAGACACGTCCTTCCAAGTCAACCGCCCACCGTCTCCGGTCACGATCGTCATCGAAGCCGGACGAGTCACCGGCGCGATCGACTCGACCCCCGCGTTCGATCACGTCCTCTCGGAAATCCGAGCCGTGGAAGGCCAAGTCTGGGTGCGCGAACTGGGCCTGGGCCTCAACCGCGCATTCTCCTTTGATCGATTCGTCACCGACATCGGTACCTTCGAACGCATGTGCGGCGTGCACCTTTCGCTGGGAGCCAAGCACACCACCTACAACAAATCAGCCATTCGCAAAAAAAGCGCGCGCTTCCACGTGGACGTCTTCGCCGTGACCGAAGAGGTCCGCCTAGACGGCGAAGTGGTCTACCGAGATGGCGCCTGGCAGGTCTGACGCGTAAAAAGCCGTTCTATCCGAACTCTCCTCGACCTTCGAACAACCCGCCGCAATCTCGAGCTCCCGATACGGCTTCTAACCCAAGGCCCTTGTTGCCCCGCTCGGAGTAGACGGACTCGGGCGAGGCGTCTGCGCGGTCGGCCTACCCCGGGAGGCTGGGGACACTTAGCCCAGAGAGTTTTGGCGCCTAGCCGGCCTTTTCCCGCTTTGGGGGGGCAGATCCGTTCGGAGTCCTGGTGCCGAATCGCAGGCGGGGTGAGTCGCCGGTAGACTGAAGTGAAGGTCCCGCTGTCCCGCTTGCCCCGGGAGCGTGCGGACCCGTTCGCATGAGGCACTCTTTGATTCTTTACGCCGCGCTGGGTGCGTTGGCGGGTGTGTTCGCCGCTTGGTTGTTCATCGGAGCTGCGGCGGGGCCTTTGGGGGCCGTTCTTTCCTTCGAACCTGCGGACAACAGTTCGAGGGCGAGGACTGACTTTCGAGCGTTGGAATCGGCGGGCGAAGCGCAGCGCAGCAGCCGAGCGTCCACCACGCCCGATGGAGCCCTTGAAGGCTCGAAGGAGTTTGGGATCGTGGCGTTCGGTCGGGTTCGCGACGCGAATGGAAACGGGCTCGAAGCGGAGGTGACGGTCAAGACAGCAGATGGAAGGGTGCGGAGAGCCTCGAGCTCTTCGATCGGCGCATGGTCCTGTCTCGGTCTCCAGCCTGGTCCAACGCAGTTTCAAGTGGTTTTGGAGGGCTACGCCCGAGAGTCGCGCACCGTGGTGGTTCCGCCGCAGCTGGCGATCGAACTCAACGTCGAGCTGCATCGCCCCTGGGATCTACCCGTCCTGATCGAGGACGAGGCCGGCGAGAAAATCGGTTCGGACCACGAGTGGATTCGGTCCAGCTACCTAGGCGTGGCGGTGACTGCGGAACCCCTGGCCCAGGGCTTGCCTGATCGCGTAGGCCGCGCTGTCCAAAGGTCCGAGCTGGCCAAGTGGATTCCGGGGTGGAAGTCGAAGTACCCGAACCACAGCGGGCTCTTGAGAGTAGATCGGCAAACGGCCGCCTGGGCAAATCTGATGATCCGCGGAGCGGTGGTGAGCTCGAGGCCCTTGACCGGGCTCGAGTCCGAACTGGTCTTCGTGGTCACACCTCGTTCGTTCGACGGGCTTCTCGGGGAAGTTCGCGTGGTTGTGTTAGAGCATTCCGGCGAATTGGTTGATTCGGTAGGGCTCCAGCCCACTCAGGGCGGCCGGGGAATCGGCCCCGAGGTGGAGAGTGGGCAGCTCGTGTTTCGAAACATCCCGCCCGGAGATTACATCCTGGACGCAGCGAGCCTAAACGGCGCGCCGGTGGCCTTGCCGTTTCTGCTTGAGCCCGGCTCCAGCCGGGATCTCGGAACCGTCCGTCTACATCCGCGCATTTCGTTTTGGGTCCGCGTTACCGACTCGGCGGGCGATCCCGTGGTCACTGAGGTTCAAGCCGGGGTGCCGGGATTCGAGGGCGAACTACTGACCTTCGAACGCATGAACCGCGCCAGGACCGACATCGACGGCGAAGCTTGGTTTCAACGGATCGGGGCTGAACGTGTCTGGATTCGAGCCGGGGGCAGCGAGGGATGGGGGCGAGTGGTCCATTCCGTAGAGGTTCGCCTCGAGGACCGACTCAAGTTGGTTCTCGAGCCGGGTGTGCCCGTTCGGTTCGTAGCGGAGGGTGGGCTTCGCTACGAGATCGATACGGCCGCGGGGCAACCGATCGACCGCGGCTTCGGCACGCCGGCGGAAATCGACTTGTCACCAGGTTCTTACCTGTGGACGCAGTTCAGCCGCAACGGACTCCACGCCCAGGGGTCGTTTCAAGTCGAGTCCGCGGTTAGGGGAGTTGTTGTTCGATGGGACTCATGAGTTCCTCATCGGCATCGCCTTGGGCGCGCTTTGTCGCTGCCTTCATCGGATTTTTGGTTGCTTTCGCCGTTGCCGGAGCTGCGTTGGACCGCGAAGTTCTTCAGCCTGACGAAGTGCATTCAGACAGCTTTGCGATCGCAATCGACGCCTCTGGGGTGAGCGAGGGCGATTCCAACGCGAGCGATTCAGAAGACTCAGCGGTGGAGGTCTTGGAGCGGCTCGCCGCCGGGGGAGCCTGGAACTTGGAGACGGCGCCGCTCGATCGAGGCGTCTTCGTCCAAGGCCGTGTCGCGACCTTGGACGGTATCCAGACGGAACCGGCCGTCGTTGTGGCGATGCGCGATGGGCAAGAGCTGGCTCGCAACCGGGTCGACCGCGAGGGGCGCTACGTGCTGGGTCCGTTCTTGGAGCCGAGGGTCGAGCTTGTGGCGTACAGACGGCACTGCCTGGAAGTTCGCAAGGACCTCAAGCTGGATCCATCGGTCCGTTTCGAGCGGGTGGATTTCGTGCTCCATCGCCAGCCGCGACTGAAGGTCTTTGTCGAGACGCCCGAGGGGGAGTCTTTGCACCGAGCTCTGGCTGAGCGACATTCGAGCCTCATCCGGTTCGACAGTGCGCCTGTGGCAACGCTGGAGAGGCCTGGCCCTAGGTTCGCGCTGCGGGGGTCCGATCCAGAGCAGCAGGATGAGATCGGTGTGTGGGAGCGATTGGGTCGGGAAGCACCTCGATTCGGAGCTTCCGATTTTGGCTGGCTCTTCTTGCAGCGAGGACCGCCCTGTTGGGTTTCCTTCGTAGCTGGAGGTCGTGTGTTGGCTTCCCAGTACGTCGGCCCAGAAATCTCTGAGGTCCGCTTTGTGTTCGACCCGGAGGAGATCTTGATTCTCTCGACTCGCCTCCATGGCCGCGTGCTGTCGGCCTTTGACGGGAAGCCCATCGAGGGCGCGCGCATCTTGCACGCAAACCCGGCGACCGGGCGTGGCAACGCGGTGAAGTCGGACGACGAAGGCTACTTTTGGATCGAATCGGCCTCACCGGCGGGCACGCAGCTGACCCTTCGTGCAGAGGGCTTTGCGACTGTGCAGCGCGAGGTGATCGTCGAACCACAGGAGAACCATGACGTCGGTCTGCTGCTGCTCGAACCTGAGATCCGGATCCGGGGCACGTTGCTGGGAGAAGACGATCAGCCCGTGCCAGGACAGTTCCGGGTCGGGGTCTACGACGCCAAGAGAGGCCGTGCAGACTGGTCCATGAACCGTTTCGTACTTTCCGATTCGGCGGGCGCGTTCGAGGTGAACGAGTTGGCAGGAGGGACCTACGTACTTCAGCCCGGCGACCTGAAGGGCCCGTCAGGTCTTCCCGTCGTGGTGGATACGACCTTCGGTCCACGCGCGGAGGTCGAGCTTCGTTTGCAAGAAGCGACAGCTAGCCAGGGTTGGTGAACTGGGGGACTTCCACCTTGTAGGGGGGCTATTTCGTGTCAGCGCGCCGGCTCGCCCTTGGCGGCGGAGATGAGGTGGTCGGAGAGGGCCCGCACGTCCAGTTCGGTCACGTCTGTTTCCAGGGGCACGCCGGTCTTTTGGAGGGTTTCCAAGCACATGGCAGCGACGAGGGCCGCTCCCTTCGTGGAGGGGTGCAGCTTGTCGTTCAGCAGGAGCGTAGCGATATCCTCGCTCGTGTACTCGGTGGCGCAGACGCTGACGGCCTCGCCGCTGCGTAGCTTGGCTAGCTTGCTGGCGAAGGGGACCAGGACCACGTTTTCGTGGCGCTCGATCCAAGCGTCGAGTTCAGCGTTCAGGGCCGCGAGGCTCTCGTCGTTGGGCTTTTGGCTGCTGGAGAGCACGGGTGTGTCGCGCACGTCGGGTAGGCGACCGACCAAGACGAGCGGCCGTTCTTTCGGGTCGAGTCCGTCCCACAAGGCTTCGAGTCGCGAGAGGCCCTCGTCGCGGAGGTAGTTCACTCGCTCGGCGTCGGCGCGCCCGCCGTAGGAGAACCAGAAGGGAAAGTCGAGCGCGAGGATGATGTCGGCTTCGATGTCGAGGGCGGCCTCAATTTGCTCATCCCCGAGCAGCTCGGGCTGGGTGAAGAGCCAGGTGTCGCCGAGGTTGTCGAATTCCCAGGTGGGTTCCAGATGTTCGAGGACGTCGGGGTAGACGTGAAGGTCCGCGAACTCCTCGGATCCGTCGCTGGCGCGGGCGCCGAGCAGGGCGTCGGGGCCCCCGGCGAGACTGGCGCCGATCACGACGACCGAGGGCGGTTGGGTAGCGGGCCCGGGTTTTGCCGGTTCGAGCGGTTCGGGGCTTTGGGGGGGGCCGCCGGGCAGGAGCGCGGCGGCCGGGGCGCAGGCGGCGATCAGAGCGACGAGCAGGGGGCGAAACGAGATCATGGGCAGGATGTGTCCGAGGAGGACCAGGTGGTGGGCGTAGAAAGTTGGCCGGCCTCCGATGCTAGCTGCCCGAGCCCAAGGGCCGCCTGGTGGGCTTCCGCTGGGTTTTCCTCGGGTCCATCGGAAGCTGGAGCGCTGGGTTGGTCGATCCGGAGGAAGCGAAACCTCACGTGGACGGCGGATTTGCCCGTCCGGGTCGAGGGAGCCCTCTATACTTCGTCGGTGGCCCCTACGGTTCTGGGCCGCGCGGGTCCCCTTTCGGGGCCCTCCGAGCGTGAATCCCGGCCCTTCGGGATGCCTCGCCCCCCCCCTTTTGCTGCCTGCCGAACGCCCACTCGGGTCGCCCCGAAGAAGCATCATGAAAGTCCTGTTCCTGAACGAGTACCTGCCCCAGGAAATGCTGGGGATCATGTGGCTCTCGACGGCCATGAAAGCCGCCGGTCACGAGACCAAGGCGCTCTTCCTGCCGGACAAGGAGTGGATCGAGAAGATCCAGGAATACAACCCGGACGTGGTGTGCTTCTCGGTGACGACCGGCATGCACCTGTACTTCGCCGACATCAACCAGAAGGTGAAGGCTGCGCTGCCGAACGTGTTCTCGATCGCCGGTGGCCCGCACCCGACGTTCAGCCCCGAGTACCTCGAGCAGGGCGGCTTCGACGCCATCTGCCGCGGCGAAGGCGAAGAGGCGATGGCTGAGATGCTGAACCTCATGGAAGAGGGCAAAGACATCTCCGACGTGCTCAACTTGTGGGTGCTCAACAAAGAGACCGGTGAGGTCGCCAAGAACTGCCAACGCCCGCTGACCCAAAATCTCGACGAGCTGGGCTTCCCCGACCGCGACGTCATCTACGAAGCCGGCGACATCTACGCCAACTCGGATCGCAAGGTGTTTGTCACCCAGCGCGGCTGCCCGATGAATTGCTCGTTCTGCTTCCACCATGCGTGGAAGAAGAAGGTCTACGACGCGAAGAACAAGGAGTACACGCGCAAGCGCTCGGTGGACCACGTGATCGCCGAGATCAAGGCGGTGCAGGCCAAGTACCCACTGAAGTTCGTCCATTTCCTCGACGACATCTTCAATCTTCGCAAGGACTGGCTGGAGGAGTTCTGCGAGAAGTATCCCAAGGAAATCGGCCTCCCGTTCGACGTCATCCTGATGGCGAACATGACGACCGAGGCGCACATCAAGATGCTGAAGAAGGCCGGCTGCGTTTACGCGCGGATCGCCATCGAAGCTGCCTCGGACTACGTTCGCAACGCGGTTTTCCGCAAGAACACCACGCGCCAGCAACTTACCGACGCTGCGACCTGGATCCGTCAGGAAGGCATTCGCTTGGGCACGCTGAACATGCTCGGCGGCCCCGGCGGTGGCATGGAAGACGAGCTCGACACCTTGCGACTCAACATCGAGTGCAAGTCCCAGCACCCGCTGGTGTCGATCATGCAGCCCTACCCCGAATTCGACATCGCGGACATGACCCGCGACATGGGGTACGCGGTCGCGGGCTACAACGACTTCCCGCAGAAGTTCAACCGCACCTCTTCGATCGAGTTCGAGAACAAGTACCAGATCGAAAACCTGCACAAGCTGTTTCCAATCGTCACGCGCATGCCGTGGCTGATGCCCTTGGTTCCCAAGTTGATCAAGCAGCGCTGGCTTGCCAAGCCCTACCTGATCTCCTACATGCTCTTCTCCGAGTGGATGGTCGCCGAGCAAGCCAAGCTGTACGCGAACGCCCAAGGCCTGGCCGGCCTGCGCTACTGGGCGCCGATCGACTTCACCCGTCGCCTTGCCACCAAGGGTGTCCTGCGCGTCTATGAAGCCGTCTTCGCGCGCTTCATCGACCGCTTCACCAAGGACGGCAAGGCCGGAAGCCAGGCCGCGATCAAGCTGCAAATGGGCGACGAGCGAGTCATCGCTCACATGGACTGACCTCGCTCTCGGCTGCCGCTGGCGCCCTCATCCGGACGTGGTTCGCACCGGCGAGCCGCGTCCGGTTTGCGTTGCGGGGCGCAGCCGATCAACCAGCGACATCCCTGCCAAAGCGCTTGCCCAAGTGGACCAAGTGCCTTCGAGCCGCGGTCCTTTCCGATTCGCAGGTCTGTTCGGGTGTTGGGTAGCCTGATCGGGCGACCCAGCCTGCCGCACCCGGAAGAGACCGCGGGACTTGACGTCGACTTGCGCTGCGCCTTGGCCGTGGCCGAGTCCCCGGCGACCCGTCCAGCTCCGGGAGAGTCGCGCGCCCCCTCGGCCGCTTCCCGTGCTGTCGGTGGGGGGGGTACGCCCGACAGGATTCGAACCTGTGACCTCTTGCTCCGGAGGCAAGCGCTCTATCCAGCTGAGCTACGGGCGCCTGGTGAGTCCCCCGAGTGCTCGGCGGACCGGCCACGCGGGGCCGCGCAGTATTCCGAGCGAGGGACCAGCTAGCAAGGGAGCAGGCGCGCCGAATCAGGACGGCTGGAAGGGGGGTGCGGGATTACCCCTATACGGGCATCGCCGAGCGACCCAGAGGCCGGCTTAGGGCGTGCAGAGTCCTCCCTACGGGTCCCCCCCGACAGTTTTTGTACGGAACAGGGAACCGGGTTGCCCTGACTCACTATGAATCGCCTACAAGGGTTCGTTCCGTTTCTGCGAGCCTCCCCTTGGCCCAGGCGCCCGGAGGCCCCCTCGGTGGCTTCACCGGTGGCCTCTCCCGCGCCAGGCACTCCCACACGATTTCCCGAGGGAACGCCCCTTTCAATGCCCGATCTTCGCACCCGCCCCGCCGACCCGTTTCAGGCCCCCCAGATTTGCGCTTCCCGCGCCGGTCTGAGCGGTTGGCTCCTGGCCGTTCCGGCCACGGCATTTTTGGGTTGGGTTCTCGGAGCTGCTCCTGAGCTAGGAGCCGTCGCGGGTGGCTCGACCTCCGACCTGGATGGTGACGGACTAACCGACATCCAAGAGGTTGTGCTGGGTTCGAAGGTCGACGAAGCGGATAGCGATGGAGATGGGCTGCGCGACCTCGAAGAAATCGCTCGGCAGCTCGACCCGCTGACTCCCGATGCGCCTACGTCGGCGGACCTCGGCGTAGGCTTCGCCGTTCGGGCCACCGGCGGCGTGTTTTATCTGACGACCGCGGTCTTCGTTCCCGACGGAGATCTCACCAATGTCGAGCTTGAGCTGGGCCTTTACTTCGAGGGCATGCTCTTCCCGCTCTCCCCGGCCGACTACCTGCCGTTGTCCGAGAGCTTCGCGGAAGGCGGTGAGGGCGTGGATTCCGAGGTCGTGGCATTCTCCTTCCCGATTCCTGAATTCCTGCTGCAATCGGTGGGATCCCTCGGGTTCTACGCGACGACCTCGCCCCAGGGGGTCCCGGTGACCTCGGCCGCGGTGGCCAATCTCACGACGGCAGCCGGGGTCACGGCCCTTCGCCGGGTCACCCAGGGGCCGAGCGGCCCGGGCATTTCGATCCTGCCGATTTCGCCTCCCGGCGACTTGCCTTCGTCCTTCACCCCGAACGAGGTCTGCTTCCAAGAGACGGTTCTGATCGGCGTGGAAAACAACGTGCAGCTCTTCCAGGTGACCGACGCCGGCTGCGTCCCCAGCACGAGCGTTTGCACCCCCGGATGTGCGCTGACGGCCGGGGGCACGGTCCAATTGTTGGACCCCCTCGCTCTGATCGGCGGCTGATGGCCTCTGGCGCTGGCTGCTGGAGCTCGGGCGCTTCGGCGAGGATTCCCGTTCCGGTCACGCAGGGCCCTCGGTCTAGGCCAGCGGGCGCTCCTCGCCAGGCGCCTAGCAGCGGCAGGCTGTCCGCAGGCGGAGTTCGGAGTCCTCGGGTCCGCTAGCCCTCACGGCCCAAGGGGCGGCCCTGAGGCCCCTGGGGGCCGCCACGAAGCTCCGGAGGGTCCTCGCCAGGTGCCCATTCCGAGAGAGGTAGGCTTCAAGGCCTGGAATTGGGCCGCTCTTGGGAACTTGATCCCCTGCAGACACGTCTTCTCCACACACCCGAGTTCTGCCAAGGGTGTCCACTAGGGCAGGAAGCCCCTCCCCCCAATGCTGAACCCCGACCCCGATCGCGAGCTTGTTCTCGCCTGCCAAGCCCAGCCCATCGATGGGCTCGATGGGGCTTTTGGGGAACTGTATGGCCGGTTTCGCGACCGGGTCTACAACGTCTGCTACCGGATCACGGGCAACCCGAGCGATGCGCTCGATGCGAGTCAGGAGACGTTCGGAACTTTGTGCCGAAAGATTGGTGACTTCCGCTTCCAATCGCGTTTCTCCAGTTGGGTCTACCGAATCGCTGTCAACGCCTCGATCGACCTGAAGCGCCGCAACCGCTCGCGGCGCCTGGCTTCCCTCGATGCGGTCTCCGACAGTTTCGGAGACGACGAGGCCGGGCGCTTCGATGTCCGCGACGTGGACATCGAAATGCCGAGCCAGGCTGCCTCCCGCCGCGAGCTGGAATCCGAGATTCAGCGCGCGATCACGCGTCTGTCTCCCAAGCTCCGGGCGATCACCGTCCTGCGCTACATCGAATCCCTCAGCTACGACCAAATCGCCGAGACCTTGCAGATCAGCCTCGGGACGGTGAAGTCCCGTCTGGCTCGCGCGCATGCCGCGCTCGATCGCGAACTCTCGCCGGTCCTCGACAAGCACTACCTCGGCGAGTAGCCCTTCCCACCTCGGTCCCTCCCTTCCCGATGATTCCCCGCCCCGACTTCGACGACTCCGCCCTGGCGCGAGCTCTGCGATCGCTGTCGCGCGTTCAGGCGCCCGCGGAGTTGGAAGCGCGCGTCCAGGAGTCTGCCCGAGCGGCCTCGCTCGATCGTTCTGGGCTGGCGGAAGCGCTGGGTTCGTTGCCCCGGATCGAGGTGCCTTCGGAGCTCGACCGAGGAGTGGTTCAAGCGCTCGAAGCGGCCGCCTCAGAACAGGGCCAGCCCGATGAGTCAGGCGAATCGTGGGAAGACAGCATCGGTACGCTGCCCCGCCTCTCGGCTCCCTCGGTGCTCGACCGCTTGGTCGCCGAGGAGATCCTCAACCCCGCGGCAACTGCCGAGCGCTTCATCGGCGACCTCCCGCGTCCCAGCGGGCAGCCGGCCGTCCTGACTTTCGAACGGGAGACCTCCCACCAAAACGGAAACGCGCCTGGCCGCCAAGACGGAAACGCGCCTGGGTCGATTTCTGGCTGGCTGAGGCGTCCTGCGCTTCGTGCTGGTGTGACTCTGGCGGCTGCGGCTGCAGTTTTGGTGTGGCTCGTCCCGGCTAGTTTCCTCCTAACCGATTCACCCGAAGACACGGGCCCGGTGCGCGAATTCAAGACGCCTTTTGTTTGGGCGGATCAAGCCAGCGACCTCGACCCCGCGGCCCAACTTCTGGCCGAGGGATTGTCTGGTGGCCGGTTGAACGGCGCTTCCCGCTAAGCTCCCCGCTCTCTCCTCCCAGCCCCAACCTTCTACCTAGCCGTGTTCCCCACCCGCCAAAACTTCCTGCCGCTCGGACGAGCCGCGTTGCTAACTGTAGCGACCGCGGTGTCGGGTTTGGTCGGATCCTGCGGGCAGTCGGACCTGTTCACACCAGAGCAAGCTGCTCTGGTCGAGGAGGTTTTGGGCATGGTGCAGGCGGCCCCGGATACCGTGGCGTTCGAAGGAGAGCGCCTCATCGAGCGGTTCGAAGGTGATTTCTCAACGCTGCTCACCGCGCACACCGAGCGCGTGCAAGCTGACGGCCAAGGCGGGTTCAACATCGACCCGCTGCAGGTGCTCGAGAGTGGGGCCGTTTCATCGGAAGAGTTGCTGATCGTTGAAGACTCCCGGATCGGTTGGAACTGGCGTTATCGCGATTTCCGCATCCGGGATATCGATGCGGTTCTCCAGAACTACTCGATCCTCAGCTTTGGGGAATCGACAACCGTGGCGGGTCGAGTGTGCCAGCACCTGGACGTTGCGGTTGCCTGGGACCCATTCACGATTGTTCATTCGATCGACGTGGACGTTCAAACCGGACTTGTACTTCGCCACGAGATCCTGGAGGGGCAAACCCAGCTGCGCTTCCGCAGCGAGTACACGTCCATTTCGTTCACGGGCCTTGAGCCGTTCGTTCCCTACACGCTCGGCACGGAGTTCGAGGAATTCACCTCGCTTGGAGACCTACAGGACGACCTTGGCTTTGAGGTGGGGATTCCTCGCTTGTTGCCCGACGGATTCCACCAACAAAGCTTGGGCAAGCTGACGGACGCTCCGGGGAACACCTGGGGTCTGGTTCAGTTCACCGACGGAATCGAGCCGCTGTTCTTCTTGTCCCGGCCGCGGACCGACCCCATCGGCCGAGTACCGGATCCGAAAATCACCGGATTCGGGGTTAGCGTGGCCAAGTTCGACGCACCGGTGTCTCAGGTCGATGCGAACGACCTCATGGTGGGAAGAACGGAGGGAGCTGTTGCGCTGCTTCAGGCTGACCTTGGCGACCGGCGCCTGATCGCCGTGGGCCGGGTGCCCATGGACGAGCTGCGTTACTGGCTCGACTCCGCGCCCCGCTAGAGACCTGGGCGGGAGGGAGTGCCTGGCGCCTCCACCACTAGCGGCACCTTCGAAGGCGGGGTGGGCGCGAAGCTGGAGAGGGGGGGCTGGTCCCTGGAGCTGGGGCCGCTGGAATTGGGGCCCCTGGGAATTGGGCTACCAGGAATTGGATTCCCGGTTCAAGGCGGGCCGGCCGGCATGGCGATGACTCGCTGTGCTTCCTTCCCCATGGTTGCTCGCCTCCCCATGCGAAAACTCCTGCTGCTCGATGACTCGACCGGTCTGCGCCGGCTCTGGACGCGGCTCCTGCGTGATGCAGGCGTGGTGTTGGAGGAGTTGATCGAAGCGAACGACGCTGCCGCAGCCCTGCAGGCTCTCGAGCGGGACGCAACCATCGATGTCGTTTTGGCTGATGCCGTTGCGGCCGAGAGTTGCCTGGAGGGCCTCACGAAGCCCCGCCAAGGCGCATCGACTCCCCTGATCGTGGTCTACGCATCGGAGGGTGCGAGCGAGGCGTCGCAGCGGGCGCGCGAGGCAGGGGTCGCAGTTGTTCTAGAGAAGCCGTATCGCGCAGAACATCTGCGCCAAGCCCTAGAAGAAGGTCTCAACCGTGCAGCTTGACTTGCTTGATGTCCTCGAGCGCCTCGACCGGGAGGCCCGCGGGCTACTCGCCGACCTTCACGAGTTGGAAGCGCAGCCGTGTGCGGCTTCGGACCTCGAGGCGCGGGACCGCGTGGCCCGGGATCTGGGCGGCGGAGCTCGCTTGGTTCTGCGCGTCGACGAGACGGTTGGGCGCTGGTTGGATCCGAACGAGGCCAACGGCTGGATCCAGCGACTTGCGGAGCTAGCGGGTCTTGAGGACTCGCTCGATGGCGCTCCGGAAGAGCCGAGCGGCGAATCGTGCGGGTCCGAAGATGCCTGCCTAGCCGGACGCCTCGACTATCGCGTTGGGCGAGCAGACGGTCACGCAGGGCACGCGGCCCTTGAGCTTTGGCTGGATGCTTCTGACCGGTGACTCTCCGAAGTGAAGAGGCCGAGAGGTGGTCGATGGCAGCGCCCGCGGCGTTGAACCGGCTGGTCGAGGACCTCGAGCTGTGGTGTGACCAGGCGCTAGAAGGTGAAAACGGGCAGACCTTTGCGAGCGGAACGCCGGTCACCGGACAGGAGGAAGTTCATGTCGCGCTCCGTTACGAATTGGTCGGCGGAAGCTTGACGGGGCAGGGAGCTTGGTTGATCCCGTGGCGAGAGGCCGCCCGCCTGAGCGGCTGGTTCGAGCGCGCTGACGAGGCGCGCTGCGCCGAGTTGCTCGAAGCAACCGCGCCGGATGCAACCGCCAAACTCACCCTGCTTGAAATCAGTGGCGTGGTGGCCTCCGCCGTCGAAGCTGCGCTCGGGGAGGTTGGGCTGGCAGGCATGGCCTGCGTGCCTGCGGGCTGCCAGGGCGTTGCGCCGGGGCGGCGAGCGAACCTCGAACTGGAACTGGGCACGATGCTGTGGGTCTGTCGCGAAACGGTGGAGTGGACGGCGGGGCGTCCTTTTCAGTCGTTGTTGATGGTTCCCGAGCTGATCCCCCCGGAACCGGAACCGGAACCGGACCAGGAGGCTGAGTTCGATTCACAGGACGCTGGGCCGCGCCCGGAAGAAGATTCCGGGTTGTGAACTAGGTTCCGGGTCTGTGGGTGCCGCGCACGGGCGCAGCGAGCGACCTTCGCGGAACAACGGTTTTGGGATGCTCCCGAACCGAGGGCATCGGGGTAGGTTTGAACGTGCGGCGAAGGCCCGCGCGAAACCACGGAGAACCACTGATGTCCGACTCGTTCGATTCCTTCCGCGTCCCCGAAGAAAAGCCGTTCAACTCGGCCAGCTTTGACTCCCCGGCTTACCGCCAGCGATTGAGCACGAAGCTCAACTGCTTGATTGCGGTTCTCGAGGTGGCTTGCGCCAAAGTGCGCCGCTCGCTCGAAGGACCGGATGCAGATCAGGAACGACTGACTCGAATCCAAAACAACCTGCGCGACACGCTCGAGGTTTGCCAGCGCGCCAAGCGTGCCCTCGAGCGTCGCGAGGCCTTACCCGCTGACCTTCCGGCCCAGCTCCGTGAAGTGGCCGACGTTCGCGAGCCGGCCGCGGAACGTGTGCTTCGCGCGCACCGGGGGCGCATGGTGGAAATGAGTTCGAACGACGAGTTCGAGCGATTCGACGCGATGGAAGCCATCGACGCCAGCGAGGTCGCTTCGTGCGACTTGGACGAGCTCGCTGCGCGCCTCCAGGATTGAGTCGGGTTCGTCCCTGAAAGGTGCGGGGGAGAGTGGCTTGCTGCGCGCGCTTGGGGACGCGGAAAAATTCGCGGCCCGTGGCATGAGGGCGCGAAAATCGGCTGCCTGCTACAGAGCGAAGCAGGAGGCGGGTCTGCCTGAACAAGAGACAGCCTGCTCACTAGGGCGATGTTCCCCGATCTCAGAGCCCTGTTGAGCGCTTGGAGGGTCAGCTCTTCCAGTCGCGCAAATAGCGGAAGTCGTGGTTGATCGTTCGCTCGGAGAGCTTCGCGATCACGGGGGGGAGGCGCTTGAATTGGTTGCGGACGATGCGCTTTGCGATCGACTGGACCAGGTGGACGGGAATGCCCTCGCGGGCCATCTCGTCCGGGCTGAAGCGTCGATCGACCATGCGCCACAGGATCGCGTCGGCTTCCGCATAGCTGAAGCCTAGATCCGCCTCGTCGGTTTGCCCTGGAGCCAGGTCCGCCGACGGCGCCTTGGTACGGATGGAGCTGGGGATCTCAAGGTAATCGGCGAGCTGATAGACCTGGTGCTTAAACAAATCGCCCAGCGGATTGACAGCGTGGGCGCCGTCTCCGAACTGGGTTGAGTAGCCGAGCAGCATCTCTGTCTTGTTGCTGGTTCCGATCACGAGTCCGTTGAACGCGGCCGATTGATCGTAGAGCATCGTCATCCGAACCCGCGCCATGACGTTGCCGCGGCGGGTGGGGTCCTCAACTCCCAGGTCGCCCAGGTACGCGTCGACCATCTCACTGATGTCGATCACCAGTTGCCTGGTCCCGAGCTTGGCCAGGAGCTCTTCGGCGTGGGCCTGGCTGTCGGGGTTCGAGGTGCGATAGGGCAGGATGACCCCAAGCACATTCTCTGGGCCGAAGGCTCGCGCACAAAGTGCGACCGAAACGGCTGAGTCGATGCCCCCGGACACTCCGACCACGGCCTTTTCGAACCCGGCCGAGCGAAGTTCTTCCCGTAGAAAAGAAACCAGCAGCTCTTCCACGAGCGGGCACTGGATGTCGAGTTCGGCGTTGAGCTGCTCGCTCATGATTGTCCCTTCTTCTGGAGCTTCTTCTGCAGAGCCTGGCCCCGGCGAACCATGCGCTCATTGGTCAATGAAATGAGAGCCGACTGCACGATTTCGGGTCGTTCGTCGCGTCGCAGGGGCGTGCGAATTCTGGTTCGACGTAGGCTGGCTGAGGCCATTCGGCCGTCCAGACGTCCGGGTTCGAAGCCTTCCAGGCGGGTTCGCCGCCGACCTTCCGGGCCGAACAGAGCGGAGTGCCCGGAGAACCCGATGCCGTCTTCCCAGCCGACCCGATTGCAATAAAGGAAATAGGCCTGGAAGAGCATCGCCTGCGCTGAGAGCAGCGTGTCCCAGATCTCGACCGAGCGCAGGCCGACGTCGCCAGCGGAGACCCCGCGGCCCGGACTGGCGCTCGAGACGATGCAGGCGTCTACACGATCCATGAAGTAGGTGTAGCCGCCTCCGATGTGCCACATGTCTTCGCAAAGCAGCATTCCAAAGCGCCCGTGGCGACTCTCGACGGTCATGTAGCCGTCCCCGGGCGCGAAGTCGCGGGCTTCGTCGAACATCCCGTAGGAGACCAGGTGGACCTTGCGGTGGACATCGAGGATCTCGCCGTCTTCGCAAAAGGCGAGCGAGTTGTAAAGCTGGTCGCCCTCGCCGCGCTCGACGAAGCCGAACACGATCGACAGATCGCGGGTCTGCCCGACGAGCCGTTCGATTTCGGGGGCATCTCGCTCGAGCGCGAGGTCGGCGACCTGGTCCTTCAGGAAGTACCCGGTGAGCGAGAGCTCAGGGAAGACGAGCAACTGGCTACCGGAGCGTCGCGCGGCGTCGATCTCGCGCAGGTGGAGATCGAGGTTCTCGTGAAGATCCCCTAGGGAGGGATTGATCTGAGCGAGCCGGAACGGGAGGTCCATGGGGCGGAGTGGGGGACGATTCGGGTCAGTCGCCGGTGGCGCTGTGTTCGAAGGCGGTGCGAACGAGATCGTCCGCGGAGACGCCGCTGGCTTCTCCTTCGTAGGACAGAACCAGTCGGTGACGCAGGGCTGGAATCACGACGGTTTCCATGTCTTCAGGGGCCACGTGAGCCCGGCCGTGCAGCAGCGCGTGGGCTTTAGCGAGTCTCAGGACGGCCTGGCCGCCCCGGGGGCTCGATCCGAACCGCACACCGGAGCGAATTGGATCGGGGGAGCGGTCCGATCTGGGGTCGGTGCTGAGTACCAGCCGCGCCGTGCGCTCAAGCCATTCGCTCGCGACCGGGACCTGCGCGGCGGCCTTCCGAGCGAGATCGAGATCTTCGCAGGTCAGGCATGGCTCGGGCATGGGCGAGGCTTGCCCGGTGGTGCGGCGGAGAATCTCGACCAGCTCGCGCCGGGAGGGAGCGGGCACCTGGATCTTGGCTTCGAATCGATCGAGCTGAGCTTCGGGCAGCGGATAGGTGCCTTCCATCTCGATCGGGTTTTGGGTTGCGACCACGAAGAAGCCTTCGTCGAGCGCGCGAGAGCCGTCGAACAGCGTGACCTGACGTTCCTGCATCGCTTCCAGCAGCGAAGCCTGAGTGCGCGGCGTGGCTCGATTGATTTCGTCGGCCAGCAGGACCTGTGTGAAGATCGGGCCGGGTTCGTGCCGGAACGTGCGCTTGCCGCCTTCGTCTTCTTCTAGGACGCGCGAGCCGAGTACGTCGGCGGGCATCAGGTCGGGCGTGAATTGAATGCGGCGAAACGCGAGTCCGAGGCCGCTCGCAAGACTCTTCACCAGGGTGGTCTTGCCGAGGCCCGGGGCGGACTCAAGTAGCACGTGTCCGCGTGCGAGCAGGCCGGCGAGCAATAGGTCGACGACCTTGCGCTGACCAAAGAAGGCCTGCCCAATCGCATCGCGCAGACGGTCGAACGTCGCGCCCAGACGCTCGAGCGTGGCGGCGTCGATTTCAAAGTCGGCTGGCTTGCGATCGGTCATGGAGCCCCTGAGTCTACGGATCTGAGTCTACGGATCTCGGGGCACGACGAGCAGCCCGTGGCAAAAGCCTTAGGCACCGGCTTCACGCCCGAAGCCAGCCCTGGGCTCGCTTTGCGTCTGTCCTGAAAGCGCTAGGTCCGGCCCTCGGCCGCGAGCCGCAGGATTTCGTCTCCGAGCTGCTCGAGGTCTCGGACGACCGGGAGGTCGCCCAGAGTCCGGCCCAGCCCGTCGACCAAGATCGCGCGCGCGCCGGCGCTGCGGGCGGCGCCATCCAGGACGGCGTCATTTCCGGCGTGCAGCAAGTTCCCAATGGGAACCCCCGCACGCTCAGCGACCAGCTGGAAGAACGCCGGGTCCGGCTTCTCAACGGCCTCCAGTCCCGAACTGACGACGAAATCGAAGCACTCGGCCAGTTCGAGGCCGACCAGCAGGCGTGGCAGGTGCCCGCTCCAATTTGAGCCAACCCCGACGCGCAGGCCCTCTGCTCGCAGCCGATCCGGCAGCTCGCTGGCGCCGGGCTGCAGGCGGTAGGTCGCGGGATCCGAAAAGCGGCTGAACAGCTCGAGTTCCAGGCTGTGGAGTTCGGGGGCGGGTAGCTCGAGCAGGCTGTGGAAGATCCGCTCGATGAATCGCCGAAACCAGGGATCCGTATACCTGAACGCGCCGTCGATGCTCTGGGGCAACTCCTGATGCACACGACTCATCATTTCACCCATCTCCTGATCGGTGACCGCAAGCCCTCGGGAGCGGGCGGCTTCGGCGTAAATGGTGGCGCGCGAGGGGCGCTCGAAGGCGAGCGTGCCGCCAAAGTCGAGGCTGATCGCTTGAAGAAACACGATGTGGGACCGGAGGAAGAAGACCAGGTGTTCGGACGTCGAATCCAAGGCCGTACGATACGTTTGCGCCAGCGCCGACTAGCGCTTTAGTACTCGGATGTCCCTCATCTCCTCCCAAATCGAACCCCGTGCACCGGCGAGCCGGGCCGCCGCTCGCCTCCGGATTTCTGCGTTGCTCGCTGTATCCCTGTTGGGCGTATCCCTGCTGGTCACAGTGTCCTGCACGACCTTCGCTCCACGGACTCCGGCGGATCGAGAGGCCCAGTGGCGCGCCGCCGAGCTGGCGACAGCCCAGGAGGATTGGGCCTTGGCGGCTGACCTGTGGAACGAGATCCGGCGCGGCGATCCGCGGCCGGCGGTCAAACCGTACCTCGAGACGGCACGGGCCCTGATTCAGATCGACCGGCTTGACGATGCTCTGGCGATCTTGGAGGCCGCGGACAGCGCGTTCCCCGAGCGAGGCGAGGTTCTGCTAGCGCGCGGCAGCTTGCTCGATGACATGGGCTTTGAGCGCGCGGCCGAATCCTCGCTCCAGGCTGCTACTCGGCTGCGGCCGGACGATCCCAGCGTGTGGGTTGCCTTGGGCCATGTTCAACTCCAACTCGACAACCCGCAGATGGCTTGCGAGTCTCTCCGGCGCGCTGGGAGCCTCGGCTTCGAGACACCCGATGACATGGTGCTTTGCGCCCGAGCCGAACGGGCTGCCGGCGAGATCGACTCGGCGTTCTCGACCTACCGGCGCGTGATTGAAAGCGCCGAGTCGCCCCAGGTGGAATGGTGGGTCGAAGCCGCGGCTTTGTGCGCGGATCCCGATCTCGATCCGTTGCCTCTTGGGGGATTGGTTCTCTCACGAGAGTGGATCGCCGCGGCGCTTGAGGCGTTGCCGCAGGATCCCGAGGCTCATTTTGTCGCCGCCTTGTTGGACGAGCGGGCGGGCGAGCGCGAGCTGGCTGTCGAGCACTACCGGCGTGCGATCGAGCTAGACAACTATCACCTGGGAGCGACCAACAACCTGGCGCTGCTGTACTACGACTTGGGTGAAAACACAGCGGCGGTCGGAATGCTCGAGCGTGCCCTTTTGCTCGAGAAAGACACCCGCAGGCGTCAAGCGCTGCAGAACCTGCGGAGCCGAGCGCTCGAGGGGCGCTAGGGCTCGCCGGCCGGTGCTGAGTTCTACGCCTCTGAAGTCCCGGCTGGCTTCCCGCAGATCGCGCGGCTGGACCGCCGGAGTTCTGAGCTCAGCTTGGCTGGTCCAGGACTATTTTTCGGAGCGGATCTTGGCGATCAGCTCCTCGATTTCGTCGACCAGCGGATCGGTGAAGTCGTCTCCGAAATCGTTGGCGAGCACGTCGACTTCTTCGAAGGTGTAGCGGCCGGATTCGGGGTTGTAGGGAATGCCGTACTCCCACTTGTTGCCGTCGGTGGCAAAGATGGTGAGAGCGATCTGATTGTCGCCCTCCACCGGCTCCAGGGTGTGTCGTTCGACTTCGTAATCCGGCATGGCTGGGAGGGGGGTCTCGTGAAGGACGCTCTTTGGAGAGCTGCCGAAGTCTACCCGGGACCCGGCCCGCAGGGGCCTTGAACCCAGCTGAAGCCAGGCGAGCCTTGGATCTTCGTTGGGAGCTGGCTTGAGGGGAAGTCCGCGGATCCGGGGCGGCGTTCGGCGGGCTCCACCCAAGTGGAGGTTAGGCTCTTCGCCCTGTGAAGAGCTCTTCCGAACGCCGGCCGAGAAAAGTATCGGAAGCTGGTCCTCCGGGCGCAGCGCGCGCGGAGCGCTGGACCTGTTTCGCTACGTGTGCCAACGGGCTCGAACCGCTCCTGCACGAAGAACTGCGTGCCCTCAAAGCGTCCAAGGTGGAGCGTCAGGTGGGGGGAGTTCGATTCGATGCGACCCTGGCCGAAGTGTGGCGCGCGAACCTGGAGCTACGGACGGCGACGCGAGTGTTGGTACGCCTTGGGCAATTCAGTGCACGGGATGCCGAAGAGCTGTATCGCGGCGCGGCCGGGCTGCCGTTCGAAGAACGTTGGGAGAAGGGCTCGGACCTGTGGGTTTCAGCGCGGACCAAAGAATCGGAACTAGATCACACGCGGTTCATCGAGCAGCGCGTGAAAGATGCGGTATGCGACCGCTTGCGGGAGCGGGCCGGGGCTCGCCCAGATGTGAACAAAGACAACCCCGGGTTGCGCCTCGATGTGCACGTCTACCGCGACCGAGTGACCCTCTCGATGGACTCGAGCGGCGAGCCCCTTTTCAAGCGCGGGTGGCGTGTGCACCAGGGGCGTGCTCCACTTGCGGAGACTCTGGCGGCCGGCTGCGTGTTGCTTTCGGGTTGGGATCGACGCGCGCCGCTGGTGGATCCGTTCTGCGGATCGGGGACGGTGCTCATCGAAGCTGCCTTGCTGGCGCTGGGTATCGCGCCGGGCTCGTTCGGTCGTTCGTACGGCTTCGAGCGCTGGAAAAAAGCTGCGCCCGGGGAGTTTGCGAAGCTGCGCCAGAAGGTTGAACAGGCGCGGGGCAAGGCCGGCAAGCTGCGGCTGATGGGTTTCGATCATCATCCCGAACGCGTTGCGCAGGCGCGAGAGAACGTGACCGCCGCGGGGCTGGACGGGATGATCACGATCGAACAGCGAGCCTTCGCCGATTTAGAACTCAAACGCGGCTGGAACGCCTGGATCGTCTCGAACGCGCCCTATGGCCAACGGGTGGGAGATCGCGAAGGAGTTCTAGCTGTCCATCGCGAGCTGGGTCGCCGGTTGCGCGAGGAATGGGCTGGTTCGCATTTGGCGTTACTGGTGGGTTCACGCGAGCTGGGAGATGCGCTCGGACTGGACACCAAGCGACTGGCCTTGTCGAACGGCGGGCTTGAAACCGAGCTTGTTTGTTACCGCTCCCAGTGACGGTGCCCGCCGCAAAATAGAGCAGCTCACTTTGGGTGGTGGCTGCGCTCGGTCTCGACGCCTCTGGCGTCGCCTCACGGGAGGTAATGAGGGACGAGTTCTTCGCGTAGGAAGAGGTAAACGAACTGGCCGGTGGAGCGCGTTCTTCCGGCCATTTCTCCGGCCGTCTCGCCGACGCCGACGTACACGTCGGCGCGACCGGCGGTTCGAATTCCGCCGCCGGTATCTTGGTCGAACATCAATTGGTAAAACGGGCGCTCGTCGGTCCCGCCGGTCGATAGCGTCGTCGCGACGAACACCGGAGCAGCACGCGGAAACAGTTGTTTGTCCGTGGCGAGCGTTCGATGCGGCGTCACCGGGACGTTCAGGCTGCCGTGGGGCGCGTGATCGATCGGCGTGAAGAACGTGAATCGCTCATTTCGCCACAGGTAGTCGATCAGGCTGTCCGGGTAGTGGTTCGCGAAGTCTCGGATCGCGGGTAGGCGAGAGTCTTTCGCATCGAGCTCGCCGGCTGCGACCAGCACCTTGGCTAGCGAGGTGTACTCGCGCCCGTTGGTACCGGCGTAGCCGAAGCGCCGCATGCTGCCGTCGCCCAGTCGAACGTAGGCGGAACCTTGGACGTGAGCCAGGTAGGCATCGAGCGCCGAGGCGAGGTAGATGAGCTCGAGTCCGCGGCCCGCCAACAGGCGGTGCTCCTCGATAGCGCGACGTGAAGGTGTGTCGATCAGGCGACCGGACACTCGCATGCCAAGCACCGTGCCATCCGGGGCCGACTCCAGCTCGGGCGGACGTCCGTACAGCGGATAGCGGAACGTATCGTTCGGTTGGAGTCGCCCATCCAGGATCGGCGTGTAGTAAGCGGTAAACAGAGAATCTCCGCCGCGGCCGTTCCAGCCGGCGCTGCGGTAACCCTGGAATTCTCCGGCAACCGCCGCCGCAAAACTCTGTCCGTCGCGACACTGCTCGAGCAATTGCGCCAGTCGTTCCAAGCTGGCCGCGACGCGGCCGTGGGAGATCCCAGCGATCGGGAAGTGCGGCTTGGAGGATTCGAGTCGGATCCAGCTCCGGGAGTTCTCGAGGGCCGCGCGCAGACTTTCGAGGTCGTCGTAGGTTCCCGAGAGGTCGGGGAATTCCTCGGGCGGGATCGGAATCAGCGCGTCGGCCAGCGGAGCTAGGGGCTGGCTGTAGTCCGGAGTCGAGGCGCAACCGGCGAAGCAGCTGCCCCACCAGGTGGCGATGATGAGAGCTATCAGGCGCGAGGAAATTCGAGGGTTCACGTCGCCGAGGATAGCGGCCGGCTTGCACGAAGTTCCTCAGGCAGGGTACTCGTCTTCCCAGTCGTCCTCTTCGGCCTCGCCGGCGGGACCGGCGGCCGCGGGGGGTGCGTCTTTGTGCTGGATTTGAAGCGCCGCGGGCGCGGTCCTCAGGTGCAGATCGCGCTGGGGGAAGGCGATCTCGAGTCCGGCTTCCTTGAAGGCCCGGTCGATGCCGGTGTGCAGATCGTTCTGGATGTCCACGATCGAGAGGCGCTCGGGGATGTAGACGTCGAGCCTGAGGTCGAGCGCGCTGTCTCCAAATCCGATGAAGACTGCCTTCGGTTCGGGCTCGTCGAGCACGAGCTTTGTCTTGCCGGCCACTTCGACCATCAGGCGGCGAGCGAGGTGCGTGTCGCTTCCGTAGGCCACTCCGACGCTGAGGGACATGCGCGAGACCGCATCGGTCAAGGTCCAGTTGATGAGCTGGCCCGTGACGAACTCTTTGTTGGGCACGATCAACTCGCGTTGTTCGTAGTCGAGCAGGGTGGTGGCTCGAATTCGGATTTTGGTTACTTGCCCCGAGGTGGAGCCAATGGTGACCCAGTCGCCGATCCGGACCGGCCGCTCGAACAACAGGATGAGGCCCGAGACGAAGTTGGCAAAGATCTCTTGGAGCCCGAACCCGAGTCCGACCGAAATCGCGGCAGCTAAGAACTGGACTTGATTCCAACCGATTCGGATCAGCGAGAAACTCGCGATGATCCCGGCTAGCGTGACGAGGTAGCGCAGAACGGTGGTGTAGGCGTACCGCTCTCCGTTGGTGAGGCGTAGTCGTTCAAGAATCAGGATGTCGAGCAGCGCGGGCAGCCGCCTGGCGGCAGCGAACGTGACTAGACCGGCGGCGATGGCGAGCAGAAGGTCCGCGAGCGTAACCGTGCTCCCGCCGGAGGCGAGGGACGGGTGCGTCACGCCGGAGCTTTGACCTGCGTCGGAAGTCAACTCCTCGGCTCCTTGAACCGACCAGAGGTCGATCTCGCGGAAGATGCCGAGCGCGGGCACCTCGCTGATCCAGATCAGATAAAACCCAATCAGGCCCGCGACGGTGAACGCGGTGGCGACGAGCTGGCGAACCTGTTGGCTGACTTCGCTGAGGCTCGAGGCGGGTTCTTCAGCTTCGCTGCTCACGCTCGGGTCCTGACCAGCCTGACCCTGCTGGAGCGAGCGCCGCAGTCGCGCGACGGCGACCTTGCGCTTGGCAACCTCGACCATGCGCATGACGACTGCCTGGCTGAGGTATAGGCCGGCGACCAGGGCCAGCGTGGCCACCAAGGAGCCAAACAGCTGTCGCGCCGTGAACTGGTAGCCGAGTAGCGAGAGGCCGGCGAGCAAGATTGGCGCGATCAGCGCTGTTGTTCTCCACAGCCGGGCGAGCCTGCGCAGAAACGGACGATTCCGGTGAGCGTCGAAGGCCGGGTTCGCCGGCTCATCGCTCGAGTCGCCCTGCTTGTCGACGGGCGGACCGGTCAGGCCGCGGGCGAACAGGGCCAGCCACGCCATTTGGAACACGAAGACCATGCGTCCGAGCGTCGAGCCGAAGGCTTCGTTGCGCGGGCTGAATTCCAAGAGCCCGACGACCAGATGCGCCAGCAGGAACGGCCCGGTGAACAGAAACAAGGAGCGAGACAGACGCTTGGCCCGCGTGAGGTCCCAACCCAAGTGCTGTTCGGCCAGGCCCTGCGCGCGAAAGCAGCGCTGGACGAATGCGAGGCCGAGCCATAGGAGAGCGATGTTCGGCAGCAGCTCGCCGAGTCCGCGCAGGAACTCGAGCGAAATGTCCGCCTCTCGATTCGCCAGATCGACTCGTCTTCCAGCGAGGGCTAGGAGCGCGGGTAGCGGAGCAGCTAGAGCCAGCGCTGTTCCCAGGGAAAGAAGCAGCGGGCGATAGGCCGCAAGGCCCGGGCCCGCTTGAGCCACGCGCCGCAGGCGAACAAGGAGTGCGCGTCCAGCGGCAACCAAGGTGACAAGTGCTCCAAGCCCCAGCGCCCAAGCCCCCGGATTGGCCTTCGCATCTCGGCTGAGCGCACCAGAGACCTCGCCCCAGCGGGCGGGCGAGAGCAGCCAGCGGACGGCGCCGGTCAGGTCGGTGACTTGGTTGGCTGGTTCGGTCGTGACGTCGGACAGGCCTTGAACCAGAACGCGACGGTTGTCGGCGACCTTCTCTTTGCCCCAGGTCCAAGACCAGATAGGTGCGGCGGATTGGACCCATAGAACGCGTTCGTTGATGAACTGCGTGTAGCTCTCGGCCGTCTCGAGGTAGCGACTGTCGGCGAGTCGCAGGGCGTCGAGTTTCTCGATGAGCTGGGACAGGCTGTCATCGAGCGAGCGCAGCGTTTCGTGCTCGCGCTGTAGGTAGAGTTCGACCTCGGCCTGTTGCTCTGCCGCTCCGGACGGGCTCAGCTCGGACCCGTAGCTCTCGAGATACCTCAGCCCGAGCGTTTCGATGCGGTCGTCGGTAAATTCGGCCAGCGCTTCGCCCACTTCGCTCTTTCGAAGTTCGCGTAGCGATCCGGCGCGCTGGTCGATGGCCAACCGGGATCGAATCGTCTGGAGGTCGGGCAGGCGGCTGCGCTCCTGGCGGAGCACGATCCCCATGATGTTGTCGAGACCAACGGCTTCGATTTTGGTTCGAGTGGACTTGAATCGCCGATTCAAGTCGTTCGACTTCCGGTCGGTCTCGGCTTGCTCCTCGGTGACTTCACCGATGCGTTGGGTGATCTCCTGGTTTTCTTCGGCGAGCAGGGCGATCTCGTTGGCGATCGGTTGGACCACCTGCGAAGCCGAAGCGGCCGCTCGGTTGGCGCTTTCGGCTGCGGCCCCTGCGGCTCGGTCGCGAGCTCCTTCCAACGCGATCTCCGCTGCCTGCTCAGAGCGATCTGCGGCAGCGGCAACCCGTGCGAGCTGTTCCCCGAGGAGTTCATTGAGGGGCGCAGCGGCCGCTAGGTATTCCAATTGGGCTCGCCGGCGAGCCAGCTCGGCGTCGACGCGCGCGCGACGCAGAGCTCGCGCTTCCTGCTGGGCCTCGCGCAGGGCCGGAGGCGTGCCATCCTCGATTTGGAGCGCCGTGCCTAGCTCGGAGGCCTCCTGTTCGAGTTGGGCGAGCAGTTCGGGAAGCTGCTCGCGCTGGAGGGCTGCGTCCTCGACTTCTCCGTCGTGTTGGGTGCTCTTTGAGCGCGCGGTCTCGGCCGCGACTCGGCGGACCTCAGCGAACGCTTCGAGCTGCCCCACGTCCGAGGTTGCAGGCGGCTCGGGAGGGTCGGGGAGTTCGGCTTCCAGTTCGGCTCGCAGCCCCGCGATCCGCTCGGGAACGGCCAGCCGGCGCTCGTCCAGATCGGCCCGTAAGGCCAGCTCTTCTTCCAGTCGATCCAGTTCAAGCAGCGCCTGGCTGCGAAGCTGAGTCGCGCGCTCCAATTGCTGGGCATCGAGCTCTAGATCGGCTCCGCTCTCCAGCAGTTCGAGGACGGCTTCGAGCTGTTCGCGGCCGGGTAGGTCACCCGAGAGCCGACCTGTCTCGACCTGGGGCGGGCTGTCTTGCGTCCAAGCCGGACTTGGCCCGGCGCACAGCGCCAGGCCAAGGGCCCCGGAGGCCAGCGCGCGCAAGAGCGCAGCTCGCGCGCCGCGGCTAGGACGCTTTCGGATCACGAACGTCCGGAGGCTTCCGCCAACCGGCGATCGCGGTCAGCGGCGAAGCGGCAGATGCCCTCCCACAGGCCTTCGGGATCGATGCGAGCTTCGACCTTGAGCTCGGCAACATTGCCGCCGGTGCGCCAGCGATCGTCCCAGTCCGAGCTCATGGCGTAGCGCTCGGCGACGCGGTGCGGCAGCCAGTCGTGCATCAAGCGGCGCGCGCCGTTGGTGATGACCGTCGAGTCCCACCAATCCTCGTGAGACAACACGCTGTCGCGGTACTCCGCGTCCTGCAGGCGGAACAGCTCGTGGGAGGTTGCCGAGACGATTTTGATGTTCGGCGCGCTCGGTTCATCGAATCGCGCGAGCATCTCGAAGATCGAGTCGTGTGTACTGGTTCCTTGCACAATGACAGTGCCGGCTTTGGGGCGACCGGCGTCGTGATCGCGAATCACATAGGCACCGCGGCCGGCTTCCAGGTGACTGGGGAGGCCGAGCTTGGCCCGATCCGGAACGGCCACGTTGGGGCGGGTCAGGTGCAGAGCGATGATCGGCACATCGGTGCGCAGCGCGGCGGCCAGCAGCGGAGCGACCTCGTTGTGCTCGAACGGGTGTAGGTTGATCACGTGCCCATCGGGGAACAGCTGGGTCACGCCCGGCGAGAAGATGCCGAAGTGCGTGCGGCTGTCCTCGGCGGTTTCGGGGCCGGAATGTCCGACCACCCAGATCACGCGACCGACTTTCAGGGGACAGTCCTGAGCGAGCTGACTGAACAGTCGCATGAGCCCGTACTTGAGGTAGCTAAACGACCCGTAGGTCGAGCACGCGCCCCAGAATCCGAGGAATTCGTCCTCGGGGGTTTTGGACATGTTCACGGTAGCGAGCCCAGCAACCAGGCCCGCGTTGGTGAACTCGGTGATCTGCTGGGGCAGCAGGGCTCCGGTCGGATTGGTGTTGCGTTCGTACCAGCCGAAGCCCGGCTCGTCGCCGAAGGCCTTGGCGAAGCCCGAGATCGAAGTCGAGTCTGCGAGGTCTGCGCTGCAGGCGAGGACCAGCGGGCGTCCCATTTCGCGCTTGGCGATGCCGTTCACGAAGGCTCCGAATTTGGCGAAGCCCTCCTTGTTGGCGATCTTGGTGCCAGGCTCGACGAACAACTCTTGCGGCAGCTTGTCGGCCTCGAGCCACGAGCGGTCGGTGGCCAGATTCGCCGGTTTTTGGGCCAAGCGGAAGCTCTCCGGCTGAGCGGGGACGGATTCGCCCTGCTCCACGAGCCGATCGGAGAGGTAGGTCAGCAGTTCGGGGTCCGAGTCAAACAGCGAGAACACAGATTCGAGCCAGCCGCGGGTCTGTTCGCGGCAGCCGTCTTCACCGGTGTCGGTGGTGTCGCCGTGCCCTTCGAAGGTCACGCCGTACTTGGAAGCGAAGTCTTCGCGGCACTTCCAGAACATCTCGGAGTTGCGTCCGTGCGCTTTGCCGTGGCTCGCCGCGTCAAACTTGTGGTAACCGCGACCCTTACGGGTCTTGAACCACACGCAACCCGGGCGGCCGCCTGGGTCCTCGCTGTGCACGATGTCGAGCAGCGCGCGCGTGAGCTGTGCGTAGTCCTCGCCGTCTTCGGCGCCGGCCAGGCGCCAGCCATGGGAAGCGAACCACTCTTCCGGACCGCCATACATCACCTCGGAGTTGGCGAACGAGTCGATGCCGTGATCGTTCCAATCAAGCAGGTAGACCAGGTTGTCGAGCCCGAGCCCATAGGCCGAGTTGAGAACTTCGTGGTGAGCTCCGGCGGAGAAGCCACCTTCACCTTCCATCGCGAAGACGCGGACATCGCCGGCGCCCGCTGACTTGAGCGCCATGGCTTCGCCCATGGCGGCCGGAGCGCCGTGCCCGGAAGGCCCGGTGTTGAACTTGAAGAAGAGCGTATTGCCCTCCATCTCCGCGTGACCCGGGAGACCCTTGTTGTGGCGGAGTTGAAGCAAGTGCTCGTAGGTCAGCTGACGCTCTTCGGCGTTCGGGACCAGGAACCGATCGTCACCGGTCTGCGCGTGGCGCCGACGGAGCGCTTCGTTGTAGACCGCGAGCATCGCGTAGATGGCCGGGTTGCAGTGCCCGGCGACCAACACGAAGCGATCTCCGAAGGCCAGTTCGGGCTGCCGCACGTCGAACCGCATGCCTGCACCGAGTGTCGAGGCGACCAGCATCGGAACCTTCGAGCGCGATCCACCGGGGTGTCCCGATTGGCGCATGTTCAGCATCAGATCGATGCACTGATCCATCATGTCCCCGACCTTCTGCCAGTGGGCGAAGTGGGGCTCGAGGGCTTCGAAAGTGGGGCGGCCGAGGGTTTGCATCGGGATTCCGGCGGGGGGGGCTGACTCGGTGGAGGGGACCTCTAGAAGGCCGGGATGATATCCGCTTCGCCGCCTGTCCACCGGCCTTCCCTGCCCGTCCGGAGCCGATGTCGCTACTTCTTTGGCTGGGGGAAGACGAGGACCGGACACTGGGCCCCGCGCAGGATGGCCTCGGCGACGCTGCCGAGGACCAGGTGGCGGAATCCCTGCCGGCCGTGGGTCGCGAGGACCAGCAGGTCCGCTCCGCGCTCCAGGGCGAATTCGTCGATGGCGCCGGCGACGTTCCTCGCGTGGAGCACGACGAGCTCGGCTTCGACGCCTTGCTCGGCGCACCAGCTCGCGAGAGCCGCGCGCGCGTCGTCCTCGCGAGCCTGGGTGTCGGCCGGCGGCACGGGAGGGGCTAGCGGAGCGCCGTGGGGCGCCTCGGTGAACGCCTCGACGACCGTGACTAGGATCCACTTCGCCGAACCCTTGGGGGCCAAGCCGAGGGCCGGGGTCAGCGCTTCGAGGGAAGCGGGCGAGAGGTCGGTGGAGAGGACGATGGTGTCGAGCTTCATGGGGAGGCCTTGGAAAGGGGCTTCGCGGGCAAACCACCTAGCCTGATGGTTCGCGGCCACCAACACTGTACGGCTGGAACATCGCCGGCTCCTTTTGGCGGCTCACGTCAACTGCCAGGATTCTTCGAAGGGCTGGGAATGGGCCCGCCGGGGCTGCGTAGTTGCGCCGGCCACTCCCCCTCTAGCCTCCCTGGATTCAGCATGCACCGACTGCTTCTTGTCCTCGTTCCGCTTTTCCTACCGATGCAGGAGCAGGCCGACTTGGCCGGTCATTGGGAGGGCCGCATCCAGATCGCCGGGCTCGACTTTGACGTCGATTTTGAGCGAGGCGAGGCCGATGTTTTGACGGGCGATCTGTCGATTCCGGCCCAAAACTTGTCCGACCTCGAGCTGCTTGAGCTCACGCTCTCGGGAGACACCGTGAGCTTTGCGCTGCCGGACAAAATTCCTGGCGAGGCGAGTTTTGAAGGGACGCTCGATTCGAGCGGCGAAGTGATCAGCGGGACCTTTCGGCAAGCTGGGCAGGAGCTGCGTTTCTCCATGGAGCGGGCCGAAGATCCGATCGAGGCAGCGCGCGCTGTTCTCGCTGACTTCGACGGGTGGATGACGAAGCAAATGAAAAAGCAGCGCGCGCCGGGCGCGACCGTGACGGTGGTCTACCGCGACCGGGTACTCCTAGCCAAGGGGTATGGCTTGGCGAATGCCGAGACCGAAGCGCCGGTGACCGCCGACACCGTGTTCGCGATCGGCTCGACCACCAAGGCCTTCACGACCTTTGCCCTAGCCCAGGCCGTGGCCCGCGGCGAGCTTGATTGGGACGAGCCGGTTCGCCGCTACCTGCTCGAACTCGACTTGATCGACGATGTTGCCGAAGCCCAGCTCACCCTTCGGGATATGGTCAGTCACCGTTCGGGACTGCCGCGCCACGACCTTTCCTGGTACTTGTTCCCGGAAAAAACACGGCCGGAGTTGGTCGCCTCACTGGCACATCTGGAACCGTCTGCAGGTCTGCGCGAAACCTGGCAGTACAACAATCTGATGTTTCTGACCGCGGGCGTCGCGCTCGAGCGCGTCACAGGCAAGTCCTGGGAAGAGAATCTGCGTGAGGGGATTCTCGAACCGCTCGGCATGAAATCGGTGGCGTTCGGTCCGGTGGAGGCCGCGAAGGGTCCAGACTTCGCGTCTCCCCATGACCGCGAGAAGGGTCAGTACCTGCTGATCCCTTTTCGTGAGATATCGAAGATTGGGCCTGCGGGTTCCATCCACGCGAGCGCGAACGACATGGCCGGTTGGTTGCGCTGCTTGCTCGGGAACGGCGAGCTGGAGGGCCAGCGACTTCTCGCAGCAGACCAAGTAGCCGAGCTGTTTACGCCGATCAGTGTCCTGCCGCAGCTAGCGCTCGGCCGTGAGTCGAGCCCGCTTGCCTATGCGATGGGCTGGATGATCGACAATCATCGCGGGCACCTGCGCGTTCACCACGGCGGGGGCATCGACGGCTTTGTTACTCAGGTCCAGCTGTTCCCCGCGGATGCGCTCGGGATCTTCGTGTCCACCAATCGAGAAACGCCGCTCTCGTCGGTTGTGGCCAGCGAAATCCTGGAGCGCGTGCTCGGTCTTGACCCCCAGGATTCTGGCTCCGCGGCTGCGGCTCAGATGGAGTCGCTGTCTGAAATGGAAAATGCAGCTGAAGTCGGCGCCGCGGCCACGCGTATCCCGGACGCACCGCCTGCGCACCCGCTCAAGGACTACGCCGGCGACTACCAGCACGCGGGGTACGGCACCGCGCACGTTCGCCTGGAGGAGGGAATTCTGAACTTCGAGCTCGGCTCCTTCGCCGGAGTTCTCGAGCCATGGCACTTCGAGACCTTCCGTGCGCAGGACGAATCCGCTGCGAACCCGTTTGGGAAGATCCTGGTGCAGTTTGAAACGGATCCAGACGGTCACGTTGCGGCGCTGAGCTCGAGCCTGGAGCCTTCCGTCCAGCCGATCCGCTTTGAGCGCCAGCCCGATGCCGCTCTTTCGGACCCGGCGCTTTTGGCCCGGCTTGTTGGCAACTACCAGCTCGGTCCCCAGACGATCGAGCTCCGGCTCGAGGACGAACGCCTGATCATGGAAGTCTCGGGCCAGCCGCCCTACTCCCTGAAGCCGGGCCCAAACGGTCGCTTCACCCTTGCTCAGTTGGACGGCTATTCGGTCGGCTACCGAGAAACCGAGGGCGTGATCGACGCTGTGCTGCTCTACCAGCCGAACGGCAACTTTGTGGCCGAGCGGGCGAACTAGGGCAAGTTCCGCCGCGCCGGGGCCCGGTGCGCATCCGGGCCCGATTCTACAGGTGAATCGAACTGGCCTGGACGACGGGCAGCGCTCCAGGCGGGTCGGCTTGATAGGGGTCGCCGAACGCGTCGGTCGCGAACTGGGGCGCGCCGGCGGGCAGGTAGCCGCGGGAAACCAGCTTGTTCAAGGCTAGGGTCCAGTCGGTGGGGAGCGGATCCACAGCGAGGAAGGCGCTGTTGTAGAGCGCGATGGCGCGATTGATGATCTCCAGGCGACGCTGGGTTTCCTGGCGCCAGACCGGTGCGGGGTTAACGTCCAGCGCCAGGTCGTCGCCACCGCCAGCGGCTTGATCGGGCCCGAAACTGGTCAGCGTGAGCAGGCTGCCGGCGACGGTGAAGGTGTAGGGATTCGACCACCCGTCCACGCTCCAGCCGCCGAGCCCGGACCACTGGTCGTCCATGGAGAGCCCGAGGTAGGGGCCGGCCCAGGCTGCGTCGCCGGGGTCGGTGAGCAGGACTTCGGTCGAGGTGGGGACCACTCCGAAGTCGCGGGCGTACTCGAGCGAGGCGCGGCCGAGTTCTTCGAGCTCGGCGACCGTCGAACGCCTGGCCTGGATGTTGCGCGCCGTTTGGATGGTCGGGACAGTCGCCCCGATGATCAAGGCAAGAATGGTCAAGACAACGACGATCTCGATCAGCGTAAAGCCGCGCGAGTTGTGCCGGCCGACCGGAATCCGGGAGCTTCGAGTGAGATTCATCAGATGCTATCGTAAAGACTCAAGACTGGCAGAATGGCAGCGATCATGACCAGCCCGACCACCGCTCCGCCAACAATGATGATCATCGGTTCGATCAAGGAGAGCGCCCACTTGACCTTGCGGGGCACTTCTTCGTCGTAGCTTTCGCTGACTTGGTTCCAACACTCCGACAATCGACCGGAGGCCTCGCCGACCGCAGTCATCTGGAGAAACAGAGCGTCGAGATCGGGTTCTACTGCGAACGCATCGCTCATGGCCTGTCCGGCACGAATTCGCTCGATGCCGGACTCGACGGCGGTGCGAACGGCGAGGTTGCCGCAGCTACGCGCCGAGAGTTCGAGCGTGGCGACCATTTCGCAGCCCGCACCGTGCAAGGTCGAAGAAGCATTGGCCAAGCGCGCCGTGGCTATCATCTGAACGACTCGGCCGAGGCGCGGAACCCGAAACAGGGCTCGTGAGGCTTTGAGCCGAAGTTCGGGGACGCGCAGTGCGAGGAAGCCGCCACCTACGAGGGCTGCGACGCAGGCAGCCAGGATCGGCCAGTAGCCTCGCACAAAGTCCGCCAAGCCCATGACAACCCGGGTGGGTAGCGGGAGGATCATGCTCCCTGCTGGAACCATGCCCACAAACCGAGGAACCAGGAAGGTCACCAGGACGATCACCAAGACGCCGATCGCCAGGCTCAGCAAGGCCGGGTAAATCATCGCCTGGGAGAGGCTTCCGCGGATCTCCTGGACCCAACGCAGGTACTTGGCCTGTCGCCGGAGGATGCCGGGCATTCCCGAGGAGAGCTCGCCCGCATGGACGCAAGCCCGGAAAACGTCCGGAAAGGAACGCGGGTGGCGAGCCATCGCGTCGCCGAGGCCGACGCCTTGTCCGAGCAGCGAGATCAGGTCGCTGACCACCGCGCGAACGCGCTTGGAGTCACTGCGTTCCAGGGTCAGCTCTAGGGATCGCACGATCGGAACACCGGCGTCCAGCATGGTGGCTAGAGCCTGGGAGAGTTCACTAAGCTCAACCCGCTTGAGCGCGACGGTTCCCCGCCCTTGGCTCACCCGCAGAATCTTGGCGCTGACAAGGACGAGGTCTTCCTTGGCCAAGCGAACCCCCAGCTCGCGTTCGTCCTCGGCGAGAAGTTCGCCGGCCACGGCGCTCCCGTCCGCGTTGCGCGCGTGGTAGCGATAAAGCCGAGGGGCTTCAGCGGTTGCGCTGGAATCAACCATGGGTCATGTCCGCTCGACAAACCCGCCGGACTTCGGAGAGGGTTGTCATGCCGCGATGCACCTTGCGAAGGCCGTCGCGCCACATGGGTTCGACGTCCAGCACGTCTTCAAAACAAGCTCCGCCGGCGCGGAGGCGATCGAACAGCTCCGGTGAGGGCTGGAGCAGTTCGTTGATTACGGTTCTGCCTGAGAATCCGGTTTGGTCGCACTCCCGGCAGCCTGCCCCGCGCTGGGATCCCGTGGTTTCTTCAGGCGTTAGCCCGAGCTTCTCGGGGGACCAAGTCTCCAGCAAGCGTTGATCTGACTCGGACAGCGGGTTTGGCTCGGCACACCCGGAGCAAATGCGGCGAATCAGGCGCTGGGCCAAAACGCCCGCGAGTACGTCGCTGAGCAACAGGGGTTCAATGCCCATGTCTAGCAGGCGCGGCAAGGCGCCGGCCGCTGAATTCGTGTGCAGGGTGCTGAGGACCAGGTGCCCGGTCATCGCGGCCCGCACCGCGATCTGCGCGGTCTCCTTGTCACGGATTTCACCCAGCAGGATCACGTCCGGGTCCTGGCGCAACAAAGAGCGCAGTCCGTCGCCAAAACTGAACTCGACCCCCGGATCGATCTGAGTTTGACGGACGAACGGGAGGCGGTACTCGACCGGATCCTCGACCGTCGCCACACAGCGTTGAATGCAGTCGACCTGGGCTAGCAAGCTGTAGAGCGTGGTCGTCTTGCCCGACCCGGTCGGCCCGGTCACGAGGAACAGGCCATGGGGGCGCCCGGCGATGTCACGCAGGGTTTTGACGCGGCTTGGTTCCAGGCCGAGCTCGGTGAGAGGGGCATTGCCCGCAGCACGGTCCAAAAGACGCAAGACGGCGGCTTCCCCGTAGTTGACCGGCATGATCGAAACGCGCACATCGACATCGCGACCGTCCACGGGGAATCTGATTCGACCATCCTGGGGCCGGCGGCGCTCTGAGATGTCCAGGCTAGCCAGGATCTTCACGCGCGAGATCAACGGTGCGGCGGCCGCGGAGGGCAGCACGTCGACCTGCCGCAGCACGCCATCCAGCCGAAGTCGTACGCGAACGACCGATTCTTCGGGTTGCAGGTGGATGTCGGTGGCTCCCCGGCGAGCCGCGTCCTTGAGAATCGCCTCAACGATCTGCTCGATGGGCAGGTCGTCACGCCCTTCCGCGCGGCCTTCCAAGAGGCTCGAAGCCGCGCGCTGCCCAGCTTGAAGGTGTCGACGGATGAGCAGCTGAAGGTCGGACTCGGTGACGACGGACAGGTCGAGGTCGAGTCGATAGCGCGCCCGCAGCGCATCCAGGCGCGTGTTGTCGGTGGGGTCCGTGACAGCGACCGCCATGCGCGTGTCAGTTGCGTGAATCGGGAGCGCGCCCAGCTCGCGCACGAGATCAGGGTCCATCCCCGACAGGAGCACCGGATCGGGTTCGATGTCGCGCGCCCGAAGGAACGGCAAATCAAGATCGATACAAAGCTGCTTGGCAATATCGGCCTGGGAGACGAACCCTAGCTGTACGAGGATTTGCCCCAGCGGCCGGTGAGCCTGACGCTGTTCCTCGAGAGCAATCTCGAGTTGAGCTTGGCTCAGAACGCCCTCTTGGATGAGGGCGTCGCCGAGCCGGAGTCGGCGGACGGTTTCGACCACGGCTAGTCCAAGCTCGAGCCGTCAGCCGGATCGTTCTGCGTGGTGGGAGCATCCGGCTTGTTCAGGCTGCGAGTGTCCAGTTCGGTGCGTGCGTTCAAGTAGCCCTCACGGAAGTAGGGGGCGAGCTTCGCGGCCTGATCGGGGTGAAGGACGCGCGGCGTCACAAACACCAGCAGGTGCCGGTTTTGGCGAGAGTCCTGGTCGCTCTTAAACAGGCTTCCCACGAGCGGCAGATGCATCAACAGCGGAATGCCGGTGTCGGTCTCAGTGTGCCGGGTCTGGGCGAGTCCGCCCATGACGACCGTGCTGCCGTCTTTGACCAGGAAGCTCGAGGAAAGCGTGCGGGTATCGAGCACCGGGATCGCATTGAAGAACTCGGCGACTTCCGAGAGCTCCTGGTTGATCGAGAGTTGGATCATGCCGCCGTCCTGGACGATCGGTGTGACCGCCAGCTTGACGCCGGCCTCACGGAACTCGACGGCTTCCTGGGTGGTCGAACCAACTCCACCGGTCGTTCCGCTGGTGACGGTCGTCGTGTTCACGAACGGGATCTCGCGGATGACTTCGACGCTCGACTCGGTGTTCGAGATCGCGATCACCTTGGGAGAGCTGACCAGTTCGAGACCTACGTATTCGCGCAGCGCCTCGACGGTCGCCGTCAGGTCGTCGTCCTGGAGCGTGAGCGAGAAGTTGTTCCCCGGCGTTGTAAAACTCGAAACGATGTCGAGCGCCTCGCCGCTGGCAATCCCGCTGTGACCGATGTTGACCCCGAATTCGAAGTTGTCCTCGAAGTTCACTTCGAACATGTGGACTTCGACGAGGACCTGGTCGCGGATCCGGTCGACACCATCGAGGAAACGCCCTACGGCATCGACCTCGGTTTGGGTGCCGCGGACGAAGACGAAATCGTGCAGAGGGTCGATGACGACCTGGCCGCTGTTGCCGACGAGGCCTTCGAGGCTTCCCGCCACATCGGCGGCCGCGATCGAGCCGAGTTGAAACTCTCCGATCGCGTTTTGGGAGCCGAGCGAGCTTTCGATCCACAGAACGCTCCCGTCGCCCTTCGTGAGCCGAAGCTGATTTTGGTCGAGCAAGCTGTGCAGCGCCTCGTCCAGGCTGACATTCCGGAAGGTGGCCGTAACCGCGCCGGGAAGGCTGGGGTCGACCACGATGCTGGCTTCGGCCAGCTCGGCGATCAGGGCGACCGCTTCGACCAGTTGGGTTCCGCGGAATTCGAGCAGTTCGTAGGGCTCGCCCTGGGTGAGCGCCACGCGCTCAGGTTCGGCGACACGGGGCTCGGGTTCTTCGTCGACCCGCGGTAGCTCGATCAACAAAGGTGTGCGATCTAGGTCCGCGAACACGTCGTTCGTGCGCGGCCCAATGTCGACTAGAGTGTTGCGACAGCTACCGAGGCAGGCCGCGCCGAAGCAAGCTACGGCGAGGGAAAGGGAGTGAGTTTTGGTGTGCAACATCTAAGGACCGGGGAAGGCCTGGGAGTCGTTCATGCCCGCCGAATCGTCCGGGAACGATTCGGCAGAGGTGCCCGGCTGAAGGCCGGCTGCTGAGTTCGTGGCCGGCACGTGGCGGACAGGGGGGAGCGGCATCCAAATCGACTCGTTCCCGTGAGCCAGTTCGACGCCTTTTGCCGTGATGCGATGAATGCGGGTGTAGCCGTCGGACAGAACGCTTCCGGCGGTCACCAGTTCTCCGCCAAGCTGAGCGAAGGTTCGGTCGGGGCCGATCACCAAACTGGTCAGCGGGAACCGGCTCAGAAGAGCTTCACGGTCGAATTCAGGTACGGAATCCTCGCGCTCCGTCAGTTGGCGATCGAGCGCGCTAAAGTCAGGCATCCCTTCTCCGCGAAAGTCCTGCTTGAGACCCTCGATCGCGGTGAGCAACTCGTCCATTTCTTCGGGCGCTTCACCGTTCTCGTCCGGATCGGTGTTTGCTAGAGAGGCTGGATTCGATGCGGGTGTCGCGGCTAGTGAGGTCGCAGGCTCACCCCCGAACGGGATCGGGCTAGAAAGGTCGAATCCGGGCAGCATGCTCTCGTCGAGGACGATGGGCTCGCTGGAGCTCGAGCTGTCCGAGCTTCCGAAGACGCCTTGAATCCACGGAGCTCCCACCAAACCCAGGGTCAAGGTGAGGGCTCCGCCGATCAGAAATTTGCGTTGCATGGTTCGGGAATGGGGAGGGCGCTTGAGGAAGGGCCTGAATTTGGAGCTCGCTAAGGGGCGAGCGGTGACTCGTCGACTTCTTCGACAGCGGGTAGATGCGTGAACAGCCCGAGCTTCAGCTCGATGCTGAATGCGCTTTCCAGCGGACTAGCGCGATGCAGGGTCAAACCCCGCAATTCGAAGGGGTGACCAAAGGTCCGAAGGGCCTGAAGGAAGTCGAAGGCCGAGGCGCGCGTCCCGATTCCACTGATCCAAACTTCGGCTTCTCCGAGCGGTTGATCGAGGGGCGCGATCCCGACATCTTGGGGATCTCCGAGTTCGACCGAACCGAGGTCAAAGTCGACCACTCGGGCCACTTGAGTGGCGTGAGCGAGGAGCTCGACTTGGTCGACTTCGCCGGGAATCAACTTGCGCAGTTCTTCCGTCAACCGGTCGTAGTGCTCGGGCGAGAGTTGCCCGGCTGACTCAGACCAGTTGCGTAGCTCGAGGAGTTGTTCGCGCTGTGCCTCGGCTTTTTCGAGCATGCGCTCTTGGAGCTCGAGTTGCATTCGCGGAGCCGAAACGACCCCTACCGCTGCGATCGGTAGACCGGCGGCGAAGCCCAGTAGGACCAGCTTTTCCGGATTCCAGAATCTACGCGTACTACGCAACAGTTCCTTCAAGACTGCACCTCCGTGAGCTGCCCTCGAACTTCGAGGGCCTGCGGGTTGATGCCGCGTTGGCTCGGAAGTTGGTTTGCCAGGTCGACCTTGACCGATTCGAGGAACGGCAGAGCCTCCAGGTCCGCACGCAGGGCCTGAAGCGCCTGGACATCGATGACGCCAGCTTGAGGCAACGTGGCGCTTAGGTGAACGTCACGTCCCCCGCTGCCTTGCCCCGCGTCGATCCCGAGTAACTCGGCGCGACCCTCGAAGGCCTTCGAAATGCTGAATACGAACTCGCCGAGGTCCAGGCCGCGGCCATTCAGCGAACTCATGCGCGCCATCTCGCCTTCGAATCGGGATCGGGAGCTCACAAGCCTGGCGCGCTCTTGACGAAGGCCAGCCAGTTCCAGGTCCTCGGCGGCGGCTACTTCGAGGCGTTCGCTGTTTGCTTGAAGGTGTGCCCGCCAAGCAGGGAGTTGAACGGCGAGGGATCCAACCAAGACGGTGGTCACGACTGCGGACACAGCCGCGACACGGCTGCGCCGGGGCTCGAGGCCCGGGGCTAGATCGAGATCCCGAGCGGAACGGTTCAGCGCGCTGCGCACAATCGACTCGCGGGGGGCTTCTGCACCAAGGTGCTTGCCGGGAAGGCCGCCGAGGGCGGCGAGGGCACCGGAGCGAAGAGCATCGACCTGGGCTTCGGTGCCGCCGAGCGACCACCAGGTGTCCAGTTCTGAACCGCGGCTTGTCTTGCGCCAGAACGCCGCCACGTTGCGGAGTTCCTGGGTGAGCCCGATGGCGAGCGAGGTCGGGTCGTGATCGTGGCGCAACGGCAGCGCAGATAGCCGCAACGTTGAAGTCGAGTTCTGTAAGCCAACCAAGACTCGATCGTTGCCGAACAGAACGCAGGCGCCGACCTGCCCAGGATCGAGACGAGCTCGCGAGCAGGCCAGCAGCGTGTTGTCCAAGGAGTGGGTGGCGATCACCTCGATGCCTTCCTGACGCAAGGCGCTGAGCAGCTCACGGTGGAAGTCGATGGCGATGCAGCTCACTCGCCACAGCTCTCCGTTCTCGGCAACTCCTTGGGCGTGTTCGGCCAAGAAGTGCTGAGGACCTTCCAGGTCTCGATCGAGTTGACGAGCAATGACCGAACGCAACTCGCTGTCGGGCACTGGCGGGAGCTTCAGCTCGAGGCCGCGGGCCAATCCGTCTTCGAGTAGCAAAACGACGCGTTTTCGCCGCTCCCCAATCTCACTAAGCGCTTGCTTCGCGTTCTCAGCCAGGATTGCGGGATCCTCAGTCTCCTCAAAAGTGCGCCGATGAAGCTCGCGATTCGGCATCCCGGGAGCGAAAATTTCCGCGTATTTCCGGGAGAGGACGAGAGCGACTCGACGGGATTGGTAAGAGGCCATATGGCTAAGCGGATTGCAAATAAGGGGGGGCCGCCAGGGATCTGGAGCGGCGCGCAGGCGGATCTTGAAGAACGCCGGAGAGCCCTCCTCTCTCCGCGTTTCTCAGGCTCGATCTGTGGTGCGCTCTACCAGTTGAGGGCGCCGGGCGAGGAGACCATCCACGAGCCGTTCGGACGCCGCGGGTCGAAGAACTTGGCGTACTTGTTCACTGACAAGTCGTTCCCGAAGACCGTCGGGGTGTTGAAGGCGAGGACCTTGTAGTCGGTGCCGTTGGACCGGTACAGGTAGCCGCGGTTGGTCTCCGGGTAGGAGCTGTTCGGATCGCGCGGGAGGACGTCGATGTACTGCGGGACCAGGCCCGGGATGTATCCACTCTGGTCATATGCGAGGCCACCGAAGTTCGGCGCGTCACCTTGCCAGTTGGTCGACGTCGGGTAGCTGCCGTTGTCGGCGAAGTACATCTCCAGGGCTCTTTGAACGCTGCTCAGGTCCTGCCCGCGCCGGTTATTCATGGCGTCCTTACCGCGCTCCATAAAGCGAGGTGCAACCACTCCCATCAATAGGGTGATCACGAGCATGACGACGACGACTTCAATCAGTGTGAAGCCACTTTTGCGAATCTTGGGGAAGAACATCGGACAGAAGATGGAGGGGGGAAGGCGGGACTCCGAACGCTCGGCCGGTGGAGACCGGTCGCGCACTGCCGTGTGATCGGCCGGGCCTGCCGTTGGGTTGAGGTACTTCTCTCCCGGACCTGAGGGATTCCCTCCATTCGCGAGGAATCCGGGCCGCGAGGTGGCGAACCCTCCGGAACTTCTTTCCCACCCGCCGATCTCCGGGGGTTCCCGCCTCGGGAGAGGGCCCCGTGTGCTAGCGGCGCAGTCCGAGGAGTTCCACGCGGCGCATATTCAGCTCCGCAGACACACCCGAGGCTACGATCAGGGCGCGGGCCGCGGAGGTGAGACCCCGGCCGAGGCCGCGAGACTTGAGGAGCAACCCGCGCAACCAGGCGATGTGTTCGAGCACCACGGGCTTGAGTTCGATGGGCGGCGGCGAGTTCGCGAGGACTGTTGCGGGGACAGAATGTCTGTTTAGGTCCTCGAGCGCTAGAAACAGGCAACCTCGGTTCCAGCCGGAGAGCAGCCTTGCCAGTTCGCGTCCAAGTGCAGCTGCTTGTGCCAAGGCGTCGCTTTGCACACGGGCCCGCTCGGAAGCGTTCCCACCGGCTCGGGCGAGGGCCAGCGGCGCTCGGCCAGAGATGGCGAGCCCGTGATCTCCGAGTTCACGGCGGGTCAAAAACGTCGCACGCGAAGATTCGTTGCGGCGGGCGGCCAAGGCCGTGGCCAGCCAGTCGAGCTCGAAGCCGCGCGGGCCGAGAGAAGCCGTCATCGAGCGAGCCAGCGCGCTGTCCGGGGCCGAGCTCACCGAGGTCAAGCTTGCACCGAGCCGCAGGAGGCGCGACTCGCGCAAGGACTCCTCTGTCAACCTCGAAGCCTCATCGAGCAGCATGAGAAAGGCGCGGGCTCCCGCAAGGTTGCGGACCGGATGTCCCCCCGGAAGGAGCCCCAGGGGCAAGTCCGAAGTCGGCGTGGCTCTTAGCAGAGCACGTTCGCAGCGTCGCTGGCTTGCGCCGTCGGGAGGGGAATCCAGCAGCGGGGCGAGGCGCCGCCAACGCGGACTTTCCAGGGGGCGGGGGACGTGAGCGGGCATTCCTATCTCGGCGGGGAACTTGGCGGGCACCCGACTCGGGACGTGAGTTGTATCCTGTCCGGCTCACTTGGCCATGCGGCGGAGCCTTCCGCCGGGCCCCCCGACAGTCCCCCTCCCAGCACTCCACCCGTGGCAGAGTTTCGACTTGAGCTCGACGAGCCCAACAACATCGTTTTGGTCATGGTTACCGAGGACGACGGCTCCGAGCACGACTACCAGTTCGACTTCGACCCCCGCTCCGGCCGCTGGGAGTTCTCCGAGCGCGACCTGCTCGCCCGAGACTTCGGCGACGAATGGACCGACGACATGGAAGAGAAGATCGAGACCATGATTCGCGGTGCCGTCAAAAAGGACTGATCCGGTGACCCAAGCTGGTGCCCGAGCGACAGCTCCTCTGTTGGCCGGGATCGCCGCTTTGGCCGGAATCGCCTCGGGCGGCTGCGGCCGGCCCGATGCACCGGGAAGCGCGACCGACCGGGATCTGTCGATGCTGAATCGCATGGTCGAGCTCAACGCGGCTCACCGGGGCATCGAGCCGTTCCTGCGGAATCGCGATCGATACGAACAACTGGCTGAAACGGCCGAGGGGATGGCTCAGCTGGCGGCCAGCGAGTTGATGATGGGCTATCCCGATCGCGAGGACTTCGTGCGCGACCCAGAACCCTGGCACCGTTGGCGGGCCGAGCTCGAAGCGGCTGCGACCGCCGCGGCCGCCGCAGCGCGGGCGGGTGACGCGGACGGCTTCCACCTGGCTTATTCGCGCATGGATGGCAGCTGCATCGCTTGCCACAAGCGCTATCTGGAGACCCATTGACCCCCTTGTTTTGAACCACTCGTTCGAAGACCGGCGCGTTTTTCTGATCGTGCTCGACTCGCTTGGTGTCGGCGCGTTGCCGGATGCCGAGCGGTTCGGGGATGCAGGGGCTCACACGCTCGATCATTTGTGCCAAGCCGCTGGGGCTCCGAATGCACCGAGGTTGACGGAGCTCGGGCTGGGTTGCATCGCCGGCGTCGACGCGTTTCCGGCCAGCGCCGCGCCGGAGGGCTCGTTCGCGCGACTCGCAGAGCGCTCCCCGGGCAAGGACACTTCGACCGGACACTGGGAGTTGATGGGCTGCGTGCTCGAGCGCGAATTCCCGACCTTCCCGAAGGGATTTCCCGAGCAGATCCTCGAACCGATCCGCCAGCGCGCGGGGCTAAGTGGTTTTCTCGGCAACGAGGTCGCCTCGGGCACCGAGATCCTCGAGCGGCTCGGGGCCGAGCACGTTCGCCGTGGCTTACCGATCGTGTACACGAGCGCGGATTCGGTGTTCCAGGTGGCTGCCCACGAGGAACGCTTTGGGCTCGAGCGGCTCTTGGAGGTCTGCCAAATTGCCCGCGACGTGCTGGATCCCTACGGGGTCGGTCGCGTGATCGCGCGGCCGTTCGTGGGCGAGGAGGGCGCCTATCAACGCACCTACAACCGCCGGGACTTTTCGCTCCAGCCATCTTGCGAAACGAGTCTCGATCGCCTCCAAGCCGCCGGAGTTCCTACGGTGGGCGTCGGAAAGATCGAGGACATCTTCGCCGGAGCGGGCGTTTCGCGTCCGGTTCACACCGAGGGCAACCGCGACGGCATGGCGCACACGCGCCAGCTGGCTAACGAGCTGGATCGGGGCCTGGTATTCGTCAATCTGGTCGACTTCGACATGTTGTACGGGCATCGGCGCGACCCGGTGGGCTACCGGCGCGCCATCGAGGAATTCGACGAGGATCTGCGCGAGCTCGAGGGCCGCTTGCGGGAGAATGACGTTGTCTTGCTCACCGCTGACCACGGCAACGACCCCACGCACACCGCAACCACCGACCACACGCGGGAGTACGTTCCGCTGATCGCCTACGGAAAGCGGCTCGCCAAGGGAGTCGACCTCGGGACACGCCAGTCGTTTGCCGACGTGGGGGCGACGCTCGAAGAACTGTTCGGGTTGAAACCCGGCGGGCCCGGTCAGTCGTTCGCGAACCGGATCCAACCGTCTTGAGCGGGCCGGCCCGGTTCGATCCGCGCGAGGCCATCGCGTGCAAGCGTGATGGTGGACGGCTGTCCGAAGGGCAGATCGAGGACTTTCTCTGCGCCTTCGCACGCGACGCGAGCCTGGCGCCCCAGGCGGCGGCACTGTTGATGACGGTGGTGCTGCGCGGCTTGGACGAGGGCGAGTTGGTGGCCTGGACGCGCTCGATGCTGAATTCTGGAGATCGCCTCGAACTGAACGGCGGCGGACGACCCAAGGTCGACAAGCACTCGACCGGCGGGGTGGGCGACAAGGCTTCGCTACCGCTGGCTCCGGCGCTGGCGGCCTGCGGCGCCTGCGTTCCGATGATCTCGGGGCGTGGTCTTGGCCACACCGGCGGCACCCTCGACAAGCTCGAGGCGATTCCTGGATTGCGAACCGAACTGGATCCGCCCGAGCTGCAGCGCTGTCTCGACGTCGGGGGCTACTTCATCGCCGCGCAGACCGATCGCCTGGTGCCCGCAGACAAACGCCTCTACGCCCTGCGCGACGCCACCGCGACCGTCGAGTCGATCCCTCTGATCGCCAGTTCGATCGTCTCGAAGAAGCTCGCCGAGGGGCTGGAAGCCCTGGTGCTCGACGTGAAACACGGCAGTGGCGCGTTCCTGCCCGAGCCTGAGCGCGCCAGCGAGCTCGCCGCGACCATGGTTCGGTTGTGCCAAGGCTTCGGCCTCGCCGCCCGCGCGAACCTGCACCCGATGGACCGCCCGCTAGGGCGTGCCATCGGGCACGCGCTCGAAGTTCGCGAGTCGATCGACTGTCTGCGGGGCGAAGGGCCGGCGGACCTGCGGGAGCTGGTGGTCGAGCTCGGCGGAGATCTCCTGGAACTTTCCAAGCTGGCACCGGATCTAGGCGCCGCGCGACGACGCATCGAATCGGTCCTCGACGACGGTTCAGCCTTGGACGTCTTTCGCCGCGGTGTCGAAGCGCAGGGCGGAGACCCAAAGTTCGTCTCGGATCCGGCCCGCAGCTTCGAGCGAGCAGATGTTCAAATCCTTGAAGCGCAGCAATCGGGGCGGCTCGTTTTCGAAGACCTGCGCGAAGTGGGCGCCGCGGTCACCGAACTCGGTGGCGGGCGCGTGCTGCCAGGCGACTCCATCGACTTCGCGGTGGGCCTGGTGTGGCTCGCCGAGCCCGGTTCCGAGGTTCAGGCAGGGCAACCGCTGGTCGAGATTCACTCACGAGCTGGTCGCGGCGTCGAAGCCGCCCGCGCCCGGCTTGGACGAGCTGGGCTCTACCGCTTCGAGTCTTGAGCCGAGGCTCGAGAAGCTTCATGGATGAGTACACGGGGAGTCTCTGAGGCACTTGGGGGCATCACGATCTGTGCGGCCTAGGTGACTCGGGACGGCCGCTTCCCGGCGAGCCCGCGCCTGGGGGCGATCCGGTCCGCGTGGGCGGCAAGGCGCTCGCCTTGTCCGCAGTCGAGTTGGCCTCCGAGCACGGGTTGTCCATTTTTTTTCGGCCTGGAGGGCATCCAGGCGTCCCGGTCACCTCCGGTGATTGACAGGCTGGAGCTGCGCGGATCCACTCGATGCCGCTTCCTTTTCCTCTATTCCGGACCCCTCCCACAGGCCCCATGATTCAGCTCGAATTCGTCTCCTCGCTTGCACTCGGCATCCTGCTCACAAACGGCGCCACCCCTTCGGTTTTCGAGGACGAGACGCCGCTTCCGGAGCTGGGCAGCTTTGGTGTGGATCTCACGCGACGCGACGCCTCGACGAAGCCGGGCGATGACTTTTTCCGGCACGCGAGCGGGACGTGGTTGGACACCTTTGAGATTCCCGAGGACCGCGGCCGGTACGGGGCGTTCACGACACTGGCCGAACGATCCGACGAACGGGTGCGTGCCATCATCGACGACTGCGCGAGTTCGGACCCGGCGCCGGGCAGCATCGAACAGAAGATCGGCGACTACTACGCGAGCTACATGGACGTCGCGGCGCTCGACGCCAAGGGGATCGAGCCCTTGAGCCCGGGTCTGGAGCGCATCGCAGCGATCGCGAGCTTGGACGACCTGATCACGGCATTCGGCCGTGCGAGCCTCGAATCCACGTCGAGCCCGTTCCCGTTTTGGGTGGGTGCAGACCGCAGCAATCCCGATCGCCACCAGTTGAGCCTTTCCCTGGGAGGCATCAGCCTGCCCGACCGTGACTACTATTTGGAGGACACCGAGAAGTTCCAGGAGATTCTGGCGGAGTACCGCGTCCACGTGGGGCGGATGCTGGGGTTCGCGGGGCTCGATCAGGTTGAGGATCGTGCGGACGCGGTGATCGCGGTCGAATCGAAGATCGCGAAGGTCCTTTGGGATCGTCGCCGTCGCCGCAACCGCGACCTGACGTTCAACCCGATGAGCTACGCAGAATTCCTGGAGGCCTATCCGGGTCTGGATTGGGATGGATATTTCGCCGCCGGCGGCGTGACGGCTCTTGAAGACCTGAATGTCTCCTATCCCGATGCGTTGACGCGCATGATCCAGTTGGTCGGGGAGGTCGAGCTGGAGGACTGGAAGTCCTACCTGACCTTCCACCTGGTTTCGAACAACGCTGGGCTGCTGTCCACCGAGATCGACAGCGAGCGCTTCAGTTTCTTCGGCACAGTGGTGAATGGAACGCCGACCCAGCGCGAGCGCTGGGAACGCGGCGTGGCGCGCGTCGGAGGCCGCGGTGGACTGGGCGAGGCGATCGGACAAATCTACGTCCAGCGCTACTTCCCCGAGTCTTCCAAGGAGCAGATGAACCAGCTGGTTGAGAACCTGCGCGACGCACTGGCCCAGAGCATCGACAGCCTCGACTGGATGACCGAGGAGACCAAAGAGCAGGCTCGTGCCAAGCTTGAGGCGTTTCGCCCGAAGGTCGGGTACCCCGACGTTTGGGAGGATTTGAGCTCGATCGAGATCGTGGCGGACGACCTGTTCGCGAATGCCGAAAGCGTGCGCGCTTACGAGTACACCGACATGCTGGGTCGCCTGGGTGAGCCGACCGATCGCGAGGAATGGGGGATGACGCCCCAAACGGTGAACGCGTACTACAACTCGTCCTTCAACGAAATTGTGTTCCCGGCCGCAATTCTCCAACCTCCGTTCTTCGATCCGGCGGCGGACCTGGCGGTCAACTACGGAGGTATCGGCGGCGTGATTGGCCACGAGATGGGACACGGCTTCGACGACCAGGGCTCCAAGTCGGACGCGCTCGGCGTCCAGCGAAACTGGTGGAGCGAAGCGGACCGGAAGGCGTTCGACCTGCGGGGTGACGCGCTGGTGGATCTCTACAACTCGTTCCAGCCGGTGCCGGGCCACTTCGTCGACGGGCGGTTCACTCTCGGAGAGAACATCGGGGACTTGGGCGGTCTTTCGCTTGCCTACCGCGCCTACCGCACGGCTTTGGGCGATCAGGAGGCTCCGGTCCTTGAGGGTCTCACCGGGGACCAGCGCTTCTTCTTGGCCTGGGCCCAGGTGTGGTGTGCCAAGAACCGGGAAGACTCGCTGATCTCGCGCCTGAAGTCCGACAGTCACTCACCGGAGCGGTACCGGGTCAATGGCATCGTTGCCAACATGGACGCCTGGTACGAGGCCTTCGACGTGCAGCCGGACGATGCGATGTACATCGCGCCAGAAGATCGAATTCGGATCTGGTAGGACGGTCCGGAATGGCCCCGGACCCTCGCGGTCGGTTCGGGGTCAACGCTCAATCGGTGGCTGGCGCGTATCATGCCTCGCCCCCCCATGGAACTTCCCCGCGCCCTCCTCGGACTTCTGTTCTTCTGCTTTGTCGCTTGGTGTCTTTCCACCGAGCGGTCGCGATTCCCCTGGCGCGTGGTGCTGGTTGGAATCGGGATGCAATTCGCTCTGGCGGCTTGGATCCTCGGCACAGGGATGGGGAGACGGGTGTTCGAGGGGTTGGCGGGCTTCGTCACGAAGCTGATCTCGATGGCCGAGCCGGGCGCCAAGCTCGTCTTCGGTCCACTCGCCGACTTCGGAAAGATGGCCGAAGTGTTCGGTCCGGACTCGGCCTTCGTATTCGCCTTCGCCGGGACCGGGCTGGCGGCGATTCTGTTCTTTTCGGCCCTGATGGGGATCCTCTATCACCTGGGCGTGATGCAGGTGCTCGTCTATCTGTTAGCGCGGGTCATGTCCCTGGCGATGGGCGTTTCCGGAGCGGAGGCGATGGCGGTGGCGGCCAACGTATTCGTCGGGCAGACCGAGGCGCCGCTGGTGGTGCGGCCTTACCTGTCCAAGATGACCAAATCGGAGCTCAATGCTCTGATGTGCGGTGGTTTCGCGACGATCGCAGGCTCGGTTCTGGCGGTTTACATGGGCTTTCTGGGCCAGGAAATCGGTCCGCACCTGCTGACCGCCTCGGTGATGAGCGCGCCTGCGGCGTTTCTGATCGCGAAGATCCTGGTGCCCGAGACCGAGGACTCGGAAACCGGCGGGAAGCCCGAGCTGCGCATCGAGCGTCACGCGGACAACGTGATCGAGGCAGCTGCGAAAGGCACGACCGAAGGTCTTTCCCTGTGGCTCAACGTGATCGCCATGCTGATCGCGTTCATGGGCCTGGTCGCGCTGGTCGACTGGCCGCTAGGTGCGCTGTCGGGTGTCTTGGATCTCGAACGCGAGCTGTCGCTCTCGGTCCTGTTCGGCTGGGTGTTTGCGCCGGTAGCGTGGCTGATGGGTGTAGACGGCTGGAGCGACTGCCAGCTGATGGGCTCGCTGCTTGGAACCAAGGTCGCTGTGAACGAATTCGTGGCGTTCAATGATCTGCGCGGCCTGATCGGTGGCGAAGGTGTGCAATTTGCCTCGGAGCGCACGGCCAAGATGGCGGCCTACGCCCTGTGCGGCTTCGCGAACTTTGCCTCGATTGGAATTCAACTGGGCGGAATCGGCGCACTCGCGCCCGAACGCCGCCGGGACCTTTCGCGACTGGCCTTGCGCGCGATGCTCGGCGGAGCGTTCGCGTCGTGGATGACCGCAACCGTGGCGGGAGTGTTCGTGTGACTGAGCCGGTTCAGTTGTGGCAGCGACGGATCGAATCGGTCGCTTCGAATCTCCGCGAAGCTGGCCTATCGGCCGAAGTTTTGTGCGTCTTGGGATCGGGCCTTGGGGGTTTCGCGGACCGGCTCGAGGATCGAGTCGAGTGTTCCTACGCGGATGTGGAAGGCTTGCCCCGCAGTTCGGTTCCCGGGCATGCCGGTCGCTTCGTCGCCGGCACACTGGACGGCGTCCGCATCCTCTGCGCGCAAGGCCGCGTGCATCTGTACGAGGGGCTGTCGCCGTTTGAGTTGACGCTTGGGGTCCGGGCGGTAGCTCGGCTTGGCGTTCGGGCAGCGCTGTTCACCAACGCGGCCGGTGGGTTGCGTTCGGAATGGGAGCCGGGCACCCTGATGCGGATCACCGACCACGTGAATCGCCAGGGGGGCTCGCCCCTGCTGCCGGGCGAGGGTGGCGCGGGAAATCCGTGGGCGACGGAGGCCGGGTTGGGCGAAGCGATCGATTCGGTAGCCGAGGAGCGCGGGATCGCGATCCAGCGCGGCGTCTACGTCGCCGTCCCGGGGCCCAGCTACGAGACCCCGGCCGAGGTCCGGTTCCTGCGCGAGTTCGGCGGGGATGCGGTGGGCATGAGCACGGTCCTGGAGGGAGTCGCGGCCCAGGCCGAGGGAATGGCCGTGGCGGGGCTTTCCTGCATCACCAATCACGCAGCCGGGATCACCGCGGCGGCTCTGAGCCATGCCGAAGTCCTCGAGGTCGGACGGCAGGCCGCGGCGCGGTTTGGGGACCTGCTCGAGGCCGTGCTGCCGCGCTTTGCGCAAGCGTGATACCGTCCGCCCGATGCGCACGAACCTCGCACAGGCCTGCCCGGGGCCCACACGACCGAAGAACCCCGCTCGAAAGCACGCGCTAGGCGCCGCTGTGGCGCTCGTCCTCGGCCAGGTGGTGGCCTCGGCCCAGCACGATGCCGACGGGGGCACCGGCTTGATCGGCCCGGTCGGACCGCTTTTCGAGCCGCCCTCCGGGACCGAAAACCTGGACCACCTGCGCGACACCCTGGTCGGCAGTGGATCGCTTGAAGATGTCCGCCGGGACTGGCCCCCGGGCGAAGGCGCCGAGCCCATCGGCTGGGGTCCGCCGCCGAGCGGTTGGACGATGTTCGTGGATAGCCGCGTAGAGGCTGCCTTCGACGCCGATGTTGATGGAACCGACGCGAACGAGGTCAACTCGACGCGCTTTGGGCTCGGCGGCGGCTGGCAGCGCTTCGGGGCAGGCGGCAGCTTTCAGCGCTTGCGCTACGGCTACGAATTTTCGGTCTACGATTTTTCGGGCGACGCGCCCCTGGCCGGTGGTTCCGAGAAGCCGATTGAAGACCTGGCCCAAAACCAGATCTCCTACACCTACGTTTCTCCGATGGAGGGGCGCTCGAACGGGTTTGCCGGCATCGTCAACCTGCGGAGCGGTACGGAGACCAGCGCTGACTTCGGCGACTCGCTCAGCTACCAGGTCATCGGCGGCTGGCGCGTTCGTGGTGGCGAGGACCTGATTTGGAATTTTGGCGGTCTGGTCCAATACGACTTGTCCGGCGACTTCACGATCGTCCCGGTGATCGGCGTCGATTGGCAGATTCGTGACGGTCTGCGTCTCCGCACGCCTGGCGCAGGTTTGGAGCTCGAGGTCGATCTGGCGACGAACGCTCGCGGCTACTTCTCCGCGTTGTACGAAAACCGGAACTACCGGCTCGGGGACGAAGGTCCTCAGCTGCTCGTAGACGGTTCGGTGGAAGACGAGTCTGTCGTGCTTCGTACCGGCGTGCGTTTGAACTGGGCCAGCGAACCCGGGGGCTTTCCGAATCGCCGGCTCGACTTCTACGTCGGAGCGGTTCCCTATCGGAGCATCGGATTTTTTGACTCTGCGGACGAGAGCTTGGGCGATATCGAGCTGGATCCTGCAGCCCTGGCGGGTTTTTCCCTGCAGATCGGGTTTTAGTTGCGACGTTCGAGGCGCTGGATCAATGACTCATAGCCAGGGAGGTCGCGCCAGCTCGTCCAGGCGCGGTCGTCGACCGAAAAGCGCAGGGAAAGGGAGGTCGCGAACTCAGCCGGCTCCAGGTCCGCATCGAGCGCGAGGGCACGCGCATAGCGATCGGCGACCAGGTCACGCAGTTCGGGAAAGTCGAGCAAGCTAGCTTGGAGGGCCAGCTCCAAGCGCCGCTCGAGCCAAGCGCGCGGCAAGAGGTCTTCACCGCCTCCCAGGAGGTCGATGACATCGCCGGGGAGCAGGTAGGTTCGCACCTGGCTCGCGTTGAAGGTGAAGTGGTGCAGGCCATCGAGACCGATGCGCTCCACAAGCCGTTCCACCATCGCGAAGCCGAGTCCGTAGAAGCGATTGCCGAGGGCGGCCGTTTCCGGGGAGAAGGCTTGGGAGGCGCTGAGTTCGAGTGCGGTCGCCGCGTCGAACGGAGCGGGCGTTGGCCCCGGACTCAGACGCAAGGTGAACGAGCCCGCCTCACGCGACTCGCCGATTGCGAGGACATGCTCGACTTGCACATCGAACTCTCGCCACAGTGCGGCCTGCCAGCGTTCAACTTGCAAGTAGGAGTCAGGATGAATCACGAACGCGAGGTGATCAGCGAGACCTTCTTCGAGGACCGGGGGTAGGGCTCTCCACTGCGCGCCAAGCGAAGCGTGAACCAATTCGTGGGTCAGAACCGCTGGCGCCGCCGTGTCGCGCAAGAAGATGCGGCGCCCGGAACCCGAGCGGAGCGCACCAAACGATGGCGTCTCGGTGTAGCCGTGCGCAAACGGACCAGGCATTTGGTCCGGTCTGCGTTCGACCAGCACCAGGTCTTCCCGCGTCGAACCGGGAAGGAGTTTGGTCACCGCTTCGCGGGCTTGCCAGCCCCGGCGTGCGAGGTCGGCTGCGCTTTCCGGATCGTCCGCATGGGCGGTGACGTTTCCGATCTCGGTGGAATAGACCGGGAGGTTTGTGCAGCTGACTGCACAGCACAGTGCGCAGAGGGCCAGGGTGGCTCGAATCAAATTCGATTGCACGGGACGGCGCCCGATGGACTCCTCTCCGCTCGAGTCCGTGCTTGGGAAACTTGGAGCTTGCATGGAGGATCCAGGTGCTGGAGGGGTCCGCGAAGCAGACCCTTGGGACGTGTTACGAGTGGGGAAATTCATCTCGGACATACAAGGCGCAGTTTCGTTTCACGGAGTCTCCGGCGCAAGCGTGCCGGTGCCGACTCGCCTCCCGGACATGTCCAGGCGTGCTAGGCTCGCCCCCATTGCGAGCTGCCCGCCGTTCGCGCAGCGGCCTCCGCCACCCCTTTTCTTCCATAATGAGAGCTCTAACCCAATTCGCCGGAGGCCTGTTCGCCTCTGTGATGCTGGGAACGCTAGCGCAGGCCCAGGTCGGCGCGCCGTTCCCGAACATCAAGTTCAAAGATTTGGCCCAGACCGAAGCCGAGAGTTTCGACGACTTCACTGGTCGACTGGTCCTAGTCGAACTGTTCGCCTATTGGTGAAGCGACTGCGCGAGTCAGGTCCAACACCTCAACAAACTCCAGGAGGAGTTTGGGGGCAAGGGCCTGAGCATCATCGGCGTGACCGATGAAGGCAGGCAAGACACAGAGAAGTGGATCGAAGACAAAGGCGCGCGCTACCCCTACGCGTACGTCGATGCTTCTCCCTTGATGAGCGCACTGCGCGTTTCGGGCTACCCGAGCGCCGGGTTGATCGATGCTTCAGGCAAGATCGTGTGGTCGGGGAAGCCGGCTGAGTTGAGCGATAGGATCATCGAACGGCATTTGACCGGGACGCTTAGCAAACCGATCTACGAGTGGCCGAAAGGCGCTAGCTCGATCGCAAAAGCGTTCCAGCGCGGCGACCTGGGCAAGGCCCTCGAAAAGGCGAACGAGTACGCCCTCGATAGCGGAGAGATGGCGGCGGAGATCCTCGCCGACCTGGAAGCCTCACGCGACGCGCGCCTGGAGCAGTTCTTTTCGTTCGCAGACGAAGGCAACTTCCAGGGTGCACTGGACGTGGCTGAACGGCTCTCCGGCGCCCTCGAAGGTCACGAGCGCCTCGAGGAATTCCAGGAGAAGGTTGCGTTCCTCGACAGCGACGGCGATGTCAAGAAGGTCCTCAAGGGCCAAAAGGCGCTCGCTAAGCTGATGTCCGGTGACGAGCCGAGCAGTGAGAAGGACTGCGACAAGATTCTCAGTTCCCTTCGCAAGTTGCAGAAGACCCATAGCGAGGGCTACCTCGGCAATCAGATCGACGGACTCATCACCAGGTTCACCGCTTTGAAGGCGCGCTTCTCGCGCTGATCGGACTGCGGTTCGCAAAAATCAGGAGCCCGCTCGCCTCCGAGTCTTCGGAGGCGAGCGGGCTCCTTGGCATTTGCCGCGCAGGCAGGCTGTCGCGGGCTAGTAACCGTCGCTTGGGCCGCTGCTGGCTCCCACGATGGCGACCGAAGCCGAAGCGCCCAGTCGCGTGGCGCCAGCCGCAATCATCGAGCGCGCATCCAGGTCATCACGCACGCCGCCCGAGGCTTTTACGCCCATGACTTCTCCGACGGTGCGGCGCATGAGGGCTACGTCTGCGGCGGTGGCACCGCCGGTCGAGAAGCCGGTGGAAGTCTTGACGAAGTTCGCGCCGGCGCGCTTGGCAAGCTGGCACGCAACGACCTTTTCTTCGTCGGTGAGAAGGCACGTCTCGAGGATCACTTTGAGCACGGCGCCGCCATCGCGGCAGACTTCGGCGACGGTGGCGATGTCGGTCAAGCAGAAATCGCGTTCGCCTGACTTGAGGGCGCCGACCGAAAGCACCATGTCAATCTCCCGCGCGCCGTCGGCGATCGCGCGGCGGGCCTCAAAGGCTTTGACTTCCGGCACGCTAGCGCCGAGCGGGAAGCCGACCACGGTGCAGACCGCTACACCGGAGGAAGCCAGGAGTTCGGCGCTACGCCGCACCCAAACTCCGTTCACGCACACCGAAGCGAACTTGTGCTGCGCGGCTTCCGAGCACAGCTGTTCGATTTGACGGAGCGTGGCGCCGGGTTTGAGCAGGGTGTGATCGATGTAGCTTGCGAGTTCGCTGTCCGGTGCGCTACGCCCCGCGGGAAGTCCGAGTCGGCAGGCGCCGGCGTCCACCGCGCGAGCGAGGCCGTCAGAGCAAATTTCAATCGACAGGGTGCGGCAGGCTTCCTCGCCGAAGGCCGAGACATCGGCGGTGCCGTGTTCGACGATCTGGCGGCCGATCTCAAACAGGAGCGCTTCGAGACGCGCCGCGTCGAGGCCGGCGGGGGAGGGGGGAGGGGTCATGAGGAACTGCGCAGGGCCTCGATCAAAGCGACGCGACGGCCGTGCCGCGCTTCGCCCCAAGGCGTTTCGAAGAAGGCGGCGAGGACGGCGTCGATCTGGTCCGCGTCCAGCAAGCGCGTGCCGAGGGTCAGGACATTGGCGTAGTTGTGCTCGCGCGCGTTGCGGGCGAGCTGAACGGTGCTTCCGTTCGCGGCGCGAACGCCCTCGAGGCGGGAGGCTGCCATGGCCGAGCCAACGCCTGCGCCGTCGAGCACGACGGCCAGGTCGCAGCGTCCGCTTTGGACCTCGCGGGCCGCGCGTTCGGCGAACACCGGATAGTCGACAGGGTTTGCGTCGTGGGTGCCGAGGTCGAGGGCGGCGTGGCCGTGGCGGGCCAGCCAAGCGAGCACCTGGGGCTTGCCGTCGTACCCCCCGTGATCGCAGGCGACAGCAACCCGGAAAGGTCCAAGGCCGGCGGCCGCCGAGGTTCGATCGGCGTCCCGCGAGCGCAACCAAGTTTCCTCGGCCTCAAGCGGCGTCGGCGCGGCGGTCGAGGCCGGCAGGCTGGCGCCACCCGCGCCCCTGATGCCCGGACGCGCGCCGTCCACGCTGACGTGTACAGCCGCGGTAGGAACTCCTGGTCCGGCCGCAGGGGTTCCGCGGGCCAGCAGCCTGTTGGTCACTCGAGCCGTCAAGGCGCGGAGCTCTCGTTCGTCGATCGGGACGCCCATGGGGCGATGAGTCTAAGCGCTCGGCCGGGCTCTCCGGTCCGGGCGGCCCCCACCTTGGGGGTTTCGTCCTTGGCCCTCGGGCTGGGCTGTCAGCGGTGCGCCCAGCCTTGGTCGAAGAGCTGGCGAGCGATTCGAAACTCGTCCCGATCCACACCGTAGGCGTCGGTTTCGAGCTCGGTCCGGGGAGTCTCGAGGCCAGCCAGGTCGCGGGCGGCTCCCGCCACCCGCACCAAGTCGAGGACGCGGTCCTCAAGCTTGCGGGAGTCCGGGCGTAAGAAAAGCGCCTGGACGCCACCCTCGCGGACCTGGTCCCAGTCGAAGTGAGGCTGCTCGCCCGCGGGGTCCACCAGCGAAAGGCGCAGGTGGGGTCGAGGCGTCGGCAGCTCCGAATACCCGACCAGCGCCCTCAGGCGGACTCCGTCGTGGGCTCGAACCCAGACCTCTTCCGCTCGTACCCCCGGCCAAGCCAGGTCGGCTCGCGGGAAGACAAGCAGCTGGCGCGGAGTCCGAGCCAGGGTTCCGAGACGCTCCCTCCAGAAACTCGGCTGGAGCAGAAGCGGGTGCAAAGTGGACGATTCCGGAGTCACGATCGACTGAGCAGCGTCGGGAAGGGGCGGGACCGAACGAAGAGTTCTTCAAAAAAGTGGTAACCGGGCCATTTGGCGTGATCGGCCAGGTAAATGGGGTTTAGATGGAACCTAAATGGATGGCACGGAGCGGCAGGGCAGGGCCTTCGATGCGATTCGTTCACGGCGGGTCGGGTGGTCCCTGGGTTGCTTCCAAAGGGTGTCCATCAAAGTTCTTTCCCGATTTCGGGCAAATCGCAGGGAATGAAACCGAGAAGCCTCCGTATCCGCGCTCGCTCGCCGCCAGGCTCAAGGCAGCGATGCTTCCCAACTTCCCCCCGGACGTCCGCGCGGACCCCCATCCGCGCAGATCAAAACGTGAGACCCCGCTGTCCGCGGCGGCCCTTCCGGGCCGCTTCGGCCCACGGAGGTTCCTCGCCGGATGCCCGGGTTCCACCCCTACCGCCGAACTCGAGGTCCGCTTCGACCCACGATGAGGCTCCGCGCTTCCCTCCCCACGTCTCCGCTTCCCGTGTGCACCGGCCTGGCCGCGATCGCCCTGGGAACGACCCTGTTCGCCGCGACCCCGAACCCCTTGGGTGCTCCCCCCCAAGACGGACAGTCCGAACCTGACGCCGAATCCGCTTCGGCGCAGCCGGCAGCCGCCCCGGCGACCTTCGTCGTCCAGGCCGGCCGCCTGCACGTTCGTCCGGGCCACGTCCTCGAAAACGCTCAGATCCTCGTCCGCGGGGATGAGATCCTGGCTGTCGGCACGGACCTCTCGGTTCCGGCTGGCGCCGAGGTGGTCGAGGCCGCGGTGGTCACCGCGGGCTTCTTGGACGCCTGGTCTGGACTCGGCTTGAACGCCACGGCCCTGAACGACCGCCAGGCGAGCACCCAAACCCGGACGCTCGATGCCCTGGACCCGTTCGCGAATCGTCACCTCTTCGAGGAAGTGGCGCGCGCCGGTGTAACCACGGTGCGGGTGCAGGCCGGCCTAGCCGCTCAGGTCGGCGGCCTCGGCACGCTGTTCCACACGAATCTCGCTCCCGGCTCGGTGTCTTTGGGCGATGAAGCGCCCGAAATCGTCTACGGCGATGCGGGCGTTGGCGCTGCGATTGGAGCTTCCGACGCGTTCGAGCGCATCGACGCGGCCGAGCGGCTGGTTTCGATGGTCGACGCCGGTGGCAAGTACAGCGAGTCCTGGGCCAAGTACGAGCACGAGCTCGCCAAGTGGGAGGAGGGCATCGCGGAAAAGCGCGAAGAGCTCGAGAAGGACTTCAAGAAGGCCAAGAAGAAGCGCGACAAAGAAATCGAAGAGGCCGAAGAAGACGGCAAGGACTTCAAGGAAGAGAAGTACAAGGAGGACCGCAAGCCGCGGGCTCCGCGACTCGACCGCGATGCGGCTGTCGCCGCTCGCGTGGCTGACGGCGAGATTCCGCTGTTTATCGAGGCGCGCCGGGCCGCGGAGATTCGCGAGTTGATTCGCGGCTTCGAATCCCAACCGCGCGTGCGCTGGGTTCTGGTGGGCGGCGATGAAGCTGGCCTGTTCACGGAGCAGCTCGCAGGCGCGGGCGTTCCGGTTCTTCTGCGACCGGATGGAGCGGGCGGCGACGCGCGCTTCGCTGGCGGACGATGGGGTGATCGGGGATTCGATCTCGCTGCTCGTCTGGATGAAGCCGGAGTGGAAGTGCTGCTAGGCGGTGGCGGACGTTCCGCCTCTGGTTCGCGCGATCTCCCGCTGCTCGCTGCGATGTCGGTGGGCCACGGGCTCGCCCCCGAGGCCGCGTTGCACGCTCTCACAGTCGGGCCCGCCCGGTTGCTGGATGTCTCGGACCGCCTTGGAGCAGTCGAAGTCGGCAAGCAGGCCGACCTGATCCTCTTCTCCGGGGAGCCGTTCGACGCGACCACGCGGGTGGAAGCGGTTTACATCGCGGGTACGCCGGTCGTTTCCAACTGACGACCGGCGACGACGCTCCCACCGTTTCGATTCTGACCACACGGCCACTCACCCAGCGGTTCCCGCTCACGCCGATCTCATGTTCCTGACCACCATCGCCGCCCTCGCTCTCTGTTCGACGGGCGCACCCGGATCGAGCTTCGCTCCGGCGACCCCTCAGGCCAGCCCCCAGGCTTTCGCGGTCCGCGCGGACGTTCTCGTCCTCGGGGACGGAACGCGGGTAGACAACGGAGTCTTGGTTGTTCGCGACGGCAAGGTCGCCGCGGCCGGGGCGGTCGAAGTGCCCGATGGAATGCACGTCCACGCGCATGCGGGCTTTGTCAGCCCCGGTCTTGTGGCTGTCAGTTCGAGGCTCCTGCCCTCGGACGAGACGATCGACACCACGCGGCCGTTCCTGGCCGAAGCGCGTTTGGTGGACGGATTCGATCGGCACGGTGCCAACGTGCGCGCCGCCCTCGAAGCCGGCATCACCACCGCGGTTCTCGCACCGACACCGAACACCGTTGTCGGCGGCCGCACCGGCGTGATCAAGACCAACGGCGTCGTGCTCCAAGAGGACGCTCACCTGGCGATCTCGATGCAAGCGTCGGCGATCCGCGGCCGCAGCAAGCCGACCGGCTACTCCGGAATGGTCGAGGGCCTGCGCTCGCGCCTCGAAGCTGGGGAAGGCGTGTACGGCGAACTCACTAGCTCGAAGCGCCTGGCTTTCATTCGCGTCGACGATCGCCACGAAATCACACGCGCGCTGGAGCTCGCCAGAGAGCACTCCCTGCGCGGCATGTTGGTGGGGCCTAGCCTCGCCGGCGAGGTGATCGAGCTATTCGAAGGTAGTGGCATGGCGCTCGTGCTTCCGAGCTACGGAGCAGCCGACGCTTCCGGCCGCACACTCAAGTCCACCGCCGCCGTCGCCCAAGGCGCCGTACCGTTCGGGTACAGCCTGTCCGATCCGCTCGAATTTCGCTTCCCGGCGGCAGCTGCCCTGCGGGCCGGAGCCGAAGCTCCGGCTATCGAGCGGGGTTTCTTCGCCAACGGGGCCGCGCTCTCCTTCGCGGCTGACCGCGTCGGGCGCCTGGCTCCTGGGCTCGACGCCGACTTCGTCCTGTGGAGCGGCGATCCGCTTTCGCTGACCAGCCGCGTCGAAAGCGTCTTCGTCGACGGAGTCCAAGAGTACCGCCGAGTCACCGACACCTCAGAGTCGGACCGCTGACCCAGACGCCCCTCGACATTCGAATCCCCGCCTTCCGCTCACCGGCTCCGCCCCGCGAACCCCGGACCTTTTCATGCTCTCGTCCCTTCCGATCCTGATCGCCTCCATGACCGCTGTGCCGGTCGTGCCCGCTGGTCAAGAAGAAGTTCAGCGCTCCTGGACTTTGACCGCCGATCACATCCACACCGTCTCGGGCGACGTTCTCGAGGGCGGTTCAGTCGTCGTCGTGGACGGAAAAATCACGGCCGTGACTCCAGGTGCAGCGGCCGGATCCGGCGATCTCCACGTTCACTCGATCACCCCCGGACTGATCGATCTGGCGTGTCGCGTTTCGCTTGGTGAAGACGCCGTCGAGGAAACCGCAGAGGCGATGCCCAACGCCTCGATTGCCGACGCGCTGAACTTGTTCTCGCCGCGCTGGCAACGGGAGTTGCACGGCGGTGTGACCACGGTGCTCGCAACCGGTCCTGGCCGCAACGTGATCGGCGGGCTTGGCGCGGTGATCAAGACCGGCGGCCAGCCCCTGGTGTCCGAGCGCCTGTTGGCCAAAGATTCGCTGATGTGGGGGACGCTTGGCTCCGAGCCGTCCCTTGGCAACCGGCCCGCGTTTGGTCAGCCCGACTTGTTCAATCGTCGACCGACAACCCGCATGGGCGTTGAGTGGGTGGCGCGCAAGACGTTCTACGACGCGCTGCGAGCCAAGGAAGACGCCGAGCTCGCGTTCCCGGGCTCCGAGCAGCTCGCCGCGGTTCTAAGCGGCGAATTGCCGCTGTTGCTGCGCGCTTCGGCGACCCAAGACATCCGCACGGCGATCTACCTCAAGGAGGAGTTCGCGATTCCCGAACTGATTCTGACCTCCGCTGCGGAGTCCTGGCGCGAACTCGACATGCTGGAGCGCTCGGGCGCTTCGGTGGTCTTGCCTCCGTTCACCTTCGACGGAAGCTCAAGTACAGACGGCGGCTTCTTTGCCTGGAAAACCGTCAACGATCTAGATGAGCGCGGCATTCGCTTCGCTCTTTCCGGCCAAAGCGAGCGCGACACCGATCGGCGTCTCGCCATGCAACCCGGTTTTGCCACGCGCGCCGGACTCGATCCCAACAAGGCCCTGGCCGCGGCCACCTTGGTCCCCGCCCAGCTCCTGGGAGTCGACGATCGCGTCGGTTCGCTGGATACCGGCAAAGACGCGGACCTCGCGCTTTGGAACGGCAACCCGACTTCGCTCGACGCTCGCGTCATTGGCGTCGTGCTGAACGGCGAGCTGGTGCTCGACCCCCGCTGAACTTTTCCCCGAGCGCGTTCGCACAACTGACCGCGAGCGCGTCCACCAAACTTCGACTTTCCGTCCCTCCCCGACGGCCCCTACCCGGGCCACCCTCGAGATGAGCTTCGACATTCTCTCCGCCTCCCGCGCCGCCCTCGGGCTCGCGGTTCTCGTCGGCACGGCCGCCGCCCAGGCGACCGGCGACTCCCTGGTTCTGAAGGTGGGTCATTTGGTCACCGAACCTGGCCAAGTGATCGAGAACGGCGTGATCGTCCTGGAGGGCGGCCGCATCACCGCGATCGGAGCGGAAAGCGAGGTCGAAGTGCCCTGGGATGCGCCGGTGCTCGGCTCCAAGGATCACTGGGCCATGCCCGGGTTTGTGGAGGCTTACACCTTCGAGGGGATGGACCGCCCGAACGAGAACCTCGACGTGGCTCCGTACCTGGACGTGCGCGATTCGATCGACCCGATCAACGTGGACTTCGAGGACTACTTGCGCTGGGGCGTCACGACCATCAACGTCCAGCAGGGCCCGTTCTGCGTGATCGGTGCCCGCGGCAGAATTGTCAAGCCGACCGGTATCACCGTCGAAGAGATGACCGTTCGGCCGCTCTACGGAATGGTCATGTCGATCGCCCCTAAAGCCGGCAAGTCGAACGCAACGCAGATTCAAACGCTGCGCAATGCCTTCGGCGACTTGCGCGTCTATTTGGAGGGCATCGTTCAGGACAAGCGCGACGGAGGTGCCTACGCCGAGCGTGAAGCACTCTTCCAGGGTCGCGATATGGAGGGCGAAAAAGCCGAAGGCCGCGCCATGGGTGGAAGTGCTTGGAAGGTCGACGGACTTGAGCTGATCCCGCGCGGGGCAATCGACGAAAAGCAAGAGCCGTTGCTCGACCTCGTCGAAGGTCGCTACAAGGCCTTTGTTCACTGCGCCCAGCCTTCCGATGTGCACCGCGCCATCGACCTGGCCACGGCGAATGGCTTCGCGGACCGCACCGTTCTGGTGGCTGCCGGTCCGGTCTACAAGGCCGCAGCCGCGATCGCGGAATCCGGCATGCCGGTCGTCCTTCGCAACGGCGTCGTCTACATCGAGACCGATCCGGTCACGGGTGAAGAGCGCGAAATCGACTTGCCGGAGGTCTACACAGAGGCCGGAGTCACCTTCTCGATTGCCTCAGGCGACACGAACACGAACTCGCTGTGGTTCCAGGCCCAACGTGCGATCGCGCGCGGGATGGAGCCTGAAGCAGCTTTCCACGCCGTCACCACGGTGCCTGCCGAAATGCTCGGCCTTGGGGAAGACGTGGGCAAACTCGCCAAGGGCATGCACGGCAACGTGCTGCTGATGACCGGCGACCCGATGTCGTCGAGCACCTGGATCGATCACGTGGTCATCGAAGGCCAGCACGTCTACGACCGGTCCGAAGACGTCCGCAACGAATACGTGCTCGAGGGCAAGGCGCCCATCGGCGCGCAATAGTCGACGCTTGCTGCGAGCTCATCTCTGCGAGTTGAGCACGCCGGGCCCGGAGCTCCTGCCACCGACGCTCCCCAAGCCCAACGCTCCCCGCTTCCAAACGTTTCCCCACTCTGCTCGAGCCGAGCCACCCACTCGCCCATGCTCTTCGCTTCCGCTTCGCTGCTGCTCAGCTCCCTGGCCTTCACCCAGACGGCGCCTACAGAGACGCTGTTCGTCCGTGCCGGCCAGATCCACACTGTCGATGAGGCCGGCGTCCTAGAGAACGGCGCCATGATCGTTCGAGACGGCAAGATCGTCGCGGTCGGAACCGACCTAGAGGTGCCGATCGGTGCTGTCGAAATCGACTACGGTCCGAGTGCGGTTCTGGTTCCTGGCTTCGTGGCGGCCGACAGCCGACTGGCCGAAGGCCTTCCGCCGGCTCGGACCGCCTCACCCGAGCTCTCCGCGCTCGATGGGTTCGACTTTTATGGTTCGAACGCTTCGTCCCTGGCAGCGGGTGTCACCAGCGCCTACGTCACCCCCGCGCGCGGTCGCTTGATTGCGGGCCGCGGAGCGGTGGTCAAGCTGGCCGGGGAAGGCCGGGAAGAGCGCGTGCTTGTGGAAAACGCAGCCGTGCATTCAGCGATTTCCTCCGAAGCTCGCAACACGCCGGGCTACTGGGAACCCCCGGTACCCGCCACGGTGGACGTCGGCCTGGGCGTGGCCGAACCCCAACTTCCGCGCACGACCATGGGCGCTCTAGTGGCCCTGGGCGAATTGCTCGCCGGCGTGGCGAATCAGGTCCCCGTGCCGGCCTATGGACCGCGCGCCACGGACGAATTGGGTGAGTTGATGGAAGCCGGCGTGCCGTGGCGAATCACCGCCGTAGAGCGTCAAGAGATTGCAGCCGCCTTGGCCTTCGCCAAGGTACGCGGCCTCGACTTGGTCATCTCCGGAGGCCACTACGCGGATAGCCTCGCCGACCGCATCGCCGAAGCCGGCGTACCGGTGATCTATGAGATTCCGTTCCGCCCCAACCGCAACGGCATCGACTTTGGAGATCCGGACCGGGATCGCGCGAGCCTCGAAACGCCGACCACCCTGCACGAAGCCGGAGTGGCGGTGGCGCTTGCACCGGCTTCGGGCTCGAGCCTTCGCGACCTGCGCTTTGCGGCGCTGATGGCGATCGCCGGCGGCCTGGACGCTGATTCCGCCTTGGCCGGAATCACTCGCATTCCCGCCGAAATCTACGGGGTCGCGGATCGTGTGGGCAGCCTCAAGGCCGGCAAGGACGCTGACTTCGTCGTCTTCATGGGATCGCCGCTCGAACCGAGCACCAGCCTGATGGCGACCTACGTCGATGGCCAGGCGGCCTGGAAGCCCGAGGATGCTTTCCGCGGAGCGGACGAGAGCGAGGCCGACACCGGCTGGTTGCCGGTCGGCCAGCGCAAGAGCAAGGCATCCGGCGCCATGGCGCTCCGGGCTCGCACCAACTCGGTGGTGCTCTCGGTCGACGAGCTGCACGTCGGGGACGGCGAGATGTTGACCCCCGGTGAAGTGCTGATCGTCGACGGTCGAATCGCCGAAGTCGGTCGCCGCGTCGGTCGCCCCGCTGGAGCTCCGGTCGTTCGTGGATTCGCGGCCATGCCCGGCATGATCGACGCCTTGGGCCAGCTGGGTCTGGAAGGTTCGCGTCGCGTTCCGTCGATTGAATTCGACCTGACCCGAATCGTGGAACCCGGGGATCGCCTCGACCGCGAAGTGGCTCAGGCGGGCGTCACAACGGTGATGCTGAACCCGCGCGGAGGCAGCTCGGATGGCGCTCCGATCCTCGCCTACCGTCCAGCCGCCAGCGATGACGAAGGCCTCGTTGTGGACTCGCTTGCCGCGCTGCGCACCGATTGGCGAAACGGCGATCGCTTGCAAGCGGGGAAGCGCGTTCGTGACCTGCTCTCCTCCGCGGTCGAATACGACGAGAAATGGGCGGAATACGAAACCAAGCTGGCTGAGTGGAAGGAGAAGAACGAGGACGCGGATCCGCCGCGCCCCGAGTTCCGTTTGCCCGTCGAAGAAGAGGAGGAAGAGGACGAGGACGCCGAGGAAGACGAGGACGACGGTAAGAAGAAAAAGAAGAAGTCCAAGGAACTCGACCCCGACCCGCTCACCGGTATTTGGGTCTCGGAGACCGAATCGGACGAGAACGGCCAACCCGCCGCTCGCCTTCAGATTCGTCTGAACGAGGATGGAACCGTCGAGGGCTACCTACGCTCACCGCTGCTCTCCGGGCGCCTGCTCGAGGTCACCGGCGAATACGGGGAAGAGGGCGAACTGAAGCTCGAGGCCTACGCGGATCGTGGAGCGGTTGTCTTCGAGGGCAAGCTCGACGAGTTGATCCTGGACGCCGAGGAAGTTCGCTACGAGGCCACCGCGGTCTACGCCGGCGCCGAGATTGAGTTCGAACTTCTCCGCGACTCTCGCGAGTACCCGATGGCCCGCCGCAAGGCTCGGTTCGTCGCTCCGGAGAGTGACGAGGACGAAGACGAAGACAAAGGCACCAAGGCCAGTAAGTCCAAGAAGGACGGGCCGCCGGCGCCGCCGAAGGCTCAGCCGAAGCTCGAGCCGTTCCGACGCGCCATGCGCGGAGAGGCTGCGATCCTGGTTCAAGTCGAGCGCGCCGACGAAATTCTCGAGTGCGTGGAGGCTTTCGAAGAAGCCGGGATCAAGCCGGTGTTGCTCGAAGCCGACCAGGCTCACCTGGTAGCCGGCGAACTAGAGGGACGCGTCTCCGGTGTCTTGCTCTCGACCGACATCACCGAATCGGGCAAGGGCATCGCTGTGCGCAACCGCTACGCCGATCTCCAATCCGCTGGCATTCCGGTGGCGTTCCGTTCCAATGCCGAGGAGGGCGCCGTGGATTTGCCCCGCATGGCAACCTACGCCGTCGTCGAAGGCATGAGCCCTTCCGGTGCGATGCGCGCCCTGACGGCGGACGCGGCTTCAATCCTGGCGATTGAGGACGAAGTCGGTCGCCTGGCCAAGGGGCTCTCCGGTGACGTGCTCCTTCTAGACGGAAGCCCGATGCTTCCGGCCACGCACGTTCAGCGTGTTTGGGTGGCCGGTCGCGAGGTTCGATAAACCCCCATGAGCTCCCTTTCCCTTGGCCTGGCGCTGTTCGCGGCGCTGCTCCCCCAGGTTCCTGAAGCTACGCCCGTTGCTCCCGAAGCACCGGGGGTTGCGCTGTTGTGCGCGAAGGCTCTGACTTGTGCGGACGAAGGCCCTGCGGTCGTCGATCAAGCCGTGATCTTGATGCGCGATGGGCGCATCGAGGCGATCGGCGAGCGCGGCGAACTGGAGGTTCCCGAGGGCTATGAGGTTCGCGACCTCGGATCGCGCTGGGCCATGCCCGGCATGATCGACCTGCACTGTCACGTGGCGGGTCTTTCGCTGTTCGTCACCAACGATCTCAACGACGGGGTCTACCTGGCGAATCCGGGACTCCGCGCTTCCGCGTCCGTCGTACCAAACAAGGACACCCTGGTTCGCGGGCTGGCGGGTGGCGTCACTTCGGTCCTGTACATCCCCGGATCGGCGACGAACATCGGCGGCCAGGGCGTGCTGCTGAAGACTGGCCTCGGTCACTACGAGGAGATGGAAATCCGCAACCCCGGTTCCATGAAGCTGGCCCAGGCCGGCAACCCCGAGCGCTGGGTGATCAGCCCGAGTCGGTCGTTCATGAACTGGAACACGAGCAACACGCTCCGGCGGGGGATGAGCTACGCGCGCCGGACCGCCGATGGTTCTCAAACCGGTCCGCGCGACCCCCAGTGGGACGTGTTCCACTCACTGTTGTCCGAGGAAATTCGGATCTCGGCTCACACCCAGGTCTATCAGGTGGTTCTGGCAACCATCCTGTTCGTCAAGCGCGACTTGGGGATTGGTGTCTTCATCGACCACGGAACGATCGGTGGCTGGAAAGCTGGCGCGATCGCCGAAGAGTACGACGTTCCGGCGATCGTCGGCCCGCGTTCGATCGACACGACTTCGATTGGTTTCCAACGCGCCACCGCGGCGGTCGAACTCGGCGTGCGCGGCGTGGCGGCCGGCTATCAATCGCTCGGCCACACCAACGTCGGATTCAACACCGACTCACCGGTCATCCCCCAAGAGGAACTCCAGTTGCAGGCGGCGCTCGCCGCGCGCTACGGATTCGACGACGGGGCTCTTCAAGCCGTTCGCGGCTTGACCATTGTTCCCGCGAAAGCGGCACTCATCGACGACCAGGTGGGCAGTCTGGAGGTCGGCAAGGACGCCGACATCCTGATCATCACCGGTCACCCCGCTGATCCGCGGGCCGCCATCGATCACGTTTACATCGAAGGCCAGCACGTCTACTCCGCCGAAGAGGAAAGCCGCCTGTGGTGATTTCAGCCTTCCTGTCCTGTGCCCTGGGCCTTACGCCCGCAATCCAGGAATCCGAGCCGACCGAAACCGGTCTGGCCATCTTGTCCGACAAGATCCTGACCGTAGCCCCCGAGGGTCAGCAGTTCGTCAATCACGGCGCTTTGCTCGTCCAAGACGGCAAGATTCTCGCGGTGGGACCCGAGTCTGAGGTGGAGATCCCCGACGACTTCCGCGTGGTGGACGTCGGCGAAAACTGGCTCATGCCGGGCATGATCGATCTGCACTGCCATGTGGGAGGCACGTTCGACATCAACGACACCGTTTACCTGGCCAACCCAGGTATCCGAGCGAGCACCGCGGTCATCCCGGCCAACCAGATGCTCGACCGGGCGCTCGCTTCAGGCGTGACGACCGTGTTGTTCATTCCCGGGTCCGGTTCGAATGTCGGTGGCCAGGGCGTGCTCTTCAAGACAGCTCCGAAAGCCTACGAGGAGGCGCTCCTTCGAGATCCCGGTGGTCTGAAGATCGCCCAGTGGGGAAACCCGGAGCGCTGGACGATTTCTCCTTCGAAGACGTTCGAGAACTACACGATCCGAAACATCCTCACTCGCGGTCGCGCCTATGGGGAAAGTTGGCAGGCGTTTGAGGAGAACGGAGGGGACAAGCCGAAATTCGACCTCATGCTGGAGGTGTTTCGCCCGCTCGTGAAGGGCGAGTCGCAGATCGCGGTACACACGCAGGTTTTCCAGGTCGTCCTCGCGACGCTCGACATCATCAAACGCGAGCTTGACTACGACGTGTTCATCGACCACGGCACCTTCGACGGGTGGCGGGCAGGCGGAATCGCCGCTGAGTTGGGTGTCAACGCGATCCTCGGGCCGCGCAACAACTCGATGCCGAATACCGGCACTCGCAACTGGGTCGGGGACAACCCCGAGCGCGCCCAGGGCAGTGCAGCCGGTTACTACGACATGGGGCACCGCATGATCGGCTTCAACACCGATTCGCCGGTCATCCCGCAGGAGGAGCTGCAACTGCAGGCCGGACTCGGCGCGCGCTTCGGACTTCCGGACAGTAGCTTGGAGACCGTTCGCGGACTCACCACGGTGCCGGCGCAAACGATCGGCATGGGCGAGCGGCTCGGGAGCTTGGCGCCGGGCTACGATGCGGACATTCTGGTCATCAGCGGGCCCCCCGGGGATCCGCGTGCTGTCGTAGACCGCGTCTTTGTGAATGGCAAGCAGGTTTACAGCGCCGAGGAACTCAGGCTCTGGTGAAACTCAAGCGCACAGTTCAGGGGCTGGCTTTCGCGGCTGGGCTCGCGTCGGTTCTCGTAGACTCCGCTTGGGCGGAGGACGAGTCCGGTAGCGCGGGCGTGGCGGGAAGTTCACGCGCGCTGATCTTGCGCTCAGATAAGGTCGTCGCCCTCGATGATCGTGAGGATGGCGTTGGCGCCTACCTGGACGACGCGTACGTCGTCGTACGCGACGGAGTCATCGAACAGGTTGTTTCGGCGAGCGAGTTCGAGCCGCCGGCCGATGCCGAAGTTCGTGAACTGGGCGATCTGTGGCTCTTGCCCGGACTGATCGACCTGCACAGTCACATCGGCGGCACCTTCGACATCAACGGAGCCGTTTACCAGGCGAACCCTGGCCTGCGGGTGTCCACCGCGGTGCGACCTCGCAATCCCGCGATCGAACTGGCGCTGGCTGCCGGCGTAACGACCGTCCTGTTCATTCCCGGCTCGGCCACGACGGTTGGGGGCCAGGGAATCCTGCTCAAGACCTCGGCTGAGACCTACGAGGACATGCGCTTGCGTGATCCGGGTTCCCTCAAGGTGGCCCAGGCCGACAACCCCAAGCGCTGGGGCTATGGCATGAACCGGATCATGCTGAACTGGCAGATCCGCGAGGTTTGCCGGCGCGGAAAGGCCTACGCAGAGCGTTGGGAGGCCTTCGAGCGTGGGGACGGCGAGAAGCCCCATGTCGACCCGCAGTTCGAGGTGTTCCGTGCGTTGGTCGCCGAAGAGGCACAAATCTCGACGCACACCCAGGTGCTGCAGGTCGTGCTGGCTTCGATCCAGATCATGCGCGTCGAACTCGGCCTGCCGGTTTACATCGATCACGGCAGCTTCGACGCCTACAAGATTGCGCACATCGCTGAGCGTGAGGGCGTGCACGCGATTCTTGGACCGCGCAATTTCAGTTCAGAAAACAAGGGCCGCGGCATCGATCACGATGGCCGCATCGAAGGGACGGCCGCCGGTTACCAGCGAAATGGCCACACCTCGATTGGATTCAACACCGACGCCCCCGTAATTCCTGGCGAAGAGCTCGCGCTACAGGCCGGCATGGCCTTGCGGTTCGGAATGACCGACTTCGACTTGGAAAGTGTGCGTGGGCTGACCCTTGTTCCGGCCCGCGCGGCCGGGATCGATGATCGTGTCGGGAGTTTTGAGCCGGGCAAGCACGCCGATCTGATCGCGATTCAAGGTGTTCCCGGAGATCCGCGCGCCGCGGTGAGCCTGGTTTGGGTCGAAGGCGAGCTGGTTTACGACGCCGAGAACGACAGGAGGCTGTTCTAGAGTGCTAGCTCTCGCTCTATTCACCACTTTCCTTGCACCGTTTTCCGGTGCGATGGAAGACGAAGCCGGTTTTGCTATCCTGGCCGACAGGGTCTTGCCCGTCGCCGAAGACGACGCCGTCTTTGCACCGGGGATGATCCTCGTTCGAGGTGATGTGATCGAGTACGTGGGGGATCCGGTGGAGGTCCCTTCGGGCTACGAGTTGCACGAGGTCGCCGGGTGGCTCGCGCCGGGGATGATCGACCTGCACAGCCACGTCGTGCAGAACGGCAGGGGCGGGATCAACGACATGGTGTTCCCGGTCAATACCGACCTGTCCACGCGAGGCACGATCACTCCGTCCAACAGGCAATTTCGGCTCGCCTGCGCGAGCGGCGTGACCTCTCTGTTTCTGATCCCCGGCAGCGGCACCAGCATCGGCGGCTTTGGGGTTCTGATGAAGACCACCACGAGCTCCGGATACGAGCGTTCCTTGTTGGCCGACCCCGGCGGTATGAAAGTCGCCCAAACGCACAACCCCGAGCGGCGGGGCGGTGATCTGGGCCTCACCCGCGCCGGTCTGTTCTGGAATCTCGCGCACGCCAACCGTCAGGCCGTCGCGGCCATCGATGCCGTCGAAGCGGGCGAGCCCGTCGATCTACACATTCACGATCTCGCGCGCGTGCACTCCGGCGAGTTGCCGGTCTTGATTCACTGCGCAGGATCCGACGGCGTGGCCGCCACCGCGCGCATGTGGCGCCTTGAGTTTCCAACTCGATCGGTCCTGAGCCACGGCAGCTTCGATGGCTGGCAGGTTGCTCCGTTCCTCGCGGAAGTTGGCATGCCGGTCAACCACGGGCCGCGCACCTTCGACTTCAGCGTCGCCCGTACCGGCCGCATCGTGGGTAGCGCCGCCGTCTTCGACGAAGCCGGCGTTCCCGACTTCTCGCTCAACACCGATGCTCCGGTGATCCCCGCCTGGGAGTTTTCCCTGCAGGGCACCGTGTCCGCTCGTCTCGGCGCCGACTCCTACCGGATGCTGCGCGCGTTAACCCTTCACCCGGCTCGTTCCTTCGGCCTCGACGACCGCATCGGCAGTCTCGAGGTCGGCAAGCATGCCGATCTTGTGCTGTGGAGCGGCAACCCGCTCGATCCGCGCTCTCGCGTCGAGAGCGTGTGGATCGAAGGCCGCCTCCAGTACGACCGCAACCAACACGGCCAGTGGCTGTAGTTCCCAGGCTTCCGCTTCCTTCTCCGATGCTTTTCAACACCGGCAATTCTTCGGCCCCGCGGCTGCGCGCCCGGGCGGCCTCCCTCTGCCTCGCTGCTGTGGCGACCGTCCTCGCACCTGACTTGGCTCTCGCGGGCGACGCCCCCAGCTTGTTTGCGCTTCGCGTTGGGCGGGCCGAGACCGTCTCGGGAGAGGCGATTCCCTACGCAGTCGTGCTGATCGAAGACGGCGAAATCACCGCCATCGGTCAGGACCTTCCGATCGAACGTGGAATTCCGATCTACGAGATGCCCAATGCTGTGGTTACCCCGGGCTTCGTGAGTTGCAAGTCGCGCATCGGTCTCGACTCCCGGCGCTCGTCGGGTCTCATGCCGCAGATGCGAGCGGTCGACGAGCTGTATCCAGCAGAGGGGGGCTACGGTGACCTGGTCGAGCACGGGGTCACCACGCTCGGCCTTTACCCTTCCGGCGGAGGCGTCGTCGGCCAGTCGGTAGCGGTGCAGCCGCTGGGCTCGAGTTCCGATGACATGGTGCTCAACGACTCGGCTTACATGCTGATGTACTGCGGCACGGACAAGCAGACCAAGAAGTACTTGGCAGACGCTTTTGAACTGGTGGATGACTACCTGAAAGACGTCGACAAAGAGCGCGAGAAGTTCGACAAGAAGAACTCGAAGAAGAAATCTAAGAAAGACGACGACGACGAGGACGAGAAGAAGTCCGACAGCTCCGACGAGTTCGTGCCTCCGATTCCCGATGAGCGCACCCTGCCGATGTTGCAGCTGGTCACCGGCGAAATGCGCGCCCTGATCGGGATCCGCAAAGCGGCCGACTACTTGCACTTTCTGCAGGTCATCGAGGGGCGCGAATTCGAATGGGACCTGGCCTGTGACCTGCGCGACGAGTTGGACCTGTTCCATATCGCCGAGCGTCTCGGCGAAGCCGGTGTCCGCATGGTTGTCGACCCGTTGATCACGTTGCACCCCGGCACTCGCCGCGAACGCAACCTTCCGGCCGAGCTGGCTGATGCCGGAGTCAAGGTCGCGTTCGTGCCGCGTCGCGACTCGGTCAATGGCCACGAAGCTTGGCTCGGCGAGGTTTCCAAATTGGTTCGCTATGGGATGTCTCCCGAGCATGCGCTGCGCGCGATGACCCTTGAGCCGGCCCAGGTGCTGGGCCTCGGGGACGAGTTGGGCAGCTTGGAAGTCGGCAAGCGCGCCGACCTGATCGTGTTTGACGGTGACCCGTTCGGGCCGACCACAGAGATCGCAGCCGTGATCCTGGGCGGCGAGTTGGTCCACGGAGAGCTGTAACTCTCGGATCTCTCCCACCCGATACTTAGTAGCGAACAACGGACAAAGCCCCATGAAGCGCCTCCACACTCCCTCGACCCTCGCCGCCCTCCTGTTCGGAATCACCGCAGCCCAGGCCGCGCCCCTTTGGGCCCCGGCCGGTTTGCCTGTTCGCTATATCCTCGATGACGAGGAGCAGGAGGAAGAAGAAGACGCCGAGGAAGAAGAAGGTCCGCGCTGGACCGCGGTAACGGGCGGCGACGTCTACACCGGACTCGGTGAGACCCTGCGCGGAGCCACGGTGCTTTCCAAGGACGGCAAGATCTTCGAGATCGGTTACGACCTTTACCTGCCGGAAGGAACAGAGACGCTCAACGCGCGCGGGCTCCGCGTGTACCCGGGGATGGTGGCCCTGTCGGCCAGCTCGCGCGTCACTCAAGGAACCCTGGCGCCTGAAGACCCGGACATGTTCCTCGCGGAGGTCTCGAACGAAGATCCGGATGCCCTGGATTGGCCTGAGGACTGGGGCCCGGCCCCGACCGATGGGGCGGCTAAGGGCGAGGAGGTCGACAAGGGCATCCTCGACAACTACGACCCGTTCAGTCAGTTCTTGGTTCTGTCGCTCGGCGCTGGGATTACGACGGTTGAACAATCCGGTTCCGCAATCAAGTTGCGCCGCAACACGATCGAGGACGTGGTCACCGCCGAAGATCACTTGGTTTCGATGAGCTTTGGATCTGGTGAGGGACGCAAGCGCATCCGAACGGATTTCGCGGCGGCCGCCGAGTACCTGCGTGAGTACCGCGCCTGGGAGAAGCTTGGCGACGACGATGTCGACGAGCCCAGCAAGCGCGGAATCAACAGCGCGATCCTTCGCGTGCTGGAAGGCAAGGGCCAGGCCAAGTTCAACGCCTCAACTCGCGAGGAGCTTTTGGGGATCGCGCGCCTTGCTCAAACCTATGACTTCCGACCGGCGATCTTTGGAGCTCGTGAGGGCTGGATCGTGGCCGACGAACTCGGCCGCGCTGGCGCAACGATCGTGCTTACGCCGCGCGATCGTCAGTGGAAGCAGGAGCGCCTGAATGCGGACGGCGGTAGCTCGATCGAAAACGCCGCCAAGCTTTACGCGGCTGGCTGTCAAATTGCCGTGCAGCCGACCTCGGGTGCGATTGACCTTGGCGGCATCGCCGGCCGTGACTTGCTGCACTTGATGATTGAGGCGGGCTTTGCGGTACGCGGCGGGCTTTCCAACCAAGCCGCTCTTGAGGCCGTGACGATCATTCCGGCTCGCGTGCTGGGTGCCGATCACCGCATCGGAACGATCGAGGTGGGCAAGGACGCCGACCTGGTCGTGACCGACGGAGATCTGCTGCACTACGAGACGTTCGTTCAGTACGCGGTCGTGGGCGGCGAGATCGCCTACGACAAGAACGAAGAGCTCTACTACGCTCACATTCGACCCCTGGACGACACCGATCGCATCGGGGTCGAGGGTGAAGAAGAAGCTGCTTTGGAGGCCGAGTCCGGCGACGCTGAGGGGGAAGCCTCCGAGGAAGACGGCGAAGAAGAGACTGAGGAAGAGTCCGAAGAGGAAGAGCCCGGCGAGGACGAGAAGGCCGGCGACGGCGAAGAGCCGGAGGGCGACACCGGGGGCTCGGCGAACCACCTCTAGGCATCCGAGCTTTGGGTCTCGCTCCGCTTTTGGGAGCCCGAGGCGAGCGGGCCGGCGAACGGGTGTAGGCGGCCCCAGGCGGACCCCCCAGCGAGGGGGGGCGCATGGGGCGTCCCAGGTTGACGAGGGGCAGATTCCCCCCCTCGCAGAGTCCACAACAACTTGGGTAGAGTGCTGGCATGCCCCCGCGAGCCGCGGTGGCCCCTCTCTATGTCCCTTCGAGACTCGCTCCGGCTCCTGGGTTCCCAACGGGGAGTTGGACGCAACCTCAACGCCGAAGAGGCGTACCGAGCCTTTACTTCCATCCTGGCTGGATCGGAGTCGGACATTCGGATTGCGACCTTCCTGACAACCTTGCGCTGGAAGGGCGTCACCGTGGAAGAGCTTGTCGGTTTCGCCCGGGCTCTGCGGGATCAAGCGCGGATCCCCTGCGTCGGGATGTCGGAGCTCGTCACGCTGTGTCCGCCGCAAGAGGGTTACGACTCGATGCCGCCGCTCGATGTGGCTGCCGGCCTGATGGCGGCCGGGGCCGGAGCTCGCGTGCTCATGGTGGTGGACCGCAACGTGCCACCCAAGCGAGGCGTCTCGGCCTCCAACGTCCTGGAACGTCTGGAATGCGGCCTGACCTGGGATCCGAACGAAGCCGAGGATTGGGTTGCCAAGGCGCGCTTCAGTGCGATCGGAGCGCCGGGCATGCTTCCTGCCCTGCTCGGTCTCCGCGATGTGCGACGAGACATCGGCCTTCGGACGCCCTTGGCGACCGCGGTCAAGTTGCTAGCCCCCAGGGGAGCCGCGGTTGTCCTAGGGGCCCAGGTGGGTCCGGTTCTCGGCACCGCAGTCGAAGTCATGCAGACCCTTGGGCACCCCGCCGGCATGGCGATTCAGGGCATCGAAGGTGGGTGGGTGCCGACTCTTCGCAAGCGTTCCCGCGGGATCCAGCTGGATGGCCAGCACCCGGTGCCGCTCACGATCGAGCCCGGCGACTTCGGAATGCTCTCCGATCAGGACGCCGAGTTGCCGATGTTTGGGCCGCCCGAAGAAGGCCAGGGAACGGGGGACAACCCTTCGATCATCGACGCCGCGGTGCAAGCCAACCTATCTGTACTGGCCGGTCAGCACGGTGAGTTGCGCAACCATGCGCTGCTTGCCACGGCTTGCGTTTTGAAAACGGTGGGCCTGACGCCGACCTTGGCGGACGGTGTGGCCAAGGCCACCGACTCCCTGGACTCCGGTGCGGCCAGCGCGGTGCTTGAGAACTTGCGTTCGCTGGCCAATCGATCTGGCCCTAACCGGTAACCGGGCCGCACTCCCGAGCGTCTTTCCCCTTGGATGGCGGGGCGTTCGGGGCGAGAGGGGGAGAGCGCTTGCTCGACTCTCGTTCCCAAGGGCGATGGACGCTCCGCCGTCCCCTCGCTCTCGGGGGGACTAGCCCGAGGCGAGATCCGGGACCCAGAAGTCCCTCAGGCAGCTTTCTCTTTCGAGGACTTCTCGTTCGAGTCTGAGTCTTGATCTTGCTCGGGCTCGTCTTCGTTCTCGCAAACCTCTTCGCTCAGGGCGGTTTCCGTTTCGTCGTCGGCCACCACGGTCTCGGTCAGGGCATCCGCGAGCATGTCGTCGATGCCGCCGGCCTTGGCCAACGCTTCGGCCTCGGCGGCGATCACCTGGGCTTGGGCGTACGCGGCTTCGTCCTGGACCCGAGCGTGGTCGAGCAGCAGCTGGTTGATATCGAGCGTGACCTGGTAGGCGAGCGCAACCTCCATGCCTTCACCAAATCGGAACACGGCGTTGGTGGTGCTGATCAAGCGCTGGAACAGGCAGCGGGTCTGGTAGGAGAGCGCAGCGCCTAGCTCTTCGTCGGAGATGATCCCCGACTCGAGCAACGCTTCACCCGTTACCGACTCGACCTGCGAGTTGCGGCCCAGGTGACGCCCAAGCTGCCGCTCGGTGAGGAATCCCAGGTGAACCAGCACTTCGCCAAGTCGCAATCCCGGAGGGGTTTGATCGGAGTTTGCGTGACGGAGTTGGCCGTCAACCAGGCCCACGAGGAAGTTCTCCTCAGGAGAGTCCACCCACAGGACGCCGGTCTTCGAGCCGTAGGCCAGGAAGCTGAGCAGCTCGGTGATCGGAATCGTGGAGGTGTTGCCGTGCAGGCCGACCTGCGAGACGTCAAAGGACGGCGGCTGGAATTCCTCGCCGTCTGTTTCTTCGGGGGCTCCGCGCTGAAAGAGCCGCTTGAGCAGGCCCTGGCGAGCTTGCCGCTGCGGCGAATCCTCTTGCTCGTCCTCGGCGATACGCAGCAATAGCTCGAGCTGTTGCAACGTGTCGAAGACGCTAGTGGTGAGGAACGCGAAACGGCTGTCGGAGAGCGTATCGAGTTGACGCTCGGCATCTCCGCAGAGAGCAACACAGCGATCGAGTAATTCGGAAAGGAGTTCGCGGTCCTGGTCGGTTTCCATCGGGGAGGGTCGAGTGATGCGGGAACGGTGGACACCGCATGCATCGGGCTACTGGAACTGGGCTCTTGAGCCCGATCGGATTCTCTTGGTGTGTCGAGCTCGCACGTCCGCTGCGGCCCGGCTGGCCCGGTCCGGCGAATAGCCCTCAAAAGCCGGCCAGAGGGCTCTTGAGGACCCTCTGCAACCCAAACGGCATGGATTCCGGGCCTGGCCCCGGGCAAGCCCACATTGGGTCGCCCCGCGGCAGCTCCTCCGGCGTCAGGCTTCCCAGGGAGCCGCGAACGGTTCGGGCTCCACGCCTGAGATCAAGCTGCTTTGTTCGTTCTCAAGGTCTTCCCCGACCTCCGCGATCAGGCGCCGCACCCGCTCCATCCGAGGAAGGTCGGTGAGGATGCGGACCGACCGAGCCTCGTCGCGCAGCAGCTCACAGTGCAGGGCCGCGACCCGCTGCTGGCTGGCATCTTGGCCGGCCGCGTGATGGCATAGGGCCAGCCGCGAAACCAGGTGCTCGATGCGCTTGCCGAGCCGCTGGAGGGGTAGCTGTGCGCGGGTGAGCTCCAGTTGGAACCAGAGGTTGACGCCCAAGTAGGTCCAGCGCAGAAAGCGCAGCTCGCGCTCGGATTCGCGGGCGTGGCCCCGCAGACCGCGCGGCAGGGAGTTGTACCGAGACAGCAGCGCGGTGGGGATGAGCCGCAGCGGGAGTCGCACGGCCTGTCCGAGGGCCTCGCGGGCGATCCAGCCGGTCAACGACCAGAAGGACGGTGTGGTCAACAGCCGACCGGTTGCTTGGGCCGTCCGAATCGGGTGACGCAGAGCCGTGAGCGGTGTGATGCGCAGTATTTTCTTCGCTTGCCCCTCATTGATCGAGCGAATGACCCCAAGCATGCCGGCCATATAGCCGTCGGTGAACTCGGCCGTGAGGTCTTTGACCATGCCCATCAGGATCAGGTCGTCCTCACCCTCGACGATGCCGAAGACGTGCAGGTTGGCGCGCGCGTCGCTGACTCGGGTTCCGGTGTGGAAGCTGCGGCCGCCGAGCACGTGCTCGCAGGCGAGCTGGGATCGGATCGCCGTGCCAGAGGCCGCTGATTTCGTCAGGTCGCGCAGACCGGCCAAGTCGGTTCCTTCGGCATCCTGTTGGAGCGCTAGGTGCGAGAGAGCACGGGCTTGCAGTGCACCGCCCAGGATTCTGCCCAGGCCCAGGCGCGGCAGCTCGTGGGAAATCACGCGCCCGCCGACGCCGTCGCGTTGGCGGGCGAAGTTGGTGGCGTCGGCCGCCAGCATCCGCTGGTAGCCGGCGGACATGGCAGCGAGCATGCAGCGTCCCATGCGCAGGCAATAAAACAGCACCTCGACGCCGTCCGCTTCGATGCGGTTGCCGCGGGGAATTGGAAAGTTCTCCAGCTCGAGTTGCGAGTTGTGGTTGGCCTGGAAGGCCGAAACTCCGGTCGAGCTGCAGCGAAAGCTAAAGTCGTGGTCCGGCCCACGCTCAACGTCTTCTTCGGGCAATTCGACCAGGAATAGACCCACTTGCTTGCCGTCTCGGCCGATTCGCGCGACGAGCCCAACCAAGGCGCCGTGGGTCGCGTTCGTGATGTACATCTTGGCGCGCGGGCCGTCGGCATGCAGCCGCCAGCAGTCATGGGCTTCGTCGAGCTCCACATAAGCCGCGACCTTCTTCGCGTTGACGCCCACCCCAATTTCCGTCAAGCCGAAGGCCATCAAGCGGCCCTCGGAGAGCATCGGCAGGTAGGTGCTTTGTTGGTCGTCCGTGCCGTAGGCGAGCAGCGAGCCCGCACCGATGGTCAGTTCTCCAGAGATCTCTACCGCAAGCGCGCCCAGTCCGTTGGCAGCCAGCTCCTCTTCCAGAATCGCGAGCTGGCCGTAGCTGCCGCCCGCGCCATCGAAAGAAGCCGGGACGGTGAATCCGTAGGCTCGGTTTGTTGCGACCTGGCTGCGAAGCTCTTCGGAGAGTTTGGCGTCGGCCGTGAACGCTGTTCCGCTGGCCATGCAGCCGATCGCAGCATCGAGGATGGCTTGCCCAGCCGCTCCCGGATGGTCGCCGATGCGCGTGCCGCTGGCCAATTCGGAGGGTTCTGGGGCGGGCCCGTAAATGAGCCGCTGGACGAGGCTCGAGCGTCCGGCTCCGAGCTTGGCGGCAGCCGCGAGAGCCACCTGGTCGAGGGCCGCGACATCGCGCGCTGAGGCGGCGTCTCCGGCTGCTTCGAGGGCTTGGGCAGCCGTGGAGGTCGGCTCCGACGGCTCGGTCGGCTTTTCGGCGGCGGTCGTTGTCATCGAAACGGAATGGGAGGTCGGTCCTGAACCACCCTTTCCTTCGTCCATGAACCCATAGGTCTGTAGGGGCTGTCCGCCAGTTCCTCGGGCTCGGCAGGAGTTTCCGAGATCTTGGCCTTTGGCCCCGCAGCAAGGACCGCCGAGCGACCTACCGAAGCGGTGAACGCGCGGAATCAGCTACTCGCCCAGTGCACTCCCGCCTCCCGAGCATTGGGCAGCCCAGCAGTCAGAGGGGGGCCCGCTGACCTCGGCTCTGGCTCTCCAGAATAGGAAGGGCCCTACTGGAAGGAAAGACGAACCGTCATGGACTCGGTCGCCGTGGACTCCACGAAGTAGCTGGTGCAAGCTCCGGTGGAGGTGAGCGACTCTTCCTGCTCGTAGGTGATGAGCAAGCCGTACCGGGCCGGCGGCAGGGACACGGTGTGAGGGCCGCTGAACTGGTTGTGATTGACCTTGCCGAGGGAAACCCACGGAGCTCCGATGAGGAACAGCTCGATCTGCAAGGTACCCGACTGGGTTGTTCCAAAACTGCCGTTGCCGGTCTCGAGGGTGTAGGTCCAAGCGGCGGTCCGCGAGATCTCCTCGATGGTCATGGAAACCGTGGCGGGCACTTCGAACGGCACGAAGAACGCCCCGGTGCTTGGTTTCTCTTCGGTGGTGACCGTCAGCGGCGCGGTTTGGCAGCAAGCGTCGGAGAGCGTGTGGCGATGTCGGGTCTGCCCGACCGACGAGAAGTCGATCTGCTTGGCATCTGCTTGGAGGCTGAAGCTCTGGGTTCCTTGCCCGGCACCGGATAGCGGCTCGTCCATATCCGCCGTCCAGGTCGAAAAGCATCCGGTGAAGATGTTGGCCTGATCCAGCCGGCTCGCGATCGGGGCCGTGAGGCTGTCGCTGAGGCTCAAAGAGTCCTCGGCGAAAGGGACCGCGAGAATCTCCAGGGCGTTTTGCTGGTTGACGAAGCTGGGGAGCGTCGAGTCGACCTCCGTCGAGATGGCATAGCCGAACACCTCGCCTGCGGGGAAGCTGATTTGAGCCAGGGCAGGGCTGGGGGCCAAGCAAGCGGCGAAACCGAGCCAGGCGAGCAAGGAGCGAGTCATGACGTGGAAGCAGCGAATTTCGGCCGTGGAGGGGAAGTCCTCGAGAGCCCGGGCGACTGAGGCTCTTTCAATCTACCCGAATCCCAGTTCGTGGGAGGCCGGTCCAGCCGAGCGCCGGAGGCACCCTGCACGAGACCGGTTCGGTGCTGTGCGACCGGCTAGTAATTCTTCGAAAACAGAACTCGCCGCTCGGACGGTTGACCGGTCTTGATGCACTGGCCCGGCTCGGCGGACGGGCCGTCGCCCTCAAGGGGCAAGCAACGAATCGTGGCTTTCGTTTCGTTCTTGATAGCGAGTTCGGTCTCGGACGTTCCGTCCCAATGGGCGTAGACGAACTTCGATCCGGAGCCTTTGAACGCGGCCTTGAACTCGTCCCAGGAGTCGACGCTGACCGTGCGCTCGGCCAAGCGGGCCTCCGCCCGAGCTAGCAGGTCCTTTTGGATCTCGTCGAGGACCCGACCGATCGAAACGCCGATGTCTTCCATGGGCAGCGTTTCCTTCTTGGGCTTGCCGCGTTCGTCGACCTCGGTGACGCGACGCTTGATCATCACGGTCCCTGAATCGATGTCGCGCGGACCGATTTCGATGCGAACCGGAACGCCTTTGCGCTCCCACTCGTAGTACTTGGCACCGGGCTTCAGGCCTTCGCGATCATCGAGCTCCACGGCGAGCCCATCGGCGCGCAGTTCGGCCGCGATCTTCTGGGCAGCTTCGAGCACGCGAACGCGCTCTTCTTCTTTGCGATAAATCGGGACGACGGCCACGTGAATCGGCGCGAGGCGAGGGGGGAGGACCAATCCGTCATCATCGGAGTGAGTCATGATCAGCGCTCCTACCAGGCGTGTCGAAACACCCCAGGACGTTTGCCATACGAAATCGCGTTCGCCCTTTTCGTTTTGGAAGGTCACATCGAAGGCGCGTCCAAAGTTCTGACCGAGGTCATGGCTGGTGCCAGCTTGCAACGCCTTGCCGTCCTGCATCACCGCTTCGATGGTGAAGGTCTCGACGGCGCCGGCGAAGCGCTCGTTGGCGGTCTTGATCCCGCGCACCACCGGCATGGCCATGACGTCGCGGCAGAAGTCGCGGTACACATCGAGCATGCGCTCAGTTTCCTCGCGCGCTTCGGTGGCCGTGGCGTGGGCCGTGTGGCCCTCTTGCCAGAAAAATTCGCTCGTGCGCAGGAACATCCGCGTGCGCAGTTCCCAACGCATGACGTTGGCCCACTGGTTGATCAACAGAGGCAAGTCGCGGTAGGAGTCGATCCACTTCGAAAAGAAGTGCCCGATGATCGTCTCCGAGGTGGGGCGGATGACATAGGGCTCTTCGAGTTCCTTGCCGCCGGCGTGGGTGACGATGGCGAGCTCGGGCGCGAAGCCCTCCACGTGCTCGGCTTCCTTTTCGATGAACGACTTGGGAATCAGCAGCGGGAAAGCAGCGTTCTTGTGTCCGGTCTCCTTGAAGCGGCGGTCGAGATCGGCCTGCATGGCCTCCCAAATCGCCCAACCGTGCGGCCGCACGACCATGCAGCCTTTGACCACGCCCGCGACCTCGGCGAGCTCGGCTTGGGCGATGACGTCCTGGTACCACTGGGCGTAGTCCTTGTCGCGGGGGGTGATCGGGTGCTGGGCCATGGTGAGGAGCGGGCGAGTCGAGAGGGGAATCGGCGGGAAGGGCGCACTCCGAGAGGGGCGGAGACCGATCTTCGGGGCCGGACAGCCTAGTTCCGGGTCCCCGAGCCGGCCCCGGGCTTTTCGAACCTCCAGTCCACGTTAGAATTTTGCCTACCGAGTCCCAAACCGCCTTCCCACCGATTCAGAGCCGTGACCAGCCAAGCCGAGAGCGTTCCCCAGATCACCGCCCAGATGACCATGGAGGAGATCCTCCAGCGCATCCCGTCGGCCCAGAGGGCCCTCTTCCAGCGCTACCACGTGGGGGGCTGTTCCTCGTGCGCCTTCGAGCCCACCGATTCGCTCGAGAAGGTCTGCAAGGACCACAACCTCCTGGACGTGAACGAGGTGCTGACCCACCTCCAGCGCGCCGGCGAGGTGGACGCGAAAATGAGCCTCCAGCCGACCGAGGTCAAAGCCTGGCTCGATGCGGGCGAGCCCTTCCAGTTCCTCGACGTGCGCGGCCCCCGCGAAATCGAGCAGGCGGCCCTTTCGCACACCACGCCGCTCGACTACTCGAAGAGCAAGCAGTACCTCGAGGAGCCCAAGGACTCCCGTTTCGTCTTCATCTGCAAGGACGGCGCACGGGCTCTTGACGTCGCCGCCTACTTCGCCGGGCACGGCTTCGAAGCCGCATATTCGGTCAAGGGCGGCCTGGACGCCTGGCGCGAGCAGGTGGATCCGAGCCTTCCCGAATTCGAGGCCGAACAGCCTCTCGGCTGACTTTCTCTGGACTTCACAGAGTTTGAACCACTCCGGGACTTGCCAACTCGGCGATCCCTGCTAATTTCACCCCGTCGGTCGCTTCCTCCCTTTTGCGACCGGCCGCTGGCTTTCTTTGAAAGGCCCGGTTCCCACGGGAACCGAAAGGTCCGCGTCTTGCTCGATCGAGCGACTCCCGCGGTCCCACCCTCCAGCCCCACGGGGCGATGGAGCGTTCGATGGTCTCCCTCCCCCAGATGACCGTCGAGCTGCTGCGCGCGAGGCGCCCCCCTCGCCCAGCACGTCGGCCCTCGGGCCGACGCTAAACAACCGCGCGGAGTCGTCCTCACCGAGTGAGGGCGGCTCCTTTTTTTTGTGGCCTCTCGGAGCCTGGCGGCCGGCCGAGTCCTTGGCCCAGGCGAGACTTCCGTGGGCCCCGGGGCTCTTTCAGCAAGTTTGAACCGAGATGGTTACCTTGAGTGTCCCCGCTCGTTTAGCTGCCTTGAGGAACAAAGCGTGCTCTTGCCCATTTCCATCCCCGTTCTGTGCCTCTCGCTCGCACCTTCGCAGGCTGCGGGCTCCGTCTTCGATCACGTTTCGGTCCCCTTGGGAGCCTTGCCGCTGCGCGTCTCGGTTGCTTCCCTCGACCCAGGCCAGGCCGAGGACGTCACGCTGCTTGTGGAAGTTCCGGGTGCCCATGAACTACGCACGTTCGGTTGGTTCCAGGGCTCGGTGCGATCCCAGGTCAAGACCGACCTGAAGGACTTCAACTTCTTTCCCGAGGTGCCGAATTTCGAGCTAGCCGACCTCAATGGAGACGGCTTCTTAGACATCGGCTTCTCCTCGATCTTGGATCCCTCTCAGTTCTTTCTCGGGAACGGAGACCTCTCCTTCGGCGGCGGTTCTTTCTTGCCCAGCGCAGGGGGCAACCAGTCCGACGTCGGCTTCGTGGACATCGATGGAGACGGCTTTCTGGACTCGGTGCTGCTCGTGGAAGATGGGGGGTGGTTCCTCGACTGCGGTCTGAACAATGGCGCGGGAACCCAATTCAATATGGGCAGTTGTTTCGCATTCGCCCCGGGGACGCATCTGTCTGGGGGCTGCTTGTTGTTCGCGGACGTGGAGGGGAACGGTCAGACCTCGACTTTTGTCACCGGCGGGACGGGATTGGCCCGAACCAATTGGCCGGGCGGCCCACCCACGGATGAGCTGATCCTCGGCGGACTGTTTTCGGATGTTCTAAAGGCTGATCTGGATGGAGTGAACGGTCTTGATCTGGTCGTTTGCGAGCCGAGCCAGCATCGAATCCAGGTCCTGCTCAACGATGGAACCGGTGCCTTTCCGGCCCCTCAGATCTACGCCGTTGGACGCGAGCCCGCAAACTTGACGGTGGGCGACCTGAACTCGGACGGGATTCTGGATTTGGCAATCGCAGACCGGGTCGGGAACCGCGCCTACGTTCTATGCGGCAACGGCGGCGGCCGATTCCTTCCCTGCGGCGATGTGCCGGTTGGCCAATCCCCGGTGGACATCGCGGCCGGGGACGTGGATGGAGATGGAGACTTGGACCTGGTCGCGGCCTGCGCCGGCGACGAGACGCTCTCCTTCTTGCTGAACTCGCTCTAGCGCCCGGCTCCTGGCTGGCGCCGGGTGCTCACTGAACCGGAGTCGCGATCTCGACGACTCCGGTGGGCATGAGATACACGTGGCGCGTGTCGTTGCCCATGGACAGGTAGACCTCGCCACCGGAGTTGGGCAAGCCGTTTGGCTGGAACAGCAGCGGCTTGCCGGCCGAGGTGCGGAACAGGTCGAGCTCCACGCCTTCGAAAACGGCATCCCGCGAGTAATCCCGGATGAACTCGCGTCCGGTACGCGGATGGAGCAAGGCCCGGCCGGAGGAGTCGGTGACTTTGTAGCCGGTTTCGTCGAAGTGAATGTGCACCAACGACTCGTGGGCTGCGGCCAGTTGCCGGGCGATCGATAGATCTTCCCCGAGCAACTCAGCGGCGCGTTGAAGCGTGACGGTCGATTGCCCGAAGTACAACTGGATCGCGACAGCTGCGCTGGCAGCCATGAGAAGTAGCGTTAGAACCAGCTCGAGGATCGTGAACGCGCGCCGGGATTGCGGGGTCATGGAGAGCTCTCAGTACCTTCGGGAAGCAGCGACCAGGCAAGGCCTACCCAGGAGGCATCGACCGGGGCGTTCGGGTGGCTGGAGAGCATCCCTCGGAAAGCTGGTACCCGCCGAAGACGGGCTGCGAGGCTCTCCACCATGAGCGAGGTCCCGCGCCGCCTGTGCGGCGCGGGACCTCGCGCGGGACGGTGATCCGTCCGTTCAGGGGCTTGGCCAGGGGCCTACTGCCCGACGTTCAGCTCGACCGCCTGGGTCAGGCCGGTCAGCAGCGACACCGGATCGGCGAAGGCGCCTTGGGCAAACAGGTCGAGGCCAACGAGGCCGACGTTGTTCGGCACGGCGATCGGCACGTCGAGGGGCGAGCCGCTGAAGGTGCCGCCGGAGAGGACCAAGAACGGGTTGCCGATCAGCACGTCGCCCGTGCCGCCGGGGGTGCCGAGGCCGAAGCCCGGCAGCGGAATCGCCGGCGAGGAATTCAGCGAGAGCGCGAGGACCGAGACCGAGGGCGTCGGGAACGCTCCGATCGGATCGTTGAGGCGCAGCTCGAAGCTCGAGCCGATGACCGGCTCGCCGCTGCCGACCGTGAGGCTGCCCTCGGGGTTGGCGCCAAAGGCGAACGAGCCATGGCGACGTTCGAAGCGGAAGGTGCCGAGGGGCTCCGAGCCGAAGAACGAGCCGAGCAGCCCGATCGGCTCCTGGGGGTTCGTGTTCTGGTCCGGCGAAGTGAGGGCCGGGCCGCTGTCGGTACCCGAGTCGTAGGCGAACAGGTCGACGGTGAGCTCTTCGACCCAGCCGTCGGGGCCGAGCAGCGAGAGATCGTGGACGCCGATGAACCAGTCCGGGCTGGGCGCGATCATGGTGACCAGGCTGACCAGCGGATATTCGTCGGTGACGGTGAAGCCGGCGCTAGCTTGACCCGGGGAGACCGCGACCGAGCCGCCCTGGATGACTTCCAGAGCGGTGCCGGCGGCGATGGCCGCCGTGATCTCGCTTTGCAGCGGCGTCGGGCTGCCCGTCTCGGCCATGACTTCGACACCGTTCGTGGCGAATTGGCCGGGGCCCCAGATGTCGAGCTCGTCGGTGTGGACACCGCCGACCAGGGGCGAAAAGTGGGCGGTGGAGACGAAGGCCCCGGGGTGGTTGGACTGGCTCCAGGTGGCCTCGAACACGACGTCGTAGGTCGCGGTGCTTTGAGCGAAGGAGGCGCCGGCCAGGGCAAAGGGACTCGCGAGGGCCAGGAGGGTGGGGGGGATGCGCATGATCGAAATCAGAGGTTGGGGTTTGAGTGCAAGAAGCCAGTACGGGGGGCGTTGCTCTTGGCGACGCGAAAGGTCCCTCATTTTTTTGACCTGGGAGGGGTCAGAGCTGCAGGAAGTACGCGTCGCTGGTCGTGGCGAAACCGCCCGAAGCCGCGGGGTCCAAAACCACCCACTGGGAGTAGATGGGCGGGCCGCCGAGCAGGGCGGGGTTGTTTGGCAGGCCGGAGGGCAGGCGGGCTTCCCCGCGCGAATCCGTGGAAAGAACCACCTGGAACGCGTCGAGAGGGACGTAGAGGAAGGCCAGCGGGTTCCCGAAAAAGTCCGGGAGCAGCGTGGCGAGCGAGATGGGCGGGAATTGAAAGCCCCCGATCATGAGGAAGGCCGGGGAGTTCGGGCGCGCCTGGCTGACGCTGAAGGCAAAGTCGGTCGAGCCAAGGACGGCTTGGCCTTCATATCCGGCGAAGGGTGCGAGCGCGTATTGGCCGGCCGTCTGGAATCCCAACCGTCCGCCGTTGGAGGATTCGAGTCGGTACGTCGCGACCAACGGGAAGTGGTCCGAGGCGCTCCCCGAGGCGCTGGAGGGCAGCGGGCCCGCGCCGAACTTGGGCAGGTATTGCCCCGCTGGCGCTGCGTCGATGCCGTCGTCGCTGGCGGAGCGGTAGACCTCGTCGATCAACGGCTGTAGGCGGCCGACCTGCGGGCCTTCGGAAAACATGTAGTCCAGCCGTGAACCGGACTGGAAAGTGCCCGTCTGGGTGGTGCTGTCCTCCCAGGTAGCGTCGGCGAAGACCATCCCTTGAGTGCAGCCCTGCAGGGCGCTCATGGTGGCCGGCGGGTTGTAGATCAACGGGAAGGTGATGTCCGGACCGAGCGTGTAGCTCGAGGGAAGTCCATTGGCCTTGAACGAGAGGTAGTCGTTTTGGCCGAACACTTCTGCGGAGAAGTTGCCGACGTCCCAGTTGAAGTCGCCGCCGACAAACGCGAAACCGTCCGGGTTTTGGGCGCAAAAACCACCGACGGCCTGCTCGAGTCGCCGGAGTTCGACCGCACGGCGAAACTCGTTGATTTCGCCGCCGGAGGCTTTGAGGTGCAAGGTGAAGCAGGCCACCGGAACGTCGATGTCCGGGACGTCGAGGGTGGTCTGCAGAATGTCGCGGGTCATGTCGTTCGAGCCGAACGAGCCAGACAGCGAGAAGGCATCGTGGGAAATCGTCTCGAGGATCGGGTAGCGCGACAGGACCCCAACGCGCAGCCCGCCACTGAGCGTCCCAGACAGGAACGACACCGCGTTGTGGGCGTAGCCGGTGTCGGCTGCGAGTTCGGCGACCTGAGAGTTGGCTTGGAACTGGGAGAGGGTCGAGCCGCCGGCCGTTCCGATCTCCTGGAGCAAAACTACGTCCGCGTCGAGTCGCGTTAGGATGTCGACCAGCGAGGCGTAGCTGGACGATCCAGGATCGACGCCGAGCACGTTGTACGTGGCGACGCGCAGATGTTCTGTGGCGCCCGCGGACGGCGAGAGCAGGGCGGCGAGCAGAGTGGCGGCAGCTGTGCTGCGGAGGATCGTGTTCATGTTCGAAACGGGGAAGGCTGACCGGTGAAGCATACGCGGCGCGGGAAATCGGAAACGGAAGGCCGCACCATGGGGGCTTGGAGAAGCCGACCGACCCCTCAAGGCCTCCTGAGAGTGCCTCCGCAGTACCTGGACAGGGCGAGCGCCCGCTGCTGGTGCGGTGCACGGTTAGGGGCTGTGGAGACCCTCTGGAGGCCCTGCCTGAAGGACCCTGGGGGTGTGGGCGAGGGCATCGGTTCGATCGAGCCCGGGAGGGCTACGTGAACCTCTTGCAGCCCACGGACAGCCGCTCCAAAAACCCTGGGGACCCCCCCGAGACGGTGGCCGCTCGAGTGCGCGTCGCGCAGGCAGGGGCCGAATCCGCCCTGCTCGAAGCGCTCACCGCCTGGGTTGGGTCCTGCGCGCTGGCTCCGGGCGCGGCGGTGCTCGAGGTCGGCTGCGGAACGGGGGAGTTGCTCGCGGGCCTCGCGGCCGAGTGCGATCTGAATGCTTTCGGTTCGGACCTCACGGTCAAGTCCCTGCGCGTTGCGGCTCGCCGGTCCGTCCCGGAGCCACCGCGTGGCGTTCGCTGGTTTGCGACCAACTCAGATCGCGGGCTGCCCTTCGCGGACGCTTCGCTGGCGCTGGTCTTGACCGTGAAGGCGCCCAAACCCTTCGCGGAGTTTGCGCGCGTTCTGCAGCCGGGGGGGCGAGCTCTCGTTGCGACACCCGCCCCGGACGACCTGGCCGAGCTGCGCACCCTGACCGCGGGCGCGAGTCTGCCGCGCGATCCGGCCCTGGCCGCGGCAGCCGCAGCCGCCGAGGCCGGGCTCGCGCTCAGCGAGTCGTTCACCGTGCGAACTCGCCGGGTGCTCCCTACCGAGCTGTGCGCGGACCTGCTGGCTACTGGCTATCGCGGAGCGCGCCGCAGCGAACAGGGGCGCTTGTCCGGGCAGTTCGCGGGGCCGGTCACCTTGTCCACGGCGGTTCAGATCTTCGAACGCGCTTCGGCCAGGTGAGGTCCTTCGCCTTCTCCGTAGAATCAGGGGATGCCCGCAGAACGCGACTTCGACCTGCTTGTTTTCGGAGCCACCGGATTTACCGGGCGGCGTGTGGCGCGCAGGCTGGTCGCGGAAGCCGGCGGTGAGTTGCGCGTTGGATTGTGCGCTCGGTCGCGGGCCAAGCTGGACCTGCTTGGAATTGAGCTTTCGAGCGCTGAGACGATCGTAGCTGACACGAACGACCCTCCGTCGGTGCTGGCCGCCGTCGAACGGGCCCATGTGGTGGCCAACTGCGCCGGCCCCTTCGCGCGCCTCGGCGACGTGGTCGTCGACGCCTGCGTGCGCGCCGGAACGCACTACTCGGACATCACCGGCGAAACCGTTTGGGCGCGCTCGATTCTCGAGCGCCACGACGCGAACGCCAAACAGCGCGGCATCGCTCTGGTTCCGTTTTGCGGTTTCGACTCGGTGCCCTCTGACCTCGGCGTGCTGCGCCTGGTCCGGACCGCGCGCGAGCGCTTTGGGGAAGGGCTCCGCGATGTGCTCGGCGTCTACCGGCTGCGCGGCGGCCTCAACGGTGGCACCCTGGCCTCTGCCCTTGAAATCGCCTCAACCGCCGACCCGCAACAAGTGGCCGATCCGTTCTTGCTCGTGCCGGAGGTCGAGCCTTCGGAGGAACTGCGCAAGCACCACGCCGACCCGACCGACAGCCGCACCGAGCCCGGCTGCGACCAAACCCTGGTCCCGTTCTTCATGGGGCCGATCAACCGCCGGGTGGTCATGCGCAGCGACTACCTGCTTCGCTACGGCGCGAACCTGCGCTACCACGAGTACATGGCCGTGGGCTCCCTCGATCCGCGCCTCGCTTCGCTGCTGGCCAAGGGCCAGCGCGCCGCCCTCGGCCTCCTCGGAACGCGCCTCGGCCGAGCCGCCGCCGAACGCTTCGGCCCCAAGCCTGGCGAGGGTCCCAGCGAACAGTCCATCCAGGCCGGCTCCAGCCGGCTCGACCTCTACGCCCAAACCGAATCGGGGCACCCGCTGCACCTGCGCTTCGAGGCCAGCGGTGATCCGGGCAACCGGGTCACCGCCCTGTGCCTGTCCCAGGCGGCCCTGGCCCTACGCGCCGGCGAACACGGCGGCCAAAGCGGCGTCCTGACTCCCGCCGCCGCATTTGGCGAACGCCTTCTCGCGCGCCTGGAACGGACCGGCGAGTGGCGCAGTGAGTGGATCGAACCCAGTTGATTCGGCTGGTTCCACGCGCCGGCTAGCGCGGCTCAAACACCGCCGGTGCGAGCATCTCCGGGCGAACGACTCCTTCAAGGAACAGTTGACGGTCCCTGTGGTCCCCCAGCGGCACCAGGACCACGAAGGCTCCCGGGCTATCCAAGCTGATCTCTGTCTTCGTAGACGTGATGGTGAGTTCGGGGAGCTGCACGGTGATCGGAGTCGTTGAGAATTCAGGTGTGAGTTCCATCGTTTGAATCGGACGTGCGATGTCCATGAGTTTCAGGTGGATCTCAATGCCGACCCGATTCCCAAAGAGTGGGACCGCGCGTCCGCGGAGGTGGACGCCCTCTTGGAGAACCTCTACGGACGGCTCTGCGGTCTGGACGCCGGCGGCTTCGTCTCGATGGATCACAACATCAGCGATGTAGGCTTCCTGGTGAATCTCCGAGATTGAAAACTCTTGTCGAGCGAACGACGTGATCGTCACCGTGGTGAGCTCTTCGGCAAGGGGCGCGGTCGCCAACTGCTGCCGGTAGATGCGAGCTTGCTCGTCATTTAGGGAGCTCAACCCAGGGAGAGCGAGCAGATTGGCGGGGACCTCTGTTGTGGGGACCTCGACGAGCTTGAGTTCGACCCGGTAGGAGCGTGGTCCGCTGCGCTGGACTTCGAAGAAACGCGAGAGCTCATCGTGGGAAGCGAGCGTCATGTTCGCGAGCAACATGCCTTCGGGGGTTGCGGACAATTGAGCTTCCGGTTCGATCGGGACCCACGTCCGAATCAACTGAACAAGTTGATCTCGGGCGGTTCGATCAGTGATTAGTTTCTCGATGTCGGCGATCAGGAGTTCGTCGAGATCTGACTCGCGAAGCGCCTCCGAAACGGCCGGCGGAATGATCGCCTTGGGGATGAGGTCATGCGCGTCGTGGACGGTGAGGACTTGATCGAGAAGTTGCTGCGCCGGAGCTTGGGGCGCAGGCTCGACCACTTGGCGCCCCTGAACGGGAACCAGAGCGAGAAGCAAGGTGTTGAGGGTGAGCATCATTTTGTGGAAGAAGCGGAGACGGAGGTCAGCAGGGACCTGCGGACTTTCCAAGTTTGCGTGCGGGTAGAAACAGAATGAGGCCGGGCATCCAAGGTAGCGAGCGCGTGAAGTTGTCGCGGCGCATGGCGTACGGTCTCCACTCGAACCTGGACCCGGTGAACGATGGGGTGAGCCTGGTCGCCCGACGGAGTCGAAGCGATTGGCGCGGGCGCGGCAGACATCCACCAGCCGGCGAGCACGGCGAAGACGATCAAAGCAGCGGCCGCAACCAAGGGGCTGGGCCAGCTTCGCCGCGGTTGTTCGGACGCCATTGGATTCGACGGGAAAGCTGGCTCGAGTTCGCGCAGGTGTGCGAGCGCTCGGTCCAACCTGGCCAGCGCCGCGAGCTCTTCCGGCTTGGCTTCGAGGCCTGCGAGGACGCTTTCGTCTTCGAGTGCGGGCTGGCGTTTGTCGTAGGCGCGCTGCGCGGCGGCCCAGAGCTCTTCGGTGCGGTTCATGAGCGGTCCTCCTGGGCAAGGCGGGTGGCGATTCTCTTGCGGGCGCGGTGCAGATAGGACTTGACGGTGCCGACCGGCAGATCCAAGCGTTCGGCGAGCACGGAGATCGGGGTTCCATGCCCGTGGAATTCGATGATCAAAGTACGGGCGGGTTCTCCGAGCGGTTCGAGCAAGCGCAGCAGCTCTTCGCGGGTTTCCTGCCTTCGACCGGGTTCGGGTTCGCCGCTCGTGGGCTCTTCGTCCGGCGCCAAGCAGAGCGGCGCGCGTTGCTGGGCGCGGTCGATGGCAAGCCGCAGAGCAATTCGCCGGAGCCAGGGCAGCAGGGGGCGCGATTCGTCGAAGCTGGCGCGGAGCTTCCACGCGCGCTGCAGAGTCTCTTGGGTCAAGTCATCGACGTCTTGAACTCCGGTGCGAGCCACGTAGGCCCGGAGGCCCGCGGTGGCAGACTCCATCCGGTCGGCGAGGGGCGGCGGAGAGACCGCCTGGGGCTCGGGAGGGGAGGCTTCGCTGGTCACAGGAGGCTCTACCGAGCGCGAGAGCCAAAGGTTGCAGCCTCCCCGTGCTTTTACTTGGCCAACGGCCTCAGTCGACGAAATCGCGGGTCGTGCGGAGCTTCGCGAGGAACGTGATCACGCCGGCCGCCAGCAGGACCAGCATGGCGCGCAGCCCAAGGGACCCGACCAGCGCGATCGAGATTCCAAACGTCAAGACGATCAGGACATAGGCCTTCCGCTTGGCGCCGGCGGGGATGCTGCGGTCGTGCTCCCACTGACGCAGGTACGGACCGAAGGAACGCGAGTTGCGCAGGCGCGCGTGGAGGCTCGGTGAGGACCGTGCGAAGCCGTAGGCCGCCAAGAGCAGGAACGGCGTGGTGGGTAGCAGCGGGAGAACCACGCCGATGAAACCCAAGGCCGTACAGACCAAGCCCAAAAGAAAGTGGAGCGCTCGCGACATGGGGTAGGCGCGGGCTCGGAGACAGTGCGGCAGCGGACTGTTCAGGAGCCGTGGTGTTCGGCTGGCTACCGGCGCTCCGGAAGTTCCATGGACAGAACGACCGCACTGGGGATCGGCGGGTAGCTCATGGAAACGCGCCAAACGGTGAAGTCCTTCGGGTCCCAGCCGCCCGCCCGGATGGTGTATTGGGCAAGCTCCGCGCAGCGCGGCACTCGTTCGCTCGTTAGGACGTCGGTTCCCGAACCGAGCAGCTCAGGGCGTTCTTGCGTTGGAATCGTGCGATCCTTTTCGTCTCCGGGCGAGAACGGGAACAGCCCGTGAAGCCGGCCGTAGAGCTGGAGAACCGGCGGAGCGGTCCAGCCGAGATCGCGGTGGATCAGCAGGTCGAACTGAGCGTGCACGGCGGGTGTCTGCAGGTTCATGACCAGCTCGACTTCCTCGCCAGGCCTCGACTGGAAGCGGGATCCGGCCCGCGGGTCGATCTCTCCGAAGGTTGCGGTGGTCAGGCTCGAGTTTCCGATCGGCCCGCCGGGAAGTTCATAGCGCAGCTCGTTTCCACATCGAACGACTTCGACGTCGGGTAGCGGCGTCGAACAAAACTCCTCAATCATAGGGACGCCTCCCGGCCGCGAGGGCACCGGGGCGACCGGTGTACCGCTGTGTTTCTCGACGGAGTCGCCGGCGCTATCGAAAGCTTGCCTGGTGCCGAGGATCCAGCACGCGTTCGGGCGGGTTCGCCGGAAGTCGACCAGGCCGGCAGCGAGCGCCAGGTCGACCCAGTCTGGGTCTTGCGCGTTTGGACCGAGGATGTAACTGGAGAACTGGGTTCTCGCCTGCACGCCCCAGATCGAAGCGTTTCCTTGGAACGCCTGCCGGCGGGCCTGCTCGAAAGCTTCGGGCTCGATGCGGTCGTAGGCGAGTCCAGCGATCAACATTTCGAGCGTGGCTCGATCGCCGGCGTGGTGAGCCTGCATCGCTTCGAATTCTCGGAAGGCTCGCTCGCACGCCACGATGCCTTGGGGAGCTTCTGGACCGAGAGCTTCGAGCGCGATGCGAACGCCGGAAGTTCCAGGTACGAAACGCAGAGCTATCGCCGGGTCCGGTTCGCGGATGAGCCGCGAGATTTTCCAGGCCAAGTTCTTGTTGATCTGAAATCGACGAGCGATCTGTTGGGGTCGCGATGCGTCGGCGCCCAACTCGGTCATGGTCTGAGTGAGAGCCTCCCGAAGGGCGCCGACCGCGGAGGCATACTCTTCTGCGAAGTTCGGGCCGCTCTCACGGTTAGGGCAAGGCTCTGTTCCGGGGGACATGCGGCGGAGAATAACCGGACGGGAGCCGGCCCCAAGGTCGCCGCTGCTGCAAGCAGCCACAACTTCCCTAGGGAAGGCTGGGGTAGCTCCACCGTCTCGCTCACAATCGAAGCTCACGGCCCCGTGGTCCTTTACCTCCCCTAGCCGGCTCCCAGGGGCTTCTCTCTGATTTCACCGGATTTCATCATGACCCGTCCCCTATTCGCGAGTTTGGCCGGCCTGCTCACCTTGATGCCGCTGGGTGTAGCTCAAGCAAGGCTCACTGAAATTCCGGGCCTTGGACGCAGCGTCGACATGGACTCCGCTGGAGAGTTCTTGCTGACCAGCAACGGCTATGTCTGGGACCCCTCGGGAACCACGACGCTCCAGTCCGGAGCCGATGACGTGGTGGGCCAATCTCTCGGGGGAGCGTTCCTAGCTGGCAACAACGACGACGGAACGCAGGACACCCCCGCTTGGCACGACGGCCTCGATTGGATTTCGCTTGGCGGAATCGCGGGCAGCCCTGGTTGTGGTTCGGGACTCGGGTCAGCCTTCGACATCTCGTCGGACGGTTTGATCGTGGTTGGGCTGGCTTGGAATGGTTGCACGTCAGTTGCGTTCAAGTGGAACGCGGTCACGGGCGTGCTGACACCGCTGCCGAATTCAGGCACCGGCAATGCACGGGCGAACTGCACGAACTCCGATGGAAGTTGGGTCGGCGGCTCGGACCGCGGCAATTTCTCGAACCCGGTTTCGGTCAGCTTGATCCCCTGAGCGAAGGCCCCTGGAAGCGAACACCGTCCGGCGGTCTTCGTTTCATCCCTCGAACCGGTAGCCGAGTTGCTCGATGTCCTCGCGCCAGTGCTTCGCCACGAACGCTTCGGTTCGATCGTCGTAGAGTTGACGGTAATCCTCGTGGGGGTGGGCGTTTCGGTGCGGGAGCTCCGCTTGGACACCGATCTGCTCGAGGACGTGATTCGCGTGGGCGGCGAATTGCTCGAAGCGACCCAGATAGTCGACTCCAAGTTCGCCCCTTTGATTCAGTAGGAGCGGCAATTGCTTGGAATCAGCTCGGCGCGCCTCGCCGGCCAGGAACTCCCCAAACCCTCGCTTGGCGATCTTGCGGTGCCGGCCGCTTTGCGGATTCGAGCATGCGTGGTTGTAGTCCGAGACCAGCCGGTCCCAGGGATTGCGCACGAACGCGAACTTGAAGCAGCGCTCGAACAGCTCTGTGGGAAGGCGAGCTTCGAGGCTGCGCAGCGAACCATGCTGGCGGAAGCGATAGCCTCGATGGTCTCTCGGCAGCCCGAGCGGCCTTAGCCAACGTGAGAATTTTGAGCCCGGGCGCGGAAGCGCGTAGGGCTTCAAGATGGACTCAAGGCTCGTACCGCCGGTTTTCGGAACGTGCACAAATAAGAAGAGGCGGTCTTCGGAGATCAGCACGGCGTGCGAAGCGTACAGCTACGACCTGAGAACCGGGGATGGTGGACCCAGAACGGACGCGGGCTGCGACCCCGTAGGGGGTTGCAGCCCGCAAATAGCTAGGTGACTCGCGCGCTCGCGCGGGCCAAGCGGCTCAGCCGCCGAACTGGCTCAGGAAGTCCGTCGTCAGGGAGCCGAGGTCGGACGCGGAGTCCGCGAACTCGTTGACGCGGCTGAGCTGGTCGGCGCCGGGAAGGTTCTGCAGCGACGAGACGTCGAGGGTGCCGAGATCGCCGAGCTTCGAGCCGATGGCGGCGAGCGGGTCGCGGGCGGCGTCGGACACCAGGTCGGAGAAGCCACCGAGCTTGTCGCCCATTTGGCCAGCGGACTCGACGAAACCTTTGAGAGCGCCGAGCTGCGTGCCGTCGAGGGCGGCGCCGAGGCCGGACCGCCAATCACCGATCTTCGAGGTCAGGCCGGTGACATTGCCGAGCACGTCGCCGAGACCGGCGGGCAGCAGCGAGCTGGCGAGGGAGGCGCAGCTGGAGAGCGAAACGAGGACAGCGGCGCCGGTGAGGGTGCGGAACTTGGAGAACACTTGGATTCGAGGGGGCGAAGGTGGGCGGCCGGCGAACCAGGGGGGGGCGCCGAGACCTGAGAGGAGAGTCGAAATCGAGAACCGTCCGCGCAAAAGCGGGCGACCAGAGTGAAGGGCACGCTAGGAGCTGTCAAGCCGGGCCGCCCCGCGACTCCAGCTCGCCAGGCTCAAGGCTTCCCGGAATCGTGTCGCTTGAGCCGGCTCTTGGGGTCGAGCCAGGCGGCCAGTTGCTCCTGGAGTGCACGGACGTGCGGATCGCCCAGGCGGTCGAAATGGGACTGGTTGTGGGGCCCCAGGCCGTGTTCGGCGCTGAAACTGCCCCCGAACGAGTGCGCCACCAGGTCATAAATCGCGGTTTGCGCGGCGGCTTTCTTTTCAGGCTGGGTTCCCACTGGGAAGACCAGGTTCAGATGGGTTCCTCCGTCGCCCCAATGGCCGAAATCGCAGAGCTTTGCTCCTGAATCGATGGCGGCGAGCTGCTCGCGAGCCTGTGCGGTGAATTCCGCCATGCAAGAGCGCGGGACCGACAGGTCGAGGGCTAACACCTCGCCTTCTTCCCGCAGGCTTTCGGAGACTTGGTGACGGATCCGCCAAAAGTCCTCGGCGCGTCCGAGCAAGACGTCTTCGAGCCCTTCCTTTTCGTCGTTTTCGACGTAATCGCCGAGGACTTGTTCGAGCAGCTCCGTGAGGTTGAGGCGCGCTTCGCTCAGTGCGCTGGTCAACTCGACGAGACCGGTGTAGCCGGGAGCCCCGCCGGGGAACGGGTTCGTGAGATTCGCGCCGTGTTCGAGCGTTGGCTCGAGGGCTGCGCGCGAGATGGCTTCAAACGCAGTGAGCGTCGAACCCGCGTGGCGTTCAAGATGCGCCAGCAAGTCAAGGAGTGCCTGCCCGTCGCGTGCAGCGATCAAAGCCGAGGCGGTTTGCTTCGGAATCGGGCTAACCGTAAGCGTCGCGCGGGTAATGAAGCCGAACCGTCCACTGGTGCCGACAAAAAGCTGTTTCCAGTCGAGCCCGGTGTTGTCTTTGCGAAGGGGGGTGAGCTTTGAGACGACGGCGCCGCTGGGCAGGACGACTTCGAGTCCGAGCAGGTTGTCCCGGACGTCGCCGTGCTTCATGAGTCGCGTGCCGCCGGTGTTCGTCGCAATCATGCCGCCGATCTGCGGATCGGCGCCGAGGTCGATGGGAAACTCGAGGCCGTGCTCGGCCAAGGCTTCGTTCAGGGCCGACAGCAGCACGCCTGCGTCGCAGGTCACCGTGCGGTCTATCGGGTCGATCTCGATGCGCTGGTTCAGGCGTTCAAAGGAAACCACCAGCTGTTCGCCGGTCCCGTCCGGATTGGACGCGCCGACCAGCCCGGTGTTAGCCCCCATGGCGTGCAGCCGAAGATCGAATTCGGCGGCGAGTTCGACCACGCGCTGGACCTGTTCGGGGGTTCGCGGGCGGACCACGGCCGCTGCACGACCCTGTCCGTAGCGCCAACCTTGCTCATAGCGCTCCACGTCGGAGCGTTCGACGAGAACGGAATCGGAGCCGAGTTCGGATTCGAGGCGCGCGAGGGTTTCGGGGGTGATGGTTCCCATGACGGATTGGGCGGATTCGAGCGTGCCTTCGTTCATCGCTTGCTCCGTTTGCCGGGGCTGCTGCCGGTCATGGAGAAGATCCCTTGGGCGTTGCTCGCGTCGAAGGTCAGGTCGAGCTTGCCGTGCTCATCCGGGCGGCGGGTGATGAATTCGTGGAACGAGCCGGGAACGCTCCGCAGGAGGGTCTCGCCGTGCTCGCCCACGAACAGCCGATCCACCTGGGTCGCCCGGAACGCCGTCTGCAGCACGCGGCCCGACGCAGAGACCTCGACCGCGTCCTTGATCGGTCGCCCCAGACGGCGCTGTTCGTCCGCCACAGCCCGCACGTCTTCGACCCGGTCGGTCGCGTGGTTGAAGGCGTGTCCCTCGGTGGAGATCCAGGCCATCTCGGGCGACTGCTCGCGCAGCAGCTCGTAGTCGCTCCAACGGGGCGGGCCGTGGTGGCGACCGAAGCTCGCCAACAGATTCGGCAAGAGCGCGGCAGCGGTTGCAAAGGACAAGGCCCCGTCCAGCGAGAGGGCACCGAGTGCCTCGCGCGTCCAGCCCGGCAGCGGATCGCAGCTTGCGCCGACCACTCGGTCGGTAGCCGCCTGGAACGGTTCGTCGAAACGTCCCGCATGCAGCTCCGAAACGAAGAACTGCGGCAGGCTCTCCGGCAGATCCCGGTGGGTGTAGACAAAGCCCGTCATCCGTAGGCGCTCCAGCGGATACACGCCCGTCGGCTCGTAACCCAGGGGATCTAGGAGCCGCGCAACGGCCCAGCGTCCCCTTGGAAGTTGGCCCGCCGGAGCGTCCACCGTGCGCATGGCGCCGTGATCCAGCAGGAGCCGCTTGCCGGCGCGCTGAAGATCCGCGGCGTAGGCCGCTGCGAGCGGTACTCGCTCGAGCACGCCATCGAACAGGCACAGGGTCAGGGCGGCGGTCAGTTCGGCCCGATGGACTTGGCCAGGGGCAGAGGGCAGCGAAGGTAGCGCAAGCCGGGCGCCCGCGGCCTGGGCCCGGAGGGTCCCCAGGGTGGTCGCCGCAAGCTCGCAGGCGAGCTCGGAGTGAGTGAAATGCATGGGCGGTGGCGGTGAAGGCTCCATGGAGGAGTTCAGGAAGGGCACTATCGACCAATTCGGAGGGCCTAGGGGCGAATTGCCCTCATGGCGGCATGCGAAAAGCTCATGATGTGGCCCTCGCCAGCCACTGGAGACTCCCGGATCCGAAGCACGGCCAGGCCTCCAGCTCCGCTCCGTTCTTTTCCCGTTCGGCTCCCCACTCGATCCCCGCAGGCCGGGGCCTGCCGCAAAGCGGGGAGCCCGTTCAGCCTTCCCCCTCTGTTGCGTACCGACCTTCCTTCTTTGATCGCTCTGCAGGCCTTTGAGGCCGCGCTCCGTCACGAGAGCTTCTCGCGGGCGGCGGAAGAGCTGTACCGAACCCAAGGCGCGGTCAGTCGCCAGATCGCTTCGCTTGAAAAACAGCTTGGCGCGGAACTGTTCCGGCGGGAGCCGCCGCGGGTCGTGCCGACACCGGCTGCGGTTCGCTACGGACGCAAGGTGCGCGCCATCTTGGAGCGTTTGGCAGCGGCGACGCTTGAGATGCACTCGGCCGCCGACGGCGGCGTGCTCGAGTTGGCGATCTTGCCGACCTTCGGGACGCGCTGGTTGATTCCGCGCACGCGAGATTTCTACCGGGCCGAGCCGGGTGTGTTGCTGCACCTATCCACCCGCATCGGGCTCTTTGACTTTGAAGTTGAGCTGTTCGACGTCGCTGTGCATTACGGCGCGGGTCACTGGCCGGGCGCTCGGCTCGAACGCTTGTTCGAGGAGGAAGTGGTCGTTGTGTGCAGCCCCGAGCTGGCCGCCGAGTCCGATTGGAGCGAGCCGGGGGCCCTGCTCGATGCGCCCTTGCTTCAGCTCGAAACGCGCCTGCCGGCCTGGGGTGAGTGGTTTGCGGCTCACGGCCACGGCGCGGCCCCGGTTCGGGGAGCCGCGCGCTTCGAGCATCACCTGATGGTGATCCAAGCGGCCATCGCTGGATTGGGGGTGGCGCTGCTACCGTCCTTTTTGGTTCACGGCGAGCTCGAGCGCGGTGAATTGGTCGAACCGCTGCCCGGGACGCGGGCGACCTTCGACAAGGCCTATTGGCTTGCCTACCCCGAGCGCAGTCTGGATCTGCCGGCTTTCGAGCGCTTTCGCGGTTGGCTGCGGCACACTCTGGTCTCAGAAGGTCTCGCCCTATGAAGCACCCGTCCTCCAACGATCCGCCCCAAAGCCGCAGTCCGTTTGACGGGTTGAAGGACAAGCTCGGCAACCTCCCGCCGGGCCCGGCCCAGACTTCCAAGGCGAGCGCGCCTCCCAAGGCCGGACCCGAACCGGGCGCGCTCCGGTTGCGCCGCGAACGCGCGGGGCGTCGCGGCAAGACCGTTGTGCTCCTCGAGGGGCCCGGGGTCGAGGCTTTGGACCTGCCTACCTTTGCGAAGCGTGTTGCGAAGGCGCTTGGAACCGGCGCCACCGTGGAGGATCAGACCATCGTGGTTCGCGGCGACGTCCAGCAGCGCCTGGCTACTTGGCTGGCGTCAGAGGGTTATCAGGGCGTGCGCTTGGCGAACTGAACGCGGTGTTTCGGCGCACCGATCCGCTGCCTGGGTTGAGGCGCTCTTGCGGGGAGTTTGCGAACTGGCCGGGCGCACGAGCCGGTGTACCCGAGCTGGGCGCGCATGCTCCAAGCGGCCTGGTCGGAGCTTTGAGAGAGGCGTGGCAGGGCTCTGCGGACGAGGATTCAGCCGACGCCTGCGTGGGTTCTGAATCCACGGACCCGGTGCATCGCTAGGGGACCGACCCGCGCGCCGAGCGAGCTGGGTTGGCCCGGTGTCGCTGTGCAAGCCGGCCTATTGTCGCGGCCGTCCCGCCACAGTTCCGGTTCCGCCTTGCGGGAGCTTGGAGGGCTAGGCGAGGCCCGAGGGAGCGCTTCGAAGGGGGTCCAACCGGGTCGGGGAGTCCGCGCTCTGTCCCGGATGTGCAACCTGAGTGGTAGTTCTAAGTGCCTGATGAGCAAGAGCTTAGGGACTCGGCTCCAGCGATCTAGGGAGAACCCCCGTAGCCGATCTGCAACCGCGGTGGTAGTACAGGGTCATGACACCTGGACGACCTCTCGGCGAGCTGCAACTCGCCATCCTCTCAAGCCTCTGGCAGCGCGGCCGCGCCAGCGTGGTCGACGTGCACGCCGACGTTTCCGGCGACCACGGCTGCACCCAGAGCACCGTAGGAACGATGTTGCAGAAGATGGAGCGGCGCGAGCTCGTTGCCCACGAGCGCGAAGGCCGTCGCTATCTCTACAGCGCAACGGCGAGCGAAAGCGAAGTACGCCGCAGCTTGGTTGGCGATTTGGTGCGCAGGCTTTTCGGCGGCGACGCGAAGGCGCTGGCTCGTCACCTGGTTTCTGAAGACGAACTGGAAGGCGCGGACCTCGAAACCCTGCGCGAGGAGATTCGGAAAGCCGAGGCCGAACGTGCGGGTGATGCTCCTCGGAGGACCGACGCATGAACGATCTGTTGCTCTGGCTGGTCACTTACGGCGTCCATTCGAGCGCCATCTTCCTGGTTGTGTTGGTGCTCGATAAGACCCGGCTCGTCGTTCGCGATGAAGCCAAGGATTGGATGTGGCGCGCGGCGCTGGTGTGCGGCATTGCGAGCGCTAGCTTGCAGGTTGGATTCGGGTGGGTGCCTTGGACGGGACAAGCCACGTTGCCGTTCGAACTGGCGAGCGCCCCGGAGGCAGGGGGCCAGCCGGGATCTAGTCCTGCGGCCTTCCCTCTGAAAGAGCTCGAAACCCGGGCCGCACCCAGACCGGCGTTTGCGGCAACGCACGTCTACGAACCGGCGGTGGCCGGCGCCAACAGACCGCTTCCGAAGCCGGCCGCGGGGATTCAAGCTCCGCGACAGGACCTAATGCCCCTTGTTTTCATGGGGTTGGCCGGTTTTCTCCTGGCCGCAGGACTGATCGGTCGCCTGCGTCTGCGCCGGATCCTCGGTCGCCGCCGTCCTCTGACCGATGCGGAATGGACCGGTGACCTGGACGAGCTCTGCGAAGCCGGCCGACCCCTTTTGAGGCCTCGGCTCACCGTCTCCAGATGGATCGAGAGTCCGGTCGCTCTGGGCACCTTGCAACCTGAAATTTGCCTTCCCGAGCGAGCGCTTCCCGAGCTGACGCCCGAGCTGCGCCGCGCGGTCTTGGCCCATGAATTGGCCCACCACGTTCGCTTCGATCCGTTTTGGTTGGAGCTGGCGAGCGGACTCAAGACGTTGCTGTTTTTCCAGCCCGCCAATCGGCACGCACACAAACGGTTGCTGGAACTCTCTGAGTTCGGAGCCGACTCGCTGGCTACCAACTGGACGGGCGATGGGCTTGCACTGGCCAGGTCCCTGACCGAGGTGGCCGGCTGGCTGTCGCCCGCTGGGCCTCGCCCCGGCCCCTGCTCGATGGTGGCCAAGGGGGGTGATCTGGAGCGCCGCGTACACGCTTTGGTCACCCGCGCTCGCAATCATGTGGAACTTGGGGCTGGGCCGATGGTGCGTATCGCCGTCCTGACCGCGGCGCTGCTGATGCCGTTCGCCTTGCCCGGCTGGAGCGGCGCAAATCCGGCGATTCCCTCCGCCCAAGTGGACCGCCCCTTCGCCAGTTGGTCGCTGGCCGAACAACGGATCGAAATCTTGCGCGCCCGCATTGGCCAACTTGAGAACGAAAGTCACGGGCTCGACTTCACCCAAGGCGCCGCTCTACGCGTCCAGCTCGGACCCTTGATTCAGGAGCTGGACGCTCTGGAACAGACCGTCGAGCGCCAACTCGCCCACGCAGTTTCCCCGTTCACCTCTGAGCCCCCTGCTCCGTTCACCAACACCTCCGACTCCAACACCGCATCCCGATGAAAAACCTCCTTCTTGCGAGCACCCTTCTCGCCGGCGCCGCGGCGCCGTGGACACTCCGTTCACAAGACGATCCGCCGATCCAGTTCCCGGCGACGGTTCAAAAGCCCGCTCAAGCGAAAAATGGGGTGATGCCGACCCAGCCCCCTACGCCCGCGGGGGAATCGCCTTTCTTGCGACAAACTTCCGGCGCTAGCTCGGGTGCCGGGGGCTCGGGCTCGGCTCCCGAGCCGGTCCATCCGGAGGAACTGTACCTAGAGCAGCTCGAACTCGAGCGCGCTATGGTGCAGATGGAACAGGAATACGAACTAGAGACCATGCAAAAGTCGCTGGAGCTGCGATTGGCCGCTCGCGAAGCCGAACGCCGGATCTCTCAGGAGATCGTGGTCCTCGAACGAGCCGCCGAGAGGTTCGCCAACGAGCACGAGCGAGAGATTCACTTAGCCGAACAGCAATTCGAACGTGAGGAGTGGGCCATGCTCTCGGAGCAGGAGCAGGCCGAGGAGCTCTGGAAGCGGAAACTCGAGGGATTGGAGCAGGAGCTCGAACGCAGCTCGAGGCTGCTCCAGCACCAGATCGATACGGGAGCCATCGAAGAGTCGGACGGCCTAGCGGAACTGAATTCACTGCGGGCACTCATGGAGGCTCGCCAATCCCAGATATTCAGCAACCACCAGGACCAGCAGGGGGCTCTCCAGGCGCAGATGATCGAGCGTGCGATCCATGTGGAGCAGGAGCGGATGCAGAAAGAACGAGCTATGGAAGAAAAGCAGGCCCAACTACAAACCCAGATCGACCAGTTGTACTGGGCGCTGGAAGACAGCACGGATCGTTCAGAAGTCGAGCGTGAAATCGACTCGTTGCGCCGCATGGTCCAGTACGAAGCTCGGATGCACGAATTGGATTTGCGCAGCAACCAGATCGAACGACAAATCAGACAAACCGAATCAAAACGGAACGCCCCAACCCTGAGCACACTCCAAGCTCCCCATCAGCCGCAACTAGACGAAGTGCTAGATCGCCTAGAGCATGTCGAGAATCAAGTCGACAAACTATGGGCCACGATCGACAAGCTTCATTCAGGAAAGCACGAGTAGAAAAACCCGTCTACCAAAAAGCGGGAAGTTCGGGGCCAATTGCACCGGTGAGTTCCAAAAACAACACAGCGGTGACGTGAGCGCGCTTGGTGCGGGCTGGCCGCAGCCGGAAGACTGTTCAGTATTTGGTCGGTCCGGACTCTCATTTGGCCCTTTCCAGAAGTACCTAGCTCGAACCGGATCGAACGAGAACCTAAAGTTCGATGTTGCGTTCTCGGGGTGGAACGAAGTTCTGCCTTGGAGTCGATGCCAAATTCGGGCACCGCGTCGACTATCGTGGGTGAGGTTAAAAGGGGGGGATCGAGTTAGCCCTAGGTCTGCCCCCTCATGCACCAGAGCTACACAGGCTCGGTCAAGAGTGCGAATAGACGCCTGCGGGTGCCGGAGGGCCCTCCCCCTTGAAAAGAAATAAGGAAAAGCCCTCGCCTGTTGAGGCCTTTTCCTTGATGCACCAGTGCCGGAGTTGGGGCCCTGCAAATGTTTCAGAAGTGTAAGTTCTGACCAAAAAATGGTCCACGAGCGAAAAACAATGACATCTTGTTGGCACGACGGTTCGAACAATACCTTGTCCTACTGTGCCGTCAGGCAGCGCGGTGGAGCCCTTCACACGCTCCACGCGCTCCCCCCCCTAAGTAGCTAAGAATTCTGACCTTGAAGAAATCTACAGCTTTTATACTTACCTTCGGAGCATTCGCAGCTATTCCCCTATTAGCTAGCGCGCTGCACTTGAGTGGCCCCGTTCTGATGGGCACCACAGACCTAGCGGGCGCGGAATCGACCCTGGGAACGGTCGGCCAAGCGGCAGCCCAGGCGGCAGGTGGCAACATCTCTGGTCAAGTCTGCAATCAGACTGGATCAACAATGGGAGACATCACTTTCGAAGTCTCTGGGGGAACAGCGGGGCTGGTCACACTCACGGACTGCGCCGGGAACAATCGGGGCACCGGATCCCTTTCCAGTGGATCGGTCAGCATCACTCTTTCGGAGGACCTTAGCAACACCAACTGCCTTTGCTACACCGTTCAGGCGGTATCTCCGGAATCAGGCGGAGCGACATTCAAGGCAACGCCTTCAGGCGTCAACAGCAGCGGCTTTCATGTAGACATACTCCGCCCGCTTGAGTTTACGCCTATAGGGAACCTAGGGCGTAGAGGCCTAGAAACGCTCTATAACAGCGGATTTCAACTTCGCATCAAGAACGTTCATGGCTCTCGAACGGTCGGGTCACTGGGGGGCGAAATCGTTGTTTCGGGTCATGCCGGAGCATCGATACAATCGATTGAGTTAGTCAATCAGGCAGGCGTGCCTGATCCGAACATGATCGCGTCGATATCCGGCATGAGCTTCACCTTGACGAGTTTCAGCCCGATCCCAGCGAATACGGCCTATACGCTCAACGTAATGCTCGATTCAGGGTCCATCGATCACCAGTTCCGCGTCGACCTCGAAGCGCCCTATAACCCGTAGTCCAACGCTTCCACCTGCCATTGCTTAAGAGGCTCATCACCACTCCGGCAGGTGATGAGTCTCGCACTTTCTCTTCGACCACGAGGGCTCTCTCGGCGGCAGCGCCTCGCACATGCTGGTGTATCAGTAGGTCTGTAAATTCGTTGAGCGCCGCGTAGCAGGCAGCATCCCGCTAAACCGTCCAGTGGCTCCTTGTCGGG
>CAZUCE010000008.1:0-22902 GCA_964619265.1 uncultured Planctomycetaceae bacterium
GCACCGTATTACCGATCTAGCGCGCAGCATCACCCGCCGGCGTGGGCGCCGTGGCGCTCGAAGAACTCCAGGATGCGGAGCAGGCGGTCCAATCGTTGACCGGGATCTCCGGTCCGTGAGAGATCATGACCCGCCCCTGGATAGCGCACGTACTCCACCGGACGCCGCAGCTCTTTGAGCGCGCGATACATCATCTCACTTTGACTCACACCCGTGCGCAGATCCGAGCTTGAGTGCAGGATGAGCAGCGGCGTGGTGATTTGGTCGACGGTTGTGAACGGCGATTCGCGCTGCAGGATTTCGCGCACTTCCTGCTGCCAGGGGAATCCGCCAAAAGCCCACTCGACCAGACGCCAGGCATTTCCTTCGCCGAAGAAAGTGTTCAGGTCGTAGACGCCGCGCTGGGCGACGGCGGCTCGAAATCGATCGTCGTGCCCGACGATCCAGGCCGTCAGGTAACCGGCGTAGGATCCGCCGGTCAAGTACAGGCGGTCCCCGTCAATCCACTCATGTTGGCTGCGCGCCATGTCGACGCAGGCAAGGACGTCACCGGCCGGTCCGGTGCCCCAATTGCGGAAGTTGCCGCGCTGGAAGGCCTCGCCGTAGCCGGTGGAGCCGCGAGGGTTGGCGAAAAGGACTCCGAACCCCTGCGCACACAGGAACTGCCATTCGTGCCACATGCTGAAACTACCCGGTCCCCACATGACATGCGGGCCCCCGTGCATTTCCACAACCAGGGGCGCCGAGGCGCCTTCGGTCAGGCCCACCGGCGGCATCAGCCAGCTGTCGACCATCGTCCCATCGGGACGCGTGACCGTGGTGCGCGTGGGAACTGAAAGCTCCCTTCCCGCGAGCCAGCTGCGATGCAGATCGCTCAAAACTACGTCGTCTCCCGCAGGATCTAGGAGATAGACCTCGCCGGGGTTGGCCGCGGTCGAAGCCGCATAGACGATCTCGCCTCCGGAGAAATCGTAGGCCAGGATCGATCCGGGGGGCTCGGCGATGGCGCGATACGCCCCGCTGGCGAGGTCGAACCCAAACAACTTCTCCACCCCGCCCTGTTCTGCGCGGAAGCACAACACCTCCTCGTCAACTTGTAGAGCTTCCACACTGGTATCGAGCGATTCCGTCAGTAGTTGGAATTCGTTGCTCTCCAGGTCCAGCGAGGCCAGTCGCGAGTTCGCGTACAGCGGATCGCCAGCGTCCGAAGCGAGCAGGAACACGGTCGATCCGTCGGCGGACATTTGCGGTGAGCCGAGCGACCATTCCGGAAGGTTCAGGAGCAGGCGCGGTTCGTTGCGCCCTTTCTCCAGGGTGTAGAGCGCCGTTCGCCACACACGATCGGGAGCTTCGGGCCCGGGTGGGCGGCCAACGAACAGGATGCTACCCCCGGCGGCGAACAACTCCACGTCGCTCGGGTTGTAGAAGCCCTCGAGCACCGGGGTAGCCTCGCCGCCCTCCACGTCCACACGCAGTAGGTGTCGATAGGTGGGTTCTTTCGCGAGTCCTTTTTCGCCTTGGAAGTCGAGCGAGTCGATGACGAACGGATCGTGCTTTGCGTCGCCGCGGGCGAGCCACGCTCGGCGCGCGCTCGCATCAGAACTCAGCTCCACGCCGCGGATCGCTTCGGGATCTTCTGGACGGTCGCGGTCTTCGGGCCATTCGCCACCGACGCGTTCGCTGTCCCACGGGCGCGCCCCCTCGACCTCGTGATCGGGGACGCTGCTTTGTACCAGCAACTCGAGCCCGTTCGCCGCCCACTGGGGCGAGCTCGCGCCGTGTTCGATTTGGGTGAGCTGCCTTGCTTCACCGGGACCATCTAGTCGCAGGATCCATACCTGTGGCTTGCTCTCCTCGTCCTGCTCGCTCGACTCTCCCATTCGGACAAACGCGAGCCGGGTTCCATCCGGAGAGATCGCCGGCGAGCTGGCGGTTCGTTCCCCGCTGGTGAGCCAGCGGGACTCGGTTTGGCTCGCTAGGTCGAGCCACAACAGATGTGTGCGGTAGCCAACCGTGGCCTCGCGTTCGGCGGGTTCGCCGAACACGCGGCGAACGGAAGCGATCGCAAAGGAACCGTCGGGGGCGACCTCAAGGCCGGTGATCTGGGCCAGGTGTGCGAAGTCCGTGGCACCGATCCGGTCCCCCGTGGATTCCGGTTGAGCCGCCGCTTGGGGAGCGGATACCGAAAGGGAAGCCAAGGCGGAAAGGAACAAGGGAGCGAACATGGGGGTCCTCCGGTGGAACCGCGGATCAATCGAGGGCGGGGCACCCTACTGACTCGCTTAGGACCTAGCCAGCTCGCCGGTCCGAGCGCCTGTCAGGCCCCGGTTCTCAAGCGGGGGACTCGCGGCCCTCGCCCAAGCCCGCGAGATCTCCGGGTCCCGAACGCGGGCTTTGCCGGAAATCCAACCAAGGGAATGCCAGGGGTTGGAACAGGGCCCTGGGAGTTCCAGCCAAGGCCGCTAGGAGAGGGGTTCGGGTTGCCTGCCGGTTCGCAGGCCCTCGGCGAAACCTCAACCGGGCATTCCTAATAAATCTTGGGGCCACGTGTATTCAGATCCCCGCTTCTTGCCCCTTGCCCTCCGTAAACCGAACAAGTGCCCCCGAGGGGGGCATACCGCAGACACCTGGCTCCCACCTTCCGGGAGGACTCCCAGAGTTTCTGCGGTGTCGATACGGCAGGAAAGGGACAGGAACCAACCCTCACTGCCTAGGGCCCCGCGGACAAGGGAACGCGGGGCCCGCCTTTTTTTTCCTATCAGCGGCTCGCCTTGCTTTCGGGCGAGCCGCCCCTTTTTCCTGGGCTTTCCGCAAGTGCAGAGCAGAAGGGCGCGTCCACGGGCCAGCCGCCGGAGGAAAGACGCATCCCAGGTTGAGGGAGCTGGTGAGCTCCTCGCGCTTACCCGTGAGCCGGGTTCAGGGCCCATGAGCCGGCTTCAGGAAGAGCCGGCCCTTTAAGGGGCCATGGATTCCGCGGCGGCCACGGCGGCGAAGACGTCAAACGCTCCGGCGCCAAGCTGCCCGGCAAAATCCGGATTCTCGGAGTCGACCGGCCGAGCCGTCTGGATCAGCAGCTCACCGATCGGGCTCTGAAACGAGTTCGGAATGCGAGAGCGGACGAGCGCCGCGGCCCCGGTTGTGGTGGCGCACGCCATGGAGGTTCCTTGCCAAGCCTGGAAGGCTCCGGAGGAAACCTGGGCGCAGACCCGTGCGCCAAGGCCGCAAAGGTCGACGGCATCCCCATGGCTTGTGAACGCCAAGGCTATGGAGTCGGAGTTGAGTGCCGCGACGCCGATCACTCCGCTGGGCATGTTCGCGGGGACCTGGAAGGTGCCGGTCGGATCGCCCTGGAATGAAGCGGGGAAGAGCACCTGGGGGAGACCGGTGTTGCCAGCTGCCGCGTACACCTCGATACCGCGAGAGAGTGCCAAGGCCAAGGTCAGGTTGACGAGTTGGCTGGGGGCGTTCATCGAAAGGCTGAGGTTGATCATGTCGACGCCGTCGTTGATCGCGCTCAGTACGCCTTCGGCCACATCGAACCCGAAGCCGATGCCTTCGGCGTCGACCACTCGAATGGGAACGATCAGTGCGTCGGGCGCCAGGCTGAGAATGGTGGTCGCCACATGGGTCCCGTGCCCTTCCGCTTCGTCGATCAAGCCGTCGTTGTCCTCGTCGATGCCGTTCAAGCGCTCAAATCCGCCGGGTTGGTCGAGGACGTGGTCGAACCCCGGGTGCAGGAGCGAAGTTTCGAAGATCGGCAAGCTGGGTTCGATACCGGAGTCGATGACGGCAACGATCGGCACCGAGGTCGATTCCTCCTGGAGAAGTGGGCCGAGGCCCAGGCCTGCAGGCAATTCAATTTGTGAGCAATCCTCGCCGGGGCCGGCGCCGGAGACGAACCCGATCGTGCACTGCTGGACCCCCACTTGACCTGTGATGGCGCAGCCCTCGAACTCGGGCAGGATGACGCGGCGGTCGAGTTCGGCGAAGATCGTGTCGGGGGATTCGTTCACGGTGTTGAGCAAACGCGCGAACAAGTCGTCCGGCATGCCAATGGGCTGCTGCAGGGACACCGCGACACCGGGGATTTCGCCAACTAGATTCAGACCCGTGGAAGCCGCGAGCTGCGCGCCGGACACCGGGGCTGCGAGGACTGCGTTGAGGCGTTGCTGTCGTTGGAGGGTCGCTTGCCCGTAGGAAAGCGAAGACAGGGCCACGAGAGCAAAAAGTGTGAATTTGGAACGGATTCGAGGCGAATTCATGACGGCAGGTACGGCAGCCCGAAGAAGGGACCCGGAAGGGGAGTCGAGAATCGTGTGGTTCGTTGGCTTACGAGGGGGGGCCCTGGGGAATGGCCAGCGGGTCCTAGCAAGCAGGCAGCAATCGGGGGGGCAGTCCGCGGGCATCGGCACTAGGGAAGGACCCGGAAGCGGCGTGGCGCGGGGGGCCCGCCAGGTGTCAGACCCTGCGCAAGCCCTTCGTGGGACATGGAAAACGGACGTCTGGATCCCCAAAAAGAGAAAAGGCCGCCCATGCCGATGGTAGGACACTTTCGGGAGGGAAGTCGGTTTTCGTTCCAGAGTTTGACTGTTCCAGGCCGGCCAAGAGGCGCCAAGCGCGGCTCTGAGCCTCACGAGCGGTTTTTCCGCGAGCCAGGTCACTCCAAAAACACACCTGGAATCGGTGGGCCGCAGCGTCCTCCACCGGCCAGGCACTAGCCACCACGGTTCGGGCTCCGGCGGAGCGGAACGATCGGGGGAGGCCAATCAGTTCCTCGGCGCGCAACCTCGAGGGGCGTCCGGTCTCGCAGCCGGAGAGCACGACCAAATCGAGGTCCAGTTCAAGGGCGCTCACGTCCCGGGCGAACAGAAAGGCCTGGCCATCGGACAGGGCGCTGAACTCGGGGTGCTCCGGGCGGAACAGGCCATGCCCGGCGACGTGCAAGCTCCCTCGCAGCCCGGCTAGTTTTCCGCTGCGGACATCCGCGAGCGAAACGTGTTTTGTTTTTCCCTCGTACAGCTGCGCGATCGCATCGAGTTCCGAACCGGCGTGCTCTAGGGTCGAGCCCGCATCGAGCAAATGGAGTTGACCGCTTGGTTGCGTAGCCGCTCGACCCCGCTCGCGAGCCGACCGTAAGTCGGCGAGCCCGAACGCGTACGACAGGTCGTAATCCGCGATCAACGTCCGGCCGCCCGGGCGCGTCGCGTGAAAGGGGAGGTCGTGGAGTGGACCGTAGGGAACAACGACCAGCGAACGTTTGGTACAGCCCTGAATCAGGGGGGCGATCAGCAGATCTCCGATCTCTTCGAGCAGTCGATTGACGCCGCTCAGCATCTGCGGAAGGCGGTCCCGTTGCCAGCTGGCACCGAGGCGCAAGCGATCCAGATGGAAGGACAGGCGATCGAGCGTTGTTTCGAGCCACTCGGGACTCGCCTGCAGGGGGACGGCGACCAAATTGCCGCGCTCCAGACGGATGCCGAGGGTGCCGCGGGAGGAGACCGCGTAAATCAGAGCGGCTTCGTCTTCGTGGAGCGCCTCGCGCAGCTCATCGAACGAAACGCGGTTCCGATCCGGAACGGAGCTGCCCTGTCCGCGCCCTTCGAGTTCCTGAAGTCGACGCTGGGCTTCGTGAAGGATCGTCTCGGAGGGCACAGCGCCGCGAACCCGCGGGCTCTCCTCGCTACCGGTGTCGGGTGGCAAGCCAAGCTCTTCGTCGAGCCGGCGCGCGAGCAACATTTCAAGTTGCGCTCGCGCGCGGCTCAACTCCGGAGAGTCATGGACGTGCTCGAGTTCGCGCTCAGCCTGGCTGTGGAGTCGACCTTCTTCGAGAGCTTCGACCGCCGCGGCCAGGTCGCTCTGACTTTGGGAAGCCTCGCTGTGCGAGGAGCCGACGGCCAGCAGAAAGGCCAGGTCCAAGAACGCCTGGTGCTGCTCGCGCAGAAAATCGAGGCTGGTGCGCTGATTCGGGAGGTTCGCGTAGGCGATGTCGAGTCGATCGATAGCGACACGCAACCGGTCGATGGCTTGTTCTCGCTCGCCGAGCTGGTCGTGGGCCCGCGCGGTCAGGCACAGGCGCTCGAGGGCGACCAACTCCCCCACGTGCACGCCGGTGTCGTCTTGCTCGGACTCTTCTTGCTCGAGTTCTTTGAGCAGAGCCAGCGCTTCCTGAGGGACTCCTGCTTCGAGTCGGCAGCGAGCGAGCATCATGCTGGACACGGCGGCGGGCCACGGGAGACTGCGTTCCTGGAACGCCTCGCGAGCCTTGATCAAAAGGCGCTCTGCCTCGGCGATCCTTCCGCCCTTGATGTCCAGCTCAGCCCACTGCAGGCGCGAGCGGAGCACGGCAAGTTCGTTGCCCAGGTCCTCGAAGGTCCCACACGCCCGTGAGAACGCCGCACGCGCGAGGTTGGGTTCGCCGAGCGCTCCGTGGGCCAGGCCAATCCAGGTGTCCGCACGGGCGCGTTCGTCCTTGAGATCCAGCTCGTCGAAGCGCTTCGAGGCGACCTGTGCGTGCTCGAGGCCAAGATCTGCGGAGCCCAGCCGCAGATGAATCTCGGCCAGGTCGAGATCGCATAAGGGCTCTCCCGAGGGCTTGCCGTTTTCGCGGTAAAGCTGACGCGCATTCTCCAGGCCGTCGACCGCTTCGCGGTATTCGCCAGCCCGCGATTGGAGGTAGGCCAAGTTGTAGTCGCAGTCCGCCACGTGCATGCCAAACCCGGCTGAATCGAGTCCGGCTCGGGCTCGCAGCCAGGCGTCGCGAGCCTCGTCGATGCGGCAGGCGTTCATTTCGACGACCGCCAGATTGAAATCGACGAAGGCCTGGCCCAATTCGTGCCCCAGGCGTTCGAACAGGGCTCGCGCGCGTGTATAGGCCTCGCCCGCACGGGGGTATTCGTCGAGCCTGACGAGCACGTTGCCAACGTTCACTTCCAGCTCGGCGAGCAACTGGAATTCCGACAAGCGGGTTAGAGCCTCTCGCGCGAGGCCGGCGTGCTCCATCGCGGCTTCGGTTTGGCCGAGCTGGTGACAGACTTCGACCAAGCTGCGGTGCGCAATCGCGGCTTCAAGTTCCTGGGACAGTTCTTCATGGCGCTCGATGGCCGCCAGGAAATCCGCCAAAGCACCCTGGTTGTCCCCGTTGAAGTGCCGCGTGATCGCCCGGCCGCGAAACGCTTGTGCGAGCGCTTCAGGGACGTCTCCGGCCAAGGGAACCAGGGCTTCGCCGAGTGCGCTAGCGGTGGGCGGCGAAACGCGCACGCGCTTTTCTAATTCGGCTTTCAGGGCCTGCACGAGGGGCAAGCGCTGTTCTTTGGAGAGCTTCTGAGCTACTTCCTGAACCGTCTGATCCGAGGCCGCCCCGGGGAGCCCATCGAGGGCGCGGAGCAAGGTGGTCTCAAAGTTGTCCGAAGACATAGGATCGTGGTGCCCCGCCGTTCGGCGCGCGGTCAACCCGCGCGCTGATCAAGCTCGACGTCTTCTAGCAGAATCCGCAGGCCGTCCCCTTCGATGCAAAGCGCAAATTTCCCGCGCGGGGGGTGCGCGAAATGAAAGTCTCCATTGCCTTCGAGGGGCACGACGAGGGGCTCTCCGTCGGGGTAGAGGATGCAGGCTGCATCCTCGGGGAGGTCGCGACCTTGTTCGGTCGAGAGCACCTGCCCAACGAGCGCTCCGCCTTCGATGCTGGCCAGGTCGACCTCGAAGGGACCCGCACGCCAGACTCTGCGCGCCGAGCTCATCCGTCGTCCACGCACCGAGGCCAGTTCGTTGAGCTCAACCGGCTCAGCGAAGAAGGAACTGCTGTTGGTCTCTGCCAACTGGGCGTCCCCTTGGCGCTGCTGCAGGGCGGCCGTGGCCCGCTTGAGCCACTCGGCAGGCACGGAGTCCGGGCGACCCAAGCGCAAAGACTTCAAGATGCGCGTGTAGCTCTGCAGTCGGAACGCACATTCCATACAGCCCTGGTCCAGGTGGGCCTGGATTTCCGGGGGCACTTGAGCCTCGCCGGCGGCGGCGAGTAGGTGCTCTTCTTTGGGATGGTTCATGCGTTGGGCGGGTCAGCTGTGACGAATGGGCGTTTGCGAGCGGATTTTGATGGCCGAGAGTTGGGCGGGCGCCGGGAGTTGAGCTCAGTCGAAGCGGGTCTCAAGCAGGCGGGCCAGCTTTTCAAGGCAGCGCTGCCGGGTGGGTCCCACCGAGCCCAGCGGCATGTCGAGCTCTTCGGACGCCTCCTGGTAGCTGGGAGACTCTTGAGAAAGGTGAAGCAGGGTTAGCAGCTCGCGGCATCGGTCGGGCAGTCGATCCAGGGCTTCCCAGACCGCGGTTTGATCCTCGAGCAGAGCGGAGGCTTCGAGCATGTCTTCCTCCTTGCGAACCGACCTCTGAACCTCCCGATCGCGCGCGACGCGGTCCTCGCGTTCGCTGCGTCTGCGATCGCGGGTTGCGGCGCGCCATGCAAGGCGCTTGGCTGTTGTAGAGATCCATCCGGGCAAGGCGGCGGGGTGACGAAGCAATCCGACCTGTCCATGAAGGGACACCCAGGTTTCCTGGAATACATCCTCCGCAGATTCCTGGTCGAGGCCTGAGCTGCGGGCGATTCCGAGCACCAGGCTCCCGAATCGTTCTAGGCAATCCTCCCAGGCTCCAGGCTTCCCATCTCGCAGGGCCGCATGCAGCTCACGCAGCGAGCTGCGTCCAGAAGGGCCCTGTTCTTCCCCCAGGGGGTCCGAGGGGCCTTCAGAGGGCTCTCCTGGGTCAGGGGCGCGATCGTCCATCTGAGGGGTGCGTAGGGGAGGGGTGCCGCCCAGGAAAGGCGGGGAGCGGGGCCGGTTGATTGGGCCTCGCTTTGGGCGGCATGCACGAGGGTTTTCCCTGTTCTGGCTCCGCCGGGAGTTGAATCGCGACGAGGATAGCTGAATCAGGCGCTTCCCGATCCTGCCTCCTTGAGTCCAGCTCAAATCCAGGGGTGTCCACTAGGTTCCGGGTTCCGGTCGATGACCCCAGTCTGATGCGCAACCTCGTCATTCTGGGCTCGGGGAGATGCGGGGCCAGCTCGGTGGCTGGGACCCTGGCTCAGGCTGGGTTTTTCTTGGGCGAAGGCCTGCGGCTGCCCCGCTCGGGGAGCTCGAAGGGTCTGTTCGAGGCTCGGGCCGTTGTCGAGCTCAACGAAGAATTGCTCGCCCCTCAGCTCGATCCGAATTCGGGCCTCGGGCCCGGCCAAAGCTGGCTGGGGGCCCCTCTCCACCCCTTGAAATCCCCAAGCGGGGACCAGGTACAGCGAATCGCGCGCCTAACCCAGCGTGGCCCCTTCGCGATCAAGGACCCGCGCCTTGCGTTTACCTGGCCCGTCTGGCGCGAGGCTCTGGAGTCGCTTGGGATGGAACAGCCCGGGCGGGTCTGCCTGTTCCGCGATCCGCGCGCGACAGCGGAAGCCCTGGTGCAAGCCTGTGCGAGCGTCAAGGACCTCCAGGGTTTGCCCTTCGACCTGGCCGATGCCGAACGTCTTTGGGTCCGCGTCTATCAAGAGCTCCTCGCGCAGGTCGGCGATGGCGCGCTTTTCCTCCACGCGGGCCAGCTTCTCGATCCGGTTCGTCTTCAGCGCCTAGCCCAATACAGCGAAGCCTCCCTCTGCGGCGACTTCACGGACGAGGCGTTCCAGCGAACGGGCCGGTGGGGAGAGTCCTCCGCGGAAGCGCGCGAGCTGTATCTCGAACTGTGCGATCGCGCGGAGTTCTCGCCAAGCGTTTCAGGCTCTGCGGACTCGGAGAGCTCCGAGATCCGCCCGCGAATTGGCGTTGTCGTACTCCTCGAAGCCGGTCAGGCGGCGCTTGCGCGCGAGGCACTGGTCCGGATCGAAGAGCAACAGGGCGTGGATACCGAAGTCGTCTTCGTGTATCGGGGCCAAGGCGAACCACCCTTGGTTCTCGGCGCTCGGGTTCTTTCGAAGGCCGACGCTTCTCGCAGTGGAGCGTTTGCCTTAGGCATCGAAGCCACCGGGTGTGAGCTCGTTGCGCTCGGAGACTTGGAAGCCACCTGGCTTCCCGGGCATCTCCTGCGCTCGGCGCGCACGCTCGGAGTCAATCCCCAGTTGGACTGGGTGCTCTGCTCTCATCAACTCAGCGACGCCGAGGGTCGTTTTGTCGAGCGAATTGCCCCGCCGCAACTAGATCAGCCCGCCGGTCCGTTTTGGTACGCGGGAGTCGTTGCGCGTCGAGCGAGCTTTGAGGGGCACGATCAGGCAAGTTACCTGCCCGGAGAGCTCGCGAGATTTCGAGCGCTGGACGCGGACGGTCGTGTCGAGCGGATCGCGGAGGTTGGCTTCCACGTTTCGATGGAGGCGTTTCAAGCCAAGCGAGCCGTTGCTGAGCGGGACGCGGCGCTCCTCGAGCTGGAAGCTGCCGCACCGAGTTCAGAGCGCCCGGACCTATCGGTCGTGGTCGAGTCCTCCGGAGATGCTTTCGCACTAGCCCAGGTCGTCCGCTCCCTATGTCGGCAGCTCGTTGCGCCGGGTTCCCTCGAGATCTTGCTGGTCGTTTCAGTAGGAGATGACGCCGGCTGGAAATTTGCTCGCGAGTTGGACATTCATCTCCCGCTCACACGCCTTCAGTTGTTGGGTTGCGGCGCGGAACGTCTGCGGCAAGCCCTGCGGGTTGCTCGGGCCGACCGGGTTTGGTGGCTCGGCCGGGACTTGATTCCCGAGCCCGGGGGCGCTGCAGCCCACCTAGCAGCCTCGGCGGCCGATGGTTCGAAAGTCGTTGCCGGCCCCTTGTTCGCTTCCAAGCAAGGCGGCGGCCTAGCGCTTGAGAAGTTCCTCGCCTCGAGCACCGGCCTGCGCCGCAGCGACAGCGCGGGCGAGGGACTCTTCCTCGGGGCGGAGGCCTTCGCCGAGGGCAACGTCAGTTTCGATCGAGCCCTGGCCGTATCCATGTGCGGACTCGACGAGCGGCTTGAGATCGAGACCGCCGCCGAAGACTTGGGCTTGCGTTTGGCCGCTGCTGGCTTGCGCACGGTCGAAGCTCCCGAAGCTGGGGCCCGGTTCGCGCGGAGGATCGACTTTGATGACTACCGTCGGCGTGAACTATCTCGCGCGGAGAGCCGGGCGCGACTGTGCCTTTCGTGGCCGGAGCTGATTCGCTCCGAGAAACTAGAAGGCGTTGGGCGTGCCATGTTGGTTGGGAAAATTGCTGAACATGGTGCGGCTCTCGTCGGGTTCGAGGCCGCCTGCCGCGAGCTGTCCGGTGTTCAAGTCGATGCCCTTGAAGACCTCGGACTCGAATTTCGCGAGGTCGCGCGGGAAGCCGTCGAGCGTTTGGGCCCCCTGTTGCGTGCCTTGCGACCGGTGTGGCGCGCTCAAGGACTGATGAGTGGCCTCAAGCAGTGCGGACTGGAGAGCTTCGACGAGATTTTAGAGGGCGAGGACCCGGGATCGCAGCCCAAGCTGGACCGCGTGTTGGCCTGGCCGCGCTTCGGCGACCCGCTGGCGCTCGGGCAGCTGCTCGAGGCCTGTGCGCCGCTTGTCGATACCAACGCGCGATTGGTCCTCCGCTTGGATCCCGAACTAGATCCAACGCTCGATCAGGTTGTTCCCGAGCTGACCGCGGAATTCGAAGCCCGCTTCGGAGCTGACGCCAACTTGGATGTGGAGTTCGTGGACCAGCCGTTCGACAGCGGCATGGACGGGCTGGGGGATTGGTGGAAGCAGCGCCGGAGGGTCTCCGCGCTGCTGATTGCCGGCGGCCGCACCGAACTGACCGGGATCGCCCTGCGCACGGGTTGGCGCACGCTCACCGAGGCCAGCGATGTCGAGGATTGGGTCACACGAGGAAACTCGCAGGACGGTCGATCGACTGAACGGATCAGCGAGCCAGGGGAGCAGCGACCAAAGACCGAGATCTCCGTGGTGATTCCAACGCACGATCGCTGGCGGGAACTGAGCCGGTTGCTCGAGGCCTTATCCCGTCAAACCGCACCAGCGGGCTGCTTCGAAGTGCTGATCGTCGACGACGGTTCCGAGCAACCCGCCGGAGCCGACCTGACCGAGGCGGACTGGCCGTTCTCTCTTCGCATTTTGTGTCAAGAATCTGCAGGCCCCGGCGCAGCTCGCAATCACGGTGCACGGGAAGCTCGCTCGCCAGTCGTTCTGTTCCTCAACGACGACGCGGTACCCAGCGAGGGGCTGATCCAAGCCCACCTGGAAGTTCAACGCAGCCTGTCCGGCGCGGGATCTCGCAACGCTGGAGGGCCGGAGTTCCTTCCCGCCGTCCTGGGGACCTTCGAGCTCGAAGAGCAGCACCGGTTGGACTCGTTTGGAGAATTGACCGAGCGCGACGCGCTCCTGTTCGCTCAGTCCCGCATGAAAGCTCGCGAGCTGTATCCGGGCCTCTCCTGGTGCACGGGCAACTTGTCCGTCCAGCGTGCGCTGTTGATCGAGTCGGGTGGATTTGACGAGAGTTTCCGCTACGCAGGTGGCGAGGATTCGGAGCTCGGGTATCGGCTGGAGAAGCAGTTCGGAACCCGGCTGCTGTACGAGCCGGCAGCCCGCTGCGGCCACGACCACGCGCTGAACATCGACGAGTACGCAAGGCGCCAGCATGTCCTCGGCTGGGCCGTCCTACGCATGTCCGAAAAACACGGCGATCCGGCGTTGGTGCACGGTCGAGCCGAGCCGCTGGGCGAGCAGTTTTGGAGCGTGATCGAAGACGACGTTCGCTCGACAGCTGAGCGCTTCGACTCGCTGATCGACGAAATTCGTTCGATCTGTGACCGCGAACGCGAATCCGGCAGCGGGGCGCGTTCCGTCGAACAACTGCGCCCCTTGGTCGAGTGTGTCGCGGCCGTCTCCTTCCGGCGCGGGCTGCTCGATGCGCGCGCCGGTCGCGAGCCCTTCGCACGCTGCGATACCCAGTCCGAGCGGCCGCCTGCCGAGTCGGCCGAGCTGGAGGCCACTCCATCGCTGGCAGGCACGCCCGCAGAGCCCACCGCCGAGACGGTGCCGGAGTCCGCCGAGGCGACCTGTCTCAGTGAGTTGGCCCGACACCTTCACACCGGATCGATCGTCGAGCTAGTGGAGCAAGCCCCTTACGCGGCCAACGCCCTGCTGGAGGGTTGCGGAGATCGGGAGGTGCTGCTGCTGGGGCGCTCCCAAGACGTGACTGCTCGTACCCGCTTCCTGGTCGATCTCTGCGGTTCGTCCAACTTGGAGAGGTTGCGCCTGATTGAGGCTCCGGCGTTGGAGGGGGCCAAGCTGATCGACGAAGCGATCGGGCTGCTGGTCCTGCCGGCCGGGTCGAGTTCGCGCGCGACGAGCCGCTTGTTGGAAGCTTGGAGTCAAAGCCTGCGGGATGGCGCCTTGATTGTGCTCCGCCAATTACCGGGAAGCTCTCTGCGAATTCCTGACCGGATTCCAGTTGGTCCCGGTGGTCACACCCACGCTTGCCAGCAGGTAGGCGAACTGCACGTGCACCGCTTTCACCGCGTGTCTTCCCGCGCCGCGATTTGAGGAGCGCCGACTAGTCGCCACCGGACTCGTTCGGGTCCGGGATACCGCGACCGAGCTCGCCTTCGTAGAGCAAGCCTGGCTTGACCACGTTGAGCCCAAGCCACAGGCTCGCGCGCTGCCGACCAGCGTGATTGAGGTGACTCGGATTGTCGTAGAGCTCCGGGAGTCGCAGCTCGGGCTCCGTATTCATATCGAAAAACGGGAAGCCCGCTTCACGCGCCATCGGGACTACAAGCTCGTGGAACAGGGCGAGCTCGGCGGCCTGATCGGCATCGAAGGACTCGAGAACCGGCATGCGCACGAAAGCAACTCGGCAGGGCAGCTCGCGCATCTGTTCGAGCGTGCGCTCGAACGCGTGCAGCTCGAAGGGCCGTAGGGAATTTCCCTCGTAGGTCTTTGCGCGCTCGCGAATTTTGGCACCGAGCCCGCGCGCCCGGAGGAAGTCGGTGCGGCTGAGCGGCTTGAAGTCTTCGGCCGGCTGCCCTCGGCTGTCCTGCAACATCTTCACGTATTCCGGCACCCGCGGATCGAAGATGCGCAAGGCGCCGAACGGGGCCTGGACGCCGCGCAGGGACGTGAGCCCAAGTTCGCGCACCTGGGGCCAGCCCGCCTCGAACAGATCGATGTCGAGCAGGTCCTCGGGGTCTCCCAGCATCCGAATGTCGAGGGTGGTGTCGGCCTCGAAGGGGGGCACGAAGAAGAACCGTTCCTCAAGCCCGACGATCAGCAGGCTGGTGGGGGGGCTGGGTTCGACGAATTGTTCAACCAGCTGTTCGAGGGACCAGGCCCGCATCCCCTGCACCGGAATTTTGGTCGCTTCGCCGGCGGTGTCTGGCTGGCTGCGCATCACCTTGGTCACGACGTTGGCGTCGATGCCCTCGAGGACGCGGCTGGATCCAATCACCAGCACATCGACCGGCTCGGTGCGCAGCGCGTGGGCGAGCAGCCGGACCTGGTTGGCGGCGTGAACATGGGGGACGAACACGCGGTAGGGGGTGAGGCGCAGCACCAGTTCGGACAGAACCACCGTGGCAACGAATCCTACGAGAATCTCAAACTGCCGGTGCCCGAAGGGGAAGCCGCTGGGCTCGGCCTGGGTGTTGGCTGCTTGGTTCAAAACTGGAAGTAGATAAACGGCGTCTCGCTCGAGAACGAGCTGAAGAGCAGGCCAAGGGCCAACGCGAAAGCCACGCCAAGCACGAAGGGCGGCAGAGACAGGAACAGGAACCGGATGCGGTCTTTGACGGCGCCCGGCAGCAGATGGGTGCCGAAGCCAAACGCGAACGCCAGCAGGATTCCGATCGGGATATCCACGTCCGAGGCAGGACTTGCGAGGGAACTCAGCACGGCCCAGGCTTCACCCGGAGTCTCCGAACGGAAGAACACCCAGCCCAGGCACACCAGGTGGAAGGTGGCGAGGCGGGCGAGCCAAGTGGTCCAAATACGGGTGGGCTCGGGGAGCCCCAGTCGGCGGTCGACGGCGAGCAGCGTTCCGTGGTACGCGCCCCACAGGACAAACATCCACGAAGCCCCATGCCACAGGCCGCCCAGCAACATCGTCAGGAACAGGTTTCGGTAAGTCTTCCACTCCCCTCCCCGGTTGCCACCTAGGGATATGTACAGATAGTCGCGCAGCCAGCTCGACAGGCTGATGTGCCAACGGCGCCAAAAGTCCCGGGGACTGGTGGCGCGATAGGGCGCGCGGAAGTTCTCACACAATTCGAAGCCAAGCAGCCGGGCCACCCCGATTGCGCAGTCTGAGTAGCCCGAGAAGTCTCCGTAGATCTGCAGCGCGTAGCCCCAAATTCCGAGCAGGCTAAGCCAGCCCCCGAACGCATTCGGATCGCTCCACACGGCATCGACGACTTCGCGGCCAAGGGTATCGGCGATCACGATCTTCTTGGTCAGACCCCAGAAAATCAGCGCCAGTCCCGAGTCGAAGTCCCGCGGCGAGAGCTTCGGTTTCAGGCGGATCTGCGGCAGGAATTCTCGGGCGCGTACGATCGGGCCCGCGACCAATTGGGGGAAGAACGCGACGAACAGCGCGAAGCGCGCCAAGTTGTGCTCGGGCTCGAGCCGCCGCCGGTACACATCGAGGGTGTAGGACAGCGTCTGGAACGTGTAGAACGAGATTCCGACGGGGAGCAGGATCTCGAGCGTAGGTAGGTTGGCCGCCAGGCCCACGGACTCAAGCAGCCGTGCGAACTCCGCGGTGAAGAACTCCCAGTACTTGAAGAACGCAAGTGTTCCTAGATTCGCCACCAGGCTGAGCAGCACGAGCCGCTTGCGCGTCGCCTGTTCCTCGGTCCGTTCCAGCCAGCGCCCGATCGTGTAGTCGATCAGCGTCGAGCCGATGATCAAGAACAGGAAGCGCCAATCCCACCAGGCGTAGAAAAAGTAGCTGGTTCCGAGCAGCCAGAGCACCCGCGGAGTCTGGCTGTTTCGAAGGGCCCAGGTGACGAGCCAGACCGCGACGAAGAATAGCCCGAAGGCGGAGCTGTTGAAGAGCACGGCGGGGGCGTTGGGCGGTCGGATCCCTCCCGCTTGGGAGCGAGGTGCGACAGACCAACCTTACCAGGCCGATCGGGCCCGCAAGGTCTTCGTTGTGGCAAGAGCCCTGCTCAGGGGCTCTTCGACGAGAGCTCCTAGGGAATCAGCTCAACGGTCACCGGATGGCTGACCCCGATCACAGCCTGGGAGCCAGGCATGTCGATTACCGCGAACGCGTGGTGGAACTGCTGGCCGATCAGAGAGCTTGAGATACCCGCGGGCACGGTTAGGGCGCTGGTCGCCCGTCCGTCGCCAGCCAGGGGCTGAATGGTCGGTGCGAGAAGAGCTGCGTTCGGCGCGCTGAGCAGGCTCTGGGTGTAGGCGTCCAAGACCAGCGGAAGGACCATGCCATCCACCGGGATTCCCGGGCTGGTTCCGGTCAGCGAACCGAGCATCCAGGTGAGCTTGCCCGCCAGATCCGATCCGAGAGCGAGGTCGAAGGACTGGGTTCCGCCGGCCGAAATCGAGAGCGTCGCGACGTCGGCCACGAGGCTCTTCTCGAGGGTGACTCGGGTTCCGATCGGGGTGACCTGCAGGGCTGGCGTGGTCAGCAGCCCGTCCTCGTCGGTGTAGATCGTACCCGAGGAGATCTCGATCCCGGTGTCGATGTCTTCGGCTCCCCAGCGATAGGCCAGGCCGGGGAGGACTTCAAAGTCCTGGAGCCGGCGGGGGGTGACGCGGGTTGTCAGGGTTGTCGCATCGTTGGTGCGCAACGAGATCTGCCACAGGTCCGGTTGATCGGTTGGCGGCCCGTCCCAGTCGTTCCAAGTGGCCGACCACTCGATCTCGTCGTTGAAAGCCGTGACCGCGGTAGGCGGCAGCGGTGAGGCGTCGCTGGTTTCGGAAAACCCAGGGAGGCTCTCGTGGAGGCGCGCTTGCCAGCCGCGGAACGGCACTCCGCTTCCATCGTCCTGGAGCGCGCCGGGCAGCGTGGACTGGCCCGAGGATATGTGTTCGACGTTGAGGACCTCTCCGGCCCAGCAGATCGAGCTGCCGTCGAGGAACTGGTAAACCGGCTGCCCTTGGGTCTGCCACTCGATAATCGTGTCGAGCAGTCCGTGGTCGATCCCAAAGGGAACGAAGTCCATGCCGCGCCTGGAGATCAATTGCGTCTGGTGATCCTGCCAGTCCCACACCGGGCTGCCGGCGAAGGCCTGGAGATGATCGGCGTAGCCGTTCGGCGCATTGAATTCGGTCGGCAAGTTGTCGCTGGGGTGACCCAACTTGACTGCGACGTCGTCGATCCAGTTGGTGCCGCCCGCGAGTCCGCTGGTCTCGTAGTCGGTCATCGGCTGGCTGGCGTGCGCCGCGGCAAAAACCGCTCCGTAGCGCAGGGCAAAGGCCAGGGCACCCGATCCTCCCATGGAGTGCCCGAGTACAAACGTGCGTTCCGGATCGATCTTTGGCCCGTGAACCGGGTCGTGGCGGATCGCATCCACGCAGTCGAGGACCCATTCTTCCGTGAAGTTGGCAATGGTCTCGGTCGTTGGAACCTCGATCCCCGTGCGGTAGTCGTGGTCCCTCGCGTGGCCGAACCACCAGGTGTTGACCACGTCGAGCGGGCGCAAGCGGTACGCGGCACACCAGGTCGGTTCCGGGTCAAAGGTGAGCGGGCGGGCTCTTTGTCCGCCGTGCCCATGCAGCGAAAGCACCAGCGGGAATTCAGTGATGCCCTCGGTGCAGGCTGTTCCGTTGGGAACAATCAACGTAAAGATGACTGCGTACTGACGCGCGTTCTGAACGTCGGCCTGCAGCGGGTCGAACCCGAACCACTCGTTGTGCTCGTTGGGCGCCAGCAGGGTTGGGTTGTAGGAGCGGAGGTCGAGGTAGTGGATGTAAACCTCGACCAGGCCATCCAGGTTGAGCGTGCCCAACACCGGCTGCGCGGTAGCGATGTTCTCGTTGACCGAGCCCGTGGCGTTTGCACTGGTGAAATCCGCGACGTTCTCCTCGCCCAGGTCGTTCACCGAAGTCACCGCGTAGTAGCCGGTTCCCGTCGAGCCGCCTCCGAAGTCCTCTTCCGCGAGAGTCCAGACCAGCAGTTCGGTGGTGGCGGAGAGTTCGGGCCCGCCATTCTCGATCACGTAACGGTCGAAGTAGCGCGTCTCCCAGGTCAGGTCAGGCCTGATTCGCTGGTCCGAATAGAACCGGGAGGAATTCATCCAGGCGTCGCTGATCAGCTCGGCGGAAGCCAGGTTGGTCGCGTCGATCGGTTGATCGTGGCGGTAGACCCGGTAGCGGACGACGTCGGCGTCTACACTCTGGGTCCAGGTCAGGAAGGTCTGACCGCTACGGTGGTTGGCAACCAGATCCGTCGGTTGGTCCGGGCTGGCGAGCGTTGCGCTCGGCTCGTAGCTGAAAGCCGCCTGAACGTCTGGAGTCAGCCCAAGCCAAACCGCGAGCGCGAGCATCGCAGCGGCAAGCTGCCCGGCCAAAGAGGAAGCAACTTCCTTCTGGTCAACGGGTTTTCCGGGGGAAAGGCCGGGTGAGTTCAAGGCGCTAGTCGGTCGCCGAGTAGGCGGTCCGTGGACGGGTGAGGAGGGTTCGAGAAATGGGCCCGGTGGAAACTGTGCCGCCGAGGGCGCTCTGGTTGAACAGACGGCCCACTACTGCGAGACGAACGTGAATCTCAGGACAATCTAGTTTCTCCCGCAAACCAGGGCAGAGGGGGAGAAATTTTGGACTCCTTAGTGGAAAACCCTTCCTATTCGCCCCGCGGCAATCGGATCGGCCCTGGACCTTCGGAGTCCCGACCCGAAGCCCCGGGCGAGCGTAGCCACGGCAAGGGCCAGGGGGGCGTGCAGCCCGTGGCCTACGCCCCACAGGTGGCTGCACGGTCGAAATCCGTCCCAGACGAAGTTGAACTTTCACGGGATACCTAGGGGATCCCCTCCCGTTCGAAAATACGGGCTATCGGCCTCTCCGCCGGCCTTGGCCGGGCCGGCGGGGGCGCGCTGGGGCCTCAAAGGCCGGCAATCCTCGCAAATCAGCGGAAAGCCCATCGAGCGCGGCGCGGACTCGATCGGCCAGTTCGGTGGCCTCCTCTCGCCGCAGCCGGGCTTCGAGGGTCGTAGCCGTCATCACCGGCGAGAGCCCGAGCCCATCTAGAGTCGAGGCGGACTCCGGTCGCAGGGCAAAGCTGGTCTCCACGTGCTCGGCGGCTTCGGAGAGGCGCCCGGCCTCCAGGTCGAGGCGCGCGAGACCGGCGGCAATCAGAGCTCGCTCGTGGTTCGCGTTGGGCGTGAATTCCGGCTCGGCGGTGACGTAGCCAGCCAGGCTCAATTCGCCCTGTTGGTAGGCCAGCTCGGCGTCTTCGCGTTCGCCGGTCCGGCGCAAGCTCTCCGCAGCGCGCCGGGCGGAGTGCCCCAGCTGCCACGCAGCGTGGCGCGGCGCGGAGAGCTCCGCGGCCCAGCCCGTGTAGTGTTCGAGCATCGGCAGCGGGCCAGCTTCCCGAAGCAGCACGGCACGCAGGCGATCGTGCAGAGCATGTTCGCCTGGGAATCGGTCCAGGCCGGACTCCAGGACCTGCCGAGCTAGGGGATCAGCACCGACCCACCACAGGAAATCGTAGTGGGCCGCGACTTGCTCGGAAGTGCCGTAGGGGTGTGCGCTCGCGGCTTCAAAGGCCGCGTGTACATCCGCGATTTGTGCTTGGGAGATCGGCTGCTTAGCACGCAGGGCAGACAACACTTCGCTACGTCGCTCCGAAGCAAAAATCGCGAGGACCGCGAACGTGTTCCAGGATGGCTCACCAGCGGGCAATGCGGCGATGGCGCTTTGCGCACGCAGGACGGCCGTGGCCCGATCCTCCAAGTAGTAAGCCGCCAGCGAAATCGCGCTGTCGAGGCGCCAGCCGGAGGCTCCGAGTCGTTCGGCTTCGCGGGCTTGGCGCAGCGCGTCCTCGAGCAGAAGCTTGGAGTGATCGGCGGCTCGCGCATCCACGCGCCCGGCCCGTTCGGCGCTGCGCGGATCGAGCGCGAGGTCGAGGGAAGCCTCGGCCATCTTGAGCAGCGCCTCGGGATCCTCGGGTTGCTCAGCGAGCCGCTTGGCGCGACTGGCGAGAGTTGCGCTGCGGCTGACGAGCGGTGGAAGCTCGGCGGGCCGGTACTCGGCCGGCTGAGCGGCTCGCCAGGCCGCGGCGTCTAGGGCGTTTGAGCCCTCGGACAGGCCGCGATGGACCGCGGCCAGCAGTTTGGCGCGGGGAGACTGCGCAGCCAAGCGTTCAAGGGCGACGATCAGTGCCTCTCGCTCAGTTTCCGGGAGCGGGCCTCCCAGGGCTTTCGAGATCAGTTCGACCGCATCGAGGGATTCTGTGCCGGCCAAGGCCCGCGCGCCCAGGCGCGCGAGCTCTTCGTCGAGTCCAAATAGGGCAAGCCGCAGCATCTCGGTGGGGGCAGCACCGCCGGCTTCGCCGGCGGCGACCAGGAGCTGACGACGAAGCTCGCGATCGCCGGTCCCGTAAGCCTGTTCGATGGCTTCGCGATCGGCGGCCAGGGGACTGGCTACGCGTTCGAGAAGCGGGCGATCGGAAGTCGGCCAGGGTTTGGTAGCGGGCCTCCCTTGCACGCCGCGTTCGATCGCCGCGAAGACCGACTGCGTATCGAACGCGTAGTAGACGTCGTAGATCTCGGTTCCGTCGAGCTCGATGGCGACGTGGCGAGGCGCTACGCGAACGTCATCGAAGAACTTCTCGAAAACGATGGGCTCCAGGATGATGTGTTCGCCGCAAGTCACCGTGCCGAAGCGCGGACACTCGATGCGGTGGCCGGCCGCATCGTGGTCCCGGGGTGTATGCCGGTAGACCGATGCGATCACGCATACGTACGGCTCGTAGAGCGCAGCGATTTCAGGATCTCGATAGCGCACTCCCGCGTAGTGCTCGCTAGCGATCTCGCCATCCATGTTCGTGCACACCAGAATCGGTTTGCCCGTTGCCTGACTGACGGCGACCGCATCGTCCCAGGTACGTTGCCATTCGATGTCGCAGGGCTTCGCCCACTCCTCGGCCGTTGGGGCGCGCCACATGGACTCGCGATCGGGCAGTTGCTGGGCGGAGGCCGAGCTCGTCAGCGCAAAGCTGGCGGTCAGGAAGGTGAGAGTCGCCGCGAGGGACGGGAAGAGGGCATGCGTTCGCTGCATGGGAAACCGCTGGGAGTTACTTGGGTTGGACCGGGCTCGGGTTGGACTGAGCTCGGGTTGGACGGGCTCGGGCCGGAGGGGCTTGGACCGGAGAAGCTTGAGAGGGCCGGAGCTTGGGCAAGAGGCGAGGCCCGCAAGGCAGCGCCGGAAGCGCCCACCGTCCCGGAAGGCGCGGCCTGGACCTGGGCCTGGCTCGTATTCTGCGCCGATGATCGCTTTCGCTGCACCCGTTCCCGGGCCTCCTCCGGAATCTCTGCTGGAGCCGGTGGTGGTTGCGGTGCAGCAGGACCAAGGAGCGACCTCCGTGGAGGCCTTTGTCGGTCACCGCCCCCTCGGATTCCAGCCCTTCGCAGGGCAAGAAGTTCTCCTGACCATAGAGATGGGCCTTTCGATCGACCGGCTCGAAGCGGGCTTGGACCCCCTGTTCCTGCGCGCGATGGATCTGCCCGTTCAGATTCTCGCCCCCGGATTCGCGGATTCGGCCGAGCTTCGCAGACTGCCGTCTCCCGAGCGGAGCCGAGCGCCTGGGGCTGCGGAAGGCGTCGAGCTCGTGTTCGGCGAGGAGGTGGTGCGTTCCATCGGACCGCTTGCTCGCAGCGTGGACGGGGTCGAGTTTGCCGTGTTCGAACTTTCCCACTGGGTACGCCCCGAGGCGCCGGGGGACTTTGACCTCGCCGCACCGGTGCTCCGCTACCGTCCGCGTCGATCGAGCTCCGATGCGGAACCCGGTCCGCTCGGCAGAGTGGGCGCGGCGTCCGGCCCGGTGATGGAAGTCTCCGGAGTCTCCGCCCTGTTCCACGTTCGGGAGGTTCCTCCTTCCGAGCTAGAGGTGCCGTGGTCAGGCGTCGTTGCGGCGGTTGATCTCCACGTGATGCAAGTGCCCCAGCGGGTCGTGCAGGACGAACCGTTCACGTTGCTGGTGGGAGTCGCGCGCCGCTCTTCCGGTCCTGGACCATCAGGGGCGAGTGTGTGGCCAAGGCTCGATCTCTCGCCGCCGCCGCTCAAGCCCCAAACCGGACTCGAGCTGCTCGGCAGTTTGCAGGAGTCCCGCGAGCCCTCAGGCGCCGGCGGAGCGGGCGTGGATCGATTCGAGGCCGACTGGACGGGGACCGTGTGGCGCTACGATTTGATCGCAACCCAGGCCGGTTCGTTTTCCACACCGGCCTTGGAGTGGGCGGTGTTCGATCCTCTGGAGGAGCGCCACAAGCTTCTCCGGGTTGAGCCGCTTCCGGTGTTTGTGTCGCCTCCACGCCCGCAGGACTCCTCTTCGGAAGCGTCCGGGTTCGGAGCGGATTCCTTGGACGCTAGTCCCGCGGAGCGCTTCGATTTTCGATGGGGCTTCCTGCTGGCGGCGGTGCTGGCAGCGGTGGTTCCAATCGCTCGATTGCGGCACCGCGCGAGGCCCCCTGGGGCGTCTTGAGGTGCAAGGGGGCTCTTGAACGGAGTGTCACGCGGGTACCCAACGGAAGCGGCCGCTCGCTCCCGAAGAAGCAAGCGGCCGCTTGTGGATCGTTCGAGAGCAGAAGTTCTACGTTGGCTCGAACTTTTTCTTTCTACAGGTCAGAAAGCTTGGAGAACGCTAAAGGAAGGAAGAAGTCGGGAGCCCCCGCACGAGCGCGGGAGCAAGGCGGCTTCGATTTACCAGTCGCGTCCGCCGCCGCCCTCGTCGTAGCCGCCACGGCCGCCGCCGCGACCACCGCGACCGCCACCGCCGCCGCCAC
>CAZUCE010000008.1:23002-24538 GCA_964619265.1 uncultured Planctomycetaceae bacterium
CCGCCGCCGCCACCGCCGCCTTGGCGCTCGCGTGCTTCGTTCACAGTCAGCGTGCGTCCGTCGACGTCCGCTCCGTGCATGGCTTCGATCGCAGCCTGAGCTTCGTCGTCGCTACCCATTTCGACGAAGCCGAAGCCTCGCGGACGACCGGTTTCACGGTCGGTCATGATGAAGACGTCGGTCACCGTACGACCGCCTTCCTCGAAGGCGGAGCGGAGCGTGTCCGCGGAGGTGTCGTAGTTCAGGTTTCCAACGTAGAGGCGTTTGCCCATGTCTCGAGAGTTTGCAGTCAGTGAGGTGCGTCGGCGGGGGCCCCAGCCTGGAGGGCGATTGACGACGCGGAGGGCTCGCGAGCTTGATATCGAAGCAACGTGAGCTTTCGTGAGACCCGGATCTCCAGGGGCGAAGCCGAAGGCTTCAATTCCCATGGACCGGGAGAGGGTGGCCGCGATGATTCCGACAGGGAGTCGGGTATCGCGCCGAGGACGAGCAGGAGGGGAGGCGTAGAGCTTCCCGGTCGAGCTTGTTCTCGAATTTGCTCCGGTTTCCCTCGGCTCGTTCGATCCAGCTGCTTCCGCTCCGAAGCTACCGAGGCAGCTCCACCGCGACAGGCAAGGCCGCAGCTCGCAAAGAGTAGGTGTCGCTCGCTCAAGCCGTCAAGCGGAGGGGCGGAACACGGCTGGGCTCGAGGGGCCCACCGGCGGGCTGTTTCGGGGCTCTGATCGGCCGGTTCCGGGGCGCAGGGTCGGGTCGCCCCGCGATTTTTGGCAGGCCGCTGTACGAGTAGGCGAGACGCGAGCCTCTTTTCGGTCAGGGCCCACTCTGGAGCTCTCACCGAGGGCCCCGCTCTGCTCCTGTATGGGCGAAAACGCTCTCTGAGGCCGCTACAGGGTTCCTGAGAGGCCTGTGCGCGGCTCCGTTCACCTGCTCGACCCAGCTCCATCCGAGTCTTCCGGAGCGGGGTAAGCTCGCCTGGACTTCCCATCTAGTGGAACCGCGCCTGCTCCCGAGTCCGTCCCACTCCCGTGCTCCGGAGCACCCCTACCACCCGGCTTCAGATTCCGGTTTCCGAGCTGCGTCTCAGTTGCCCGGCCCGCCGGATTTCGTCCCCGCTCGTCATGGATCGCTTTTCTACGGCCCGCGCACTGCTTGTGCGGCTCGGCTCCCTGCTCCCGCTCCTCGTGTTGCTGGCCGCACCCGTGCTGGCTTTCCAGGGGGACCCCCCGCCGAGTGCGGCTTTCACGCCGTCGGCGACGAGCGGCGATGCGCCCTTGTCGGTGACGTTTGCGGACGACTCGACGGGACCGATCGACACCTGGGCCTGGGACTTTGGGGACGGCAACACGTCGCCCGATCCAAGCCCGGTGCACGTGTACACGGCCGCGGGCACCTACACGGTGACGCTGGATGTGACCGGTCCAGGTGGAACGGACCAACTCGTCGAGACCGACCTGATCACGGTGACGGACCCGGCGCCGGTGGCGGCTTTCACGCCGTCGGCGACGAGCGGCGATGCGCCCTTGTCGGTGACGTTTG
>CAZUCE010000008.1:24638-137660 GCA_964619265.1 uncultured Planctomycetaceae bacterium
TGCACGTGTACACGGCCGCGGGCACCTACACGGTGACGCTGGATGTGACCGGTCCCGGTGGCAGTGATCAATTCGTGCAAGCCGAACTGATTCAGGTGTCTCGCGCACCGATGCTTTGGTTCGTCGACGAGAGCGCGGTGGGCGGGCTTGGGGATGGAACCAGTTGGCCGGATGCCTTCTTGAACCTGAACGATGCTCTGGCAGCGGCGGGAGAAGGCGATACGATTCGCATCGCGAACGGTTCCTATCGACCCGATGAGGGGGGTGGCGCCACGGCGGGGGATCGGGACGCGAGCTTCGCGGTCGCGCAGGACGTCATCCTCGAAGGTGGATACGTTGGTTTTGGCGCGGTGGATCCCAATCTGCGCAACCCTGCGGACCATCGCACCGTGCTGGATGGGGACTTGTCCGGCAACGATGGCGCTGATTTCGCCCAAACCGGCGACAACTCGAGGCTCATTTTGGCCCACACCGGCGGGAGTTTGACTCTCGACGGGCTCACCGTCCGCGGCGGATTCAACGACAGCGAGGCGTCTTCCAACGTCTTGACCCAATCCGGATCCGGCCTCGTGGCGCATGAGTTGGCTCAGGATCTCACGGTTCGGAACTGCCTATTTGAGAGCAACCTTTCGCTCGGCGGCAGTTTGGTGGCGGGGGGCGGCGGAAGTCTCGCGGCCGTCGAGCTCGCTGGAGATCTCACGGTTGAGGACACGCTGTTCTTCCACAATCGCATCGAAAATTCGGTAGGGCGCACGGCCTTTGGAGGTGCGGCTTCGGTTCTGGGGGTAGCCGGAGACGTTCTGTTCTCCAGTTGTGATTTCGAGAGCAACGACATTCTGATAACCGGGGGCTCGCTGTTCAGCCAAGCGCGCGGCGGAGCCTTGTTTGTCGCTGAACCCGCGACGGGCAGCGCGCGAATCGAAGACTGCCGATTCTTCGGGAACAGCGCGGTCTGCAGCAACGGCGCCAGCGGCGGGGGGTGCGAATCGGAATCTGCGACTCTGTTGCGCTGTCGTTTCGAGGACAACTTGGTCGATGGCGGGCAGGCTCAAGGACTCGGCGGAGGTTCATGGGGCGGCGCGGCCCTGTTTGAGTGTTGGTTCCTCGGAAACCGAGCTCAAGGCGACGGTCTAGGAGCAGGCGGCGGCTTGACCGTGCTGCAAGCAGAGGTTCACTCCTGCGTCGTGCTTGGCAATTCGGCCAGCGATTCACCCGGCGGACTCCATGTGTTCGGGCTAGGGGGCGCCGTGATCTCTCATTGCACGATCGCTGAAAACGTAGCGGAAGGATCCAATGATGGCCGCAGCGTCGGCGGACTCCAGGATGCGACGATCCTGTCTCTGGGCCCGGACTCCATTCAGCATTGCCTGCTGTGGGGCAATTTGAATGAAGACTCGGAGACCGAGGAGGACGCTCAACTCTTCCTGAGCCCGGGCGTTCCGATCGATCACAGTTCCGTTCAAGGTATTGGAGCCGCGCTTGAGGGCACGGCCAACGACGACGTCGATCCGTTGCTGCGCGATGCCCTCGGGCCCGACGGGATCGGAGGTACGGGCGATGAGGATCCGCGGTTGGCGGCGGATTCTCCCGCGATCGAAGGCGGAGACAACGCCTCCGTCGTCGTCGATGCGTTTGACAGCGATGGAGACTTGGACCTGCTCGAGAGCGCACCCTTCGACGCAGTCGGGACTGCACGAATCTCAGATGGGGATTCCGACGGGGTGGCGGATGTAGATCGCGGCGCGCTCGAGGCACCGAACTTGGTCGAGGATCTGGATCTCGATGTGGGCGCCACGGTGACTCTGCTGCCCCTAGGCGGACTGGGTGATCCATTGCTCGAGCCGGTGCTTGAGATCGAGAATCTCACCGATCTGGACGACGCCAGCGTCACGGCCTCGGCGGCTCCCGCTATCCCGGCCACTTTGCTGACCGACGCCGCTTTGTACGGGAGCGTATTGAGCACGGCCAGCTCCCTGCTTCCCGGTGACCTGGTGAGCACGGTCAGTGTTCCGTTTACGGCCGCCGATCTGGGCGGAGCGGATCCGACCACCGTTGCCACCCGCATCGAGTTGCATGGCTTCGATCCGGCTACAGGACAACTCGCGCTGGCGGTCGATTCGAACACGCAGAATAGCCCCGGTTTCACGACCCCGGAAGGGGACTACACCATCGAGCTGGGTCCGTCGGCGCCGGTGCTGAGTCTCGATCTCGGCGACCACGGGATCTTCTGGGATCCGGTGCTTGAGCAGGGCTTTGCTTGGGCGCGAGTCGATTTCACCGGGGACTTCACGCCCCGCCTGTTTGTGGACTGCAACGGGAACGGCCTTTCCGACGACGAAGAGCTCAGCTCGGGATTCTCGGTCGACGCCAATGAGGACGGAGTCCTCGATGCTTGCCAAGACTTGGTGCTGCGGGCGGACGTGACCACGCTCTCGGTCAGCGCGGGCGGTGCTCAACGCTTCGAGCTCGACGCAATCGATGCGGCTCCAGGCGCGATTCGCTTCTACCTGGTGATTGCGTCAGCTTCGGGAACCGCTCCGGGCCTTCCGGTCGATGGCGTACTTCTCCCCCTGAACTTCGACCCGCTGCTGAACGCCTCTCTGGCTTCGGCGAACGGTGCCATCTGGCAGACGACCTTTGGCGTGCTGCCCCAGAACGGTCAGGCGTCGGCTTCCCTCAACCTGCCCCCCGGTGCCTTGAACCCCGCGCTCGCGGGAACCTCGCTCCACCACGCGGCCTTGATCCTGGCGCTCAACCCGGATCTGTTCGTCGCGGGCGCGAGCAACGCCGTGCTGCTCGACTTCGTGCCCTAAGCCCTTGACGGCCGCCCACAGGGTCGCGCGCTGGGAGGAAATCGTGGCTCTTGCCCACCGGCCCGGCTGCCTGGGTGGATCACGAAAGCTGTGGATCTTCCGGCGACGCCCAGCCCCCGGGCCCTGTCCAGTTCACCATCGCGCAGGTCGCCCCCTCAGGCGAGCGAGAAAACCGGCCTACGCGCCTTCGTTCGCTTGAGCTTCTTGGGCTTTCCGCCTGGATGAACAGCTCCCCAGGTTCATCGTTCCCAGAGCCTGGGGCGCTTCGCGCTTGGTGAGCGGGTCGCGTCAGTCGAGCCGGAGCTTCACGCGCCGTTCGGTTTGGCCACTTAACGAGACGGTCTTCTTAGCGTCGCGCCCGTCTTCGGTTGTTGCTCGCAGGGTGTAACGACCCGGCGGCAGGGGACCGATTTCCAGCTCGGTGCTGGAGAGGCCCGATCCACCGCTGATCTTGGTCATGAGCTCGGCATAGGTCCACAGCCCGTTGACCTGATGCCCCTGGCTGTCGGTCACTTCGAGGTTGCAGCGCACCGAGTTGCCTTGGCGGTCGGTGAGCGTGATCAAGAGCAACGTGCCCTCTCCGAGTTGCAGTTCAACCTTGGAGGTCTTCCCCGACTGGACGTCGGCGCCGATCCGGACTGGATTCACCAGGGATGGACTTCGCGCGCTGATCAGATAGGAGCCTGGGGCCAGTCCCGCGACTTCGAACTTGCCGCCTGCGTCGGTGGTCACAAACGAAACGCGCTCAAGCGGCCGGCCTTCCTCATCGCGAACAAAGATCGCAGCACCCCGAACCGGAGAACCCGATTCGTCCACCACGCTGCCTTCGATGGTTCCAGACTCTTCCAATTGGAAGTCGATCCCCGTCGTGGCCTGCCCCTCGCGAACCAAGACTCCGTACCGCAGGGACCTGCCGACTCCGGTTGTTCCCGTGTCGCCTAACAGACTCGCGAGCGGCGCCCCACCCGCGGCCAAGGAGTATTCACCGGCATTCAACCATTGGACCTCGTAGGTCCCATCCTCCGCGGTGACGACCTCAGCGAAGCTTCCACCGGCGATGGAACCATTTGAGATGGCTCCATCGACGGACAGGGTCACCCGCGCTCGCGCAGCCGGCTCTCCGTCGGGTCCGAGAACGCGTCCTGAGATGGATCCGGTGGGGAGATCGAAGTCGAGGTTCTGTTCCGTGTCTTCCGGGATTTTCCGGAAGAACTCGATGCTCTGCTGTTCCATCGTTCCGGTCACTTTCTGAACGGTCACGAAGTAATCGCCGTGCGATTCGAGGTCGATGTGGTAGTTGCCATCCTCTCCCGAAGTCGTAAAGGCCATCGAGGAGCGATCTGCGGTTTCGCCATCGGGGAGCCACGTGATCATCACGCCATCGGCCGGTTCGCCGCTTGCTGTGACGCGGCCGAAGACTGAGACCGGATCGACGGGGGGGGCGCCGAGTACGACGAAAGCCTCTCCGCCTTCGGTGACTTCGCACAGCTCAAGCTGCATGCCACCGATCATCGCAGTGATATCTGTGCCGCCCTCCTTTCCGGGCTCGGGCGCGCCTGAGGACATGCTGATGACTTGGTAGGAGCCCTCTTCAAGATGCTCGAACCGAAACTCGCCCTTCGAATCGGTAGCGGTCACGTTCGGTCGGCTCAGGTTCTTTGGGGACTGGGCAATGATCATCTTGCCCGAGCTTGGTTCGCCGTCCGCTCCGTAGAGCACCCCGGCAATCGTGCCTCCGGAACGAAGCGTCAGCACTACGGCGGATTGTTCTTCGCCCGGCCCAAGTTCAACCGCGTAGGGCTCCGAGGGGCCAAAGCCGTCCGCGCTAGCGATGAGTTCTTGGGGGCCCGTTGGGACGTTCTCGAGCAGGAAGCGACCCTCCTCGTTGGTGGTCGCCGAGAACTCCTCGATGCGATCGGTTAGGAGGGTCAAGTCGCTGAGGGCGACGTTCAAAGAGACTCGAGCGTCCACCACGGAGTCCCCATCGGTGCCGACCACAATTCCATGAACGACGGCACCGCGATCGAGTTGCAACAAGACGGGTTCCCCCGAAGCAAGCGGCAGAGAAATTTCAAGCGGGTCCGCAAGGCCGTGACCAGGGGCTTGGGGAATGAGCTGCCATTCCCCCTCTCGCAGTCCGTCGAGGAAAAATTCTCCACCTTCGTCGGTGAAGTTGTCCACGACGCTCTCGGCCCCATATCCGGGGACCACTCCCTCGCCCGGCTTGCGGGCATCGATGGTGAACTCCTGGATGGGCTGACCGAGGTCGTCGACCAGTTTTCCATAGATCCCGAGCGGCTCGGTGAGCTGCAAAGTGAGATGCTCTCCGGGCCGGACAGCCGACTCTCTGGCAATCCAGGCAGGCGAGGAATCGCCGGCTCCGGAGGGCTTGGCCTCCACCCCGGCCACAAACGGACCCGCGCCTAAGCCGGTGATTTGGAAGTTGCCTTGCTCGTCCGTTTCCGCTTCGCCTTCGCTGCCATTGATCGAATTGAAGGCCTCTATTCCGGCCAGGAAAGCCGGGTCAAACCGAATCTGGACTTCGGTGCCGGCCGCAGGCTGGCCGTCGGGCCACAGCACGGTTCCGGTGATCGAGCGACCGGAGTCCATCTGAACTTCAAGGTCCGAGCGGCGCTCCCCTTTCACCAGCACCAAGTTCTCCATCGAGTCCAGGAAACCGCTCTTTTTGAAGGAGATCGAACACTCTCCCGAGGGAATGGCCTCGAGTAAGAAGTACCCCTCCGCATCCGTGGTTCCCTCGCGGGCGTCCCAGCCACCGCGGCCGAACACGACCGCTTCACGCTGGACTTCGATCTCCACATCGGCCTGCGGGATGCCGGCCAAATCGGTCACTTGACCGCTGACCGAGCAGCCTTCCTCGAGCGCGAACCTCAGGTCGATGTGAGTGCCTGCCAAGAGTTCGAAGGCCGGTTTTGAGGCTGCGGGGAAGGCGGAGGGCAGCACGCGAACCTGCGCCAGGCCGCGGGCCGGAACAGCTAGGAACTCAAACTCGGTGGAACCGGTTTCGAACTCCTTGAATCGGGGACGAATCTGCCAGTTGCCCCCGAACGGGTCCCCGGAATTCATCGTATTGGGGGAGACCAGAGCAGCTTTGTCGTCGAGACCGAGACCCTCTGCGACGGCGGAATGGGGAAGCTGCACGGTGCCTGTGATCCACACTCCGACCTTGGGATGCAGGAGTTGCTCGTCGCGTCCGAGTTCGGATACGTCGATCCGGATCGGCTCCTCGAGGTAGAGATAGCGGGCTTCCAGGTCGAGCTCCAAGGACTCGATCCCTGGCGGCGGTATGAAGGTAAACGTCCCACTCGGACCTAAGGGCACCAGCTCGCTCCTCTCGTAAAGCGTGTCCTCGATCTCTAGTTCTTCCTCTTCCTCGGTCTTCGCGCGCGGCACGCGCACTTCGAGCAAGGCCTGTTCGTCCGCGGGGAGCAGCTCCGGGAAGGTCACTCGGCCGTGGACCTCGACGCCACTTTGGGAGGTCGTCCGGCGGGTGTTGGACAAGCTGGGCTCATTCCCTTTGGGCTCCGCAGGAACCGTAAGGCTAGATTCTGCCCGCTGAAGTTCGGAGGAGATCTCCGGGGCTGGTCCTGCGAGCTCCGTGGAAGGACCGCGCGGAGCGGAGGTGACTCCTGAAGTCCCGGGAGCCTGGTCCGTCAGAACGAGGACGAGAACGGTGCCTGCGGCAGCCGCGAGGGCTAGGGCGAGGACGAACTTGTTCATGGGCCTTAGATGGGCGCCTAGAGCGCAAGCCCGGTGGCTTGGCTGGCCGAGCCGCCGGGGGAGCAACTCGATAGGGAGAGGAAGGGGAAGCGCTCCAGGCTACGTGGCGGACCTACGAGAATTCTCGAGTCGTGATGGGGTCTGCGAAAAGGCCTGAGGGCGGGCTCGTCGCTTGCCACGGGCTGCTAGGGGCCGATAGGGCTGCCCGTTGTGGCTTTGAAGCCGCTCGCCGCAGACCCACTCTTCTCGCCTGGCCGCTATGGGCTGGCCCCAGATCCCGGAGCATGCCGGCTTCGGGAGGACGAATTTCCGGCTCGTCCAAGCGCGCGATGGCCCGCGATCGAAGGGCCCGCGATCGAAGGGCCCGGTAGCGCCGGCGGCTTGGGAGCTAGGCGACCTGCCGTTGGTTGGAGCTCACTGCGGCAACTCGGTGCCTCACGGCCGCGGACGGGGTCTTGGGTCTTCATCCAGAGCCCCGACCGCCACCAGGAATTTCAGCGCGTTGTGGACGGTCATGTCGACCGGCTCGGTGGCAGGCTCGTCGATCAATGCCACCCTTCCGCTGGTAGGTGTCGGAGCTGCTGGTACGAACACGGCGAGCCGCTTGGGTCCATCGGGCTCAAGCGGGGGCAGGGTCTTGGTGACGAGCCCGATCTCTTTGGCATCGAGGTCTCGACCCGGCACCAGGACAACCCGCTCGAACATGGCATCGCGACCCTCTCCATAGCCGAGCACCTGCTTCAAGGTTCGGTACAGCAGTCCGAGTGCAGGGACTTTGTCGAGGGTGCGGTCGAGCAGGCTCCAGAAGAACTTGCCCACCAGGGTGGTCACGGTCAGGCCGACCCCGTACAGAATCCCAATCGTGGCGAGGATGCCGAGGCCCGGGAAGTAGAACGACTGATCCGCGAGCCACGAATCCGAGACGGCCCGCTCGAGGGCGAACACGGCGAGAACAACTCCGCCGAGCGGCAGGATTGCGACGAGGCCCGCGATCAGCGTGCCGGTGAAGTGGCGGGTGAGCGAACGCAATAGAGCAGGCCTGGAGAGGGATTCGGCAAGGGGAGAACTTCCCCTTCGCCCGGGTCCCCGAGCCTATTCCATCGAGTCGGTGGAAACTACTGGAGCAGGAGGCTGCTAGGAGCGCTCGTCCCGGTAACGGCGAGGCTTGGGGTTGTCTGCAGGACGACGTAAGCGTGGGTTAGCTCGAGGCCGGCCAGCGACGGAGCCAGCAAGCCCGCGGCGAGGTCGAATTGCGCGACCGCTTGGCCGTCTGAGTCCAGAACACCCAGGGTGTTTTCCAGGACGCCTTGGTTTGGGGCAGCCAGGGTCAGCTGGGTGTAATTGTCGAAAACAAGCGGCAGGACGAAGGCGCCGACCGGAATTCCCGGCGCGGAGCCGGTCGCCGAGCCCAGTACCAGGTACAGCTCGCCGGCTTGGGCGTCGCCGGCGTCCAAGAAGAGCTTCTGGGTGCCACCCTCGGCGATCGAAAGGGTGCGGTCGAAGGCCAGCAGATCCGGGCAGTCGGCGGCCGGCGCGGTGGCGGGTTCGATACGGTAGACCGTGCCCGAGAGTTCGAGGACGTACAGTTCGCCGTGGCCGTCACGGCCAAACGAGGTCAGGTTGGAAAGACTGGCCGAGCCAAACAACTCGGTGGTGCGATCTAGGGGAACCAGAGGAGCATTCGCGTCTGCGTCTGCGGTCCACACGCGCGCCGTGCAGAAGTCGCCGAAGAAGTACTGGCCCTGGAGATCGGGGATCGCGCAGCCGTCGTAGATGAAGCCGCCCATGATCGCGCAGCCGAAGGTCGCGAAGTCGTGGGGGTAGCTGAAGGTCGGCAATTTAAAGCCGGGATCGTCACAGGGCGGAATGGGCGGAATGCAGGAGGTCGTGGCGAAGTCCGCCGTGCACAGATCGCCCTCAAGCACTTGCCAACCGAAATTGAGTCCGCTGTCGAACGGATCGATCCGATTGATTTCTTCCAAAGTGTTCTCGCCGACGTCGGCGACCCACAGGCCGCCAGTTCTGCGATCGAACGTGATGCGCCACGGTTGAGCGAATCCGAAGTGCCAGATCTCGGGCCGGGCGATGGGGTCACCGACGAACGGGTTGCTGGGCGGGATGCCGTAGCTGCCGGTTGAGTCGATCGCATCGACGTCAATACGCAGGACCTTGCCGAGCAGGGTGGTCAAGTCTTGGGCCGAGCAGAACGGGTCGAGTACGCCACCTCCGTCGCCAATTCCAATGTAAAGGTAACCATCCGGCCCAAACACCAGGCCGCCCCCACTGTTGTCGGTGAACGGTTCGGGAACATGGAGCACGAGCGTTTGGCTGGCCGGGTCGACTTGGTTCGGATCGCTCGCCGAGACCTGAAAACGCTCGATCTGCACATCGCCATCGAGGCGCGTGGAGTAGGTGTAGACGTAACCGCTTTCCTGAAAGCGCGGGTGGAACGCGAAGGACAGCAGACCCTGCGTAAAGCCCGTCGCGATTTGCCCAGACAGATCCAAGAACGGCACGGAGAGCGGCACGCCGTCCTCGAAGATCATGATCCGACCGTTCGTGCTCTCCGAGATGAACAGCCGATCGTCGCCGTCCGGGGCTGACAGGTACGAGGGCCGGTCGTAGAAGCCAGGGATGGGGTTCGCGACCAGGGCCGTTTGAGCTTGGGCTGTGCCGGTCAAAGCGGCGGCGAACAAACCGAAGATCCCCAGTGTGAGAGGAGTCGAGAAGTGCCGGTGCGCGATCGCAGCATTCGGACGAACAGATGAAGCCATGAAATCGTGAAAGCCGTGCGAGGTGTCGAGGCGAAACGAGCCCGTTCCGAACCGTACCCTTGAAGCGGAATCCGCGCAGGAGCTCCGGTGAAGTTCCTGCGAAGAAAGCGCTGCCCGAATGCAGGTAAAACCCTTGGCAGAGGTTCTGAAGGGGGGGGTGGAAAAGGCTTCCAGGTTTCTTAAGCCGACGTTTGTGGAGTGCGAACAAGGCGCTCCCAACCTCCGCACCCGCGGAGTCGCTTGGGGACGATCCATGCCCACGGGCTGCTGGACCTCGAAATTTGGCACGGCCTGTCAGCCGTGTTCGACTTCCCTCTCGGCGGCGAGCCCTTCGGGGATGATCAAAGGGAGCTTGCGGTTCGCGCCCTCGAGCTCGCCGTTGCCAAGCCCTCCCCTTCGGTTCTGGCGAGTCTTCAAAATCTCGAGTTGGTCCGCATTCAGGGGCTTGCCCTCGGACGGGGCGAAGGGGAGCAGGAAGCTCGGTTCCCGCAAGAGCTTCAAGCGCTCGAACAGACCGTCGCCACCGGTCCGCTGGATGGGCAGGCGCTCCTGGGTCTGGGCCGTCTGGCCGAGCGGGCGGGCGAACTCGAGCGCGCGGTGCTTTACTAGGGGCCGGCGTAGGGGGCGCCTCAACCAGTTGCTTGTCACCGGCGGGCGACACCCCGGGGCGGTGCCGATGCTCAGGCGTGCCCAGAAGATCCAGCCATGCGTCCAGCCATGCGACAGCCATCAGCCATCTCCCGAATAGGTTCAGCGCACCGCGCAAGGAGATGGACTCTTCTTCTCGTGCTTCTCGCGTTCGTTCTGCCAGCGAACGGGCAGGAGGCGCCCGACGTCGTTCTGGTCGTCCTCGACGACCTACGCGCGGAGGCAGCGGATTCGGGTTTCCTGGGAGAGCTGGCCTTGCAGGGCGCACGATTCGATCGGGCGCGCAGTGCGGCGGCCACCACGCGAGCTAGCCACGCGTCGCTTTTGACGGGAACTCACGCGGGCGTCCACGGGATGTTGGGCGAGCCGGGCGAGCAGGGCACCGCGCTCCAGGCGGAGCTGCCGGTGTTGCCCGAGTTGTTGGCGGCCGCCGGCTACCGGACCCTCGGGCGCAGCTCGGCGCCGGGGGGGTTAGAGGCGCTCGGCCTGCGCGGCTTTGCGGACTATGCAGCGGCGGAGGATCCCGCGGCCCTCGGGGCAGAGCTCGCTGCCAGCCTCGACGGCGATCAGCCGACCTTTGCTTGGTTGCATGCGGCAGCCCTGAGGCCCGTTGAGGAAAGCGCGGCGGTCTTGCACGCACGTTCCATGGACAGCTGGTTGCGCGCGGTCCTCGAGCCCGTCCTGCGCACTCAAGCTTCGCGCCCGCGTGCCTTGCTCATCACTTCCGACCATGGGCTGCACTTGGGAGAGCACGGACTGACACCCGCGACACCCAGCCTGTTTGAGCCCGCGCTCGCGGTTCCGCTGGTGATGCTGCTGCCGAACGCCGAGCGGGTCCGTGTGCCGCGGACGGTCTCAGGCGTCGATGTCGCTCCCACGCTGCTGGAGCTTGCGGGGATTCAGGCTCCGGATCACCTGCAGGGGAGCTCCTTCTTGGACGATGCCCGAGGAGAACTCGGCCACTGGGGCCTGGTGTGGTCCGAGATCGGAACGCTGGAAAACGAGCTGGTCTGTATGAGCTGGGGGCCAGACAAGCTGCTGGCGAATCGCATCACAAAGTCAGACGCCGTGTTGCACGACCTTTCCGCGGACCCGGGCGAGATGGTCAACGGGAAGGCGACTCACCCGGAAAAGGCCGTTTTCCTCGCCGAGCACATGCAGGCTCTCGAGGCCTGGAACGAGGAGCTACGCTCCCGATTCGGGGGCTAGCACGCAGTGTGGTGCCCTGTTGCCCCGCATCACACCTTGCCCCGCATCACACCGGGCCTATCTCCAAGCTCGAAAAATGCCCTCAAGCCAAGCGGGCCTTCGCGAGCGGGAGAGCCGCGAGCCCAGCCGCCCGGGCCTGGTCTTCTCCGCCGAGCCAGGGAGCGTGAAGCTATCGGCTGAGGCGATCCACCAACCCCCTGGCCGAGGTCGGCCGCTGCCTGGCTCTTCGCGCATCCGGGACCTGAACCTGGGCCACCGGGGGGGCTGGGCATCGCCGGCCAGGGGGCCTTCGGGTATCCTCGCTGCCCAAATTTAGATTCGGATGCCGCCTTCGCGGCCCGAACCCAACCTCAAAAGGAGCCCCCCATGTCGTTCGCCGCCCAGCTCGAAAAGGTCAAGACCCAGGACGGATTCATCGCAGCCCTCGACCAGAGCGGCGGCAGCACCCCGAAAGCGCTCATGGCGTATGGCGTCGAACAGAGTGCTTACTCCGGCGACGAAGAGATGTACGCCAAGGTGCACGAGATGCGCACTCGCATCATCACGAGCCCGAGCTTCGGGGGCGACCGCATCCTCGGCGCGATCCTGTTCGAGAACACCATGGGTCGCGAGATTCAGGGCAAGGGCTCGGCAGAGTTCCTATGGCAGGAGAAGAACATCGTGCCGTTCCTGAAGGTCGACAAAGGACTGGCTGACGAGCAGGACGGAGTTCAGATCATGAAGCCGATGCCGGACCTCGACGCGTTGCTCGAGCGCGCCAAGCAGCACGGGGTGTTCGGCACCAAGATGCGCTCGGTGATCAAGCTCGCAAACCCGGCCGGAGTGAAGAAGGTTGTGGATCAGCAGTTTGAGGTCGGCAAGCAGATCCTGGGCCACGGCCTAGTGCCCATCATCGAGCCCGAAGTCGACATCCACAGCAAGGAGAAGAAGCAGGCGGAAGAGTTGCTGCGCACCGCAATCTTGGCGCACCTGGATCAGCTTTCCGGCGACCAGAACGTCATGCTCAAGCTGACCTTGCCCGAGGAAGACAACTTCTACAAGCCGTGCATCGACCACGCTCGTGTTGTGCGCGTGGTGGCGCTCTCTGGTGGCTACAGCCGCGAAGAAGCCAACGCACGCTTGGGCCGCAACAACGGCATGATCGCGAGCTTCTCCCGCGCGCTTTCGGAAGGCTTGTCGGCGTCGCAGTCGGACGCGGACTTCAACAAGTTGATGGACAGCACGATCGGGACGATCTGCGCGGCCTCCAAGACCTGAGCCTGGGTAAGCCGGAGAATCGGTCCTACGGTGCGCGTGATTGCAACACCGTAGGACCCAGCAGCGTAGGACCCGACTACCGGTCTTTTAGGCTAGGCAAACACCGGCTCGCGGGTTCCCGGATCGCCGGCCGGAGCCAGATCCTCTTCACCGCCGCGCTCGCGGAATATATAGAGCATCCGCGCGCGCAGAATTTCGTCGAATTGGGGCTCGGGGTAGTCCGGTTGTAGCCAGGGCGTCGTGAAGTCGTAGCCCTGGATCAGGAGCGCTATCCCGCGCGGCGGCCGAACTTGATTCGTTTCGGATAGCTCGAGCCCCGGGTGAGCATCGCGGAACGAATACAGCCGCTCGAGCACTTCGCGGAAGGCCTGGGGCTTCACCCCGTCTTCCACGAACAGCAGATCGATTCCAAGCTCACGAGACAACCCATGGAACGACGCCCGCGCCGCTCTCGAGTAGTGAGTTCGGTACAGCGGTCCGATGCGGTCGATGAACTGGGTTTGTTCCTCCACGTCGCGGCTGAGGCCATCTAGAAACCACAGGTGCGGCGCGAACAGGAATCCGCAGCCACGCTCGTACTTCCGCTCGCGCGCCATCTCGTGGAGGCTCTCACTCGCGCCGAGGAATTCATCTTGAGCTCCGATCGAACGGCTCGGGTCGGGCGCTTCGCGGGCGGGGTCGGCGCGCTTGGCGCGTAGGGCGCCCACCGCTTGATAGACGTACATCCCGATCACCAGGCCACAGGCGGCTCCGAATCCGGTGCGACCTAGCCACTGGGTCCAGAGCACCTCCGAGTCGAACCGGCCAAACAGGGCCGGCCCGGCGCCGAGCGCTCCGATCGAGGCCACCGCCAGGGGGACGCCGAGCAGCAAGCCCGAGCCGATGGCGCTCGTCGTAGTCCAAGCCGGGCCCAAGTTCGGCGAGGGGTACCACACCAGGCGCAAGTTGCGCGTCACCCAGCCGATCGCGACCGTGTACAGCATCGCGCTGAAAATCAGAGCTCCCAGCAGCAGGGCGCCGGGCGCGAAGCCCAGCGCGACGAGCACTACGCCAACGACGTAGCGCACCCGAGCGCGCGCCCGGTCGCTAACGGCCCCCGCCGCTTCGCCAGCGAGCGCGACAGCCACCGTGATGGAGAACAGCAGGGTGATCGCCAGCAGGGTCCACACCGCCGCGGTGAACCCGACGGCCAAGAGCCCACTCACCGACTGCAATCCGCTGCGCAGTCCCCCAGGTAGAGACGAGAATCCGAGGCACAGCGCCAGTGCGGCGACCGCCAAGCCGGCGACGACCGTGTCGTTGCGCCAGGGTCGCCGGACAGGTAGCGCCGGCTCACCGCGCAGGTCGAGCCCGATGTGAAAGTCGATCCAACTCCTGAATCGTTCGAGAGCCGCTTTGCCTTTGTTTCTCAGGTCCACCCGGATCGCCGGGTCCAATTGCTGGACCAGCCCGCTCGCAAGAACCATCAGCGGGGCCGCGGCCAGTAGATCGAACAGATCGCCGGGAGACCACTTGCCGTAGACCTCGAGCGCGGCCCACAGCAGGGCCAGCAGGGCGAGGCGAGAGACCCTCCGCCAGCTCCAACGCACGAGTCCGGCCCGCGAACCGCGACCGAAGGTGGTGCCGGGGGAAGTTTCCATGCCCCTCATCCTGGTCTCCGGAGCCCAGCCGGCAAGCCCCTTGATCGCTCTCCGGCACGTTTTTCGGGACGAGCGGGGGAAGCTCCCGGGTCCGCGGCACCTTAGGGGCAGGACATGGACATCTCACCGACCCCTGTGGAGCTTCCCGAGTTGCTCCGCCACGCCGACTGGATTCGGCGGCTCGCCGGCGAGCTCGCGCGCGACAGCGCGAGTGCCGACGACCTGGCCCAATCCACCTGGCTCGCGGTGCTCCGGCGCCCCCCTCGCCTGCGCGGCGATGCGCGCCCCTTCTTGGCCAGCGTGCTGCGCAACCAAGCCCGCCAGCAAAGCCGCGGCGAGCTCCGGCGACGGGACCGGGAGCAGGACACGGCCCGCACGGAGTCGGTCGAAGGCCCCGAAGAGTTGGTTGGCCGCGTCCATCGCCAGCGCGAGCTGGCTGGTCGCGTTCTCGAGCTAGACGAGCCCTTCCGCACCACCTTGATCCTGCGCTTTTTCGAGGACCTGTCGCCGCGCCAAATTGCCCAGCGCGAGCGCGTCCCGGTGAAGACCGTTCACAGCCGGATTTCGCGCGGTCTCGAACGCCTGCGCACCTCGCTCGATCAGACCTACGGCGACCGGGCCGAGTGGAGGAGTGCCTTCGCTCCCCTGGCTCTGCTGCCTGCCTTGAAAACCCCGGGTACCGCTGCCGCGGTGCTCCACTCCGGAGGATGGATTTTGAAGACTTCAACCAAAGCAGCGCTCTTGACCGGTCTGCTTGTGATGGGCGGCGGAGGCGCGATCTGGTTGAACTCCAGCAAGCCCAAACAGAATCTCCCACCCGTGGTGGAGGATGTTGTCTCGCTGGCGGTTCCCGAGGTCACCGCAGAACCGGCGACCGAAGCGGATTCGGCGGATCCGGTGACCCCCGATCGTCGAGCGGTAGAGCCAATCGAGGAGAGCGAGGCGGCCCAGGAAGCCGCGAGTGGACCGATGAAGACCCTGAGCTTGGCCGGGCGAATTCTCGATCCCAAGGGCCAGGGCATCGCGAACGCCGTCGTGTTCGATCGCGAAGTTCCGAACCGCGAACTGGGCCGAAGCGCCGTCGGTGGTTCGTTCGAAGCCAGCATGGGGATGCTGCACCTCATCCGAAGAACCGCCGAACAAATCCAGTTGGGCGCTAGCAAGTCAGGTTGGACCTTGTTGCGAGGAAGTTCGCTGCCCTCCATAGGCGACCAACTGGAGCATCTGATCGTGATGGCCCGGGGGACTTCCCTTGAAGGACGGGTCGTCGATTCGGCCGGCCTCTCCGTGCCCGGGGCCCGGGTCGAACTCAATCCAGCGGGCGGCGCCTTGCTCGGCTTTCGCGAGCCATTGGACCAAACCTGGCCGGTGGACTTCTCCGCGACGACGGGCGAACTCGGCGCTTTCCGGATCGACCCCTTTCCTGTTTTGGACGGCTTGACGCTTTTCATCACCGCCGAGGGATTCCTGCCCGCGAGCGCCGACCTGGGCGACGCGACTCGACCGCTGGTCATCACGCTGCTGGCCGAGGAAGAGCGCGTGGGCCAGCATGTGCGAGGCTTCGTATTCGATCCTATTGCGCGGCCCGTCTCGGGCGCTTTGGTGGAACTTGGCGGGACGGAGGTGCTTACCGGGGACGATGGTTCGTTCGAACTGATCCCGGGCCGCCTCGGTGCCAAGACGCCGTTGTGTGCCTCATTCCCCGGGCGCCTTCCGGTGTTGATCGAGAACTTCGGTGCTCGACTTGCCGAAAAGCCGGGCGACCCGGATCCGGTTCAGTTGATCCTGGGAGGGGAGCCCCTGCGGCTTGAAGCGCGCCTGGTGGAGTCGAACGGGGAGTCCGCATCCGGGTGGGAGGTGCACCTACAAGACGAGACGGCGGTCAGCCAGTTTCAGATTCCGGTGCGAACCGCAGAGAGTTTGGTCCGCGATGGGGAGGACTCGATGCGGACGGATTCGGCCGGACGATTCGAGGTCACCGGCCTGTACCCGCGCGAATATCGGATTCTATTTCTCGAGGCACGGTCGTTGCGGAGTCACGAGATTGTGTTGCCTGCGGGCTCGGAGGGGACGGTGGTCAAGCTCCCGGATTTGCGCACCCGGCGGCTCTCCGGTCGCACGGTCGACCGCGACGGACGCGCGGTGCCCGGAGTCGAGGTCCAGCTCGGCGTCGACACCTTCCGCAACTCGATCGGGAGTCAATCCGAAGTCGGCAGCAAGCTCCTTACCGACGAGCTGGGGCGCTATGAGTTTGACGGTGTGCCGGTCGAGCGCGTGCACCTCCAAATCGGAGGGCCCGATGTGCTCCCGGACCGGGCGGTGCCGGAGGGAGACGAAGACCTTGAGTTGGACGTTCTCGTGATTCGACGCTGCCATTTTCACATCGAAACGGCCCTGCCGGAGGATGCGAGCTGGAGCTTCCAGATGCTGGATGAACAGGGTCAACGCCTTCAGCTCAACCGCTTCGAGGCGTTTGGGATGAGTAGCTTTTCGTCGGTGGTCCTGGAGGACGGCCGCAGCGAGACCCTGGCTGTTTCGGAGCTAGCGGCCACCCTGGAGCTCCTTCGGGATGGCCAGCCGGAGCGCCGAATCCCTATCCAGCTGGACCCGGATTCGGTCACGACCCTGCGGCCCTAGCGGGGGTGAGCCTCGTTTTTTGACTCTCCGGGCGCCCTTGAGAGGCCAAGAGCCGGGTTTTGGGGGCTCTGATGTCCCCCCCTCCTCTCACTCCCGTAGAGCCTGGCACCCACACCTGGAGCAGCCGTTCCAGGTCCTTTGAGAATCGACTCCTATCCACCCATGCTCAGCATTCTCGCCTCGACCGCCCTGTTCCTTCCGATCGCCACCGGTGACGGCTGGCACGCCGATTATGACACCGCGGTCGCCGAGGCCCGCGAGACCGGCAAGGACCTGTTCGTCGACTTCACCGGTTCCGACTGGTGCGGTTGGTGCATTCGTTTGAAGGACGAAGTCTTCCAGTACGACGCGTTCTTGGACGCCGCCCGCGAGGACTACGTGTTGTTGGCGCTCGACTTCCCGTCCGCCGCCGACATCAAGGCTCTGGTCCCGAACCCTGAGCGCAACGCCGAGCTTCGCGACAAGTACGAAATCAGCGGCTATCCGACGATTCTGATGATGAACGTCGAGGGCGAGGTCTTTGCTCGCATGGGCTACCAGGCAGGCGGACCCGAGGCCTACGTCGAGTCCATGACGACCATGGCTCGCGCCGGTCGCGAGATGCTGGCCAAGAGTTCGGAACTGGTCACCGCCTTTGAGGCAGCCGAAGGAGCCGCTCGCCTGCCCCTGATCGCCCAGGCGGTCGATTTGCTGGAGATGGCCGCAAAAGCCGAGACCACCGTTGGGTGGGACCGCGTGGCTCCGATCGCCAGGCAGGCCCTGAGCCTCGAAGGTGAGGAGAACGCTCCCATGGTTCGGCGCGCGCTGATGGCTCTGATGCAGGGCAGCGTGGACGCGGAGTTGATCTCCAAGGCCATCGAGCTCGATCCGAAGAACGCGGAGGGCCTCTACGAGAAAGCCCTGTTGGCCGAGCTGCAGATGGTCAAGAACGAAGAGGATGCGCGTGCATTCCTCGCGAAAATCCTGACCTTCTCCGAGACCATGAAGCCGGTCGACGGACCCGCCATGGCCGAGGCCTATGCGATGGTCTCCATGTGGAACGAGCGGACTCTTGACGACCACGCGATGGCTGTGAAGCTGGCCGAAATGGCGCTGGCAACCGACGCCAACATGGATGAGCGTATGGCCGAAATGCTGCGCGGCATTCTTGAAGTGGAAGCCGTAGCGGAAGAGCCCGTTTCGCAGGGCTGACGAAACCTCCGTCCGCCGATTCAATCCGGAAGCGGCCCGGCCAACACTCCCGCGAGTGTCGGCCGGGCCGCTTCTGTATTTCCTCGGACCAGGTGCTCCCGTCTGGCCGGATGGCTTGCCAGACTGCCGGACCGCAGGATTTTCCTGCCACTTCGCTATGACCCGCCCCTGGTTCCCCTTTGCATCGGAAGCTCACGACCGAGCCGACGTTGCGCTGTTGACACTGCCCTATGCCGGGGGGTCCTCGCTGGCTGTTCGGAACTGGCAGGCGGCGCTCGGTGGGCGCGTTCAGGTTCTCGCCGCCGAGCTACCCGGCCGGGGAACGCGCCTTCGGGAGGCGCCTCTGGAGGATCCCGAACAAGTTCTCGGTTCTTTGCTTCCCGAGTTGGACGCGCGGCGCGCGGGCCGGCCGCTGGGGATCTTCGGCCACTCGCTCGGGGCGTTCCTGGCCTTTGACATCGCGCGCGCCGTCGTGCCGGAACCGGTCGTTTGCGTCGTCTCGGGCGCCCGGCCGCCGGACGTCCCGCCGAAGGGGCCAAGGCTGCACGAACTTGACGACGAGGGCTTCGTCCAGGCCCTAGAAAATCTGGGGGGAACACCGCGCGCGGTGCTCGAAGATCGCGAGCTGTTCGAGCTGTTTTTGCCCGCCCTGCGCGCGGACCTGCGCATGGCCGAGCGCTTTGAGCGACCATCGACTGAGAAGATCGCGGCCCCGCTGAGGGTTCTGTGCGGAGATCGCGACGAGTACGTGGATTCCGAGACCATGCGCGGCTGGTCGCGGTTTGCTGGAGGATCCTGTTCGATCCACGTGGTGCCGGGCGGCCACTTCTTCCCGACTGAGAACGAAGGCGAAGTGCTGCGGCTCCTGGCTGAGGCTCTCGTCTAGCCGGCCTTGCGGGAGCTGCCGATCCGCCCCGGACCAGCCTCGCAGTCCGCCATGGGCATGTGCTCGGTTAGGTCCAAGTAGAACCCCGCGCCGTCGGTGATACGCGTGAAGATGCCTTGGGTCTCAACCCGTAGGTTCTCCAGCTGCACGGACGCCGGAAGCTCGTAGACCATGACACTGCCCGAAGCTACGGCAACCATTTTGATGCGGACTTCGTCCTTGCACTGATAGCCGCCGCGGAAGGGGTCGGGTAGAAACGTCCGGCCGCGTACTTTGGCGATCCCGTCTTCGAAAACGAGCAGCTCCCCAAAGAACAGGCGATCGGAGTCCTCTTTGAACAGACGACGGTGCGCGACGAGAATTTTGGCGTTCGGTTCGAAAAGCATGATGAAGTGTCGGCAACCGTTGCTTGGTTTCCACTCGGGTCTCTCCTCGGCAGGGAACCTGGTGTCAGCTTGAGCCGAGTCCACAAAAATTACGGGACCTCGGGCTAATCCCTGCGCGCTCCCTCGGTCTTCGGAGGGCTTCGTTTGCCCTCTCTCCGGGAAGTCGCGCTGGTCGTGCCCCCGCAACTTGCTGGCCGCCTCCCAGGCTGTTTGGCCCGATGGACCTTGTCGAAGCGGAGATTCTCCTCGGCGTAGCGCAGATCCGAAGAATCCAAGGCGAGCATCCGTTGCGCGATGACGCGAACCCCAGCGGCACCCAAGCGCGCTGCCCTTCTGTGTGAATCCTAGTCCTTGTCGACGCTCGACTTGGTGGCTGTATATCCCAGCTGCTCGAGGAACTCGACGGTATCTGGGTCCACTGACTGGCTGAATCCATAGGGCAGAGCTTCTGCTTCCTCGAGGTGCTCCTGAAGTGCTGCCATCATTTGGGCAACCTGGCCCGGATGTTCTGCGGCCACATCGCGAAATTCGCCCTCCGGGGAAGCGAGGTCGTAGAGTCGCGAGAACTCCTTGCGCAATTCTCTCTTTCGCACGGTGTGGAGCGCATAGCGACCGTCGAAGACACCGACGAGATCGGCACCTGCGCCATCCCAGGATCCGGCGATGGCCGAGGCGAAGGTCTGCCCTGGGATCTGGGCGGAGGGCTGGAGCAGGTCAGCAGGACTGCTTTGCTGCGCGAGCTGCCCCCCCGATAGCCGCGCGAAGGTATCGGCCAAGTGGCGATTCGAAACGAGTTTTGTGGACCGCTCGCCGGGGGGAACTCCCGGCCCGGCCAGGATCAAGGGAATGTGGACAAGTGCGTCGTAGACGCTTCCCCCATGGCTGATTAAGCCGTGCTCGAGAAATTCCTCGCCGTGGTCGGTTGTGAACGCGAATACGGTCTCGTCCAGAACGCCAGCGAGTTCTAGGCGATCGACCACTTGGCCAGTCCAGTGATCGGCGGTCTGGACACAGGCTAAGTAGCGCGTCTCCAAGCGAGCAAAGATCGCTGGATCGAGGACCTCGGCCACGGGGATCTCCTCTCCGGCTTCGAGCGACCGCTTCACGCGCTGCTTAAACTCCCGGTGTAGATCCTTGAGGTTTCGAGGCATGCGCTTGTCGAGCTCATCTGGGTCCTCGGGGAGAAGGCCCTCCAGGGGCTGGTAGGGATAGTGAGTGTCGGCCGTGTGCAGGTAGAGGAAGAACTTCTCGGATTGGTTTTCTTCGATCCAATCCAGCGCCCCGGGGACGAACTCGTGAGACTTGCGGAACTGACCGTCTGCTTCGATGTAGTGGTCGAAGCCCTGCTGGAAATTGCTTCGCCGATCTATGAGCGGGTTGCCCACGAAGGCACCTGTCCGGTAACCGTTCGAGCGAACTTCCTCGGCCAGAGTTTCCAAGCGACCATCCAGGTAGGGGCTGAAGGCCCCTTCCAGACCATGCTCGGCCGGCAGCAAGCCGGTCAGAATGGAAGCGGTAGACGGCCAGGTCCACGAAGCCGCGGAGTAGGCGTTCTCGAACAGGAGCCCTCGATCGGCGAGCGACTGGATCGCCGGAGTCTGCGCCGAGGTGGCTTGTGGAGAGGCGTAAGGCGACAGCTTGTCCCGGCGCAGGGTGTCGACCAGCATCAGCACAAGGTTCGGCCGCTCGTCTTCGCCTGAGAAGCTTCGAACCGGCCGCTCAGCCTCGAAGCGGGGTTCGCCGAAGCCGATCTGCGGCGGATCCAGCTCAGCGGGGAAGGGGATCTGGGGAAGTTCCAGAAGCTCCGTCTCGAAGTGAACGGCGTCGCCAGGTTCGACCTGGAATGGGTCGCCGTTTTCGTCGAGCACGGCGACCCAGCGATTCACTTCGCGGTCGACATGGGTACCGACCAGCCGTTCGTGGCTCCACACCTCCTGCCCTTCGATGGAAATGCTGAAGCGCACGTGGGCGCGTTTGACCGGCGGAGGCTTGCCGTTCAGGCCGGCCGAAACCTGTAGACGCAACGGGCCCTCTACGCTGGGCGCGAGGATTCCGACGGCGGCTGGCGGGGGCATGACCCAACCCAGCAAACCGACGCTGCGACCCGGAGCCGAGGTGGGGCTACGCAGGGGACGCCGCTGAATGGGAGAGTCCGGATCCTGCGCGAGCACGCGCCAGCGTTCGGTGCCGCTAAAGACGTCGTCGACCACGGGCCAATAGGTCTGTTCAGCAGCTACCTGGGCGGATTCAGGTGCCGTCGACCCATCGGATTCAGACCCTGTGCCCGCTTCCTCGCGCTGACAGGCGCTCAAAAGGAACAAACAGGCGAGCGAAACTGAAATTCGAAGCATGGAGGGGGCTTAACGACTGTTGGGGCCAACCCTTCCAGTATAGGTCCGGTCCTGGGCCTTGGCACTCAGGCGGACCGAAGCGCTCCCCGTGCTTCTAGGCCCGCTCGAACCGCGGCCGGGGCTTTTCGTGAATCGCGGGCGAGCAGGGCGTTGAGCCGCAAGCTCCGCTGTCCACCGGCCAAGACCCTTGTTCCGCAAGAGCCTCGTGCAAGAGCCCGAAAATCGTGCGCTTCCCCCGGGGTTTGCGGCTTCGCGCGCTGGTCGGGCAACGCGGGGCCACCTGGAGGAGTCCCTTTCGAACTCCGGGACCCCTAGGGGTTTTCGACGGTCAGCTGGCCGAGCTGCCCGTCGTAGAGCAGGTAGGGTTCGGTGGCGAAGTCGAGATTTGAATCGCCATCGGTGTCGTAGAAGTACAGGTAAAAACGACTGGAGATGGGAAACGGGCTGGCGGTGAAGGGTCTCCAGCCGTTCGGTTCCACGTTGACCGGGTGGTCGAGTAGCGCGTCGAACAGGGTCGCCTCGGAGCTCGTTAGATCGCCGAGGTGGTCCGGTGCGGCGTCTCCGTTGGCGTCCGGGGGCAAACCCGCGGTATGGCCCAATTCGTAGGCCAGTTTGAGATTCGAGAGGCCCGAACGCAGCCGCCCCTCCAGCTCCAAGACCTTGGCGCGAGTTGCGTCTGTCTGGAAGTCCAGGAAGCGCGGAAGCGCAATCGCGCTGATGACACCCAGCACGGCGATGACGATGGCCAGTTCGACCAAGGTGAATCCTTGGCGGTTGGAACGGGGGGTGTTCAAGGGCACAGCAGACTTGGTTCCAGGGGCCAAAAAGTTGTCCCCGTCCCGGAGGTCGGCTGTTCATGGCGGGCAAGCGAAGAGATTCGCCCAAATCCGCTGCGGGCAGGACCGGGTGGCTCCTCAGGCCAGGTCGATCCCTGGCGCGGCGCCATAGCTGTCGGGCGAGACGAGCGTGCGCTTCCAGAATTCGAGGGCGCGCTGCTTGGCGGTGTGGAGCAGGGTGCCCTCGGGGTAAATCCCGCCGGTATCCGGCTCGCCAGCTGGGCGGCCGGTGAAGATTTCGAGTGCCTGGTGTACAGACTCGACGGCCCACACGTGGAAGCGGCCCTCGGCGCAGGCCTCTACGACGTCCTGGCGCAGCATCAGGTCGCCGGCATTCGAGTGGGGAATGATCACTCCACCAGCCCCGGTGAATCCCAGCGAAATGCAAGCGTCGAAGAAGCCTTCGATCTTCTCGTTGACCCCACCGATGGCTTGGATGCGCCCGTGCTGATCGATTGCGCCGGTCATCGCGACGTCCTGCCGCAAGGGGATCCCCGTGAGAGCCGAGAGCAAGCAGCAGATCTCGGCGCCCGATGCGGAGTCGCCATCGATACCGCCGTAGCTTTGTTCGAAAGCCAAACTGGCGCTGAATGCAAGCGGGTGGTCCGTACGCAAGAGGTGCCTCAACAGCCCGCCCAGGATGTGGAATCCTTTGGTGTGGATCTGACCCGAGAGCGAGGCGCTGCCTTCGATGTCGATGATGCCTCCCCGTCCGGGAGCAATCGTCGCGGTAATGCGTGCGGGGAAGCCGTACGACAGCATTCCGGCCTTGATCACGGCCAGACCATTGACCTGGCCGACCACCGGCTTGGTGGTTTCGATCACGATCGTGCGATTCGCAATCATCGACTGGAAGCGGCGCGAGGGTAAGTCGGCGCGGCTCTTCGTGCGCCGGACAGTTTCGTGAATGTCCTCAGCCTTCACGGTCTCCTTCGAGCCGCGCTTGGCCGCCAGGTACGCGGCCTCGCGGGCGATATCGGCGATGCGTGCAAAGCGAGCGGTGAGTTTTCCAGCTCGTGCCGCGACGCGCGCACCGTGTTCAGCCAGCGCCGCGACAGCTGTGCGGTCGAAGTGGGGGAGTTGTTCTTCTTCGACCAAGCGAGCTAGAACGCCCGCGTAGTGTTCGAGTCCTTGTCCGTCGCGTTGCAGTTCGTGCTCGAAGTCGGCCAGGACCTTGAACAGGTGTCCGAAGTCGGGATCGCCGGAGTCGAGCGCGTAATAGACACCTGCATCACCAACCAAGATGACGCGCAGGGACACCGGAATCGGTTGGGGCTTGACCGTGCTGCGGGCGAACGGCGACGAGCGCTCCTCCGGAACGATTTCGAGCTGTCCGGTGCGCAGACTGCGCACCAAGACTCGCCAGGCGTTTGGCTGGGTGAGCACGTCGCGGGCTTCCAAAACCAGGTAGCCGCCGTTGGCGCGCAGCACAGATCCGGCTCGCACATGACGGAAGTCGCTGGGTGTTGGGCCCTGTTCGGACCAGCCCGGCTCGACCGTTCCGAGCAAGTTCGAAAGCGTTGGAGCGGTCTCGACCACAATCGGGCAGCTCACGGATTCCTCGCGCTCGAGCAAAACGTTGACGTCGTACAGCTGGGTCGGGTCGCCGCCGCGCGCCGGAGAGCCGAGGTGTTCGATCACGTCGTCCACCAGTTCGTTCAGGAACTTGGCTACGTCCTCTCCGCCGAATTCTTCGACGATGCGATCCACGTGACCACCGAGGTGATCGCGCGCGGTTTCGGCGATGGCATCGCCTACCTTTTGAGCGTTTTCGGCGCGGATCTTCTGCACCGCTCGAGTGACTTGCTTGAGGCGTTCGCTGAACGAATCGGCCGACTTGCTCCAACGCTCAAAGTCCTCGTCGGTCACCGTGCCAGCAGCGCGTAGTTGATTCAGCTCTTCGCCGCCCATCGGGCGGCCCTCGTGCAGCGGTGCGAGCGAGGTTTGCATCGCGTTGCCGACCTTCTGGTGAACCATGGTCAGGCCCGCCGCCTTTAGTTCTTCCTCGAACGGTGCGGTCAGTGCCTCGAGCTGCTGGCGCGTCTCGCTTTCAATCTCCGTCCGACGCTTGTTGACGGACTCGCCGGTCAAGTGCTCGGCCAGCTCGGAGCGAACAAACTCAGCCATCCCGCGCACCAGTTTGCGCAAGCGCCGGCCCTGACCGGGGGGCAAGGTCAAGAGGCGCGGCCGGTCGGGCGCCGCGAAGTCGTGGACGTAGACGTGCTCCTCGCGCAGGCGACAAGCAGGTTTCAGTTCATCCAGCAGTCTGCGCACCAGGCTCATTCGCCCGGTGCCGGTCAGCCCGCGCACATAGACGTTCTGGCCGGGAGCACTCGACTCGATCCCGAAGCGCAGGGCCTCGACGGCGGATTCCTGCCCGGCGACGCCCGTCGCGGGTTTGACTTCGGCCGTGGTTTCGAACGGGAGGGACTCCGGCGCGCAGCGCCAGCGAAGGTCGGGGACTTGAAGCGACTCGATCATGGTCGCAGAGAATAGGCTCTAGGCGCGGGCCTTGCAGCCCGATGTTCCGCCTCCTTCCTAACCGGCCTCTGTGGCCCTTTCTACTCGGTTCTCATGGCCCTTCAACTCGGCGACACCGCCCCCGACTTCACCGCAGAAACCACCGAGGGTTCCCTCAGTCTCCATGAGTGGCTCGGCAGCAGTTGGGGCGTGCTCTTCTCCCACCCCAAAGACTTCACGCCGGTATGCACCACCGAGCTTGGTCGCGTGGCCGCGCTGAAGCCTGAATTCGATCGCCGCGGCGTCAAGGTTCTGGGCCTCTCGGTCGACCCTCTGGCCGATCACAAGGCCTGGACCAGCGATATCGGGTCGAGCCAAGGCACCGACTTGAACTTCCCGCTGATCGCGGATCCAGACCGAACGATCGCGGACGCCTACGGGATGATCCATCCCAAGGCGCTCGATACCCTGACCGTGCGTTCGGTGTTCGTGATCAATCCGGAGAAGAAGATCCAGCTGATCCTCACTTACCCGGCCAGTGCCGGACGCAACTTCGACGAGCTCTTGCGCGTGATCGACTCGTTGCAGCTCACCGCAAACCACCAGGTCGCGACCCCGGTGGATTGGCGCGAGGGCCAAGACGTGATCATCAGCCCGGCGGTGTCGGACGAGGACGCAAAGAAGAAGTACCCGAGCGGGTGGAAGCAGGTGCTGCCGTACTTGCGCGTGGTGCCCCAGCCCAAGTCCTGAGGACCCGGCGGCCGTGGGGAGCTCCGGCCGGTGCCCCGAGTGAAGCGAGCCAAGTCACGGAGCTTTCTGCGATCTCTTTGTGGCAGGGCTAGCTGGCTTTCGTCCGCGGAGCGAACCCGCGAGAAGAGCGCCTCGGGGCTTCTGGGGCTCCTTTGGGGCGCAGGGCGAAAAAGTCCCGGAAAGTCCGAAGGGGTTGGCGCCCCCCGTTTTTTTGCGATCTGGGATGGGGGCCCGCGGAAATTTGAAACCCCGGACCTCCGGCGATCCGATCTCCCTTTTGATGAGGCAGGTGATTGGGGGGCTGGGCCTCTTATCAACTCCGAAAGTTGCCCGGCGCTGATTCCCTTGAGCGCTTCCCTCCCCCAAGTTTTCCTGTCCTGCCCGATGAAGTCCCCAGGCTGCGCAAGCAGCCTGGGGGCCTCTTTGATCCGATGAAATTGGTTCTTTCCCGTGTCTGAGTCCAATCGAGCAGCATTCGGGCGATCGAGTTCCGCCCAACCGGGTCCCGGCGCATCCGGGGTGAAGTCGCCGAGTACCGAGACGATCGATCGCGAGCGCCATTCGCGCATCGCTCGTTGGTTCGAAGAGTTGTTTGAGCTCGAGGGCCCGCTGCGGAGCGAGCGACTCGAGCAGATGCGCAAAGAGGATCGTGTCGGCGTGCGCATGCTGCAAGAGCTGCTGGCCCTCGACGCGGAGGGCAGCTCGCCTCTGGATCAGCCGCACTCAGAGGAGCCTCTGAAGATGCCGGACCGCATCGGCGAATTCCGAATTTTGGAGGAGCTGGGCTCAGGCGGGATGGCTGTGGTTTGGCTTGCCGAACAGGACACGCCCAAGCGCCAGGTTGCGTTGAAGGTTTTGCGTCATGCCCAGTGGAGTGCCAACGGGTTAGCACGTTTCGAGCGGGAAGCCGCTGCCCTGGGTCGGCTGAATCACCCGGGAATCGCGCAGGTGCATGGAGGTGGCACGCAACGCCAGGGGTCGGACTGCTTTGCCTTTCTGGCCATGGAGCTCGTCGAAGGTCAGCGCTTTTCTGAATGGGCCTCGAAGGCCCGATTGGAGGAACGTCTGAATCTGCTCGCGCGGGTGAGCGACGCGGTGCACTACGCGCACGGCCAGGGCGTGATTCACCGCGACCTGAAGCCCTCGAACGTCATGGTCTCTTCGGGTGGGGATCCCAAAATTCTGGACTTTGGAGTCGCCCGGCTGCGCCCTACGGAAGGGGACGAGCCCGGCGACACCATGACGCGCCAGGGAGAGGTCGTTGGGACCCTGCAGTACATGGCCCCCGAGCAAGCACGCGCGGCGGGCGAGGAAATCGACGAACGGGCCGACGTCTATTCGCTTGGCGTCTTGGCCTACGAGGTGCTCGGAGGCCGCTTGCCCTACGAAGTCTCGGACCTTCCGGTTCACCTTGCGGCCGAGCGCATCGAAACCCAGGATCCGCTGCGGCTCGGACGCGTAGACAAGACTCTGGCTGGGGACCTCGAAACGATCGTCGAAAAAGCGCTCGAGAAGGATCCGGCGCGTCGCTACGCCTCGGCTCGCGCCTTCGGAGACGACCTTCGCCGGACCCTAGCCCATGTCCCGATCGAAGCTCGGCGCGCTTCGGCCTGGTATCGCACGCGCAAGTTTGTCACGCGCAATCGGCTGACCGTGGCTTTTGGGTCCGCGGTCTTCTTGATGCTCCTGCTGGCCGCCGCGGGCATGACCTGGAAAGCTCGCGAAGCGGAGGCGTTCGCACGCCTTTCGAATCAACGGCTCGACCGAGCTCTCGAAGTTACGCGCCTGTGGACCGAGATGTTCGACTCCATCGATCCCGAATTGGAAGGACCTGATGCGCGCGTGGCCGACATGATGGTGCGCGCCGAGCAGGGCCTATCCGCCTCTGACCGATCGCCCCTGGTCCACGCGGCCCTCCACCATTCACTCGGGCAGGCCTGGTCGAGGCTCGGAAAGAGCGAAGTCGCCCTGCGCCACCTGCGACGGGCGGTCGAGCTGAATCGCGAAGGAGGTGCCGAGAGTTGGGAGCTGGCCCAAAGCCTGGGCACACTGGGCTCGCATCTTTTTGAGGAGGGTGGCGCGCCGCCCTTTGAGATTCGCGGCTTTTTGGAGGGAGCCGTGGAAGCGGCTACGGAGGCTCGGGGGCCAGACGATCCCACGACGATCAGCTACGCGGTTCGTTTGGCCTACTTCGAATGGGAGTTTGGCGAGCGAGAAGGGGTGCTCGATAGGCTGCGAGAGCTGGTTGGATCCTTCGATGGACGATCGGATGCTGAGGCCTTGCGAGGAAGCCAGGCGCGGCAAATGCTGGCCGCAGCTCTGACCTCGGCCGGCGAGTACGAAGAGGCCGGACGCTGGATTCGGGAAGCGGTGGAAGCAACCAGTGCGAGTCACGGAGAGCAGCACGTTCGCACCGCTTTGGAGCGCAACGTTTACTCAGACCTCTTGCGCGAGCAGGGACGCTTCGACGAAGCTCTGGAGCAAGCCGGACTCGCCCTCGAAATCTATGAGAACGCTGAGCTGTTTGACGGTCCTCGGGTTGGAGCGACGCTGATCCAGGCGGCCGGAGCTTGTCTGGAGAAGGGTGACTACGAGGCGGGGCTGACGTATTTGGCCCGGGCTGAGGAGTTGGTTGGAACGCCTGAAGAGCGACCGAGTCCTAGCAGCATCAAAGTCGGACTGCTGCTTTGCAACGCGTACTTCGGACTCGGAGACGTAGAGCGTGCGGGTCCGGTCGCCGAAGCCCTCGGAGAGGTGGGCACCGCCGAAAACGGGGCCACGCTCGAGATGCGGGCCAAGATCTTGGACTCCCTGGGGATCTTAGCCAGCTGGCGAGGCGACCTCAGCGGGGCCTATGACTACCAGCGCAAAGCCAACCAGCTACGCGACAGCGATCCGGGGACGACGATTCCGGACCTGGCGGGAGCTCTGTTCAATGAAGGGACTCTCCTGCGCCGGCTAGGCCGGCATGAGGAAGCCCTGGTGCCGCTTCGCCGTGCGCTCGAGCTCGAGAACGAAGTGCGTGGAACCGCGCATCCTTATTCGGCGCAAAACAGCTTCGAGCTAGGCGCGACTCTCTGGCTTCTCAAGCGTCACGACGAAGCTGCGGAGCTGTTGGAGGTTTCTCGCGCGGGCTATAGCGCCTCCTTGGGTGAGGAATCTACAGAATTCGCGACCGTTTTGGTGATGCAGGGGGTCGTCGAGGTTGAGCGGGGCAACTCGGAACGGGCGATCGAGATCCTTGAACACCGGCGGTCGCTTCCGATCGATGAGCTGAACCTGTGTCAGTTGGAAGCCTGGATCGGGCGTGCCGAAGTCGATCTGGGCCTACCGGAGCAGGCTTGGGCGCGAGTGGAGCCGAAAATGGAGTGGCTGCGAAGCCAAGGTGATTGGAGGAAAGGCCAGCTGCTCGCCGAGAACCTTTGCCGCACCGCAAGTCTTGCGCTGCGCGATATGGGCCGCCTCGAGGAAGGGCAAGCGATCGCGGCGGAACTCGAAATTGAGCTGCCGCCAGGTCCGTGAGGTCGCAGGCCCGGCCGAGTGGTTGGGTTAGCTGCGGTTCATGCGCCGCATGAGCCAGGCGCGTGCGAATCGCCATTCGCGTTCCACGGTACTCTTCGAGACCCTGAGCACCTCCGCGACTTCGGGCACCGAGAGCCGAGCGAAGTAGCGCAGTTCAATGACGCGCGCGTAGCGCGGTTCGACCTTTTCGAGTTCGGCGAGGGCCTCGTCGAGGTCGATGAGTTCTTGCTCCCGTTCGGAGGCAACCGCATCGATTTCGTTCAGATCGACGGAGATTTCTTGGGCGGCGAATCGTTCGCGGGAGCGCTGCACCACGAGTCGGCGCATCGCGCGCGCAGCTTGCTCAAAGAACTGATACCGATCGAACCACGGCCGCTCGCGGGAGCGAAACAACTCCTCGAACGTCGCACTGACGAGCTCTGTGGGGTGCTTCGTCTCGGGATCGGCCTGGGTGGTTAGGGCTTCCGAGGCCAATCGGCGCAGCTGGGAGTAGAGCCGATCCACCGCATCGAAGTGGGGTTGCGAGCCACCCTGCGAAGTCACCGGCTGCGATTCACCGGCCAACCGGTTGACGATTTTTGTCCAGGGGAGATCCTCCACGGTCTGGACAGCATGGGGTACCGGCTGAGGATCCGCAAATCGGAGCGGCCGATCGACCCCAGGGCTTTTTGAACAACCGAGTGGGGCTGCACCGGATGAACGACCGCCTCCGGCGGCGTGGCCGATGGAGCGACGCGGAGCCTTTGGCGGGCAGCCTTCGCGGTTCCGCCGTATGGGTGGAACAGGTGCCCCCGTTCGCCACGCAAGGGGACGTCACCACTCACGGAACCGCGGTTGGGAGGCGCTGCGGGGCTCGGGACCGGACCGGGGATGGTAGTGTGCTGTCGATCGGCTCATTTCCGGTGAACCTCGGCGTGAGTTCTCCGTTCTCGAAAAACCGGCTGCGCCGGCTTGGGCGGATCGCGCGAGCCTAGCTGCCTCTCGAGCCTAACCACCTTCTCCGTATGGACCACCAGCCGCAAACGCTGACCGGAGCCTTGCTCTCGAGGGGTCCAGTCCCAAGAGGCCCAGCGCGACGGCCGCTGCTGGCAGCCTCAGGGTCTCCAGCGTTTGAGCTCGTGCACGATGGTGGCGCCCCTTGAAATCGGCCTTGCCTTCGTGGTCCATCTTTCCGTTTGTGGTCGCCTCGCTGGTCGTTCACGTCGGTTTGTTCCTGTACGTGCCCGCTTGGAGCGATCGCGATCCGGTCCTAGCCGCGCAAAGCCAGCAGCTTTCCGTGCGGCTCGTGATGCCCTCGCAGGCCGTCGAGCTTGAGCCGGTCCTGGAGCCCGCCCCAACACCGGTCGAAGAGCCAATCCAGGATCCGGTCAACGAGTCGCCGGCCGAGCCAATCTTGAAGTTCGTGCGGCGCCCTGTGTTCGAGCCGCCGCCGGTGATTGCCCAGGCGCCGGAGCCCGCTTTGGAGCTCGCCTCGCATCCGGCCGAAGTGCCCACGGAAGAACCACCGACCGAGCCGGAGTCCGTGAAGGAAACGCCTCCGGTGGCCGCCCCTCCTCCGCAACCCGAGCCCTCGCCGGATCCTCCGGTCGAGGTGGTTCCCCAGGCGATCGAGGAGCTTGAACCGCAGGAAGGTCCCGACCAACAGGACCAAGCTGCGATGGAGGTCGAGGCGGTGCCGGATCCGGCATGGGCTCCGCCACCCGAATACCCGCGCCGGGCCCGTACGCGCGGCTGGCAAGGAACCGTGATTCTGGAAGTGCGCGTCGACGCGAAGGGCGATCCAGGGCGCGTTTCGGTGGACCAGAGCTCCGGGTACGAAATCCTAGACAGCGCGGCGCGGAAAGCGGTGTCGGGCTGGAGGTTCGTGCCCGGATCGGTGGACGGGCGTGCGTCGGAGTCCACGATCCGCGTGCCCGTGACGTTTCGGTTCATGGACGGCTGAGGGATCGAGCCTATCCTCCGGCGCGATCCCTAGGCCCATGCCCCAAGGCGCGGCCTGCGCGCTGCATGGAGCTGAGCCGGCATCCGCGGCGCATTTGCCCATGAACTCGAATTCGAAAAAGCTCAGGCCTTTGATGGTTCTCGGCTGCTCCTCCGACGCAGGGAAATCGCTGATCACGACGGCGTTGTGCCGTTGGTTCCGGCGCCGGGGGGTGGATGTAGCGCCCTTCAAGGCGCAGAACATGTCGAACAACGCGCGGGTCGTGGACGCTGAGGATGGAGTGGGGGAGATCGGGGTTGCCCAGTGGTTGCAAGCGCGTGCGGCCCAGGTCGAGCCCCACGTCCGTATGAACCCCGTGCTGGTGAAGCCCGATTCAGAGGTCACCTCTCAGGTTGTGGTGCGCGGGCGCGCGGACCTCGAGTTGTCGCGAATTCCCTGGGAGCATCGTCATGACGCCATCTGGAAACCGATGGCCGCTTCGTTCGATGAGCTGCGGGACCGGCACGAATTGGTTGTCCTGGAGGGCGCGGGCAGCCCAGCCGAGATCAATCTGCGCGATCAGGTGAACAACCGCATGGTCGAGTATGCGGACGCGGCGGCGATGCTCGTGGCCGATATCGATCGCGGCGGTTCCTTCGCGCACTTGTACGGGACCTGGTCGCTAGTCCCCGAGTCCACGCGGTCTCGGATCGGAGGCTACATCTTGAACAAGTTCCGGGGTGACGCGGGGCTGTTGGCGCCGGGCCCGGAGATGCTGACCAAGAAGACCGGGATGGAGTACCTGGGGCACCTTCCGGCGCTTTCTCACCGCTTGCCGCGGGAGGAAGGGGCTCGCGAGGTGAGCGAAGTGGAGCCGGCAACGGATTGCACCGTGATGCTGCCGCGGTTCCCGTTCGGTTCGAACCTGGACGAATTTGGCCGGATCGAAGACCTGGCGCGGGTTCGTTGGGTGTCGGGTTCCACGAGCCTTGCGGAGCTGAATGCGGAGCGCGATCTGTTGATCCTCCCGGGGTCAAAGAGCGTCGCGAGAGATTACGCATGGCTGGAGGCCCGCGGGTTTGTCCCGGAGATTCGGCGTGCCGCGCAGCGGGGGGTTCGGGTTCTCGGCGTGTGCGGCGGAGCCATGATGCTCGGCACGTCGCTCCACGATCCGGATGGGGTGGAAGGCGGTGGTCCGAAGGTCGAGACCCTCGGGCTCCTCGATCTCACAACTCGTCTCTCACCTTCGAAGCGCGTAGACCGCGTGGCGGGGGAGTTTTCGAACCCGGGCGGGAGCTTTGGGAACCTCCGGTCCGCGGAGTTTGAGGGCTACGAAATTCGCTTTGGTGAGCTGAGCGGCACGGCTGCGAGGGTCGGGGCCGTGGGCACGGGCTCGCAGAGCAGGCCCGTGGCCTGGAGCGATGGAACCGGAGTGCTCGCCACGACGGTGCACGGCCTGTTCGAACAGACCTCGTTCCTTGAACGAGTTTTCGGGGTTCGTCCACCCGACCCGCTGGAGGAAACCCTGGAGCAATTGGCGGACGCCGTAGAGGAATTCCTCGATACGGAGCGACTGTTGAAACTTGTGCGGACTTGAGCTTCAAGCTGGCGTAAGCACCTTGGGTTTCGAGTCGCCGAGGCGCCTTGCGGTATGCAAGGCTCGGTCGCCCATCCGGTGGCGGCATGCTTGGTTGGCGCCCGCGAGTCGACCTCGGCTGTGGCCGTTCGGAGCAAGCGAGAGCCGCCGGTGTGGCGGCGGCCTGAGTCTCGACTCCGGCGCACTGGGGAAAGCGGGGCCGTCCGGCGGCGTCCAGGTGCAGCTCCTGCCCGGTGCCCAGGCCGTTTGTGGCTGGCTTCATCGGAACGGGATTCGGAAGGGCGTATGTTCAGCCCCATGGATCCTCAACCGATCGAAGGCGGCTGTCTGTGTGGGCGCGTGAGATTTCGCGTGGTCGGTGAGTTGCTGGCCTTCCAGTACTGCCACTGTTCTCGCTGCCGGCGACTGACCGGGAGCGCCCACGCTGCAAACTTGTTCACGCCGATGGACGGCCTCGAATGGCTCGCTGGCGAGGACGCGGTTTCGACTTACGTGCTCGAGGCGGATCCGCCGTTTCCCACGGCCTTCTGTTCCACCTGCGGGAGTTCTATGCCGTCGGTGTCCTCCAGCGGGAAGGCCTGGGTGGTTCCGGCGGGGTCGTTTGAGTCCGATCCAGGGATGCGTCCAGCGCGGAGCATTTTCTTCGAGAGCCGTGCGCCGTGGTACGTCGAGGTGAGCGACCTTCCGAAGCACGAAGCGCTTCCGGACTAGCCTCAGGTACAAAGAGCGGGGTCATCCACCTGGCCGGCAATCGCGCGTAGAGTGACGAGCTCTTGCGAGACGCAGTTAGGACTCTTCGACTCGTCTGAAGTGGTCTTCGAGGAGGTCGAGCACCTGAGCAGGGCGCTGTTCGTGGGGGTAATGTCCGGTGTGTTCGAACAGATGAAGTCGAGCGTTTGGAATGGCCCGTTCGAAGGCCGCCGCGTAGTAGCTCGGTTCGTAGGCCAGATCGCGAGCGCCCCAACCGAGCAGCGTAGGAACGCGGAGCCGGCCGAGCTCGCCTTGGCGCTCTCCGTTCTCGTCCCGGGCCAGATCGACCATGGCGGACCAGTTGCCTGCGTTTGAGCAGCAAAGGTACAGCTCTTCGACGCTGCTGGGGAGAAGCGTGTCGAAGTGCGGACGGAGCGCGTTTGCGATCCGCTTGCGGCTGTTGAGCAGCCAGCCGTAGCGCGCCACAGACCACTCGCGCATCGCGATCTCTTCGGACAACCAATCAGCTTCGCGCCGCTGAATCCCGGCGCTGTCGAGCAGCGTCAAGCTGGCGAACTGTTCGGGGTGATCGAGAGCAGCGCGCCATGCGAACTCCCCGCCATAGGAAGCTCCCACCAGATGGACGCGTTCGAGGTTCAGGGCCTTCAGCATGGCGACCACGTGCTCAGCGCAGCGCTGGAAGGTGACCGGTTTAGACGTGTTGGGCGAGATCCCATGACCGGGCATTTCGAGGGCGTATACCGCACGATTCGCGGCCAGCCCCGCGCGCGGCGACCCCCCTGAGTTGTCCACCCCGAGCATCAGCGGCGAGAAGGTAAAACACGTGGACGGCGTGGGGGCGATCAGCACCGCTGGCAGCCGGCTACCGGGGGCGGAGTCCGGCTCGCACTTCAAGAACATCCCGTGGGTGCCTTGGCCGCTGCTGAGCAGAACGCTCTCGGGCGCTGGCAGCTGCTTGTTTTTTGGCAAGGCGCGCAGCCGGCGGGCGAGGTCGAGTTTGGATCGGGGACGCATCGAACAACCAAGGAGAGGGCACCGGCGCCGGGGGCTAGCATCCGTCGCCGGCACCTGGTGCGCTGGATCGAGGAGCGAGACGCCATGGCGGCGCGGGGGACAACTTGGCCCCGAATTCGAGCTGCATCTGCGCCCGATCGAGAATTTTCTCTGGTCGACCGGCCGAGGCCGCCTTGTTCTTCCGGCCCAGGTGTATCCAAGCAGCCCGAATCGGCGAAGCTCTCCCCATGCCGATCCCGTGGTTGCTCCCCCTTTTGGCCGCCCCGGTCGTCGCGGCCGCCTTCGCGGTCGCTTGGCGGGTGCAGGTCCGAACTCGCAATGCGGGCTGGGTGGATGTGCTGTGGGCCTCGAGCCTGGGCGCCCTCGCGGTCGTCTACGCGATGGGGACGAACGGCTGGATGGGCCGGCGCCTGTTGGTCGCCCTGCTGGCTGGAACTTGGTCGGTTCGGCTGGCCGTTCACCTGAGCCTGCGCTTGGCTGGTGAACCGGAGGATGGGCGCTACCGGACCCTGCGCGAGGAATGGGGTCTCGATCACGGCCCGCGCATGTTGGGCTTGTTCTTGGCCCAGGCGGCTTTGGCACTCTCGCTGAGTCTGGCGTTCCTGATTCCGATGACGGACACCACGTTTGGGTTCCGCTCCACCGACTACCTAGCGCTGGCTCTGTATCTGATTTCCTTTACCGGGGAGAGCGTGTCCGACGCCCAGCTGTCGGCCTGGAAACGGAACCCAGTGAATCGCGGCAAGACTTGCCGGGCCGGACTGTGGCGCTTCTCCCGTCACCCGAACTACTTTTTCGAGTGGTTGCACTGGTTTGTGTACCCGCTGCTCGCACTTGGCGCCCCCGGCGGGTGGCTCGCATTCGCCGCGCCGGCTCTGATGCTCTTCCTCGTGCTGCGAGTCACCGGAATTCCACCGGCGGAAGCCCAGTCGGTTCGCAGTCGAGGCGAGGACTACCGCCTCTATCAGCGAACCACCAACGCCTTCCTTCCCGGGCCGCCGCGCCCGGGCGTTTCCTCGGTCCCGGCTTCTGAAGGACCCTCCCAATGAAGACAGCACTGGCCCTTCTCGATCGCGGTTGGATCCCCGAGTCGCTCGTTCGGCGCGGGATTCGCAAGCTGTTGCGCGAGCGTCTCGATGAGCAGACCGCGGTGCATAGCTTGAATCCGGAAGGCAAGCTGGAGCGGTTTTTAGATGAGATGCGCGCCGCGCAGGTAGCGCTCGTTCCGGACAAGGCGAACGAGCAGCACTACGAAGTACCCCCAGGCTTTTTCCAGATCGCCCTCGGGCCGCACCTGAAGTACTCCAGCGCCTACTTCGAGGGCCCCGAAACCTCGCTCGCTGACGCCGAGCGGAGGATGCTCGAGCTGACATGCGCGCGCGCTGAGCTCGAGGATGGTCAGGACATTCTCGAACTGGGCTGTGGTTGGGGGTCGTTAACCCTGTGGATGGCCGAGCACTACCCAAACAGCCGGATCACCGCTGTTTCTAATTCAAGCCTGCAGCGCAGGTTCCTCGAGCAGCGCTTCGCAGAACGAGGGGTGAACCAAGTCACGGTGCTGACCCGGGACATGAACGAATTCAAGCCCGAGGGTTCCTTCGATCGGATCGTCTCGGTCGAGATGTTTGAGCATATGCGCAACTGGGAAGCCCTGCTGAACCGCTTGGCTCCGCATCTGCGGGCCGACGGGAAGCTATTCCTGCACATTTTTGTGCACCGCAAATTCGCCTACACTTTCGAGGTTCGCGACGAAACCGACTGGATGAGCAGGTACTTCTTCTCGGGGGGCATGATGCCGAGCTACGACCTAACCGATCGATTGGAGGCTCCGTTGTCCGTCGAGGAGACTTGGGAAGTCTCAGGGGTGCACTACGCACGGACCGCTGAGGCCTGGCATCGCAACCTCGTGTCCAGGCGGAGCGCAGCGATGCTCGCGCTCGCCGAGACCTATCCAGCGGCCGAACTGGAGCGCTGGTACCAACGTTGGCGCGTGTTCTTCCTGTCGTGCGCCGAGCTGTTCGGATACGACGGCGGAACCGAGTGGTTCGTGGCCCACAAACGCTTCATCAAACGCCCTTGAAGATCGCCCTAGTCGGATCGGGTATCGCGGGGCTTACCGCCGCTCGCGGACTGCATGCGGAGCATGAGATCACGCTGTTTGAAGCGGACTCACGCCTGGGCGGGCATGCCCATACCGCCGCGGTGCAGGTGGAAGGGCGCGATCTTGCGGTGGACACGGGGTTCCTTGTTTTCAATCCGCGTACGTACCCTGGTTTTTGTCAGCTCATCGAAGAGCTCGGAGCTCCGGTCGTCGAGAGCGACATGAGCTTCTCGGTCAGTTGCGAACAAACCGGGCTGGAGTACAACGGCACCAATTGGAATGGGATTTTCGCCCAGCGCAGCAATTTGGCACGGCCCCGGTTCTGGCGCATGCTGCGCGATATCGTGCGCTTTTATCGGGAGGCACCGGAGGCTATCGAGGGTGAATTTGCCGAGGCTTCGCTGGGTGAGTTCCTTCAGGTCGGCGGTTACTCAGAGATTTTTGTTCGTCAGCATTTGATTCCCATGGCGAGTGCCGTTTGGTCCTCGGGGACCCGCGACACCGGCGCGATCCCCTTGCGCTTTTTGGTGCGTTTCTTTCGCAATCACGGCTTCTTGGAAACCGGGGCGCGCCCGGTTTGGCGCACACTCCGTGGCGGATCCAAAGAGTACGTTGAGCGGCTCGTGGAGCCCTTTCGGGACCGGGTTAGGTTGAGCACGCCGGTGCATTCCATCGACCGCACCCCCGAGGGCTTGCTCGTGAGCGCTGGTGAGGCTCCCGCAGAACGATTCGACCGCGTTGTCTTGGCTGTGCACGGCGACACGGCGTTGCGCATGCTGAGCCAGCCTTCGGCGGCCGAGCTGGAAGTCTTAAGTGCCTTTCGGTTTCAAGGCAACGACGTGGTCCTGCACACCGATAGCTCCGTGATGCCGAAGCAGCGCCGGGCGTGGGCCAGTTGGAACTACCACGTGGTTCGAGGGGAGAGCGAGCTGCCGACGGTGACCTACTGGATCAATGCGCTCCAGGACTTGGCAACCGAAGTTCCGGTGCTGGTTAGCTTGAACCGCAGCGAGCGGATCGACCCTGCGCGCGTCCTGGGGCGCTATTCTTATGCTCATCCTGTTTTCGATGAGGCTGCGGTTCGCGCCCAGGATCGGTTCATGGAGATCGATGGTCGGGACGGCATTCACTTTTGTGGAGCCTATTGGCGCAACGGATTTCACGAGGATGGCCTGTGGAGCGGAGCACGCGTTGTGCAACGCCTGAGGAGCGAGGTCTCCGTATGAGCTGCAATCGCTACTTGAAGGGGCGCATTCATCACCAGCGACATTCGGTCCTTCGGCATGGGTTCCGGCGAAAGGTGGGCTACTACGAATTGGACCTCACAAACGGCCTCCGTGAGTTCGCGCGCTGGCCCTTGGCTTCTGCGCGCTATCCGGCGTGGCTTTGGTTTCGCCGCCGGGATTTTCTGGCTCCCTCCACGGCCTCCCTGGACGAAGCGGTCCGCGACCGCGTGGAACTCGAACTCGGGCGGCGCCCAGCTGGACGCGTGCGGCTCGTTACCCAGCTCAGAACTCTCGGATATCTTTTCAATCCGGTCTCGTTCTACCTGTGCGAGGACGGTGCCGGCGACTTGGAGGCATTTGTCGCTGAAATCACCAACACGCCCTGGGGTGAGCGGCATGCCTACGTCTTAGACGCTCGGCAGGCCGAACCGATTGGCGAGGCGGGCTTGCGTTGGCGTTTCGAGAAACAGTTCCATGTTTCTCCATTCTTCGACATGGATCAGGTCTATGAGTGGACGGTGCATTCCCAAGGCGACCGGCTCACCATTCATATGACGAACTTGGAGGCGGGCGAGCCAGTCTTCACGGCTGGGTTCGAGGCCAATCGCCGCCCGCTCACCAAAAGGGCCCTCGTTGGGTCCAGCCTACGGCATCCTTTGCAGCCGCTGCGGATCCACCTGGCGATCTATCTTCACGCTGCGCGCCTGTGGTTGGGGCGCGTGCCGTTCTTCGCCCATCCAACCAAACGCTTCCCCGGCGCTGCCTGAGCGATTTGCCCGTGAACGACGACATGACCAAAGTTCTGAAGGCCCCTTCGCAAGGAGCCGGGCTGCGATTTGTGCAACCCGCAGAGTCGCCGGCCAGGATTGGCCTCGGTCGACCCGGGGGCAGTGGGTCCGCCTTGGAATTCGGGCGACCTCCGACCTTCGGAGCACGCGCTGTGTTCTCGCGTCTCGAGAAGCTTACCGAAGGGCGTTTGCTCGCCACCTGGGAGGGCGGTCAGCGCAGCTTTGGAGCGACGGCCGCTGACGGGCTCGAAGCCAGCTTCCATGTGGTCGATCGACGGTTCTGGGCGGCGATTGCCTTGCGCGGCACGATCGGCGCGGGGGAGGCTTGGTCGAAGGGGTGGTGGATCGCAGAAGATCCGGCTTCGGTCGTGCGGCTGATCGCGCGGAATCTTGAGGCCAACCGCAAATTGGAGAGTGGTTTGGCCAAGTTGTCGCGCCCGGCGCTCGCCTGGTTCCATCGCTTGCGCGAAAACACCCTGCACGGCAGCCGCCAGAACATCTCGGCGCACTACGACCTCTCCAATGAGTTCTTCGCGCTGTTTCTCGACCCGACGATGACCTACTCGTGCGGCCTGTTCGAGTCGCCGGAGTCGACCCTAGAGCAGGCCTCTTTGGCAAAGATCGATCGATTGCTCACTGCGCTGGATGTGCAGCCAGGCCACCGCTTGCTCGAGATCGGAACCGGTTGGGGCGCTTTGGCGGAACGCGCTGCGGAGAAGTTCGGTGCGCAGGTCACGACCGCCACAATCTCTGCCGAGCAGCACACATTCGCTTCCGAGAGAATTCGCAAGGCTGGACTCGAGGATCAAGTCGAGTTGCTTCTGCGCGACTATCGCGAGCTGGAGGGACGCTACGATCGGATCGCGTCGGTCGAGATGATCGAGGCGGTCGGGCACCGGTACTACAGCGCCTTCTTCGAAAGTTGCGCCGGGCTCTTGGCGGAAGACGGTCGCCTGGGACTTCAGGCGATTACGATTCGAGACAGCGCCTACGAAGAAGCGCGGCGGTCGGTGGATTTCATTCAACGACACATCTTTCCCGGCTCCTGTATCCCGTCGATCTCCGCGCTGCAAGAAGCCCAGAGCCGCGCCACGGATCTGCGAACGGTCGAGCTATTCGATATGGGCCTGCACTACGCGCGTACCTTGGCGGAATGGCGGTCGGCGCTTCGGGGGCGCTGGGAGGAAGCCCAGGCACTCGGCTTTGACGAGGACTTCTTGCGGCTGTTCGAGTTCTACTTCGTCTACTGTGAGGGGGGCTTCGCCGAGGGGCATATCAGTACCGTCCAGTGGATCAGCGAGCGGCCGGCGGCGGTCTTGAGGCGCAGGGCGGCCATCGAGGGCTGCTAGCTCGAAACAACGGCTTGGAGAGAAGTCCCCGGGACGGGAGAACGTCGTAGTCTGATCTCAGCCACTTTCCTTCGCTCTCTTTCACGGTTTCAGCTCCCATGGCCCTCGCGCCCTTCGCCTCGACGATCTGTTCACTGCCCCTCAGTCTCGCGCTCCAAAGCACGGGCCAGCTCGAATTGGGACAGCCCGAAGTGCTTTCTCGCCTGCGGCTCGCTCCCGAAACGGTGGCGACTCTCGATCCGGGCCGGGTTGGCGAATTGGACCTCGATGTGATTCGATCCGAGCGCAACGGAGCCCTTTGGCTCCTGGCCAGGCCTGAGGATCGCGAGCGCCTTTCGAACGCCGGCATTCCGTACGAGGTGATTCACGAGGATGCCCAGCAGTTCTACGCCGAGCGATTGGCGGCCGAGGCGGCGGAGCTGCCAACTTTGGGAGCGGCTAGCTTCGGAGCTTGGCTGAGTCCGCCTTTCGGTCAGGGGTCGATGGGGGGCTACTACACCTTCGATGAGTTGGTCGGGGTGTTTGACCAGATCACCGCCGCCTATCCGGACCTGGTCGCCCCGCGTGCCTCGATCGGCCAGAGCTTGGAGGGTCGCGACCTGTGGGCCATCCAGTTGACGGATCAACCGGGGGTGGACGAGGGCGAGCCGAAAGTGCGCTTTGACTCTTTGCATCACGCGCGTGAGCCGATGGGCGTGCACGCGGCGCTGTGGTTTCTTTTGTGGGCCGTGGAGAGCTACGGGGACGATCCGCTGGCAAAGCACCTGGTCGATGACCGCGAGACTTGGTTCGTACCGGTCGTGAACCCGGACGGCTACGTCTACAACCAGCAGATCGCTCCGGGTGGTGGCGGCCTGTGGCGCAAGAACCGACGCAATCTTGGCGGAGGAGTCTTTGGCGTCGACCTGAATCGGAACTACCCGTTTCAATGGAATTTTGATTCGGTGGGCAGCAGTGGCAACCCTTCGAGCGAGGTGTATCGCGGAACCGGGCCAGCCAGCGAGCCTGAGACTCAGAGTATGGTCGCGTTCATGAATTCGCAGCGCTTCGATACGGCTTTGTCGATTCACACCTTCTCGAACCTGTGGCTACAACCGTTTGGATACGACTTCGTGTTTCCGGCGAACCAGGCCGAGTACCAGGAAGTTGGTGAATTGGCCGTCGAAGCCAACAACTACGAACTCGGCGCACCGCCTTTCATCCTGTCCATCGCCAATGGCGTGACTATCGACTATGACCAGGCCGAGTTCGGAACCATGTCTTGGACACCCGAGATCGGCTCGGCCGCGGATGGCTTCTGGCCCGTGGCGTCGCGCATCGTTCCGCTCGCCGAAGAAAACCTGCAGGCTTTGCAGCGCACAGCGCAGGCCGCCGGGGCGTTCGTTCGAGTGGTGGGGGAAGAGCCTCTCGAAGTCGGGGACGGCGATGGATTCTTGGCGGCCGGAGAGTCGGTGGACTTCGCGGTGGAGCTGCGAAACTCAGGCCGCTCGGCGGCCACCCCCGTTTCGGTAACTCTCGCTACCAGCAGCCCGCTCGCCACGGTGACCGGGGGTGCCTTCACGGTGGCGAACCTTGGTTCGTTCCAGAGTGCCTCGACCTCGAGTGGGGAACTGAGCCTGTCCCTGGACGCGAACGCTGTCTCGGGCACCGAGATTCCCTACACGCTCACCCTGGCCTACGAGGGGTTTGTCTCGATCGCCGAGGGCCTCCTGATCGTCGGCGTGCCTCGCGCCTACCTGGCCGATTCGCTCGAGCTCGATTTGGGCTGGACGGCTGGTGTCTCCGGTGACACGGCCTCTACGGGCGTGTGGGAATTGGGCGATCCAATCGGCACGGAGAGCAACGGGGAGGACGCCAGCCCGGAAGACGACGACACTCCGGGCGCTGGGCTGCTGTGCTTCACCACCGGCAACGGCGGGGGCTCCGGCGGCAACGACGACGTGGACGGCGGATTCACGACCCTGATTTCGCCGCGCTTCGATCTGTCCGATGCTGCGGCGGCCACGCTGTCTTACTCGCGCTGGTTTGCGGATCTTTCCGTGGTCGACGATGAGTTCCAGGTATCGATCTCCAATGACGACGGGGCCACCTGGATTCCGCTTGAGTCGATCACGGGCAACCAGAATTTCTGGCAGCGCTCTGAGTTCCTGGTTTCCGAGGTCATCGTTCCGACCGATCGCATGCGCCTACGATTCGTGGCCAGCGATGATCCCAACAACTCGATTGTCGAGGCTGCGATCGACGAGCTCCGCGTGGAGAGCTACGACGAGGCGCCGCGTGTACACGTCTACGGGGATCCTGCGATCGGGACGCCGGTTTCGTTCCAGGTTTCCGGCGAACCGAACAGTTCCTTCGTCCTCTACTGGTCGGGAGGGACTTCGCTCCTTTCGATTCCTGGAGTGGCCGGGACCCTCGAGTTAGATCCGGCTCAAGCGGGAAGCTTGCTTACGGGCAGTGTGCCGAGCGGTGGCTTGTCCGAGACAGTCTTTGCCCTTCCAAACAACCCGGGCTTGATCGGCCAGGCCCTCTACTTTCAAGCCTTGAGCATCGCGCCCTCCGGCCTTGCGTTTTCCAACGCGGCGCTGGTCACCTTCGAATAGCTGGGCGCCGGCTCCCTTGTTGAGCCGGACGGGGACCGACCTCGGGCGATCGGTGCGGGCCCTGGCCTTCTAGGCCGGGGGAATTCGAGCCCGCGCCCGCAGGGCATGAGCCGCGCCTTGAGGCTGCCCCGGCGGGTGCCCTCGAAGGATGTCAACAGCGAGGAGAAATCCCGGTGATTGAGTTCGTATCCTGAGCCTTCCAGGCCTCGAGGTTGGGCTGGGGAAATGAGCCTGATATGAATCCGCAGCCTGTTTCATGCGTCACCTCTGACTTGTTCGGCGGAGAACTCAGCTTGCGCGGCATAAGCCATGTCTGATCATGAGTTGCCCTTCGAATTCGTGCTGGTCGGCGGTGGCTTGGCGAACAGCTTGTTGGCCCTAGCGCTTCTCGAACGTCGTCCCGAGACCCGCTTGATCCTGATCGAACGGGAATCACAGATCGGGGGAGAACACACCTGGTGCTTTCACGAACGCGACGTCCCCAAGGAACTCAGCGCGGTCGTCGAAGACTTGATCGAGTTTCGTTGGCCTGGGTACGACGTGCGGTTTCCTGGGTTTACGCGCCGCCTGGATAGTTCCTATCGTGGTTTTGGAACCAAACGGCTCGCCCAATGCCTCGAGCAGGCCTTTTCGAAGGCGCCCGGCGCGGAGCTTCGGACCGGCACCTCGGCTCGCACCGTTGCGCCCCACGTGGTTGAGCTTGAAGGCGGCGAACGTCTGGAGGCCGGGTGGGTCATCGACGCGAGGGGGCCACAGCCGGCCGAAGCCCGGGGGCGCGCGGGCTATCAGATCTTCTTGGGTCGCGAGTTGGAGCTTTCGGCCGGGCATGGCCTGGAGCGACCGGTCGTCATGGACGCCACGGTGGAACAGGAGGGCGGTTATCGGTTCGTCTATGTTCTGCCGCTCGGGGAGCGCCGGCTGCTTATCGAGGACACGGTGTTTGCCGACGCTCCGGAGCTCGACGAGGAGCGTTTTGGCGAGCGCTTGGACAACTACGTCAAGGCAGCTGGCTGGGCGGTTCAGCAAGTGGTTCGAGACGAGCGCGGAGTCTTGCCGATGGAATTTTCTGGGAACGGGCCCGCGATGGTCCAGGAGGGGCTCCTCCAGGCCGGCTACGCCGGCGGTTGGGTGCATCCTGCGACCGGCTACTCGTTTCCGGTTGCAGCACGTCTGGCGGCTCAGCTGGCCTCCTGCGAAGAACCCGAACAATATCTCGACGTCCTGCGCTCCTTGGCGCAGCAGGTCGCGTCTCAATCCAGATTTGGACGTCTACTCAATCGTTTGCTGTTTCGGTGGTTTTCGCCGACCGGGCGTGTCGACATTTTTCGCCGCTTCTATCACCTCCCGGACGACTTGATCGCGCGCTTCTACGCGCTGCGCATGCTCCGGCGGGATCAGTTCCGTATCCTCGTAGGTCGCCCACCGCGTGGCATGTCTATCCAGGCTCGCTGTTCCGCCGCACGCCGATTGTCTTGAATTCCAAGGTTCGCGAAACTGAAGCCGCGCAGCTCGGCCAGCCAACCTCCGTTTTTGCGGAGGTTGTGGAAGAGCATGCACGCGCGTGGGTTGAGCGACAGTTGATCGAGGAACCGGCCGCGGACGAGCGGGCCCTGCTCGAAGCCGCGCTGCTGACTCCGCTGCAGGCTTTCTTGGCCCGTCCCGGCAAGCTCTTTCGCGCACGAATGGTCGAGACCGCTTTCGAAGCTGGGGGAGGCGAACCCGCTCGCATGCCCAGGGCGCTACCGGTCGTGGTGGAAGCGATTCATGCCGGCTCCTTGATTGTCGATGACATTCAAGATGCCAGCCTGGAGCGGCGCGGCTTGCCGTGTCTGCATCGCAGTTTTGGAATCCCGCTCGCGATCAACACAGGCAATCTTCTATATAGCTTCGGGCTGGACCTGATTGGCGAGCTGGGGCTCGAAGAGCGTGCCGAGTTGGCCATGCATCGCGAGGCCGCGCGCGCCCTTTTGCGAGGCCACCAGGGTCAGGGGCTGGATTTGACGGCGCGTGCGTTTGAAATGGAGCCGGCCAGCCTGCGGAGGCTGGTGGCTTGCTCGACGCGGCTCAAGGCTGGGAGCTTGCTCGAATTGGCCGCGCATCTCGGTGCGATCGCCTCAGGCGCTACGGAATCGGTGCGGCTTGGGCTCGGAGCGTTCGGGAGCGAGTTGGGCGTTGGATTGCAGATGCTCGACGACGTCTCGGGACTGTTCAGAGCCGAACGCCGAGCCAAGGCGCTCGAGGATCTGACCCTGGGGCGGCCGACCTGGGCTTGGGCCATGCTCGCGGAATCGCTGGCGCCTGATGCGTTCGAGCGCATTCGGCTTGAAGCCGGCAGTGCGTCCGCGGGAGCGGATCCGGAAATTTGCCTCGGGCTCATGGCGCAAGCGTTGACCTCCCTCGCTCCGGCGCGGATCCACAAACACCTGCGCTCAGCCCTGGCGGGGCTGCGTGGCTTGATGGGCACGTCTCCGGCTTACTTGGCCATTGAGGCTGAAGTGGATCGCTTGGAGAGCAGCTTCCTCTAGATCCCCATGGTCGACCTCGAGCGCCAATCCGCTTCGGCCGGGAATCCGAAACAGGCTCCGAATCCTGGTCGAGGGGGTTCCAGCCGTGGGCGAGCCGCAGTCATCGGTGCCGGCTTCGGAGGTCTGGCCGCTGCGATCCGGCTCCAAGCTGCCGGGTTTTCGACCGAGTTGTTCGAGGCGAGAGACAAGCCTGGCGGACGGGCCTACGTCTACGAGCAGGACGGTTTCATTTTCGACGGTGGCCCGACCGTCATCACGGCTCCGCCCTGTCTCGAAGAACTGTTTGAGGTAGCGGGCAAGCGGATGGCGGATCACGTGGAGTTGTTGCCGGTGAGCCCCCTGTATCGCCTGGTGTGGAGCGACGGAGACTCGATCGACTACACCAGCGACACGGAACGGATGCTCGAGCAAATTCGCGCCCAGTATCCGGGAGATGAGAAGGGCTATCTGGAATTCGTCGAGTACTCGCGCGAAGTCTTCGGCCGCGGCTACGAGGACTTGGCGGACGAGCCCTTCTTAAAGTTCTGGGACATGGTGCGGGTGGCGCCCCAACTCGCCAGGCTGCGTGCGGACCGCTCGGTCTACGCAGCGGTGAGCCGGTTTGTAAAACATGAACACCTTCGCCAAGCGCTGTCGTTCCACTCGCTGCTGGTGGGCGGCAATCCGTTCGAGACCAGCGCGATCTACACCCTGATCCACTACCTCGAGCGTCACTGGGGCGTGTTTTTTCCGCGCGGCGGCACGGGAGCATTGGTCCGGGCGTTGGTGCAAGTTTTCGAAGAGCTGGGTGGGAAGCTGCACTTGTCCTGCCCCGTGGACGGAATCGAGTTGGTTCGGAATCCACACGGGGGCCCGAGCGCCGGGGCGCTTCACCGACTGGGAGCCGGAGGCCAGGCGCCCCGCGACTTCGACGTGGTGGTCTCCAACGCGGATGTTCACCACACTTACGCAAACCTGTATGGGTCCGAGTCCGCGGCGAAGCCCATGCAGCGAAAGCTCGAGCGCATGGACTGGTCCATGTCGCTGTTCGTGCTCTATTTCGGAACCGATATCGACTACCGGGGCGCTGTCGCTCATCACACGGTTCTGTTCGGGCCTCGGTACCGCGAGCTGCTGCGCGAGATCTTCCACGGCAAGGAGTTGCCGGAGGACTTCAGCCTGTACTTGCACGCCCCAACCGAAACCGACTCGTCGCTGGCGCCTCCGGGCTGCGGGAATTTCTACGTTCTGGCTCCGGTGCCTCACCTGGGCAAGGCGCCGATCGATTGGGATACAACAGCCGAGGCCTATGCGGATCGGTTGCTTGAGGCCCTCGAGGCCCAGCTTCCAGGCTTACGCCAGCACGTGGTCACGCGCCGCTGGCTCACGCCGGTCGACTTCCGCGATACCCTGCGCAGTTATCAAGGATCGGCGTTCTCTTGTGCGCCGACGCTGACCCAGAGTGCTTGGTTCCGCCCGCACAACCGCGACAGCCGGATTCCAGGTTTGTACCTGGTTGGTTCGGGGACTCATCCTGGAGCTGGTGTGCCCGGGGTCGTCAATTCGGCCAAGGCCACCGCCAAGCTGATCTTGGCGGACTATCCGGAGCAGAGCTCGGAGTCCTCGAGCATTGGGTCTGAACGCCCTTCCACAGAGCGCGCTCTTGGCGAAGGTTCCGCGGGGGGGACCGATCGATGAAGGTGGCAGACGACGCGATTCGCGAATGCCGGGAGAGCATCGCGAAGCATTCGAAGAGCTTCAACATGGCTTCGCGTTTGCTTCCGCCGCGGACCGCCGATCGTGCTTCGGTGCTTTATGCCTGGTGCCGGCGCGTGGACGACGCCGTGGACCTCGCGCCGCCGGCGGACCGGGCAGGCGCTCTGGCGAGGCTGCGGCGCGAACTGGATGAGGTTTACGCCAGCGAGTCCCAAAGGGACCTGACGCTTCGAGCTTTCACGCAGGTCGTTCAGCAGTGCTCGATCCCCCGGGTGTATGGGGAAGAACTGCTCGCCGGGATGGCGATGGACGTCGAGGGGATCCGCTACACGGACGAGCAGAGCTTGCTTCTTTACTGCTACCGGGTCGCGGGAGTGGTGGGGCTCATGATGTGTCACGTCCTGGAGCTCCGCGATGCGCGCGCGATGCGCCAGGCGGCGCACCTGGGGCTCGCCATGCAACTCACCAACATCTGCCGCGACGTACTCGAAGACTGGGACTTGGGCCGGCTGTACTTGCCGGAGAATCTTCTCACGCGCACCGGTGCACCGGCCCTTCGCGAGAGCCTCGGCCGGCCCTTTCCCCGGGACGCGCGCCAACCGGCTTCGTTTGCCGTGCGAGAATTGCTGCGCTTAGCCCAGGGTTACTACCGGTCGGCCGACACGGGGATTCAGGCGCTTCCCGTGCGCTGTGGATTCGCGGTTCGCAGCGCCAGCCGGATTTACGAAGCGATCGGCTCGCGCCTGCTGGCCCGCGATGCGGATGTCACGGGAGGACGGGTGTTCGTTCCGACCCGAACCAAGCTTGGACTCATCGCACGGGCCTCACTTCGCAGTCTTTCCGACGGCGCTTCGGCCCTTCGCTCCCGGAGCACTCCGCTTCCCTCCCTTCAAGACTCTCCGGAATTGCGTTTTCCGGAAGACATCCTCCTCCCCTGTTCATGAAGATTCCCCACTGGCAGCTGTTTCCTTTGGTTCTTGCTCTTGCGGGCTGTTCGAGTCCCCGGCTGGACGGAATCCAGCGTGGCGTGCAGATGTTTGGAGCTGGGGCGGAGCCGGCCGTTGTCACCGCGCGCATCGAGGGTCTTGGCTCGAAGGACGGACAGCTCCTGGTCGCGCTTTTTCGATCTGCGGACGGATTTCCCAGCAACCAGGAGCGTGCTGCGGACAAGACCTCAATCGAACAGCTTCCTAGCTCCGTCGGTGAGCCGGTTTGGGTGACGTTTGAGAGCGTGCCCCCGGGTCCGTTCGCGATCGCTGTGTTTCACGACGCCGACAGGGACTTTGAGCTCGATACCAATTGGCTCGGTATCCCAACCGAAAAGTGGGGCGTCTCGAACGACGCGGCCGGGTGGCTGGGCCCGCCGAAATTTTCCCAAGCTGAGCTGACCGTCCAGCCCGGTGAATCCCTCGAAGTTCCCGTCTTGCTCGGTCAGTAACGCCGTCCGGCCCGGACTCCCTTGAAGCGAAAGACCCTGATCCTGCCCCGGCCCGCCAAGCTCGAGCGGCCCGAACAACCGACTTCCGCCACCGTTGTGGGCGGGGGGTTGGCCGGTGTAGCTGCTGCGACGGTGCTCGCGGAGCGCGGAGTGCGCGTTCGGCTGGTCGAGCGCAATGGGTACCTCGGCGGGCGCGCCGGAGCTTGGACGGAGCCTGGCCCATCCGGTGAGCCGTTCGAGATGGAGCGCGGCTTTCACGCGTTTTTCCGGCAGTACTACAACGTGCGTGCGCTCCTGAAACGGATCGATCCCGAGTTGAGTTTGCTGCGGCCTATGGAGGACTATCCGATTCTCGGGCCGGGCGGCTCAACGGAGAGTTTCTCGGGTCTGCCACGCTCGACACCTTGGAACGTTCTGGAGTTGACCCGGCGGACACGCACGATGGGGATGCGCGATCTGATGCGGGTCAACCGTGGGGCGGCGCTGGAAATGCTGCGCTACTCGCCCGAGCGGACCTACGCGAAATTCGACGGGATGAGCGCCGACGCCTACTTGAATTCCCTGGGCTTTCCCCCTGAAGCGCGTCGGATGCTGTTCGATGTGTTCGCTCACAGCTTCTTCAACCCCGAACAAAGCATGTCGGCGGCCGAGCTGCTGATGATGTTTCACTTCTACTTCGTCGGAAACCCCGAGGGGCTGATCTTCGACGTGGTTCGGCAGCCTTTTTCGACCTCGATTTGGACGCCCTTCGAGGAGTATCTAGAGGAGCGAGGAGTTCAGGTCCTGAAAGGCACGACCGTGAACGAAATCGAGCGCCGGCCAGCTGGTGGCTTTGCCGTTCGAACGACAGGCAACGAGCGCTTTGAAAGTGAGTTGCTCGTGTTGGCTACGACGGTTCCGGCCTTACGCGACCTGGTGGAGCGCAGCCAGGGCCTCGGCGATTCCCTGTGGCGCGAGCAGATAGGCTCGCTCGAGTTGACGCTGCCGTTTGCGGTGTGGCGCCTGTGGCTGGATCGTTCGCTCCATCCAGGACGCTTTCCGTTTGCGGGGACGACCGGGGTGGGGTTGCTGGACAACATCTCCTTGTATCACCTTTTTGAAGACGAGAGCCGCGACTACGTGGCCAAGCACGGCGGCTCCATCGTGGAGCTGCACGCCTATGCTGTGCCCAAGTCGATGGGAGAGACCGAGCTCCGCAAAGATCTCTTAGCTGGGCTCCACGCCTTCTACCCGGAGACCCGCGGAGCACGCGCCTTGCACGAGCGTTGGTTGCTGGAGCAGGACTGTCCTGCGTTTGCGGTGGGTTCAAGCCGCTTGAGGCCGAGAGTTGAAACTCCGGTCGAGGGACTGGCCCTGGCTGGCGATTTTGTGCGGTTGGACCTTCCCAGCGCCTTGATGGAACGTGCCGTGACCTCCGGATTCCTGGCGGCTAACCAATTGCTGGCGCCGCTCGGTGTTCGTCCCGAACCCATCGATTGCCTGCCGACGCGTGGGCTGCTCGCCGGTCGCGAGCGACGCAAGCCGGCTGCGGGAGCGGTCCAGTGACGACCGGTTGGCGCTGGAGAGGATCGATCCGAGACCGGGTCCAGGAGGAAGGTCACGATTCGAACAAGCCGGCGTTCGATCCCGATTGGGTGCAGGCCAAACCGGCTTCGATCAAGCGCTCGCTCGACGCTGCGCTTTCACGCTCGGGTCGCGGTTGGTTTGTGCTGGATGCAAGCGCCCGGATCTCGAGTCGTCCCCGGCGGTTTGAAGTCTCCGGGCAGGAACTCGTTGCTTGGCGCGACGGGGACCAACTGCGGGCGGCTCCGGCTGCCTGTCCGCACATGGGCGCTTCCCTAGAGGGAGCCAAGCTGTGCGGGGGGCGTCCGGTATGCCCGTGGCACGGTTTGGTGCTTGGACCAGAGGGACACGGAGGCTGGCACCATCTTCCGGCGTACGACGATGGGGTGCTGTCTTGGATTCGACTTGGGGAGCCCGCCGGTGAGCCGGGTTCGGACAGCGCCGCTGAGCGACCGACCCTGCCCAGCCGGCCCGAGGTGTTCTTCGCCGGCGTGATTCGTCTGGAGGCCCGCTGCGAACCGCGAGACGTGCTCCAAAACCGCCTCGACCCCTGGCACGGAGCACATTTTCACCCCTACAGTTTCGGGGACTTGGAGGTGCTTGAGGACACCCCGGAAAAGCTGGTGCTGCGCGTGGAGAAGCGAATTCTCGGGCCCCTTCGCGTGGAGGTGAAGGCCCAATTCGACTGCCCGGACGAGCGGACCATCGTCATGACGATCCTGGACGGTGAAGGGGCCGGATCGACCGTCGAAACCCACGCGACTCCGATTTCACAGGGTCGGACCGCGATCGTGGAAGCGACCTTGGCCACCTCTGCGCGCCCAGGATTCCGGTTCGCCCGGCGGGTGGCGCCCCTCGTGCGGCCGCTTCTCGAGCGGTCGGCACGCCGCCTGTGGGTCGATGACGCGGCCTACGCCGAGCGCCTGTTTGAACTGCGAGGGCGGGAGAACCCTTCCTCGCGGGGCCCGAGTCCGTAGACTCCGAAGCCGACCGCGAGCCCGATGTCACTACCCGTCGCGCAATTCCTGTTTTCTCGTCGGACCTCCGCGCCTACGGCCCTTTCGCCGTGTCGCGCGATGGGGTTCCTGGCAGGCGTTGTGCTGGCTCTCGCTGGGGCAGCGAGCAGTTGCCGGTCCCCTGAGGTCCATTCAGGCTCCCCGATCCTGAGTGGATTCGGGACGCTGGAGGGTTACCGCGTGAAGTGGAGCCCCGCCGAGCTCTTCCGGCCGCGGACCGGTGGTCTGGAGAGCCTGCGCAGCATGGGGCCTCGCGTTCGGGTCAGCGGGCTGCTCGAGCGACGGGGTAGGCGAGAGGGCGAAGAGCTTCCGGAGGGCATGCGGCTCCGAATCGGCGTGAGTTGCCGGCCCGGCGCTTCGCCGGACTGGGACCTGCGGCCCGGGCGCGCGTGGCTGCGACAGATCGATTCGGAACTGGGAGTCTACTTTGGAGGCGGAGAGGCGATCGAAGTCGAATGTGAGCTCGACGAGCGCGGGCGGTTCACCGGGACCTTTCCTGCACGCCTGATCGATCGCATCGTCGACGGAAGCGGCGAGTACGAAATTCTGCTCGCTGTCCCCGAAGGAAGCGGCCCCGCCGCGGCAGCTCGAGTCTCGACGGTTCCAGCCACCGTTCGAGTAGCCGGCCCCCTACCGCTCGATCTGACGACCCAGCGAATCAATGCCGTCGTGGCTCCGGGTTACGGCGTCTTCGATCCGGTTGCCTTGATTCGCGCGGTCAATCACCTGCATGGCCTTGGCCGGGACGGAGCGATTGCAGCTTTGGAACGCTACCTCGAGCTACTGGGCGCCGAGCCCACGTGGCCCGGCTGGCGCCGCGATCCGCGCAATATCGACACCGGGCATCCCGGTTGTGTGTTCCCGATCGTTCAGCTGCTGTTTGAACCCATGATGGGGCGACCCGAACTTCCGAAGTACACGACGGCAGGTCTGCTCCCGGCGCCTCGTGTTCCATTTGACGGAAGTGACGAGTATCCGTTGCTGCTGTCCGACGGTATTCCGTTTCTCATCGGCGATTGGGCGGAATCCGAGCTCGGACCGGAAACCGATCCCGAGCGGGGGCTGAGCTGGGCCCGGGAACACGGCCGGTTGCGTCCCCATCCGCTGCGGCCGAGCGGCCAGGCGCTCGAGGCACTGGCTCAACTGGAGACGTTCGCCAATCTGCCCGAGGGCAACTCGCCCCAGCTGCAGATCATGCGTTCGTTCGCTCCGTTCGTGGGCTTGGATTTCGAAGCGCGTCTCGGCGAGCGGGAGGGCGAGCTCGCACCCGAGCCGGAATGGGCTGAGGAACTCGAAAGCTCGTGGGCAGACTTCGAACGCCAGCTGAGCCGGATTCGGCTGCGCTGGGATCACTCCGCGCAGACCTATCGAAAGTTGTAGTCGGCGCGCGCTACAGGGCTTCGCCCAGTAGGTCCGTCACCGCTTCGGGGGCTGCTTTCAGCATCCAGGCTTCCGGACGAGCCCCGGCTTCGACCAGGATCCGCACGGTTTCGATGTAGTTGCCCGAATCGTACCGTGGCGACTCGGCGCCGCGCACGGCGAGGTCGAGAGGCGTGCGATCGTCTAGGTTGCGGGCGCGCAGGGGGGCTCCGGCGTCGAGCAATTGATACAGCAGCTCGGAGCGTCCATAACGAGCCGCTACGTGTAGTGGTTGATCGCCTGCGGGGGCGGATTCCACGGAGAACCCGACTTCGATCATGGCTCGAACAGCTGAGCGCTTGTCCTTCGCGATGGCATCGATCAGCATGCTCTCCTCGCGATCGCTGACACGGTCGAAAAGCTCGGGATGCGTGGATAGGACTGTAAGGGCCATATCCGAGAGGCCCCGGGAACACAGTCCGTAGAACGTGTCGACTTGGTCGAGTTCGGCCACAGCTCCGCGGGCCAGCAGCAGGTCACTCAGTCCCACGCAGCCCAGACGCGTCGCAAGACGGAGAGGGGAAAGGCCGCGGGACTCCTGGGCATCCAGATCGGCTCCGGCATCGAGCAATTTTGCGACGATTTCGGGACTCCGTTCGAGCTCGCACGCCCAGTGAACCGGGCTGCGAAGTTGTTCGTCCACGAGTCGAGGGTCGGCTCCCCGGGCGAGAAGCAAAGTGATGTTCTCCGGGTGCTGTCCGCGGATGGCGGCCTGGAGCACGGGAGCCTGACTCGGGTCCGCCCCGCGCTCGAGCAAGATCTCGAGATAACGTGGCTCGGCCTGCGCCGCGGCCGCGGCCAACGCGCCGGAGTCTTCTAGGGAAGCGCCGTGATCGAGGAGCAATTCGACCAGGCTAGGAAAGCCCGCACCTTCGATGGCCGAACGAAGCGCGCTGCGCCGTTGTCCGACCGTGTCGCAAGGCATCGAGGACCAGGTGTTCGGGTCCGCGCCGGCTGCGAGCAGGAGCACCGCACACTGCAAGAGTCCGTCGGAGCGGGCCGGGTTGATCCGGTGGACGCGACTGAGCGCACACGCCACCAGGGGCCTGGTTCCTTGGACCTCATCTTGCCGGTCTGCGCAGCTGGGGTTGGCCGCGATCAGCGCCGAGAGCGCTTCCGGATCGCCCGCGAGAGCGGCCAACCAGGCGCTCTGCGCAGCAATTTGCGGGGACCCTTTGAGGATCAGGCGAGCTTTGTGGATCTCACCGCGCACGAGGTGGTGCGTCAGCGTGCTGGCGAGATCTTCGCCGTCGTTTTTGCGTCGGTCGGTACGAGGCACTAAGGACTCCGGTGGCAGGATTCCGCGATACGGACTCCAGAAGCGAACTTCTGGAGCGGACCCGAGCTTCATCGGCGCCCGGGCGCTGCTACCCAAGCTCGCTTCGCCCGAAGTTCTTCGCCCCGGCCAGTGGTGGTTCCCGGTGGGAGCGACGCGGCGCCTCCCCAGGCGGGGGGCGGGACAATTTTTCCGGGGCCTGCGCTACTCCCGATCTCGCGGCTCGGTCGCGTCCAAGTACCCGAGTGCCCGCAGGGCTGCTTCTGCGGCTCGACCGCCTTCGCTCTCGGTGGGCTCGTGAAGCGGGGTCGATCGTTCCTCCAGCCAACCTTGGAGGGTGGCTCGCAGCCCGAGCAGTTCGGGGTCCCCGGCGGCCGCCAGGTTCGCCGTCTCGCCCGGGTCCTGCGCAAGATCGAACGCTCGCAACAGCTCGGGGTTCTCCAGGGTCCGCTCCACTCCGAACAGCTTGAAGTTGCCCTCCAGCAGGGCGTACTCGCGATCTTCCCGCGGGCCCGTTTCGAACGTGGCCAGGGTGCGGTCGAAATCCAGTTGGAGCAGCGAAGTCCCGTACCAAGAATCCGGGGCGGTTAGCCCACAGGCGTCCGCAAACGTCGCAGGGACGTCGATCAAACTCACCGGATGGGTAACGCGCCCGGGTTCCAACCCGGCGCCGCTTACGAGCATCGGGATTCGCATCTGCTCTTCCCAGGCACCGCCGTCGTGCTGGTAGATCTCGTGTTCCAAAAAGGCCTCACCGTGGTCGCTGGTGAATAGAAGGAGACCCTTCTCCAGACGCCGGCCCTGCTCTAGGTGCGCCAGGAATTTTCCAAAGCCTCGGTCGGTGTCCAGGACCCCACCCCGGTAGTGACCCTCAAGCGCTCGGAACGCTGGCAAGAGTTCGGGCGGTACCGGACCTGAGTGGTTCGACCAGGCATTCGGGCCCTGTTCAATTTCCGACAGGGCTTCCTGGTAAGTGCGGTCGATGCCGAGCCGTTCGCCATGCTCGGCGAGCACCGGAGTACTTACCCGATAGGGGGAATGAGCTCGATAGGTCTGCACATAGAGGAAGACCGGCCGCCCGTCGTCCGCCTCTAAAAACTCCTCGACCTCGTGGACGGTCTGTTCCAAGGGACGAAACCGTTCGTCGAAGTACTCGAAGCCCTGATCGAAGTGGTTCGCGCGCCGAATGAGCCCTCCGTCGGTGATCGCACCGCAGCGGTAGCCATGGGCGGCCAAGAACTCGGAGATCAGAAGTGCGTCTTCGGGGATCGCCCGGTTGCTGACGATCGCACCATGCTGCAGCGGCCAGAGCCCAGTCAGCATCGTGGTCTGGGACGGGAGTGTCCAGCCGCCTGGAGTCCAGGCACGCTCGAACGCCAAGGAGCGTTCAGCAAAGGCATCGAGATTCGGCGTGATGTTCAGCTCCGATCCATACATCGTCATGTTGTCAGCCCGAAACGTGTCGGCCAAAAACAGGAACAGGTCCGGTTGCTCGCGATGTTCGGGTGCAGTGGGGTTCGCGGCAGCGATGCGCGGAGTCAGAAACCCACCCAGAGCCGCATCTCCCTCGACAGAGAAACGCAGGTCGACCTCGCGGCCCTTCGAAGGCGGCAGGCTCAATTTGTGCCGGTCGACCCCGCCTTCGGTCCAGACGGTTTGCGGATGCTCGAGTAGGGTCTCGCCGTCCAGCTCGATTCGAAAGGTCACCTCGCCGGTGGGTTTGCCCTGGGTGTCTCCATAGACGGCTCCGAAAAACAGCTTGCCTTCCTCGACCTCTTCGGCCACCGGGCTGATGGCGAGCGTCCCCACATGCAGCACGCAGTTTTCTGGAACGACAACGGGCAGGACTTCGGCGGCGCCCGTAAAGACCGGAACGGCCTCGGCGCTCCACTGGCCGAGTTCGAGGCGCCAGGCTCCGTCGCGGCGCTCCCCGCGCGGCAAAGACACGGCGTAGACGGCAGCTTCCGGGACGGATTCGTCGAGTTCGAGGCGCAGGAAGATGGAATCTCCGAAGCTCGCGAAGGTGCCGGGTCGGCCCTCGGAGGGGTCGCTGGGAGCTTCGTCCAAATCGATGCGCTCGAAGTTGCGACCGCCGGCGCTCAGCCGCTCGTTCTCGTCGTCAGAGAGCCTCCAGGAAGTGCTGCCAAGGGGGCGATCGGCCAGGTACGTGCCGGGGGCAATCCGTGTCCAGGCTTCGGCGGGTAGCTCGCATTCGAGCCAGATGTTCGTGGCCGGGCCATCTCCCCTGCGGGTGCTCGCGCTGACCGGATAGTCCGTGGTGCGGCCGAACGGGGTTCTGTCCCCATAGTCGAACGAGGGGCTGAAGCCCGCGGCCAAGCGCAGGGGGAGCTCGTCCTGAACGGGATCCTGGGCGGGCCCACAGGCCGTCGGAAGCAGGCTGGCGATCGCGGCTAAGACGACCGCCAGGGGGACTCGGGACAGGCGCCTAGCGGCAAGCGATCGATCTGAGGGGTGCACCCGGCCAAGCCTAGCACGGGCCGGCACGGCCCTTTGAGCCCCATGGGCCCCTCGGGATCCCCCCTCAGAGGCCCCAGGGTGAGGTCGCCGTCCCGATCCCCGGAATGCAGGTGCATCGAACTCGGATCGAGTTGAGGGCGATCGACCAGCTCGGTCGAAAGGCTCTGGGCAGCGCCGAACACTCTCCGCGCACATCCGCCCGCACCCTCCCTATATCAGATCGCACTCGTGTCTAAGATCGAACGCAAGAAACGGCTCGTCAAAGCTCGCCTGCAGCTGAAGGTCATCATGACCTTCATCGGTATCGCGACCGTAGCCGCGCTGTTCCAGGTGATCCTTCTCAACCGCTCCCTCGCCGAGCTAGCCGAGAAGATGCCCCGTGACGGCGACCTTCTCATGTCCGAGCTCGGAGGGATCGCGCGTACCAACGTAGCTTTGAGCCTGGGATTCCTCGTGCCGTTCATGCTCGGCATGGGGCTCATTCTGACGCACCGCATTGCCGGTCCGATCTACCGGTTCGAGATGTTCCTCGAGCAGGTCATCAGCGGTGAGTACGACGGCCCGGTCCGGATCCGCAAAGGCGACGAATTCCAAGAGTTGTGCGACCGGATCAACGACGCGGTGGCCACGCTTGAGTCGCGCAAGCTGAAGACCGATCGCGTGCGGATCGGCAGCAACCGAGACGAGAATCGAGACGCTGCCTGATCGCGAGAACGCGATTAGGAGCTGAGCAGTCGCTCCAGCAGGCGCTTCGTGTTCGCGATTCCGAGGGCCGCGTCGCCCTCTCCCTCGAATTCGATTCCGAGGTAACCGGTGTAGCCGCTCTCGACCACCAGGTCGAGGGCACGGGCGTAGTCGATCGTAGTTTCGAGGCCCTGCTCGTCGAATGCGTAGGACTTCGCTGAGACGGCCCGTGCAAACGGCAGCAGCTCAGCTAGTCCCCGGTAGCGATCGTAGGTGGTTTCCTCGTCAATTTGGAAGTTGCCGAAGTCCGGGAGTGTGCCGATGGCCGGGTGGTTGGCAGCTCGCATGACCGAGGCCAACCAGGCGCCGTCGGAGGACAGCTTGCCGTGGTTTTCGACGAGGACCGAGAGCCCGTAGTCCTGGGCCACATCGCCCAGGTGAACCAAGGATTCCGCGCAGCGGTCGCGCTGATCTTCGCGGCTGCCTTCCGACTCGGCGTTCACGCGGATGGCGTGACAGCCGAGAAAAGCGGCGGCTGCGATCCAGCGAAAGTGACGCTCGCACGCCCGTCGTCGTTCACCTGCTGAGGCCGCACCCAGAGCGCCTTCGCCGTCGATCATGATGAGCAGGTTGCGAACGCCCAAATCCTCGGTGCGAGTCCGAAGCTCGCGCCAGTGACCGAAGTCTGCCGCGTGATCGCGGTAGAAACTGCTCACGTATTCGACGGCGTCGATACCGTGATCTTTGAGGGCGGAGCGTGGGAAGTCGACCGGATTGAGGCGCCCCTGCTGGAGCTCGCGGTGCAACGACCATTGGGCAAGAGAGATGCGCAGTTGGTCCGGCTCCGGATCGTTCTGTGGACCGGCCGAGCCGCGGGACATCGCGAACGGCGCCAGTGCCGAACCCGCTAGCAGCGCGAGCAGATCGCGCCGGGGGAGCGGGGGGGCACTCACAGGAACAACGACCGGCGGTAGTGTTTCAACTCGACGATCGACTCGCGAATGTCGTCGAGAGCCCGGTGGGCTTCCTGCTTCTGCGGAGCCAGATCGAACGCCTGGGGGCGCCAGCGGCGAGCGAGTTCTTTGACCGTCGACACGTCGATGATTCGATAGTGCAGGAACTCATCGAGGTCTTTCATGTAACGGGCGATGAACCGTCGGTCCTGCCACACGGAGTTGCCGCATAGGAGCGCGGTGTTTGGAACGCAGTAGCCATGCAGGAATTCCAGGACTTGGCGCTCGGCTTCCGCGTCGGTGATCTTCGAGGCGCGGACCTGCTCCGTGAGACCCGAGTCACCGTGGTGCGAGGTATTCCATTCGTCCATTCCGTCGAGCAACTCGTCCGGCTGATTGAGGACCAGGTCGGGCCCTTCGGCGATCGGGGAAAGGCGCTCGTCGGTGATCACGACTGCGATCTCCAGGATGCGGTCGTGCTCGACGTTGAGCCCCGTCATCTCCATATCGATCCAGACGAATAGATCCGAGCGGGGGTCGCTTCCGTCGGGATTGGACAAGAGTTTCGAGTGTCGTTCCATCGGGACCTAGCCTCCCCGATGGGCCCATCCGAGGCAACGGCTAGACCGGTCTATTCACAGGCTCTCAGCGCGGCTCGGCCAGAACGGCGCGCAGGGTGCGCTCGGCGGGGCTTTCCAGCTCGAACAGCAGCACGCTGGCGAGGCCGCGGGCGTCGGTGGATAGACGCAGTTCGAAGACGGCCGTCGAGCCGGAATCAGTCAGCTGGACCTTGGCGGGGGCACTTTCGAGTAGGCCGGCCCGCAGAGCGGTCAGAATTGCGTTCGGGTCGATTTGGTCGGTGACCAAAGCGCCGGGAGCGAGAGGCAGGGCCCCGAGGTACCCGGGAGCCGATCCGTCTAGGCCAATCGAGAGGCGCAGGTCGAGTTCGCTCGAGCGCGGGAGCCCGCCGATCGGTCCGGTCCATACCCGAGCTCCGAAGGGCTCGCTGGAGGTCCAGGCGCTCCCCGATAGGGATGGATCGACCCAGGCGGCGTCGACCGCATGCAAATCGATGGCTCTGCTCACGGACGGGGCCGAGCCGGGGTGAGCGGTGGAGACGCTGATGGCTTGGAGGGCTAGTTCAGCTTCCAGGGGCAGTCCGTTCGGGACTCGAAAGGTCGCACGCAATTCGAAGCCGCTGCCGGGGGCGCCGGTGGGGACCGTGCTCCCGATCGTCAGCGGCCAGGCGGTGGCCGGGTTCAGCACAAAGCCCTCGGCTCCGGGATCCGCGACTCGTTCGCCGATCAGGACCGTGACCGTGGTCGGTTCGGCGGTGCGGACCACCAGGTGGTGCGGCAGCAGGCGTGGGAAGTTTGCGGCGGCCGGGGCGTCGACTTGGCGCGGGAGAATCGGCAGCACCAGGCTCAGTTCGGTTCGTGCCACCCGTTCGCCCTGGGCACTTCCCAGTGGGCTGGAGGCAAGGAAGGATGCCGCAAATCCGAGAGCGAGGAGGGCTAGCTGGCGTGTCGGCATGGACCTACGAGGCTGGGGGGAACCCGCGGAGCGGATGGCCCTGGAAGGGGGGAAGCCCGTCGGAACAGGGCAGCCGCCTGCGAAGGCGAGCAGAAGGCGGCAATCGGTACGAAGTCCGGCTCCCCTTTGCGAGAGCGAGATCCGCCCGACGAGTTCTTTGCGGGCTTTTTGGCTGGGAACGCTGCGAGGGGGCCCTGGGCTTATTTTTAGAGCAAGAACGTCACCGGCTCACTTTTTCGGTGCCCCCAAAGCAGAAAAATTTCCCCACACCCCAGGTGAGGCCCGGCCTGGGCGCCGAGGCGCCCGGCTGCCCGGTTCCTGTACCTGCGCCCGCGATGACCCTCGAAGGGGACCGATGGACCCCGAAGAGGACAGGGTCAGCCCGCTCCGCCCCCCCGGAGGCCTCGGGAAGGACTTTGGGAAGTTCGGCACGGTTCCTGCAATAGGGCGCCCATCTCTCCCAAGAACCTCTTGGAGCGAGAACGGATTTACCCCCAATGCCGAGGCCCTTCTCGGCGTAGGAAAGGTAGTCGCTCGCCCGGCGTCCCTCGCCCAGAACGAGGTCCTCTCTCCCCTATCCCCTTGAATTCGAGAGAACCCATGATGACCGAAGCCATCGTTGCCCTGATCTGGCTCCTTCGACAAATCCTCGGCCTCTAAGAGCCGGGGATCAGAGCCCCGCCGCCGGCCTGCCCAGCCGAGCGCTCCTCGCCTGCGAGCTCCGAACTCCCAGAATCCACCGATTCCGAACTCATACGGTCGACACGCCTCGCGCGAAACAACTCTGCGCCTGTCGTCCGAGCCGAGCCCACGAAATGGACCCGCCCGCGCGTTTTTGAGCGGCAGATCCGCAAGCCAACCAGATCAATCCTCTCAATCCGGCGCCCCTTGACCTGGGCTGCTGGATAGGACCCGCGCGAGGGGCCGCCCGATGGCGGCCCCTCGCTTTGTTTTTGGGGTCCCTTCCGGCTCGGCCGCTGCCCGGGCGCGGTCGACTCAGTCCGGAAGCTCAAGCCCGGGGCGCGCATCGGTAGACTTCCCGCGTTCCGTCCTCCCGAACCGTCGCGCGCGTTCTCCCCATGAAGCTCGAATTTCCCACCTGGGACCCCGTCCTGTTCGACCTCCCAGGAGCCATCGACGTTCGCTGGTACGGGCTCATGTACATCGCCGGTTTCCTGGTGGCCGGGTGGATTCTAAAGCGCCTCGCGCGCGACCGATTTCTGCCTATGGCAGCCGAACACACCGGGGACTTGCTCGTTTGGATGCTATTCGGGGTGATTCTTGGTGGGCGGATTGGTTACGCGCTGTTCTACGACCGGGGGCTCGCCGACCCGATCCGCATCTTCGAGATTTGGAAGGGCGGTATGTCGTTCCACGGCGGGCTGCTCGGCGTGTGCGTGGCGTTTGTGCTCTTCGCCTGGAAGCACAAGCTGCCCTTGCTGCGGCTGGGCGACGCGGCCGCCTTGTGCGTGACGCCGGGGATCGCTTTTGTGCGCTTCGCTAACTTCATCAACGGAGAGCTGTACGGCCGCGTCACCGAAGCTTCCGGACTGCTGGCCATGCGCTTCACCACCGATTCCGCCGCCCTGCGAGAATTCGGGATCGCTGGGCTCGGAGACCCTCGCTCGAAGGAGCTTGCTCTACAGGTTGCCACCGGCCACCGGACGTTCGAAAGCGTGGCTGACCGGCTGGTCACCCAAGACGGTTTGGGCCGCTCCGTCGATTGGGAATCGATCCGTCCACGCCTCGACTGGGCCGCGGTTCAGGATCAGGTGCCGTATCGCTATCCGTCCCAGCTCTTCGAAGGGCTCGCCGAAGGTCTCTTGCTCGGCCTGGTTCTGTACGTGGCCTACCGCCTGTTCCGTCCTCGTCACCTTGGCGCAGGTGGCTACGGCGGTCTGTTCCTCCTGGGTTACGGCGTCGCCCGGTTCGGCCTTGAGTATGTGCGCCAGCCCGACAGCCAGTTCACCAGCTCCGACGACCCGATCGGGACGGTGTTCCTCGGGATGACCATGGGGCAGACGCTATCGTCCGTGATGATCGTGACCGGCGCGTTGTTCCTGGCGCGGGGCTTCTCGCGACGCAGCGAACCCGTAGCCGCGCCGAGCGCTGCCTGATCAGGCTTCGGGGACGTCCGCGAACCGCAGCGGCCTGCCGCGGGGCTCTCCGATCGTTTCGCCGTTTGCGAAGGCCGGTTCTCCGCGCAGGTAGACCGCCGAGGGCCAGCCGGCCAACGGGCGCCCCACGAAAGGGTTGGTCCGCGCGCGGCTGAGCAACCAGTTGTCCGGCAGCGGCACCGTGACGGCCGGGTCGACCAGGGTTAGGTCGGCGTCCGCGCCATAGGCAAAGGCGTCCTTGTCGAGCAAGCCATAGACGCGGATGGGGCCGTCGTGCAGCAGTCGCGGCAAATCTTCCAGTTGGAGCCACCCGTCGCGCACGGCGGTCAAGAACAGGCCGAGGGTGGTCTGGACGCCGGGGATCCCGGACGGGGCTTGGGGGTAAGGGCGCGCCTTCTCTTCGGCGGTGTGCGGCGCGTGGTCGGAGCCGACACAGGCGGCTTCGCGCTCGGCAGCGGCTCTGCGCAGGCGGCCCTGGTGTCCGGCGTCGCGCACGGGAGGATTCATCTGCGCGAAGGTGCCGTGCTGTTCGTAGCAGTCGGGAGCCGCGAGGAACAGGTGATTGGGAGTCAGCTCGAAGGTCACCAGGTCGCCCAGGTCGCGCTCCACCATCAGATCGACTTCGTCGCCGGTCGAAACGTGAAGCACGTGTACGGGGCGCCCGGTTTTCTCGGCCAGGTTCAACAGACGCGTGGTCGAGCGCACGGCGGCTTCGACGCTGCGCACCTCGGGGTGGCGTGTGACGGGCTCGTTGCGGCCCAGGGCTTTGTAGTTGCGTTCGAGCAGATGCTCGTCTTCGGAGTGCACCGTGACCCGGCGAGTTCCGCTGCGCAGCACCCGTTCGAGGGTTTCGTCGTCTGGAATCAAGAGGTTGCCGGTCGACGAGCCCATGAAGACCTTCACGCCAGCGCAGCCGGACAGCAGCTCGAGCTCGCCAAGCTCGTCCGCGTTTTCGGCGGTGGCTCCCACGAAGAAGGCATGGTCGGCGAACGCGCGGCCGGCCGCTCGCCGAAACTTGTCCTCGACCGCCGCGCGGTTGGTCGTGGCCGGCTTCGTGTTGGGCATTTCGAAGAAGGTCGTGACTCCCCCGGCGATCGCTGCCCGAGAGCCCGAGGCCAAGTCCTCCTTGTGCTCGTTGCCCGGTTCGCGGAAGTGCACCTGGGGGTCGATGGAGCCGGGCAGCACGAGCTGGCCCGAGGCGTCGACGCGCCCGGCGCTCTGGCGCTGCTCGTCGCTCAGGCTCGCGGGATCGACGAATTTCTCGCCGGAGATCCACAGGTCGCCGCTTGAAACTCCGCTCGACCGGACCAGCCGGCCGCCGCTGACGCAAGTCACTCGTTCGCTCATGGAGCGCACGTTAGCACGTACAACCTGCTAGATCGGTGATACGGTGCCAGAGCAAAACGCACCGGTGAGGGGGATACGGCGCCGGAGCTACCGCGGTGCCCATGGGCCTGACGCCGTATCTCCCTCACCGGTGCGTTTTGCTCTGGCACCGTATCACCGATCTAGCTGCTAGCTGAGCCATGGCCGACCGACTCCACCTGATCGACGCCAGTCCCCTGTTGTTCCGCGCCTGGTTTTCCATGCCCAGCTCGATGAAGTCCCCGGACGGGCGGCTGACCGGGGCTTTGCATGGCTTCCTCGGCGCGCTCATCCGCCTGGCCCGTGAAGAGCAGCCCGAGGCGCTCGTCATCGCATTTGACGAGAGCTTGAACACCAGTTTTCGCAACGAGATTTACCCCGCCTACAAGGCTGGTCGCGACCTGCCGCCGCCGGAGCTAGAAGAGCAGTGCCGGGTCGCCGTTCGACTCGCCGAGGCCTTCGGCGCGCTGTGCCTGGTCCACGACCGCTTTGAAGCCGACGACTTGATCGCCGGGGCCCTGGCGGCCTGGCTTGAGGCTCCCGGAGCGCGCACGGGAACGATCGTTACGATCGACAAGGATCTAGGCCAACTGATCGAGCCGCGTGTCGAGCTGTTCGACTTCACCAAGGGCGTCCGCTGGGACGAGGCGGCGTTGATGGAGAAGTTCGGCGTCGCTCCCGCCGTCTTGCCCGACTACCAGGGCTTAGCCGGCGATCCGGTTGACAACATTCCCGGCGTACGGGGGATCGGCGCGAAGACCGCCGCTTTCTTGATCTCGACCTTCGGCGACCTAGAGGGCGTGTATGCGGATCTGGAGGCGGTTGCTGCGAGCTCCGTGCGCGGTGCGAAGAGCGTCGCGAAGAAGCTCGAGGCCGAAAAGGACCTGGCGTTCGTGAGCCGTGATCTGGCGCGCCTCGCCACCGACCTGGTTCGCGCGGACGGGTGCTTGCCGGTGGACCTGCCCGGCCTAGATTGGGCCGGGGCGAATCGCGAGCTGCTTGAGGCGTTGTGCGACGAACTGGGCTTCCGCAGCGTCAGTTCGCGCATTCCGCTGTTCGCCCCCGGCAGCTAGGGGCGAGGGGGGCAGCGGCCGAAGGAGGCTTAGAGGCTGTTCAGCTCGCCGGTGGGTTGCGCAAGCGCAGGACTGTCTCCTGACGCGTGACGACAGCGGGCTGGCCGACGCGGTAGGACAGGAAGAACAGGCGAACACGCAGGCGACCGGTTTCAGGCGTCCAGAGGAAGATCGGGTCGTCGTAACCGTCGTTGTCGAGGTCGCCCCCGTAGTCGCATTGGGGCTGAAGGATGCGGGTGCCGCCTAGGGAGACGTTTTGGGGCGCTAGCCCCGAGTCCGCGGTATCCCAGATGCGCAGATGCACTTCGCCCAGGTCGAAAACCGTGGTTCGATTGCCGTCGCGGTCCAAATCCTGGTCGAGCTCAGCTTCGGAGATTTCGTCGGTGACTTCGAAGACGAACGCGCAGCGGGCGGTGGACAGGGCTTGTCCGCGAAGGGTCGCGCCCCACCGCACCTCGAGACCGTCCAAGACGTCCTGGCCTCCGGTCGGGTCAGTGGGAACGCGGAAGGAAAAGCCGGTGCCGTCGCCGCGGAAGAAGACTTCCTCGCCGCGCTCCAGCGAGCTCCCGTCAAAGGACGAGGGGGGCGGCGAGATCTGCTGGGGGATCGCGCTCGCCACTCCGGCCCACAGAACGCGGGCGCCAGCGTCGTGAACCGCTGCGTTGGTGCAGCCCAGACCGCGGTCGAGGTTGAGCAGGCGCGGACCACCGGTGGAGCCGAGGCTCGCGTAGGAAACGTATTCTTCGCGCAGGGTGCCAGGCTCGAGGATCACGAAGCCGCGATCCGGAAATCCAAGGTGCGTGTCGACCAAAAGGCGCGCGTTCTGCGAGGTGTCGACATCTTCGGTGAGCCAGGCATCGGGGAGGATGGGCTGGGCGTCGCCGAGCAGGTCGTCGAGCCGGCCGATCATCTGTTGACCGCGCAGGGAGACTTGGGTCTTGTCGGTGATGGCCTGAAGAGCTTCACCTTCGCGACCGAAGGTGGCCAAGGCTGCTAGCAGGACGCCGGCCAAAACCGACATGGCGATCAGCAGCTCGAGGAGCGTGACGCCAGCGCGCTTGAATCCGGAAGTGCGGGAAGGGAAGAGCTGGTTCACGATCCGTACCCCAGGACGTAGAAGCCTTGTTCGATTTGGCGAGGACCGGCAGCGGAACTCCAGCGGGCTCGAACGATGACCGGCAGCATGCGGCCGGTGTCGCTCACGTCCGTGTTGCCCACAGCTCCGTCTCGGTCGAGGTCACGGGGCATGCCGAGGTGGACACCGATGCCGGCGTCGGTGAGCGTCTCGTCCGAGAGGATCTCGATCGAGATCACCGAAGGTTCGCCTGCCCAGGGCTCGAGGCCGGGAACTTGAACTTGATTGGCTGGCGCAGCGAACGCGTCGAGGACTTCGCTTGCCCAGGGGCCGGCGTTGAGGTCGATCGAGGAGGCGACCAGCTCTACCTCTCGGGCTACGGACTCGATCGCATTGCGGGCCGCGAGCCGCGAGGCGTCCGCATTGCGCAATTTGTACGTGCCAATCGTCGTCGAGGTCATGGCCAGCATGCCGACCGTGAGGATCGAGAGGCCGATGATGACCTCTAGCAGGCTGAAGCCGGATCGAGCGCGGCGGCCTTGGCGGGCGAGGGAACCGAGGTGGGGCGACATGGTCAGTTGCATGGTGGGTCCGGGACTCCTCGACCTCGAGGGGCTCCCAACCCAAGGCGTAAGGGGGCTCTCTCCCGGCAAGTGGAAACAAAGCGAGGCCGCCTTCACCTGGTGCGTCTCTCCGGCCGACCTCCTGGACACACCGCCCCTTTTTCGATGCCCACCGTGTCTGTCCCGGTGGCCTCTCGCGCCCCACGTCATGATCCGACCCCTGTCCGCTCCCTGTCGCTCGTTTGCAGCCCCCTCCGGCCGCCGGGGAGTGGCCGTCGTTTCTGCCCTGCTAATCCTCATGCTGATGTCCGGCATGGTCCTGGCCTTCCTGGCAACGGCGCTCAACGAAGACTCGACGACCCAGCACCGCGAGCAAGAGCTCGAGGTCGAAAAGGCCGCCGAGAGCGCGATTCGGCTCGCGATTCACGAGCTGTGGGGCAGCTTCGAATTCGATCACGAGGGGATTCGCACCTCACCGGCCGACTTCATGGCCTATCTCGATGGGCTCGGCGTGTTGGCGAGCCCCGCCGGTGCGCAGAACCCCGTTGACCTCTTGGGGACCGTTAGCCTCCCGGCGGTCGATGGGCAGTCGACCATCGGCGATACCGAAATCGAGAGCCTGGCGGTCGTGCGGCACGACACAGTCGAGGGGACCCGCTTGGTGTTTACTGCGACGGCGCAGGAGGGAACCCTGCAGTCCACCGGCGAGATGGGCCGCGAAGGACTGCGGCGGACTTTTTCGGAGGTGTGGGTCGTCGAGCGAGCGCGCTTCGAGGGCCTTGAGTACGCCATGCTCGCCAACAACCTCAACTGCGTGTTCTGCCACCTCGATGTGGACGATGCGGGTCGTCGCTACAACAACGATCCGACCCAGCTCGGTAGCTACCCACGAATTCGGGTCGGCAGCCTCGACACCTTTCAAATCCGTCACGGCACGAACGACTCACGCATCGCCGGCACGCTTTACCTAGCTGATCAGGCCGTGTTCTCCGACGCCACCCCCGTGGACAACTGGGGCAGCATCGACCTGCGTTCCCAACGCTTCGGAGCCGACGGACTGCTCGAGGAGAGCGGCTCGGGCACCCTGATCGACGAGGCGCTCTCTCCGGCCGACCCGATTTCGCCCGTCCCCTTCGAGAACCTCTACTTGGAATACGGCGCGGATGGCAACGAGCTGGTCGACGGGTTCCTTCCCACCGATTTTCCGGCTGTTTTCCCCGATGACGGCGGCTTCGACCCGATCACCGGAACGGCGGGAACCAGCCAACCGGGCAATCGCGTTGTCGACGCCGAAGAATTTGATGGGGTCGCTGACACCGCGATGGGCGGCCTATCCGGGGGCAGCATCCAGATCATCGCGCCCGGGAGCTCGATCGACACTTCTTCGGAGGTGACGGGCGCGCTGTCTAGCGGGACGACGGCCAGCCTGGGCTCGGTGACCACCGGCAGCGTCGTGATGATCGGCACCGAAGATAACCCGATTCTGCTGAACGGCGACGTGGCCATCGATGGGGACGTCGTCTTGGCCGGCGTGGTCAAAGGCACCGGCGTCTTGAACGTGCGCGGGAACATCTACCTTCCGTCGGACCTGCAGTACGCCGACGCGAACTTGGGTGAGTTCGACCGCACCTACGGATTCGCCAGCGATGGAACCGTCAATGCCCTAGCGCTTGCCGCCGGCGGCAACGTCGTGGTGGGCGATTTGTTCCACCCGCGTTGGGGCAATGGAACGGTCGATGCTACCGACAACTCGAGCTTCTCGTTTGTTTGGGAGGAGATCGCCTCGTTCAACAAGCTCGAGTGGATCAAGTCCCAGGAGTTCCTGCCCGGCGAGAACGACGACAATCGAGATCCCTCGACCTTCTCGGTGCCGAACCCCAACTACGAAGGCCCTGACTTCACGCCGCGGTTCTACACCTTCGGTTCGGAAAGCCCGGTTCCGATCCTGGCTGGAACCGGCTTCTACGACCCGGTGACCGACATTTGGCAAGGACCCGAGCTCGGCCGCAATTGGGACTCCTTCTCCCTTTTGGTGGGGGATCCGACGAACCCGAGCGATCCACTCCTTTTCAACCCGGACGGTTCGTCGAAGGCGGCGCTCTCGACGCTGCTCGGGACGGATGGATGGATCTCGGACGCGATGCTCGAGGAACTCATTACGCAGGTCCTTTCGAGCCGCGACCCCGACGAAACGATGAAGATCGACGCCGCGATCTACACGGCCAACAGTATTTTCGGCCTGGTTAGTCCCCGTGGCGCTGCGACCCAGGCCGGCGCCCTGCGGATCCAGGGCGGCGTGGTGGCTGGAGACATCGGCTTGCTCGCGCCCAATTCTCTAGAGGTGCACTACGACCCGCGGTCGACCTCGCTGCTCGAAATCGTCTACGACTCCGAGCTGGCGATTCGGCAGGTGCTCAGCAGCGGTCAACTCGGCATGTGAGCGGGTCGGGCGAGAGGACCCCAGCAGGGCGGTTCGGTCGGGGCGGCGGGCGGTTAGAGTGCCGCCCTCCCGTTCTCCTCCTCAACCGCTTTTCTTCCGCCCGAACCCCGCCATGGATCAGATCGTCGAGTGCGTCCCGAACTTCTCGGAGGGGCGCGACCCCGCAGTTCTTCGCGCCATCACCGATCGGATCTCCGCCGTTGAGGGGGTGAAGCTGCTCGACGTCGATCCGGGCCAAGCAACCAACCGAACCGTGGTGACCTTTGTCGGGTCGCCCGCAGCAGTCGTCGAGGGCGCCGTGGAGGCCGGGCGAGCCGCGAAGGAACTGATCGACATGAGCGGCCACTCCGGCGAGCACCCTCGCTTTGGGGGGATGGACGTCTGTCCCCTCGTACCGGTCTCGGGGATTTCGATGGAGGAAACGGCTGAGCTTGCGCGCGAGGTGGCTCGCCGGCTCGGCGAAGAGGTCGGCCTGACGGTCTATTGCTACGAACACGCCGCGCTGTCCGAGGGGCGGCGCAATTTGGCCGATGTGCGGGCTGGAGAATACGAAGCGCTCGAGTCGCGACTGGCTGACCCAGCCTGGAAGCCAGACTTTGGTCCGGCCCAGTTTCAACCGAAGACCGGCGCCACGGCGGTCAGCGCTCGTGAGTTCTTGATCGCCTACAACATCAACCTCAATACAACTTCCGTCGCTCGGGCAAACTCAGTCGCCAACGTCCTGCGCGAAAAGGGGCGTCGCGTGCGCAACGCAGCCGGCAAGTTGGTTCGTGAGCCGGGTCGTCTGAAGTCCGTGAAGGGCATCGGTTGGTTCATCGAGGAGTACGGCATCGCTCAGCTCTCGTTCAATCTGACCAACATCACGGTCACCTCCATGCACGAGGCCTTCGACGCAGCCTGCGAAGAGGCCACCGCGCGCGGCATGCGTGTTACGGGCTCGGAGTTGGTGGGCCTGATTCCGCTGAATGCCATGCTCGATGCCGGCCGGCATTATCTTGGCAAGCAGAATCGCTCGGTGGGGGTCAGCGACGCCGAGCTGATCAAGATCGCCGTTCGCTCCATGGGGTTGGACGAGCTGACCCCGTTCGATCCCGCCGAGAAGATCGTGGAGTATCAGTTGGCGGACCCTTCGCGGTCGCGCCTGTCCTCGATGACCATCCGTTCCTTCGCGGAAGAAACAGCCTCGGAGTCGATGGCGCCTGGCGGCGGTTCGGTCTCCGCGGCGGTCGGCGCGCTCGGTGCGGCGCTCGGAACCATGGTGGCCAACCTCTCCGCGGCCAAGAAGGGCTGGACCGCGAAAATTCCTCGATTCTCTGAGCTGGCCGACGCCGGCAAGCGAGCGACCGACGAGTTGGTGCGCTTGGTAGATGCGGACACCGCGGCGTTTGACGGCATTGTGGCTGCGCGCCGCTTGCCCAAGGCAACCGACGCGGAAAAAGCGGATCGCCTGGCTGCTATTCAGGACGCGGTGCGAGCGGCCATCGATGTTCCCCTGCGAACCATGCAGGTGGCACTCGAGAGTCTGTCGGTGATCGATGCGAGTGCTCGCGAAGGAAATCCTGCGTCGATCACGGACGCTGCCGTGGGGGCTCTGTGTGCCCGGGCCGCCGTGATCGGCGCCCGGCTCAACGTCCAGATCAACCTGGCGGACCTGACCGATCCGGCCGAACGAACGAGCTATCTGGAACGAGCCCTGGCCATCGAGAAGGAGGCTCTGGGCAAGGAAGCCGCGGTGCTCAAATTTGCGGCCGAGCGGATGACTGAGGAGGCCAGCTGATGTCGGCCGCCAAGTCTGAGCCGGGCGATTCCGAAGACGGCGCGCCGAGGCGCCACTTCATCCAGGCCGAGATCGACGCGGATCTCGCGGCCGGCGAAAATGGAGGTCGCGTTCACACGCGGTTTCCTCCCGAGCCCAACGGCTACCTCCACGTGGGGCACGCGAAAGCGATTTGCCTGGTGTTCGACATGGCCGAAGAATTCGGCGGGAAGTGCAACTTGCGCTTCGACGACACGAACCCGGCTGCCGAGGACACCGAATTCGTCGACGCGATCCAAGAGGACATCCGCTGGCTTGGCTACGAATGGAGCGGTGGCCTGCACTTCACCTCGGGCTACTTCGAACGGCTCTATGAGCTGGCCCAGGAGCTGATTCGGGGCGGCGTGGCCTACGTGGATGACCTCTCCCTTGAGGATTTGCGCGATCAGCGCGGCGACGGACGCCGGGCGGGCGTGAACAGTCCGTTTCGGGATCGATCGGTCGAGGAAAATCTGGACCTGTTCGCACGGATGCGCGCCGGCGAGTTCGCCGATGGGGCCAAGACTCTGCGAGCGAAGATCGACATGACGTCGCCCAACATGAACATGCGCGATCCGATCCTCTATCGGATCCTGCGCTCGACGCACCACCGCACCGGTGACGCTTGGTGCATCTATCCGACCTACGACTGGGCCCACGGCCAATCGGATGCGATCGAGGCGATCACTCACTCTCTTTGCAGCCTGGAGTTCGAAAACCACCGTCCGCTGTATGACTGGTTTCTCGACCACTTGAGCCTGCCGGATCGCCCGCGACAAATCGAATTTGCGCGCCTTGAGCTCGAATACACGATGACCAGCAAGCGCAAGCTGCAGGCGCTGGTACGCGACGGGCAGGTGGACGGCTGGGATGATCCGCGAATGCCGACCCTGAGCGGAATGCGCCGGCGCGGCTACACGCCGGAGTCTTTGCGCAACTTTTGTCGCGGCGTCGGCGTGGCCAAATTCAACAGCACGATTGAACTGGTCGTCCTCGAAAATGCGCTGCGCGAAGACTTGAATGTGCGGGCCCAGCGGCGGCTAGCTGTTCTGAACCCGCTGGAGATCGAGATCTCCAACCTAGAGGAGGACGAACGCTTGCTCGTGCAGGCTGAGAACCTCCCCGGCGATGAGCTCTCGGGAACCCGCGAATTGGCTGTGACCAAGCGGCTGTTCCTCGACCGCGAGGACTTCCGCGAGGAAGCCCCGCGGAAATTCTTCCGGCTCAAGCCCGGCGGAGAAGTCCGGCTGCGCTTCGGTTTCGTGATTCGTTGCGATGAAGTGCACAAGGATCCAGACTCTGGCGAAGTGGTCAAGTTGACCTGCTTCCTCGATCGCGATTCGGGTGGCGGCAAGACCTCGGATGGCCGGAAGGTCAAGGGCGTCGTGCACTGGGTCAGCGCTCAAGACGCTGTGGACGGGGAGATTCGCCTGTACGAGCCCCTGTTCCTCGCCAAGCATCCTGGGCGTGCCGACGACTGGCTCTCCGAGCTGAACCCGAACTCACGGACGGTCGTGAAGGCCAAACTCGAAGCCTCTCTCGGGGGAGCCGAGCCGGGTACCACGTTCCAGTTCGAACGGGTCGGCTACTTTTGCGCAGACCGGGACGAATCGAATCCCGGCCAGCCTCTGTACCACCGCGCCGTGGCGCTCAAGGACACCTGGGCCAAGATCGCTGCGCGCTGATGGAGTGGGTCGCGGCCGGCTAGGTCCCGATCTGCTGCTCGATCCAAGCGACGACGGCCGCATCGGCTTCCGCCAGGGCTTCCTCGGAAGTCCGGCCGCTACTCTTGCGCACCTCGAGCGAGTGGTCGCCGTCTTCGGTCCAGTGCACGACCTTGGGACCGGGGAGCCGTTCGATCGAGAGTTCAAGCAGCTCGCGCGTGCACAGCGCATCCCGGGTGCCTTGGACAAACAGGCAGGGGGCCTCGAGATTTCCAAAGAAGCCGTCGCGTAGCTGGTCCGGCTTGCCCGCCGGATGTAGCGGGTAGCCGAACGCGACGAGACCAGCGAGCTCGCGGGCAGGTTGCGTACCTTCTCCCGCCAAGGACATGGCGGCGATGCGTGAGCCCAAGGACTTTCCGGCCAGAAAAAGCGGCAGGGAGCCGGCTTGCTTGCGGGCGGCGTCGATGGCGGCTGCATGGGCCGCAAGTAGAACCGGGGCCCGGTCCGGAGGCCGTCGATTGGCTCCCGCGCGACGGGCTGCCATGTAGGGGTAGTCGAAGCGCAGCACGATTCCACCGGCCTGGGCCAAGTCCCCGGCGACGCGCTCCAGGAAGGGGTGGTCCATCGGCGCCCCGGCCCCGTGGGCCAGCAGCACGGCGAACCGAGCTTGGCCCGCTGGTCGATCCAACAGAGCCGGGAGTTCGGCGCCCGGAAAACTCCCGAGGGGTGCTTCCAGCGGAATCGTGGTGGGCTGGGTGGTCACGCCGGGAGCGCCAGGCTTCGGGAAGTGGAGGATGTCCCGCAAAGACGGAGGCGACCGAGACGAGGGCCGGCCCTCCAGGGGTCCCTTCCGAGTTCAGTCGGTGTACGACATGTGCGAGGTGACCGGGCTCCAACCGCCCGTTTCCTGGGGCTCGAAGGTCGTGCACTGGTGCAGCTCGCCACCGTAGACGTGGATCGTGACCGCGGCATGGGGGTCGGGGTTCTCCAGCACGTGATAGTCGAAGGGCGGAATCAGCTTGCCAGCTTCGCCCTTGCCGGCGATGACGGATTCTTCCGGCTTGAAGTCCCACAGCCCGGCGCCGGTGTCGTGGTTTGCGATGCGCGAGTAGGAGTGAACCCGGATCCTGCCGCGGTAGACGCATTCGACGCACCACCGTCCGCCGTGATCGTGCAAAGGTGTGCCCTGATGGCCGTCCCAAACCATGACCAGCACGGCGTAGCGATCCTTGGGATCTTTGTGAAGCAGGCGGCGTGCGTAGCCGGCGGAGCTGGGGGCGAGGAACGAGGCGTCCAGGAGGTTCTCGGTGTCGAGGCAGGCGTTCCGCAGAACGTCCTTCACGCCGTCGCAGCGGTTGCTGTCGCAGTCGGAGTCGACGACCTCGTCCAGGCGGGCGATCAAGTCTTCGACGGTGCGGATGGCGGCAGGGGTCTTCATGGCAATCAAGCGGGAGAGGGTCCTAGCTAGAAGGTAGCTCAAGCCGGGCCGGATCGCCCACCCCGCTTTAGGCAGCCTCCAGATCTCCGGGGCGAGCCAGGGAGCCAGCCAGCGCGCCCAAGGTCGCGCCGGCCAGGCCCCAGACCACGGGCAAGAATCCCAGCCAGGAGGCGCGGGTGGCGGCCGATAGGCCTCCGGCTTCCAGCAGGGCGGCGAGCAGCAGGGCGCTGCCTGCGGCAAGGGATAGCAGGGCTCCGGCCGCGGAAAATCGTCGCCAGTGCAGGCCTAAAATCAGCGTCGGAATCAGGGTGACGTAGCCGGAGAAGGCGACCGAGGCCAGGTCGAACACAGCGCTGCCTCCAAACCGCCACACAAGGAACGTCGCGATGGAAACGAGGGTTGCGAAGCCCCGGGCCGCCAGGCGTTCGGCCCGCGCCGAGCGGTGGGCCGGCAGGACGTCCCGGGCCAGCATCGATCCGAGCGTCAGGAGCTGGGCGTCGAGGGTCGACATGACCGCCGCGAGCACGGCTAGAAAGGCGAGGCTTGCGAGCCAGGGGGGCAGGAATTCACCGGCCATGAGTCCGAAGATCGCGTCGGAGCTTTGGCCTTCGAGCCCTTTGAAGGCGAGCGCTCCGAACGCGCCGCACAGGACCGCGGGCAGCCACAAGAGTACGAGCGCCAGCGGATATAGCCGGCAGACGCGCGCCAGGCTGGCTTCGGAGCTCGCTGCGAACAGCCGCACCAGCATGTGGGGGAAAGCGATGACGCATAGGCCGATCGTGAGGCTCCAGGAAAAGAACGCGCGCGGCGCAAACAGCCCCTCGGCGGATGGCGTGCACAGATCCGGACGCTCCTCGGCGAGCCTTCGCAGTGCACCCGGCAGGCCTTCGGATCCTCCGATGCCGCGCGCCTGAAAGTACAGCGCAGCCAACACGAACCCGGCGAACAGGGAGCCTTGGACGACGTTCGTCCAGGCTGTGGCGCGCATGCCGCCGATCGACGTGTACACCAGCGACAGCACCAACACGCCAGCGGCTCCCAGGTAGGGCGGCACGTTTCCCTCGGTGGCCACTTGGAGCGTGAGCTCCGCGCCCTCGAGCGCGGTCGCCATGTAGGGCAGCGTGTACAAAGTCCAAAGCGCAAACAACGCGAGTCCGACAGCTCGAGAGTCGAGCCGTTTCGCGTACAGCTCGGCAGGGCTCATCGCCCCGAGCCGGTGCGCGATTCGTCGCGCAGGCACGCCCACGGTCCAGAACGTGATCGGCAGCAGCAGCGCCAGAATCGCAGCGTTCAGGCCGAACACGGGAAGCCCCGCGTGATAGGCAAGGCCCGGAATGCCGATCAACAGGAACGGCGTTGTGTTCGTGCCGAACAGCGCCATGAACAAAACGAACGTCGAAAGCCCGCGCCCCGCGAGGTAGTACTCGCGCGCTGAACGATCGGAGCGGCGTCCTGCGAAGGCGCCGAGGCCGAGCAGAAGCGCCGCGTAAGCGGCCAGCGCCCACCAGATCATCGCGAGCTCTCCGATTCGGGCGCCGCCCGGATCCACCAGGCGAGGAAGCAACCAGCGAGCGCCATCCAAGCCAGGCGCAGACCAAGCTCAGCGGGTAGGAACCCAAACCACAAGGAGACCTCCGCGTCTGGCGGACCTACCCAGCGGGCGATCCCGAGGTGACCGAAGAGCAACGCGAGCACCCCCGCGGTCGCCGCCAGGTTGCGGCTCATGCGGACTTGGATTCCTCGGCGGCGTTCGAGGGCGCCGGGTAGGGACCCCACAGCTCGACCAGGACCAGCGCAATGGCGAGCGCCAGGGCTCCGGTATAGACCGCTCCGGCGATCGCGATCACGGGGGAGAAGCCCTTCACTTCGCGCGCGATCAACCAGCCGGTCGTGTCGACCAGCAGGGCCGCTCCGCCCAGGAACAGCGGCAAAGAGGCGAGCCCGCGGGGGAAGCGAGTCGCGAGCGCAAGCCCGCAGACGCCTAGAATCAAAAGCGCCATGGACGGAGCGTGGGTGTGCAGGGACGTGACGACGATTTTGTAGGGCGTGGGCGTGAGGGTCGTTTCGCCGAGGAGCGGCGCCACATCGTCCCAGTATTCGAGTGCTTGCCCACCGCCGGACGACTGGGCCACGCCGGACCCGTGGCAGCTCAAGCAGTGCACCGCGAGCAGCTCGGCCGGCGCGCGGTCGCCCAAATCGATCGAGTCGTAGTCCTCGGTGGTGCGGTCGCCGTTCATCCAGGTCAGAAGCTCTAAGCGATCGGCTTCCGCATAGTCGATCGCCGGGTGTGCCCTGGATTCTCCGGACAGCACCGCGCGCAAGGGCGACGTGATCTCAGCCCCGTGGTAGGCGCCTTCGAGGTCCAGCAGCGAGAGCTCCTCTGGGTTCCCGTCGTTCTTCGCGTGGTGGTTGCGGAGGTGGGTGAGCGAGGCCCACATCCCAAGTACCACGACGGCGAGCACGCAGGAGAGCCCGAACCGAGCAGAAAGCGGCAAACTCCGGAGGCGCAGCACGGGACTCAGGCTTCCTCGAAGGGAGTGGGGTCTACGGAAACCGAACCGCCCTCGCGCAGGGCCTGCGCGGCCGCTGCGACCACCGCCACCGCGCGCGCCCCCTCGGCCGCATCGCACTCGACGCCCGTTCCCTCGGCGCAGCTCTTCAGGAAATCCGCGACTCCGTAGTACAGCGGGGGATGCTCCAGCCCCACGCCGTCTTTCAGCTTGTCCTGTTTCGCCAGCTTCGTTGCATCGGCGATCAGCGTGATGCCCTGTTCGTTGTGGAAGCTCTGGCGGTTCGCGTAGACCTCCCAGCCCTGGGTGGGGGCATCGGGCTCCTTGAACATCCAGCCGGCGTTCCAAGCCAGCTTCATCGCCCCGAGCGTGCCATGCAGAGTTTCGTAGTCGCCGCCGTAGGAGTTCGCTAGGGTCGCTTCGAAGAAGCAGGCCGAGCCATCTTCGAATTCGAACAAACACTGCTCGGTGTCGGGAAGCTCGCGTCCGTCCTCGTGCAGGCGCAGCGCCCCCAGACCGCGGACCGACTTCGGATACGCGCCCGCGAACCAGTGGATCACGTCGAGTTGATGCACGCCGAGTTCACCGACCAATCCGAGTGAGACTTCCGGATCTAGCTTCCAGTTGAGCGCTTTGTCGCTGGCTGCATCGCTGGCCGGCACGCGCCACTTGTTCTTGCGGTGCGACTGCGCGCGATAGGAAACCGCGTCGCCGATCGAACCGGTCCGGAAGAACTTGTAGGCCAGTTTGTAAATCGGGTCCACACGCCCGAGGCTGCCGACCTGAAACACGCGATCGCTGGCGCGGGCCTGATCGCGCAGGGCGAGCGCGTCCGCGACTGTAGAAGCCAGCGGCGCTTCGCAGTACACGTGGCGGCCGGCTTCCAGCGCGGCACCGGCGACTTCCCGGTGGGTATGGGTCGGCGTGGCGACGAATACCGCCTGGACCTCGGGGTGGGCCGCGTAGAGTTCTTTCGAGGTGGCGTAGCCCTTTGCGTCGCGCACTCGCCGCAGCCCCGACGAGAGTCGAGAGTCTTGGTTGTCGCACAAGGCGACCACGACAACGTCCTCAAACTTGGCTAGCTCGGCGAGCAGTGCGCGCGCTTGGCGGCCGCAGCCGATCACGGCCACTGGGAACGGAGCTCCGAGCCGCGGCGCGGCGAAGCTAACTCCCGGCGCAAGCGCGAAGCCGGCGGCGCCGCCGAGGGTGGCTTTCAAGAAGTCGCGACGGTGGGGTCCGAGCATGGGGCTTCCGAGGGAGAAAGGGCCGGGAAGTGGAGCTCGATGCCGTGGGCATCGAGCAGGGAGGAACAGGGCCTGGCCGGAGCCAGCGCCAGGGCTGCGGTCGACCAGGCGTCGCAGAGCAGTCCGCTCGGGCCAAGCGCGACCACGGGGGTGTCGAAGGCAGCGGGCTGTCCCCTGCGGCCGTCGGTGACGTGATAGGAGGGCGGCGCGGCGCTTGCGTCCGGTGAGTCTTGACGGCTTTGGGCTGAAACCGACAGAGCGCAGTCTTCGAGTTCGAAGGTGATTCCTGAGTTGGTCGAGCCCAGTGCGACGCGGAAGGGGCCACCCAGCGCAAGGATCGTGCTCGTGCCGCCGTGCAGCAGAGCGCGTTCGATACCGGCGCCGCGCAGGACGCGCGCGGCTAGATCGAGAGCGTGTCCCTTGGCGATCGCACCCAAGTCGATGGGCGGCTCGGCTACACGGGATCGGAGTCGATCGCCGCGGAGTTCGAGCACCCCCGATTGTTCGTGCGTGGGCGAGAAGGCGCCTTGAGTACCGCGCTCGATTTCGAGAGCCGTCTGAAACAGCTCCACCTGATCGAGGTCGAGCAGCGCGGGCACTTTGGCGCAGGTGCGGCGCAGATGGCTCACCCAGCTCGCCCGCTCAAATCTGGATAGCCGGGCGTGGGCCAGCTCGATCTCCTCGAGCGCTTCCTCGGCGGCGGGCCCGGCGTCGAACGGGGCTTCGAGCACCAACTCGAAACGCGTCGCCATGGCATACACGGCGAAGCGCTGCAGCTCTCCTCGCAGGAGGAGGGGCCGTTCCGGGCTGCCCGTCAAGCGGGAAAAATGCGGCCTTCGGCGGCGTCGAACCGGTAGGCCTTGCCGTCCCACAAAGAGCGCGTCGCCAACTCAACCGCGACCATGTGGTGAACGCCCAGGTCGACCTTCGAACGGTTTGGCTTGCGGGTGCGCACGCAGTCGAGCCAATCCGCGCGCAGGGCGTCCTGCCAGTCCATGGTCTCGCAGTCGATCTCCTGGGGGTCGACGTCGTCCACGAAAGGGGATTGGGGACGCAGCACCACCTTGGCGTCGTTGCCGAGCAGCAAATCGGCTTCGTGCCCGCGAACGATCGTCTCCAGCCCACGATCGTTGCTGGTCGAGCCCGCTACGATCATCGTGTGCCCATTCGCGTTGCGGTCGTCGCCGAACTCGACCGACAGAAACACCTGGTCATGATTTTCCATGGCGCGGTCGACGTAGTGTCCGCCCGAAGCGGTCACCCGGGTCGGCGCGCCCAGATCCAGCGCGTAGATCAGGGGCGTCATCTGGTGCACCAAAAGGTCTCCCAGGATGCCGGTCGACCAGGTGCGATAGCGGCGCCAACGGTGAAACACCTCCGTGTCAAACGGGTGCTCGCCTTCGGTTCCGCACCAGGCCTGCCAATCGGTGTTCGTTTCATCGACTCCTTCTTCAATCTCATACAACCACTCGCCATCGCGGTTGTTCCGGCAGTAGGAGGTCTGGCTGAGCGTCGGGTACCCGATCGCTCCGGAGCGAATCAACTCACGAGCCTTCTCGTGGTTGGTTTTCATCATGAACTGCGTGCCGATCTGACAAATCTGCGTGCCCGCCTCGACCTGCTGCTGCATCCAAAGCGCATCGACCAAGTGCCGCGTCATCGGCTTTTCGACGTAGACGTCCTTACCGGCCTGCATGGCTTCGACGGCCATCGGCGCGTGCCAGTGCTCCGGCGTGGCGATCAGCACGGCGTGAAGGTCGTCGCGCGCGATCAGCTCGCGCCAGTTTTTGGTCGCCGTGCAGGCGACGCCCGGCTGGCGCTCGGCCACTTTTGCGGCGGCGCGGTCGAGGCGCGGGCCGCACACATCGGCTAGGCCAATCACGTTCAAGTTCTCGCGGCCTTCGTCGCGCATGCGCAGGAGCCCGTCGAGGTGCCCGCCGCCCATGCCGCCGGTGCCGAGGATTGCGACGCCGATCGGCTGATCGGGACGGAGCGAGTTCGGGGCTACCCCGGAGACGACCGGCCGCGAACGGCCGTCCTGCCCGAGCGCGCCGGTGGAGGCGCACCCAACCGACAGGGCTCCCGCGGCAGCTGCGGAGGCTCCGAGGAAACGGCGGCGGGCGGGGTCGAAAGGCGGGGGAGAGAGGGGGGGAGTCATAGGCGCCATCCTAGCGCCAGGGGTCTATCGGCCCCGCTGGCTGGCCCCGCTGACTGGCCCAGAGACGTCTGCTCTCGCCGCTTGATCCCGGCATGGACTCCTCAGCGCGGCAGAGCTCGGATTCGCTCGCGTTCGGCATGGGCCCGATCGGCCAGGCTCGGAAAGCCTGGGAGATCGCGCCAATTGATCGGCGAACGGGTTTCCAGGCGAAGCCGACCGCGCAGACCGGGCAGGAACTCGGCCACCGAGTTCCCCTCTGGCGCGTGATCTTCGTAGAGCTCGAGCAGGGACTCGATCAGCTTGGGTTCCCACAGGGCTCGCTCGAGGAAAGCGCGTTCGTGCCGTTGGAGCAGCTCGCTCAAGGACCACTGGCCCTCCGGCAGATCGGCCAGGGCGAGGACCGTTTCCGGTTGGAGGGTCGATTCACCGCGGGCCGTCGCTTGCTGGCAGGCCGCCAGCAGTCCGCTCAGGCCGTGGCGATCAAGGATGCGCTCCGCCAGCAAAAAACCGACCGCGTAGGCGTGGGAGACCCCGTCGGACGAAAGACCTGGCCAAGGGGTCCGTTCAGGGAGCTGCAGGACTTCGGTCACATCCAACCGCGGACCCAGATCGCCTTTGACGTCCCGGAGCCAGCGCAATCCAAAACCCTGTCCCCGCGAGGGCCAGACCAGGCTGTGCACGTCGAGGGCCGCGCCGAGCTGGCGCTTTCGCAAGCAGGCCAGATGGCGCACCGGACCGTCGTCGTCGGGAAAGCGCTGAAAGGAAAGCCAATCGCACAGCCCTTCTTCCAGTGCGGAGGGCAGCGGATCCCAGTCTGGCCCGAGCAGAGCGTGGGCGAGCTCGTGGGTGACGACGCGGTCTTCGGCGCGAGCTAGCAACAGGACCCGGGTGCGATGCCACCAGCTCGGTGTGAAGGTCGCAAGCCATGGCATCTCGCGTCGGTGGGAGGTCAGCCCATCGGCTCCCAGATCGAGCAGGCGTTGGCCCTGTTCGCCACCGACTCGCCACACTTCAAGCGGACGCGCTATGGTCCCAGGGACGAACGCTAGCAGGTACTCGCGCTCGCGATGGACAAGCTCGGCCAGGCGAGCCGCATCGGTTGCGCTGTCCGAACGAATCGAGACAACTTCCGAGGGTACCGAGAGCCGAACCGCGAAGCGCGGCGGTGTGCCGCAACCGGCGACCACCAGGGCCAGCGCCAAAGCGACCGATGGGTACCAGAAGAACCTCTTCACGCGCGACCTGATTGGTTGCTGAGCTCGCGCGCCATCTCGAGCAGCCCTTCCGCGAGAGTCGGGTGATACCAGGGCATGTCGAGCATTTCGTGGACCGTCGCGCGGTTCCAGAGCAAGGCCGCGACCACGTGGATCAACTCATCGGCGCGCGGCCCGAGAATCTGAGCCCCCAGCAGGCGTCCGTTCGTTCGGTCGGCGACCAGTTGCACAAAACCGCCGCCCGGATGCGCATTCATGACGATTCCGCGGCCCTGGTTGGCCCAGTCTTTGGTGGCCGTGATGGCGTCGAGCCCGGCGGCCCTTGCCTGGGCGGCCCGCAGGCCGGCATCGGCATAGGGGGGATGGGTAAACGTCACCGCCAGCGGAACGCGATCTTCGAAGGGTTCAAGCGGCTTGCTTTGCCCTAGTTTTTCAAGCTGCCGGGCCACGTGCCGGCCCTGGGCGTTGCCGGTGTGCAAGAGCAAGCGTTGGCCCGCCGCGTCCCCGGCCGCGAAGATCTTGGGGTTGGTCGTGCGCAGAGCGGGATCGAGCACCGGCTGGCCGCCGGCGACTTCGACGCCAGCTCGTTCGAGTCCGAGTCCCTCCAAGTTCGCCACGCGACCGGTGGCCAGCAGGAAGCGCTCGGTCCGGATCTCGTGGGTTTCCCCGTCCGCGATCACTCGGTTCACGAAGCCGTTCGGGCCGCTTTGCGCAATCTCCAGCTTGGCCGGGGCTAGCACGCGAACACCCAGGTGTTCCAAGGCCGTCTTCATGCGAGCGGACAGGTCTGGATCCTCGCCGGCGTTCAGGACCGGCGAACGATTGACCACCGTGACCTCCGTGCCGAGCGCGCTGAAGAATGTGGCGAATTCAAGACCGATAGCACCCGCTCCAGCGATCAGCAGACTCTTCGGCGCGGACTCCACTTCGAGGGCTTCGTTCGAAGTCCACACCTTGGCTTCAGCGAGTCCGGGGATCGGCGGCCGGCTTTGCTTTGAACCGGTAGCGATCAAGTAGGCCTTCGCGGTCAATCGCTGCTCGCCGCTGGGGCCGGTCACGAGCACCTCGTCCGGTCCGCTGAACACGGCTCGCCCGTCGATGACTTCGTAGCCGCCGTTTTCGATCGAGCTGACCTTTCCGCGTTTGAAGCGCGCGACGAGTTGGCGTCTGCGCTCGCTCATCGCGGGCACGTCGAGCCGGGGCTGGACCGGTTCGATGCCTAGGTCTTCGGCCGCGCGCAACTCGTGGAGCAGATCGCTCGAGTGCAGCAGGGACTTGGTCGGCATGCAGCCGCGCAGGATGCACAGGCCGCCCAGCTCGCCGTCGTTCACCATCGCGACGCGCTTGGCGCCAAGCTTGACCGCCTCGGCGGCTGCAGCCGAGCCGGCGCTTCCTCCGCCGAGAACCAGGAAGTCGTAGGTCCGTTCGGCAGAAGGTTGCGAGCTCATTTCGAGGGTGGGTCGTCGGGGAAGGTCAGGGAGGAGTCCGGCCGGGGAGATCCCGGTGGCTTGATTCCCGGCCGGTGGGCCCCGATCAGGTGGGCGGCGAACAGGAGCGTCCAGGCTACCGAGCTGATCAGGTGAACGGCGATCCACAGCCTACGGGTCTGGTTCGAGGCCGAGACCTGCAACAGATAGCCCGAGGCGATCATGGGCAACAGGGACCAAAACAGCCCGAGGCCGCTCGTGCGCAGGTCGCGGTAGCGCCCGACCACCCGGGGCCATACGTGGCTGGGGAAGATCCACCCCAGGTAGAACACAAACACCGGCGCCACCAACACGTGGGCGTGTTGCAACTTGGGCGCGAGGGGATGATTGAGCGCCGCGAAGTCGTCGGCCGGCTCGTAGGTATAGAGGGCGAAGCCGAGCAAGACGCCGGTCACGACGATGGCCAAGCTAGAGAGCTTGACCGCGCGAGCTGCTGCGGGGGTCACCGGGGCAGCCGATGGCCCGCGGGCGGTTGGGGCGTCGGTTTAGGCCGGGGGGACGGCTCCGGGACGGGCTCCGGAAGCGGATCTGGAACAGGTTCCGGAACGGGCTCCGGAACAGGCACAGGCTGGGGCGCGGGCGCGGGCTCCGGGTACAGCTCGTCGTGCAGGGCCAGGACGCGGCGCGCGTTGTCGAGCGTCGCGTGGCAGGTCAGCGACGAGCCGGACACGCCTCGGATCGACCTGCCGATGCGCAGGTCGTCGTCGAGGCGCTTGCCCTGGAACTGGGCGAAGAACCCAGGCCGCGGGCAGTAGCGTTCCGGCTCGCGAAACGCGAGCACCTCGACGCGCTCGATGCGGCGCTCGTCGTCGACCACGAACATCAGCGTCTCCGACATGGACCGAACCCGGTGCGTGTCGAAATAGGCCACACCGATCAGATTTCCGTCCGCATCGCGCGCCTCGTAGGGACGCGCGATTTTTGAAGGCAAGCTCGAGCCAGCGCGCCGCTCGACGCGCTCGCTTTGCTCCTCGGTGAGGTAGCTCGTCTTCTTTTGGACCTCCGCTTCGTCAAAGGCCAGTAGCAAAGCCTCGTCGACCGTCAGCCTGACGCCGTCCTCGTCCACTGGCGTGGCGACGAGCGCGGCGGCGAACGAGGGACTCGAGAGACCGAGCGCTACCGTCAGCAGGAGGGAAATCTGTCGGAACATCGGAGGGAGGGATCAGAAGACGTAGCCGACGGACATCCGGAACAGGTCCCGGCCGGTGCCTGATCCGTTGTCGGCATCGACGTAGTCAGCTTTGAGAGCAACCCGGGGAATCGGGTTCCAGTTGATACCGTAAACCCAAAGTTCCTGATCGTTGGCGGGGTTGGCCGAGAAACCGTCCGGGACGTCGGCTTGGGTGTCGAAGTTCTCGTAGCGTACGAAAGGCGAAAGCTCGCCGGAAACCGCGCCGCCCATGTGGCGCGCGATGTCGTAGCCGACCTCCAGGTAGTAGCCCTCCTGCTCTTCACCGACCGATTCGTCGCCCACGAAGCCCTGGGCGGCGTTCAATTGTTCGACATCGTCGATTTCGCCCAAGACACCGAGCACGCGGGTGCGGAACCCCTTGTAGCGCCAGTCCGCGTGGGCTTCGAGCAGGGTCACGGAGGTGGTCCCAAAGCCGGCGTTGTCCTGGCCCGAGCCACCGTGATAGCCGGAGACTCCGGCGATCAGGCCTTCCTGCCCGACGTAGTCGAAGCGAGCTGTGAGGGCCAAATCGTCCGCCTTGGCTTGCCCGCCACTTTGGCGTCCGCCCCGCACACCCGTGTCGTCGAATCCTGCCGCATCGAAGCCGTTGACCACGTAGGCCCGCCAACTCCAATTGTCGGTCTCGCCGAAGACTCCAGCGCCATTCTCGCGCCAGGTGGACGGGATGATGCGACGCTCTAGCTCGGGGCGGTTGGCACTCGGGAAGTTGATCGGCTCGTGCAGTTCGTTGGCAAAGCCCACGGGCAGCAGCAAGAGCCCCGCACGCGCGCCGAAGTTCGCGTTGTAGCGATATTCGACGTACGCGAACTCGACGCTGACCGAACCAGGGGCCTCGTCGCCGGATCCATCGTTGTTGTCCGAGACCGTGGCGTGCTCGAATTCGTACTCGGAGTTGAACAGCCAGTGTTCGTCGAACTTGTAACCGGCGTACAGAACGCCGCGCAGGAAGTCGGCTTCGTTCGCGGCTCCCTGGCGGTCGGTGTAAAGCAGCTCGCCATAGCCGCCGATGGAAACGCCTTCGGGGACCCGATAGACGTTCGAAGCGCCGGCTCCAAAACCGTAGCGCGACTCGAACTCCGAATCCTTCACGCCCGGGCCGAGTCGCATGGTCTCCAGCTCGTCGGAGAGCAGTTCAATGCGGCGCTCGAGCTCGGTAAACCGCTCAAATTCTTGAGCCGGCTCTTGGGCCGGTAGGGCCGGCAGGACCGACAGGGGCGGAAGGACCGGGAGAACAGTCAGAAACGTCATGGGGGGATTAGCGGAGGCCGAGGATGGCTTCGGGCGTGAGGCCGGCCGACGCACGCAGCGCCGACTCGACCGGGGGCAAAAAGAGGGCTTCGACGTTGGGTAGGGACTCCACAAGCGGGAGCCCAGCGTCTGGACCCAGGACGAACAAGGCGGTGGAAAGCGCGTCGGCTGCGAGGCCGGATTCGGCAAACACCGTGACGGAGAAAGGCGAGTCGACCGGGCGGCCGAGCCGCGGATCGACGACATGACCGACTTCGCGACCGTCGACTTCGCGTCCGCGAACGACGTTCGAGGTCACGGCGACGTGGGGAGCGCGGCTCGCGACTTCCAAGGCGACGCGTTCACGGTCGTTCGCCGCCGAGACCGGGACGGGTTGCTCGAGGGCCTCGCCGAATCGGGCGAGCTCACCGCCGAAGTCGATCAAAGCGGAATGAACCCCGGGTTGGTTGTCCAAGGCCTCGAGGGCGGCATCCAGGGCCGCGCCCTTGGCGAAGGCACCCTCTTCGAGGCGAATCCCGGATTCGAAGGACAGGCCCGGATTCAGTTCGAGGGTCTCGCGGAGCAGAACCAGGTGCGATTCCAGCTCGGCGAGCTCTTCGTCGGTCGGCCAGTGACCGGGGCCGCGCAGGTCGTAAAGGTCGACCAGCCGTCCAGCGCCCGGGTGGAACGCGCCTTCGGTGGCTTGGGCCCATCGAAAGGCCTGCTCGATCTCGTCCAGGGTTCGGGCGCTCGGGAATCCTGCGGTGGGTTTTTCCCCGGCGTTGAGGCGGGACAGTTCGGAGTCGTCTCGCCAGGTGGAGAGCCGGGCTTCGGTGTCGCGAATGGCGCGGTAAACGAGCTCCGAGGCCTGCAGGGCCGCGGGGCGATCGGTGGCCCGGACTTCGATCGACAATTCCGTCCCCATGGCCGCCAGGGTCCGGACGATGGTCTCGCCCGGCGGTGCGCTCACGGTGGCGGGTCCTGCGCACGCACTTGCGAGGGCCGCCAAGGCCAGGGTGGATGCCCGGGATTGGATTGGAATGAGATTCAGTCTCAACACACGGGGGAGCCTACCCCGATCGCCTGGGGCGTCAAGGGGTCGCTTTCGATCTGTTTCCGGGGCCCCTCGGCCGGAGGTGGGCGGTGCTCCATCGCAGGGGCTCTCCCGAACAGGGGCCTGCCGAAGGGCGACCTGTGCGCGGTGATTTGCTCCAGCACGGTGCCAAGGCGTGCTCGGGAAGCCGTACCGTCTGGCGTTCCCCCCCATGCAAGAGTCCAGCCAAGAGCCCACCCCCGAACCCGCCGCTGAGTCCACCCCGCGCACACCCGGCGAGCTCTGGCGCGAGTTGGGTCCGGCCGGCCTGCTTGGGCTCGCGTGGACCGTCCTCCCCGGCGTCTTCGGGATCACCTTGCTCGTCAAGCTGGGCGCGGTTTCCGAGTGGCTCACGGCCCGCCCAGGCGAGTCTCTGTTGCTCTACACGCTCGGTTTTGCCGCGGCCGCCGGCGCCGGGCTCCTTCCGACCTACACGATGGCGATTCTCGGCGGCTGGGTGTTCGGATTCGCCGCGGGCTTCCCGGCCGCGCTCGCCGGATTCACCCTGGCGGCGGCCATCGGGTTCTGCATCGCTCGGCTCGTGGCGCGCAACTCCATGGAGAGGATGATTGCCGGCAACGAACGCGCGCGGGTGGTTCATCGCGCGTTGCTCGGCCGCGGTGCAACCCGCTCCTTAGGTTTGGTCACGCTGCTGCGCGTTCCGCCCAGCTCGCCGTTCTCGCTCACCAACTTGGTCATGGCCGGGACCGGAGTGAAGTTTGCTCCGTTTGTGGTTGGGACCGCGCTTGGCATGGCGCCGCGCACGGTGGTTTACGTCGCAACCGGAGCTGGCGGAGCCGCTTCGGGCGCGCGCGACATCGGCGAATTCGTGAAGGACGGTCCGGGCTGGATCGTCGCGGTGGTGGGCGTCGTGCTCATGCTTGGGGTTCTCTCGCTTTTGTCGAACGTGGCAAATCGCGCGCTGGAGCGCGTGGCCAGCGGGGAATCGACGGAGGATGGGGGACTTGCCGAGGACGCCAAGCCATGAGCGAGAACAGACCTTCCAACTGGCGAGTGGATGCCGACGTCCAGCGGGCCAGCACTCCGCCACCGGCGTTTTATTCGGATCCCGAGGTCTATCGCCTGACCCGCGAGGCAGTCTTTGCGCGCAGTTGGCAGTGGGTTCCGGACGCCGAGCGCGTCTTCGACCCGGCGGTGACCGCCGCTCCGTTCACGCTGTTGCCCGGGCTGCTCGACGAGCCCTTGATCGCGACCCGCGAGGGGGATGCCCTGCGCGCCCTATCCAACGCGTGCACCCATCGCGGAATGCTCGTGGCGGAGCGCTGTTCCGCTGCGAAGGGCCTGCGCTGCGGCTACCACGGTCGCCGGTTTGGCCTCGACGGGAAGTTCCTCAGCGCCCCGGGATTCGAAGACGCGCTCGATTTCCCCAAGCCAGAGGACGACCTGGCCCAGATCCCGTTCGAGCGCTTCGGGCCGCTCGCGTTCACCAACCTCGCAGGCGAGTCGCCGTTCGCACCGTTCTTCGAACCGGTTCGCAGGCGGGTGGGGCACCTTCCGATCGATCGCGCGGTTCACGAGCCCGCCCGCGACCGGATCTTCACGATCGATGCGCACTGGGCGCTGTACGTCGAGAACTACTTGGAAGGACTGCACATCCCCTACATCCACCCGGGGCTGGCGCAGACCCTCGAATTCGCGAACTACGGCTATGAGCTGTTCCCGGGCGGGACGCTCCAACTCGGGCGTGCCGCCGCGGGCGAGCCGGCTTTCCTGCTGCCTCCGGGGCATCCCGATGCGGCCGATTCAGCGCCGGGGAGCGCCCCGGTTGCCGCTTGGTACTTCTGGCTGTTCCCGAATCTGATGGTGAACGTCTATCCGTTTGGAGTCTCGATGAATGTGGTCCAGCCGCTCGGCCCCGCGCGGACTCGGATCCTGTTCAAGTCCTACGTGTTCGACGCGGATCAACTGGGAGCGGGCGCGGGCGGCGACCTCGACACGGTCGAGCGCGAGGACGAGCTTGCTGTCGAAGCGGTCCAGCGTGGGCTCACAGCACGCCTCTATCGCCGGGGTCGCTACGCGCCGAGCCACGAGCAGGGCACCCATCACTTCCATCGCCTGTGGGGAGCGGCGCTGGATGCCGGCGCCGGTTCCTCGCGCTGAGACCGCCCTCTTCGGGCTCCTTGAGAGGCCAAAGGTTCGCCTCGGGCTGCAAGCCGCAGGGGCTCGGGCTGCAAGCCGCCGGGGTGAGGTGAGCGTGCCGGACAAGAATCCGACACGCTCGGGGGACGTCGAGTCTCCCAAACCCGACGACATACCCCATCGGAAGCGGGGGATCGGGCCCTTCCGGCAAAACGAAGAGGGCACAACGAAAACGGAGGTGCCCGGCAGGCCGAGCCCATCGCCCCGTAGCCTTGAACGTCGAAGTTGTGCAGCCGGTCCCCGATTTATGGGAAAATTCTGAGAGGATGAGAATCGAACCGAGGACCGGCCCGCTGCTCGGTTGATCTCTACGTCAAGATTGGCTGCGCCCGGAGTCCTCGGGGCTTGTCTGAGCTAGGGACCTCCCTAGGAATTGGTCTGCGAGGCCTGTGGATTGCTCCCTGGCTGTGCTTCGATCCACCCTCCCCCATCCAGCCCGTTGTTGTTTTCTCCAGAATCTCAGAGCTGTCTTTTCGGAGGCGGTGCGTGGCGCGGGCTGATCGGTTGCCTGGCTTTGTGGGCGTCTAGCTGTTCCGGAGAAGGCGCAGGTGGGGCTGACCAACTTCTTGCGGAACTCTCCGCAGGCGTGACGCTGCCCGAGGGCGACTGGCCGGCGATTCGCGGATCGCATTCCACCTGGAAGCAACTGGCCCATCGAGAGGTCGAGCTGCGCGACAAGCTACGGCGCCGGCCCGGACCGGTGGCCTGGGCCGAACTGGGGGGGGTCTATGCCCTGGCGGAGGAGTACGAGCTGGCTCTGCCCTTTTTGGTCGAGTCCCTGCGGACCGCAAAGACGCAGGCCGCCGGCCCCGAGGCGGCGACCGCTTGGGCCTGGCTCGGTGTTCGGCAGCTCGGCGTCGGCGATCACGCCGGGGCCCGGGCCTTCAGCGAGCGCGCTCTGGAGCTGGGTGCCGGCGAGTCGATTGCGCAATTCACTCTGGCGCGAATGGCCCTGGCGGCCGGGGACGCGGAGGCGGCCTTGGCGACGCTGCGCGAGGCCCACCGGCTCGAGCCAGCCAACGTCGAAGCGGCGCTCGAGTTGGGCAGCCTGCTGGAAGAGCGCGATCAGCTCGAGCCGGCAGCGCGTGTCCTTTCGGCCACGCTCCAGACCGATCGCACCCATCCGGGCATCCTCTGGCGCTTGGCCAGGATTCGCCGGGCCCAGGGCGCGGACCTCGAGGCCGAGGCGCTCGAGCAGCGACACGCCCGAGCGATCCGGCTCGACGACCTGGGCCTGCGGGACCCGGGGCTTGATCGGAACGAGGTGGCCTTGGCACTTGGGCGCGAGCTTTTGATCGCGGGCGAGCCGGAGCAAGCGCGCGTTGAATTCCTGACGGTCGGGGACCGCACTTCCCAAATGAACCAGCTGATCGAAGCGACGGCCGGCGAGGCGCGGGCTTACGCGGCTTTGAAGCGCTTCTCCGAGTTGGAGCAAGCTCTCGTTCGTTTGGCTGAGCTCGACCCTGAGCACCCCGCCTTGCGCGAGCTGAACGTCCCGGCCGAGGAGTCCCGATGAAGGTCGTCTTCTTGGGGATCGGCTTGGCCCTGTGCGGCTGTGCTCCGGACCCGGTGCAGCCGTTGCTCGAGCCCCTGACTGACCTCGGCGGCATTACTTTTCAGCACGTGGCCGGGGGAGCCGGCAATCGCGAGCTGCCCGAGACCATGGGCGGTGGGGTAGCGTTGCTGGACTTCGGCGGCGATGGCGATCTGGATGTGTACGCCGTGCAGTCCGGTCCGATGCGTACTCCCGCAGCGGACGAATCGCGCGCGGGTGCGGAAAACGAGTTGTGGCGGAATCAGGGCACCTCTTCGGTCCAGTTCGAGCGCGTCCCGGAGGCGGGCGGCGCCGCCGACACCGGCTACGGTCAAGGGGTTGCGGTTGGGGATGCGGACGGCGACGGTTCGGACGATTTGTTCGTTCTGAATTGGGGGCCCAATGCCATCTACCTGCAATTGGAAGGGGGCTTCGAACGCGCCGAACAACCGAGCTTGGAGGCGGACACCTGGAGCGTTTCGGGCGCATTCTTCGATGCGGATCTCGATGGGGACCTGGACCTGATCGAAGTCAACTACCTGCGCTGTCCGCCCGGCTCCTACCGGACGCTTGGGCTGCATGCGGCGGCCCCCGGCCCGTTTGATTCCTATCCCCATCCGGACTTGTTTCGCGCGGCCCCGGATCGGTTGCTCCTGAACGACGGGCGGGGTCAGTATCGCGATGCGACCGCCGGCTCGGGGCTCGATGGTGAGCCGGGTAAGGGCCTGGGTGTCGCGCCGACGGATGCGGATCTCGACGGCGTGACGGATCTTTACGTGACCAACGACTCGACGCCCAATCACTTTTACCGCGGGCTCGGCAGCGGCCGATTCGAGCGCGCCCATCCCGCCGCGGGGCTTTCGTTCAACGACGACGGATTGACCGAAGCGGGCATGGGGGTCGACGCCGCCGACGTGGACGGCGATTTGGACTTCGACCTGTTTTGCACCAATTTGGATCTGGAGACGAACACGCTCTACCTCAACCTGTCAGAAGGCGGCGAGGATGCGGTGCGGTTTCGCGACCGCACACGACGCTCTGGGCTGGCCGAGCCGAGTCGCCCGTTGGTCGGGTTTGGTTGCGTGTTCGCCGACTTCGACTTCGATGGCGACGCGGATCTATTCGTTGCCAACGGGCACATAATCGACAACGTCGCTAGCTTTTCGGACGCGCGCCTGTTTGCGCAACCCGATCAACTGTTCCTCAGCGACGGCGCCGGCCATTTCGCGCTGGCGGGCCCGGCTCAGGCGAAGGGGCTCGAGCGACCGACGGTAGCGCGCGGCGTGGCGCTCGGGGATTTGAACGGAGATCGCGCCCCAGACCTGGTGATCGGCGCGTGCGGAGTCGGCGAGAGCTCCGGTCGTCCACTGGCTATTTATCTGGGGCGACCGGATCCTGCCGCCGTTCGCGTCCGCCTGTTGGGTCCGAAGGGCAACCCGCGCGGGCTCGGGGCGACGATCACCATCGAGTTGGCGAGCGGGGCGAAGCAGCTCTTGCGCCTCGAGTCGGCGCGGGCCTATGCGAGCGCCTCGGAGGCGGCTGTGGTCACCGGCTTGTCCGAGCCGATGATCGCCCTCGAAGTTCGCCTGCCGGGCGGCGAGCCGCGACGCTTCGAGGGCGAGGCGATCGCGGGGCCCGAACTGCTGCTCGACCTTCGCTAGCAGCGCCCGCCGATCAGGGCTCTTCGCCGGGCGCGGACTCCGTTTCCGGTTCGGTCGTTTGGGCCGCGGCGATCCACTTGGCTAAGTCGGCCTTGGACTGGGGTTTGCCATTGCGGTGCACGCCGCCTTCGAAGGTGCTGCCCGTCTCCAGCATCACGTTGCCATTGGGCAAGTTTTCGAGACCGCCACCAGGTTTGGCCGGGTCGACGTCGAGCGCCGGAAACGAACTTCCCGATACGAATCGATTGCCCGGCCCGATGCGTACCGTTTCGCAGGCGCCGATTTTGACCACGGAGCGGTCGCCGCAGCCAGGCGCGAACTCGAAGTCGTTGCCGATGAGGACGAGTGCGCCGTTTCCGATCTTCTCCGTGCCATCCCAGGCGACCAGGGCTCCGGTGCCGTAGTTTCCGCCGCGGGGCTTGAGCTGGGCCAAGTACTTGTCGAAGCCAGCGCGATAGGTGTTGTTTTCCACCAAAATGGTGCAGTGGGGCAGTCGCCCCGCGAAGGTGAACGCGCTGCCACCTTTGTAGTTGTCCCATTCGCCCAGACCGATGTCGGACACGCGGCAGCCGCGCACGGTGATCAGTCCGCGTCCGGGGGGGCCCTGCTTTTCCCGCGCGGTGACTTGCAGGAAGGTACGGCCCAGCCGATGGCCGTCGACGTTTTCAATCGTCAGATCTCCGCGCGGGTTCTGGAGGTAGAACGCGTGCTCGTGCCGGATGTCCTCGACAACGGCGCGACCTTCGACGCCCGCGAACACGAAGTCGGCCAGGGCGTGGCCGAGGACACCCCATTTGGATTCGTGGGGACCGGACTTGGCCGCGTGATCCCATCCGCCGTCGATGATGCAGTCGTGGAATTCGTAGCCGCGGTGGGCTTCGCCTTCGGGGCGTTCGTAAAACAGAACCCCGGCGCGACCTCCGGCTTCGATCTTGAGGTTCTTGAACCGGATGTAGCCGCTGGCCACGACGCCGTGCACACCGATCGTGTCGCTGGCCCCGCGCGGCACGATTCGGGCCTGGTCGCTGGCCTGAACGATCACGGGCGAATCCGGAGTTCCTCCGGCGCCCTTGGCGTTCCACGCCTGGCGGCTCTCGAAGCCGATGCCAAGCTGTCCGTACTCCCCGGCACCTAGCCGGATCACGCAGCCGGGGGCGGCGAGCTCCAGCGCGCGGGCCAACGGAAAGGGATCGGCGAGCTCGCGTCCATCGGGTAGCCGCAGCCCTTGCGGACTGCATTCGATCGTGCCAGGAACGGACTTGCGCAGGGACTCCAACTCAGCGGGGAGTTGAGCGAAGCCGCGCGGAGCTAGGGCGGCAACCAGGAGCGGACCGAGAACGAAGATCGAACGGAGCACAGGAATCCGTGGCGAAGGGGAGCTAAGGCACCGCGAGAGCCGAGGGCGCGGCGCGCTCTCCGAAGGGTCTCGAGAGTCCCCCTAGGCTAGTCCTCGAGCTGCATCATGCCCCGGGACATGCTTCGATTCCCCGCTCGACTGGCCCGCCCTGCTCGCTATCCAGCTTGGCGGCGCCTCCAGTACCCACAACAACTGCCCGTCGTGGCTGACGACCTCAGATTCGAGGCGCGCGCTCGATACGCCCAGCTTCCAAGAATCGACCCCATCGGTCCGCCTGCGACGCCCGCGATCGAGGGCCTGGCCCAGTCCGGCTTGACCCTTCAGCGAGTTGAGTCCAACCCGATTTCCTCGCCGGCGCACGCGGCCCAGCAGACCGGCCTCTTCCCAGCTTGCTCTCGCACCGGGATGGCCATTCTCTTTCGTTCGGGGTTGGAACCGACCCAGAGCCTGATTCCGAACAAGCAGGCGGCATCCGGTCCGCGGGTTTCGAACACTCTCCTCGGCAAATGGCGACCGGGCCGCAACACCTTCAAGGTTCTCGTCTGGCTGAATCCCGACCTTCTGGGCTACGACATCCGAACGGACCCTGAGAGCGACCGAATTGCCGTCCCCGGGCCCCTCGACTACGCTGCCGCCCATGAGCCTCTCACGTCGCCTCAACGGCATCCGCGACGACTTCCTTTCCGTCGAGGTTCCAGCGCGCATGCGCTCCGCGCTTGACAAGAACATCGAACGCCTGGTCGCGCAAGGTGCAGCCAAACACGCCCTGGCCACAGGATCCCAGGCGCCCGAGGTCCAATTCGACCACCCAAACGGCGCCCCCGAACCGGTCCAGCTCTCCAAGCTCCTCCAGAGCGGCCCCGTCGTCCTCTCCTGGTTCCGAGGCAACTGGTGACCGTACTGCATCGCGGAGCTGGAAGCTCTGCAGGCCAACCTGACCTCCTTTCAGGCAGCAGGAGCCCAGCTCTTCGCCGCGTCCCCCCAACGCGCCGAGCACAGCCAGCAAACCGCCACCCACAGCGCCCTCGGCTTCCCGATCCTCCGCGACACCAACAACCAAGCCGCCCAAGCCTTCGGCCTCGTCATCCCAACCCTGCCTGACGTCCAAGAAGCCGAACGCTACCTAGGCCTCGACCTCCCCGCGCGCTACGTCATCGCGCCCAACGGCCGCATCGTCTTCGCCTCGGTCCACCCCGACCACACCCGCCGCAGCGATCCGGGAGAGGCGTTGGCCGCGCTTCGGCTCCTGACTTGACCGATTCTGTTTCTAACCCGGATTCGAAATCAGGTCGCGGCGAACAAACTCAAAGGCGGACCTAAAGCTCCTATCCCACAGTCAATCCAAGAGCGAGGCTTCATTCTGACCAAGGCGTGGAGAAACTGCTCTGGATCGGTACTCCCACCCGCGCGGTCCTATGGGCATCGATTCAGCAGGACGATGATGCGCTCAGCGAACAAATTGCGATCTGCGAAGGCCGCGTCCGGCGACCCATTACCGTCGAAGTCCCCGACCCCGACAAAACTCGGCGTAGTACCCGTCCCTGAAAGGGGCTGAGGTGCGCCGAACGTCCCGTCTCCGCGCCCGAACGACACCGAAGGAGCCGATGGATTTCCAATTCCTCCGCTGCCGGACGCCGGAGTGGCCAATAAATCGAGGTGTCCATCGAGGTCGATGTCGGCGAGTTCGACTTGCCGAGGGCTGCGTAGGAGAGGGTGGACTAGCTGGGAGCTGAATAGGCCCGTTCCCGAACCTAGGAGGACACTCGCCGAATCTTGGCCAGAGCTGTTTGCTGCGATCAGATCCAAGTTCCCGTCCAGGTCGACGTCTCGGGCGATGACGTAGCGGGGAAATTCCCCGACCGGCAAGCGCTGTTCGGGCAAGTAACCCGCTGCTCCTGTCCCGAACAGGATCGACAGATCGTCCGTGTCGTTGTTGGCTGTGATGAGATCCAGGATTCCATCGCCGTTCAGGTCAGCAATTTCCAGGTCCTCCGGATCCCGGCCCACGGGGTGGATTGCCTGAAGGAGGAAGGAGCCGTCACCTTGATTGAGCAGAATCCGGACTTCATCCGCATCCGCGGGGCCGTCGTCGATCGACACGGCTAGGTCGACGTCTCCATCCCCATCCAGGTCACCACTCCGGACCGCCGTGGGTCTAACTCCCAGGTTCACGCGAAAAGGGCCGGAGAAGAGTCCTCCCGGCGTGCCGAACATGATGTCGATAGCGAGCTGCCCATCGCTGGAAATGGCCAGGTCCAGGTTCCCATCGCCGTTGAGGTCGGCAGCGGTCAGCGTCTCTGGAGTGTCGCCCACCGGGTAGGCAGGCTGTGGGATAAAGGTCCCGTCCCCCTGTCCGATCAGCACGTGGAGGTCGTCGGAGGTCCTGGTGACCGTAGCGAGGTCCAATGTTCTATCGCCGTTCAAGTCCACCGCCAAGATCTCATTGGGTCGTAGGCCGACTGCGTACTCGTCTCCGGTTTCGGCAAATCCAGGACAAGCTGCCAGCACGATCTCGACCCCTTCCGTGACTGCTGAACCCGTCGATGGATCTACGAGGACCCCTTGGAGGAAGATCGACCGTTCGGCCAGCGACAGTACGTTGGGGATCGGCAGGTCAAAGGCCGCCGGCGCTGCCACGCCACCCCACACGACCGGGCCGAGGAAGATCTCGGGACTCGGAGGAATCAGAGAAACCAAGATCTCACCGTCGGTCTGTGGCCCAGCCATCCCAAAGCCGGGCAAGACACTGCCGCAGGGGAATGCCGCGTCCGGCGACGATGCGACTGCCAGCAGAGCGAGCGCACCTGGGGACTGCGTGCCGAGGGGGTTGTTGACTCCGAGGGTCAGGGTTTGACCAAGGCTCCCAGATCCAGATAGGCGCAGGAGGCTGTCCGGAGGATTGAATCCGCAACCGTACGGGGTCAGATCGGTCTGCGCCCAAAGGTGGGAGACAAGAACCAGTCCGGCAAACCAAACTGTAGCTGCACGACGAATGACAAGTCTGTTGATAATCATGGTGAAAGCGTGAGTCATGACCAGATGTTGTGGATCGTGAACTGAGGCAAAACGCGGCGTACCTTTAGTGTTGGAACTTCAACCCGACACCCAAGCCCCCGACAGAGGGGGAGGATACGCCACATGAATAATACTACGCTTTTCTCTGAAAATACGGTGCCAGAGCAATTTTCCACGCCTCATTGATTTGGAGCTGCTCATGAGTCAGGCGTGGAGGAATTGCTCTGGCACCGTATTCGACCTTGCGAATTCTCCTGATCGTCCGATCGCGTTCAGGCAACGGCGACTTTCGCGGTGGCCGGCCCCTCGCCAGGAACGGGAGACCCTTCGAGCAGCACGAATGGGTCTCCGGCTCGATCACCCCTGAATCAGCAGCGCCGCGGGTGTGCTGGAGGTCAGGCTTGTGGAATTCAGTGCGAACCCCTGGAACCACAGGGTAGTCCAGGCTGCGGAGGGCGAGTTAGGCACTTTCAAACCCTGCGCAGCGTCGCCGCTACCCGAAAGCCCTACCGCCGGGAGAACGAGCAGCTCGACGGGGTTTAGGTCGAGCCACGCCCACGCACCGCCAAGGGGAAGCGACAGCGGACCCGTGTTCCCCGTGCTCACGGCCGGCAGGATGACCCCGAACGGCTCGCCCGAAAGCTGCAGGTCGAAGGATTCACCGAGGTCGACGATCGAGTTGCCGAAGCCGATGCGCGGGAGAGTTTCGCCGAACAGCTGGGCTACGGCACCCGGCTCGAGCACGAGCTCGTCCGCCATCGGACCCACGCCTCCGTCCAGTCCACCTGTCGCAACAAGCATCGCGCCCAGGCGAACCGCGGATCCGGAAGCTGCACGGAGTCCCGGACCACCGCCCGAAAACGCGCCGTCGTTGCCAAGGAAACCGTCCGCGCCGAGCAGTTCGCTGCTCGGTCCTCCCGCGAGCCACGCTTCGCTTGCTCCGTCGAGGTCGAGGCCTGCCGCCTGGAAGCCGGACAGCGGAAAGGTCCACGTGTACGTGCTGGCGATCGCGCTCGTGTTCTCCAGGTGGATTCGCGATGAGCCGTCTACGTCGATTCCGCTGGCTCCGCGTGCATCGGGCCCCGACCAGGGGCCGAAACCCTGCTGGGCGACGAACAGGCTCTCGCGAACGAAGACGTTCGAGTCGGAGATCCACGCGCCGGCGGACCCGGTGTGCGCAACGGAAGGAAAGGCGAGGCTGACCGCTTCCACACGGTTCAGGCTGACGAGTGTGGAGTCCTCGATGAGCACTCCCACGCCGCCGTTGTGAGGCTGGGCCGATACTTCGTCCACAAGCACTTCGCCCGCGCAGTCAGAGACCCGGAGTGCAGGACTTCCGATCGAGCCGCCCTCGAGCGTGACGTTTGCGATCCAGCACCGCGAGTTCGAAGACAGATCGCGCACTTCGAGTGGCGAAACCGGCGGCGGACCGAACGCTCCGCCGGGCTGTTGCGGAGGCGCGGAGAGGACCACCTCGCTGGGGCTGGCACCGAGTCCAATCAAATGAACTCCTTTGCCGGCGAGCAGCGCGGAGGCGTAGGTCCCGGGAACGATCAGGATCCAGTCACCGTCGGTGGCGGAGTCGATCGTGTTCTGGAGGATGTCGGCGCCACCGGCCGGCGTGACGGACCAAATCGTCTGTGCACGGGCAGGGGAAAATGAGCCGAAGAAGAGGGCGAGAGGAGCGAGGGCAAAGATGGAGCTGTTCACTCCAACCAAGTTAGCTCATCCGCGTCATCTTGGTGGACCTGTGCGACCTTCGGGGCTGGGGAATTCGCGGAATACCGTGCCAGAGCAATTCTTCCACGCCTGACTCATGAGCAGCTCCGAATCAATGAGGCGTGGAAAAATTGCTCTGGCACGGTATTTCGGTATTTCGCCGATGAACGGCAACTCAGTCCGCACGATGGTGGAGCCAGATCTGCCGGTTGGGTGCGTCCAATACAAAGACGAGATCGGACAGAACGTCCATCCCAAAGAGGCCGTAATCCAGCTTCGAGCGACTCACCGTTAGGCCGATCTGGAGACCGTAGAGATTGAGGGCCTCGAGCCGATACTCGTCGGCTTGGAATCTCGAGCCCAACCCGCGCCTCTCGCTCTGTCCGATTGACTCGAGGCCCAAGGCGTCGATCGCTGCGCCCGGAAAGCTCGTACTGGTTGCGCCCGTATCGACTTCGATCTCCAGCCCACGGTCGGCCGCTTCGCCGACCTCCAATCTGAGGAAAGGACAAGGCCGAAAGTCCAGATCGTCGTAGACCCAGTCCCCTACGAGGGTCTGCTCGGTCGCAAGGTGCGTCGCGATATCCACTCCGGGCGGAATCAAGTGGACCCGCCCGCGCTCCATGTCGCCCAACCAAGCGATGCGGCCCAGCACGTCCTGGCCAATGATGCCGTCAAGCCCCTGCGTAAGAAGCACCTCTGATTCGTGCAACGCGACGAACGAATCCCTGATCTCGAGGTCTCCAACGGCAAAACGGGACATCCGCGCATAATGCGTGAGCGCAACTTCTGAACCGCCGGAGTCGATCGTCTTCCAGGACTCCGGGAACTCACGAGGCTCGAGTCCTGCCCTTCGGGCCGCCGATTCGGTCATGATCGTCAGCGCAGATCCCGAGTCCAAGAGCATAGCGATGTCTTTCGTGACGCCGCCATCCACCCCGGCAACGGCAACGTGCACCACGGGCGTCTGGCCCTCGAGCAGCGGTAGTACGCTGACCTGATCGAAATCGAGGGTTGCCGTCTCAAGCGTTGGCAGCACCTCTGAACAGCTAGTCGAGAGCAAGAGCGACAGAGTAGAGATGGACCTAGTCATCTTCATGACACACCCAGCATAACCCAGACTGAGGCGACAGCAGTCACCCTGTCCCTCATCAAAACACATCCCGGGGGCATTCAGGCGGCCGCCCGATGGTAGCGATGGTGCCATCCGCCGACCTCTGGTCGGGGGTACGGAGCCAGAGCATTTTTTCCACGCCTACCGGTGACCGCCCGTGCCCCGAGCGTCCAGTGTGGCATGGTGCGCAATCCTCGGCAAGACGATCCGGGCGCCTGGCTACTCGTTATGAATCGAGGGATTGCTTGTAGGTCGGCCTTTGAGTGCGCGGATACGGTGCCAGAGCAATTTTTCCACGCCTCATTGAGTTGGAGCTGCCCATGAGTCAGGCGTGGGAGAATTGCCCTGGCACGGTTTTCCTTCGGAGGCCGGTTCTGGGCGCCCCGGTCCAGCTCTCCTACCGTGATTTCTGTGCACTATAACCCATTTTATCGTGCATACAAAGGGCGTTAGGGGGGGCGACATGGCGACTACTGGAGGCCCCGTAAGCGCGGCGCTTGGAAGCGCTTTCACAACTCATACAAAGTTCTTCAACCCAACTTCTTCCGCTTGTCGTTTCCTGTGGTGGGACGGGAGATTTCCGCAGGCACCTCATGTCTCGACCTTAACTTCACCTGCGACCGACAATTTTCCATGGCAATCATGAAGCTCGCTCGAATCGCTGGAGCCACGTTCCTGGGGACCCTGCTTGCTGAAGCCACCGCCAACGCAACCGACTACGAGTGAAAGCGCAGCGCTGGCTGCGCCTACGTTAATCTCAACCCGACGACCGGCAACTGGGACACCACAACTGCCGCCGAGGGAGACATCATCGGTTCCGGTCCGACCGTTCGTCTGAACACGGACGTTGGTTGGACTCCCATCGCTCCGTGAACGACTAGCTCGGATGCCCAGGGAGCTGCGCCGCCACCCGTTTCCTGGGTACACATCTGGCCGATTTGCTCAATGAAATTCCTCACAGTCCTTGTTCTTGCCTCATGCTCCTTGGCGGTGCTCTTTGCCGGTAAGTGCTCACACGAGACAATAGGCAACCCGCTGGAAACAGATAGCCAGTTGAGGAGTGCCGTGCCAGAGAAGCCAAGCATGCTCTTCGAGGTGAACAAGACCGTCGACTTAGCCGGAGCGCGCAGGCAGCCGACCAGGGTTGTGAATGACACGGCTACCCAGGGGGTGGAGCCCCTGCCAGCCTCAGAATCCATGGGATTCGTAGATGTGTCCTGGTCACTGCCGTCTCCGGAGGACGCTGCGATAATGGCTGGGCCGCTTGTCGACAGCGAGGTCAGCCAAGCACGAACCTTGGTCTTCCCAGCCGCCACAGGAATCTCAGGAAGCAGTGTCCTGGAGCTAAACTTGGGAGAATGGGGTCTCTGGGTGGAGTCTTCTAGCTACCGCTCATCGATTGCTGTGATTGATGTGCAAGGAGGGAACCTGCAGTCCGTTGCCTTGACAGCGGTCGAGACCACACAGCTAGTTGGATGCGTCCGGAGCCAATCGACTCGTCAGCCGATACCGGGCGCCTCAGTGTCCCTGACATTCTCGTTTGGAACACTCCGTGCTGTGACCGATATCTCCGGTGAATTTGCGTTAGCCAACGTTCCCTCCCACTCTATACTCCGGAGGATTCAGGTGAGTGCAGATGGATATGCCCCCGAGTATGTCATGTGCGACTACCGCGATGGATCCTGGAGCCAGTACTCATTCAATCGGGCGCTGGCGAGAGAGGTAATTGGTGATGTCACCGCCAAGTGGAGGGCGTATTCGGTGGACGAGGCGGCCGCAAGCTACCCCGATTATGACGTCTACATCGAGCTTCCTGAAGGGAGGCGAGTGACAGGCCGGATATCTGGAATTCCGGCCACAGAGAAGGGCGAAGTTAGGGTCTCAGGCGCACTGGAAATTCTTCCAGACCTTTGGCGAACAGTCCGCGGGGCGGTCGAGTTCGGTGAGCATGGAGAGTTTGTGGTTGGTGACCTGAGCCCAGATGCCGCCTACATCTTGGAAGCTCGTGTGGGTAGCTCCTGGTACGCGAATATCTTGATAGAGCCTGCATATTCCAACCTGGACCTGGGCCTACTCCACCTGGACAAGACCGCGACCATCAGGGGGAGTCTCCATGGGGGCGACTCCATATCCTCGGTGGAGTGCGAGAGCAGTTTGGGCAGCGTAGACGGCTTCCCGCCATTCCGCTCCAACCAAAGCAAGGTCGGACTTGGTTCAGGAGACGCTTTTGGATTTATCGGCCTCCAGGGCGCGGCCCAACGACTTGTTCTGCGTGACAAGAATGGTTCGCAGCTTCTCGATATTGACCTCGAGGTTTCGCCTGGCGAGGTACTCGAGCTTGGAAGAGTCGGCGTGGAGCCGCTGGACAACTGACGTCCCCATCTGCGTCCGATAATCAAAGTACCGTGCCAGATCAATTTTTCCACGCCTCATTGATTCGGAGCTGCTCATGAGCCAGGCGGGAAGAATTGCTCTGGCACGGTATTTTCGTCCTTCGCAATTCCTCAAGAGTGCTCGGTCGTTTCTGGGGACGAATCCAGGTCTATCAGCGGCGTGATATGGATACGGAGCCAGTGCAATTTTTCCACGCCTAGCGGTGCCCGGTCCGTGCCCGGAGCGACCAGTGGGGCATGGCGTGCAATCCTCGGCGAGACGGTCCGGCTTCCTCGTCGATCTTTGCGGCCTAACTCTGACGTCCGTTTCCCATGCGTGGTCGAAGGGCACAGGCTCTGAAATGAAGGTGGTTCACCGTCACCGGAAGCTCCTTACGGAAGACTCGAGCTATGGCCAACGTGGGGCCGAGGTCCCGATGGCCGGATTCTCTTGAATGTGCACCCAGAGGTAGAGCTGGTGTCGGGTTTGCTGAGCTAGGCGCGCGAGAAAATGCTCTGGCTCGGTACCCCCAGCGCAGGCGAGGTGGAATTCGGATTTGCCTGAGTCGGATTCGCCCGTGGTGGGAACGGGATACTGGAAGCCCATGACCGATCCCCCGTTCACCCCCAACTCCGACGCCCTCCTGGGGCCGACCGCCCGATTGCGCCGGCTGGCCGCCGAGCTGGTGACCGACGCCGCTGCGGCCGACGACCTGGTGCAGGACGCGTGGGTCGCTTGGCTCCAGCGCACGAGTTCGCCTGAAAATCCGGCCGGTTGGTTCGCCGGCACGCTCCGCAACCTCGCCAAGCAACGCCACCGGGCTCGCGCTCGCCGGGTATTGCGCGAGCGAGCTAGCGCCCGTCCCGAAGCGCAACCCGACACAGCTGAGCTGTTCGAGCGCGCCCAACTGCACGGGGCCCTGGTCCAGGCGGTGACGGAGTTGCGCGAACCCTACCGCTCGACGTTGTTGCTGCGCTACCTCGAGGACCTACCGCCGCGCGCGATCGCGAAGCGCCTGCGAGTGCCCCTGAATACGGTGAACACGCGCCTCGCGCGCGGGTTGGCCGAGCTGCGGGCGCAGCTGGACCACAGGCCCGGCGGCCGGGAGCGCTGGATGTCTGCGTTTGCGGCCTGGGGACTGCCGCCGACGAAAACCCTTGTGTCCCTCGGAGGTTTGACCATGACAGCAGTTCCTAAAATCGCCGCGGCCGCAGTCGCCACCCTCGCCATCGGATTTGGAGGTTGGTGGCTGCTCGAACGCGAACCTGTGGCCGAGCCGGACTCGATCGAACTTGGGCAAGCCAGCCCAGTGAGCTTGGGTTTGGAGCTCCCGGAGCCTCGGGCTCAGGCCGAACAAGGGGCAACGCGGCAAGCGCACCGGGCCCCGGAATCCGAGGCGGCCCTTGCTCCCACGAGCGCCGCAACCCTCGTTCTGCAGACGATTTCGAGTTTGACCGGAGATTCGCTTGCGGGCGTCATCTCGTTGAAGACCGAGGACTTGCTGAACGACCCCGGCTCGAAGCGGGCGGTTTGGCAGGGCGAACCAACCGACACCAACGGCGTTCGCGAAGTGCTCGTCCGCTCGGGCCGGGCGATCGAGGTCGTGGCAAACGGCGGGTTGGCTATGGGGATCGGCCAGGTGAAACAGACGATCCCCGTTCTGGCTCCAGGCGAACGGCGGGAGGTCCGGTTGATCTTGCCGGAGGGACTGGACCGCACTTGGTTCGGCCAGGTGCTTGGGGCGGAGGACGGGCGGCCGATCGCTGGAGCGTCGATCGAGTTGGTGGATCAAAGGGGCTGGGCCAAGACCGAGGGCGATCCGCTGGCCCAAACGAGTTCGCGTTTGGGTGGATTGTTCGAACTCGCCTTGCCGTCTTGGAAGGCGACGGTAGCCAAGGTTCAAGCGCCCGGGCGCGCACCGGCTCTGGTGGCGCCGGTGTTCGACCACGATCGACCGGGGGCCGAGCAATCGGTTCGATTGCAGGTGGCCGCGACGCTCGAGGTTGCGGTCGATGCCGCAGGAAGATATCTGGAAGGCGCTCGCGTCCGTGTCCAGGCCGAGGCGTTCCGATGGTTGGGGGGTGACGCTCAAGGGACCCGGCCATTTGCGTGGAAGCCTGATCCTGAGTGGTCGATGCCCGTGGAAGGCGGGCAGGTGCTTACGTTCGTGGAGCTGCCGGTCGCGGTTCCGCTGCGGGTGGCGCTGGTCGAAGGGGACCGCGTGCTGGAGCAAATCGAGGGCCCGTTGACCCTCGGGGCGGGTCAGACGTCACGGTTGGCGTTCGACATCAGCCATCCCGGCCGGATCGGGGGCCGAGTTCGGGCAGCGGATGGTTCGCCGGCCGCGGGAATCGACCTGTGGCTGATGCCCGCTGGTCGGCCCAACGCCAAGCTGTTCTTGGCTTCCGAAAAGAGCGCGATCGCAGCCGCGATCCAATCGGACGCCACCGGTGCTTTTGAATTTGAGGATGTCTCGTCCGGGGAGTGGTGGCTGGGCCCGGCGCCGTGGTTGAACGGCTTTGCGCGCCTGGGGACTCCTGCTGGAAAAACGCCGCCCCTGGCGCAATGGCTGCAATTGGAAGCGGGTGAATCAAAGACTCTCGACCTTGAGCTCGCTCCTAGCCTTGAGATCCGCGGTCGCGCCCTCGACGCCCGGGGCGAGGTGTTGCCCGGCGCGATGTTGGTGGCGAGTTCTCCGGTTCTTGGCCCGGCGGAAACGTACTTCGCCGGGCAGGATGGATCGTTCGTCATCCGTCCTCTCGCTCCGGGGACCTACCGAATTTTCGCGCTCTATGGGGGAGCCCGCTCCAGTTCGGTCTCCGCCGAAGCTGGGGCCACCGGCGTCGAGGTTCGCTTTCCTCCGGGCGGTTCGATCGAAGGTCGATTCCTCGGCCTGCCCCAAAGCGTGGTCGGCCGGGTCTTGATGTTCACGCCGGCGGGCTCCGGTCAGCAACTCGATCGCGAGCTCCCGCGCGCGTCGATCCGAATGCTTCAGTACACAAGCGAGAACAGCTATCGCATCGACCGGCTCGAACCGGGGTTTTACGACGTATCGGCCCGGGCCGGAAACGCTTGGGCCGCTCGGCGCGAGCGGATCGAAGTCAAGCCAGGAGAAACTACCGCCGGGCTGGACCTCAACTTCGCTCCGGCGGCGACCCTCGCGATCGAGGCTCCCAAGGACCAGCCGTTCGTGCGTGTGGACGCCATCCAGGGCTCCGCGCTCGTCGCCGTGGACTGGCTCGAGCCCGAGTCCTCTGGGGAACTGACCGTCCAACCCCAAACCACGCTCGTGATCGCGCGCGATCCGAGCGGCGCAATCTTGCAGCGCTGGGATCTCAGCCCCGGGCCCGCGGAGCGCGCGACCCTCGAATTCGACGAGTAGCCAAAAGCGAAGCCTCTTCGATGGGGGAGGAGCGCCTTTGGTTGCCGGGAAGGTCGCGGTCCGGCCTGTGGGGCCCGAAACCTCGTAACGGTGCCGTGGGCGTGGTTGGCGCGGGGTGACCCTAGCCGGAAGAGTGTTCCGGTTGGGTCGGTCGCGCCGGTCGTCGCGCCTTCGCCAAGGTTGCTCGCTCTAGCCGGTTCGAGTGAGAGTTCGGACTTCGACACAGCTGATTCGGGGTAGAAACAAGTTGCCCCTTGGGGTCGACGAGGAATTCCGGCGCCGCTCCAACTGGCGCGGCTGAGCTTGATGAGAGCTCTAGGGGTGACCCTCGGATGGCCTTCTTTATGCCACCTTACGGAGTTTTCGGGACCCACAGGCGGCCGTTCGGGCCAGCCTAAGCCCGGCCCGCTCAGGTCTCGCCCCGGAGTCGGTGGTCAGCATCATCGCTATCACCGGGGGGCGGCCTGAACGGGCCTGGATGCACTGTTACGCGGGAGAAGGTTCTGAGGCGATAGGTCCTAACCGAAGGACTCCGCGAAACCTCAGGCTAGAAGGCCGCGCCGAATCGATCGCCAGCTTCGAGCATGACGGCATCCGTTACCCCTGGAAGGCCCTGAATGATGAACTGGTTCAAGGTCAGCGAGATGATCTGAATCACGCCTTCGTCGTTACCAAATAGGGCACCGGGAATTCCGATGGCGAGATCGCCGGCGCCGTTGCCGTCAATATCTCCCGAGCTGAGAGCCAGCCCGTACTCGTGATCGGCGAACAGGCCAGTCCCGGTGAAGGGAGCGGCGACCGGAATCAAGGTGCCAGCGATGTTCACCATGAACCACACAGCCCCTGCATCCCCGGCGAACCCAGGGGAGCCTATCACGAGCTCAGGGCTTCCATCATCGAAGAGGTCTACGAGTCTGATCGAAGCACCGAATTTCTCTCCTGGCATTGAGGTAGCGCCAAAATCCAGAGGCTCGATGAACATCTGACCTATTGTCGTCAAGCCGCCCGATGCTCCGAGCAGCACTTGGACCACACCGGAGTCCGTAGCGGAACCGATGGCTTCGTTCGGAGTTCCGATAATTAGCTCATCTCGTCCGTCTCCATTTAGATCGCCGGAGATTAGGACTGACCCAAACCGGTCGCCAGACTCCGCAAAGCCACTGATCCCCGTCGTGTCCTGATCAAAACACTGGGTTCTTGTGATGTCCAAGCCGGTCGAATTTCCGAAGATGACATCGACTGCCCCCGAGTCCGTTAAGGGCGTCCCAACGGGGTCTTCGCCGGGGCGGCTCAAGGCCAGGTCGCCGAAGCCATCACCATCAAAATCTCCGATGGTCATAGAGAATCCGAATTGATCCCCGGCTTCGTCTAGTAGTTGCGTAAAGCCCGGCCCACCCTGTTCAAAGGTCTGTGTAGGGTTGAGCTGAATTCCAAACACAGATCCCAAATGTACGTGGATTCGCCCGCTGTCATCTGGAGTTCGTTCTCCAACCACCAAGTCGTCGAATCCATCGTCGTTTATGTCTCCAGAGGCGAGCGACGAACCCAATCGACGTTGGGGGTCAGGAGCGCCTAAAGTGCCGAGTCCGAAGGCGCCGAATACGGCGTCATTTTCAAGCCCTGTTGGCGATCCCTCGAACAGGTAGAGATTGCCTTCTTCAAAAACGCCGCTCTGGGACGTTTCCACACCTACTGCGAGATCATCGAACCCGTCGCCATTGTAATCGCCGGAGGCAAGGACCTTTCCGAATTCTTCGCCTTGTACGATTGCGCCTGCGGAGACCAAGGGAAATTGGCCTGGAAAATCGAGCTGACCGCCCTGCAGTCCTGCGGGGCTACCAAACATGGTGATCACGGCACCTGACCCGGGATCCGAGAACAACAACTCGCCTGGCGCGCCCGCGGCCAGGTCGGCAAAGCCGTCGCCGTTGTAGTCGGCTCCCTGAGCCAGCAGGGGAGAAGCTGCTCCGAGCAGCGTGATTGCGGAAATTAGAGTGTGAGGAGGCATGAATTGAAACCTGTCAAGGGCGTAAGGGAACGCCGGTAGGGGGGGATAAACCCTAGGCGGGAATGAGGCCTTCAGGGGGGCTCTGGGGGGAAGACGTAAACCAACCGAGGTCCCTGAAAAAGTTTCCGAAGTTCAAGCGTCGCAGCTTCGTCCCGGGCCTCTTTCTCTCGCGAGACCGCGCTGCGCAAGCTTCCTCAGCGCCCGATCCCTGCCGAGCGTTCTGCAACGCAGAGCCGGCGCAAGAGCGCTCGGCTTGCAGCGCAATGGCAGTTTCGATGACTGACTTCTGGTGGCTCCAGGGAACGGGGGGGCCGCCCGTGGCGGCCTCCCCTCTGGAAACACCGAACGAATTCTGCGAAGCGGAGACGGCGTGTACATTAGGCAATGCAGCGACACCAGGGTCTTCAGCAGGCTTGCTACGGCGGGCGCCCACCACGTAGGATCGGTACTCACCGAGTTCGTTCTGCCTTGGATCCTCACCCTCAAGACCCCCTCCCTGATGCAGGCTCGGTGACGGCCCTCCTGGAGCGAGTCAATGATGGCGACCGGTCAGCGCACTCCGAGCTGCTTTCCCTGGTCTACGATGAACTACGCGGCTTGGCTGGGAAGATGTTTGCGAGTGCTGGCTCTGATCACGTACTTCAATCCACCGCTTTGGCTCACGAGGCCTACATTAAGTTATTAGGGTCAAGCGGAAATCGATCTAAATGGGAGGGGAGACGGCATTTTTTCGCTGTAGCGGCAACTGCGATGAGAAGGGTACTGGCAGATTATGCTCGTCGAAATCAAAGCCAAAAGCGCCGAGGATCCGAACGAGCGATAACTCTCCACGATGGCATGGTTGCGGATCATGCAACGACAGAGATCGAGTTGTTGGATCTGCACGAGGTGCTCGAAGAGATAGAGAAGGCAAGCCCTCGGATCGCCCGGGTTTTTGAACTCCGCTACTTCTCTGGCATGACCGTCCCCGAGGTCGCCATGGAGCTCTCTCTCACGGAACGCACCGTCTTCAACGACTGGCGCGCATGCAGGGCCATTCTACGCCAACGCCTCTTCGGCCGAGAATAGAGGGTCTCCATGGTGTGTTTCCTCAAGATGGGCTCTTGACTTCGTGAATGTGGATTGGAAGGCGAGGTTGTGACTGCCGCGCCAGGCTTGGTTGCATGCTCAACCTGGTGTTCGGCCTAGTTCCTCTCTTGCGCTTCACGTGCCGATCGAAGCGTGATCTTGCGCTCGAGGACTCTTGCCGTCCGGCAGCAGGTCAAAGCCCTTCAGTTGGGATTCTCACGGCCGGCAATCAGGGATGGAAGTTTGCGATTCTGGATTGCGTTCAGTCGACGCTGGATTCACTGGTGGGTTCTACCCGTGTTGGCAGAGCCTAAGACGATCGTCCGCTGGCATAGCAGGGTCTTGCGCGCGTACTGGAGGTGCCTAGCGCATTGTTCAAGGTTCTCTACGTGCTCGCGGCAGTGCTTGGGGTGCACCCAGCGGATCGTGCACTTCAAGGTATACCCGGTGTACTCAGATGCCTGGATCACGTGATCGTGTTCAGCGAGCGCCACCAGATCCAGTTCATGGGGAGTACGACCGCTACGGCGGCAGGTCGCAAACCCATCTCGGGCTGGACGGTGCGTCGCCCGATGGGCGGCCGGTCGAAGGCCCTCAGCGGGTCCGCTCAAGTCACGACCAGAGGTTGCTGGCTTGCACCGGCGCTACCATCGTGCGGCTTCCTGAATGGTCTCGGGCGTTTTGATGAGGGATAGCATTCGGTTGTAGCTCGACAGAGCCCCATGCGTTCCAATACGAGGCTAAGTTCCGAGCATGCGCCAGTGGATCGACTCCACGCCCACCGAAGTTTGATTGTTCTCATGAAAGGTCATCAGCAGAGTGACAGCACCGATTGTTCGGAGCCTCTGACTCGGCTGTATGGAGAGCTGCTGAGGTTTGTTGGGCTCGAGGCTAGCTAGGGCCCGGACCTTTCATCTCTATGGGTGCAGACCGAGAGTCGGGTGTTGATCTGCGAGAGGCCGTAGAGATTTTTCGCAGGATCCTGGATCTTCCCGCCGAGGAAAGGAGGGGGGCTGTGGAGCACGCTTGCGGCTCCAACGAAGAGCTGCGGAGTCAAGTGGAGCGGCTTGTCGAGTATGACCAAGCATCGGGAGTGTTCTCCGAGGAGAATCTCGATGGACGCCGGGAACAGATCGAGCAGATCCTGGATTCAGGGGAGTCTCTGGTGGCCGGCCCGATGCCTGCGAAAATCGGCGACTACAAAATCGTTCGACGCTTGGGCCAAGGGGGGATGGGGACGGTCTACGAAGCTCGTCAAGAGCGCCTTCGGCGTTCTGTTGCTTTGAAAGTACTGCGGTTTGGTGGCGGCTCTAGCCAGGGGCTGGCCCGCTTTAGGTTTGAAGCGGAAGTGCTGGGTCGTCTAAAGCACGCTGGGATCGCGCAAATTTACGAAGCAGGGACCTTTCAGGACGGCGATGCTGCTCTCTCCTATTTCGTTATGGAGCTCGTAGAGGGCTTGCACTTGACCCGTTGGGTGGAGCTGCTGCGACCGAGCATCGCCCAGCGACTCAAGTTGTTCGCAGCACTGTGTGATGCCGTCGAACATGCTCACAAGATCGGCGTAGTGCATCGGGACCTGAAGCCTGAGAACATCCTTGTGACCGAGCAGGGAACCCCCAAGGTCCTTGATTTTGGGGTGGCGCGGGCGACCAATGCCGACCTGGCCCGGGCCACCATGTTGACCGATGCTGGGCAGTTGATTGGCACCGTCGCTTTCATGAGCCCGGAGCAGGCTCAGGGAGACTCCGCGAATCTCAGCGCCGCAAGCGATGTCTATTCCCTGGGGGTCATTCTCTTTCAGTTGCTCTCCGGTCGACTACCCCACGACATCACGGGACGCCCCATTCCGGAAGCGGTGCGAGCGATTCAGCAGGACGATCCGGCGCGACTGCTAAGTGTGGATACAAGTCTGAGGGGCGACCTGGACACGATCGTGGCCCATGCCTTGGAGAAGTCGCCTGCCCGCAGGTATGCCTCAGCCGGAGAGCTTGCGGCTGACGTTCGACGTCATTTGGATCGCAAGCCGATTCAGGCTCGACCGGCAAGCCTGATGTACCGGACTTCTCGGCTTCTGCGAAGGCACCGAGGGTTGTGCGCCGGTCTAGCTATCGCAATTGTGGCTCTGTCCTTGGGGGTTGCGGAAACGATACGTTTCGGCTTTGAGGAACGAAGACTCCGGGAGGATGCAGAGCAGCGAGATTTTGAAGCCAGGAGCCTCAACTATCGCTTGATGCTGCAGAACGTGGAATCCTTACTCCAAAGGGGGCAGTTGAGGAGCGCATCCCAGGCCCTACAGGGAATTGCGGAGGCTCAGCGAGGCTGGGAATGGCATTACTTGAATGCTGGCTTGGAGAATCACGCCTGGTCTGTGATCACGCAAGATCAAGAGATCGAGCACGGTTGGCTGAGGCCGGAGGCCACCGTGAGGTTCGCTTGCGGCGGTGAGTGCTTGGTCGCTCCCTTGGACGATCGAACCGTAGGAGTCTTCCGGGTCCGTAGCGGCGAACTTCTTCATCGACTCCAGGGGGAGGGGCGTATTTCCGGTCACCTCCTGGCGGCGGAAGGAAATCGGATCGCGCTTGTGGATTCCCGGTTCCGCCTACTCCTCTTTGATGCGGAATCAGGGGACCAGGTGGCGGAAAGGGGATTTGAGAATCCCATCTCGGCTCTGGCCATCGATCCAGCCACGGGGAGGTTTGCTGTGGCCGTCGAGCGTGTGCAGGAAGCCTCGAGCATTTTTGCTGGACCCTTCGAGGACCTAGAGCTTCTGACCGAACGGGAGGACATCGTCTTGCAGTTGGACTGGGCTTGTTCAGGCCGCCGTCTTGTCTGCGTGGAAGACCGGATCACAGAAACGTCGGAGATCAACTTGACTGTCACGGCTCTGCAGGGAGAGTCCGGGGAAGAGGAGGCTATTGTGGTCGATAGCCATCTCGGATTTCAGGTGCGAAGCTACACGCGTTGCGCTGGAGTCTCCGCGGCCTCCGATGTTCTGTTGGTCGGGACGGAACAACAGCTAGTGGATCAGTACCGATTGGACCAGCTGACTCCCGGGCTTGAGGTCCAAACCCCCGTGGCGCGGCTTGCAGGGCATGTTGAGCGGGATGTGCTCAGTGTGTCGGTGGCACCCGATGGCTCGCGAGCAGCAACCCTCACTTTAGACGGGTCTTTGATCCTCTGGGATCTGGAAGGCCAGCGAGTCCTGAGGCAGTTTTTCGTTGGCGGGCGCGGAGCTTGCGCCCTATCTCCCGCTGGGGACATCTTGGCTGTTCATGGCGATGGGCGCCTGACCGTCTGGGATCTCTCGAGAAACGACGCGGAAGTCCTGCGAGGCCATGAGTCCTACGTCTACTACCTCAGCTATACGCCTGATGGGGAGTTTCTTGTTTCACAGGACTTTGTGCAGGAATACAAAGTCTGGAATACGGCAGACGGTGCCTTGGTCGGCGAGATTGGCCCTGGCCCATCCAAGCTGGACACTCCGTGGCAAATGGTGGCTAACCAGTACACCCTCAAAGCGACCGGGCATGGGCTGGTGGTCGCTGGTAGTGAGCTCCCTGGCTCGACTGGAATTCGAGTGAGCATCGATGCCTATTACGTCGCCGATCTGTTTGTGGATCGTGAGCTTGCGAGTGCTCCGAAGTTCGGGGTTGGGCCGTCAGAGGTTGGTTCTCCGGATTGGATCCGCCTTGCCGGAGGGCTAGCTGATTCTCCTCGGTTTACTTTCTCCAGCGACGGTCGGCGGGTGGCCGACCTTGTCCATGGGGTGCTCAATCCTCGCGAAGGAGAAGGAGGTGGAAAACCGATCCCGTTGGAGGGGATTCAGCCCGTTGCTTTCAATCCCCCAGTCGCGGGATATCGGTCCGACTACTCTCCGGACGGTCAGCGGCTAGCGGTGGTTCAAGAATTTGGCTCGGTTCACGATGCCGAGACCGGCCGAGTCTTGGGTAAATTCGGGTCGGACAAGGGAGAAATGTACGGAGTGGCCTGGAGTCCGGACGGAACTCGAATCGCGGCAGGTTCTGGGGCTGGTGATGTACTTCTCTTTGACGGGGAGACCTACGAGCTGGTGTTCGTCCTGCAAGGGCACGAGCGATACGTGCACGATGTCGCTTGGAGTCCGGATGGGGCTCAACTGGCTTCCGCTTCCGGCGATCAAACGGTCCGCCTCTGGGATGCAAGGCCTATGTCGCAGCGTGTGTCGAAATGCGTCCTCGCGATGGGGGTCGAGGAGGAGTTAAGACCTTGGGTGGAAGAGCGACTGCTTCGGGGTGCAGACCCTCGGGGTGTGGCTCAAGAGCTGGATCTTGAGTTCGCCTCAGACCCCGCGAAGCTTGCCGCAGCCAAACGAGTTCTTCGACGACAGCTCTATCCTGCGGGGGGGTGAGACCACCGGGACCGAGATACGGAGCCAGTGCAATTTTTCCACGCCTAGCGGTGCGCGGTCCCTGCCCGGAACGTCCGATGGGGCATGGCACGCAATCCTCGGCAAGACGGTCCGGCTTGCTCGTCGATCTTTGCGGCCTAACTCTGACGTTCGTCTCCCATTCGCGGTCGCGAATACCGTGCCAGAGCAATTTTTCCACGCCTCATTGATGCGGAGCTGCTCATGAGTCAGGCGGGCAGAATTTCTCTGGCACGGTATCCTAAGCTGGGTGTGGAGAAAATGCTCTGGCTCGGCACTTCTCGACTCGCTCGAAACCTCACTTTCCTTGCCCATTCACCATGAAACGACCCCAGGCTATTTTTCTGATTCTCGGACCTCTAGTCAGCGCCCCTCCCCCTTGCTTTGCCCAGCAGATCTTTGAACTTGCTCCCGTGCCCTCGGGGGCCGAGAATCAGAATAGCACGGAGAACGTAGACTTTGCCGACGTCGATCTCGACGGCGACTGGGATGCTGCCTTCGCCGACGGAGGAGACTCCGGAAACTCACAGAACAGACTTTGGATTAATAGCGGCGGCTTGCAGGGTGGAGTCACGGGAGTTTTCCAAGACAGCACGGCGAGTCGTCTTCCCACAGTAGCTGACGCAAGCCGCGACATCGAGTTTGCAGACATCGACGGTGACGGCGACGTGGACTTGTTCGTGGCCAACCACTCGGGAATCACCATTCAAGGCTGCCGTTGGTGGGTCAATCAGGGCGCAGATCAGGGCGGGCAGCTTGGGTTCTACGCTGACGAGACGGCCACTCGCTGGGTCGGCCTCGGGCAAGCTGGATCCTCTGTACCGCCGACGATTGTGGGTCCTGCAGGTGGGTACTTGACTTGGGCGTCCGACGGAGACTTTGGGGACTTGGACAATGATGGCGACCTGGATCTGGTCTTGGTGGAGCACGGCGCGAGTTTTGGGGGGCTACAACCCACGCGGATGTTCCTGAACGATGGCCAGGGCCAATTCGAAGAGTTCAACCCATCAGGTTTCCAGCTGCCGGGGATCATCTTGGCCAATGGCTCGCCTGCGCTGTGGGCAGAGGGGCTACAGCTCGACGGTAGCCTCGATACAACGGGCGCGACTGCCGACATCGCTAGCAACGGACTGGACGGTGAACTGGGTGATCTGGACGGAGACTTCGACCTAGATTTTCTCCTCGGATCGCGCGACCAAGATCCGCGGATCTTTCGCAACCGAACGGGGGAGTCCAGTGGAGGGTTGTCCTTCCGCGACGTGACCTACGACATACTCCCGGCCGGGTTCGAGCTCGGTGGTGGAAACTATGAGCAAGAGTTCGGGGATCTGGACGGAGACGGAGACCTGGACCTTTACGGATTGAATTGGCTGGGCTTTGCGGGGTCCGACCGGACGTTCCGGAACGGAGACAGCAGTGGTGGGACTTCCGGCGTGTTCTCTTTCCTTCAAAGTCCGGTCCCGGATACGGGCTTGGACGACAACGAAGTCGACTTCATCGACTACGACAACGATGGCGATCTTGACGTCTTCCTAGCGTCCTGGTCGGGGAGCGACATACTGAAGGAGAACACGGGAACGGGACTCCTCGTAAGCGTGCTCGGGGTAGGGACGGTCAGTGGCCAGCCGTCGCTGGATGGCGACGTGGCCGACGTGGATGGAGACGGTGACTATGACGTGATGGTGGCCGAGGACAACTCTTCGGCCAATCGGCTGTATCGGAATCTCACCCAGGTCCCCGACACCTCGGCCCCCTACCTCCCGAAGATCGAAGCCCCCGGCGTTCAGTTCGCGAGTCCCGGCGTCTTGCCGGTGCGCGCCCAGGTCTACGACAACGCGCCGACCTACATCACCGCCTACAACTCCACGCAGGTGAACGTGGCGGTCGATGGCTGTTCGATCGGATCGTTCGACGCGGTCCACTCCGGCGGCCAAGTCTTCCGTGCCGAGCTGCCGGCCAACCTAGTGGGCTCGGTGAGCCTGACTTGGGAGTCCGCCGACGAATACGGCAACACAGGGCAGTCCAGCTCCGTCGCCTATGATTCTCTTTCCGCGGTGCCGTTCTCCACAAAGTTCGGGGTGTCGACCAACAGCAACACAACCGGAGCCCCGCCCAGTCTGGATCCCCTGAGCACACCGTTTGCGGGGACGACGCTGCTGCTTGCAACCCGCGGCGGGCCGGGAGTGCCGACCCTGACCGCGCTCACGACAAGCGCTTTCCCTGGCGGTTTGCCGCTGCCTGGCCTTCTTGTTGCCAATCTAGGGGGCACGACGATCCTAACGGTGACCGGAGCCCTGGACGCGGACGGCTGCAGCATTCTGGCCCTACCCTTGAAATCGACACTGATGTCGGGGCTAACCTTCTACGCCCAGACCTTCACGCTGGACGGCGCAACCAACGGCGACCTGCTAGCGAGCTCGCTCGGCTTGTCCATCACGACCCAGTAGGGCCGGGATACGGAGCCAGTGCAATTTTTCCACGCCTAGCGGTGACCGGTCCGTGCCCGGATCTTCCAGTCGGGCATGGCGCGGCTGGTGTATCAGTAGGTCTGTAAATTCGTCTAGCGCCGCGTAGCAGGCAGCA
>CAZUCE010000009.1:0-127106 GCA_964619265.1 uncultured Planctomycetaceae bacterium
CAAGGGGGGCGGGTGTCCCGGGGTCACGGCGGCTGCATCTACGGGAGCGTGGAGGGCACCTGGCCGATCGGCTCACCTCTTCATTGGAAGGGCCGGCCCCGGAAACGGTCAAGACAAGAGCGAGGCGACTTGCCGGAGTTGTTCGGCCGGAGCCGATGGGCTGGTGTTGCCAGCACCTCGTCAGGCTTGGTCTGCGAGCCGCCAGAGATACCAGCTGGCCACCGAGCGCAGGGGCGACCAGACCGCGGCGCGCTCGACAAGTTCCGCCGGCGTCGGTCGTTCGTCGAGCTCGTCCAATCGACGCAGGCCTTCCTGTATGCCCAAATCTTGATCGGGAAGGACGTCCAGGCGACCGAGTTTGAAAATGAGCAACATCTGAGCCGTCCAGCGTCCGATCCCGTGCAATTGGACGAGTTCATCGAGAATCTGTTCATCCTCGAGCCGGCCCAGGGTCCTGAGCCGTACGGCCCCCGAGTTGACCGCATCGGCCAACGAGCGCAAGGCGCGGAGTTTGGGCCGGGAAAGGCCGGCCGAGCGCAGGGCTTCGTCGCTGAAGTCCTTCAGGTGTTTCGCGTTTGGAAACCGGCCGCCGCCGAGTGCCGTGCAGCGAGACCAGATCGTTGCCGCGGCTTTGCCGCTGAGTTGTTGATGCACGATGGACCGCGCGAGCACCTCGTAGTGCGTCAACCGAGCATGGCTGGGTTGCGGCATGCGAGGGAAGGGCTCGCAGGTCTTCATGAATCGACCGAGCACAGGGTCGCGTCTGCGAAGGGCCGCCAATTCGCGCTCGCTGGGGTGGGTGGTCACAGGGCAAGGTCCCGGAGGCGCTCTTCGAGGCGCCGCGCAAGTTGGAATTGGGCGCGGGCTCGATGCAGGTTTTGATCCGGGCGATGAACACGAAAGTAGACGTCGCCCGCCAGGTGATCGGTCAGGAAGCGAAGTCCGACCAGGTAGGTCACGAGCACCGCCGCCTCGGCCAGGAGCTCGTGTTCGGCGGGCGCGGCAAATTTTCGGGTGCTCTCCAGCCAGCCATCGGTCAGGGCGCGGAGCAGCAGAGGGTCCGCGTCGACCAGCGCTAAATCGGTTTCGTCCTCCGCCGCGGTGGACGCGGTGAAGCGCACCAAGTCGCCAAAATCGTAGGGACCAAAGGCGCTCATGGTCGTGTCCAGATCCACGACGCAGCGCACGCGCGGGCCATTGGATTCGAACAACAGATTGTTCAGCTTGGTGTCGCCGTGAACGATGCGCGGCGGCAGCTTCCCACGGCGAATCGCCGATTCGATCGGCAGAAGAAAACGGCTCCCTTCCTTGGCGAAGGAAAGTTCGCTTTCGAGGCCGCGGACCCGCTCCGGATTCGCCGCCTTGAAGGCCGCGTCAAACTGCTCGAGTCGCTTGCGCCCGTCGAAGAAGTCTCGGATCGTGACTCGGATCGATCCGGGTTCGAGGCGGGTCAGGCTCGCTTGATAGGCACCAAAACCCATGGCCGCTTGGTAAGCGAACTCTGGACCCGGGCAGCGGTTGTAACTGACGGTGTCGCGCTCGAAGCGATAGGTTCGCCAGGCCGCGCCTTCCAGGCGCGCATAGGCCGCTCCCTCGCGCGTCCGAATGAGCTCGAGGCCCCGAGTTCCGCTTGCCGCAAGCGTCTGTGTGATGAGGTCAACGTTCGCCATGAGCGCCTCGAGGTCGCGGAAGACCTCTTCGTTCAGGCGCTGATGGAGAAACTCGGCTTCGGGGCCCGGTCCTTCCGGTTGGACTTTCGAGCGAAACGTCGAGTTGATGTGGCCACTCCCGAAGGGTTCGAGGGATTGGACGGTTCCGCCCAGGTCGAAGGTCTCCAGAGCGAGGCCGAGGCGCTTGGGATCCAAAGTCGTGTCGTCTCGAATCGCGCGATTCACTCGGCGGGTCGCTCGAAGGGCCGTGCCGCGGCGGGGACCATGACTTCACCTGCAAGGCTCCCCTGGGGCAGGCCGGGGCTCGACGGGCAGACGACGAGCGGAAGAACGATCGCGAGGAGCGACTTCATGGGGAGCGAAGAGGAGGGGGAGACGGCCCGGAGGGGCGTCTGGCGGCCGTGGCGGAAAGCTAGGCCTTCGGTCCGTTCGAGGTCAGCCGCGTAGCGCGTAGTCTACCGATCCTCTCTCCTTTCGCCTCCCTCCGCCGAACTCCCCATGCGTGCCCTTCGCTTTGCCCTCCTCGCCAGTTTGTTTCCTCTCGCCGCCTGTTCGACGGCCCCGGCGGCAATTGGAGTGGAATTTCAGGCTTACCCCGCGGGCATCATTCCGGGCGTGCACGTCCAGACTCCCCTGGACGACTACGGCTCGCTCACCTGGCGGGTTGCGGCGAACATCACCGATCGCCAGGACTTCGGCGACCACGAGAACGAGGAGGGGGAAGGCTTCGGCGGCGGTGTCGGCTACCGTCGTTACCTAGAACCCGATCGCAAAGGCTGGCTGTATGGCGGACGCATCGATCTGTGGAGCCTGGAGATCGACTTTGAGGATCCGGGGCCGGTGACCGGCACGACGGACGTGATTGTGCTCCAGCCTACGGTCGAGGTGGGCTACGGATTTCGACTTGGGGAAGGCCCATGGCGACTGGAGCTGACGCTGGGTGTGGGCGCCGAAATCAACGTAGATACCGACGGAGAAGACGTGGGCGAGGGTGCCATCGCGCTGCTGGGATTCACCCTGGTGAACGGCTGATGGGCCGCTGGGAATCCCGGCGAAGCTGATTTCCCCTAAATCGGTCCCGCTCAGGTACAAACGAAAGCATGCAAAACTGGAGATGCTTATCGGGAGCGTGGGCCGAGGACCCGCGGGCGGCGGTCAGCGCCCTGGCCTCTGACGAACCAATAGCCTTGCACGTTGGGGCGGACTCGAAGTCGCGCGGCGATCACACCTTGTTTGTCACCGTGCTGGCGCTCGTCAAGCCCGGCGAAGGCGGTCGCGTGCTGTACCGGACTACACGCGTGAAGCGCATGAAGTCCCTGGCCCAAAGGCTTTTTCAGGAGGCGCAGCTCGCCATCGAGTTGGCCACCGAGCTGACCGAGGTTACCGGACGACCCATCATCGTTCACATCGACGCGAACCCCGACGAGCGTCACCGGTCCTCGAAGTTCGCGCGTTCCCTGGCCGGGATGGGTGTCGGGCAGGGCTTTGAGGTTCGGCTCAAACCCGACGCCTGGGCGGCTTCGTGTGTTGCCGATCACGTGGTGAAGGGCAAGCACGTGCGAGCGGCCTGAATTCAGTCGTCGGACTTCTCCTCCACGGCGCCCTCTACTCCTGCGGATTCACTTTCCGCGGGCTCCGTGGAACCTACACCGAGCAATCCGAGGGCTTCGAGTCGTTTCCACCAGTCGATCGAGGAGAGGATCGAAGTCACGCTGGTGCCCATCAGCAGTCCATAGAGGATCTCACCGCTTCTTTCGAGGTCGTCCACTCCGTCGGTGACGGCCCAAAGGATGCCAAAGGTCAGCAACAAGAATCCGCTGAGCACTCGGTAGGCGGCCGCGCTCGCGCTTCGGCCGGCATCCAGGCAGGAGGTTACTGCGACCACTTGGATGAAAGCTACGACCGGGAAGAACATCCAGATGGTGGCCACCCTCATGAGATGTCCATCTTCGTGCAGACCCGGCAGGAGGGTCATGGCGCCGACACCGAAGACGATCCAATCCCAACCCACCGAAGACTCCCACAGCCTCAAAATCTGGAGATCTCTTGGCTCTTCGGTTGTCTGATTCGCGAGCTTGCGCGCGGAGGCGTCAGGCCGGCGGGAGTTCTGGATCTTGAGGGCCCGGCGCAGGGGATGGGCGATCCTGACAAGGTTGAAGACGGCAATCGCGGTGAGCACGAAGATCAGGGTTGGGGTGAACGACGACCAGAGTCGCGCATCCCCACGCAAAATTTGGACCACGAACACAGCCGTAAACAGAGAAACGGCGATCGACACGAATGGCTGGATGGGCCGATTCAGGATCTTCGCTTGGCTCACGTTGGAGAGGCCGCTGGCGAGCCAGGCCGCGAGCAGGAACCACGTGGCCGGTGCTGCCTTGAGCAGCGACTGGCTCCCGATCGCGTTCGGGAAGATGCAGGAAGCAAACACCCCGAAGAAAAAGACTAGGTCGATCCAGCCGGAGGTTGGATGGAGGGCGGAGTTGCGGAGAGTCTCAGGTTCGGCGCCCGGAGCCGGCGCGGAACCCAAAGCCCCCAACAGCTCCGAGCGGAGCTCCGCAACGCTCGACGGCCTACCGGAAGGTTTCCGGGACATGGCTCGCAGGACTACTTGATCGAGAGCTTCCGGGACACCGGTCCGCTGGGAGGGCGGCTCGAAGTGCCCGACCGGGACCTCGCCGGTGAGCATCTCGTAGAGCACCACACCCAGTGCGAAGACGTCGGCTCGCTCGTCGACGGTCGCTGGGGCTTCGATTTGTTCGGGAGCCAGGTAGCGCGGGGTTCCGAGCGCCACACCCGAGCGCGTTTGCCAATGGGTTTGCGGGCCGGCCCACTTGGCGATGCCGAAGTCGCACACCTTCACGTGTCCGGTGGAGTCGAGCAGAATGTTCTCGGGCTTTACATCGCGATGAACGACACCGCGCGAATGAGCGAATTCGATGCCGTTCAGCAGCGGCAGCGCGATGCCGGCAAATTCCTCCACATCCAGCGGGCCGTCGAGGAGCAACTGCCGCAGGGTGACACCGTCGATGCGCTCCATGGCGATCCAGTCGAGCTCCTCGGCCTGACCAAAGTCGTGGATCACGACCACGTTGGGGTGGGCGAGGCCGGCCATCGCTCGCGCCTCCCGGGCAAAACGCTCGCGCGCGGCCGGCTCCGAGCCGGGCAAGTCGGCGAACACCTTGAGGGCGACCTCGCGACCTAGCCGCTCCTCGTACGCGGCGAACACGACGCTGCTGCCTCCGCGCCCCAGGGGTTCTTCAAGGGCATAGCGGGGCAGGGCAGCTTGGACGCGGGCGGCCAGCTGGTCCAGTTCGCCCGAGGCCGGCGGCCGTGGCCCGCTGTGGGCGCGGGTCAGGAGACGGGCGGTAGCGGCTCGGAGGCGAAGGGTGTCCATGGGGGTGACCGGAGGGGGGGCTAACCTGGGAACACGGGAGCCTTGGGCGAGCGTTACGCAGGATCTTCGGAAAGTCCCGCAGCGCGCAGCAGGTGATCCAATTCCCCCTCGATGTCGAGACCGGGCCCCAGGGTCGAGCCGAGCTCGGCCAGGACGGCCCCGCGCAGCTTCTCGCGCAATCGGTGCGCCCTAACCCGGATGGCCACCGGGGAAAGCCCATGGCTCGCTAGGACCGCGCGGTCCGGCGGCTGCCCTTCTAGGACCGGCGCCAGGGCGGCGAGCAAGGCGGGATTTTCGTCCTTGGAGCCGGCGAGCACGCGCTGGCGCGATCGCTCGAGCACGATTCCAACCCAGCGCTGCTCGAACACCTGGGCTGGATCGGATGAGCCAGGAGCGGCCGGCTGCTCGTTTCGTTCGGCTAGGCAGCGCTCCAGGGACTCGGGAACTCGACCTTCCCCACGCTTGAGAGCCCCTTCGCTTCGCTTTACGTCCGAGGCGTAATTTTGGAGGCCGGTCAACAGCCAATCGCGAAATCGCCCACCCTCGGGGGCTACTTGCTCAAGCCCTTGGCGAGCGAACAGCCGTTCAAAGAAGCCCTGCACGATATCTGCGGCATCGGCGTCCCGATAACCGCGGGCTCGCAGGTAAGAGTGCAGCGCCGGCCAGTAGGCCGCGCAAAGTTCTTCCAAGGCCAGGCTCGCGTCGGCCCTGGCGCTGGGGCTCGACTGTGCCGCGCGACCCGCTCGACCAGCGCGCAGCACTCGAGTCCAGCGTGTGGTTGCAAACGAGCTGCCCATAGACTTCCGAGCTTAGCGCGTATCCCGTGGGGAGGCGCTCGCGGGGGCTCCGACCTAGGATAGAGAGGTCCCGCAGTCCCCTCCCACGACCATGTACGCATCTTTCCCGCTCCTCGCGCTCACTGTTCTCGGCGCTCTCGCCCCTGCGGCGACGGCCCAAAGGCCCAAGAACTCCTCAGGCGGCGAGCTGCTGCCGGAGGAGGCGGCCTACGACGTTCGGCACTATGGTCTTGTGCTCGCCGTCGATCCTGAGGAGCGCGCGATCGAAGGCACGCTGACTCTGCGCGCCGACCTGGTGGCCGAGTCCGACCAGCTGATCTTTGACCTAGCCGACGAGCTCGAGCTGTCTGCCGTGCGCCTGAACGGGACGCTGGTCGATTTCGAGCGTGGCGACGCCCAGCGCGTGTCGTTCTCCGCCGAAGGGCTCGAAGTCGGCACGAGCTTCGAGGTCGAGGTGGACTACGGCGGCAAGCCGCGCCGGGCACCGCAGCCCCCGTGGCGCGGCGGCTTCACCTGGGACAAGACCAAGGACGGTTCTCCGTGGATCGCGACGACTTGCCAGGGCGAGGGCGCGGACCTTTGGTGGCCCTGCAAGGACCATCCTTCGGATGAGCCGGACGGCATGGATCTGGAGATCACCGTTCCGAGCCCGTTGGTCGTGGCCAGCAACGGACGCTTGATCGAGACCCGTAAGTCGGGCAACGAAATCACCTACCACTGGCGCGTGACAACACCGATCTCGAATTACACGGTCGCGCTCAACATTGCACCCTATGTCACGTTGACCCAGGACTATGAGAGCACGGGCGGCGAGACGATGCCCGTGACCTATTGGGTGCTTCCGGAAAACAAAGCAGAGGGCGCCAAGATTCTCCCCGAATTCATCGAGCACCTTGCGTTCTATGAAGATGTGTTTGGGCCCTATCCGTTCCGCGGCGACAAGTACGGCGTCGTCGAGACTCCACACCTCGGAATGGAGCACCAATCGATCATCGCCTACGGCAACCGCTATCGCGGCGATCCGAATTTTGACTACGACTGGTTGCACCACCACGAGTTGGCGCACGAGTGGTGGGCCAACTTGGTCACCGCCCGGGACTGGAACGACTTTTGGATCCACGAAGGCATCGGGACTTACTGCCAGGCGCTGTACCTGGAGCGAAAATTTGGCGTAGCCGAGCTCAACCAAAAAATGGAGCTCGATCGCAGGCAGATCGCGAACCGCGGTCCGGTGGCCCCGCGCGGAGCAAAAGACACGACCTGGATGTACTTCGGAGCGCGCGGAGAAGCTTCCCCGGCGGGAGATATCTATTTCAAAGGATCGTGGATCTGCCACAGCCTGCGCTACCTGATTGGGGATGAGGCGTTCTTCCGGGTTCTGCGGAAGTGGGCCTATCCGCAGGAGGAACTTGAGCAGACCACCGATGGGTCGGCCTGCCGGATCACAACCACGGACGAGCTGTTGCGGATCGCCGAACGGGTGTCGGAGCACGAATTGGAGTGGTTTTTTGAGGTCTATCTCCGTCAGCCCAAGCTGCCCGAACTGGTGACGGAACGCGCGGACGGCGTATTGAAGTTGGCTTGGCGTGTACCGGAAGGACTCGACTTTCCCATGCCGGTAGACGTCCAGGTGGGCGACCGAACCGTGCGCGTCGAAATGACAGACGGTCGCGGAGAACTAGAGATCGGCGAAGCCGACTACGAGATCGATCCGAACCGATGGCTCTTGATCGCGCGGTGAACCCGGGGTGTCCCACAGAAGCGGCAATCCAGTGACATCGGTAATACGGTGCCAGGCACCCGTGCACCGATCTAGCAGCGTCATGTGCCAGATCGGTGCCCGGGAGCCTGGCACCGTATTACCGCTTTTGTGGGGAGAAGGGTCAGTTCCCTAGTTCGCCGGCCACGGAACTTACGCCGGCTTTTTCGGACGCGAACTCGATGGTGAAGCTTCCCGTGCCGCGCACGAAGTATCGCAGCTCGATGGGGCTCCCGAGGAACAGGCCCTGTTCGCGCACCAGGCGCGCGGGATCCGGCCCATCCTCCAGATTCAGCTCGGTCGGCCGAAACTTGTCTGTGCGCCGGCCGACGGCCAAGACTTCGATTCCGTCCCCGGTGAACGAGATCACGTCGGGCCGGCCAATCTTGCGCTGACTGGCCCGCGCGGTCCGGGTCGGAATCGCCTGGGTGTTTTCGAGCTGGACATCGACCGCGAAGACACCGCTTCCGACTTCCTCGATGCGAGCGACGCGAAGCTCGACCTCGGGAATAGCCTCGGCGTGCACCAAGCAGAACATCGCGTTGCGGTGGCTCTCTTCTTCGATCAGAAAAGCGGGCGGAGTCCGGCCGATGTCCTTGACGAACCCTCCGATCTCGACTTCGCCGTACAGCGGGTGGTCGAAGGGTGCCCAGTCCACGAAACCGGCGCCCATCAGGAGCTGGTCCGAGAACCAATGCCGCGAAGAGACCTCGTCTTCTAGGCGATTGTCGGGAGAGATGCGGTCGTTGGACCACTGCTCGTTCGTGAACGCGATGATGCCCAGGCCTTCGTAGGCCCAGTTCACAAAGCCCCCGAACACGGTGTAAAGGTCATCCCAAATGACCCAGTAGTTGTAGAAGGGCAGCATCTTCTCGCCCTCCGCGCCTAGTTGGTCGTACACGCCCAGGTCGGCGCGCGGGTAGTTGCCGAAACCCGAGTCGCCCGGGCCGCGCAGGATCATGCCACCTGCGTTGTGGAACGACTGGACGGCAGCAACCTCGGGGTGGGCGAGCAGGAAGTCCGCCACGCAGCGGGTTTCCGGCCAGTACAGGGGATAGGCTCCCGCTCCGAATTGAACGTGTCCGGGCTGCCAGCTAGACGGCCAAGAGCGGTTCATGTCATAGCCTCCGACGCCGTCTTCGTTCTTGCGTCCGTCTCCGTCGTCGTCGATGCCTTCGGATCCGAGCATCGTCCAGTCACCCGGTCCGCGTGGCGCGCTCTGCCCCACGAATTCCATGACGCGCGGGTCCTCCGGGTGCAACCGGTGGGTTCCTTCGCCCGGTGTGTACTTGCGCATTTGAACCACGTGCCCATCGCCGTCGAGATCGTTGGTCGGGTCTTCGTCGAGCAGCCCGTCTCCATCGGAGTCGATCGGCGAAATTCCCGAGCGAGATGACGAGGCCCCGTTCGCGGCGGCAAACCAGTGATCCCGCCCGTCCGGGTTGATCGTCGGGCACAAGTAAAAGGTGACGCGCGAGAGAAGCTCGTCGATACGTTCGTTGCTACCCCGGCTCTCGAGCACGTACCAGGCGAGATACAAGATCGTCTCGCCGCCTTGCACCTCGTTGCCATGTACGTTGGCGTCGATCCACATGGCGGGTTTGGTCCCCGGTGCACCGGAAGCCGGATCGTTCAGGGTGTAGACCCGCAGTTCACGGCCTCCGACGCTCGTGCCGATCTTCTCGCCCGAGAACAGATCGGGCCAGGCCGCGACCAGCGAATCGAGATGCCTATACAGGGTCTGCGTGTCGTAGAGCCGGTTGAACGCCAGCTGGACCGTGGGTTCGGCTGAAATGCCCAGCCCCGGGCGCACGGGGAGGTCCGTTTGGGTCTGGAGCGCGGGCGTGGAAAGGGCCGTAGCGGCGAACAGTGTTGAGAGGATCATTGGGCCACCTCCTGCGTGACCGAGCCGAGGTGGGGAGCACTGGCTCGAACCGTGAGCCCTGCGATGGAGTCCGCCGCGAGCAGCCAGACGAATTCCCGTCGTCCGCCTTCGCCGCTCAGGTTTCCGAAGGTCTGGCGCGGATTGCCTGCGACCAAAACGGCCCCGTCCGGAACCTGCAGTTCGACGATCACTCGCGGACGATGTTCCGCTCGCACACCCGCTTCGGGAAGGACCGGCAGCCGGCCCTCGTTCGTGACGTGCGCACGGACCTCAAACAGCCCGGTTCCTTTGGCTTCCACTTCGAGGCTCGAAATAGCAAGGCGCGGCAACCAGGCTTCCAATCCGGTCAGAAACTCGTAGCGCTTGGCCGCGATGGACTCCCGCTGGTCCTCCGGAGGGTCGAAGCGAGCGAACGGCGCGAACCCACCGATTTCGACGGCCCCGAGTTGCGGGTGGTCGAAGGGCTGCCAGGGGACGAAGCGCCAATTCTGTTCGGTCGCGTCGATCCACTCGAGCTCCTTGGCCTGCTCGCTGGGCTCGCCAGGGGGCTGATCCGCTTGTTTCTGTTGAGCGGGTTCGTCCGCGGCGTCCTCGCCTGATTCGGAGGGTGCTTCCGAGCCAGCAGCCTCGCTGTCCGCCTCTGCCTCCGCCTCCGCCGGCCCATCCTCCATCGGCGCGTCTTCCGCCGGGTCTTCCTTAGCCGGCTTCGGCGCCGATTGCGGTAGGTCCCACAGACGGCCGGCGACCACCCACAGTCCGCGGTGTTCGTAGGCCCATGATGCGAAGCTGCCCGGCTCGGGGGCGTGAGCCGCGGGCTTGGGCAGCGCGCCCTTCTCCAGGCCGTCGCGCCAGGTCTCGCCCAGGGCCTTGAGCCACTCTGCATCACCGTTCATCCAGCCGGAGCTCGGCACGCGGCCGCCTGAGTTGCCGGTGCCTTTGGGCGCAGCACCCAGGTTGTCCGCGTCGCCGTAGACCAGCACCATGGTGATTTCGGGGTGCTCGATCATGAAGTCTGCGAGCGCCTTGGCCCCTGAGTCTTCGAGGGGAAACCGAGCTGCGTGGGGCTCGTGTTCTTCCCAACCTGCCGAGAAACCGCGGTCCACTCGGCCGTCCAAGGGCCCGTCTTCGGCCGCTTGTTCGTCGCCATCGGCGTCGAAGCCCTCCGGCACCACCCGGAACGCCCCGCGCTGCCCAAGCTGGGCATCGGCTTTTACGTTTGCGCGCTCATCGTGCGGATCGGCGATGTGCTGGCCCTCAAGGTCGGGAACCCGCATCCAAGTGACCAGGCCATCACCGTTGACGTCGGCCGGCGGGTCCTCCCCGAACAAGCCGTCGCGATCGGTGTCGGCGTCGTGGAAGCTGGCAAACGACTCCGCAACTGGGGTTTCAAAGCGTGACTCCGCGGCATCCAGCGAGACCCGCGGGATGCAGATCACCCGCGCGACTTCGAGTAGAGCGGGGCGTTCCTCGCAGAGCCGCCGAGCGTGGTCCAGGACCACCGAGCCCTCGAAAGCGCGCGGGCCTTCGACTCCTCCGACGACCAACACCGTGGGTGCAAATTCGGGCAGGCCCGGAGAAGCGATGGAAAGGCCCTCGAGGGGCCGCCCGCCAAGGCTTGTGCCGATTACCAGGTGACTGGCCACCTGGGCGTGTGCCGCCGCGAGTTGGCGGAGGTCGGTTTGGAGTTGGTCCGCGCTGCGCGGGCCCAAGTCCTGGTAGGGGCTCGTCAGCGCGACGAATAGAAAGGAAGTCCACATGGCCTGGAAAGTGTCCTCGTAGGAGCAAGGCGACGGATGAGCCCGCGAGGTTACCGCGATCTCGAATTGGGTGCCGCTTCTTCACGTTCGCGATACCCGGCGCACTCCTGCCAGGCCTCCCGCCGCGAACCGAGGCGCACCCGAAACCTGCGGTCGGCGGCCTCCCACCGGGGGCAACCGCTCGGCTAGGCCATCCGGGGCCCGGTCAGTCGAGCGCGGCGGCCAGTTTTGCCATCAGCGCCTTGCGGTCCCGATCGCTGGTCATGGCTTCGAGCCGGTTGGCGAGTTCCACCTCGAACGCGGCGCGCTCGTTGGCCCAATCCCGCACCAACGCGTCTTCGTCGACTCGTTCGCGGGTCCGCCCCTTGGACTTCGGGGCGCCGGCGACGAGCTCGAAGCTCTCGTCGAAGTGCGGGAAGTGGATCAGATCACGGTCGAGGCCGTGCTCCACAAGCAGGTCCGCGAGTCCAGCGCGAGCGTCATCCTCACCGTGGTTCAAGAAAATCCCGCCGGCGACCGGCGAGCGCTCGGTGATCCACTTGGCGAGTTCCGAACGATCCGCGTGCGCCGAGTAGTTTCCGATCTGCCGGACCGTGGCCTTGACCTTGTAAGACTTGCCGTGGATACGCACGTCCTTCGAACCGCGCGAAATGTAGTGCCCCAGCGTTCCCGGAGATTGGTAGCCCACGAACAACACGGTCGCATCCTTGCGAAAGATGTTGTTCTTCAAGTGGTGCTGAATTCGTCCCGCGTCGCACATGCCACTGGCCGAAATGATGATCGCACCGCCGCGCAGGTTGTTGAGCGCCTTGCTCTCGTCCACGGACTGAACCAGTCGGAAGTTCTTGTCCCGGAACAGCTGGTCCGCTTCCACATCTATGTCCTGAAGCTCGCGGGCGAATTTCTTGAACGTCTCGGTGACCTTCCTGGCGAGTGGCGAGTCGAGATAGACTTCCGCCTTGGGGAGTTCGCCTTTGGCCAGGAGCGCGCCGATGTCGTGCAGAAGTTCCTGGCTGCGCTCGACGGCAAACGACGGGATGATCACGTTGCCACCGCGCTTCAGTCCCGCCAGCAACTCCTTGCGAAGTGCATCGCGGCGCCCTTTGAGCGTGTAGTCGCCGCGTTCGCGATCCCCGTAGGTGCTCTCGCACACTACGTAATCGAAGCCCTCGGGCGCATCCGGGTCTGGGTGGAAGGCTTTCTCCTCCGGCCCTAGGTCTCCCGAAAACAACAGCCGCAGAGGGTTTTTCCCTTCGTCGAGCCGCAGCTCGGCCGAAGCGGAACCCAGGATGTGCCCGGCGTTCCAAAACCGCAGTCCGATTCCCTTGGCCGGCTCATACCAGTTTTCGTATTCGATGGCCTGCAGGGACTCAAGCGCGGCCTCGGCATCCTCCATGCCGTACAGCGCCTCGAGCGGCTCTTGGCCGCGTCGCTCACGCTTGCGGTTGATGCGCTCCAGATTCGACTCCTGAATTCCAGCGCTGTCGCGCAGCATGTAATCGAGCAGCTCGCACGTGGCACGTGTCGCGAGGATCGACCCACGGAACCCAGCTCGCATCAGCTTCGGAACAAGCCCTGAATGATCGATGTGCGCATGCGTCAACACCAGGAAGTCGATGTCGCGCGCGTCGAACGGGAACGGCTCCCGATTGAGTTCGGCAGCCGTCTTGTTGCCTTGAAACAGGCCGCAATCCACGAGGAACTTCGTGCCGGCACTCTCGACGAGCGAACAGGAACCGGTCACGGTGCCAGCGGCGCCGCAGAAGGTCAGTTGAGTCATAGGAGGCACCGCGACGAGGCGGTCCAAGGAGGAGAGGGGCTATGAGTAGCTAGGGGAGTCTAGGCGCTCGGCTACGCTCAGCAGCCATCGAGCGCGATTCCGGACTGCCGTCCGGCTCCCAGGTCCGGTAGCCTGTGGCCCCCGGAACTCGAGCCAGCATTCTCGCATGGGGTCCCGCTATGGAATTGGATGTTTACGCACGCATCGGAGAGGACGGATTTGAACGCCTCGTTGCCGGTTTCTACCGCCGCGTCCGCGGCGATGACATTCTGGGCCCGATGTACCCCGAACATGACTTCGAGGGCGCGGAGCAGCGCCTGCGCGATTTTCTGATCGGGCGACTCGGCGGTCCGAATCGTTACATCGAATCGCGCGGACATCCGCGGTTGCGGATGCGGCATGCTCCGTTTGCGATCGACCGGACCGCGCGCGATCGTTGGGTCGAGTTGATGAGTGCGAGCCTGGACGAGGTCGAGCTCCCAGGCGACGTCGCGGAGTTTTTGCGCCAGTTCTTCGGTCAAGTGGCGACTTTTCTCGAGAACCGAACTCCCTCTTGAAGGGGGCCCCTGGATTGGCCCTGGATTGGATCGTCGAGCCAATCAGGTCTAGCCGCGCCCAGAGTGGATCCGCATGCCTGCGACGCCAGGCCGCCGAGCGAGCTACTCGCCGGCCGGCACTTCGCGCCAGGCGGCGAGACGCTCGGACTGACGCTCGGTGTCTAGGCCGGCGAGGCGGCGCGAACCGCTGTCCGCCGGGAGCTCGCGGTACCAGGCGAGCGTGTCGCCCAGGGTTTCGGCGACCGGGCGGCTGGTGAGTCCCGCGGCGATCGCCGCCGTGGCGGACACGCGTGAAAGCCCACGGAGATCGCCGGTCGAGGGCGTCCAAACCGGAATGTCGCGCCAGGGGCGGAGGTCCAGTTTCTCTAGGTCGTCGTTTCCGATCCAGGTGACTCGCGTGGGCTCGGTGCCGACCGCTCGGCTGGCGTAGGCGAGTTCGCCCATGGTCGACCCATGGGTTGGTCCGACTGCGTTCACGGTGGTGGTCGAATCTTCGTCCAACATGCGGACGATCAGCGCGGCGAGGTCGCGGACGTCGATGAATTGAACCGGGTCATCGGGCGAGCCGGGAGCGATCAACTCGCCGCCTGAGCTGCCATGGACCGGCCAGTAGGTGAACCGTCCGGTCGGGTCGCCGGGGCCGACAATCAAGCCCGGTCGGGTGATCGAGACCTGGCCGGGAAGCGCTTGTTCTGCAGCCTGCTCGCAAAGCACCTTGAGCCCGCCGTAGTTGGCCTGCACGTTTTCGGTGGTGGGGTCTTCCAGTTCGGCAAGCGGGTAAGACTCGTCGATCTCATCGGCGTCGAAGTCCGCGTAGGTGGAGACCGTTGATACCAGGTGGTAGTGCCGAGTCCGACCCGCAAGCAGCTCGGTGACCGCCTTGGTCAGGCGCGGCACGTAACTGGTGGTGTCGACAACGCAGTCCCAGGTGCGATCGCCTTCGAGGGCTCTGAGGCCTTCGCCCTTTTGCGGATCGCGGTCGCCGACGAGTTTTTCGAGGTCCTCAAACAAGTGCGGGTTGGTTTGCCCGCGATTGAACAGGGTGACCTCATAGCCGGACTCGAGCGCAGCTTCGATGATGTGGGGTCCGAGGAATCCGGTTCCACCCAGGATCAGCATCGTCTTGTTGGGCTCGCCGTCCTGGCGCGCGCGGGAGGAACGAGCCCGCGTGCGACCCGGCGCCGCAGAAGCCAGCGAGCCGAGGGCCAGCGTCGAGCTGGCGGCCAAGAGGAGGTCGCGCCGGCTGGGGGAGGGGGGGCAGGGCATGGGGATGGAACTCGGGTTGGCTGGAGGGTCGAGGAAACGGAACGCGGTAGTGTGCGCAGAGGGGCGGTCCGGGCATGGTGCGGATCGCCGGACACCCCGAGCGGCCCTCGGGCACGCACGAGCAGCCTTCGGATCAGACCCGCTTCCATTCCAAAAGTGCCTGAACAGGACCCCCCTATCGCCCCGGAAACGCCTGAGACCCTGGGGTCTACTCCGGATGGGCGCCGACCCTTGAAGGCCCGGCTGATCCTGGCCTTCGCCCTGCACTTCCTGGTGCTCGGGTCTTGGTACTGCCTGCGGCCCTTGCGCGAGGAGATCGCCACCTTTGATCCGGATGTGATCGCCAAGCTGTGGACACGGGGGTTCCTGGTGATGCTGGTGCTCTCGCCGATGTTCGCCTTTGCCGCTCGGCATCTGAAGCGCAAAGCCCTGTGCGCTGGAACCTACTTCGTTTTGATCAGCGCGCTGATCGGCTTCGCGGTCTTGCTTCCGAACCTGGGTAGCGCGGAAGTCGGCCCCGACGGCCAACCGCTCGCCGCTTCGCGGGCGCGCGTCCTAGCCGAGCAAGCTCTGTACGTGTTCATGAGTATGTACACGCTGTTTGCCGTCAGCGTGATGTGGAGCTACTTGGCCGACGTATTCAGGTCCGAGGAAGCCAGTCGGTGGTTCGGACCGATTGCAGCCGCGGGAACTCTCGGCGGATTAGCCGCCTCGAAGGCGATGGAATTTCTTCCGCTGCATTTCGAGTTGAATCAGCTTCTGTGGCTTCCTGCCGGCCTGCTGACCGCTGCCGCGCTGGGGATCTTGTTTGTGGACCACGGACCGAGCACCGTCGGCGACGATCGACCGCCGGGCAAGGGCGTGCTTGCCGGCATCGGCGTCGTGTTCCGGTCGAAGACGTTGCTCGCGATCGTGCTGTACATGGTCCTGGCCAGCGTTGCGGGAGCCTTTCGCTATCAAATCCAATCCACGATCCTGAACGAGGCCATCACCGACCGCGGCGAGCGAACTTCGTTCTACGCTGGCATCAACACATGGACAAACGGCTATGCGCTGTTGTCTCAACTGTTCCTTTCGGCGTGGCTGATGAAGCGCATCGGAGTCGGCTTCACCTTGGCAGCCCTGCCGATCGTCGCGGGCCTCGTCTTCGCGACCTTGGGCGGCTTGCAAGCCGCTGGCCTGGAATCCGAGGCGTTGTTGCCGGTGCTGTTCGTCGCAACTGTCGCCTGGCGTGGAACTAGCTACTCGCTCTCCAAGCCGACCAAGGAATTCCTGTTCACGCTCGTCTCTCGCGAGCAGAAATTTGCCTCGAAAAATTTCATCGACACGGTCGTCTATCGCGGCGGAGACTCGGCTGGAGCCAACGCCGTGGATGCGGGCAAGGGCTGGCTTGAAGTGCACCGCCCGACCTGGCTGGCGGGCGGCGCGCTGGCCTTCGCAGGTATTCCTGTGATCGCCCTGTGGATTGTGGCTGCGCTGATGCTCGGCCGCCTGGTCAAGCACCGCCGGCCAAGGCCTAGCAGTCGCGATCGGGGCGATTCCTCTGCGCGGAGCGGCTTGTCAGGAACCGACGACCCGGAGAGTGACGAGCAGCACACCGCCTGAGCTCGGCGCCTCGCCGGCGGCGGCGCGCTGCTCTTCGTCGGGTTCGGCAACGCGCGCGCGTCGCACAATCAGGCGAGTTTCTTCGGTCTCGCCGACGGCGGGCGAAAGCAGCTGTTCGGCCGCGTTCAGACGTGTGGTGGCGATCGAAGTCATCGTCGCGCGGGTGCGGCGTGGTGCGCGCCGTTCCGCACCGGGGCGCGTGAGTGCGAGAACGTCGCCCAGGGCCAGGCGTGTATCGGCCAATTCTTCGTCCAGGGCCAGGAGGCGCTGGGTTTGTTCGACGGCGGCTTCTTCCTGGCCGACGAGGTAGCGAGTTCGCGCGCGTTCGGCCGCGAGCTCGCGTTCGTCGAGTAGGTCGGACAGATCCTCGCGCAGCCCAGCGGCTAACTCGAGGGCTTCCGGCGCGCTTGGGTTGGCGAGTTTCGTAGCCCGGTCCCAGTCGGCGACGCTCATGACGTGCTCGATCACGACTCCGGCCGTTTGATCCTCAAAAAGCAGGTTGCGCAGGAAGTAGAGCTGCTCGATCGCAGCTTCGTCCAGCCGCGCGACACCGGCGGGGAACTGGAATTCAAACACCTGGTCGGCCTGCTCTTCCTCCTCACCGCCGAAGCCGAGCAGGCCGGTGACGGCGCCTGAGACACGCAAAGGAGCCGCAGCGACAGCGCTAGCGATCACCTTTGCGAGCGCGGCCGTGGCCGTTCCGGTGATTTCGGCGATCGAGACACCGCTCGGTCCGACGCCGAAGGACAAGGGGATCTTGATTTCGCCGTCCGCATCTTTGAGGGCAAATAGCACGGTGTCGAGGGGGGCGGGCAGCTTCAGAAACTTCGAAATCGGCCCCTCTGCGGGTTCGGAAAGTGAGAGGTTGTCGAGGCTTGGCTTGAGGTCGATGCGAGCACCTTCCTCGCCGCGCAGATTCGTGCGCAGGGACAGGTCGAGAATGCCGTCTCCGATCTCGACACCTCCATCGGTGGCGAGGCCTCGGACGCCGAGTAATTCGAACCCGAGGATATTGAGAGACGCGACCCCCTTGGGTTTGGCCAGCAGCGTGCTTCGCCCGGAGACGGAGATTTCATCGAACAGCTTGCGCGGTTCAACTTGCCGATCGCCTTCCGTTCCGGCGACAGCGGACGCGGCGGCGCCGAGAACTCCTGCGACGACCGAGCTGGCTTCGATGCGTTCGGGCAAGTCGACTTCCCCGCCTTCGAGAAGGAGTTGGTAAGCGACCGGGATCGGTTCGCGGAGCGCACGCGTGGTGAAGCCTTCAACCCCCAAGTCCAAACCCGCGATCGGCAAGACGACGGGGATCTCGCGTGAGCTATCCACCATGCGAACGTCGATGCCTGATCCCGTCAATTCGTCGATCCGAATCTCAAGCGGGTTCTCAGCCGGCGCCTCGGCAACCTCTTCGGAGACGTCGGGTTCGGTCGTTTCGGTTTCCTCCTCGACGGGGTCCTCCTGTTCTTCGCCTTCTGCGTTTGCGGAGGGATTCAGAAACAACAGACCGGCCAGTCCGCTGCCCTCAGGGGTTTGAGCCAGGTGCAGCCGGGGTGTTTCGAAGGCCAGGGTTTCCAGGTGGACCAGGCCGCCGGCCGGATCGATGCGCGACGCGCTGACATGGAGCTCGTCGAGCCCGAGCAAGATCGGGCCTTCTTGTTCGGCTCGCAGGGCGATCGGGCCGAGCGTGGACTCGAGCGCGACCCCGCCAGCGCTGGAACGCTCCCATTCGGCGACCCAGTTCAGGTCGAAGCGACCGTCTTCGAAGGCACTCGCGTCGACGGTCTCGGCCAGGGTGGGGGAGACGTCGACAAGCCGGGTTCCGTACAGGTGTTCGATGGTGCCAACGGCTTCGAGATGAGGATGTTCATCGAGCGGAGTGGCGGTTACGCGGAAGCTGCCACCGGACAGCAGCGGTTGGGCTTCCGCGAGGACTTCGAAGGTCACTTGGCAGCTTTGTGCGCCTTCGGGCAGATCGTCACCTAGGTGTTGGATCGGCGCGCTGCTGGCGAGTTCGAGCCACAGATCGAGCGGTTCGGCCTCCGGCGTGCGCCGGTCCTCGAAGTGAACCGCCGCGCGGAGCCGGGCTTCACTGAGTTCAAGTTTGGGAAGAACCAGCAACGCGGCTTCGCGCGGTCCGCGGCGGACCGGGCCGGCCGGGCCTGGTTCCTCGGTGCTCACGACTTCTTCGGGGGACGCTGGGGGCGTTGCGGGGTGAAGCTCTTCCGGTGCGGGCAGAAAGGACAGGCCGGCCGCATAGGGCACGCCGCTTTCGTCGATGCCGGAGTCCACGACGCCTCCGAATTCGGCGCTTTCGATCACCAACCCCGTTTCGGCATCCAGGCTCGATGCCGAAATGCGCGTCGAGAGCGACATGGAGCCGGCGGTCTCGTCGGCGCCCGAGCGCAAGTCCACCGCAACCTCCAGACCCATGGGCATGCCAGGAGGCGTGCGCAGCTCTACGTCGAGCGGGCCCCCGAACCACAGGGTTTCGGCTGTGGAGGTGAGCGTCGGCGGCCAGTAGCGCGACAGGGTCGCCGAGCGCGAGGTCATCAGTTGGAGCTCGCTCGAGAGACTCAACTGATCGGAAGTGGGCAACACGTCAGCGGCCAGCTCGATCCACGTTTCGCGGTCTGCTTCGCCAAGACCCAGCACGAGGTGCGCGGGCGTTGTGGCTTCCGGCCACAGGAAATCGTCGAGGCGAACGGCGAGCTCTAGGCGTTCTTCCAGCGGTTGGTCGAAGGTTCGGTCGGTCAGCGTTACCCCGACCTGTTCGAGACGCAATCGGTCGAGTCGAAAGCCGCCGGCCTTTGAATCTGCCGCCGGTTCTTTCGGAGCGGAGTCGGTCGCCGCGACGGTTGGCGCTGCATCTGAGCCGACTTCCGCGGGTTCGGGAGCCGGAACTTCGCCGCCAAGGAGCAGGCCAAACAGTTCGAGCCGGCCATCAGCGCGGCGCGTGACCTCGAGGTTGTGGTCGCGCAAAGCAACTTGTTCGATAGAGCTCTGTTCCGGGCCAAATCGAGCTCCGTCCACACGCAGTTCTCCCAGGCGCCACAGATCGCGTTCGCCATCGCGGAGAGCGAGGCCCTCCAGGGAAATCTGGGCCGTTGGCGTGCTGTCATCGTCAGGAGCTGAGCGAAGTTTCAGGCTGCCATCCAGGCGGCCCTGCGCCAGCAGCGGGTCGATCCCGAGCGGGTTCAGGTAGGCCGTCAGATCGGTCAGGTCGATCGCAGCCGCGCCGAGGGTGGCGTCGACTTCAAGCTCCCGGCCGTCAGCTGAGTTGCGCAATTCGCCGGAGAGTCCGGCCGCTTGTGCGACTCCCGCGACGTCGAACAGGGCCGAGAATTGGCCCGAGCCGGGTTCGCCGCCGAACAGCTCGAGGTTGGTGATGCCTACCTCGGCGGGAGAAATCTGCCACTCGTGCGGCGGGTCGACACCCTCGTCGAGGAACGTGATGGCGGACTGGCTGAAGACAAGCGTTGCGAGTTCAAAGCGCGGCGCAGGCTCGGCGCTCTCGGATTCGGGGAGAGGCTTCACGCTGGTTTCTTCGGCCACCGTCTCCTGCGCGATCACGGACTCCACGGGTCCAGGCTCCGCAAGTCCAGTCTCCGCGGGCCCAGCCTTCACGGGCGCTGGCTGCGGCGCAGGGACGCCCGGGGCCGAGTCGACCGCGCCGATGCGGCAGCCAAAGGTGTGCAGAACGCCTTCGGCATCGCGGCGCGCGGGCAGCGAGAGTCCGGCGATCTCCACTCGCTCGACATGGGTCTTGTCCGGACCGCTCACCAGGCCGTCGAACGAAAGTCGTTCCACGGCAAACAGCTGCTCGCCGTCGCGCAGTTCGAACTCGGTCAGCGCGCCTTCGGCGGTGGTCCGTCCTTCCGGCGTGCTACCGCCCTTGGCCACGAGGTTGGCGGTCAGGCGCCCGTGCTCGAACTTGGATTCGATGCCGGCCGCCGTCAGGTAGCCTTCGAGTGCCGTGGGAGCGAGCCCGTCTAGCTCGAGGTCGAACCCGGCCTGCCAGGCGTCGCGGGCCAGGGTTGCGTCGCCGACGAGGGCCAGCTGATGAAACGCGCCCGGAGCGCGTACGGTCAGCTCGATAGGCGTCGGCAGCGCATCGCTGAGTGAGTCGATGCCGCCGAGCTTGAGATCGCGCATGCGACTCTCGATCTCAAGCTCAAGCTCCACCGGGGGTTCGACGCTGCGGTCGGAGAATGCGAATCGAACGGGCTCGAGATCGAACCGAACCAGGTGGATCAGGCCGCTTTCTGGGGCGGGGTCGGATTCGGGCTTCGGGGCGGACTTTTTCTTCGGTGGCTTGGGAGCGGCGGAGCCACCGGGGGCCGGCCCGAACGCTAAGCCGAGCGCGGAGGCGCGACCGTCGGGGAGGATCTCGGCGCGGGCCGAGAGTCCGGAGAGCAGCACTTGATCGATGCGGAGTTCGTCACCCAAGAGCGCGGAGGCCGACAGGCGGGCTTCGCCCAGCGCCAGATGCTCGACGCTATCTGCGGTGGCAACCAGCTTCGACAGCACCGCGGTGAGGCTGGCGTCGTTTGGATCCTCGGGCAGTGGGCGCGCGGCGAGAGCGAACTCGGCGCCGAAGTCGAGGCGCTCGGCCAGGGATTCGATCCCAAGCGGTGCGAGCCAGGGAGCGAGCTCGCCCGTACGCAGTCCGCGAACATCGAGCTCAAGCCCGAGAGCCAACTCTGTTCCGCCGGTCGGGCCGCCACCCGAGAGCGAGAGCCGGTCGAGCGCCGTGCCGCCGGCCACCAATTCGATGTTGGTTTCGCGCTCGGTGGAACCGAGGTGGTCGATTCGCAGGTGGAGCGCGAAGCTGTGCTGCTGAGAAGGGACCACGGAGCGGTCGGAGATGTATCCGCTGAGGTATCCGATACGCACTTGGTCGAGCTCGAACGGCAGACCAAAGCTGGCCGGTTTTGGCTCAGGTTCCTCGGTGGGTTGCTGATCAGGCTCCGCCTCGGCGACTTGCTGTTCACCAGCTTCTGCGGGAGGCGGCAGGAACTTCTCGAAGCTCCAAGTTCCCTGCTCGTCGCGTTCGACCCACACCTCCACCTCATTGACCTCGACACGGTGCACACGTATGCGTCCAGTGAACAGCGCGCTGACGTCGAGGTCAGCGACCACGCTGTCGAGGCCTGCGATCGGCGCACCGAGTTCGCCTTCGGGAGCCTGTTCGCGAAGTTCGAGGCCGCGCAGTTCGACGTAGCCGCCGAGCAGCACCAGATCCACGTCGTCGAGGTGACCGTCGATTCCGTGTTTCGCGAGAACACTGGTGAGGACCTTCGGAATCACGATCGGAAGCGCCACGCGAACCACGAGCGCCAGGACAGCCAGGATCAGGATCAGGCGCTTGAATCGCCGGCGCCACTTGCGCGGCTTGGGAGCGGGGTCAGCCATTGGCTTCGAGGTCCTCAGATCCTGTGGCCTTGGTGGCCTCTTCGACGTTTTCGGAACCGGCGGGGAGCTCCCCGTTGGCTGCGGCTTCGGCCGCGGCGGAGAGCGCAGCGCGCCGTTCGGTTCTGGAGGCGAGCGGGTCGAACCCTGCCGGTTCTGCGTTGCGGCGTGCGAGCCAGTCGAAAGCGACCACGCGGGAAGCGGGGTCGTTGTCGCTGAGCCACAGGCGGTTTTCTTCGATGAGCAGCTGCTCGAGCGAGCTCAAGCTGGTGGCGCGCGCAAGCAGGTCGCCGAGCGCGTCGGGGAATGCCGAGGCTCGACCGGCGTGAGTTTCGAGCAGGTTGGCGCAGCTAGAGCCTTCGACCTGATCCGCGCCGCTCGTTGGGTTAGCAGCGGCTGCAACAGTCTCCAGGGCGAACCGGTAGGCATTCCGCTCCAGGGCCAACGCAGCAGAAGCGGGCTCGATGGGCGAGTCGCTGAACTGCTCGCGGAAATTCTCCCCAGCGGATTCGATATATCCCTCCAGCTCGGCTTTCGTTGCGATCAGCGCGAGGTCCGCGGCGAAAGGCGCGCGCAGCAGGCGCGCGAGGTGAACCACGGCCGGGCGGCTGCCGCTTCCACCGCGTACAGCTTCCAAAGCCAAGTCGAGGGCTTGTTGCTCTCGATTGAGGGTGCTCGTTCGAACCCCGGAGCTTGCGACTTGCTCGCTGGCGGCGGCCAGACCGGCGTAGCCGTCCTCGAGGTCGGCCACAGGGACCGCACGGATCTCAAGCAGCCAGCGTGGTGCTGGGGTTTCCACGCCCGGTTGCGGCGGGGGGGTGTATAGGAGCAGCAGGGCCTCTCCGTCGGTTCGGGGGCGGACTTCGAGCAGGGCCACATGGGGATCGTCCGGATCTCCCAGGGCCAGCGCGACTTCCAGCTCGCGGCTGGATTGGGCTCCCAGGCGCAGGGTGCAGATCCCAAAACCTGGGGGAAGCGGTACCAGCGCGGTCGATCCGGCCGGAAAGGCCAGCTCGAGGCTGTCCACCGGGTCGGCTAGATTCGCGTGAGCTCCGGGCGAAAGCCGTTCCCAGCGCGCGAGACGCTCGCTCGTGGCGAGCCACGGTTTGGCTTGGGCCGGCGCGGCCACGAACCGCGTGATGAGATCCAAGGGGTTTCCGCTCGGGTCGGCAGGCGTCTCCCCGGGCACCGAAGCGACGCGGACCACCGCTCCGGCCGCTATGGGGGCGATTTCTAGCCCCACGCCGGCCTCCGGCGAGAGCAGAGGTCCAGGACGGAAAGAGGCCGACAGAGCCGCCGGCTCAGCGTCCACCACCCCTGCGGGGGAGCGGGTCGCAGAGCAGGCCGTAGCCGGGACGATCAGCAGCAGGGTCCACAGGCGGACCGATTTAGAGAAGTTGCCCACGGTTGGATTGGACCATGCGGGTCCTCCTGGACGAAGGGGAGGGAGTCGCATCCGGCTTCCTCGGCGCAACTCTGGTCACCTCGGCCGGATTGTCACCTCGTCACCCCCCCCAGGTTCCTCCCAGATCGTGGACCAAAGTCCTCCCCAACTCCCCCAGTCGCCTTCAGGCCCCGCCCTCGTCCTCGGGCCCGGGGGGTCTGAGCGGGACGCGCTGGTAGCGTGGCTCGAAGCGAAGGGTGTGGCCTGCATCTCAAGTGAGACAGCGACAGCCGCGGCCGAGTCCCTGGACGGGCACACACCGAGCTTCATAGCTCTGTGCACCTCGGGTGAAGTCGATCCCGAGCAGGTGCTCCTGCGCCATTCCTCTTTGATCGAGACCGACGAGGTTTCTGGCTACGCACGGGATCGTGAAGAGTTCTCGCACACTCTTGCCCGCCTTCTGCCCCAAGCCGAACGACGGGGTACGACCATTGCCGTCCTTTGTCTGGAGCTGACCAGCGGCACGCCAAGCAACTCGGGTCTGTCCGCCGCGGGCCGCGAAGAACTGTGCAGCCGGCTGATCGAGCGTCTGCGCTCGAGTCTCCGCGATCGCGACGTCATGGCCCGCGTCATCGACGAGACCGGTGACCTGCAAATCACAGCACTTGGGCGACAGCGTTTCTTGCTGATGCTCGAACTGCGCCGCGCACACGATGCCTCGAATGTGGGCCGTCGCCTGCTCGAGCTGCTCACCCAGTCGATGGACATCGAAGGCACGAATTTCCTTCCGGGTTTCTTTATTGGTGTCTCGCTGTTCCCGCACGATTCGGCGGACTCGGCCGACCTACTGTCCTCTGCGGAGCGCGCCGCGCGCCGGGCGCGGGAGGACGGCATCAACAGCGTGCGCTACAGCTCCGAGTCGATGAACTCGGCCGCGCTCGAAATGCTCTCCATGGAGTCTGCACTGCGCCGTGCGCTCCGCGACGAAGAGCTGCTCGTCTACTATCAGCCGAAGGTCGAGATTGCGACCGAGCGGATCGTGGGTATGGAAGCGCTCGTCCGCTGGCGCCACCCCGAGCTGGGCATGGTTTCACCCGGACAGTTCATCCCACTTGCCGAAGACACCGGTTTGATCGGCCCGATCGGCGACTTCGTCTTGCGCCGTGCTTGTGAGGACAGTCTTTCCTGGCAGCACGCTGGCCTCCCGCCGATCCTGATGGCAGTCAATCTGTCCTCGGTCCAGTTTCGCGATCCCAATCTTTACGGCTCTGTCCTCGAGGCCATCCAGGGCACCGGTCTTGATCCACGCTATGTCGAGCTTGAATTGACCGAGAGCATGCTGATGGAGGAGGCCGACAAGGCTGTCGGGATCCTCAACCGCTTCAAGCAGCATGGGATCAAGATTTCGATCGACGACTTCGGCACCGGCTACTCAAGCCTGGCTTACCTCAAGCGGTTCCCGATCGACGCGCTGAAAATCGATCGTTCGTTCATCACCGAGGTGAACACGAATCCCGACGACGCCTCGATTTCAACCTCCATCATCCTGATGGGGCGCAGTTTGAAGTTGAAGGTCATCGCCGAAGGCGTTGAAACGCGCAGCCAACTCTCGTTTCTGCGTGTCATGCAGTGCGACGAAGTCCAAGGATTCCTGTTCTCGCCACCTGTACCCGCCGATCAGGCACGCGCCATGCTCGAACGCCAAGCGCAGCGCGGCGCGGCCTAGACCGATAGCGAGAGGGCGGCTCCGCCTAGGTGAGGTGGCGGCAGGCTGGTGCCAGATCGAATGGAAGGGGCCCTGCGGCCGGCGGTGGCTCTGGACGTCCGACCTGGCACCATCCTGCCGCCACCTTTCCGTTGGGCTGGTAGGTGATGTCCGAGAATGCTGCGCTCCCGCGCGATCCGCCGGATCAAAGCGCTAAGCTGCTCGCTTGCCGATGAAGAAGACGCTTTGCCGCTTGCTCGCTGTCCTTCTGGGCCTCGTTCTGGCTGAGGGAGCGGTGCGTGCGGGGGCTGCCGTTCTTGCAGACGGCTACTCGGCCGGCGCGAGTCGCCAAGTCCGGGAGGCGATCGCCCGGGCGATCGTTCCTTCCGAGGAGCGGAGCGGCCAAGGCACTGAGCCTCTGGCGGGTGTGCTCCACGCGAGGCGGTTCCTGCACCCCTACACCGGTTGGACCACCGGTCGAGTGCAGGGAATGTTCGAAGCCGAGCTGGAACGGACCCCAGACGATTCCTACGAGATCTGGGTCGTCGGAGGTTCGGTCGCTTCGGTTTTCGCAGCCCCAAAGGTGCCTGCCGTCGGGTTCTTGGAGCGCGGACTTCGGGCGCAACCGGCGCTCGCTGAGCGGGGGGCACGCATCCTTGACTTTGGGGTCGGTGCCTACAAGCAGCCCCAGCAGGTCACGCTCATCGCCCACCTCCTGACGCTGCTGGATCCCCCCGATCTCGTTCTGAACCTCGACGGGTTCAACGAAGTCGCCCTCGCCTTTCAAAATGTCGAGGCCGGCACCCATCCGACCTATCCGTCGATCTCGAGTTGGACGCCGCTCGCCAAGAACTCGATGAATTCACCGGTTGCGTTGCGCGCTTTGGTTGCCATGCGGTCCGCCCAGGAACGAATCGCCCGGATCGACCGCTTGTGCAAGCGCTGGTATCTCGAGCAGCTCGCTATCACGGGGCTGTTCGTCAGCGCTCGCCTTCAGTCTGCTGAGGCCGAATTCCACACGGCGCAGGCTGAATACACGCGTTTGGTCGCGGAAAACACGGACAAGTTCCTGCGCGGGCCGGCGGCTCCGCCCGTGGAGCAGGAAGCCGACCGAGCCGTGCAGATCTGGGAGGACAGTTCTCGCGCCCTGCACGGGCTGCTCGCCGCCCTCGGAGTTGACTACCTGCACGTTCTGCAGCCGACCTTGCACGATCCCGGCGCAAAACCGATCAGCGAGCAGGAGCAACGAACGGGGAAGGCCATCAAGGCATGGATCCGGGGCGTTCAAGAGGGCTACCCTCGAATGCGGGCTGCGGGGAAACGCCTGCAGCGCGACGGGATCGCCTTTTTCGACGCCTCGAGGGTTTTCGCGGAGTGTGAGCAAACCCTCTATCAGGACTCCTGCCACTTCGGTGCCGAGGGCAACCTGATCCTGGCCCGGGCCCTACTCCCCGAGTTGATTCGGCGGCTCTGAGCAGCAGCGGGCCGGAATTCTGGCCCGATTCGGAGGGGGAATTCGGGGCGAAGGGTCAGGCCGATGGGCGCGAAAGCGACCGCCAGCGATGCCGGCCCGCGCGCGTTCCTCGCCGGAAGGTGGTCTCCGTGAGCGGCACGCTGGATCACTCTGGGAGATTCAGGAGTCTCCAGGCGCTTGAGGGAGAAGCAGCGGAACGCGGTACTCGCTCAGTCGTTCTCGAGTGGTTCGATTTTCGAACGTTTGGGGTCGACCTTGCGACGCCGGAAGTCGCCGATGCTCTCGACTTCGATGCGCAGGCTCTTGCCTTCACCATGGATACCGACCACCTGACCCAGATGGCGGCCGTCGACGCGCACCCAGTCGCCGCGGGCGAAGGGGGTGTCCGAGGAGTGGGGGGCGGAGGTCGGTTCGGCGACGACCGCGGCGCGACGCTCGAAGTGTTCCCGCCGCCACACATCGCCGTTCGCGCACACATCGCAGGCCCCGCAGGGGCGAGCCGGGGCATCGAGTTTGAAGTGTTCGGCAAGCAGCACGCGCCGGCAGCATTCGGTCTGCGTGGCGAAGCGCGTCATTCCGAGCAGGCCTTCCAGGTCGCCGCGCAGCTTTTTCTCGCTGCCGACGAAATCGGGGAGTTCACCGGGTTCGAGGTCGCGCACGACGCGCAGGTTGTGAGCTTCGAAGGAGCCTTCGGTAATGCCGAGGACCTCCAGCCACTTGAGGCTGATCGAGACTCGATGGTCGTGGCGCTGGCGGACGAGGAGCTCGTCGCGCAGATCGTCCAGGTCTTTGGCTTGAAGGCGCTCGCCCCAAGCCCGGAGGGTCTCGAAGACACCGAGGATGTACTCGCGATCGGGGTTGGCCCAACCGATGAAGTTCTGCTGGAGCGCGACATCTTCGCCGAAAAACAGTGTTTCGCACCAGGCGGGCTTTCCGTCGCGACCCGCGCGGCCGGTCTCCTGGGTCCAAGCCTCGAGGGTGCGCGGAACTTGAGCGTGGAGAACAAAGCGGATGTCCTCCTTGTCGACGCCCATGCCGAACGCGTTTGTGGCTAGGACAATTTGGTCTTTCGAAGACATGAAGCGCTCCTGGGAGGCGCGCCGCTCCCGGGCCGAGAGCTTGCCGTGATAGACCAGAACAGGGCGCCCGCGCCGGCGGAGTTCAGACTCGAGTTGCTCGAGGTCGCGAATCAGCGTCGAGTAGACGATGCCAGCGCCGTCGATGGACTCTAGGCGATCGAGAAGAACCGGAAGTTTGTCTTCGGCGTGGTCGACGGAAGTGGCGGCCAGGAACAGGCGCGGGCGCTCGATGCCATTGCGCAGGATGAGCGGGTTCGAGAGCCCCAGGGAATCCACGATGTCCTCGGCCACCCGCGGCGTGGCGGTGGCGGTGACCGCCGAGGTGGGCACGCCATGGAGCTTGGCGCGGGCTTCTCCGAGTCGAGAGTAGTCCGGACGGAAGTCGTGCCCCCAATGGCTGATGCAGTGGGCTTCGTCGACGGCCAGGCGCGTGATGTTCAGTTGGGGGAGCGCTTCGAGGAACGCCCTGCTGCGGAAGCGTTCGGGCGTCACGTATAGCAGGTCGAATTCACCGCGTGAGGCGCGGGCGAGTCGTTTCTTGCGCTCGGAAGCGTCTAGGCTGGAGTTGATGAACGTCGCGGCGATTCCGCGCCGCAGCAGCGCATCCACTTGATCCTGCATCAACGCGATCAGGGGACTGATCACGAGCGTTGTGCCTTCCAGGATCAAAGCCGGAAGCTGATAAACCAGAGACTTGCCGGCGCCGGTCGGGAGCGTCAAGAGCAGGTCGCGGCCTTCGAGCACAGCGAGGACGGCCTGTTCCTGCGGGCCGCGGAAGTTCTCGAAGCCGAAGTGCTCGCGCAGGGCCGCGCGAGCTCTCGCGATGAGGTTGGAGTTGTCGGTCACGGGGGGCGAGTCTAAGGCCCCAAGCCCCATGAGCCACACCGACTAGGAGCCGGCGGGGGGGATCTTGTGAGAGGCCTCCTAGGCCGCCGCTAGCAATCCGCCGGGAGGTGCGCCTGTGTCGATTTTGGCGCGCAGGATGAGCCGTGAGCTGTTCGGTCCGTTGCTCTCGCCAAACAGCTCCCAGCGAAGCAACCGCGCGAGCTGCCGGGCCAGCGATAGATGCAGGCTGGTCGTGTTGTTTTCGAAGGGCTCGAAGACGGCCGCCTTTCCGGTCGGATCGAGCTCAAGCCCGTCGATGGTCACCGCGATGCGCAGGGGTGCCCCGCTGCTCCCGGGGTCGTTTTCAAAGCCAATCTCGGCGGAGACGCTAGCCGCCGGGCAGACGTCGATGGCGCCCTCAAAGAGATGAGTGATTAGCTCTTCAACCATGGCCCCGTCCAGGTTTGCAAGATCCGGAAGGTCTTCCAACCCGGTGACTTTGAACTCGACACCTCGCTCGGCGGCGAAAGCACGAGCGTGTTCCAGAGGTGCTTCAAAGTGGGGGCGACAGGCTCCCTCTTCGAGCGAACTGCACTGAAGCCCTCCTTCTAGTTCGGCTAGGCGGGACATCTGAGCGACGATCAGCTCGAGTTCAGAGACGAACGGCATCAGGTTGGCCGCCAACTCGGGTGAACTTCGGAGCGCCTGGAGGGGGCTAGCGAGCGCCTTGCCGGCATCGACCACAAAGTCGGTCCGGCTACGCGAATAGGCCACGGCCATCGCCTTGTCGGAGGTCAATGCGCGGTTGACGGTCTCAAGGCTCGCCGCGTATGCGCGGACCTCTTCCAGCCGTTCGCGATTGCTCAGGGCCAGCTGCCACTTCTCGACCATCGCATTGGCGAGCTGCTGGACTTCGATCGGGTCGAAGGGCTTCTTGAGAATCAGCAGTCGTTCCGACGCTCCGAGGGTGCTCATCATCTCCTCGTAGCTGTAGTCGGAATAGGCCGTACAGATGACAGCTTGAATGTCCTTCTCGATCGCGAAGATCTTCTCGAGCGTTTGAACGCCATCCCAGCCGGGAGGCATACGAACATCGACGAAGGCCAGCGAGAACGGATTCCCCTCGAGGAGCGACTGCTCGATCAACTCTAGGGCTTCCTGCCCTTGGTGAGCGGACACGATTTCGAAGTTCTTAGGTTCAAAGCCACCCGCGGATTCACCAGACTCGCGACTCTGCGCAGGGTCCGACAGGAACGCGTCGAGGATGTTATCGGCCTTAGAGGTTGCCGAATTTCCCATGTCGAGAATCTTGCGGAAATCCTCATGGATAGCGGGGTTGTCGTCCACTACGAGGATTCGGAAACGATTCTTAGGTTTCATCGGAGCAAAGGGTGTCTCAGATTGGAAAGGGCCGTCCTAAGCGGCCCGATGGGGATCTACTGCCTGAGCGAGGCGTGGCAAGTCCAAGTGGAAAGTGGCGCCCTGGCCGGCGCCGGGGCTGTCGACGTGGAGGTGACACTCCATTTCGCCGGCCGAGTTGGCGGCGGAATGCAGGCCAAAGCCATGTCCGTCCGGCTTCGTGGTGAAGCCGTGATTGAAAATTCGCTCGAGGTTTTCCTTAGCGATGCCGACTCCGTTATCGGTTACCGAAACACGGGTCGTGCTCTCGTCCAGGGCGCGAATCGAGATCTGAATGCAGGGGTCGCGGGGCTCTTGTGCCTGGACCGATTGGTAGGCATTGCGCAACAGGTTGACCAGGATCTCAAGCGACTTGTGACGGTCGATCGGGAACGCCGGAATGGCCTCGTGGTCCTGTTCGATGCGAACGTGGCGCGTGGTGGCACCGGATCTTTCGCAGATGGACAGGGCCTCTTCTACAATGTCCTCAAGCTTGAGCACTTCGCGAACGTCGGACCGACGAGCAAAGGCCTGTTGGGAGGCCACCAGACCGCGGATGTGTTCCAGGCCAGCGTTCAAGGTCGAGATTTCTTCGAGACTCTCGCTGCGATCTCCCTCGAGCAACTGGTGGAGGCTCTCCAGGACAGGCAATAGCTGACTGCCGCGCGGATCGTTGGTGAGGAAGCCGGTCAGGTCACCCTCGTGCTGCTGTAAGAGTTCGACGACGGCTTTGAGTTTCTGTACGGGGCTCTTGTGCAGCTTGCGTTCGATCAATGAGCCGGCGACTCCAACGGAGTTGAGGACATTGCCGACGTTGTGAAGGATGCCGGTAGCGATCTCTGACATTCCAGCCGAACGGGCCGACTCGACCAGGGCGGAACGCGAGCCAGCGAGCTTGGAGAGCATGCTGTCGAATTCTTTCGACAGCATCCCAATTTCGTCGGTGCGATCCAGCTCAAGCCGTACGGTCGTGTCATCGGTCTTACCGACGTGGAGAGCCTGCTCGGTGAAGCGCGTGATGGGTGCTAGGACGAGCACTTGTAGAACGCGGAGCAGGACGAGCAGCATTAGCACGCCGGCCGCGATCGTAGACAGCAAAGCGTAGCGAACAACCGCTTCTCCACTGCTGCTGATCGATCGGTCGCTGTAGGCCCCAATGATGAGCGCAGGGAACTGCCTGACATCGTTGACGGTTGCGTACGTTACGACTTCGCTCGACGAAGCCACTCGCGAGACCGGAGAGATCGAGCCGGTGATTTCGTCCAGCAGCTCTTGCCCGAGCGCCTCGGGAGCGTGCTCCAGGTCCCAGACTTCGAAGTTGACACGCGACAGCGTGCCGATCTGCTCGATCTTCTTGTCGTCTAGGAAGCGACCCAAGATCAGTCGGCCCGGAGAACCTCCGCCGCTAGAGCCCGGGGCGATCGCGTGGGACGCAACCAGCATGGGACCCGCTTCGGTCATGATGAGGCCGGTGACGGTTCCATCGTTGTCGATGGTTACCTCGCCAGCGCCTTCGTTCGCTTTGAGGGCGGCGTCGGGGGCATCGACACGAGAGAGCAATTGATGCCCGTGGGACAGGCGGCCGCGAGGGAATTGCGACAGGCGAACATGTTCGGTAGCCCCCGTGGTGCGTGCTTCTCCCCACAGGACTTCACCTGATTCGTCGACGACGTAGACCAGTCCAAACCCATCAATCGTAAACAGGGGCGCGCCTAGGTGCTCCTCCGGGTAGTCCGGGCGCTCGCCGCGGGCGAACTCGGCCAAGTTTTCGCGCTGGCACCAAGATTCTGCGCGAGCGGAGAGACGCTGGACCTCTCCATCGACCGCGAGGCGCGTGCGCTCTAGGTCCCGTTCAGCCTGCTCTCCTTCGAGTCGATCAAAGCTCGGACGCAAGATCGATCTTTGCACGACGTGGTCGAGCAGGGCATAGCCCAGCACGACTGGCACGAGCACCAGGACGATCTTGGTTCGAAGCAGCAAGGGGGGACTCGCAGGGAGGAGGGCGCCTAAGCGGCGCGGCGAAGTTGGGCGCTTCGGTCGGAATTCTGACCGCCAGAGCCCTGCGTAGCGGGATCTTGGGCCGTCGACTCGGGGTCCTCGGATGCGCGCTGCGCGGCGGCATTCGCTTCACGCTGGGCGCGCGTGGCCTGATTCATGAGCCGACACAACTTCTGTAGTTGATCACCACGGCGTAGCTTGCAGGCCTCGGTGTTGCCGTCCTCGACCACTCCGCGGAGGTAGATCTCAAAGCGGTAGAGCGGTCCAGCGAATCGAAACGTAGTCTGCAACCCGATCCAGGCGATGGCCGGGAAGATCAACGCAGCTGAGGTCAAGAAGACGCCTGCCAAGATACGCGGCAGCCGCTCGAGAACGAACACGCCATCGCGCGGAAGTTCCGCCGCGAGCGAGCTCATCGCCTGGGAAAACAGCAGGTATTGCAAGCCCAGCGAGAGAATGCTGGCTCCAGCGAAGTAGCCGATCAGCCGCAGCTGCATCGTCGGCAGGATCAGTTTGATGCTGCGCTTCTTGAACCTGCTCGGCTGACGAGCCCATTCGGGCACGTTGGCGCCCTCGGCGGACGGGAGTGAATCGGACATGGGGAGGCGACCGTTTAGGCCGTTTCAGGGTTGGGTATCGTCGAGCCCGAGCGCTTCGCTCCAAGCCCTTGTGCTGGGATCACAGGTGAGGCCGGTCAAGTCCAGCAGAGCCGCATGACACAGGGCCTGCCAGGCCTCATCGCCCGACTCGAGAGCCTCGAGAAGGGGTAGAACCGCGGCCTTCGAGTCGAGCGCGCGCAAGGAGGCGATGGCCGTCGTGGCCACTTGTTCGTCCGAATCGGTGATGAGTTCCGACACGGCGCTGGCCAGTTCGCGGCGGTCGAGCTTCTGGCTCGAAATATCGCGGAGTGCGCGCACAACCAGGGTGCGATTTCCTCCTCGAAGTTCTTGAAGAGCTGTGTCCTTGCGTTCGGTCTGCCACTTTCGCGACGCAGTTAGCCAGGTGCGCCAGGGGTCCGGGCGGGTGCCCAGCTCGAGCCCGGTGACCTGCCGCAGAGCCCAGTGCGCGGTTCGAGCCTGGGACGGCGAGGTGCCGTCGAGCAGGGAAATCCAGCGCTCGGCGTCCTGCGTGTATCGGGCGTGTCCGAGTGCGGAGATCGCCTCACGGGCGACGGACTCGACCGAGGAGTTGGACAGATCTCGCACGCGCTCAACAGCTGCTTCCTCGATCCAAATCGGACGTTGCTCCCAGCCAAGACCCAAGCGGGCCAGCAGGGCGACATCCAGGGAGGTACCGCCGGCGCCCAGGCAGCGGGCGAACAGCTCAAGTGCTTCTCGTGAGGGGTCCACTTCGAGTGCGCGGAGGCATACGTCTTGGATCACCCCGCTGGCGTTCAAGAAGGCGGGCTGTAGCTGAAGTGCGATTCCAGGGTCGTGGCGATGCAGTCGAGTCAGGACATCATGAAGCCCGTCTCGGAGCGAGGTAGCCGGCACCGGCTCGTAGCCGACCAAATCAAAGGTCAAGGTGAGCTCGTGGGGGCCGGCCATGCGGCCCAGCACCTCGAGCGCAGCCGAACGCCAGGTGGCGGGGCTCTGTTCGGTGACGAGGCGTTCAAAGCGGCCCAGCAGCGCAGCCCGGTCCTGGCCGGCGAGCTCCTGAATGACCTGAGCACGCGAGGTCCCCTCGAGCGCGATCGGAGGCTGACCGGGCAACTGGCCGGTGGCTAGAGATTCGAGCAACACCTCGAGGGTGTCCGCTTGGGCCGAGAGCTGGGCAAGTTGCGTGCGCAGGGCGTCCGGGGAGGCCTGGACCGCTCGAGGCGCGATCAGCGGGATGGCCAGGAGCCCGACGAAGATCGGGCCGGCGATTCGGAGTGAAAGTCGGGGCATGGTGCAGGTAGTGGCTAGCTACTGGATCGGATCGCGCGAGGGGTCGACTGCTTGCCAAAAGCAGAAAACCCGTAGAGCCTCAGAAGGCTCTACGGGTTTCGGAGGGTGACTCGGCGGGCGTTTGGTACGGCCTGCTAGTAGACCTCTAGGGCCTGCACGAAGCCTGGAGCCGTCTCGAACGCCTCGAACAGTGGATCGGTCTCGGCCATGTTGGCGAGGACCATGGAAATTCCGGGAGGCAAGTTCGAGCGGTTGTTGCCTCGGTAGATGTAGTCGTCTCCGTCGACGTCGGTGTAGTGCAAAATTTGCTCAGTCTTTTGCCAGCTGTCCGACAGCAGCGGAGGGGTACGCCCGGCGGACCGATAACCTCTGTCCGGGTCGTAGTTGTTCCGGTTCAGGGCGGGCGGGACCTCGCCGATCTTCCAGGAAACAACTTCGAGTTCGACGGCCGAGTACGATTCGTTCAGCAGCGCTGGATCGAAGATCAGGTTCGAACCGGCTTGGACGGTCAGCGTGCGCCCGATCACCGATCCGACGAAGGTCATCGAGGAAGGCAATTCCAAATTGGCCAGCGGGGCATAGAGCAGCCCGTGGAAGGTCCCCGTGCCCTGGAGAGAGACCTTCTCGGAAACGCCGCTGAGCGCGTCCTGGCCATGGACATAGATCAGCAGGCCGGTGGCGTCGGCGGTCGGGCTTTGCACCTCAGCCACAGAGTCCATGTGAAAAGAATCCCGCACGTGGATTTCCACCGGCCCGCCGCTGCTGTCCACGACCAAGGCAGCCGCGTTGGCGAGGGTGAGGCTGGTGCAAACCACCTGCGCGGGTCCAGTCACCGTAAGGACCGATGTAGGCTCAAGGCTGATCTCACCGTACTCGGTATAGGGCTGATTCAGCTGAAGGGTGTTCCCGTGCGCCAGCACGAGGTCCCCACCGGCCATCAGGTCCGGGACCTGCAGCGTTGGTAGAACGGTCGTCGAGGTCCGCGGCGTCGTCGCCCCGGTGATCGTCACACCGACTCCCGGAGTCACGGCATGGCCAGGACCGGGATGGACCGACGCATCGAGCCAAGTCGGATGCGAGACTCCGGGCTCGATTTGGATCGAGCCGTTGCTCCCCAGTTTGGCCGTCGTGTCGGCCGGTGAGGACGGACGATCGTCGCCTTGCCCAAGCGGGACGCCGCTTGCGTATTTCTCGCCATGGATTCCCGGGGCGTCCCATGCGTTTTGTTGGAAGTCGCCGCCGCCCTTCCAAGCGATCCCCCAGTTCTCGCCATGGCGGCGGACCAGTCCGGCTTGTTCCAAGTCGGTATCGGCGGTCGTAACGAGTCGATCGGTGTCTTGAGTTTGGGAGGGCGGGTCTTCGCCCGGGGCTCGATCGTCTCCGGACTCGAGGGTGTCGCCTGAGCCTCCGCCGCTGCCCGGATCCCCAGCGTTCTCAATTTTTGTCCCAGGTCCAATTTGAACGTACTCGTCGCCAAAGAAGCCCTCTCGGGCGAGTGGGAGGTGCAGCTTGCTGACTACGACGGCCAGATGGTGCCGCGCATCGTCGCAGACCCCGTAGGAATCCACATGCAGCATGCCGTGCTGGTCTTCCAGGACCTCGCTGAATACGAAACCCTCCCCAAACAACGCCGGTTCTGCCTGGGACGCGACGTTGCCGCCGAGTCCCATGGTCAAGGCAGCCATGCTCTCCGCGACCCCCGATTCGGCCAAGTAGAACGCGCGCTTCTTGTTGTTCTCGTTGAGTTGCCGCTGCCAAGTCGACTGGTTGAGCTGGAACGTCATCGCGCTCAGCAAGCCGACTGTCGCGACGACCGTGACGGCCGCCACCAGGGCGCCTCCCGATTCACCGGGCTGACTGACCTTGAGTGTCTTTCGAATCAACATGTTGCTTGGTCTCCCCTCCGTTTCCCCCTAGTTCCTAAAGGCCGCGCGCGTCTCTGCGCTGGCCGTGATCTCCTTGCCGTTGCTGTCTTCTCGACTCAGCGTCAAACGAATCAAGACACTGCCCTGTTCGATATTGAAGGACAGCCCTTCTTCGTCGATGAGTAAGTTGCCATTGTCGTCTCCGAGATTCATGCCAATCTCATCGATCAAGAAGTCGCTGACGTAACGGCTCCAGGTCACTTGCTGCTCTTTTGCCGTGTCCGGATTCCGCTTCCAGATGATTCGATCTTCGTCCCGTTCGAGTGAAATCTGAGACTGCTCGGACATGATCTCGATGCCGTCTTCGACGCCGAGCGAAGTTTGGTAGTTGATCACCGAATCCGAGAAGGGCGCCTCGTTTTGGGGGAGCGTGGCTTCTTCGTCGGCTTCAACCAGAGCCAACACGATGCGGTCCAGCGCTTGGCTGGCGAGCAATTGGAGTTCGAGCTGGTCTGCTTGCGCTTCGTCGTGGCTGCGCGTCGTTTCGAGAAGCGTCAAGGAGTTGACCATGACGATGGCGAGCAAGGCGATCGCGATCGTCGTCTCGATCAGCGTAAAGCCGGATCGATGGGTAGAGTGAAGCTGGCGAGCCATGACTACTCGTACCTCACGTAAACGGCGTGCATCAGAAGTTCGCGCTGGATGCCGCCACTTTCCCACTGGACGGCGACTTCGACCGGAAGCACCAAGTACCGGTCGGCGACGTTGTCGCTGGTGATGGCTCCGTCCATGTCCAGATCCCGGGGCATTCCCAATTTGTCGTCGATCAGATCCTCGCGCAGCTGTGCGACCCGGACCGGAAAGCGGATCTTCCCGCACAGGTTGTCTAGGTCGTTTTCCTGCGCTGAGAGCCCGGTGACTTCAAAGTCCGCACCTGGCGCTGTGCCCACCCCATCTGGGTCATCCGCCGGATCCTCGTTGAAACGCGAAAACAGCTCATCAAAGGTCTGGATCCGCATGAACTCGAGGCGCTCGCGGGCCGCTTCAGTCGCGATCGCGTTTTCGAGTTGGAGGGATCCCATCTTTGCCGTGGAAGTAATCGTTCCGGCCAGCATGCTCACCGCCAGCGTCATGACGACCATGACCAGCATCACCTCGAGCATGCTGAATCCCTCACGCCCGGTCCGGCGCGCCACGAATTGACCTCGGCCTGCTTGGCAGGCCGGAGGGCAGGTGTCATTGGGTGAGAGAATTCGAATCAAGGGAGGAACCAGCGGTCGACTCGTTTTCTCAGGGCTCACCTGAGACCTCGGGCCTAGTCGCGCTCATCGGGTTCTGGATCGCGGGAACTGGAAGATGGTCCGAGTTTTTGAGAGGGGTACCCCTAGGTTGCTAGCTTGGACGCCCTCTGCCGGGCCGCCTGGAACGAATTTCCATCTCCATGAGCCAATTGATCCACTCTGACTCTCCTTCCGCCGAACCGCGGCGCCCGAATCTCAGTCGCCGCAAGGTCTTAAGCCTCGGTGCGGTCGCCACCGGGACGGCTCTCGCTTCGTGCGGCAAACCGGGAAGCTCCGGGTCCGCTCCCGCTTCGCGCGGTTCGCGCAGGGTTCGCTGGAATCTGGCTTCGTCCTTCGGCTCTTCGCTGCGCGCGATGTACGGCGCCGCGGAACGACTGTGCGAGAACGTCGAACGCATGTCGGGCGGGACGTTCCAGATCCGGCTGTACGAGGCTGGCGAGCTCGTACCAGCGCTCCAGGTGCTCGACGCCGTGCAAGACGGCTCGATCCATGCCGGTCAAACCGCGGGGTACTACTACACCGGCAAGAACCCGGCGCTCGCCTTCGAGACCTGCGTGCCGTTCGGGCTGGCGCCGAGACAGCAAGCTGCCTGGCTCCGCCAGGGCGGGGGGCTCGAGGCGCTGCGCAAGCGCTACGCGGACTTCGGCATCGTGAACTTCCCGGCGGGAAATACCGGCGTTCAAATGGGCGGCTGGTTCCGGCGCGAGGTCGGCGGTGCGGCTGACCTCGCCGGGCTCAAGATGCGCATTCCGGGCCTCGGAGGGAAGGTCATGGACGCTCTCGGCGTCTCAGTTCAGAACCTGGCCGGCGGCGATATTTATCCGGCGCTTGAGCGTGGCGCGATCGACGCAACCGAGTGGGTCGGCCCGTACGACGACGAGCAGCTCGGCTTTCACAAAGTTGCCAGTCACTACTACTACCCGGGCTGGTGGGAGCCGGGTCCCGAGCTCTCGTTCCTCGTCGGTCGCAAGGCTTGGGACGCGCTCTCGGCGGAGCACCAGGCGATCTTCGAGGCGGCTACCCAACAGGCCGCTGCTCACATGCAAGCGGTTTACGATCACGAGAACCCGAAAGCACTCGCGCGGCTCATCGAGTTCGGTACCCAAATCGTTCCCTTCGAGGAGGATCTGATGCGGGCCGCGCGCGAAGCCTCCGAGGATCTGCTGAGCACCGAAGCCGCTGGCGACGGCGGCTACGCGGACCTCCTGGCGTCTTGGCGGAGCTTCCGCACCGAGACGTTTGGCTGGTTCTCCCGCGCTGAACAGGCCTACGCACGCTTTGCCTTCGGCTCGCCGGGTTGAGTCGTTTGCCAGTCCGGTGAAGCTCTCCGCCTTGGCGATTCACGGTTTCGTCGCGGGCCTCAGCTGACGAGGCCCGTGACGAGTCCGGGGAAGCAGGCAACGATGGCCAGGGCAATCAGTTGAATCACGATGAACGGCACGGCGCCCCGGTAGATCGCGGAGGTTTTGACCTCGGGGGGCGCGCAGCCGCGCAAGTAGAAGAGCGAGAAGCCGAATGGTGGCGTAAGGAACGAGGTTTGGAGGTTCATACCAATCAGCACGCCGAACCAGACCATCTCGGGATCCGTGAAGCCAAGCTCGCGCGCTGCGGGCACAAACAGAGGCAGCAGGATGAAGGCGATCTCGAAGAAGTCGATGAAGAAGCCAAGCAGAAAGATCGAGAGGTTGGCGAGGATGAGGAAGCCGAGACGTCCGCCGGGCAGGTTGGTCAGCAGGTCTTCGATCCATAGGTCACCACCGAGGCCGCGGAACACCAGGGTGAAGAGGCTGGAGCCGACCAGCAGCATCATGACCATGGCCGTCAAGTGCAGGGTCTCGGCGCAGGTTGCGCGGAGGGCTGCGAAGGTGAATCGGCGATAGATCAACGCGAGGATCATGGCGCCGACCGCTCCGATTGCACCGGCTTCGGTGGGACTCGCGACACCGGCAAAGATGCTGCCGAGCACCACCAGGATGAGCGCAAGCGGCGGCAGCAGCACCAGCCCGACCTTGAGGAGCAAGGCGCCTAGGTTCGTGGGCCGTTCTTCGGCAGGGATCGGTGGCGCGGAGCCGGGCTTCAGGATGGACACGCCAAGCACGTAAGCCGCAAACAGAGCCGCGAGCGTGAGGCCAGGGACCAACGCGCCGAGGAACAGATCGCCGACATCGACGCCGAGTTGGTCTCCGAGGACGACCAAGACGATCGAAGGCGGAACAATTTGGCCGAGTGTGCCCGAGGCGCAGATCACACCGGTGGCGAGGCTCTCTGAAGTTCCGTAACGCAACATGATCGGTAGCGAGATCATGCCCATGGCGACGACCGACGCTCCGACAACGCCGGTCGCGGCGGCAAGCAGCGTGCCAACGAAGACCACAGCGAGCGGAAGCCCACCTGGGAGAGGTCCGAATAGCAGCCCGATTGTGCGCAGGAGGTCCTCGGCGAGCCGCGACCGTTGCAGCATTGTGCCCATGAACACGAAGAACGGCACCGCGAGCAAGACCTGGTTCTCCATCAGCCCGAAGATGCGCGGCGTGAAGTTGCCGAGGAACGCGGCCGAAAACACATCCATGGAGATGCCGATCGCCGCGAACACCAGGGCGATACCGCCCAGTGAAAACGCGACCGGGTAGCCGAGAAAAATGCACAGAAAGACCGCCGCAAACATGAGCGGTCCCAAGAGGTCGGGATTCATGCCGTGGTTTCGGGGCCGGAACTCACGGAGGGCTCGAGGCTCCGAGGCAGCTTGCCGCGCAGGCGGAGCAAGTTTTTGGCGACCTCGGAGGTGGCTTGCAGGAGTAGCAGCAAGAAGGCGATCGGCACCACAGCCTTGATGGGCCAGCGGGGGAGCCCGCCCGGGTCCCGGGAACCTTCGAGGATCCGAATCGAGTTGGTCACCGGCTCGTAGGCGAACCACAAGGCGAACAGGCACAGGGGAACCAGGAACAGGACCGAGCCGGCCAGGTCGATCCAGGCCTGAACACGCGGGGGGAAGCGCGTGTACAGAACGTCGACGCGCACGTGCCTTTGTTCGCGGAGGGTCCAGGCGGCGCCAAGCAGGAACACGATGCTGAACAGGTACCACTGCAGCTCGATCCAGCGGTTGGACGAGAGCTGGGTACCTAAGTCGCGGTCGTAATAACGCGCTATCGCGTTGAACGCGCCGATCAAGACCATGGCCAGCGTCGCCCAGGAGGCGGCGCGGCCAACGCGAGAGGTGAGGCCGTCGATGAAGGCGGCGTAGCGGTGGAGGAACGTCACTCCTTGCGCTTGGGGGCCGCTTGGCCCATGGCTTCGCGCACGCTGGGCAGGAAATGCGAACTTGCCAGGTCCCGCCTCAAGAGTTCGACTTGGGCCGCGTCCGGGAGCGTCGCCGGCTCGAGGCGGCCGAGTGCTTTGGCCGCCTCGCGTTGGAGAGGCGCGTAGCTGGAATTCAATTGTTCGAGCATCCAGTGGCTAAGGTCCGCCGCGACGCCAGACTCTTCAGTCAGGTTTCTGGCGCCTTGGGTGTGAGCTTCTCCAAGGGCCCAGGCCGTGGCGGCCCGCACCCAGGGCACCTGGGAAGTCATGCCGCGTTTCAGAGCTTCGGCGCCCGCATTTCCAGCGCTGGCGAGCTGCGGTACCAAGGCCAAGACCAGCTCCCGCGTGGCGCGCGGATCTGACGCTTCCGACCTGGCGAGAATCTCGCTGGGATTTTCACCCCAGCTCCACACCGCTGGTGCCCGTGTTTCGCCCCGCGGCGTCAACCGCTGGCTCGCATCGAGCGGATCGAGGAAAGCGCGTGATACCGGATCCAGCACGTAGGTGCGATTCGCCAGTTTGAGTACGGGGCCGTTCCGGCTCACCAAGGTCTCCGTGCCTTCCTCATCGGGATCCCGAACGAACGCTGCGTGAAGGGTGCCCGTGGTGGAGGAGAATCGTATTCCTCGACCGTCGCCGCCCCATTCGTTCCACTCGGCGACACCGATCGGCACTCCGCTGCGCAGGTCACCCGGTTCGGCGAGCAACTCTTCGATCCGGCGCTCGAATTCCGAGGTCAGGAGCTCGTGATCCGTTCCGGTTGCTGGGCCGCTAAATCCTGAGTGCACGCCGCGGATTTTGCCGGCTGCATCGACGAACAGAGTCGTCGGGAACGACAACACCGCGTCCAAGAGTCCAAGCGATTCAGCTGCGCGACGCTTGTCGGCGGTCCCCATCAGCAACAGTGGATATTCCATCCCGTGGCGCGTGGCAAAGCGTTCGACTTGTTCGAGGTCACGCGCGGGATCGCCGGTCAATTCGAACGCGAGGCCGAGGAACCCGACGCCACGCTCAGCGAAGCGCGGAGCGAGCTTGGCCAAGTAGGCCGCTTCGTCGTGGCAGTTCGGACACCAGCTGCCGAAGATCTGGACCACGAGGGGCCTGCCCGCAAGCCCGAGATCGATCAGGGGTTGCTCCGCGCCTTCGGTATCGAGGCCGGAAAGATGGAACAGGGAACTACCAGGTAGCGCACGAACCTGCTGGAACGGATCAGGAAGCGTCGCGTTCGAGTCCGGAGTGGCTTGGAAAGACTCAGACCACCAATCGCCAGATTGGAAAGTGCCGTCGAGCTGTCCGCTCGCGTCCACGGTGGCGTCGAAGAGGAACGCGTGCGCGCCATCAAAGCAGGACAACCGCAATCGGTCGCCGTCGAGTCGTCCGGCGAGATAACGGTAGTCGCCAACGTGCGTCAGCACGGTGCCCGTCACACCTCGACCGGCGGCGCCGTCCTTCGCATCCGCCTCAAAGATGCCGACCGCGAGCGTGTCGCTGGACTCAAACTGGATAGACCAGCGCTCAGGAAGGTCGGCCGCGGTGTCTGAGGCGAGCGGTTCGAACCGTGCCGCGAATTCCTGCTCGTCCAGAGCCGTTGCGGTCAGTTCGACCTGTGCGATGCGTCCGGCGCCGCGAACTTTGGTCCAACGCCCCTTGAAGCTGCCGGATCCATCTTCGGGGGCGCTGGCGATCAGCGTGGAGTCATAGTGGGGGAACTCGAGCGTGAAGCCACTCGAACTGCGCTGAGCGGATGAAACAGGGATGCGCTCGGGGCCATTGATGATGAACGCCTGGCCGCCCTGGAACTCGAGCAGGAAGGGCAAGTCGCCGGTGGGGGTGTGGAGCGCTACCCGGAACCGAGCTGTGTCGGCGGGCGCCGTTTGCGCTGGGCCGGAGGGCGGGGTGGCGGCGAAGAGGGCCGGAGAGGCTGCGAGGAGCAGAGCTGCAAACATAGGAGTACGGGTGGCAGCGCGAGGAAGAGGCGGCACGCGAAGCTCGGCGGCCAGCGCCGAACGGGCAACGAGCCTACAGCGATACGACCCCCCCGGGACGCTCGCTGGCGGAGCCTTGAAGGACGGAGCCGCGTGTTCCGCGACGGCAGCCCTACCCTGCGCGGAGCCGCTGCCGCACAATGCCGGGCCGCCTGCCCGCGCACCGCCCCCCTCGATCCTCCCGGACGACCCCCCCCGGACGCATTTTTTCATGACTCCCGAATCCTCGGCTCTTGAGACCCCTCGCGCGATTCACCGAGCCGACTACCTGCCGCCCTCCCATCGGATCACGCACGTCGAGCTCGAGTTCGACCTGATGGAGCACGAGACCCTCGTGCACGCTCGCCTGAAGGTTGAGCGCAACACAGATCCCGGTGCGGCGACGGGCCCCCTGGAGCTTCACGGGGAAGACCTCGACACCCTGGCGGTTCGGGTCGACGGCCATTTGTTGGACGAGGCGAGCATGACCCTCGAGGCCGAGCGGCTTGTGATCCTGGATGCGCCGGAGCGCTTCACGCTCGAGACCGAGGTGCGACTGCATCCGGAGAACAACCTTCAGCTCTCAGGTCTCTACAAGACCACCGGCACCTTCTGCACCCAGTGCGAAGCCGAGGGGTTCCGGCGGATTACTTGGTTCCTCGATCGCCCGGACGTCATGGCGATCTACCGCACGACCGTGACTGCAGAGAAAGAGCGCTACCCAGTGCTGCTCTCCAACGGCAACCGGACTTCCTACGAGGAACTCGGCAACGGGCGGCACCGGGTGGTTTGGGAGGATCCGTTTCCGAAGCCCTCTTACCTGTTCGCGCTCGTCGCCGGTGATCTCCACCGCCACTCGGGAACGTTCAAGACACAGTCCGGACGTGATGTGGCGCTGGAGATCTACGTCGAGCATCGCGACGCCGACAAGTGTGAACACGCCTTGGTTTCTCTGCAGAAGTCCATGCAGTGGGACGAACAGGTGTTCGGGCTCGAGTACGACCTCGACATCTACATGATCGTCGCCGTGTCGGACTTCAACATGGGCGCGATGGAGAACAAAGGGCTCAACGTCTTCAACTCGAAGTACGTGCTGGCTCGAGCTGAAACCGCAACCGACGCAGACTTTGAGGGCGTCGAAGCAGTGATCGCCCACGAGTACTTCCACAACTGGACCGGCAACCGTGTCACCTGCCGCGACTGGTTTCAGCTGACCTTGAAGGAAGGCCTCACCGTCTACCGGGATCAGCGCTTCAGCTCCGACATGCACTCAGCTCCGGTGCAACGCATCGAGAACGTGCAGATGCTGCGCGCCCGGCAATTCCCTGAAGATGCAGGCCCGATGGCCCACCCGGTTCGTCCGGACTCCTACATTTCGATGGACAATTTCTACACGGCTACCGTGTACGAAAAGGGCTCCGAGGTCGTTCGGATGTACGCGACTTTGCTGGGCGAAGACGGCTTCCGGCGCGGGATGGATCTGTACTTCGAACGACATGACGGACAGGCCGTGACCTGTGATGAATTCCGCTCGGCGATGGCGGATGCGAATGGCCGCGATCTGGCACAATTCGAGCGTTGGTATCGCACCAAGGGCACGCCGCGTTTGGGAGCCACCGCGGTGCATGATCCGGCGGCCAAGACGCTCACGTTGAATCTGCGCCAGGATCCCGGCGTGACCTGCCCCGAAAACGACTTCGAGCCGCTGCACATTCCGGTCGAGGTGGGCTTGCTCGGCCCCGACGGTAAGGACCTGCCGTTACGGCTTGAGAATGAGTCTGAAGCGAGCGGATCTTCGCGAGTGCTGGAGCTGACCGAACGCGAGCAGACCTTCCGCTTCCTGGACGTGGCCGAGCGGCCGGTGCCGTCTCTGTTGCGTAACTTCTCGGCGCCCGTCGAGCTGCGCTTCACGCGTTCACGAGAGGATCTGGCCTTCGCGCTCGCCTACGACTCCGATGCCTTCAATCGCTGGGAGGCTGGACAGGTCTTGCTCGGTGACGAATTGCTCGAACTCGCCGCCCGCCATCAACGCGGTGAAGAGCTCGAACTGTCGAGTGATTCGATCGAGGCTCTGCGCCGGGTGCTCGTCGACGATGGCATCGATGGCGCGCTCAAGGCGAATATGATGACCTTGCCGGGCAGCGCTCTGCTTGCCCAGAGAATGGAGGTCATCGACCCGGACGCTTTGCACGCCGCCCGCGAGTGTGCGCGACGGGCGATTGCGACTGCCCTGGCCGAGGATCTGAAGCGGATCTACACGGCGCTTGAACCAACCGGTCCCTACACCCTGGAAGCCGGAGCGATTCGCGCGCGCCGGTTGCGCAACACCTGCCTCGCTTACCTCGTCGAGCTCGGTGAGCAGGGCATCGAGTTGGCCGCGCGCCAATTCGGCGCCAGCGACAACATGACCGATTCCCAGTCTGCGCTGGCCTGCCTGGTTGGGACCGAAAGCGAGGCTCGCGACAAGGCCCTGCGCGAGTTCTATGAGCGCTGGCAAAAGGACCCGTTGGTACTCGACAAGTGGTTCACCCTGCAGGCGATCGCGCCCCGCGCGGACGTCGCCGAGCGAGTGGTCGAGCTGACTCGGCACCCCGACTTCAACCCGGAGAACCCAAACCGGTTGCGGTCGCTGATCGGGGCCTTTGCGGCCTCGAACCTGGTGGGTTTCCATCGGCCGGACGGTATCGGCTACCGCCTGCTGGGCGATCAAGTCTTGGCGCTCCAAGCCAAGAACCCGCAGATTTCGGCGCGCCTGGTCAGCAATTTCAACCAGTGGCGGCGCTACGACGAATCCCGTCAAGCAGCCCAGAAGGAGCAGCTCGAGCGCATCGCGGCCGAGCCGGACTTGTGCAAAGACGTGTTCGAAATCGTGACCCGTGCGCTAGCGGCCAAGAGCTGATCCACGAGGTTGTTTGAGGGTCCGGCGAGCTCTTGCTCGTGCTCCTCTCGATCCGCCGCGTCCGTTCACGGATCCAGTGACCTACCGTAAGGACTACCTGCCCGAGCTGGACGGCCTGCGCGCCGTAGCCGTCTTGCTTGTGCTGTGGGCGCATCTTCCGCTCGCGATCCAGCCGGACTGGATGACCCGCGCCGGGACTTTTCTCGTCCACTCCTACCTGGGGGTGGACCTGTTCTTCGTCCTGTCAGGATTCTTGATCACGCGCATCCTGCTGGTGGATCGAGACGCGGGAGTTCCTGTGCGGCACTTCTTAGCGCGCCGCTTCCTGCGCATTTTTCCGATCTACTACCTGCTGCTCGGAGTCTTCGCCGCGATTGGGTTCTTGGGGCTATATCGACTCGAGCCAGCGCTGCCGTGGGCCACGGCCTACCTCGGGAACTACTACATCTTCCAATGGGCCTACCCGAACGCCTACGGACTCTTGGACCACACCTGGTCCCTGTGCGTCGAGGAGCACTTCTACCTGCTGTGGCCACCCATAGCGGCCTGGTTTGCGCCGCGCCATTCTCGCCGCATTTTGCTGGCGGTGTTCCTGCCCCTTTCCCTCGCCACAGGAATCTACCTCTCCTGGCAGTTGGGCGCGTTTGAACAGCGCGATGCGCTCTCGAAGGCAACCGCGAGCGCTTCAACGGCGCGCTTCGGTTCGCTGAGCGCAGGAGCGCTGCTCGCCTTCGCCGAACCCGCGCTGCGCGCTAGTCGAACCCGTGCCCTGTGGCTTGCGCTGCTCCTGGCGGTGCCGGCCTGGCTAACGAGTCAGGGAGGCGTCGTGAAAACCGGGGCTTTTCAGATCGTGCTTTGGTCTGGGATGACGGGCGATGCGATGCGCGTTCTCCCTACGCTGCAGCTGATGTCTTTTCCTCTAACCTCGGCTTGCATCCTGGTGCTGCTGATCGGCTTCACAGGATCTTCAGCGCCCCATGCCGCGCTGCTGCGGCTCGCGCCCCTGCGCTGGATTGGCCGGATCAGCTACGGACTCTACCTGTATCACTACCCGCTGTACTTTGCGTTCGGCATTCGGCATCCGGACCACCCCGAACCGTCCATGACGCACGTAGGGCTTGGGCTCGCGGGCGTGTTTGTCATCGCTTGGCTTTCGTGGCGGGTTATCGAGCGGCCTTTGGTGCGCCTGGCGGACCGCTTCCGAGGTCCAAATCGTGATGCAAACGCAGAACCGGCCTGACCAGGCCCGCGATCGCCTCCTCCCCCAGGACCGGCACACCGGATGACTCGTCCAAGTGGGCGCAGGCTCGAACGTCGCGCTCGAAGCCTAGACCTCTTAGCCAAGCACCCGCTTCGGTTTCCAAAAGCTCGGTAGACAGACGAGCTGACTCCTCGAGGCACTCCCTCCAGCGCGGTACGAGCGAGCGCGCGCGATCACCGAGCTCGAGTTTCGTGGCCGAACCTGCTTCGCGGTCGAGGGCGTACAGGAGTCCCGCTGCGAAGAGCTCATCGTCTTCGCCGGATCCGCCTCGGCGCCCCGCACAGCAAATTTGGATTTGAAGTGAGCCGCCGGTGCGTTTGGCTTGATCGCACAAGCCCCGCGCCACCGCGGCTCGATTCGGAAAACACGCGGTCATCACGTTTCCCGCTTCGCGCGTGGCGCGCAGGGCTGCCTCGAGCGCGGCCGTGCCATTGGTGGTCGTGATCACGACGGGTTTGCCTTGGACCAGCCGGCCGGTCATCTCGAGTGGGGAATTCCCGCGATCGAAGCCGGGCTGGGCGATTCCGTCTCGCTCCCCACACAAGATGACTTGTTCCCGGCCTAACTCGGCGGCTACGCGGTGAGCGGCTTCCAAGTCGGCGACGGGCAGGACCCCCGCGGCCCCATGCTCTAGGGCGCGTTGGAGTGTCGTCGTCGCGCGCAGCACGTCGACCACAAGAATCCAGCCAGAGGGCTGACAGGCCTGGACCGTGGAGGCGTCCACGACTTCGACGCCCATTCGAGGGCCTGGCCGGGGGCTGTCCGCGGTCGCGGGAAATTCCATAGCTCCACTTTCCCATTGGCCGACCCCGTTCTCTGGGAGAATCTGAATTCTCCCAAAAGTTCCTTCTTGGCTGGACCGAACAAAGTGGTTGAAAAGGCCCTTCGGGGCTCCCGTAGAAATGCCACCCGCCCTCCTGCCACGAGGGTTGAAATGTCCCATCTTCCCGCCGCGCGTCTTCAGACTCGCTGTGAGGCGATTTGCCCTAGGGCATCGTCTCGCGAAAACGACTTTTTTCCCCTTCTCCGTGAGGGCCTCCGGTGCGAGTAGCTCTCACCCTTGGGGATAGCGGCCTTGGAGCCGCACTGCGCGAGGAAGCTGCGCTGGCTGGTCACGAAGTGTTGTGCTTCGGCCAAGTCGATGGGCTGAGGCCCCTGCCGGGTGTCCGGGACTCCTCGGTAGATATAAAGCTAGACGCGAGCGTCCGCTACGTGCTGGCGAGCTTCCGCGCGGATGCGTTCGTGCACCTGGCTTGGAGCGCGGATCCCGATGTGCACCACGATCACCGCGATCGCGATGGGCTCGATCAAGCCGGTAGGCTGTTTCACACGGCTCTCGATGCAGGTGTTCCCCATGTTCTTGGACTAGGGACCTGCCATGAATACGGGCCGCAAAACGGAGCGCTGCGGGAAGACGGTGACTGCCTGCCGGTCAGTCGCCACGGCTTGATGCGCCAGGTGGCTCATGGGCTTTTGTGTGCACTCGCGGTCGACTACGACGCTGACTACACCTGGCTGCGGGCGTTCGAAGTTGTCGGTGGACATAGGGGTCCGCTGCCTTGCGCCGATCCGGTGCGTCCCACGAACCTCCCGGTAGCGCCGGCAACTTCCGACTCCGACCGGCGCGACTACATCGAAGTCCACGATGCCGCTCGTGCGATCCTACATGCAACCGAGCAACGACTGCTCGGCCCCCTGAACCTCTGTCAGGGACCGGTTTGCACCCGGGAAGAGCTTCTCCGAGCCGTTTCGGTCGAGGCTCGCGCCCGCGGGATCGCTGCCCAGCAGCTCGACCTGCGTCATGGTGCGCAGTGGCTCGGCGACCCTTCGCGTCTTCTCGAGACTGGATTCACCCCGAAGTCACGAACCGCCGAGCAGATCGCAGGCTCCATCCTCAGCCACTACGAACCCGCACAGGCGATCGCTGCCTAGCTGATTCGGCCATGGCAGGGCTGGGGAACCAAGCGGCCCGCTGCCACGGGTCCCGCTGCAATTGGGGCTCCGATACGTACTCTCTCGTTCGGGAGGGAACGTCAATCAGGGGGAAGTTGCGGGGGAGACGAAAACTGTCACTTTTCGTCTCCCCCCATTTCTTCGGGACAGATCCGAGCAGGACTCTGGCGTTCGAAGCCTGTGTGAGCGCGGTTTGCAGGACCCAGCGGGAGCTGGAGCGTGGCCGGGGTCTGCTGGGTTCTTCAAGGGCGCCTCAACCACGCGCAGCTGCGCACTGCTTAGAGGAAGTGCAGCGCCGGGTGGAGGGAAACCGGGCCGAAGGCTATGACGGACTTTTGCCTCACACCCTTAGGTCGGGCATCCGTTAGGTTCTTCGCGCTGTGTCTAGACCGGTCGCGTTTCGTTCCACCGCCCAGGGTGACCTCGCAGAGTTCAACCTCTCGGCGGCCGTCCTGCTGACACGTTCCTTTTCAGGCGCCCGCGAGCCCGAGTTGTACTTGGTCGAGCGCAGTCCGGATCTGCGGTTCTTTCCGGGTCACTGGGCCCTCGCCGGGGGGCGACTGGATCCCCGCGATGGGGAGGTCCAATTGGGCGCGGATTCGAACCGTGCGGGTTCCGACCGGCAGCTCGTGCCTTTCGCGCGCTGTGCGGCCCGGGAGCTGTTTGAAGAGACCGGCGTCCTCCTGAACGGCCTCGAACTGGATGCCTCGGAGCGGCTCGAGTTACGTCACGGCTTGCTCGCAAATCACGGGCGTAGCGAGCCGGCTGCCCTGGATCGTTGGTTTGGATTGCTCGACCCTGAGCCCGGTTCGCTGTCCGCGCTTCGCCCGGCATTCTGGACAACGACCCCGGACTTTACCCAGCGCCGGTACCGCGCGCTGTACCTGCATCTGGAGCTCCCCAGGGGCGAGGAACCGACGGTCGTTCCCGGTGAGTTGAGCCGCGGTCGTTGGTGGCGACCCTCGAACTTGATTGCAGCCTGGCGGAGCGGCGAGCTGCGCGTGGTCCCGCCGCTGGTAGCGCTCGCCGAACTACTCGAGAGCTCCCAAGGGGATCTCTCCGTGGCTCTCGAACGGGCCGAAACGCTGAGTCGCGCGGTTGACGAGGGTGCGCTCCACGTGGTTTCCCCCGCGCCTGGCGTTCATTTGGCTCCGGTGATCACGGAGACTCTCCCGCCGGCCCGCACCACGAACTGCTACGTGGTCGGCGAAGCCTCGCGCTACGTGGTGGACCCCGCGCCGGTTCTCGAGTCCGAACGGCAACGCCTGATCGCTCATCTCGAGTGCGAGCGGGATGCGCTTTGCGGCGTTCTTGTGACCCATCACCATCCTGACCACACCGGCGCGGTCCAGGCGGTGGCCGAGCACTTCGGCCTTCCCGTCTACGCCCATCCGCGAACCCTCGATCGACTTCCCGAGGCACCCACCCGGCCGATTCCCCTGGAGGAAGGCCAGCAGCTCGAGCTGGGCACCGCTCCGGATGGCTCGACCGGTTGGCAGCTTGAGGTGCTGCACACGCCGGGGCACGCCCAAGGTCATCTTTGCTTCCGCGATTCGCGCTACCGAACTTTGATCGCGGGGGACCTGGTCGCGACGCTCTCAACGATCCTGGTGGATCCGCCCGAAGGGCATCTCGCGACGTACCTCGCTCAGCTCAAGCGGGTTCGCGAATTGGGAGTCGGTGTTGTCCTGCCCTCCCATGGCCCAGCCGCGCCGCTGGGCAGCGAGTTGCTGGACCGCTTCCTCAGGCACCGGGCCCTGCGCGAGGCGGTTTTGGTCGAACGGCTCCGAGGACTCGGGTCTGCCACGATCGACGAGTTGCTGCCCACGGTCTACGACGACGTGCCCGAGGCGGCCTGGCCGCTGGCGCGCCGCAATCTGGTAGCCGGTCTGGACAAGTTGATCGAGGACCAGCAAGTGACCCAGGGTGGCGGCGACCAGCCGAAATTTAGCTTGGTCGAGGACTAAACAGGCCTTCGCCACTCTCCAGGTCGAGCAGACGACGTTTGTTTTCGACTCCGCCGGCATAGCCTGTCAGCCGCCCGTCCGAGCCCACGACCCGGTGGCACGGGATCAGGATCGACAGTGGATTGCGTGCGTTCGCGGAGGCGACGGCTCGAATTGCGGTGGGCTGCCCGATGGCCTCCGCGAGTTCGGCGTAGCTGAGCGTTTCGCCGTAGGGAATCGCGCGGAGGCGACTCCACACGCGTTGTTGAAACTCGGTCCCGATCGGTTCGAGCTCCAGGTCAAAGGACTTGCGCTTCCCCGCGAAGTACTCGGTGAGCTGGTCCATAGCAACTTGGAAGCCGGCCTCGTCTCCCCGGGAGTTCGGGCCGGCGGGCCGGCAATGCTTGGCATCGCAGAACCAGATCGCGCGCAGTCGTTCGCCGCTGCGGACCAGACGCAGGTCGCCGACCGGGCTTGCCCAGTCGATCCAGCTCGAGCCTTCGAGCAAACGGTCTGGTTTCAGATTGGACGTGGTCATGGTTTGGACTTTGGGCTTGCGGGATCATCCTCGGGGACTCGTACCTGCGGACGCACCGGCACGCCACAGGTGGAACGCGGCGTTCGATCGCCAGGGACGGAGGCCGGATCGCACCGGGGCGGCCGAGTCTTGGCGGCCGGTTGCCGGCCGCCCAGGGTCCGGTCCCGGGCGAGGCCGGGTCTGCGGAGCGGGCCGGCGCACAGGGCGCGGTAGGCGGTTTCGTTTTCGGCAAACATCGTGGAGAGCGCCAGGCGACGGGGAGCGGGGGAGTGCGCTCGCGCCCCTGTGCCCAGCATGGCGGCGGAATCCCCGGCTGTCGCGTCCCGTCCTGGGCCCGACCTGAACGACCCCCCGGGCCGTATGCTCGCCGGCCCGCCCCATGGACGAGAGCGCCCCGCAGCCCCCGCAAAACCCTGGACCCAGCCGTTCGACCCGGGACCCCGGGGCCTTGCTGCTGGTCGCCCTGCTGGCTGCGGGGGCCTATGGCCGTGTCCTAGGCTTCGCCTATCGCAGCGACGACTTCCCCATGATCCGGTCGGCGGCAACCGACGAGGGCGGCGTGAATTGGGCGCGCCTCGGGAAGTTCTTTAGCGAGCCGCTCCGTGAGCAGATCGAAGGGCGCTTCTATCGTCCGGTCTGGCGATCTTCCTACGGAATCGACGTCGCACTCGGTGTCCAGCCCGCGATTTCCTATGCGATCGGGCTAGCGCTGTTCGTTGGGATCTGCCTGTTGGTCCAGCGTCTTGGTCGCGAGCTGGGCCTAACCAGCCGCGTGAGCTCGGTCGGAGCCGCGCTGCTAGCCGTCTCGCCGATTCCGCTCGAAGCGGTGACGTGGGTCGCGGGACGCACGGATCTGCTAGCTGTCTTCGGTGTGATGCTTGGCCTCTTGTTTGGGTTGCGCTCAGCGCGGGTTGGCGGATGGGTGGGGAGCACACTGGGCGTTGCGGTGGCCGCTGCCTTGGCATTCGGTTCCAAAGAATCCGCCGTGATGCTCGGACCGATGCTGTTCCTCGCGTTGTTCTTACGCGACGGCCTGCGGACCGCGGTCGAGCGCACCTGGTGGCTCGCGTTGGCAACGATTGGGTTTTGGGCTTGGCGAGCTGAGCTGGTGGGAGACTGGATCGGTGGCTACGCGGGGCGCTCCGGTTACGCGACGGCCGGCGAGCTCTTGCGGCTGAAACTGCGGACCTTCGCTGCATTCGCCTTTCCGCTGGGAGATCCGGTTTGGAGCTTCCTGCCCGACGTGGCCACCGGCGTGATGGCGCTCGGAGTCTTGGCGCTGGGCGGTTTGGCCGCGCGACGCTTTGGCCTTGGCCGCGCGTTCCTGGCAGGACTTGGGCTTGCGGCGCTCGGTTTCGTTCCGATCTATTCGATTGACGTTGGAAGCGCAGCGTTTCCCGGAACGCGCCAGTTCTTGCTCCCCGCGATCGGATGGGCGGTCGTCTGGGCCGTGATGATCGAGTCGTTGGCGCGTTCGACGAAACGCCCAAAGGGAGTGTTCATGACGGCCAGCGCGGTGTTGCTCGCAAGCGGGGTGATCCTGCAGCAAACTCGCCTGGCGCCTTACGCGGAGGCCAGTCGCGCGATGGGCACTTTGCGCGAGCAGGTCACCGCACGCCTGTCCGAGTTCCCGAACGAGAAGCTCCTGTTTCACGATCTTCCCGAGCGATTTGGACCCGCCCTGTGCGCACAGAACGCGTTCCCTTCTGCGTCTTTGACACCCTTCGCTTCGCTCCCGCCGAATCCAAAGGCCCAGTTTCTGACCGACACCATCGTTCGTGGCAGGCCGCTCGGTGCGGTCACCTTTCAGTTCCTGTTGGATCCCAGCTTGCGGTCCTTCGGATTTGACCGTTCCCGGGGTGAGTTGGTCGAGCGCCCCTTCGAACTCGGCCTGCTCGTCGTGAAAGGGGAGTTCGAAGTGCTCGAGCAGGACGCCGGATCGAGCGGAGCCGTCGTCCAACTCGGCGATGTTCGCATCGAGGACGTCTTCGAACTGCCTCCGCAACTACCTGAGCCTGGGGCTTTCTGCGAGATCCGGCTGGGCCGGCGAGCCGGTCGCGAGGGTTGGGTCACGCTCGATCTGCGTCAGAGCCAGCCATTGTTTGCCAGCGAAGTTTCAGACGGCCAGCGCTTTGAGATCCGCGAGGGCTTCGCGCCAGACCAGGCGGGGTTGCTGATTGGGCGAGTACCCGCCCTGCGACCCTTCGCGCCCACCGGGGCGCTGCTGATCGAAAATCCGCGCGTGATCCGCCTGCAGCGCGACCCCGAAACCGATGAACTGCGCGTCGCGCCAGGCGACCGGGCTGCCTTGCGCCTCGCGCGCTACGCCCAGCTTTATCACTTGGGCGAAGCCGGGATCAGCCTGAGCGAGCGTTTCGAGCTGCGCTAGAACTCGCTGGATTCAGCCAGCGAGTTGACCTCGGAGCGCATCTCCTGGATGCGCGCCTGAAGAGCGGTGAGTTCGGACTTGAGCGCGTCGCCCTTGGCTCCGATCAGCTCGCTCGCGTCGAGCTCCGCGATCTCTCCCGAGATCTCGCGGCTTCGGCGCTGGGCCTTGGCGATGCGATCTTGGAGGTCGGCGAGCTGTCCCTGGAGCGACTCGTTGCCCGCATCGAGCTTGGCTTCCGTATCGGTGTAGCCGATGGCCATGAGCGCTTCGGCCAACTCGTCGGTGAGCTCGTTTTCCACGGACTCACTGGCGGAGCCGGAGGCCACCGGCTCAAAAATCTGCACGGCCTCGGCGGGCTTCGACTTGGTGGAGCCGCAAGCGGCGAGCAGGAGGAGCAGGGGCAGGGCGGTCTTGGAGGCAACCATGGGGGAGAGATCGGTGAGAAGTCGTCGGAAGAAAGGCGGGGGCAGCTTCCAAAGAGGGGAGCGCCGTCAGGGCTGCGACGTCAACCCCTCTAATTCTCGGTCCATCGAGCCAATCTCCTCTTCCAGAGACTCGAGGAGGACCCGGAGGTTCCGGCCCGTGGGACCCTCGCGATCCGCGGGTGACATGGATTCGAGGCGCTCCATGAGCTCCCCGCGTGTGCGCTGGGCCCGGGCTAGGCCGATTTGGAGCCGGAGGAGCTGGGCTCTCGGCTCTTCGGTCCCGTCCTCAGCTCGCGGGACGCGAACAGCCTCCGAGGGGGCCGAAGCCTCGCTCGGGGGGCCCGCCGGGTGGTTTGGGCCTGGGCCCGCCTCCTGGGCGCCCCCTAGGGAGGGCCATTCGAAGGGGGGGGCCTCGTTCGCCGGAGCGGTGCAGGCGGTCAGGGCCAGCAGGCCGAGCCAGGCCCGAGGACAGGAGGAGGAAACTGGCTGAGCGGGGATCATGGCGCCCCAAGGATAAGCGGCCTTCGGCCGGCCTCCGTTATTTTGATCCCCATGAAGCTGACCCCCCGCATCCAAGCCTTCCACAACGACATGACCGACTGGCGGCGCGATCTGCACCGCCATCCCGAGCTTGGCTTCGAGGAGGTGCGCACCTCCGGGATCGTGGCCGAGAAGCTGGCCTCGTGGGGGATCGAAGTGCACCGCGGGATCGCCACGACCGGGGTGGTGGGTGTGCTCGACGGAAAGCTCGGCCCAGGACCTTCGATCGGTTTGCGCGCGGACATGGACGCCCTACCGATGGAAGAGGAAAATGACTTCGAGCACCGCTCGACGATCGCGGGCAAGTTCCACGGCTGCGGGCACGACGGGCACACCACGATGCTGTTGGGTGCCGCTCGATACTTGGCCGAGACGCGGAACTTCGCTGGGCGCGTCGTGTTTATTTTTCAACCCGCCGAAGAGGGTCTGGCCGGCGGCCGGGTCATGGTCGAAGAGGGGTTGTTCGAGCGCTTCCCCGTCGACCAGGTCTACGGCATGCACAACTGGCCTGACGTTGAAATGGGCCGTATCGCCGTGCGTTCTGGCCCGATCATGGCGGCCAGCGATTTTCTCGACATCGAGGTTTCCGGTGTTGGAGCCCATGCGGCGATGCCCAACAAAGGCATCGATCCGATTCTTGTTGCGAGCCATCTGGTGACGGCCTTGCAGTCGTTGGTTTCGCGTCAGACCGACCCGGTGGATTCGGCAGTGCTTTCGATCACAAAGGTCGAAGCGGGCAGTGCCTACAACGTGATCCCGGCGACCGCTACCTTGCGCGGGACTTGCCGCACTTTTCGTCCGGAGACTCGCGACGCCATGGAAAATGGCATCGAGCGCGTGGCGAGGGGCGTGGCCCAGGCGTTTGGCGCAAAGGTCCAAGTGGACTTTCGTCGCAATTATCCTCCGACCGTCAATGAGCCGGGGGCGACGCGGATCGCCGAACGGATCGCCGGCGCGGTCGTGGGCGAGGAGAATGTGGTTCGTGATGCGCAGCCGAGCCTGGGCGGCGAAGATTTCGCCTTCTTCCTAGAGCAGCGTCCGGGCTGTTACGTCTGGCTCGGCCAGGGCGGTGGGCCGCTGTCTTGCTCGGTCCACCATCCTCGTTACGACTTCAACGACGAGGTCCTCCCGATTGGAGCTAGCTGGTTTGCCACGCTCGTGGAACAGGAACTCCGAGGCTGATTCTGGGGCCTTTCTTGGGGGGGGACGGCGGCCCGCTCTTCCCTGAGGATGCCCCCCGGGGCTTTTCTCGGCGGCTGAAGGGGGGGGCTGACCCTCTGAATGGTGGACAGGAGCGCGTACGCCGCTTTCGGGAGCCCCATTGTTTCAACTATGTAAGAGTTGCCCTTGGAGGGGGCTGCTTGGCCGCAGAATGCAGTTCTGCCCACCTCCCCTTTCACGCCCATGCGGCGTATTGATTTTTATGTCGGAAGTTTCGTCTTGCGAACAAGCCGTCGATATTAGGTCCCTTTTCGACGCGCTATTACAACTTGCCCATCGGGACGAAGATGTCCGGAAACAGATGCTCCTGCTCGCCGCAAGCGTGCAGGAACAGCTTGACCCTGATGCTAACGCGCCCACCCAGTCGGACCGCTCAGAGGCTCTAGAAGGCACCAGCTCCAAGTCCCAACGTCAAGCAGCGGAAGACCGGCGAGGCCGATCGAGATCCGTCGAGGATCTACGTGCGGATCTGAGTACGGTTCCGGCCGCCTGCAGCTTGAAGGCCCGAGCTTTAAATTGGCTGGTGGATCAAGACTCGGAGTCATCGAGTAGCGGCGAGCTCGATCCATCGAGCGGCGCACTTCTTCAGGAGGCTCGCGAAATCCCAGGCTGCAAATTGTGGATGATCGAACGGTCCCTCGAGGCCAATTCGAAAGGCGATCTCAAGGACCTGGCCCAGTGCTTCCTCAATGCTGCGGAGTCGGCTCGTCAGGCCCTCGCGTTCGAGGCCGAGAACGGACTCGAGGCGCCGCCGCAGCGCAAGCTGATGATGCTGATGGCTGAGGCTCAATCGGCGCTGTATGCAGCTCTGCGGAAGTTTCCGAACACCAGCGATCCCTGTCAGCTCGCCTTGTTCTCCTGGCTGCGAGAGCGGACCGACGTCCATCGGATTTTCATCTCGAAGTTCATGGACCGGAAGAACTTGGCCGACCCCAGCCAGGCCCGAGACCTGGCCAAGCGGCTGGCCGACCTAGGCTGATTCGGCCTCTTGGTGGACCCGGCCCGCGGGGCCGGTTCTCCCTCAGACCCTGATCCTTACCTGGTTCTGGGGCGGCGGCCTGCTAGTCTCCGTCCGTGCGCATCGTCCTTCTCACAATCCTCGGCACGTTCCTGCTGTTCTCGATGGCCGGCCTGGCTCTTCCGGAGCGCGCGCAGATCGAGCGCTCGATGGAGATCGAAGCGTCGATGACCGAGATCCACGAGGCCTTGACGGAGCTTCGCGCCTGGCCTAACTGGCATCCCATGTTTGCCCATCCCTCCGAGACGGGGCTCCACGTGGAATACGGCGAGCTCACCCGCGGGGTCGGCGGGCGAATGCAACTTCAGTTCAGCACTCGCTTTGGGGTTCTGTTCACCATTGTCGTCTCCGATCCGGAAAGTGGCGTCGAGATCGAGCTCCACTCCGGCTCCCAGGAATTGGACCTGTGGCGGGGCGAGGGCGCCCTCTCGCTGGAGTCGATTCGATTTGCGCCGACCGTCGGCGGCACGGAGGTCACCTGGGTTCAGACCGGAACCGAGGCGGGATCGCTTCTTGGCCGTACGGTCTCCGCACTGGTGATGCGCGGAAGGGTAGCCCGGCAAATCGAAGCTGCCCTGGAAGGACTGGCAGAGCTCGTCACGAAAGACTGACCCTCTTCAAGGGAGGGGAGGCGAACGCGCGAGCTGTCCGTGGCAAACAGCCCCGCCGCTCGGAGCAGATGCCCGCCGCCTGGAGCAGACCCGGCACTTGCCCTGAACCTGCGCTGCACCGGCTTCGCAACCAACAGGCTCCGGTTCATCGATGCGGTTTGCCGGGCGCGAATCTAGATCGTGTGCCCGGTGACGACCGTTGCTTCCCCGGCTAGATCGTTGCCGGAGTTTGGCCCGGAGGGGCCGTGGAGGGGCTCGATTCGGAAGAGCTCGAGGAGCCGGGCGCGTTGTCGAGCTGTTGGAACAGCCGATCGGCTAGGTCGTGGACGCCTTGGGCATCCAGAGCACCGCTGGAGAGGAAGCGCTTGGCGGACCCGAGGGTCTCGCGATGCAGGCTCTCGACGTCAAGCGGTTCCCGTCCGTCCAGCAGACCCTGGGCTTCGAGCCAGGCTTCCAGCTTGTCGATCGACGCGCTGCGGTAGCCCTTGATCTGCTTGTCGCGGAGGGCGGCAATCAAGAGCTTCGGGTTTCCGCCCAGACTGTTGGTGAGTTGTTCGACTTCGTCGACGCGAGCTTCGGTGACCCCGTCGGCACGATCGAGCTCGGGGCGACCGATCGGCTTGCCGCGGCCCACGTGCCAGTTGTCGATGGCCAGTTTGGCTACGCCGCAGCGCGCATCGAGCAGTCTGGAGCGGTCGGCGTTTCCGCACAGGCTCGGTCCATTGCCGCGGTCCGAGCTGGCGCGCCACTGTCCGAGGGTCTCGATCCGGCTGCGCAAGAGCTTTTCGAGTAGCGCCAAGTCGTCGTGCAGCAGGTGGTAAAGGTGCAGCGACTCAGCCGGCAGATGCGGACGCGGCAGGGCAACACCCAGCTCGTGGGCGTAATCCTCGGGCGACTTGTCCTTGGAGGAGGGAATGCGCGGGGCCTTGGGGACGATCAGGCTCTTCGGTGTGCGCGCGGTATTTGCGAGCTTGCGCACCACGGCCATGTCGATCAGGTTCGGCGGCTGCTCGTCGAGTTCCTCGGCGAGTTGCTGCCAGATCTGGTCCTCATGCAGGTTGGCGCTCATGTAGAGCACTTGACGCCCGCGGGAGACCAGGTCGTAGACGGCGCCGACCATGGCGCGGAAGCGATGGGAGTCGGAAAGGCTGAACGCTTCGTCGAGGACCAGCGGGATCTTCTCGCCGCGCTCGGCCTCCTCGGCAAACGCGATGCGCACGGCGAGCAGGAGCTGCATGCGCGTTCCATCCGACAGCTCGCGCAGGCCTAGCCGGCGCCCGGAATCGGTCTCCTTGGCCTTGAATTCGACGCGCAGGGTTTCGGATTCGCCCTGGACCTCCAGGTGGTAGCGATCGCTCGTGAAGTCAGCGAACAGGTCGGCGGCTCGTTTGAGCACATCAGGGCGCGACTGGCTTTCGTATTCGAGGGCGACGTCTTCAAGCAGGTATTGCCCGGCGGCACGGGTTAGCAGCGACTGCCGCTTGCCAACGAGTTTTTCGCTCGTCTCGATCAGAGCCGACTCGGCGGCGCCCATCCGGTCCGATTCCATTTCGGCCTCGAGCGCGTGGGAAATGCGTCCGATTTCCTGGTCGAGCCCGCTGGCGCTATCGGCGCGGGCGCGCGCTTTTTCGAGGCGTTCCTCGAGGGCGGTCAGTTCGAGCTCGGCGAGGGAGGTGTCTTCACCTAGTTCCGATTCGAGCCGCCGGCGTTCCCGCTCGACCTCGGCCAGACGTTCCCGCTGCCCCAGGTAGGAGGCACGCTGAAGCGACAGGCGTTCGAGTCCGGCTTGATCACCGAGCTCCAGTTGTCGGGCGCCAAAGAACTCAAGGCGGCGGGTTTCGATGCGTTCGACGCGGGCGGTCAGGCCGGGCTTTTCGGTCTCAGCTTCTTCGCGCAGGCGACGCGCCTCGCGGCGGGCGCCCTCAGCCTCGGCAAGCTGTTTCCAGGCGGTCCGTAGCGGAGTGGATTCAGGGTCACCGGGGTGGCGCTCAACGACGCAGCCGGCCGACTCGAGGAATCTGGAGAGGCCGCCGGCCACGGAACCCGTGCGCTGGTCAAGGCGCTCGCGCTCGGCGCGGGCGCGCTTCAACTCGGCGCGGGCCGCACGCAGCTCGGAGATTCGGTGCACCAGCTCACGGCGGGTTATTCGCCCGCCCTCCAGGTCCACACCCAGGCGATTGCGCAGATCCTCGGCGAAGGCGGCATGCTCGTTCAGGCGCTGCTCGGTACGCCGCAATTCGCGGTCGACGACGTCGGCCTCGAGGGCGTATTCATCCGAAACCTCGCCGGCATGCACCAACTCTTCGAGTTCTTTGAGACGCTTTTCGACCGCTGATTCCTGCCACTTACTGGGCTGGTCCTGATCAGAATGGCGGTACTTGTTGGCGATCTTGACCCGTTCCGACATGAACCGGTGTCGCGTGCGGCTGACGACCGGTTGGAGCAGGGCCGCGGTCGCGCCAATGCCGGCCACGATCGCGAACACCGGATGCACCGATACAGACAAGGCGACCCCAACGAGCACAACGACGACGCCTAAAATTGGAACCCATTGAGGGAATTCCAGATCGTCGGGTATCGGGGACCGCAACCACTCACGCAGCACTTCGGCGCCCTCGGAGGGGTTGCCGCGCATGGCCGGCAGCACTCGGCTGCGCAAGTGCTCGCGCTGCTGGTCCAGCATCGCGCGGCGGCCTTCGAGTTCTTCGGCCTCGTCGAAGTAGGAGTCGAGTTCACGCAGTTCGTTCGAATCCAGGGGCTCGAGTCGAACATCGGCCGGCTCTTCATCCCGATCGACCTCACGCTCGCCGCGCAGTTCTTCGCGCGCCGCTAATTCACGGGCCGCGACCTGGCCTTCCGCCGCGACGGCCTGTTCGAGGTCCCGTTCGAGGTCCCGCAGGCCGGCCAGCTCAGCTTCGCGCCGCTCCAGCTCGCCCGGATCCAGTTCCACGCCGGCTCCCAGAGCGCGGGCTTCGCGCTGTTCGGCCTGGGACAGCTTGGCTGAGCAGCGTTCGAGCAGCTCGCGGGATTCGGCGAGCTCGCGGGCTAGTTCTTCGGCCTGCTCCAGGTCGCGTTCAGCCGTGGCCTCGAGACCACTCTCGAAGGCTTCGAGGCCGGAGACCGCCGATTTTTCGGAGGTACGCGATCGGACGAGTTTGTGTGCAAGTTCGAGCCGGGTGACTTCGCGGGCCGCGGCGACCGCCGCGTCGCGCCGCGCGCGAAGATCGTCCAAGCGATCTTCCTGTTCGGTGAGCTGCTGCTGCTCGATCTCGAGCTGGTCGACCTTGCGCCGGGCTTCCAGGTGCGCATCGCCCTGGCGCTTGGCCTCGAATTGTCCGACGGCGTAAGGGCCCTTGAGCAGGGCTTCCATGTCGTAGCCGCCGGTGAGCTGGCGGCGGACCGCGCGGGCCAAGTCTTCTTCGGATTGGCCCGAGTCGTCGAGTAGGTCGCGCACGCCGACCGCAAAGCAGCTAGCGCGCGTCGAGATCGGCAGATCGGGAGCTTCGCACGGCTTGCCACCACGCTTCCAGGTGACCTTGCCCGAGCTCAAGCTGGCGTGCAGCTCGCCCTTGGAGTCTTCGAAGACCGCGTCGAGCTCAACTCCGTTGGTGTATTCCTTCTCGACGAACAGCAGCGCGCGGAGCGCGCGCCGCGTGGTGCTTTTGCCCGAGCCGTTGGGACCGAGGACCAAGACCGGGTCGCGTTCGAGCGGACCGATCGAGAACTTCTCGTCGATCCCGGGAACTCGCTGAACGGAAAGGCGGATGAGTCGCATCAGAATCCACCGTCCATTTCCTGGCCTTGGGCGAGCACGCGCTCGAGAGCTTCGTGAGCCGCTTCGATGAGCGAACGCTGGAGCTCTTCGGTCTCGATGGGATGCATGTCGAGTCCCAGGGAGTTGCGGTTGGCGAGTCCGAGACGGCGCGGCAGTTCTTCGGCGGCGCGCTCGACCATGCGTTGACCCTCAGAATCCAGGGCTTCGAGCGAAAGGATTCGCTTCGCGATCAGGCCAGGATAGCTCGTGTCGCGGGCGAGCACATCGAGGTTGCGTGCGGCACGCGCCCGATCGACAATTTGATCCACGTAGTAAAACGTGCGATCCGCGCGCAGGGAGGGAAGCCCGCCGGCACGGTTCTCGAGACTGGCTACCGCGCGCGACAACGCAAGTCGCGAGCTGCTGCGGCCGACCAAGTGGACGCGGACGCAGACCGCTTGGGTGTTCTCGGTCTCGCCCATCAGCCTGGCGGCGGTTTGCTCCAGGCCGCGCTTGTACAGAAGGTCGTGCAGGACGTCTTCGTAGCCCGAAGCATCCGACGCGCCGAGTTCGGATACATCGAGCTCGATGTTCTCGTAGCGCAGCGGCGCGAGGGGCAAGTGTTCCACGGAGAGCGCCCCCTTTTCGTTCAGATTCAGTACCCACGGTCCGCGGGGTCCCGTTTCGCCCGGATCAAACGCCGTCACCGAGCCCAGGTAGCCAATCGGTGGCTTGCCTTCGAGGCTCGGTTTGTGGACGTGGCCCAGCAGCCAGGCGTTGAGGCCGGTCTTGGCCAAGGCCGTACGCGCAACCGGGGCGTAGGCGCTGGATTTCTTGTCGAGGTCCGCGTGCAAGAGCCCGATCTCGGTGACGCCTTTCTTGCGCTGACCCGGAAAGCCCTCGAGCGGGTTCAAGGTGTAGTGCTGATCGGGGAACGACCAGCCCCAAACGCGCAACAGCGCAGCGCCGTCGCGCTTGATGTCGAAGGACTCCCAACGGCCGCCGCGGCCGAGCAATTGGAAGGCTGGAATCCGCTCCGCGAGGCGCGGCAGGGCCTCGGTGTCGTGATTTCCCGTGACGCCGAGGACCGGGATGCCGAGTTCGGTCAATTCGGTCACCGCGTCGAGCAGCGCTCCGAACGCCGCGAAGCGATCTTCGAGCCGTTCGACCACGTCGCCGGCCAGCAGGACGGCGTCCACCTCGAGCTCGATCGCCTTTTGGACGCATTCGCGCAGGGCGGCTTCGGGGCCAAGTTCCCTCGCGTTGAGCAGGGCTTCGTCGGGGGGGAGGTGCGTGGGCCGGCGGCCCAGGTGCAGATCGCCGATACAGAGCAGTTGAGCCTTCACGCGCGAGAGATTAGCGCGCCGGGGCGACCGGCTCGCGGCTCGCCCGGAGCAAAAGCGGCGGAGGCGCTTGGGGAAGGCCCTGGAATCACCCGCTTGTCCACAGCGGTCTCCAGGGCTGGACGTACACTCCACGGCCCCAAGAACGGCATCGGGCCGACTTTCTCCCCATGAAACTCACACGTCTCCACGGACTTTCCACATGGCCGGTCTACCAGCCGGACCGGCGGATCGACTTCAACGGATTCTTCCTCGCGGCGGACGCCACCGGCGGTGCGGGCGGCATTTTGATCGACCCCATGCCGCTGGACCCGGTCCAGCTGGCCCAGGTCACGGAGCAGGGCGGAGCCGGCTTCGTGATCGTCACGAACGCCGACCACCTGCGCGCCGGCGCCGAGCTAGCCGATCGCTTCCAGGCTCAGTTGGTGGCCCCGGCGCCGGACTCGGAGCGCTTTTCGGAGTCGATCCGGGGCCGAATCGACGCCTGGTTTGGACCCGATGAAGAACTTCCCGCGCCGCTCGCGGCGCTTTTCGACGTGAGTTGGATGGCCGGGGGCAAGTCGCCCCTCGAACCGGCCCTCTATTGGAAAGCCCAGCAGGCTTGGGTCTTCTCAGACCTCGTGCGTTCCCACGAATCCGGACGCCTGCGGCTCTTACCGGCGCCCAAACTCTCCGACGAGTCCCGCGCCAAGGCGGACGTTCGCGAACTGCTCGCGCGCCCGGCCGAGGCGATCCTGCTCGGCGATGGGGACTCGATCTTCAACGGAGCTCGCGAGGCCTTGGACGCCCTGGCTGCCGAGCTCGCCTGATCGTTGTCCAAGCTCCGGCGCCCGAACGAACCAGGCGCCGCCGCCTGCCACGGGCTGGCCTAGCTCACCCCTCTCTACCCTCAAACCTCTCGACTCCCTCGTGACGAACCGTATCGAGATTCCGATCGCCCTCGGTGGCGAGCCCGCCGGCCGCATTCACGTTCTGCCGATCACGAAGTCGCGCTGGGCCAAGTTGCAGCGCGGTGAAGCGGACGCCCTTTCGCCCCAGGCCAAAGAAGCCATCGGTCGACTCGGCGGACTGGTTCGCTTCGAAGCCGGAGCCGGGCAGGACCTTCCGGTTTCCCTAGGCGACGGGTCGCTGTTGCTTTTGATCGGGCTCGGCGAGGAGATCACGACCCGCGGCTTGCGCACCGCGGCTTCCTTTGCGACTTCTCGCATGGCGCCGGAAGAAGCCTGGAGCTTGATCGTTCCAGAGCCAGCCGGGCAAGTCGATGCCGGCGCGGCGCTGCGTGCTATGGCCGAAGGAGTGGCGCTCGGCCCGTACCGATTCAAGCGAACCGACAAGCCGGCTCCTAAGGTCGCGGGTCCGTGCCGACTTGTTTCGCGCGCGCCCGGCGGCGAGTCGTTGCTGGCCCGTACGCTGGCGCTGGTCGAGGGAATGTTGCTCACACGCGACCTGGTCAACACACCGGCCGATGACCTCGGGCCGGGCGAATTGTCCGACGCGGCGCGCGAATCCGCCGAGCGCCACGGCATGCGGGTCACGGTGCTCACCGGCGAGGAAGTCGAGAAGCGCGGATTCCGTTTGGTGCATGCGGTGGGACGCGCCGCTTCCCGCCCCTCCACGGTCACGATCGTCGAAAATTACGCCGAGGGCACCAAGCCCGACCTGTCGATCGTTGGCAAGGGCGTGGTGTTCGACACCGGTGGGCTCGACATCAAGGTTTCCGGCTACATGCAACTCATGCGTAAGGACATGGGTGGCGCGGGCACCGTGATCGGAACGCTCGACGCCCTCGGCCGCATCGGTTCGAAGACGCCTTTCATGGCGGTGATCCCCGCGGCTGAAAATGCGGTGGGCCCGCTCTCCATGCGCCCCGGAGACGTGTTCCGTGGCTACGACGGTCAAACCGTCGAAATCGGAAACACCGACGCCGAAGGGCGCCTACTGCTTGCCGACGGTTTGGCCTACTCGCGCGAACGCGGCGCTTCCCGCCTACTCGATGTGGCCACGCTGACCGGCGCTGCGCGCGTCGCGCTGGGGCCGGATGTGCCAGCGCTGTTTGGCACCGACGACGAGCTGGTGGCGTTGCTTGAACGCGAGAGTCGCGAGCTGGACGAGATGCTGTGGCGTATGCCTTTGGTGGACGCGTACGACGCGACGCTCGATAGCCCGTTCGCGGACATGAACAACTCGAGTTCGGACCGTCGCGGGGGCGCGATCACCGCGGCGCTGTTCCTCAAGCGGTTCGCGAAAGACACCCCCTGGGCCCACATCGATCTGTACGCCTGGGAGGATCGCGGTCGTCCGGGAACGCCGCGAGGTGGCAACGGAATGGCTGTTCGGACGCTGGTCGAAGCGATCGAGAAGCTCCCAGGCTGACCGGGCAGAGATTTTCTCCGGACCGGACTGGGACCGAGGGGGCCGGCCGGCCGATAGCGGCCCGCATGGGCCTCCAAGACTCCACTTCCGGCAACCTCATGGGCTCCCGTTCCGAATGGGAGTCCGGGAAGCTCCATTCGAAACAGGGTCGCAAGGGGCTCAGCGAGCTGGTGCTCGCCGCGGTGTTCCTTGTCGTAGGGTTCGGTGTCGGGCCCCAGCTCGAGCGCCTCGCAAACGAAGAGGTGCCTGAGTGGGTCGGGCAGATGGTCGGGGGATTCGGCGTGCTGGGGGGCCTGATCGGACTGATCGCCATCTGGCGGATCGCGGTACGGCTGCGCTTTGGGGCCCCGGTGCTCGAGTTGGGTGCGACGCCTCTGGTGCGAGGACAGGTTGCGGGCGTCAAACTGCGGATTCCCCGGCGAGTACGGCTGGAGAGCATCTTGCGCGCGCGGCTTTCGGTGTGCGAGATGACGACCTTGAAAGGTCCGCGCGGCCAGAGGACTCGGTCCGAAAAAATCCGTTTCCAATCCGCACGCTACGTGCGCGCGGATGGGTTTCGGCTCGAGCCCGAGGAGACCGTTCTTGAGTTCGAGCTACCGATCCCGACCGGGTATCCGGACGCCTCTCCCGCCCGCATAGGGGACCGGTTCATTTGGAGGCTCCAGCTCACCGCGGTCACTTCAGGCCCGGACTTTTCCGCGGAGTACGAGCTGCCCGTTTTTGGACAAGTGGCCGAAGGGGAAGAGGAGCAGCTCAGGGACTCCGGCGACCAGCCCACGGCTCGCGAGTTGCTCGAGTTGGCGCGCTTTCGCGTTGTTGAGACAGCCGGTGGGCTCGAAGCGATCCAACCTCTGATGCCCTCTCCCGCGATGAGTTCCACGCTGGCCGTGATGAACGGAGTTGTTTGGGGGGGCGTTTTCTTGGCCCGAGCCGCGGGGGCCCATCTGATCTTCCCGCTGGCCATGGGGCTGGTCGGAGCTTTGCTTCTTTTGGGCTGGATCAACAGCGTGTTTGGACGGGCTCGTCTTTCGGTCCGGCACGGAGAGCTAGGCGTGGTGAATGGCCTGCCCGGTTTGGGGTTGCGCGGCTCGTTCGATCGCGAAGCGCTGGAAGCGATGCGGATTGCCCCGGGGGATCGCACCGGCTCCGCGAGGTTGTTCCACCTGGCTGTGGCCGAGGAGGCGCCGACCCTTGGGGGTCGCAGGGTTGTGGCGGCGTTGCCCGATGAATCCACGGCCGAAGCGCTTCGCGAGGAGTTGCGCGACGCGCTAAGTCGCGCGGCTTGATGCTTGTCCTTTGCAGGCCAGGTCCTGCGGGCCCTCGGTAGGGATCGGATTCAGGACTCTAGGGCCGCTGAGCACGGCCCGACGAGCGTGACGACGCCCTGGCGGACTGCGCGAAGCCGCAGCAGGGAGTTTTTCAACGGCCTGCTAGGAGCTCGACCAAGCGATCGACGAAGGGCTCGCCCAGGCCTGGGCCTTGCTCGGGGTAGAGGTAGGGCTCAATCAGCTCGAGTTCCATCAAGGCGAGCTCGCCATCGAGCCCTTGGACCATGTCGACCCGCGCATACAGCAGCGGGCCGGGGGCCGCTTGAACGATCGTGCGCACCCGTTCGATCTCGGCCGCGGTCGGCTCGTGGACCGATTCGGTCGCGCCGTACATCGATTGGACCCGGTAGTCGCCGGGCCCAGGGAGCTTGCGGATCGCGTGGGAAAAGACCTCGCCGAAGAAGACGAAGGAAAACTCCCCTTCGGTTTGAATCGAGGGCAAGAACGGTTGCAGCAGGAGCTGGCCGGGGGGGAGCTCCTCGGCGGGAGGGAGCGGCGCCCCGCGTCGCAGGGTGGCTTGACGCCAGGCGCCGGCTCCCACGCGGGGCTTGGCGACCAGGCGATCCGTGGACCAGGTTTCGTAGGCGCGCTCGGCGTCGGACGGCTCGAGCGTGTCGAGCAGGTGGGTGGGGACGGTGGGGATGCCCGCTTGCTCGAGCTCTTGGAGGTAGCCTTTTTCCAAGTTCCACCGGACGGTCGACAGGGGATTCAGGAGCGGGCGGTGCCCGGCCAGGGCATCCAGCCGGGCGAGGAACTCCCCGGGACGCTCCATGTAGTCCCAAGTGGTCCCGATCACGAAAGCCTCGGTCTCGGCGGAATCGAGGCCGGGTGCGTCCCAGGCTTGGGCCTCGAGGCGTAGCCCACGCCCCTCACAGGCCCTGGCCAGGGGCGGAAACTCGAGCTCGTGCTCGAATGCGTCCGGCCGGCGGTCCTTCCCGGTCCCCAGCATGTTGGAAGAGGACAAGAAAGTGACGGATCGCATAGGGGCAGAAGAGGGAATGGACCGGCGGCGGCGGAGGGCCATGAAATCTTCGCAAGGGCTTCGAAGATTCCTGGCCGCTGAACGCGATAGCCTTTACCCCCGAACGTAACGTTCCACTCAGACCCCATGTCAGCTCGCTCCCAAGACACGCCCGACGCCGGGCCTCTCGCCCAACGCTCTCGCCAGGTGTCGGACGGTCTTCCCGAGGTGGCTGCCCCGGAGCCGGCTGCCCCGGAGCTGGGGGCCGCACCCCGAGCTGATCGATCCAGCGGAGCGTCCGTGGCTCGGCCCGCCCCGGTGGCCAGTCCTGAGTTCGACTTGCCGGAGAATTTGCGGTTCGAGTTGGAAGAGGGCCGCTACCACGTCCGCTTGGCCCGCAACGAGTCCGAGGTGCGGGCTGCCCAGCGGGTCCGGTTCGAGGTCTTCAACCGGGAACTCGGGGAAGGGCTCGACTGCAACACGGAGCTGGGTCTCGACCGGGATCGCTTTGATGCCAACTGCCATCACGTGATTCTGATCGAGGCGTCCACAGGCCGCATCGTCGGGACCTATCGCTGTCAGACCGCAGCCATGGCCCGCGCCGGCCAGGGCTTCTACTGTGACGGAGAGTACGAGCTCGCCTCGCTGCCCGAAGAGGTGCTCGAACGCGCCGTCGAGACTGGCCGCGCCTGTTTGCTGCTCGAGCATCGCCAGGGCACTGGGCTGTTTGGCCTATGGCGCGGACTGGCGGCCTACTTGCTGGCTCACAACGCTCGCTACATGTTCGGCTGCTGCTCGCTCACCAGCCAAAACCCGCGCGAGGGGCTGATCGCGAATGCCTGGCTTGAGAAACGCGGCAAGATCAACACCGAGGTCCAGGTGCCGGTGCGTGCGAGCCACCGGTGCGAGGGCGCGGAGCCACTCCCGAGTGAGGTCGCGAAGTTCAAGCTGCCGAAGCTGTTCGGCAGCTACATGCGCTACGGGGCTCTGGCCTGCAGCCCGCCGGCCCTGGACCGTGAATTTGGCACCGTCGACTTCCTGGTGCTGTTCGACCTCGAGCGGCTTGAGCAGAAGCTCTACGGGCTGTTCTTCGAGTTCTAGCAACCCGCGGCGGGGCTTTGCCCTGTGGGCTACTTCGGGCGAAGTCTCGGCCGAAGGAACCCTCCCACGGCGAGCTGAGGCCGGCTGCGCCGTTGCCCGGTTGCGGGCCTTGCTCCACACTGGCCAGCGATGTCGGCTGAAACCGGAACCGAGGCACAGCTCCGTGCCGGCGCTTGGGCACGGTGGCTGGGATGGGGCCGGGGGGTCCGTCGGGTGGCTCTGCTTTCCGTCACAACCGGGGCGCTCTACGGGATCTACCTGGGCGGGTACGCCCTGCGCCGGGATCGAATCCGCCGGGCGGCGTTCCGCAGCCGGATGATCCAGCGCTGGGCGCGGACCAGCCTGTGGGTCCTGGGGGCCCGAATTCGGGAGTCCGGCCCCCCTCCGGAGAGCTCCCTGGTGGTTTCGAACCATCTCTCCTACTTGGATATCCTGGTTCTAGGATCTAGGTTCCCGAGCCTATTCGTCTCCAAGGCCGAGGTGGCTCGCTGGCCCGTCATGGGCCTCCTAGCCCGCACCAGCGGCACAATTTTCGTGGACCGCGACCGGAAAAGGGACCTTCCCAAGGTCGCCAGCCAGATCGCGGGAGAGCTAGAAGCGGGCAGCTCGGTGGTTCTGTTCCCCGAGGGAACCAGCTCGGGGGGGGCGGACCTGCTACCCTTTCGTCCATCGCTTTTGGCGCCAGCAGCGCAGACCGGTCGCCCGGTCCGCTATGCCTCTCTTCGCTATCAGGCCCCTCCAGGGCACCCACCGGCCTCACAATGCCTCTGCTGGTGGGGCGATATGGCCTTTGGGGGTCACTTCTGGGCCCTTCTCCGCCTACCCTATTTCGACGCTGACGTCCGCTTCGGGGCTGAGCCCGTGGGTGGGACCGACCGCAAAGTCCTCGCCGACCACCTATGGCACGCCGTCCGGAACCTGTTCGAACCGACGACATGAGCCCTGCACCTGCCTCTTCACCCGCCCGACGCCTGGTCGAGCACAACCTCCAAGTCCTCTCTCAGGGGCTGGATCTGGTGACACGTTTGCAGGCCCATGCCGACGGAGAGCAGCTGTATGTGCGCGCACCGGAGCACCTGGCCCACAACGGGCCTGGTAGCCACCTGCGACACATCCATGACCTCTACCTCTGCTTTCTGAGAGATCGCACCGAAGGGAAGATCGACTACGACCGCCGCGAGCGGGATGAGCGCTTCGAGCGCGATGCCGAATACGCCGCGAAGACCGTTCGGGGAACGATGGAGCGCCTCGATGCTTTGACCGAGGAGGATCTTCAGGGCGTGGTCATCGTCAAGCTTGACGCCGACCTAGCCGACGAACATCCCTTCCACGAGAGCACGATTGAGCGCGAGCTGGCTTCTCTGCTCAGTCACACCATCCACCACTACGCACTCGTTGCGCTGATCCTGCGCGCGCAGGGTTTCGAGTGCGAAGCGCAGTTCGGCGTAGCGCCTGCGACGCTGGACTACTGGAAGCGGAGCGGCGTGTGTGTACCGTCTCTTGGCTCTTCGAGCTGACGGCGGAAGAATCCGCCGCGCGCTTCGAGCTGTTTTTCAATCGTGATGAGTCCCGCAGTCGGGGCTCGGCACGTCCGCCGGAAGTGATCCGGCAGCTGGGCTCTCCGGCGGTACTTGCGCCGATCGACTCCGACGCGGGCGGTAGTTGGCTAGCGGCCAATGACCGCGGGTTGGTTGTTGCGTTGCTGAACCTCTATCAAGCGCGTGGCGGTTCGCGCGCCGGTACCACGAGCCGCGGAGTGCTTCCCATCGAGTGGGGACAGTTGGCTTCGGTCCGCGAGGTTCGAGAGTCTTTTGCAGAGCGCTCACTGGACGAATTCGCAGGCTTTCGCTTGCTCGCATTCGACGCAACCGGAGCCGCGGGCCTCGGCGCTTGGTTCGGGGATCGGCGGGAATGGAATCCGAAACCCGAAGCTCCGATCATCTCGTCGGGATTCTCCCTATCCGAGGTCGAACGGGCGCGCCGAGCCACGTATTCAAACCAGCTCGCCCGTTGCGGCGGAACGACTTCGGAAGCCTTGCGCGCCTTTCATTCCAGTACCCAACCCGAGCCGGGCCCGTTGGCCGTTCGGATGACCCGCGACGACGCCCGGACGGTCTCGACCACGCGCGTCCTTGTCGGGCCTGAGAGCGTGGAGATGCACTACGCGAGCGTGGGCCCTCAGGATGGAGATTGGTCCGGTCAGCCGGTCGTAACCAGCTTGCCGCGCAGCTCTCGGCCGCAGGCTTCCAAGTGACGAAAGAGAGCTCTGGAGTGGGGTTGGGGCGCTGGTTCCGGCGGCTCGCTGTTGTCTACCTGGTGCTGCTCGCGGCCTCGACCGCCTGGAGGCTTGGGACCAAAAGGGAACCTGCTTCGGACGACGAGCTGCGCGGGAGCGGCTTGGCCGTCGCGCACCTTCAAACGGTGCGGGGTGAGTCCACCCAACCCGGAGTCGTGCGACTGGTCTACACGGATCGCGGGCCCCGTGAGGCTCCGGCCGTGCTGCTGGTTCACGGCAGTCCCGGAGGCCGGTCGGCGATGCGCGGTCTGGGAGACCGACTCGAAGAACGGTTCCGGGTGTTGAACGTAGATCTGCCTGGTTTCGGTGAATCAGAACGCGACCTACCGGACTACAGCTTCCTGGCTCACGCTCACTATCTGCGCGAGCTGTTCGATCAGCTCGCGATCGATCGGGCGCATCTCGTTGGTTTCAGCATGGGGGGCGGCGTCGTGCTGCATCTCGACAACCTCCTGGGTGACCGATCCAATTCGGTGTCACTGATCTCGGCGATCGGTGTTCAGGAGCACGAGCTGTTCGGGAACTACGCGATGAATCACGCGATCCACGGCCTGCAGCTCGGAGCTCTGTGGACCTTGTGCGAGATGTTCCCGCACTTCGGTGTGTTGGATCATGGATTCTTCAGCGTCGAGTACGCGCGCAACTTCTACGACTCGGACCAACGCCCCCTGCGTGGCCTGCTCGAGCAGGTCGACAAGCCGTTTTTCATCTTGCAGGGCGAAGTCGATCCGCTCGTACCGATCGCTGCGGCGCGCGAGCATGCGCGGATCGTCCCTCAAGCAGAATTCGTCATCGATCCCGGGGATCACTTCCTGGTCTTTCAACACCCCGAGGTCGTCGCCGAGCCGCTCAGGGCTTTTCTGGAGCAAGTCGAGGCCGGAACGGCTCCTGTCCGGACCGAAGCCGAGCCCGAGCGAATTCAGGCCGCGGCGGCTCCGCCGCCCGAAGCTTCGGAGGGACTGGTTGGATTCGCCCTGTTCATGGTGCTGGCCGGAATCGCGCTTTCGACGCTGATTTCCGAAGACCTAGCCTGCATCGGGGCCGGGGCCATCGCCGCCCAGGGGCGCATCCCGTTTTGGCCTGCGGTGCTGGCCTGCTTGGCCGGAATCGTCGTCGGCGACCTACTGATCTACTTCATCGGTCGCTGGCTCGGCCCCAAAGCCCTGCGGGTGTGGCCATTTTCACGTTTGGTTTCGGAGGCGGCGTTGGAGCGGACCGCCCGCTGGTTCGAACAGCGCGGTCTGCTCGCGATTTTCGCTACTAGGTTCATGCCGGGAACGCGGTTGCCGACCTACTTCTCGGCCGGTGCGTTGCGGACGAACCCGCTCAAGTTCACGGTGTATTTCGTCATCGCCGCCGTGGTTTGGACGCCAGCGCTCGTGTGGATCTCGGTCCGCATCGGAGGCGAACTCACCGAGAAAGTCGAGATGTTCGAGCGGGCGCTGCCGCTGGCCTTCGCGGTGACCGTTGTGATCGGCCTGCTGCTGATCAAGGTCGTGGTTCCTTCGTTGACCTGGCGCGGCCGGCGGCAGCTGCTCGGATCCTTGCGCCGCAAGCTGCACTGGGAGTTTTGGCCGCCGTGGATCGTCTACCCGCCGGTGTTTCTCTATGTGCTGTGGCTCGGCCTCAAGCATCGATCCTTGACGCTGTTTTGCGCCAGCAACCCGGGCATTGAAACCGGCGGTTTCGTCGGCGAATCGAAGAACTCGATCTTGGCCAACCTGGAAGGCGCGGGCGAGGCTTTGCCGAGGCATGCCTTCTTGCCGGTTAGCCTGCCGGCCGCCGAGCGCATCCAACGCTTCGAGGATTTGGCGAATCAGACGGGCACCTACCCGATTGTGCTCAAGCCCGATGCGGGGCAGCGCGGGTCGGGCGTGCACCTGGCCCGGGATCTCGAGGACGCGCGCGGCATCCTAGAGGACGCCAGTGTGGACCTGGTTGCCCAGGAATACGCACCTGGTGTGGAATTCGGCGCCCTCGCCGAGCGTGCTCCAGACGAATCGTCGTTCCGCATCACCTCCTTGGTTCGCAAGCGCCTGGCCACCGTGGAAGGCGACGGCGTCCACACCCTGGAACACTTGATCTTGGCTGACCCACGCGCCGTTTGCATGGCCAAGGTGTACTTCGAAGCCAACGACTCGCGACTCGATTCGATCCCGGTCGCGGGTGAGCAGGTCGTACTGTCCCCGCTCGGCACCCACGCTCGCGGGGCAATCTTCGAGGACGCCTCCGAGCTCGTGACTCCCGAATTAGAAGCCAGCCTCGACCGTATCGCGCGCAGCTTCGACGGCTTCCACCTGGGCCGTTTCGATCTGCGTGTTCCCGACGAGTCCGCCTTGTCCGAGGGGCGCGGCCTGCGCGTCCTCGAACTGAACGGCGTCACCTCCGAGCCGGCGCACATCTACGACCGGCGCCACTCCTTCTGGTTCGGCCAACGCGCCCTGCGTCGCCATTGGCGCCGCGCTTTTGAAATGGGCGCAGCCAATCGCGAGCGCGGCGCGGAGGTTCCTTCGTTGCTGAACCTGATCTCCGCGCTGCGCAACTACCGCCGGGCCCAACGCAGCCACGTACGCCACGCCGGGTCTGAAACGGTTGCGCCCCGCCAATTGGAGCTGCCTACGGATACACCCGCGGCGCTTTAGCGGGTCTCAGCGGTTTTAGCGGCTCTGCTTCGGAGTCAGCTCGAGGGTCTGGGGCAGGGCAGCCAGGTCGAGGCGGGTTGGCTCGGACTCTGGGGTTTTCACCCAGATGGTCTCCAATCCTCGCCAGACCAGCGCGTCGAGGCGACTGGCTTCGTCTGTGTTCCAGCCGCCGAGGAATCGTCCGTCCGCGGAGCGGGCGGCTGTCAGTTTCAGCCCGGCGGCCGGTTCGCCGTCGAAGGTCACGGGCAGGCTGAGTTGGAAAATCTGTCCGTCCACTTTGAACGGCTCGAGGTAGATCCGCTTGCCGTTGCTCGGATCCACAACGTGTTCGAACGCCGGAAGCGGAGCCCCTTTTTCGCGCAACTCAATGCGATTGTGGTCTTGGCTGAGCAAGGCGCTGAACTGACCGGACTCGTCGAGAGTGAGGCCGCGGCGGATCTCACCGGCCACGTTGCTTGTAAAAGCGCCGAGCTCGCGATCCGAGAAATCGGCCGGGAGATTCAGCTGGCCCTTCGCGAGAAACTGCCGGCCAAGCGTCAAGTCGGCTGAGTCTGCCAGGTGACTCCAATCGCGAACCCTGAGGATTTCGTGGTTAGGCGCTCCGAACATGAGATGCAAGTCGGCGGCTTCAGGGGGACCGAAGACCCGGAAAGTCCCGTCAGCGCCCAGATCAACAAGCCCCTCCGGCCAGTCAGGGGCCCCCGGCGAGGGATGGTTGAACTGTTCCCACGAATGGACGAATCCACGTGGATGGATGAGTCGCGCGCGCGCCCCGAGGGGGACGTTTCCGAGCGAGTCGCGCAGGGTGCCTTCGAGCAGTGGCTCGGGGTAGGCCAGCCACATCGGTTCGAGGTACAGCTCGCCCAGGTCAAACGGAGTGGTCGAGCTAAGCGTGACGTCTTCGAAGCGTTGTTTGCCGAGCCCATGCGCGTCCTGAACGACCAGATGGACCGTGATTTCTTGTTCCGTTCGGTCACGGGAATTCGGCCGGAAGGTCAGATGGAATTCGCCGCCCCACGACATTCCTTCGAGCGAGTGCCGAGATCGAGGCGAGACCTCGACACGGATGTCGAGGGGCGTGTCGAGCGGCAAACCGGACGCGTCCACGAGTGTGCCTTGAAGGGCATAGCCGGAGCCCTTTGGCCAGGGAGCCAAGTCAAAGGCCGGTCGAACCTCCCGCAGCGGGGGCGGTGTTGGGGGGGCGATCGAGTTGTCCGGGAGCGAGTGCGCCGTGGAGCCGGTCGTCCCCGCTTGATACCCGAGGAGCGCCACGGAAGCCAAGGGGAACAGGGTGAGCGGAGATAGGAATCGTCGCGAGTTCATAGCCATGGGCGAAGTGGATCGGCAGAAAAGGGGCAGGCCGTTCCGCCGGTCGGCGGTGGAACCGTCCGGACGGGTGCAGGTAGCGACCAGACTACAACGATGGTTTGAACTCCTTGTCGGATTGGAAAGGCCCGCTCCAGGGTCGAGGCATGGGCCGGACTCCTGGCCAAAAACAACACCTGCGGCGCTCTGGCCCGGCCGCCGTGGCACGAACATCGGCGGAGCAGGCTTTAGGACGTGGTCCCCAATTGCGAGGAGCCCCGGGGGCCTAGGGGCACGGCGCGGGGGTTGGGGCGGGCGCCGCGTCGCGCTTTTGCATTCCAGCGGCCTGCAGCTCGCTCCCGTAGCGGAGGGAAGCTAGCATCCGGACATGGCGCGCAGCGGTGAAGGCAAGCTCCAGGTGGCGCTGCTGTTTGGCGGTCCCAGCGGCGAGCGCGACATTTCGGCGGGCTCCTTGAAACCCTGGGTGACCTACCTCGCCGAGGACGCTCGATTCGAACTGGCCGTCCTGTTTTTGAGGCCGGATCTGACGGTGTATCGGCTCCCGCGACGTTTCGATCACGCGAACACTTGCGCGGACTTCGAGCGCTTCTTGGAAGACTCCGATCGGCTGACGGACAGTGCTTTCGAGGCTCTGCTGCGCGACTGCAACTTGGCGATCCCGATCTTGCACGGGGCCCACGGAGAGGACGGGGCGATCCAGCGACGCTTCGAGCGGCTCGGCGTTCCGTATCTATTCAGCGAGCCCAGCGCGCTGGAGATCAGCTTCGACAAGTTTCGAACGCACCAGCGGCTAGCTGCGGCGGGACTGCCGGTGCCCAAGCACCGGCTGGTGGAGGGAGCCGCCGATCCGGCGGAGCTGCTCACCTGGGTCCGTAGGGAACTTGAGCCCCAGCAGGTGGCTGGACGTTCGCTGTTGTGCGCGGTGAAGCCCGCTCGTTCCGGCTCCTCCCTCGGCGTTTCCCTGGTAGCTGAGACCAGCGAACTTGAGCCCGCACTCGAGTTGGCGCGCCGGTTCGACGAGCGCGTGCTGGTTGAACAGGTTTTGGAGGGCACCGAGTTCTCGGTGATTGTGGTCGACGATCCCGATGGCAACCCGCGCGCGCTCGCGCCGACCGAAGTCCGGGCTGGAGGTGAGGTTTACGATACGCGGCAGAAGTATCTGCATGGTTCGGGCTCGCACCTGTTCACGCCCCTGCGCGAGGCCCGCTGGATCGATCCGATCCGTCGCGCGGCCGAGCAAGCCTACGGCGAATTGGGCATGCGACATCTCGCGCGCGTGGACGGGTTCTTGTGTCGTGGCGAGGTCTTCGTGACCGACGTGAACGGGATCAGCGGGATGGGGTTCTCCAGCTTCGTGTTCCTGCAAACCGCGATGGTGGGTGTCTCGCATCGACGGTTGATCGAGCGGTTGATTCAGGGAGCGGTCGAAACGAACTTGCAGCCGCGTGAGCCGGGTGCGACGGCGCCGGGGCGCGGGCGAGTTCATCTGCTGTTCGGCGGCACGACTTCCGAGCGGCAGGTTTCCAGGCAATCCGGGTGCTTCGCGGGTCTGTGCTTGGAGGCCGCCGGATACGACGTGCACTTCCACCTGATGACCACCGATCATCGGTTCGTCGAGGTCGGGTTGTTTCTCGCGCTGCACCACGATGTCGAAGAAATTGAGGCGCTGGCCCGCGATGCCGATCGACTAGCGGGCATTCGGCGGGACGCCGAGCGAATCGGTCGGGAGGCCGGGCTCCCGGGCGAGGCGCGTGAGCAAGCGCTCTTCGTGGGCTTATTCACCGACTTGGCCGGGGCCGTGGAAGGAGCGGATTCGGTCTTTCTCGCCTTGCATGGCGGCCCAGGCGAAGACGGGTCGATTCAGGCCGCCCTCGAGGTTCTCGGGGTGCCCTTCAACGGCTGCGACGCGCGGACTTCGTCGCTGTGCGCTGACAAGGGCAGCCTGATCGACCACGTGTCTGCGGCTGGGCTCGAGGGCGTTCGAGTTCCCCGGCAACGGGCCTTCGATCGTGTGGAGCTGGTCGATTGGATCCGCCGCTGTCCGGAGCGGGCGGATTGGGATCGCGAGTACGAGGCGATGTGCTCGTTGCTCGGCGCCCAGGCGTTGGTGGCCAAGCCGCGCTCGGATGGTTGCTCGACTGGCGTCAAACGTCTGGACGATGGCCAGGCTTTGGGGAGCTGGTTCCGGTCGGTTGCGGCTTCTCGCAGTTCGATTTCGGCTGGCGAACTGGGGCCTGGTTCGGCGGAGGTCGAATTGCCGGTTCCGATGCCGCGCGAGTGGCTGCTCGAAGAAGCGATCTGTGATCCAGGCGACCTGGATTCGAACCGGTCACCCGAAGCCCGGTCCACGCCCGGGTCCGCGGAGTGGTTTGCCGGTCGCAGATTCGTCGAGCTGACTTGCGCCGTAGTGGAACGCGACGGCGAACTGCATTGCGCATCGCCAACCATCGCCCTCGCGGCCGGAAGCGAACTGTCCTTGGCGGAGAAGTTCCAACAGGGAGTCGGCACGAACTTGTTCCTGGGTGCCTACTTACCGCCGGTGCGCCTCGCCACCGTGCAGCGTCGCGTCGAGGCCATCGCGGAGGCAGCAGGAGTTCAGGGCTACGCGCGTATCGACTGCTTCTGCGACCTGCGCGATGATTCTCTTGTGTTGATCGAGATCAACACGATTCCGGGTATGACCGAGGCCACCGTTCTCTATCCGCAAGTGGCGGATGCATTCGGTTGGTCGCCGCCGCAGCTGCTTACCCATCTGCTTGAGGTGGGCGCGAGCCGCGCAGCTCAGCACTGGTAGGCGAGGGGAGGCTGCGAAATGGAGCGGGCCCGCCCGAGGTTTCCTCGGGCGGGCCCAGCTGGTTCGGTTGGCAGCGACAGAGACTGCCCCTGAGTCAGACGAACGTGGAGTCCTCGTCGTCGCTTCCCGGAGACTCTTCGCTGCCGGCGTCTCCTAGATCGTCGAGGGCCTGCTTGGCTTCGCTTTCGAAGCGACTGCGAAAATCCTCTTCGGGAGCGAGTGGCGAGAGCGACTTCCACGGCGGGTCGAGGGTAGTGGATTCAAACTCGGCGTCGGATGAGGTCAGTACTTGACCCTCGCCGGGGGCCGGAGCTCCCTTGTCGAGGCTGGTCAGGTACTGCTCTTGGATGCGCTCCACGAGACTGCGATCGAAGTCGTCGCGGGAGAGGTTTCCGTCGCCGCCAGCGATCGGTGTCAAGAGGTCGTTCTTGCTGTGGGGGAGGATCTCGTCGTGGCCCGGAAGTTCCGGCGCGGAGACATCCGCGGCAGACTTGGGTGCGTGGGCTGAACCAAGTTTCGATTCGGGCAGCCGAATCGGGGTGGTCGGGGCGCCCGTCTCATGGGTTTGCTCGAACCCCGCTGAGCTGTGCGTTGCGGAACTCCTGCTGGGTGCGTCTACCTGGCTCGCGGAAGCGGGGGAGTCGGAGGCCGACAACATGGCTGCGCCAGCCAGGCCCTGGGCCATCGGGATGGACCGGGTTCGGTGGGTTTGATCCTCGAGATCGCGATGGCGGAGGTCGAGGTCCGTGAGGCGGTTGGAGAGTCGTTCGACCTGATCGTGGCTACGGCTCTTACCGGTTCGGGAAACGAGCAAGCCGAACAGGGAGGCGACCCCTAGTGCGCCGCCGGCCAGGTACCACGGCAGCTTGCTGGAGCCGCCTCCGCCCGAGCGCTCGACGCCGGCGACGCGCCGATTCAAATCGGCGACGGCGAGGTCGGTTTCGGCAAGGCGCTCAGGGACTTCTCCCAGACTGCTCGTGACTGTTTTTAGGTCCTTTACATCGCTTTCCAAGTCGATCAGACCGCGATCGAGGCGGCTTTCGAGCTCATCAAGGACGCCCGCGGCTCCGCCGATTTCAGGCTGGTAATCGCCGGGAAATTCGCCGAGTCCGAGGCGCGCGCGAATCGCTTCGATTTCGCGCTGCTGTTCAGCAAGGGTTTGGACGATCGCGCTGCCGACATTCTCGGGTGCGCGGTCCCCAGCGCGAGTGGACTCGTCGACACCGGCTAAGGACCCGATCAAGTCGTTGCGGTCGTTCTCTAGGTCACGAACCCGCTCGTCGAGCGCGTCGCTTGAGGTGCCGCTGGTTCCGCTTCCAGAAGATCCGGAGCTTGTAGATCCGGAATCCGCGCGGAATCGATCCAGGATGGGCGAGCCACCGCTCGGGGAGTTCAAGCCTCCTTTCGAAGAAGAAGAGCTGCCACTCTTAGAGCCCGGGCCACCGGTCTTGGAGGCGGAGGCGACACTGTTGGAAGCGCCATTGCTTGAACCCAAGCCACCGCTCTTGGAAGCCGGGCCACCACTGCCGGTACCTGAACTGCCACCGCTTGAAGCTAAGCCGCCGTTCTTGGAGGCTGAGCTTCCACCCATGGGTCCTGAGCTACCGCTCTTGGACGCCGCGCCACCGCTGTTCTTGGAACCTAAGCCACCCCCGCTGGAAGCCAAGTCACCGGACTCGGAAGTCGAGCCCGTCGAGCCAGAGCCCGTCGAGCCAGAGCCCGTCGAGGCAGGTAGGTCGCTCGCAGTGGTGGAGTTCGATTCGAGGTTGGAGCTTCCGCCGCTGGTCGTGGAATTCTTCGAACTCGCAACGGAAGTGGAGCTGGAGCCGTTGCTCGGGCTAGCCATAGCCACCGATTCGATCGGGCCGCTGTCTGCGAACTCGCCCGAATCCGATCCGTTCGAAATGAGCGTGGAAGCTCCCCGAATGATCGACCGAACTTCGGAGGTTGAGGTCGGATAGGACGGCGGTTGCCAGGAGCCGCTAGTGCGGCAGCCAACGACGAGAGCAGCGCTGGCGAGGCCAACGGTGCCGAGCAGGAGAGGAGTACGAGAAGCACGCATGGGAAGAAAGCGCTCGCGTTCGAGCGTCGGTCCGCAGATGGCGGGGCGGGGCTCCGGCTAACTGACCCTTGGATTTCTTCGTGTCCGCCCGCCCGCATTTCTCGGGGGGGGATGCTGGTCCATGGGGGGAGGCCGGGCCTGATTTCTGCGGAAAGGCTACCCCGAGCCTGGATTAGGCGCTTGAAACCAGGAGGGACAACCCGAGGTTTGCTGACCGGAGGGGAGGCCAGGGCCCCCCCGCCGAGCCCCGTCGCCCCAGGGCGAGCCAGGTGCCTAGGGGCCGCCCAGGAGGGTGCTGGAGGGCGCGAAGGCTGCCAGAGGGGGGCGCCCCCTGGGGCTCTCTTGCCGCCTGGGCGGGGAGGACAGGAATCTAGGAATTCCGAAGTACGCGAGAACCTAGTGGCAGTCCCTACAATTCACCGCGGCCCCGTCCGAAGGAGATTCCAGCCCAGGCCGGGGTTCGCGCGGAACCCGAGAGCCACCCCAGTCGGTCCTCCTTCCTGCCACCTTCCCGCCAGCCAGGCCCTTCTCGCTTGGGCTTCGGCCGAACGACGATCGAGTCACCTGCCCGGCGGACTTTGACCTACGCCATGCTCAGTCTGCTCCACTCCTTCTTGACTCGAACCGGTCGGCCCGCTGGGCCGAGCCGGGCTGCTGTCTGGTGCGGCGCGGGTCTGATCGGAATCGGCCTGGCCTCCCGCGCCCAGGCCCAGCTCGACATTCCACCGCTGGTCGAGCTCGACTGGATCGGAATCGTCGATGCGCAGACCTGGGGACAGGAGTTTCCGCGAACCGTCGCTCGCAGCTCGAGCCAGGTCTTTGTGAGCGGAACACGGGTGCCCTCGGCGCACTTCATCCTCGGCCTTGAAGCCAGCAACGGCAACGAGGTCTGGCGGATAGACGACGGGCATCCGATCGGTCTCCAAATCGTGGCCTCGGAACTCGACAACCTGGTTTTTGCAACATCCTACGACCTTTCGGCTCCGGCGCAGCAGCGAGCCACGGTACAGGCCCTTTCCGCTTCGACGGGCGCACTTATCTGGGAGAGCCCGTTCACCAGTTGGAGCGGTCAGGTATTCGTCCAACCCACCAACGCCCTAGCCCTGTCCGCCGACGGGACGAAGCTCTTTGTGGTGGGCTCGGAGAACGAAATCTCCGGTAGCTCGCTGCTCGGATTCGCGACGATCGGTTGCTTCCGCACCAGCGACGGAACGCTGGAGTGGATTCAGCGTCAGGCTCCGAGCGGCAACCAGCTGCTCTCCTACGATCACCTGGCCGTCGCCGGCGATGGCTCGCGCGTGCTTGCGGCCGGGGGGGATGGGCTCGGTCAAAATGGCACGGCCTACCTCGCGGCTTACGACACACAGCTAGGCTTCCCGATCTATCAATCGCCGGTTTCCGCCGGCCGTGTGCGCGACCTGGCCGTTTCGCCCGGAGGAGTCCAGGCGGCGATCGCGACCGACCCCACCTCGTTCGGCGACGACGTGTTCGTCTTCGACATACCTAGCGGATCGGCCCTGTGGTCTACACGTCTCGGCGACCAGGCCGTGGCCTGCGCCTACGGATCGGATGCCTCTCGCCTCGCCGTACACGCGATCCAGGACGGCATCCTGCCCGGTACTCAAGAGAACCAGCTCACCACCTGGTGCCTGTCCGGCTCGAGCGGTCAGATTCTGTGGTCTAGGCCTTTCGATGCGCCCTGGGGCGCACCCGGCGGGATCGATGAAGACCCGGGCCAGATGCTGCAGACGCTCTTTGTGGAGGCTGCGACCGAGCGTGTGTTTGCCGCAGCTTCGCGGGGGCCCGAGGGCGGCCCCGAGGACTTCCACATCGCCAGCTACGACTTCATGGACGGGTCGACCGAATGGTCGCAATCGTTCGCGATCACCGACGCCTACGACGACCAAGAGCTGCGTGCGCTTGTTGGGTTGGAGGGAACAGGTCAGCTGATTCTCGTTGGAGACGACGCACAACTGGACGACCCCCAGGGTCTTTCGGTGCGCTCGCTCGATTCCACGGATGGTGTGGAGCAATGGCAGTACACCTGGAACCAATCGAGTTCGGCCGCGAACGTTCCGGTCGATCTGGTCGAGAACGCCAGCGGGAACCAACTCTTCCTCCTCGACCGCCTGAACCTCGGCACCTACCTGCTCGTAGCGCTCGCCGCTGAGAGCGGCGAAGAGCAGTGGCAGGCCAATCTTGCGTTCCCTGAGTGGACGGACCTCGACGCCCGTTGTCAGCTCGTTCCGTCGGGCGACGGTTCGGCGATCTACGTCCACCTGGCTGGCTCGACGCTCAGTCGAGTGTTCGCCTTCGATGCTACGACGGGGTTGCTCAAGTGGTCGGACGAGTTCGGCGCCCTGTCGGAACCTAAATTCACCTTCCCGGTGCTCGCGCTCGCGCCCGACGACTCGGCGTTGTTTGTCGGCGCCGACGCCTCGGGCCCGCTGGGGGGCCTCGAGCTCCGCGCTCTGGATCCGCTCAGCGGAAGCGAGTTGTGGTCCACCGATCTTCCGTCCAGCACATCCCAGGAGCTGTTCGGCGGAATGCACTTCGATCCGGCGACTCGTCGCTTGTTCGTGGCCGGCACCGAGGCCGTTTTGATCGGAGCGCCTGCCGGTGCTGACAGCAACTTGGTCTGGTACGCACTCGACGGAGATACTGGCGAGCAGGTGTTCCGCGGCGTCTACCAAGGTTCTCCAGCCGAAACGCCTAGCTTCGAGCAGGCGATGCAGTTTGTGCTCGCGCCCGACCTGCAAACTGGGAGCGTCTTGGGGCGGGTCGACGGTTCAACCGGTTCGTTGGTCATTGCGACCTTCGCGACCGACGAAGGCAAGTTGCTCTGGAGTCGCGTCGAGACTAGCCCGGACGCGGGCGGTGCCGAACCTCGCGACGCTGTGCACGCAGCTGCTGGAGGCGTACTGGTGGTCGGCTCCCGAGTTAGCTCGACCCAGTCGCCAGCGACCGACGACATCGTCGTCACCGGCTACATGACGGCATTTGGACTACCGCTTTGGACTCGGACCTTCGATTTCGGCGCCGGCGACCTGCTCGAGCAGCTCGTCACGGGGACCGATGATTTGACGGTCTACGGCATCGGTACCCGAGGGCTCGGAACAGCTTTGACGGACGAGCTGTTCGTTTTTGCGCTCGACGCGCTCACCGGCGAGTCTCTGTGGACGGCTAGCTATGACTCGCCGTTGCCGGGATTCGGATTCGATGACTCCGGGCATGATCTATTCGTCGACCCGAATGAGCAGGCTCTGTTCGGGGCCGGCACCGTGTGGAACGGCGAACAGTTGGCTGACACGATCGTCTTCCGATTCGGCCTGCCCTCGCTCTACGCGACCCCGCCGACTCTGTCCGTCGGCGCAGGCGGCACCCAATCGCTCACTCTGCGCGCCACGCCCGAGCAGGCCGGAGATTTGTTCCTCGTGGTTGGTTCGGCCACCGGCACCTCGCCGACCATCATCCTCGATGGCTTTGAGCTACCGATCATCCCGGACGTCTACACGAACTTCACGGTGGCTTCGGCGGGATCTGGGATGTTCCCTGGCAGCTTCGGCTTGCTCGATGTCTTCGGCAGAGCCCAGGCCCAGATTCAGCTGCCGCCGGGAACCAATCCGTCGCTGGCTGGTGTCACGTTGAATCACGCCTACTTGACGTTCGATCTGAACGGGACCAACGGCATCTCGTTCACGAGCAACGCGATGCCCTTGTTCCTCGTTCTTTAGGGTCTCAGCGAGTACGAGAATCAGCGCTTGGCGACCGGCCACAGGGCGGTCGACAGCGCCAAGTTCGGGCCGGGGCCCGCGCAGAACACAGAGTGCATAGCGGTTGCTAGGCGGCCGTGGTTTGGCAGGACGATCGCGTCACCAGCCTCCAAGACGCAGGCGTGTCCTACGTCGGCGAGGTAGCCGGTGAATTCAGGGCCGCGGTTGACGACGTGGCCCAGTCGGCCGGAGCCTGGAAGGCCGAGTTCGCGAACCAGCGCTCCGCGATCGAAGGCGAGTTCTTCCAGAACAGCCCAGGTGCCACAAGCAGTCCACTCTTCGACGAGCCACGGGGCGGAGCCGGCACGGAGCACTTCGTAGAACTCGATCACGCGAGAAGCCAGGTCACCGATCGATAGGGCGAACCAGGCGGTGGCTCCGGAGAGCTGAAGAAACAAGACGCCGCGCTGGCCGTCGGTGGCGTCCGAGTAGGCATCGTGGTGGAACAGGGCGCCGCCCCCGGGCCGATTCCAGTAGATGATGTCGAGGCTGGGCTCGAGGGCGACGTCGGTGACCGATGGCAGTAGGTCTGCGATCGCGCGGCAGCCGAACAGGCGCTTGCGCATCGGGATTAGCTTCGCCGCGAGTCGCGCGACGGCGCGGCGGGCGCGCGGATCATCGAGGTCGTCGTCAGGGCCTTCCTCACCCAAACCGAGGCGTAGCCGCAGGCTCTCGTCCTCCGGATGCGTCGAGAGGCGTCCGGTCTTCGCCCACAGGTCTTTTTCAGGCGCGCTTTGCGCATGGAACAAGAGCCGCTCGAGATCGCGCTCGGGATCGCGCAGCTCTGGATCGGCGACCGGCACGAAGCCGCCGTGATCGCGGCCGAGGCTGGTCTTCGCAAAGCTCTCGAGTCCACCGGCCTCGGCCAGTCGTTCGCGGGCCGCTTCCAGCCGGTGAAGCTCGTTGCGCCATTCGCGAAGCTCGCTGCGAACCGCGCCCTCGATGACGAACGGACGCGATTCACGGAAAAGTTGACGGAGGCGCGAGGGGCGCGGGAGCTTGGCGCTCGGCTCCGACTCGGGATCGAAGGAATAGAGCTCGCCATGATCCTGGGCGCGGCGCTCAAGAACGAAGCTCCCCGTGGCATGCGCTTCGCAGGCGGTTCTCCAGCGAGCATCGGACTCGAGCGCGAGGCCGGAGATCGTCGGCGCTGCTCCGGGGGTAGGCCTGCGATCGGGGTCGGTGATCCACGGCAGGCTCGGCCCGGTGTCGGTCGAATCGAGGGAGGGCCGTTCGCTCACGGGCGCCAGCTTAGAGCTGGCGCCCTTCGGATGAACTGGGAATTGCGAATCGCGAGGTGCGCCCGTCGAGATCCACACGGGCCTCCGCGCCCAACTCGAAGGTCAGCACATGGCCGCGGCTGGCACAGCCGCCCTCGCAGCAACTGGACACGACACCCAGGAAGACTCGCAGTTCGCTGGTTTCCCAGACGACATCGAGGGGCACAGCGGCGTCGACGAGCAATTCGACCCGGCCGTTTTCAAAGGTCAGCCAGGCACCACCTGGCAGTTCGAAGCGGGCGCCTTCGGTCAGCGCAAACTCCTCCACGAGCTGCGCCGGACTCTCATGGGTCTCCAAGGCCGCGCGGAACGCTCCATGGAGCTCGAGTCGCTCGGTCAGCGCGAAGTGCTGGCGAGTGGTGAGCTCCGGCGCGGGGGGGGCGGGCAGGGCGGCGGGCACCAGGAAGCTATCGTGCCAAACGGCGCTTTCGCCGTGGATGACTCCGGCGCCCGGATCCGAATAGACAAGCGCGTAGAGCCCGGTCTCGAGGGCTGGGAGTTGGATCGAAAAGTCGAACCGTTCGCCCGCAGCGAGTTGAAGATTCGGAACGAGCGGAGCGAGGCCGCCGAACTGCAGCGTGCCTCCAGAATCCGGAACGAGCCAAGCGACTTGCAGGGGACCAGAGATCGGAGCGCCATCGTGTCGCACGACTTCCACGTCTAGGCGTAGGGCGCCGCCAGCGCGTACGAACGTGTCGAGTCCGACCGAAGTGGACGGACGCTCCAGGGTCACTTCGCTTCCCGGCGCGCCGAAGGGCCACAGAACATCGCCGGAGCGCCGACCATCGGGCCATCGAGCCCCGACGTAAAGCGGCGCATCGCCGCCGGTGCCGAGTAGCAGCGGTCCGCCATTTTGGGAAGCGAAGCCGCGGTTCGCGGCCCGCTGCCGGACCACCCGTTGGCCCGCTCCACCGCCGTGGTCACGCAGAAGCTCCACGCGCGCACCAACTCCCGGTAGGGGGTCGATCCCGTCGGACAAGTTCAGGGTCAGGTAGCTCGGCTGAGTGCCGTTCGCGTTACCGGCGTGCTCGTAGTAAACGTTCGCCTGGCCCTCGTCGTTTTGGGCTGGGCCGCCGTTGCCAACGCTGAGGTCCACTCGACCGGCTCCGGAGCGGATCGCGTTGACCCCGTGAGCCATGTCCTTGTTGTCGTAGCTGCCGGCGAGTGCGCCGACTTCATAAAAAGCCTGGGTCAAGGGCTGGTCTGGATCACTGAGGAAATTCGTGGGCCATGCGGTGGGTTCATTCGCAAAGTAGTAATCCTCCTCGGCGTGCTTGAGCGGGATCGGTCCTCCAGCGCCCAGGTAGACGTCTTCGAAGCCGTCACCATCGAAGTCGCCGAGCACCATGCCCATGCTGCCGCTCACGATGCCGATGCCAAGTTCGGCTCCCGCGTTGCGGAACAAACCATCGCCGCGCCCATCTCCGTCTTGGTCCCCGCGGTTCAGGTACAGGTGGTGCGGCTCAGCCGGGTCGTAGGTCGCGCCGAGGGCGGTTCCATCGAACGGGTCGGGGACTTGATAGGACCAAGAGCTAAACAGGAGATCCATCCAGCCGTCGGCATTGAAGTCCACCGAGGCCACAGGCATCGACCGGATTCCGTTGATCGGCAGCTGCTGAAGAGTCGATGCCGGGATCGAGGGCTGGCCTGCAAAATCGACTGTGCCAGGGAAGGCCGGGTCAGGCTGAAGCTCGGAGAGTTCGAGCGAGCCACCTGGGCTACCCGGCGGCAGCATGAATGCAAAGGTGCCGTCACCACGGTTGTAGAACACCTTGTTGTGTTGCTTGAAGCACGAGATAACCAGATCCACGATTCCGTCCAGGTCGAGGTCGGTGGTCGTGGCGGCGAAGCCGATGCTGTTGAGCGCGACGCCGGCGGCAGCGCCGACCTCGGTGAAGGACCCATTGCCGTCGTTGCGGTAAAGCCGGTCGGTCGGCGGCGGGTTGACGGGGCCTACGTACAGACCGGCCGATCCCCAGTAGCCATTTGTGACGTGCAAGTCGAGATCGCCGTCCAAGTCGTGGTCGAGCCACAAGCCGGCGAAACTCGGCTGAACTTCCGGCAGGCCCGCAGTGGGCGTCGCGTCCTCGAAGGTCCCGTCACCGTTCGCGCGCAGCAACCGGTTTTGGCTGGCGGTGTTGAAGCCACCGCACGCGTAGAACAGATCCAGATGACCGTCGGCGTCGTAGTCGCCGGCCGCGATGCCCCAGGGTGAGCCTCCCGGATAGGCGGCGTCGAAACCGGTCGGGCTGGAGGGGATCAACTCGGCCGCAACCTCTCGATAGGTCCCGTCCGGCTCGGCACGCAACACGAGGCTCGGAAAGTTCTCGTCGCCAATGGCCGGGGTGACCTGCTGCCCGAGCGGAGCGCCCAAGGGGAGGGCCGGCGAGTTTGAGTTGAGCTGGACGAGGTCCAGGCGCCCGTCGGGCGGACCGATTCCACCGGGGTCGGTGGGGTGGGGGCCAACGATGTCGATCCACGCCTGGCCCCGGGCAGACCCGGGGTGGTCAAAGGGACTTCCCGGAGCACTCACTGCTGAAGTAGCTACCTCCCAGAGGGGCCAGGTGGCTGTGGGGGGGACTTCAGGGCTATTGTCGACGATGCCGGGCGTCTGGGCCGATGCCAGGGCTAGGGCAGGCAGGGCGAAGGGGGCGGACACCGCGAAAAAAGAACCGCGCATGGGATGTGGTGTAGACTCGTTTCTGGGACGTGGACCTACCTCCAGACTCGGCGCGGGCGGACGACTCGTGCGTGGGGGCTCTCACTCTACCTCGGGAGCCTCCCTCTCGTTTGGATCCGCACAACGCCCACCTCTGGAACCCTTTCCAGGGCACCCGGGCTCCGCTGCTCGGCTCTTCTTCCCCTATCTCTCGTATGCGAGCTGGCTACCTGAGCCGCTTTGCCCCGCTCTCCTGCCCTCCTCAAACCCCATGCAGATTCGATTTCGATTTTCGGCTGCCCTCGCAGCTCCCTTCGTGCTCGTCGGCTCTCCGCTCTTTGCGCTGCCCCAAGGCTTCACCGATGTCACCGATTCGCTCGGCCTGACCTTCGAGCACCGCACGACGCAGAGCTTGCCCGGCGGGTTTGATGACGATGACGAGCTGCTGTTCTGCTTCGGCTGCGACACCGACGTGCCGCCGCCCGGCTTCCCGGACGAGGTTCCGTACTTGTGCCCGGATTCAGAGATCATCTCCTCGTGGTTCGCCAGTGGCGTCGCCGCGGGGGACGTGGACGGTGACTTCTTCCCCGAGATCTTCGTCGTCGGCGGAGACCTCGGAACCACCGCCCTGTTCAAGCTCCAACCGGATGGCACCTATCTCGACATTGCCGCCGCGGCCGGGGTTCAGATCGATGGCGAGCGTGTTTCAGGTCCGGTCTTCGCCGACTACGACGGAGATGGCGACTTGGACCTGTTCCTCGGCGGCCTGCTGTTCACGCGCCCGCGGCTTTTCCGCAACGACGGCGGCAGCCCGCCCCAGTTCACCGATGTATTTGAGCAGTCCTTCTCCGGCTACTCCTACCCGAACACCCTCGGCGCTGCCTTTGGGGACTATGACCTGGACGGCTTGCTAGACATCTACATGCCGCACTCCATGTCCCCCCGGGGCCCGCAACTCGGCGCCGGAACCCTCGATGGCTGCCCGCCCTTTGGGGGAACCAACTCGACCCAACACCTGTGGCGCAACAATGGCGACGGGACGTTCCAGGACGTGAGCATCCAGACTGGAATCGCCGCGCTTTACGGACCGGATGGGACCTTCGACACGGACCAGACTTTCTCGCCGAACTTCGAAGACATCGACATGGATGGCGATCTGGATCTGCTGGTGTCTTCCGATATCGGAACGAGCATCATCCTGGTCAACGACCTCGAAACCGGCACCTTTACCGAAACGGGGGCCGCGAATCGCGGGCATTCCTCGATGGGGACCGGCGTGGGTGACTACGACAACGACGGGGACTTCGATTGGTTCGTATCCCAGATCGGCGACGGCCCCTCGTTCGATGGAAACCGCCTGTGGCGCAACGACGGCAACGGCGTATTCACCGACGCGGCCCCAGCAGCGGGCGTGGCGAACGGCTGGTGGGGCTGGGGATCGTCCTTCGGGGACCTCAACCACGACGGCTGGCTCGACATCTTCCACGTAAACGGTTTCTGTTGGGATTTCCCGACGCAAGGCGATGGGTTTTACCTGAACCGTCCGGCGCTCGCTTTCCTGGGGAACGGCGACGGAGAGACCTTCACCAATGCAGCCGCCGCGCTCGGTCTCGACGATACGGGCAACGGCCGTGGGTGCAGCCTGTTCGACATGGATCTGGACGGCGACCTCGACATCGCCATTTCCAATCACAACGGGCCGTTCAAGCTCTACCGAAACGACCTGAACGATGACGCCTTCTGTGAGCTCCGGCTGCGTGGCTTGGGGACGAACACGGAGTCGATCGGCTCGCGTATCCAACTGACCTCGGTGAAGGCTGGCGAGCCTGGCATCCAACTGCGCGGAATCCGCGCAGGGTGCAACTACCAGTCAGCCAACACGGCGACCGCGCACTTCGGTCTGGGCGATCATCAGGGACCGTTCAACGCAACGGTGACTTGGCCCGAGGGTCACCGGACCCTGCGCGGTGGACTGTCGCGCGGCAGCCTGACGGTCATTGTCGAGCCCGCGAAAGTTGGGCTCGTGACGGACGACCTGACGCTCTCAAGCGATGAGCCGATCGTGCTCGAGGGCGAGTCGATTGGCGCCGGCGGCGCGGACCTTTCAGGGGATCTGTTCTGGTGGCGTCAGGGTGAGGGCATCCTCGACGACACCGGCTCCTTGTTGACGGAGGACGCGGGAACCCTCGCCCCGGGTACCTACCGGATGGCGGTGTTTACCTTTGGCCCGCCGCTGACCTTCAGGCTCTTCAACCTCGTGATCGAGGACTAGCAGCCGGCGGCAGGGCTTTCTACCTAAGAGGGCCTTCCACCTAAGAAGGGCGCTTTCACGGCGCCAGAGCGCGATGACTCGCTCTGGGACCGTGGAAGCGCCCTTACTCATGGGGTTCAGGATTTGCCCCCCCCGGTGTCCAAGCCCAGGCCGCCCAGGCCTGGGCGTTGGCTCAGGCCCAAGGGGGCTCGATCCTCTAAGCGCACACACAAGGGGCATGCCGGGGAGGAGGGGAGCTTGGCGGTCTGCGCGGATCGGCCGATTCGATCAGGCTAGGTCCCTGCCCTCGAACCCGACGACGGCGGCTCGGAACCCGGCGCTCCACGGGGCCTTTTGGCGCGCGGGAGTGTCCCAGCCGACCAACAGCGATTCGGCTTCGGCCCAGACCTCGCTCGTCTGCGCGTCGCAGACCCGGTACACCTGCTCCATCGACGTACGCCCGAGGCGCGTGGTTCGAACCCGGACGTGGACGGCGCGTCCACCGCGACCCGGCGCGACGAATCGGATGTTGGTCTGCGCGAGCACGAACGGAAACACGCTCCGCTCGATGAGGCCCAGATCCCCGAAATAGCGCAGGCGCGCTTCTTCGAGCAGCGTCAGGTACACCGCGTTGTTCAAGACCAGCTGCGCGTCATCGTCGGACCAGCGCGTTCGCAGCTCGGCGCAGAATCGGAGTTCGTCATTGGGGGGGAGTTCAGGGGGCTGCATAGGGCGGGGGATGGGATTCGAACGGGGGACCAGCCTCGGTATAAGGGACCAATGATCGAGATCGAGGAACATCCCCTGCTCGCGGCCCGAGTCTTGGCGCATGAGCTCCCCTGCCCCTTGGGTGAACTCCCGAAGGGCCCCGCCGTCGAGCCGCCTTTTGAACGCAGTGAGGAGATTCGGACCGCCGTCCGAAAGCTCCTACGCCACGGGGGGTACCGGCCGACCGGGCGCGGCAAGCCGGCTTCTGAGTACCTGGCGCGTGCTGCGGAAGAGGGCGGCTTGCCGGTGATCAATCCCGTGGTCGATGCGCTCAATGCGATCAGTCTCGCCTCGGGCCTGCCGATGAGCGTGGTCGACCTGGACTTGCTGCGTGCACCGCTTTGGATTCGCATCGCCCCAGCGAACGCGAGCTACGTGTTCAATCCCGCCGGGCAGAGCATGTCGCTCGAGGGATTGCTTTGCCTGCACGACGCAGACGGGCCCTGCGCAAATGCCGTCAAGGACTCCCAGCGCGCCAAGACCCGCCCCGAAACCCGGCGTTGCTTGTGCGTGGTGTGGGGAACCCGCGCGGCGGGCGAAGAGCTCAGCGATCGAGTGGCCAAGTTCTATGCGAGGGCCCTGACGGACCTCGGTGCCAAGGCCACCGAACTCCACTAGCAGCCTCGGGTGAACGAGGCTCGCGCCGGGAAGCGCGGTGATGAGATCTGTTCCGGGGGCTGGCCAGCCGGCCTCGCGCGGGGCTGCTTTGCAGGCGGCTTGCCTGGCTGCGGGGCTCAAACGACGGACTGCTCACCTGGGGGGGGCTGAGGACTCCACACCGAGGGAGCTCTCCAGGAGCTTCGAGGGCCCGTCTCTGCCTCCCGGGGGGGGGCTGGCTCCTCGTCCTTATCGATTCCGCCCGAAGGGAGGATCGGTTCCCTTGAAGTGTGACGTTGGCGAGCTAATAAGCTGGACGATATGAAGCCTCCCCCCCAGAACCCATCATCCGGACCCTTGCCGGAGCCTGGCCCCGGGTCGACCCGTGGGCTCGGGCGCGGTCCGTCCTCGGAGTCCATGGAGGGGGAGCCGGCCTCCTTCTCGATTGGGCGCCTCGCGAACTACACCGGCATCGCCGTCGACACTCTCAGGAAGTGGGAGCAGCGTTACGGCTATCCGCAGGCCGAGCGGCTGCCTTCCGGGCACCGTCGCTACGGGCACGAAGAAGTTCGCCGGCTCCGGCGCATCGCCGAGGCCATCCAGCGCGGCGTTCCCGTGCGCACGGCGGTCAGCGCAAGAGAAGCGGAGCTCGAACAGTTGCTCTCCGAGCGCACGGGTTCTCCGGCTCTGGCCGAGCAGACCAGCTCTTGGCTCAAGCACGTCCAAAACTACAGCAAGTTCGAGTTTGGCCAGGCCTTGGAGCAAACCGTTGAGCAGCTCGGCGTCGAGCGCTTTCTTGAAGAGGCCCTGGCGCCTTGGCTCACCGAGCTGGGAGCTCTTTGGGCCCAAGGCGAGCTGGACGTCCGCCACGAACACTTCGCTACGGAGGTGATTGTCGATTTGTTGCGTTCGCTCCTCGCGCGCCATGGATCCCGCTCCTCTGGGCCGCGCGTCGTCTTTGCGACCTTGCCCGGCGAACACCACGTGTTAGGTCTTTGGATGGGCGCCCTTTCCGCTGCCCATGCGGGCGCCGATGCCAGGCTGCTCGGCGCAAACCTGCCGCTGGACGAAATTGCCCACGCCGCGATCGAAAATGGTGCACGCGGCGTCGCGATCAGCATCAGCCTCGCAAGCGGAGGCGTAGCCGCCGACCGAATGTTGGCTGAGCTGCGCGACAAGCTCGGTCCGGGCGTCAACCTCATGGTCGGGGGCGACGGAGCCCGCGGTGCGCGCCGCGGCCCGCGGGGCGTGTCCTACTTCGAGAGCTTCGGCCGACTGACCGCTTGGGTGAACGAGCTGGCGCGCCGCAACGACGCTTGATCCCACCGCACCGGCCAGGCCGCTGCGTCCCGGTGCAAACGGGGCCTTCGAGCCCAAGCTCCGGGCCCGCTGGAGGCCAGGCTCTGGGGCGGCCGGCCACCTCGGGCGCAGACCCTTTTGGGGTCGGGTGCGGAAGGGGGGACTCGAACCCCCACGCCCGAAGGCACTGGAACCTAAATCCAGCGCGTCTACCAGTTCCGCCACTCCCGCACGCCTGTCATGTTAGACCGCGCCGGTGATCTACCACGACGTTTCTGACCAACCCACCCGTCTGGGGGTCTACCCCGCTGCCATCGCGGGTCTGCTGCTGTCCGCCACGGCCGGACTCGCGCTGGCCGTTTGGGCCCCGCCGGGCGGCCAACTCGCCCTCGGCTTGGTCGCCGGCGGCGGGCTCGTCCGAGCTCGGGCCCTGGCCGGATTCCGGGGAGTCCTGCCCTTCGCCGCCGGCGCCGTCGCGCTCTCGATCCTGTTCGGGGAGAGTCAACAAGCGACCTGGAGCTACGCCCCCCTGTGGCTTGGGCTAGCCGTGGCCGTTGATGCCCGCTTCGCGGAAATCGCCTGGCCCCGGGAGCAACTCCCCTGGCGCAGCTTCCTGCGCGCCCTTTCTGCGACCCTGTGCGTGGCTAGCTTCGCGGGCAGTCTGATCCCCGGCGTGCCCATCGAGCTGCGGCGCCTGGGCGCGGGGCTGACCCTCGGCTTGGCCATCGCCGCAGCCACCGCCAGTCTCTGGCATCCGCCGGTTCGCGAAGCCGAGGTCGATGGCAAACCGCGCGGCCACGTCCGCGAACGCTGCCCACGCTGCGGAGCATTCGAAGACTGGCCGCTGGAACACCCCGGCACCTGCGGCCGCTGTGGACTCAAGCGTGTCGTGCGAATCGGCGCGAGTTGAACCGGGCCGTGCTGGGCTGGAGGGTGGCTGTGTACCCAGCGTAGGAGGTCAAGGCCCGTGAGTACGATCCTCGCGCGGCGAGTCTGAAGGGCAGGGGCTGCGCGCCAGACTCCTGGGCGGTACGAGAGGATCCGTTGCTCTCGAGCAGCACGACCGCAGACCTTGGACGGCGGCCCGGTGGCTGCAATGCCGGCGGATCGACCCGTTCCGAAGTTCCGGCCTCAGCTCGATCGGCGTCGCAGCTCGCGCAGGCGGCGGTGGTAGGCGGCACCGAGGTTGTTGCGGCTGAGCATCGTGACGACCTTCTTGGAGTCGACGTCGTCCACAACCGGGACCTCGTGGACCGAGAGCTCGTTCAGCTTGCGCAGGGCGTCGTTCAGGCTGTCGCGGGGTGTAACGACTTCGACGCCGTCGACCATGAAGTCGCGAACGATGACCAGGTCGTGGACGTCGTGCTCGAGAAAAATCCGGCGGATGTCCGAGAGCGAGAAAATTCCGACCAGGTTTTGCTCGCTGTCGACGACCGGGAAGTAGGAGCCCGAAGCGGTTGAGACCATATCGAGCGCCCGGCGCAGGGTGGCGTTTTGGTCGACGAGTACGGGGATGCGTTCGGGGTCGATGACGTCGGCAACCCGAAGTTCGTCGAGCACATCGACCACGAAGTCGCCGGCGTGAGCGGGGGAGTCGACCAAGCCTTCGACCTGGGTGTCGTAGATCGACCAGTTGCGTGCGATGAGAACGTGCAAAACCGAGACCAGCATCAGCGGCGCGAGCAGGTGATAGCTGCCGGTCATTTCACTGACCATCAGGATCGAGGCGATCGGGACCTTGGCGACGCCGGCGAAAAAGCCTCCCATCCCGACCAGGGCGAAGCAGGCCGGATTGAGCCCAAGACCGGGGAAGAGCAGGTTCGCGCCTTGCCCGACGGCAGCGCCGACCAGCGCGCCGATGGCGAGCGAGGGGGCAAAGACCCCGCCTGAACCGCCCGAGCCGATCGAAAGGGAGGTGGCGAGAATCTTGGCGAACGCGAGCAGACACAAGGCACCAACGGCCAACTCGCCGTGGATGGCGTCGGTCATCAGTTCGTAGCCGCCGAACAGAACGCCGTGGGTTCCGGCGATCGGCGCGAGCGCGAGAGCCAGCGCTCCGAGCAGCAGACCGCCGAAGCCGGCGCGCAGGGCGAGCGGAAAGCGGCGCATTCTCTGGAACAGACTCGAGATGCCGCGGAAGACGCGCACCCACAGCCAGCCGACCAGGGCAACGATGACCGCCAAGGCCAGGTAGATGGGCAGGTCGCTGGCGCCATGGAAGGTCAGCTCCGCGGCAAACTCCGAGCCCATCGGGATGGCCCGCGTGCGGCCGGTGATGCCGGTGTAGGTCGTATAGCCGACGATCGAGGAGATGATGCATGGGATGATTGCATCGCCTTCGAATTCGGGTTTGCGATACAGCACCTCAGGGGCGAACAGCGCTCCGCCCAAGGGCGCGGTGAACAGGGCGCCGATGCCGGCGCTCGCTCCGGACAGCAGGAAGATCCGACGGTCGCGCCCAGAGAGCTTGAAGGCGTCCGAGATCGCGCTTCCGATGCCGCTGCCGATCTGAGCGACGGGACCCTCTTGGCCCGCGGAGCCTCCGGTGCCGATGGTCAGCGCGCTACAAAAGCCTTTGACCGCGATCACTCGCCGCCGCACCGAGCCGGACAGCCGGTGAAAGGTCCGGATCAGTTGCTCGGTACCGTGCCCTTCGGCCTCCGGAGAGGCCGCTTGGGTCAAGACGCCGACCACGACGCCGCCAAGGGCCGGGACGACCAGAATCCACCAGCGTTCCGGGCCCAGCCCACCTAAGCCCCCCCCGTGGATGCCGAGTGGCTGGGCGAGAAAGGTCTCGCGGAAGACCTCGGTGAGCCAGTGGAACGCCACCGCAGCCAGCCCGCCCAGCACCCCGATCAGGGTCGAGATCCCGACCCAGCGCCCGAAGAAGCCCCAATCTGCGCCGGATCTGCCGCTCGAGCTGCTGTCGTCGCTCTGGGCAGGGGGGGCCTCGGCATTCGCTGCGCTCATCTTGGGGCCGAGTATGCCGCGGCTCCGTGCGGCAGCCTCCGCGAGTCGCCGAAACCTCGGAGCGTCTTTGCGCCGGAAGTTCCGGAGTTCTGGCGGCGGATGCTGGCGATCGTCGTTCTCCTCATCCCCGAAGCAGCCGATCGGGTGCTTTCCACGTCTGCGCGGCTCAGCCGGACCAGCGAGTCACCGTTCGCCCCTCCAGGCCAAGGAGGGAGCCGCTTGCTTGCGGATCGCGCTGGCTTCAGCGCTTGGGTCGCTCGACGCGCAAAGGTGCGTCGCAGCGATCGGTGAGCGTGTAGCGCAGCCGCGCCAGCTCGCCCTGTTCCAGGGCGCGCAGGGCTGCGAGCTCTTCTTCCAAGGTGTCCGCTGCTGTGTCTTCGGCTTCACGCACGATGGCTGCGACCAAGCTGCCGTCTGAGAGGCGCGCCAGGGCGCGGACGCAGGCGCCGGAATGCCGCCCGACTTCGATCACCTCGGAGCCCAGGACCTCGGCCGCCTCGCGCCGCAGGTGGTCGAGCACCAGTTCGAGCACCGCGTCGGCTCGCAGATTCGGCAGGTCGGGGGCGACCTGTTCATCGAACACGCGCTCGCCGCGATCTGCCTGGATCAGGCTCAAGTGCGGCTGAACGTGCCGGAAGTGGAAAGTCAGGAACGGATCGGCGATGCGGTAGACCCCGCGCCGGGAACGCAAGGGGTCGGGGTCCGTCAGCGGCACAGCGCGTTCCACGAGCCCCAGCTCGCGCAACACGCTGAGGTAGCGGTTGGCCGTGGTGGAGTCGATTCCGACGGACAGGGCAACGTCGCCCACCCGCTCGGAACCGCGAGCGATGGCGTGGAGGATCGAGTTGTAAGTCGCTGGGGCGCTCATCTCGGTGCGCAGCAAGAACTGCACTTCGTCGAACAGGTAGCCCTCGGGCCGCAGGATCTCGCGCAGCACGTTCGCGCGCACGTCGCGCGGCTTGGATTCGGTTCCCGTGGCAAAGCGCCGAAGGTAGGCGGGCATGCCGCCAAGGATTCCCAGAGCCTCGAGCCGTGCTCCGAGGTCCCAACCCTCGAAGAAGGCGAGCGCATCCTTGGGCCGCAGGGGTTCGAGCCGGCGCTGGGCCGTGCGCCGCCCGAACAGGGGCGAGCGCTCGGCCAGGACTTCACGTTCCATGAAGGACACCTGACTTCCGCACAGGACGAGCATCAGGTTGGATTGCTTGCCGGCCGAGTCCCAGAACCGTTGCAGCAGCGACGGCAGGCCCTTGTTGGCTTCGCACAGGTAAGGGAACTCGTCGAGGACGACCACCAAGCGCTCGTCGCCGGCGCGCTGACTTGCGAACGACAGAGCCGCCGGCCAGTCGGGAAACTCGACCGCGTCGACCAACGGGTCGGCGAGCCCGTCTTTCACGGCGTCCTTGAACGCCGACAGGTTGTCCTTGTCGCGGACCTGGGCGGCTTGAAAGTAGACGGCCCGGCGACCCGAGCAGAAGCGCTGGAGCAGTTCGGTCTTGCCCACTCGGCGGCGGCCATAGAGGACGTAGAGCTCGGGCCGCCCGGACTCATGCAGGTCCTCGAGGACAGCCAGCTCGCGATCGCGTCCCAAGAACTCGTTCATGGGGGAGAGGTTAGGGACTTCTCTGTATTATACGCAAGTGTATAATACGAGCCCCCAAGCCCTTGTCCTCCAGAGGGGGCCTGGGAGGGCCCCCCGAGGGGGCTGGGACACCCTTTTAGCGTCTCAGCCCTCCGTGAGACCTCAGCGCAAGTAGATGCGCAGGACGAAGTCGGTCGTGTCGTCCGCCCCGGCCGGAGGGACCGGTAAGTAGGACTGGACGCCGGTTGCGAGGGGGAACGTCTGGGTCGCGGAAGGAACCAAGCTCATGTCCTCGGCGCGGTACCAGAGCATGCCTCCACTCTTCAGAGTCGGGCCGTGATCCACTGTGACCGTGCCGGCGCCGCCGTTGCTGCCGAGTCCGGGGTAGTAGATCAGGTAGCAGACCTCCGGCTGGGCAAAGACCTCTGCCTCGCCGAAGACCGGGTGAATGTACTCCCCGGAAACCAGCGAGTCCGCCGCTTCGAATTGAAACAGGTCGGCGCCGAGTTGGCCATGGATGCTGTCGGTCAGGAAGTCCACCACGGTCTTCGTTGTGGCCAACAGATCTGCGCGAGTGCGGAAGTCTTCGAGGCGTACGTCGCCCCCGCCGACTTGGCTTGGGTAGTAGCCGCAGTACCACTCGATGCCCGAAGCTCCGGAAAATAGGGTGTCGAACAGGATTCGCTTACGGCGATCCTCCGCGGTGGCGTCGGCGTTGCCGCCGCCGTTGAGGTCCGACTTGAGCCCGTTCCCCGGGGAGCCCTGCTCGTCGACGTCCAGCAGCACATAGCGGGGCGAGGATCCTGCATTGCCCGAGGATTGATCGCCCGCTAGGAAGTCGGTGCGCACTTGCTCCACGTACCAGCCGTAATCACTGGCATCCGTGTTGCCATGTGAACCCGATTCGCCGCCGTGGATCTGCATCGACGTCGCGTCCAGCACCCAGTCGGCGTCCGCAACGTTGTCCCGAAGCCAGCGGTAGAGAAACCACCATCCCGTGGGGGTAGACCGACTGTTGTTGGGGTAGCCGTGGGTGGAAATTCCGTGACCGATCCAGCTCATGCGAACCGGATCCCAATCGACAAAATCCCACGATTTGATCCACAGCCCCATATCGGTGACGTCGTCCGGGTGGATTTCATCGTTCGAAGCGCCGATCGGAGTCTCTTCCCAGAGGTTCCATTTGAGCGCTAGGTTGTGACCGAACATGGCCACCATGTTCTTGAGGAACAGCTTGCGCTGCACCGACATGACCGTGGTCCCGTCGTCTAGCCAGTTCGTGTTGCCGTCTTCGGTCTCGCCCAAAACCACGTTCAAGAACAGGCCTTTCTTGTTCGCATGGCGAAACACGAGGTCCCACTGGTTGAGCCGCTTGACTCTGTAATTCAGGCGGCTGTCGTCGAAGCCGTTGACCAGGGGCACGTTGTCATAGGGCGCGATCCCCTGAGCGCCTTCGCCCGCCACCGCGGGGGTGTCGACGAACGGGCTGACATCCCGGCCGTCGCCGCCCAGGTTCATAGGTAGCAGGTAGATCGAATTTGCGCCGTTCAAGGACAGCCAGTTCAAGGCCCCGATGATGCCCTTCCCGTGTCCCGTGGAGCCGCCGGGGCCCGTTGTGGTCCAGGTCGGATCTCCGGGCATCCAATCGACTACGTGATTGGCGTATTCGTGCAACCAAAGCTCGGGGGCTAGGCCCTCGCCTCCGGGGTCGTTTGCAGCCGCCACGTTGGCGATCACCGGATCCGTATAGTCCTGGAATTCGTCGAACGCGAGGAAGTTCTCGGGGCTGTCGATGCCACCCTTGATCCAGATGTCGCCATTTGAATAGCGCCAATAGCGGCAGCCGAGCGCACCTGATTCGTAGAACGGAAGGACGAAGCCACGGGATTGGAGGGAGGGATCGACCGGCTGGACACCTCCGGATTGGATGATCTCGGTCGAATGCGGCGTCATCGATGCAAGCTGCGCGACGGTCGGCGGATCGGCCACGTTGATGTTCGTACCTTCCTCGAAGTAGAAGGACACGATGGCCTGACCATCCAGTTCCGGCGACCGTAGACGAACGCGCCAGTCATTGCCGCTGCCGAGGCTCGACTTGGAGCCAAGGTAGTAGCCTGGAACGATAAACGGCGGCAGATTCGAAGAGCCCTGGGGCGTGACGAGCGCCGTCAAGCGCACGTGCAGCCAGGGGTTGTTTTCCTCGCCGGTTGCGTCGTTGGCATCCTCCTGCCAGTTTCCTCCGCTGTCCGGCCGGATCGAAGCCGGCGCGGTCCGGTCGTAGGTGTAGAGCTTGTAGGCAGGCGCGAGCGCCTGGGGCACTTGAGCCACGGCAGGGGCGCTGATTCCGTGGAGCGCGGCGATCGGGAGGGTCAAGACAACCAGACCGAGCAGTGCGTGTGGATTGGGATGGAGGTTCATCAGAGCTCTGGATCGAGTGGGACGAGAGCCAAGTCCACAGCAGACTCGGCCACGCCGTTGGCGTGTCGAGCCGGCTCGTTCGTTTTAGAAACCGAGCGGAATGGAAAACTCCCCTCGCGATCCCGGGTTCCGCGCGCTGCCCTCAGCCCCTCCCTCGGCTCCCGGGGGGCTAGAGCGCCAGAAGAGAGTTCACGGCAGGTGTGAACAGGGAGTCTTCTGGCAGGGTCAGGGGCACCGGACCGTCGGCCGTAGCTGCCAGGAACAAGGGAGCTGGGCCGGTCCAGGACAGCTCGATGTCGTGCAACCCGGTTTTTCGGATCCGAATTCCGGCGCGGGAGGCTTCGAACCCTTCTGGCAAGCGGCTCCGGCCGGTGTGAAAGACCGACTCCATCGGCGCCGCGGACCAATCGTATTTCCCGGCGCGATGGATCCGAATCACCGTGTCCGATTGGCGGTCCAGGCGCAGGGCGCTACCTCCGAGCTGCAACGGAACGAACCGGATATCCTCGCGCCCGGCGTATTGACTGGCGACCGCGGCCGGGCCGAGCAAGGCGAGCGGATTCGGTGCTTGGGTCAGCACCACGCGATTTACGCCGGCTTCATCGGCCAGCTCGATCGCGCGCGTCACGAACTCGCGGGAGTCCGTTGCCAACTTTGTGAGCACGATCTGTCCGAACAGCAGGGCAGCCGCCGAGACGGGCAGAGCCAGGGCCGCATAGACCTTCCGGCGACGTGGAAAGGTCCCGGCCTCGCGGGCTGCGACCAGGGCAGCTGCCAGAAGGGCGGCGCTGGCCGGAATCGCGTGGAAGTGCAATCGGTCGCTGATCGGGGCACCTGCTTGGGGAGCGAGAGCCAGCAGGTTCCAGACCACAAGGAACCGGAACGCTTCGGGTCGTTGGGCGTAGGCCTTGCGAAGCAGCGGACCAAGTGTGGCAAGCAGCACGGGCCCGGCGAAAGCGATCCACCTCGCACTCCCCTCGAGGTAGAACAGAAGGTCCGCGGGGGTCGGCAGCAGCAAGGCACCCGGTGCTGTGGCCAGGAGCATCACGTAGCGCGTTAGAACCACCCCGGGCTCTTTTCGGGGGTCCGAGTAGAAGCCACCGGAGGTTTCCAGCCCAATGGAAACCCACGCGAAGGCAGCGATGGCCAGGGTCATCAGCGTGAAGACAGGGGCCGTCTTCTGGCCACGTCGCCACGCGAGCCAGCCAACCAACAGGACGAACACGACTCCCGACTCCTTGGCCATGGTCGCGAGCAGCGCGAGGGCCAGCGCGCCCTGCAAGCGTCGCTGACTCGGTCGAGCTCCGAGCAGCGCGAGCGCGCCGAGCCCAAGGGTGAGCTCCAGAAGGCTGTTGCGGTTCGCGATCCAGCCCACAGGAACGAGGCTCGTGTTGGAGACCGCGAAGATGGCACCCGCTATTTGGGCTTCGTCGCGGCCAAACCCGAGGTTGCGCAAGACGCGCAGGAGCAGGGCCGTACACAGCCCAAAGGCCAGCAGATTTTCGGCGTGATAGGGCAGCGACCAGCCTTCGAAGAGCAGGTGATCCAGGGCGATCCACAAGGAGGTCAGTGGGCGGACGAAGGTCAGTTCCCAGTCGGCCCCTAGCCACCAGGCTTCGAGCGCACCCGCATCGGACGCCCCGATCGCGTCGCGGGTGGCGCCGAAGTCGTACAGGTCGGTCCGTAGTCCCCCGCCCTCCAGGCGCCACTGATGGGCGTAGTCGTCGGCCAAGAAGCCCACTCCCAAGGACGGTAGGTGGAGAGCGACCGCGAGGACGATCAACCACCAGGAATTGGTTTGAAGAGCCGAGCGCACGGTGCGAAGCATAGGGGGCAAGCAGGTTACGCTCTTTTCCGATGCCCAACGCCATTCTCGCCACCGGACTCTTGGTCTTGCTCCCGCTCGTCTTCGGGCTATTGATCTACAACCTGCTCGTTGCGGCTCGCGCAAGGGCCCGATCCTCGTGGGCCAACGTCGACGTGGAGCTGCGGCGTCGCCACGACCTGATTCCGCGGTTGGTTGAAACCGTGCGCGGCTATGCGACCCACGAGCGCGACCTGTTCGAGGAGGTTACCCAGCTTCGGAGTGAGGCCAAGCAGCTCCAGGATGGGCCCGCAAGCGCGGACCAGGCCAGCACCGAAGCCCGGCTTGGCGGTGCGCTTCACCGCCTGGTGCTGCGTGCCGAGGACTATCCGGATCTGAAGGCCTCCAAGAACTTCCAGGACTTGGGCGCCGAGCTGGTCCACACCGAGGACCGGATTGCGGCGGCCTTGCGATTTTACAACTCCAATGTTCGAGATTTGAATGTGCGCTGCGAGAGTGTGCCGAGCAATCTGGTCGCAATGATGTTCGGCTTTGAGCCCGCCGAGTACTTCCAAATCGAAGATTCGTCGGCACGTCAAGCGCCTGCCGTCTCTCTCGGAGAATGAAGATGCCGCCGATTGCGATCTTTGCCCTTGTCGCCGCGGTCTTGATTGCGATTGCGGTCTACGGTCACCAAGCAGCCAAGCAGCGGCGCGCAGCGTTGCAGGCCTGGGCGGATCGTGCTGGCTACGCCTACGACCCAGGTCGCGAGCGTGTCGATCTGCCCTTTGGGGCGTTGCGCCGCGGATCCAATCGCTATTTGAAGGACCGCTTCACCACGGTCTTGCAGGGGGCCGTCCCTGGACTCGAAGCTGCCCGCGTCGAGTTGTTTGAGTACCACTACGAGGTCGACACGGGGGTGGGCGACGATCGCTCGAGGACCGACTATTACCTGACCTGTGTTCTGCTCGACGCTCAGATCCCGTTCGGGAAGGTGCGGGTCGAACCCGAAGGGATGTTCGACCGCCTCGTGCAGTCGATGGGATTCGAGGACATCGACTTCGACCATCCTGAATTCTCCAAGGCGTTCAAAGTGACCTCGCCTGAGCCCCGGCAGGCCCATGATCTGCTCGGACCGGAACTCATGGACTTGCTGCTGGCTTCCCGCCCCTTCGAGCTCGAGACCCAAGATCAAGCCATGCTCCTTTGGCGTCGCGGAAAGCCAAACCTCGAGCGATTCGCCGAGGCGGACCAATTCGCGCGTTCGGTGCTCGCGAGTCTCCCGCGATTGTTGGTCAACATGGAGCGCGAGCGTCGCGGGCTTCCACCTGAAATCCAGGCGGGCGCGGCCGCGTTGGACGAGTGAATCAGCGTCCCACCTACCCGCCCCAGTGACCTGGATCGCGCCGACCAACGCGCCGGATTCCGCCGCGGTCGCAGCCCACTACGATCGTGAGGACCCGCTCTTTCGGGCGCTTTGGGGGGATCATCTGCACCACGGTGTTCGGTCATGCGGTGGCTGGGCGCGTGGCGGGCACGCGCAGCGCGCGGCAGCGGCCGTCGAACGAATCGCAGGGAAACTCGACTTGCATCCCGGAGCTCGCGTCCTGGACGTGGGCTGCGGCTACGGCGGGCCGGCGATGCAGCTTGCCCGGGAGCACCGAGCCCGGGTCACCGGCTTGACGCTGTCGCGCGTTCAGTTCGAGCGGGCGAGGGAGCTCTCGAGTGCCCTGGACGAATCCCGGCGACCGCAGTTTCGACTCGGGGACTGGCTCGAAAACGAATTCGTGGACGACAGCTTTGACGCCGCGCTTACCGTCGAGTGCTTTGGGCACGTCGTGGACAAGGCTCGGTTTTTGAGTGAACTCCGTCGAGTCCTTGTGCCGGGTGGTCGGTGCGTCCTGGTGTTTTGGGCGGCGATGGAGGAGCCCGGTCCAAAACAAAAGGCGCATCTCGAAAAGCTCTGCGTGCAGGCGCGCCTTCCCTCGATCGGATCCGAGGTGGCCGTACAGCGGCTAGCCGAGCAAGCTGGCCTTGTTTGGTCCGGCTGCGAAGATTGGAGCCGGGAGGTGTTGGGGACTTGGCCGCGGGCTATAGCCCACACCGCATGGCTCACCGCCACGCGCCGCCAAGTTCGAGCGCGGGTGCTTGGGCTCGACGGTGAATCCCGGCTTCCCGCGGCAATGGCCTTTGGGATGATGCGCGGACTGCGCGAGGGGAACTTGCGATATCTCGCGGCCGAGTGCCGCGTCGCTCCGCAGCCCGCTCCACCGCTCGAGGGCGGGTGAGTCTCTCCGGCCCTTGTCCGGCGAGAGAGGATCACGGCGGCGTCTCAGAAAGAAGCGGCCCATGCCTCCCGGAGGAACTTGCTGGCCGCGACAGGGTCGAAAACAAGGAAAGCGGCTCCACAGGAATCCCCGCGGAGCAAGCCCTGATGCCTTTGCAGCACCTTGCTATGGGGACTTCGATTCGAACATCGACAAGGTTGCGGCCTACGGCATCGGCGGACTGGTCGCCGGAAAGCTGGCCGCGAAGGTCGGCCTGCTTGTCGCTGCCAAGAAGTTCCTGGTCGGTGAGAAGAACAAGCCCAACGAAGCACAAGCGCAGACTTGAGCCGAGGCTTCGGCTCGGGGGCCTCCCCAGTTTGGTCCCCTCCGGAGCCCCTGTTCGGATTCCGGTGGAATCGGGGCCAGGAAAATCAACGGAGTTACCCAGGAAGATGGGAGGTCCGGTGAGCGTCCCGTGGGGACGATTTTCTGAGATCTCCCTGACCATGCCGAAGTTCACCCGCCTTGTGCCGTTCGTTGTCCTAGCTGTCGCCGGGATTCTTTGGCTGGCCCTGCGAGCCCCAGAACCGTCCAAGTTGAAGGCCGGCCAGCCCGAAACTCAGGCACCGCGCTGGGAGGGCCAGGCTCCAGCCGAGCTGGAGGTTGCGACAAGTCCGGAAGCCGTGGAGAGCAGATCTGCAGGTGTCTCGCCGGACACCGAGGTGGAACCAGCCGCCCCGGGCTCCAAACTCGCAGGGGCCGAGAGTGCGCCGGAAGAGGAACTCCTAGAGGACGATGGGGACGTTGCCTTCGAGCTGCACTTTCGCGTCGTGGATACCGCGGGCCTACCCCTGGAGCGTTCCCTGGATGTGTCCCTGCCCGGGCTGCCGAAGCAGTACACCTGGCTTGCCCAAAGCGACTCGGATGGCTGGGTGGAAGCCAAGATCACTGGAGTGATCCGGCCAACCGCGGCCTTTGACCTGCAGGTTTCCTCCACCCAACCGGATGGCGCATTTGGCGAGCGGCTTGGGTTGCGACTAGCTACAGAGAACGTGCTGGTGCTCGGGTCCTTGGTTCTTACGACGCCTGAAGAAGACAACCCGACTCCGCTCGTCACCGGATTCGTCCTGGGAGAGATGGGCCAGCCGATCCCGGGCGCGACTGGAAGAGTGTTGGGAGGCCGTTTCAACAACCAGGATTGGCCCGAGCACCGCCGGGGAGCGGTTCGTTTCGCGCAGGACGGCTCGTTTGCCGTTTACGGTCCCGCCCATACCGACGTCATTCGGCTGATGTTTGAAGCCGTCGGCTACGAAGCGCGCGTCTTGGAAGAACCGGAATTGCCGGCCGCGGGTCTTGAAGTGATCCTCGGGAAGAATCACCTGCTCAAGGGGCGAGTGGTCGTTCCGGAAGGTTGGCCCGCCTACAGCCAGTTTGGGGTCGGGGGTCTGTTCGGTGGAGAGTCGATTTCAACCAGCGTTCGCCCGGACGGGACGTTCGAGGTGGGTCTTTCGGAACGACTCGAGCAGCTTCAGATCATCTATCCGCGTGGGGCGGGCTTTGTGCTGTACACCCAAGAATGGAGTGGATCCGAAGAAGACGCTACAGACGTGGGAACGATCGACTTAGGACTCGTCGCCAAGCAGTTCGACTTTTTGATCGAGGATCCGAGCGGGGAACCGATCCGGAAAGCGTTCCTTGAAGCTGCTACGGAAAATCAGACACCGATCCGGAACTTCCTGCGAACCGATGAGCAAGGCCGCTATCCCTTGATCGTCCCGAACGAGGCGACCGAACTCATCCTGAGCGTGAGGGGCGGCGCGAAGGTGCGAGTGGACTTGGTCTCCCCGCCGAGTCGCATCGAACTTCCGCTCCCGGAATAGCCAAGTCGAGTCGAGGCAACGGTCTTCAAATCGAATCAGGCCCTGCGTCTACATCCTCTGAATAGTTCGCCAGGTCTACCTGGCAACTCGGCCTCCCGCGACGAAGCAGCGGCTTGAGGTCGGCTTCGTCCGTTCGTACAGGAACCCGTGAAATCGGGCATCCCTGTGATATCCGTGATCGGTGAGAAGTCTCTTTCGGGAGGGCCAGGACTTTTCGAGCGTTGGCCCGGCGACCCTTCGGAGCCTGCTAGGGGCCCAGGTCGTAGAAGCTATGTAGGGCCTTTGCGTGCTCCTCCCAGGACACCAACTGACTCGGGGACCCCTTTCGCAGCCTTTCGAGGCGGGCGGGGTCTTCGACCAGTTCATGCAACCGATCGGCTAAGTCGCCCGCGTCGCTCACCCGAAACGTTGCGCCCCGGTCGCCGATGCGTTCTTGGGGCGCGCCGCGGTCGGGAACCAGAACAGGAAGACCGAAATGCAGCGCTTCGTCCGTTGTGAACCCGTAGGTCTCGAGGAATTGCGAGGGGTGTACGGCCAGGTCGATGTCGCGTAGGCGGTCTCGAAGCTCGCCGGGTTCGAAGCGCCCATGCAGGGTGAGCGGAACTTCTCCGGCGAGTGCTCGGACCGCACTGGCGTAGTCCTCGTCGAGCACGGGTCCGTGATGGTGCAATTCGAGGCTTCCGCTCGGCAGTTTGGAGGCTGCCTCGGCCAAGAGGTGAAGGCCCTTTCCGGGCACCAGTCCACCCCAGGTGGCGACTCGCAACGGGCCTGTGCGTGCCGGCTTGCGCTCAAGGGGCTCGATTCCCTCGAGCGTGGGGAAGCTAGAAAAGGACAGGTCGAGGCCCGCGAGCTCAGGAACTTGGGCCAGGTAGTCCGCCTGGGCGCGCGACAACGTGGCGATCGCGTGAGCTGCGTCGAGCTCGGCTCGATAGCGTCTCATTCGCTCAGGGATCGCGGCGACCAAGCTCTCCATGGGCATCCCGGCAGATTTTGCGACGCAGGCCGCGCAGGTTTCGGCGGGAAGCTCGGGCGAACACAACTCGCGATCTTCACGCAAGCGGAAGAACAGCGCACAAGTCGTGAACAAGTCGTGCAACGTGACCACGGTCCGGGCGTTCACCGCTCGAGCCGCGCGCGAAACGAATGGACCGATGCCGTGCCAGTGGTGCACGTGAACGATGTCCGGCGCGAGTCGCGCCAGTTCCTTGGTCCAGTGCCCGATCCGTTCGTCTTCATCGCTGATTGCGTCGCCAATCGGAGGGCTGGCTAAAACGCGCAGCACGCGGACGCCTTCGACGACCTGGTCGCCAGCGGACTCTGGATGGAAAGTCGGGGCGAGCACCAGCGGCTCGAGACCCGATTCCCGCTGATGGCGCGCCAGGCGCTCCACGTAGATTTCAACTCCCCCCCGGGACTCGGGGGGGAAAGAGTGCAGCACGTGGAGGATGCGTTTCATGGGCCGATCTTCCCCCCAGGACAGAGGGGGGTGGGACCGTGGGGAGGCACCGTGACCTGACAACCGGTGCCGCCAAGACAGATGCCGCCAAGACAGAGGGCTTGGAGGCAGGTGGTCAGAGCTGGCTCGCGTAGAGCTCGTCGTTGAAGCCGACGATCCAGGTCTTGCCGCGGCGCAGGGTCGGCGCGCGGAGATTGCCTGTCGGGCCTAGGACCACCGCAGCCAGTTCGCTGGCTGTGAGCGGCTGCTTGGTGAGATCGAAGTCGGTGATCTTCTTGCCCTTCGCCACGTGAAGTTTCGAGGCTCCAGCGAAAAGGTCTGCGAGATCGGCCTTCCCGAAGCGCTCTTTTCCGGCGTTGACCGTCTCCCGGACGGTCGCGCCCGACGACTCAAGATGAGCGTCGGCGCGCTTGCAGCTTGTTCAGCCCTTGCGGTGGTAGTACCAGTCGATGCGTTTTCCCATGGGCCCCAGGATAAGTCAGAAGACCGAGTCCACGAAAGGCACGACAGCCGGAAAGGCCTACAAGAAGACCAACAGGGCGGCAGCGAGCAAGAGCCGGCCCATCCGGGGGCGCCGTCTACCAAGGGCGCCTTCAACCAAGGGCGCCGTCTACCAAGGACACCGTCCACCAATACGGGCCGGACAGAAGTCCAGAACCCACCCGCCGGTCGTGGCGAGTCCTGTCCCGCCCTATTCGAGGCTCTCCTTTCGGTCCCGTTCGACTTGATCGAGGCTTACCAGCGCGCCGCGGTTTTGATCGAGCGATCCTACGCGGGACCAGAGAGCGCGATCGAGACAACGGAGGGACCTCTGCTGGTTCTCGACGCTCCGAGTTCGTACGGACCCTTGCTTTGCGACCAACTGGCCGTTCCGTTCGCATCGGCTCCGCCCCTCGGACCCCATCGGCCCGAACGACTGCTCGGCGGGACGAACCTCCAACCTCACGGCATGGGGCCCCTTCCGGTCTGGGCGGTGTTCATCGCCTTGCAACCGGGTGGTCAGGTTCTGCGATGGAAGGAAGCTCTAGGGATTTTTCGATCCGGAAGACCTGAGCGGTTGGCCGACTCGTGTGCGAGCGAAACCGACCCAAGCGAGTGATTTTCGTGTTGTTGCTTCCAGCTCGATAGGATTTCGGACGGGGACGGGTTCTTCCGCACACTTCGTACGGGGGGCTTGGACAGACGGAAATCCGATGGTGAAGACCCTTCAAACCAAACCGCACCTAGGCGAGATTCGATCGGTTCTCGTTCAGGCTGTCTGGATGCTCGGCGGGCTGGTCTCTTGCTCCGGTCGGTCTGAAACTGTTGAGGGGTTGGTGGACGTTGAGCTGGATCTGCTCCGGAACGCGCCCGACCTCGTGGTAGAGGAGCTCGGCTACATCGAGCCGGAACCTGGGAGACCGTTTGGGAACCGAGCCGTTGGAACCTGGCGCTATGCGGGCGGCGTGCCGGCGGCACCCAAGGACGGGGCGGGCCGATCTTCCGAGACTCCCATGGCGGAATGCGTCCACCCGTCTGGAGGTGTCCTGTTGGGGAAGACCAGGCGCGAAGACACCTCGGTCTCCCTGTGGCTGGGTGCACCCGCGGTGGGGCTCGACGGCCAAGTCGTCGAACTGCTTGTTGAATTGAACGACGTCGAAATCGGGCGGGTGGAGCTTCCGGACGAACCAGAGGAGTTTCGCTTCGAAGTTCCCCGTCGCCTTTGGAGCGTGGGGGACAATCTTCTGAAGATCACCGGGCCGACCACCTTCGGGGGGCCCGGGCACGGCTCGGGTGCTTATCGGCTCGGCCCGATCAGCTGGGGTCATCCGGCTCGGGTACGCGCGGAGCTTGACGCGCGGATTCTCCGAATGGCTCCGTTTACCAGCGCGGGCTACGGGATCGAGCCTCGCGGAGCTGGCCTTCTCGAATTCTCCGTGTCCCCGGCAACAGGTGGGGTTCTCGACTGGGAGCTCGTTCGCTTTGACCCGATCTCCTTCGAGGAGTCCGAGTCGATCGTAGACGGCGAGCGTGCACTGGAAGCAGGCGAGGACCTCGAGCTCGAATTGGCCTTCGAGGCGGGCTCTAGCCCTTTGCGATTCAAACTCGGCTGGCGGAGCGAGTCTGGTGGAGAGCTCACGGTGTCCCGCGCGGTGGTCCAGGCCCGTGCTCCGGAGCGTCCCGATGTGATCTTGATAGGCATCGACACCTTTTCCGCTTCTCACACCAGCTTGTACGGCTACCCGCGCCCAACTACGCCGCGGTTGAGCGAGTTTGCGAGCGAGGCCATTCTGTTCGATCCGTTGATCACCAACGCGACCTGGACGCTACCAAGCTTCTTGTCGATGTTGAGCGGCTTGCCGTCCGGCGCCCATCAGTTCGATCGGGTCGACGGCCGCGTCGAGCGAGTGCAAGGGTGGGAGACGCTACAGCTCGCGCCGAACCGCTGGACTTTGGCGGAAGCCTTCCTCGGCGCTGGCTGGCGAACCGGAGCCTTCGTGGACACACCCTGGATTTCGCCCGAGTTTGGGTTCGAGCAGGGCTTTGAGGTGCTCGATTCGTCGAGCGTGTTAACGCCGCTCGCCGACCGAGACGGCGGTTTGACGCAGGTGGTTTCTCTCGCCGAGGATTGGTTGGACACCCACGCGAAAGGCGAGCCTTCGTTTCTGTTCCTGCACGCCTACGACCTTCACGGCCCGTACCTGGCGCCGCCCGTATGGCGCGAACGGTTCGCCGACAACCCGCCGGGCGAGTGGCCTGAGTCCGTTCCTGTGGACGGACCGCTGCCCGGTTGGGATGCGGTGGCAACCTACATAGTGCGGGGTGAACAGCCCGAGGGGCCGCTGCCGCCGCGCATGGATCCACGCCGGTTCGTCAACGCCTACGACGCGGGCATCGCGGAGGTCGATGCGAAGCTCGGCGAGTTGTTCGACCGCTGGCGGGCGGACGGCCGACTGGATCGTTCAATTCTGATGCTGACCTCAGACCACGGTGAGTCCATGACCGAACAGCATCGACTGTTCGGGCACGCATCGATCGGTAGTGCAGTCACGCGCGTGCCGTTGATGGTTCGTCTGCCAAACGGGGAGCACGGAGGCACGCGGATTCGGGGCCCCTATCAAACCGTGGACCTGATGCCGACTCTTCTCGAGCTGTGCGGATTTGACCTATCGGAACGAGGCTTGCCCGGAAGATCCGCTGCTGCCGAGCTGCGCGGCACAGCTCCAGGGCGAGATTCCGTCGCGCAGGCGGAACGAATTGTGGTGACCCAGCACGGCACCTATGACCATCAAGCTTTGGAACAAGGGCGTTGGAGGCTCGTGCGCATCCGTCCCTACGAAGATCCCGTGGGAGCGCGCCTCACCTATCCGTTCATGGATCCCAAGTGGCGCCAGCGGTACTTCCCCGAAACCGTAGACGGTACGACCCTGGCCGATGGGGTCCGGATCGCTGCTCGCCATGACACGCTCGAAGAAATCAGCGACCTGATCAACGGCGGGTTGCCAGCGGAGGCCGTATTTCTCTACGACCTGGGCGCCGATCCCCTCGAGCTCCAAGATCTGGCCGCCGACCAACCGGACCTCGTCTTTGAGCTGTTGGCCCAGCTCGACGCCGCCCTGGAAGGCACTGAGCGCTTGCGCAAGCTTGGCCGACCTGCCGAGGCGGTACGCGGAATCACCGAGTCCGACCTCGAGATTTTACGCGCGTTCGGCTACGTCGAGTCCGCTCCGGAAAGCGATCCAGAGCACGACGACTAATCTCTCGCTGGTGCGGGAACGTCGACTGCGTTCACCCGTGCAGCGCATGCGCGACGAGCTTTGAGATCGACTTACTTGTCGTTCTGCATGACGCGTTCGGTCCATTCGCGGATCTTCGCGAAGCGCGGCGAGAGCCGGAGGACTCCCGTGATCATTCCGGGCAGGCTCTGGGGATCGAGCGTCGAAGTGTCGACTAAGCCGAAGTGGGCAAACGGAGCGATCGCGAGGTCGGCCGTGGAAATCTCGCTGTCGACCAGGAATGCGCGCTGTTCGAGCGCGGCTTCGACCCGCGGCATGAACTCGTTGTACATCTTATTGAACGGTTCGAGGTCAGCCGGCGATTTGCCATCCATCAGACCGTTGATGATCTGGCCGAGGACCGGGCCGAGGCCGAAGCGCGTGAGGTTCTCCCAACCCTCGATGTCGCGCATACCTTCGCGGCTATCACGAAACAGGCGCGGGCCCTCAAAGTTGGCATCCAGGTAGCGAACGATGCCGAACGAATCGTAGATCGAGCGCCCTTCGTGCTTGAGGACAGGCGTTAGTGGCTGCCCGGTGGCTTCAACCATCGCCTCACGGCCGTCGAATCCGGAGCAGGCCACTGTGTCGTATTCGAGGCCTTTGACGCCCAGCGCGAGCCGGACTTTGGTGTTGAAAGGAGAGGGAGGAAGCGTAAGCAGAGTGAGGTCAGCCATGGGAGGAATAGGGTGTAGGCGCTGATGCGCTGAATCGGGAAGAGGGGAGCAGAAGGCCGAGGCGTCTCCCGCGAAGGGGTGAACGACTCGATAGAGAAACAGCTAGGGGAGCTGGCAACTTGCGTGGGCGGCCTCGAGCTGGCCCGTAAGTCGGTCGACGGCTTGCGCGATGGTCGCGTCCAAGCCCTCGAAGCGGGCGAGCAGCGCGAGCCCGAGGAAAGTCGTCGACCAGGCCGAAGCTTCGAGTTCGGCATGGAAATCCCCCGGAAGCTCGCCCTCACGCTTAGCTCGCTCGAAGCCTTGTTCGAGGAGCCCGCGCAATGCGGCGAAGTGATTGCTTACGAGCAGGCGAACTTCTTCGTCCACCGATTCGATGCCTGTATTGACCATCAGGCAACCGCGCCCGGCGCCCGGGTGATCCGGAGCCAGCAGGCCGCGAGCCATGTCGATCAACGCTCGCACGGCGGAGTCGGATTCTTGCAAGTGAGCGCGATGTCCTGCGAGCATGCGTTCGCCGTAGGCGCGCAGAGCGTGAAGGAATAGCTGGCGCTTGTTTCCGAAGCTGTCGTACAGGCTTTGGCGCCCGATCGCCCCCAGTTCCATGACTTCGTCCAGGGTCGTGTCCTCGTAACCGCGAGTCCAAAAGACCTCCATCGCGGCTTCGAGGACCCGATCGGGGTCGAACTGTCTGGGACGTCCACGGGACATGGCGGCGTGTTCGGTCAGAGCCGTTCGGCTCAGCCTCGGGTCCAGGCCCGGATCGCTCCGCACTCGGAGCCGAGGCCGCTGTTCTCGCGGTGGCTCGCAGCGGCCGGGTTGTCGAGACGTTGCATGGGGTGCGTGAATTGGAGAGGACGGTCTTTGGGGGCGCCGTTCGGATTCGTGCCGGCTACGGCGGGTTGGCAGAATATTGGACTGCATGATCCAAAAAAGTCCAGACCTGGGCATCCTTCAGTCCGAGTTGGACAGGCCTCGAGACCAGCGCAGCGGGAGGCCCGCGGCAAGTGCCGAGAGCTACGTCGCCGGCGCGCCATGACTCTCTAGGCCTTGGGCCGCGGTGCGTCTTCTGGGAGACCCACGCCGCGCTCGCGCGACGAGGCCGAGTGTGTGAACCGTTTTTCGAGGACCGGAATGCTCAACGGAGTCCGGCAGGCAACCGGCCCCACGCTTCGCTGGACATCGGGCCCCACGCTTCGCTGGACATCAGGCCGCACGCTTCACTGGACGTCAGTTCGTCAGCTGGTGCGCTTGGCAACGCGACCGGGGCACTCGCGAGCAGAGCGTGCAACCGGCCGGCGCCGGGGAACTCCAAAGCCCCACCGCCGTTCCCCGGATTCTGGCCAATCTGAGAGGTTGCGGGAGGCCTCGACCCTCCCGGGCGTTGTGATCTCCCCGGCGACCGGCTCCAATGAACCGATGACGAACGCGGAAGGACCCGGCGAGGCGACACCCGCCTTCCAGCAGCCCGGCGGCCCACAGGCTCGCAGTCCGGAGCAGGCTCGCAGTCCGGAGCAGGCCCGCAATCCGGAGCAGGGCGGTCAGACCCGCCCGCTCCCTGACTTCACCGACACCGAACAGACCTTCCGGCACCTGTCCGGCGGCGAGTTGCGCCAGGCCAGCTGGCTGTTCGCCCTGATGGGCAAGCCCCTGGTGACCCGTTTGCTTTCCAGCTTGGGAGCCCTGGCCGTGCGCTGGCGCTTGCCCGGCGCGCAATGGGCTGTACGAAGAACGATCTATCGTCAGTTCGTCGGTGGCACCGACTTGAGCGACGCGCTTCCGACGATTCACCGGCTGTTCGAGCGCGGCGTGACGAGCATCCTCGACTACGGCGTGGAAGCCAAGGCGGAAGAGGCGGACTTTGAGAACCTAGTCGAAGAGGTCTGCAGCGCGATCGAGTTCGGTGCAGAGGCTCCGGCTGCGGGTTCGGTGGTTGTCAAGGTCACCGGAATCGCTCCCAACGAGGTGCTCGAGGCCCAGAACGATCGGGCGATCGACTTCGCGGGCGAGTTGGATCCTCGATTCATCAAGGTCGTCGAGCGCCTCGATCGAATTTGTCGGACGGCCAAGGAGCAGGGCGTTCAGCTCTACCTGGACGCCGAAGAGACCTGGTACCAAAACACCGTCGATCAGATCGCCGAAGAGATGATGCGTCGCACCAACCGCGAGCGCGTCGTTGTCCTCAACACCTTCCAGCTCTACCGGCACGACCGGCTCGCGTATCTGAAAGCCAGCTTTGAGCGTGCGGAAGCAGGCGGCTATCTGCTTGGGGCCAAGCTGGTCCGCGGGGCCTACATGGACAAGGAACGTGCCCGCGCGAAGGAGCAGGGCTACCCCTCACCGATCCAGCCCGACATCGAGTCCACGCACCGGGATTTCGATGCCGCGGTCCGCTTCTGCCTGGAACGGGTCGACAAGATTTGCACCACGATTGGCAGTCACAACGAAGCCAGCACGCGCGGGGCTGCGGTTTACCTGGCTGAGAGCGACATCCCGCGCAATCACCCGCATGTGCGCTTCGCCCAGTTGCTGGGAATGAGCGACAACCTGACCTTCAACCTGGCCGAAGCGGGCTTCAACGCCTCGAAATACCTGGTCTACGGCCCGGTTCGCGAAGTGCTTCCGTATTTGGTGCGCCGCGCCCAGGAAAACACGAGCGTCACCGGGGAGATGGGCCGCGAGCAACGTCTGCTCGAGTCCGAACGCAAGCGTCGCCGCGCCGCCAAGTCCCTCTAGAAGGCACCCACTGGCCTCGGGCCCGCTTAGGGGTGTGTGAGCTCGAGACCCTCGACAACCTCGTCGGGCACGGGCGCCAGGATGCGCTCTTCGTGAATCTCCCCGGAGCGACGGTCCCGGAGAACTAGACGGATGTCCGGAGCAGGCGTGTCGCATTCTAGAGCGAAGCTGCCGTCCAAGCGTTGCACGCGGACCCGCGGCTCACTCTGCGTGCCCCAACCCTCGTGGATCGGAATCTTGGGGCTCGTGAACTCTGCGAGGAGTTCCAGGTTCCTAAACTTGCTGGGTTGGCCGGTCGATGCATCGAGGACGACGCCCGAGACTTGGTAGGCGTGCGACAAGAAGACCCGAACGTCCGGGACCTCGATCCGTTCGGCCTCTCCGCTAGATTCCACGAGGAGCCGCGGAGGGCCGGTGGCTAATTTGCGGGGCCCGTCGAATCGGTTGCTCATGACGTCTGCGCCCACCTGGATCGCCGCCGTGCCCTCGACGAATCCGGAGATCTCGTAGCGCCCAAGTTCGTCCGTCCAGGCATTGCCGATCGAGTCGGCCCAGTTGAACCCGACGTAGTCCGGTCGAGGATGCTCGCCGAGCTCCAAGTAGTAAGCCCGGACGTCCAGGCCGGGCACGGGTTCACCTTCCTCGGAAAGGACTCGCCCATGGATCGTTCCGCCGGCGCCGGGGAATCGGAAGATGACTTCCGCGGAAGGGAGTTCCCGCAGGTCAACGAACTGGCGCGGAGACCTGAAGAATCCGCTTGGGGGGGTGAGCGAAGGTCCACTCAAGTGTTCAACATGGACGAGATACTCCTGCCCAGGCAGGGGGGCGAGCCGAAAACGGCCCTGCGCATCCAGGGGCGCCCGGAGCTCTTGGACCTGGCGAACTCCTCCGTGCGGTGTGACCAAAAGCGAGGCAACGGCATTCCAGGTTTCCCCTGTTCCGGAGGGGAAGTTCGCGACCCAGCCGGAGATTTCGCGAGCGGACGAGAGGGACAGTTCGTAGACCGGAGAGGGCTCCGCTTGGCGCAGCACAAAGTTCTGCAGCTTCTTCCAGGGTTCTCGCTCCTTAACCAGGCTTGTGTTGAGCAGAAGTCCCTCGGGCAAGCTGCTAGTGGACAATTCAAGGTCGTAGGATGTGTCCGGTTCAGCCTCGAACCACAGCTCTCCGCGTGCATCGCTCGTCTTGCGCGCTGAGTTCTGCTTGGAGTCTGACCACCGGAATTCCACGCCGGGGACGGGCTGGGCCGTCACGCCCCCTCGCTCGCCCAGCACCCGAATTTTCAAATGGGGAGAATCGGATTCCGGCTCTTCCGCCGCGGAAGGCGTGAGGCTGGTCGGCTCCGTGGGGCCGGAGATCGACAGTCGATTCGCGGAGCGCACCGCGAGCTCTGGATCCGGAACGCCTAAGGGAGCGTCCACCACGGTCGAGTCTTTGGGCTGTGCGGTTTCGGAAGTTGGAACCGGCGAATCCCCTTGCAGCGCCAGAAACGAAAGCAGCGCAACGGCCAGAACGACCAACACGATTCCGATCCTAGGCCTTTGGCTCAGCATGGGGTCCCATCCTACAGCCCAGCGAAGTCTCTCCTGAGACACGGGGGAGGCCGGCGGTCGAGAGCTCTCGAATAGCTCAATTTGGCGGGCAATCGCCCAACCTCCCGCGGCGATTTGCGTAGGCTCGTTGCGTTCGTTAGATCGCACGGAGAGATGTTGATGGATTCCGCAGAGAGTCATGGCCTCGGTAGGAGGTTGCTTGCCGTTTGGGTTTTGCCCCTTTCCAGCGGGGCGGCATGGGGTCAGGCGCCGCAGCTTCCGGTCGCTCCTGTGGGCGAGAATCCGCAGCGGGCTGCGGACCTGGAGGGGCTCTACGAGCGGCGGGACGCCCGCGCGGACAACTGGACCGCGGAGCAGATCGAGCGCGACGTCCACGAGGTGCTCGAGACTTGGGAGATGGAGCTGGGCACGGCTTGGGAAGCTGTGCTTGGAGGAGGAAGCGCGATTCGAGGACTCCGGAAAGGTCAGACGGTGAAGGTCATCGGAAGGCTGCCGCAGGCTTCGGGGGCGAGGGCAGGGCTGTCCATAGCGCGGGACGACTCGATGGAGGAGAGCGTTCACCTCGAGATGCGGGAGGCACTCCAGCTAGCCCTGGGCCTTCCCGAAGACCACGGCCTCTGGCGAATCCGCTTCAAGACGACCGCGGCTCGCGAGGAAGACGGAACGTGGACAACCGAACATCGGGTGGAGGGCTTTGGCAGGCAGGAGGGCGAGCCGCGAGAGATTCACGCTCGCTGGCGGTGCGAGTGGATCCCTCCTGCGGGCGAGACCGAAGCTCTCCAGATTCGAGAGATCCGTGTGATCGAGCACGCCGTTGCATCAGCTTCTCGGACCCTGTTTGAGGAAATCACCGGCTCGATTTTTGGACCAGTGACGAGCTTCGACCAGCAACTCGGCCCGGACCTAGAACACTGGGCCAGTCGCGTGGATCGCGGACTGGGCATGACCTTGATCGGACACGAGGGCGTTGCGATTCGAGACGTGAATGGAGACGGTCTGGAGGATCTGTACCTGCCCCAACCGGGTGGGTTGCCGAACCGGCTCTACCTCAAGCAGCCGGACGGAACCGTGCGAGACACCTCGGCCGAGTCCGGGCTCGACTTCTTGGATCCGTCGCGGTCTGCGCTGTTTTGCGATTTCGACGGCGACGGAGATGCCGATGTGGCCGTCGAGCTCGACCCCAAGCTGGCGATCTTCGAGAACGACGGAGCCGGACGCTTCCGCGAGCGCGCTCGTTTCGATTTGGGCAGCACCACTTCGTTGGCCGCAGCCGACGTGGACGGAGACGGCGACCTGGACCTGTACGCCTGCGGCTACATCCTGCCGGACGAAGCCCACGTGGCGCCCGTGCCCTATCACGATGCGAACAACGGCCGGCCGAACACGCTGCTCCTCAACGAGATCTCCGAAGCCGGATGGAGTTTTTCGGATGCCACCGCCGAGGTTGGGCTCGATGAAAACAACCGCCGCTTCAGCTTCGCTGCCTGCTTCGAGGATGTGGACGATGACGGGGATCCTGACCTGTACGTTTCGAATGATTTCGGGCGCAACAATCTGTACATCAACGAGGAAGGCCGTTTTCGCGACCGAGCGGCCGAGGCCGGCGTCGAAGATGTGGCGGCTGGCATGGGCGTCAGTTTCGCCGACGTGGATCGCGACGGCGACTTTGACCTGCACGTCAGCAATATGTTCTCGACGGCGGGCGGGCGTGTCGTGGGCGACGAGCGATTCGGGACGGACCGCGGCCACGAAAACCTGCGCGCCTACGAACGCCACGCACGGGGCAATTCCCTATTCCTTGCGCGCGGGGATGGAACCTACGAGGACGCGAGCGTCGCCGCTGGGATTACGCTCGGGCGCTGGGCCTGGGGCGCGGTCTTTTGTGAACTCGACAACGATGGCTGGCCGGATCTGTTCGTCCCCAACGGTTTCGTAACCGGGCAGGATCCGGATGATTTGTGAAGCTTCTTTTGGCGGCAGGTCGTGTCGCAATCTCCTCAAACCTCCAGTGAAGCTGCGCCGGCAACCTACGAGCGCGGCTGGGTAGCCATCCATCGCATGCTGCGCGAGGGCGCTTCCTGGAGCGGTCGAGAGCGCAACAAGGTGTTTTGGAATACCCGCGATGGTCGTTTCGCGGACGTGTCCGCTGTGAGCGGCCTGGACCTCGATCACGACGCGCGAGCCGCTGCTCGCGTCGACTGGGACGGGGACGGGCTCGAGGATTTGATCGTTGTGTCGCGGAATTCACCGCGCGTGCGCGTGTTCCGCAACCGGACCCCGGAGGCGGGTTCGTCGATGGCCCTGTGGCTCGAGGGCGCGGGAGCCAACCCGGACGCCGTCGGAGCGCGCATCGAGGTGCACGTGGAGGGCGAACCGGTGCGGCTGGCTGCGGTTCGCTCGGGGGAGGGCTACCTCGCTCAATCGAGCCGTTGGATTCACATCGGCCTCGGCGACGCCGAGCGAGTGGAGCGCGTGGTGGTTCGTTGGCCGCAACGGACAAGCGACAAGGAGCCTCGCGTACAGGTGTTCGAAGGCCTGCTCAGCGGACAGCGCGTGCGTCTCCGCGAAGGGCAGGCCCAGGCCGAAGTTGTGGAAGACTCGGGGGAGCCGGTGGAACTGCCGGCCAAGACTCCCCAGCTCGCAGCCCCCACCGAACGCGGGCGAGTTGTTCTGGCTTCGCGGCTGCCGCTTCCGCCGGGTGAGTTGATTCGAACCGGCGCGCCCCGGATCGACCTGCGCGCGTACGCGGGGGAGCCGATGCTGATCTGCGTCTTTGCATCGTGGTGTGCACCCTGCGTGGAAGAGCTGCGAGCGCTTGCAAATAGCTATGAGGATCTGACAGCCCGAGGTTTGCGGGTTCTGGCGATCAGCGTCGACGAGCTTGAGGACCGGACCCAGGCGCTGCAGCTCGCGACCGACTTGGCATGGCCGTGGCCGGTCGCCTTCGCCACTCCCGGTGCCACCGAAGCTCTGGACACTTTGCAGCAAGTGGTGATGGACCGCCGCCGACGATTGTCGTTGCCGAGCAGTTTCTTGGTGGATGCGAGCGGTGATGTGGCAGCGATTTACCGCGGGGTGCTGGAGCTCGACCAATTGAAGTCAGACCTCGGGCTCCTCGAATTGAGCCCGCAGGAACTGCGCTTGGCCGCAACGCCTTTCGAGGGGCGCTGGCTTACCGAGACGCTTCCCTCCTCACCACTGGCAGCACTGGAGGGCGCCTACGACGAACGCGGGCTCGAGCTAGCGGCCGCGGATCTCGCCCGTCGCCGGCTGAAGTTCAGGCAGATTTCGCCAGGTGAGCTCCATCTTCAGATGGGCTCGGAGTTGGCGCGGATGGGGCGAATGGAAGAAGCCGCCCAGCGTTTCGCCGAGGCCGTCTCAGCGGACGACCAGAGCGTCGTAGCGCAACTCAGTTTGTCGACGGCTCTGCACCAGCTGCGGCGTTTGCCCGAGGCCATTGCAGGCTACAAGCGTGTGTTGCGGCTCGACGCGCGGAACGCGGCGGCGCTCTACAACCTGGCGCTGGCGCACGCCGCGATGGGCGAACTGGAGACGGCCTGGTCCGAGCAAGAGTGGCTGACGACCTTGGACGCGGCGGCGGCGGAACGCCTGAGGGCCCAGCTCGAGCGCCTGGGAGCCGGCGAACAGCGGTGAACCCCCGGCCGGCGGCGAGTTCTTGCCGCGGACGGCTTGGCACCGGCTGCTAGTACAGCTCGATGGACGCAAACCAGGGCAAGGCGAATTGCACGTTTGCGCCATCTAGCTCGAGACTTTGGTAGAAGAGCGCAAGTCCGAGCAGCCCGGTCGCATGGCCAATCGGGACCTGTTGGCTGGCGATCCCGCTCGGGGGGATCACGATCGCAGGATGGTGAATGAGGAAACCGGACTCGAGCCACCAGGTCCCTGCAATCCCGGGGAACTGAAGCGGGGGCCCGGCGCGCAGGGCCAGCCACCACAAATGGACCCCGCCCACATCGCCTTCGAGAAAGATGGTGTGCGCAATGCCGAGCTGGCCAATCGGTGGTCCGACCCACATCGTGGGCAGGCGATCCGCGCGCGCCGTGACATGCGCCCCGGACTCGGCCTCAATGGCCTGCGCTACTTGGTTGTCGGCATCCTTACCCCCGGCTAGCTGGACGTCGGAGGCGTACTCAAGTGAGCTGGCTCCGTCGAGGCGAATGGCCGCGCCGGCAGCTGCTAGTCCGGGGCCTTCCACATGGCTGGAGTGGCCACCGAAGACACCGTTGCTCTTGCCGCCGTGAATTCGTACGGCGGACCCGATCGCGCGGATGCCGTCCCCGGCATGAACGTTGGCGCTCTGGCCCTGTGTGCCGCGATGCCCGCCGTACACGGTGGTCAGGCCAAGCGCCAGGGAGGAGTTCGCGAGTTCGATCGCGCTCGAGCCGGAAATTTCGAGGCCCGCGATGCTTGCCGGGGTGTGGGCAGCGTCAAACCGCGAGTCGCTGAAGCTCATCGTGGAGTTGGTCGCACGCAGCGCAGCGAACGGGGCTAAGGCGGCGCTGGCAAGTTGCGGTACGTCTTCGGTGATCACGCGTACATCGCTTCCGAGGACGCGCGGGCAGTTGTCAAAGTGCAGGTAAGCCCCGTCGCCACCGGGCGCTGTCGCGTCGAGCTGGTTGCGAAAGACCTTCAGGTCGCACAATTCGAGGGAGCCCTCCAGGTCCGTAAAGCGAGCCAGCGATCCGGACGGGGTCGTAGCCGAGTCGTCCACCGCGAACTCAAAGCCGTTGATCCACACATGCTCATGGGCAGCGATGTCCCTTACTTGCAGCGCGGGTTGGCCGGCTCCGTTGGCATCCGCGAGCCCGACGATGCGAGTGACGCCGGAGCCGTCGCCGGATAGCTGGATCTCGCGGTCGATCGAAACGGGACCGTAGGTGCCGGCGATGACGAAGACACGGTCGCCGGGGGCTGCCGCATCAACTGCGCTCTGGATTTCGGAGTACGGCAATCCCGAGCCAACCGGGCCGACCCATAGATCTGCTGCGCTTGCTAGCGGGGCGAGAAGGGCGAGAGCGAACAGGGCTGATTGCATGGGAAGCACCACCGGAGGAGGGGACCCCAAAGGTAGCGCCGGGTCTCGAGTCTCCTTGCTCACGGGATTTTGCTCGCGCGCAAGAACAAGCTCAAAACACCACGCTCGCATCCGGAAAAGGGCTCCGCCGCGGACTGCACCCCCGAGATCCGCCTCAGGAGTGCGTTGCTGCTCCTCCGGGGTCCTAGCGCTCCAGCGGGATGCCCTCTGGCTCGGGTTTCTCCTTGGGACCTGTTCTACGGGGATTCAGGGTGAACCCGCCGTCCGTGAAATCAAACTCGGCCAGGTCGCCGGCTCCCAGATCACCGGCCAGAATCGCGTCGGCCAGGCGGTTTTGGAGCTGCTTCTGAATCACCCGCTTGAGCGGGCGAGCTCCGAATTCTTCGTCGAATCCCAGCTCAGCTAAGCCCTCCTTGGCGGCCAGGCTCACGTCGAGTGTGATGTCTTGCTCGGCCAAGTGCCTTGCAAGCCGTTCGAGCTGCACCTCGACAATGGAGATCATCTGATCTGCTTTCAAGGCGCCGAAGGTCAACACCTCGTCGAGACGGTTCAGGAACTCCGGCCGGAAGAACTCGCGCAGCTGCTCGCCGGATCGCAGGTTGCTGGTCATCAACACAAGAGTTTGCGTGAAGTCGACTACGTTGCCTTGCCCATCGGTCAGGCGTCCATCATCCAGCAGTTGAAGCAACACGTTGAAGGTGTCGGGGTGCGCCTTTTCGACTTCGTCGAGCAGTACGACCGAGTGCGGTTTGCGCCGGATGGCCTCGGTCAGGGTGCCGCCCTCCTCATAGCCGACGTAGCCGGGAGGCGCTCCGATCAGGCGCGCGACCGAGTGCTTTTCCTGGAACTCGCTCATGTCGATCCGGACGATCGCTTGCTCATCGTCGAACAGGAACTCGGCCAGGGCCTTGGCGGATTCGGTCTTGCCGACCCCGGTCGGACCCAGCAGCAAGAAGGAGCCGAGCGGCCGAGTCGTTTCCTGCAAGCCGGCCTTTGCCCGGCGTACGGCCTGGGAAATCGCGGCGATCGGCTCGGGCTGGCCGACCACGCGCTCCGCGATGCGGTCTTCCATGTGCAGCAGCTTGTCGCGCTCGGTTTCGACGAGCCGCCCCGCGGGGATGCCGGTCCAGCGGCTGATCACACCGGCGATCATCTCCGCATCGACCTCTTCGGGCAGTAGGCCTCCGTCCGCCTGTACTTCGCGCAAGCGCGATTCGGCGGCCTCGATGTCCTTTTGAGCCTCGGGCAATTCGCCGTAGCGGATCTGGCCCACGCGTTCGAAGTTTCCCTCGCGCTCGGTGCGCTCGGCTTCGGCCCGCAGCGACTCCATCAGCGCCTTGCCCGCGCGGATTGTGGTGATCAACTGCTTTTCGGTTTCCCAGCGCGTCCGCAGGGCTGTGACTTCTTCGCCCAGGTCGGCGAGCTCGCGGCCGATGTCATCGACCCGTCGCTGGTTTCCGCGCCCTTCTTCTCTTTCGAGGGCGGTTTTTTCGATCTCAAGCTGACGGCGCCGACGCTCGAGCTGGTCCAGCTCGGGCGGCAGCGAGTCAATCGTCATGCGCAACTGGGCCGCAGCTTCGTCGACGCAGTCGATCGCCTTGTCGGGCAGGAAACGTTGGGTAATGTGGCGATCGGACAGTCGCGACGCGCAGACCAACGCCTCGTCCAGAATTCGGACTCCGTAGTGCACTTCGTAGCGCTCCTTGAGCCCGCGCAGGATCGCTACGGTGTCTTCGACCGTCGGTTCATCCACTTGCACCGGCAGGAACCGCCGCTCGAGCGCTTTGTCCTTTTGAATGTGCTTGCGGTACTCGTCGACGGTTGTCGCACCGATGCATCGCAGGTCGCCGCGGGCCAGCGCCGGCTTGAGGAGGTTGGCGGCGTCCACCGCACCCTCGGATCCGCCGGCTCCCACCAGGGTGTGCAGCTCGTCAATGAACATCACAATCTCGCCATTCGACTCGGTGACTTCGTCGATGACGGCTTTCAAGCGCTCTTCGAACTCACCCCGGTATTTGGCGCCCGCCAGCAGGCGGCCCATGTCGAGCGAAGCGATGCGCTTGCCTTTCAGGCTCTCCGGAACGTCACCGGCCACGATGCGGTTCGCGAGCCCCTCGATGATTGCGGTCTTTCCGACGCCTGGATCTCCAATCAGGACCGGGTTGTTCTTGCGGCGGCGCGACAGGACTTGCGCCACCCGGCGGATCTCGGTGTCCCGGCCGATGACCGGGTCGAGTTTGCCTTTCTCAGCGTCTTCGGTGAGGTTGCGCGAGTACTTCTCGAGCGCTTCGAAGGTTGCCTCGGGATTCTCGCTCGTGACGCGCCGGCCGCCGCGGACTTCGGAGATCGCGGCTTCCAACTTGGTCGCATCGAGCCCGCTCTCCGTGAACACGCTTTGGGCCGCGGCACCGCCTTTCTTCGCGATCGCTACCAGCAGATGTTCGGTCGACAGGTACTCGTCTTCGAGCCGGGCCGCGGTGGCCTGCGCCTCGGCTAGGGTGCTTTGGAAGTCGCGCGAAGCGCCGAGCTGACTCCCTTGAGCTTTGGGCAGCTTGTCGAGCTCGGCGTCAAAGCGTGCCGCGATCGCGGCCGGGGCGGCACCGAGCCGTTCCAGGACGGCGGCTGAAACGCCCTCGGGCTTTTTGAGCAAGGCCACGGCAAGGTGCAGCGGCGTTAGCTCGGGATGGCCCTGCCCGGCGGCGTCGGCTTGGGCGGCGGCGAGGACTTCGGCGGTCTTCTGGGTGGTGCGAGGCTGCTGCATAGGGCTTTGGCGGGCTGGAGTCTGCGGGAGGGCGCGGGGCCCGCTCTCCCTAAGCAACGCCCGTGCCAGGCCTCAGAAGCGTGGTTCCGCCCGTGAGCTGCCGGAATGGCACCCAGCTGGCCCCGCAGATGCATGTCAAGTTGACGCTATACCGCCGAAATGGCTGGTTCCTGGGGAGCTCTCAACGCTGCCTGCGACGCGGGCGAAACTCCTCGTGGCCCAGCTCCTCTTGCTTGTAGAGCCGGTCCACGCAGGTTTGGACCGCCTCCCAATCGCCGCGGACCAGGGCCTGTTCGGCCTCGAGCATCGTGTCCAAGGAAGCGACCATCTGCCGCTGGTAGTCGAGTTCGCGCTCGTGCAGAGCCTTTGGGCTGGGGGGGGGCGCCTCGCCCGAGCCACGCGGCGGCTCGGGCGTTGAGAGCAGCACCGGATACAGGGTCTCGGCCAACCCGTCCAAAGCGGCTTGGGCCGAACTTTCGAACTTGCTCAGGTCGTCCGAAGGTTCGGCGACCAAAGCGGAAAGGGAGGCGTCTGAGAGCACGTCTAGGTGGGTCTCCATCGCTTCCATTGCGTCGTGAACCGGATCGCCGCCGGACGCGCTTTGAATGGAGAGGAACGGAAGGGCGGCAAGCGGTAGCAGAGCGAGGATCGTGCGCATGGAAATTTGGGTTGTGGCAGTTAGGAGGAGGCTTGGATCGCGGCCAGCATTTCGCGCACCGCTTCGGATGCGCCGACCATCAGCGATCGCGCAACGATCGAATGGCCGATGTTCAGTTCTTCGACGCCAGGCAGTTGGGCAATGGGCGCGACGTTGAGGAGGTCGAGTCCGTGTCCCGCGTTGACTCGCAGTCCGAGGGAGAGTGCGGTTTCACTGGCACGGATCAGTCGCCCAAGCTCCGCGGAGCGTTCGTCGCCTGCGGCATTGGCGTAGGTGCCCGTATGCAGTTCGACGAATTCGGCACCGAGATCTCGCGTGGCGCGGAGTTGATCTTCTTCTGGATCGACGAACAGGCTCACCAGGCCGCCGGCATCGACCAACTTGGGCACCAGCGAAGACAGTCGCCCTCGTTCGGAGACGGCATCCAGCCCGCCCTCGGTCGTGACCTCCTGGCGATTCTCAGGCACGATGCAGAATCCGTCCGCCCGGCATTCGAGCGCGAAGGCGACGATGCCCGGATCGAGGGACAGCTCGAGGTTCAGGAAGCTCTTCACCTGTTTGCGCAGGCGCAACACATCGTGGTCTTGAATGTGTCGCCGGTCCTTGCGCAGGTGCACGGTGATGCCGGCGGCACCGGCTTGCTCGCAAGTCAGAGCAAACGGGACGGGGTCGGGGTCGTTTGCCCGGCGGGCTTGCCGGACGGTGGCGACGTGATCGACGTTGACGTGCAGGCGCGGACCGGTCCGGGAGGCGAGCGTCGTGGGGGTAGGCTTCATGGGCAGAGGCTAGCGGTCCACGGGCATCCTGAAACAGAGCTGGCCGGGCCCGCTAAGCTCTGACCCGATGCGCATTATCGCTGGAGAGTTCCGTGGCCGCCGGCTGACCGCCCCGGAGGGGCTGAATACCAGGCCGATGCTCGACCGGGTACGGGAGGCGATTTTCTCGACGCTCGGCCCCTGGTTTGGCGAGCCGGTGGTGCTCGACCTCTTCGCAGGTTCGGGCAGCCTGGGGTTGGAGGCGCTTTCCCGCGGTGCCAAGCGAGTGCGATTCGTCGAGCGGGACCCGAAGGCGCGCCGGGTTCTGGCCGGCAATTTGGAGCAACTCGGAGCCCAAGATCGCGCCGAACTACGCGCGGACGACGCACTCGCCCCCCAGGCCTTCGAGGGCGGCCCCTACGACGTTGCCTTTCTGGATCCGCCCTTTCCGCTGGTTCGCCACCAGGCCGGCCGCCGGCAGGTGCACGATGCCTTGAACGAGCTCCTGGACCGGGGCATCGCCGAGGAGGGGGTTTGCGTCCTGCACGTCCCCCTGGGGCAGCTCCGCGAGCGGGATTTCGGTCCCCGCATCGCCTGCCGAGAGGTCACCTACGGGGCGCAGAGCCTCTGGTACGTGCAGCGGGACTGAGCGCCGCAAACGCTCCCAGCCGTTGTCCTCGGCCCCCTGCCCGTGGGTGGGAAGCCCAGCTTCGCCAGCCTCTCGGCGCGGGCTCGGGACTGCCGATGACCCGAGCGTGAAAACTCTATTCGTCAGCCTCCTGCTCGGCGCCGTTGCCCCGGACACTCCCGTCTCAGTGGATTCGGAGACGGCTTTGGTCGAGCCTGGAGTCGCCGAAGCCCACGGCACTTCTGGTTCCGCAAGCTATGGGCCGGTGCGGGTCGAGCCAGCTCCGCTGCTCACCCTGCGCGCCGTCGAGGCGAGTTTTCCGCGGTTGATCGAGGAGGTCTCGCTCGACGAGCTGCGACAGACCCCTAGCCGGTTTGCAGGTCGCAGCGTCCGGTGCGCGGTTCAAATCGCTGAGCTTGATGTTCCCTTTGATTCGTTCTTGTCGCGCTTCGACCCGGCTCAAGACTTGTGCTTCAGCGCTTGGGGCGACGATCAAAAAATTTGGCATCGCGAGGAATTCGAGAACACAGCGACGCGCCTGTTCGTCCCGCGAGGCAGCGTGTTGGAAGCGCGCATCTCGGCTACCGGTTTGCACGGGCGGCTCCTGTTGACCCTGCGAGTTCGCGAAATCTGGTTGAACCAGCCGTGGATCGAAGTGCAGAGCGCCGTGCTGCTCAGTCCATCGGTCGGAGAAGGCACGATCCTCCACGCTTCGCGCGCCATGGACCTGTGGAAGACCGGTCAGCGCGAGCTGGCAATCGGTGAGCTAGAGCGTGCACTTGCGAGCCCGCTACCGGCCAGCGCACATGCGGCCCTCGAGGAAGAGCTGAAAGGGATGCGCGAGGACCTGGAGTCGAATCCCGAACGGCCGAAGCGGCCGATGCCGCCCGGCGAGAACACGGTCTATCGCCTCGACATGCGCTAGTCGAGATTCTCTGGAAACAGAGGCGGCGCAGCGCGCCATGCAAAGGCCCGTTGCAGAATTCGGGTCCGCCGGCCCTTTGGGTTTCCTCTCGAAACCGGTTCGGGAACAGGCTCCTCGATGGGGACCCACCCCGCCGGAAGAACGACCCTCAAGGCCAGATGTTCTAGGATGCGCCCAGCGCCATGGATCCCATCGACGTCTTGATCGAGAAGAAGCTGGAGGCCGCCGAGGCCGCCGGCACCTTTCGCAACTTGCCCGGTTCCGGCAAGCCCCTGCCGCCCGACGACACCACCCGAGTGCCGAACGAACTGCGCGCCGGCTACCGAATCCTGCGCGACGCCGGCTATGTTCCCGAGGAACTCGAACTGCGCAAAGAAGCGCTCACTCTGGGCGACTTGTTAGCCGCCTGCGAGGACGCGGAACAGCGAGTCGCGCTGCGGAGCCGCCGCAACGCGGTCCTGCTGCGCTACGAGATGTTGATCGAGCGTCAGGCAAGATCCTCTGGCCACCGGGGCGCTCTCGCGGATTACGCCACCGCCATCCGGGGAAGACTCGGTACCTAGCGAGCCCGTTGCCGAGGCCTAGTGACCTTCGTGATCGTGGTCTTCGCCACCGAAGCCGTGCGATCCACGCAGGTGCTCCAGGTCCTCGGCGTCAAAGTAGCTCGCCACGAGTTGTTCGATCCCGCCCCGCAGCGCCGTCGTGTGCGCCGTGTCGGTGGTCTGCTTGCACTTCATCGCGTGCACGGTCAAGCCGTGCAGGATGACCAACTGTCCGTGATAGTCCTCGACTGCCACCGAATCGGCATCCGCGGCCGGGAGTTTGATGCGTTGAGCCGACCAGTATTCGGCGACCTGATCTTGGATCTTCTGCGCGTGTTCTTCCTTGGTCGTGACCCAGCGAACGATTTGGTTGAAGTTCTTCTCGCCCGCTGCACCGAGCTCTTCGATCTGCCCCATGGCCTTCTCGATCGTCGCGACATCCTCCATCAACAGATCGATGCGCAACTTGTCTCCGTAGATGCCGCAGGGCACCTGGCAGTGGACTACTGCGGCCGTGTTGGTTGAAGCCGAAGCAGGTGCATGAACCGATTCGGGGCGCGAGCAGACAACGGCGGCGAGAGCGAGCGAGGCGGTGGTGGCAATACGGATCATCTGAATCGAAGGGGAAGAGGGGGTCGAGCGGGAGCTTAAGCCACGGTGACCCGGCGATGGACCCCCAGAAGCCTGGACATAGCCGAATCTCGAGGGCTGCGCACCAAGAGACCTGCCTGAGTTGGTCTCGTTGCGGTTTCGAACCTATTTTAGGAGGCCCGCCCTGAGATGGACCTGAACGGATCTCGCGCCGCTGGCTCCACAGACTCTGCGTAGATGGGCAGGCGCTGGTCGAAGGAACACGCGAGCAGAAGGCGCGGGCCGGCTCGCTTGTAGGCGAGCAAGAGGAGCTAGCGCGGGAGGACCTCGCCGTGGCGGCAGATGTGGTGCCAACCGGGAAGCTGCAACTCCGCGCGGCCGGTGAATTCGGCGCGGCGTTGGCGTAGGAGCGCGACGAAGCCCTTGGGATGCCGCGATCGCGGTTTCTGGGTTGGAGGGCTCGCAGCGGTTCGGGCTGTCCGCGCAGGAGCAGGGAGTGCGGGCGGCGGCGAGCTCGGCGGCCAGAGGAGCGGGGGCTTGGATTCGAACGCAGGCCGGTCTTCGGAACGGCGGGCCGGGGTAGAGGACGAGGGCTTGGTGGGGGGGCTGTCTCTTATACACATCTCCGAGCC
>CAZUCE010000010.1:0-124926 GCA_964619265.1 uncultured Planctomycetaceae bacterium
CGCCCCGACCGCCCCATGGGAAGCTTCGAGAAGCTCCTCGTCCTGACCGTGATCTTCCTGTCCGCCGTGGTGCTGGCTGTTTCCCTGACCGCACCCGACAAAGAAGGTCAACTCGGCGGGGGCGGTTCCATCGCCCAGCTCGAGGACTACGGAACCGAGGCCCCGGCCGGGCCCGGTGGTCAGGACCAGGCGACGTCGCCGCGCTCGCCTTCCGAGGCGCTCGCCCGCGCCGAGCGGTCGTCCCAGGTTGCTGACGGCAACCGCATCCAGGATGCTTCCGCGAATCCGGGCCAGGCGAAGTCGAACAACTCCGGCACGGCGTTCGACGTGGAGCCCGGGTCTGCGAGGCAATCCCCGTTCGGAGGCGGCGGCCGTTCCCCCGAGGGCCTCGCTGCGCTCAACGCGGAGGCTCAACCCTCGAACTACCCGCTCACCCGCGGCAAGTTGACCAACCCGGACGGCGAGCCGCGCATCCTGCGCGACGTTCCCGGTCTTGCGCGCTCGCCGGTTGACGCCCAGCGCACCTACCTGGTTGAGCCGAACGACACTTGGTCCAGCCTGTCCGAGTTGTTCTACGGAAGCAGGGACTACGTCGACCTGCTCCGGATCGCGAACGACGCCGCAGGCCAGCGCCCCGAGTCAGAACGCATCTCGGTTCCGGTCTTCGGAACCCCTGAGGAAAGTGTTGCCTCCGAGCCGCGCCCCGCGCGGGACGTTCGCGTGCCGCGGGGTGTTCGAACCGTACGGGACACTCCAATCGTCGCCGAGGGTGCGCCGCCGCGCGATCAGCCCACGGGGGCCTCGGACGTGGAACCCACCGCGAGCCGAGCCGATGCGGCGGACCCAGACAAGCCCGTGCTACCGGCGAATCACGTGGTCCAGCCAGGCGAGTCGTTGTCGACGATCGCGAGCTTCTACTACGGCAAGGGAACCCTGTGGCGCGAGATTTGGGAAGCCAACCAAGATGTCATCTCGAACCCGGACTTCGTTTCCGAGGGCACCGAGATCTTCATCCCCGCTCGGTGAATTCGGAGCGCCGGCCGCGAGCCGGTTCGCAAGCTGCTCGAGCCGCGCTTGTCAGCCGCTAGCGCAGCCCGTAGCGATCGAGCTTTTTGTAGAGGTGCGAGCGTTGCATGCCGAGGTTCTCGGCAGTGCGCTTGATGTTGCCTTCGTTGAGCTCGAGCTTGCGCCGGAAAAACAGGGCCTCGCTGTCGTTCTTGAACGCCTCGAAGGTCTCGGCGTCGAAGGGTGAATGGCCGCCTGGGTTGAGTCCGGAGCTTGCGCTGGAGTCATCGCCTGCGGCGGTCGCCATGGACGGACCGTCGGCCAGGATCTGGTCGAGAACCTCGCGCCCGATCGGCTGGCCTTCTTCGGTCAAAACGTAGGCGCCTTCGAGCAGGTTGCGCAGCTGGCGCACGTTGCCCGGGTATTCGAGCGTGACGAGCAGGGCGCGCGCTTCGGGGGCGAGTTCGATGGGACCACGGCCCTGACGCCTGGCGAGGCTGTCGAGGAAGTGCTCGGCCAGAAGCGGAATGTCATCGCGGCGTTCGCGCAGCGGAGGAAGCCGCAGGGGCACGACGTTGAGCCGATAGAACAGGTCCATTCGAAAGGACTTGTCCTCCACGGCTGCGGCGAGGTCCGCGTTGGTGGCTGCCAGCACGCGGATGTCGACCGGCATGCTCTTGGTGCTGCCCACACGGGTGACCTCGCGGGTTTCGAGCGCGCGGAGGAGCTTGGCCTGGGAACTGAGGGGCATGTCGCCGATCTCGTCCAAGAAAAGCGTCCCGCCGCCCGCGGCTTCGAAGTGCCCGATGCGACGCTCGACGGCGCCGGTGAACGCGCCCTTTTCGTGTCCGAACAGCTCGGATTCGAAGAGCTCTTCGGGAATCGCCGCGCAGTTGACCGGGATGAACGGGCCCTCGGCGCGGGCGCTGGCCAGATGCAGCCGGCGGGCGACGACCTCCTTTCCTGTGCCGTTTTCGCCGGTGATCAACACCGGGACCTCGACCAGCGCGGCGCGCTCGACCTTGGACATCAGGTCGAGCCAGGGCTGGCTTTCCCCGACGACTCCAAAGCGCTGGCCCAACTCGCGGCGCAGGCCGCGGTTTTCGGATTCGAGCCGTCCGCGGGCGAGCGCGTTGCGGATGGAGACCAGCGTGCGATTGGCGTCGAGGGGCTTCTCCAGGAAGTCCGAGGCTCCGCGCTGGACCGCTTCGACGGCGGTTGCCACGTCGCCGTGGCCGGAGATCATGATCACAGGCAGTGAGCCGGGGCGTTCGCTGAGCGCTTCCAGAAGCTCCAGACCGTCCATGCCGGGCATCTTGAGGTCGGTGATGACGAGGGCAGCCTGCTGGCCGCGGCTCTCCTCCTCGTCCAGGCGAGCGAGGGCTTCCTTGGCCCCCTTGGCGGTCCAGACTTCGAAGTCCTCGTACTTGAGGGTCATCTCAAGGGCCAAGCGGACGTCGGACTCGTCGTCGACGACCAAAATGGCGGGGGCGGCGGACGGGCTGGCGCCGGTGGAGGAAATGGAGGGGGAGGCATCGCTCATAGGTGCGATCTTAGGCGCGGAGTGCACGGATCGGCCCCCAGGGAGGCTGACAGAAGCGAAGCTGGGGCTTCTACGGGGTCTTTCGGAGCTGTCTTCGATGCGAGGAGGAGCCTCCAGGCGTAACAGTTGACCGCGGCCTGGATACCTCGTGCTTGGACGACGTCTTTCCTGGGGGCTATCATCCGCGCCCCGGCTCCTTGGCCCTCGGCCCCAGGAGCTGACCCCGTGGATGCTTCCGCTGTTCTCGGCGGGAATCCCCATCCAGGGAGCTCCCGCCTCCAGCGGGCCGCTCCCGAACCTCATCCCCCCGAATCGCCTCGCGTGCTCGCGACCGGCCTTGCCGTGTCGCGCTCAACTTCTTCCTGCGCGAGTCGCCCCGTTCCCCCTTCGGCCTCATCCCCCTTCGAGGATCCCATGACCGGATCGCGCCCGCTCGGCTCGCCCGTTCCCCTTCGCGCCCGCTCCACCAGCCCGCTCAGCCAGCGGGCCTCTCGGTGGTGCCTCGGCACGGTGGCGGCTGCCCTGGCCTTTGCTTCGCCCGCGCTTGCGCAGGTCGAAGGCTTCGAGAAGGCTGTGCGTTCCTGGAACCGCGGTGATCGTGCTGCGGCGATCAGCGCCTTCGAGGAGGTCCTCGCGGCCGGCCCCGACGCGGAACAGGCCTACGCCATGTGGCAGGCCATCGACCACCAGGCGTGGCTCGACATGCTCGTCGCCGGTGGCCCGGCCGAGCGCTTCGCACGCCGCATCATGGATCTTTCGACCGAGCGTCGCGAAGAGCTGTCGGACGACCTCGACACGATTCGCGGTTTGCTCGACAAACTGAACGAAGCCGGCGACCTCGATCGCATTCACGCGATCTCGCGGCTGCGCGCCGACCACGGAGAGTTCGCGGTCCCGGCGATGCTGGGCGCGCTGGCCGACGACAGCAACGAGAACCGCCGCATCAGCTACATGGTGGCCCTGGCCGACCTGGGACCCGCCGCTGTGCGGCCCCTGATCGCCTCATTGGATGCCTCCAGCGATGTGCTGCGCCGCAACGCCGCCCTGACCCTCGGCAACCTTCGCGACTCACGCGCCGCCGGAGCGCTCGCGCACCTCGCCCAAAACGACAGCGCCGCCGCGGTCCGCGAGGCTGCTTTGCTGTCGCTCGACAAGCTGGGCGGCACCGGCGGACGCAGTGCGACTGAGTTGCTGATCGAGCAGGGCAACGGGTTCCTGGACGGATCGGTCTCCGCTCTTTACCCCGGCCTTCGCAACGAAACCATCTGGAGCTTCGGGGGCGGTCGGCTCAACGCCCAGCGCGTCGACCCCGCCATCTTCGCCGAGGAGATGGGCAAGCAGACCTTTTCCCGTGCGCTGGCCGCTGACCCGGGCAACCTGGACGCCCTCGGCGGACTGGCCCGCTCCGCGGCGAAGCAGCTGGTCGAGATCGACGAGCTGCGCGCCCGCGGTGCCGATGAGGATTCGCTGACCGCGCTCGAGCAGTCGAGCCAATTGGCTCTGGCCATCGCCGGACCTGAAGCGGCCGATCGCGGACTGAATCAGGCGCTCTCGCGCGACGACCTGGCTGGCGCAATCGGTCTCCTGCGTGTCCTCGGCGAATCAGCCGTCGGTATGCAGCCGGCGCTGCGCAGCGCACTCGCCACCACGCACCCCCAGGTGCGCTCCGAGGCTGCGCTCGCCGCGGCCCACGCTGCGTTGCGCGGCGGACAGGACATCGCCCCGGGCGTCGTCGAGATGCTCGGTACCTCGGCCGGCCGTGAGATTGTTCAGGTCGCCCTGGTGATCGACCCCGACCGCAGCCGCGGTGCGGCTGTCGCTTCCGCTTTGCGCTCGCGCAACATCGCGGCTCAGGTCGCTGACTCGGGCGCCCGCGGACTCCAGGTGCTGTTCCAGATGCCCGGCGTCGACTTGATCGTTCTTTCCGATCGTCTTCCGGACCTCACTGTGGACCAGGTGCTGGTCGAGATCGAGAACACCTCGACCTCGCAGGGGACGCCGGTTTGGATGCTCGGCGAGGACGTCGATCGGACCGCCGAGCTATACGGCGAGCGCACCGCGGGTGCGGGAACCGGAGCCGACGACCTGCCGGTGCTCGACGAGCTGATGGCCGGACAGGCCAACCGCGATCGCGAGCAGGCCGATCGTCTCTCCGAGCTCTCGGCCAAGGCGCTTTCGCGGCTTGCCGGCGCGGGTGTGGAAATTTCCGCCGCCGCCGACGGGCTGGTCGGCAGCCTGGGCGGACGCCCCGACCGCGTGGTGATCCCGGCCCTCGAGGCCCTGGGCCGCGGCGCGGCCCCGCGTCACCTGAGCACGATGCTCAACGTCGTCGGAGACGGTGCCCGCTCGGACGAAGCCCGCGCCGCCGCCGCGAATGCGCTGGCCACGGCCTTCCGCCGCAACGATGTGACCGGCTCAGAGGCAACCCTCGCGCCGCTGACCGACTTGCTGTCCAACGGCGAGACCTCCTTCGAGCTCCGCTCGGCGGTCGGCCGTGCGATCGGAGCGATGGGCTTGGAAGGCGAAGCCCGCGTGGGGTTGATGAGCTTGCTGGGCGGCGCGCCGACCGAGTAGAGCCGCTTCCAAAAGCCCGCGGCGAACCCAAGGTCGCGGGCTGCGAACACTCGCGAGCGGACGGTTCTTTGTGTACCGTCCGGGCGAGATGCCAGAGTAGCTCAACGGTAGAGCACTGCTTTCGTAAAGCAGGGGTTGTCGGTTCAAATCCGATCTCTGGCTCCATTCACGACTTTGGCCGGAAGCCTCCTGGATTGGAAGGCGGGTCGCCGTCGAAGTTGGCACGGTCGAAGTTGGCACCGTCGGAATGGTCGTCGACTGTGGTACTGCCGGCTGTGGTATTGCCGGCTGTGGCACTTCCGGCTGCGGCACTTCCGACTGTGCCGCCGCCGAAGTTGGCTTATTCGCCCAGCTGTTCGTCGAGCACCGCGGCCGCGTCCAAGATGTGGTGGGAATTGGATGCCCACAGCGTGCCGTCGACACGCAGGAATCGCTCCTCTTTCAGCGCCCGCAGGGACTGCATGCGGGGTTCGCTTCTCAAAAATTCGTAGGTGCGACTCTCGTCCTCTCCGGGCGCGGGGGAGAGGATCAGCCAGTCCGGATCGAGCTGCAGGACTTCTTCGATCTCGACCTGGGAGTGTCCCGTCCAGTTCGCCCCCGCGTTTTTGAGCCCGACCAGATCGAACACCGCCTGAACCGTGGTGCCTCGGCCGGCGACCCAGCCTCCGGTTCCGCTGTTGGTGTAACTCAAGGCCGACTGGCCGGCGCCCCGGCTCCGCTCGCGGAGGCGCTGCGCACGCTCGATCAGTTCTCGCCGAGCCTCCGCAAAGGTCTCGGTTCGACCCGTCAGGCGAGCGACGAGGTCGAGCGCTTCGACGGTGTCCTCGAAGGAGGTGACGTCGGGAAGTTCGATCAGGGCGAGGCCGGTGCGCCTCCACTGGACTTTCTGCTCGATCGGTTGCCAGCCGTGGACGAGCGCTAGGTCGGGAGCCAGGCCGATCACGTTCTCGGTGTCGAACTTGGTCACGAGCTGGACGTGGTCGAAGCTGGTCCCGCGCGCGGCAGCGATCGAGTGCTCGGGGGCTCGCAGAGCCGAGGCGTACACGCAGTCGACGGCGCCGACGCCGGCGAAGGTGTCGAGCACAGCGGCGTTGCCGGCTAGGGCGCGGGAGGCGGGCTGTTCGAGGCGGAAGAGATGTCCATCCGCGGTCTGCGCCGAGAGCGGGAAGGGGGCGCCTTCCGCCGAGCGGATCTCGACGCCCGCTAGGGTCACGCTGATCCCCGGTACCGGGGCTTCGAGGGATTCGGAGCTGGTGCGGCCACAGCTCGGGAGGAAGCCGATCAGAGCAGCGCCGAGGACGGCCCCGAATCCGCGGCAGCCGGACCGTTGCGCTTGCTTGTCGAGATCCTGAGAGCGCGAAGGGGGGAGCGGGAACCGGTTGCGGTCGATCATGGGCAAGAGGTTAGCCGCTCGCCGGGTAGCCTCAACCGTTGTCCCAGGTGGACCCCATGACCGAGACACCTACCGAACAGCCCTCCGGGACCCCGGTGGAGACGAACCAGGCTCCGCCGGTGCCCGCCGCCGGTGCGCCCCGTTGGCGGCTCGCGTTCGCACTCCTCGCGCTGGTGGTGATCGCCCTTTCCGTGACGTCCCTGTCGACCGGCTCGTCCGGCCGTACCCATCCGGCGGAGTCGTTCCAACTGTTCCTCGCGTGGCTGAGCGGGGCCGAGGGGGCGGGTGGGTTCACATCTGGCGAGCTGCACGTCTTTGAGCTGCGCTTCATGCGAGTGCTGACCGCGATCGGGGTGGGGGCGGCTCTGGCCCTTTCCGGGGCCCTGCTCCAGGGCGTGTTTCGCAACGATCTCGCGTCGCCTTCGGTGCTCGGGCTCACGACCGGAGCCAGCGTCGGCGCTTCGCTTGTTCTACTGCTGTCGGGGGGCCTCGGCCCATCGGGCCTGCCGGCCGGCGCCTTGACCCCGTGGGTTCTCACCGCCTCGGCGTTTGCCAGCGCCCTCGGTGTCGCCGTCTTGGTGGCGGCCGTGGCGAGCCGTGGCGGCCGCGTCTCGGTGGCGACGCTGCTGCTGGTCGGCATCGCGACCAACGCGACGTTGGGCGGCCTCCTGACTCTGGTGCAGCGTCTGGCGCTCGAGGATTTCGAGGTCGCGCGCGCGTTGATCGTGTGGAGCTTCGGAACCATCGACGACCGCCTCGTCAGTCAGGTGGTGAGCCTGTTTTCAGTGCTCGGCCTGTGCTTGTTCGCCGTGCCGTTCCTCGCGACCGAGCTCGATCTGTTTGCCGGCGGCGAGGACGACGCCGCCGCGCTCGGCGTCCACACCACGCGCGTCAAGCTCCTCGCCCTGGCCACGGCTTCCCTGGCAGCCGCGGCGGCCGTTGCGGTGTCCTGGCAGATCGGATTCATCGGCCTGGTCGTTCCGCACCTCTTGCGGCGGTTGGTCGGGCGCTCGCACCGGGTTCTTCTGCCCGCGTGTTTGCTCGGCGGTCCCTGCTTGCTGCTCGGAGTCGACCTGTTGGGGCGAGTGGCCTTTGCCCGCTACGACCTTCCCCCGGGCGTGCTGATGAGCCTGATCGGCGGTCCGTTTTTCTTCTTCCTTTTGCTTTCGAGCCGCGACGCGTCGCGGACGTTCTAAGGGCACTCGCCGTGACCGAAACCAGTCCGCCGCTTCCGACGGAGCCGACCCTCACGGCTCGCGATTTGCACTTCGCCTATCCGGGTTCCAGACCGGTTCTGCACGGCGTCGACCTCGAGGTCCGGCCGGGCGAGCTGGTGGCCATCCTCGGGCCGAACGGCGCGGGCAAGTCGACGTTGCTCAAGTGTCTGTCGGGGCTGCTCGAGCCACAGGGCACTGTGCACGCAAAGGGACGCAACGTGCTTGCCGCAACCCCTCGCGCGCGGGCCAAGTCCCTCGCGTTTGTTCCCCAGGCGCTCGACCGCCTGCCCGAGGTGACGGTCCGGACCTTTGTCGAAGGCGGCCGCTACGCCCACCTCGGCTTCTTCCGATCGCCTTCTTCGGAGGACCGCGAAGCCGTCGCCGAGGCCTTGCATCAAACCGAGCTCGGGGACCTCGCCGCCCGACCGCTCGGCGAGCTCTCCGGCGGCCAGCGTCAGCGTGCCTTGATCGCGCGCGCCCTGGCCCAGGCTGCACCGGTGCTGCTGGTCGACGAGCCGACGGCCGCGCTCGACCTGCACCATCAACTCAGCGTCCTGTCGACCCTGGCCGCGTTGACCTGCGCCAGCCGTGCGGTGGTTCTGGTGACCCACGACTTCAACCTGGCCAGCCAGTTCGCGACCCGCCTGGTGCTGCTGAACGAGGGGCGCATCGTCATCGAGGGCAGCGCGGCCGAGGTGCTGACTCCCAAGTACCTCGAGCCCCTTTACGGCAAGCACCTGCGGTTCGGGGAGCTGCCGGTCCCGCGCGACCCGAATTCTCGACCTTTCGTGCTGCCCTGGCGGTGACCTCGGCAAATCGGGCAACTAGCTCGTGGAGTCACTTCGGTTTCTCGCCCCTTTGCCACCTCTGCCCAGGTCCATGGCATGCTGAATCTCCTCGCGCTGTTCGCCACGTTTTCGCTGCTTCAAGATTCGGAGGAGGGGCTCCTCCTCGAAGAGCGGCTGATCGCCACGATCCCAGAGGGCATGTCACTGGAGCGTCCCGGCCAGCCGCCCCGGGGGCAGAGCCACCAGTCCCCGAATCGCGTGCGCTGGAGCGCAGACGGTCGTCGCGCCGCGTACATCGGGATTCTGGACGGCGAGGAACATCCGGTTTTGGACGACGAAGTCTTGGATGCCTACGACTTCGTCGCCGGTCCCTCGTTCAGCGAGTTCGGCTCGCGCGCGGTCTTTCTGGTTGGCAATCAAAAGAACAAGAAGAGCCAGAAGTGGTGGGTTCTGCTCGATGGCAAGGAGATCTACGAGGAGGACTGGATCGGGCCGATCGCCTTGGCTCCAAACGGAGAAGCCGTGGCGTTTTGGGCGCAGCCCGGCGCAAAAATCCAGTCGGACGGTGCCTTCAACAACAATGGCCAGCACTTGGTCTTGCTCGAAGAAAAGGGCCGCCGTTGGAAGGAGAGCCAAGGAGAACGGCTGGACAACGCCCTTTCGTCTGAGCCCCCGACGTTTACCGGAGACAGCCAGCGTGCGTTCTCTGTCGGCGGCAACCTCGATGGGGGCTGGGATGGGGCGGGGGTGACGGTGTTTGCTCTGGAGCGTGGAGAGAAGCGGGCGTCCGAGGTCGGCGAGCTCACGCGGCTACCGTCGAATCTGGCTGTGGATCGGGCCGGAAAGCACTGGGGAGCCACGCTGGAGGTCTGGACGGCAGTGGACGGAAAACTCGCCCTGACCGATGAGTTCGTTGTTCTCGACGGCGAGCGGGTCGAGCACGACGGCAGCGCGCTGCATGGTCCGTTTTTTTCGCCCCTGGACAAGCGCGTCGCCTACTGGGTCCGCAAAGAAGGTCGGTACGGGATCTCCGTGGACGGAAAGCAAATCACTCCGGACTATGACTTTGTATTCGAGCCGGTCTTCGGAGCGAAAAATCAGCTCGCCTTTGTGGCCGCCAGCGGCCTCGAGCCCTCGCCGTTGCTGCCCATGCAGCAACGAGCCCGCACGCTTTCGGGAGGCCAGCGATTCGTCGTGAGCGTTCCCAAACGCGGCGAGGTCCAGCGCCACGAATTCGATTGGCTTGAGGTGCGCGACCTCGTGTTCAGCGAAGACGGCGAGCACTTGGCCTATGCGGCCCGCTCCGAGGCCGGTTGGCAGGTGATTTTGGACGAGGTCGCGGGCCCGGTATTCGACGAAGTCGACACGCCTCGATTCTCGGAGGACGGCGATCTTCTCCTGCACGGCGCGCGCCGTGGGCCCGAGCTTTGGTGGAAGGTCTGGAGTCCGGCTGGGGCACCCGAGCAGAGCAAGTAATCCCTCAAGCGAGTCCGGTGAGTTCTCTGGGGACTCTTTCGGAGTCTCAAGGCGCTTTCGGAGGCGCTTTCAATCCAAGCGCGACGCCAACCAAAACGAGCGCCGCGGAGGCGGCCCAGGTCCAGGTCAGCGCTTCGTCGAGCAAACCGGCCCCGAGACCGGCGGCGATGACCGGGACGGTGAGCTGGCTGATCGCAGCCGAGACCGAGGAGTGTCCGCGCAGCGCGCGGTACCAAATGGAATAGCCAACCCCCGAACACAGGGCTCCCGAAGCTGCGGCGAGGGCGGCGCCCTCCCAGCTAAACGCCGCGGCGCCCCCGAGAGCGGTTCCGCCGAGTACGACCAGCGTGACGGGCAGTGCGACGAGGAAGTTGACGGCGTTGTGGACGATGGGGGCGCGCGAGGCGCGACCGAGCAGGGTGTACAGGCCCCAGCCGACACCGGCGATGGTCATCAGGGCGGCGCCGAGCGGGTCCACGCTGCCGAGTTGGCCTCCGGTGGGTGCAAGCAGCAGGCACAGGCCACCAAACGCGAGCAGGGCTCCGAAGCTGCGCCGTGCGCCGATGTGTTCGCCGCCCAGGCCAGCCGAGGCGAACATCGTGAGCTGGACGACCCCGAACAGGATCAGTGCGCCGGTGCCGGTTCCAATGCGTGTGTAGCTGATCGAGAAGGCGAGCGCATAGACCAGCAGCGTCGCGCCGGCGCGCAGGGCTCCGGCTGAGTCGCGGGCGGTGGGGGAGGCGGGCTTGCTTAGCAGCGCCGGCGCCAGCACCAACGCTCCGCAAGCCAGCCGGATCACCGTGAACGACACCGGATCGAGCAGGGCTCCACTGGGTCCGGGCAGCAGCGCCGCGCGGCACAAAAGCGAGTTGCCCGCGAACGCCACCATCGCCAGGGCGGTCAGAAGGGCCACGTGCAATTTGGAATCCATGGGGCCCCGGAATCCTGTCCCGATCGGCAAAGCAGAGGGTACCGTGCCGAGTCCCCGGGCACCCGCCGAAGACCATGACGACCGCCGAACCGACCTGTCTCGAGACCGCACAGCTCGCCTTCGAGCCGGGCCCCCGGGAGGGCGTCGAGCGCAAGGCGCTCGAATCGCCGCTGCTTCCCGATCATCAGGTTGCGATCCTGCGCCTGACCCCGGGGGCGAGCCTCGACGTCTCCCCTGAGTCCGATCGCGAGCTCTACATCCTGGAAGGCGACCTATCGCTGCCCGGCGGAAACTTGGCAGCCGGCGGCTACGTCCGCCTGCCCGGCAGCCAGCCCTTCGAGAACCGCTCGACTTCGGGCTGCACGCTGTTCTACCGCGAGGGCCCGTTCTTCGAGGGCGAGTGCGAGCCGGCGCTCCATCAAACCGGACCATCCGATTGGCGTCCCGGGCAGGGAAACCTCCGTGTCCTGCCGCTGCACAACGGTTCGACCTCCGGGACCGCCCTCGTGCACTGGCCGGCCGGCGAACGCTTCGTCCCACACCGGCATTTCGGCGGCGAGGAGATCTTCGTCCTGTCAGGAACCTTCGAAGACGAGCACGGCCGCTACCCCGCCGGCACCTGGCTGCTCAGCCCACACCTCTCGACCCACCACCCCTTCGTACGCGAAGAAACCGTGATCCTGGTCAAAACGGGCCACGTGCCGATCGCCTGACCCACACTCCCCCGACAGAGCAACTAGCCAACCGGGACGCCCACGGGCTACCCTGGTCGCCAAAGGCGCCCGTAGCTCAGCTGGATAGAGCATCCGCTTCCTAAGGTCGCATCGTTCGCGCGGAAGCCACCCGCAAGCTTCCCCGAAACCGCGAATAGCGCTTTTTCTCGGGACTCTAGGCGGCCCTTGAGTCGCCCCGAAAGAACCCGCGATGATCCCGTTCCGCGAGCGTTACGCCGCACACCGTGGTAGCCGCGTAACGCAAATGGCCGGTAGGCTTGAGCATGCAGCGCAAGTTCAAGTTCACCGAGGCCAGCATCAACAAAGAGGCGAAACCGCCCGCAGATGACGAGCTCAACGGCAACGGCAATCCGATCAAGGATCGCCTCTACTGGGACCGTGATCTCCCGGGCTTTGGAGTCCGAGTTGGTCGAGGCAACTCTCCGGTTCGGACCTTCATCCTCCAGAAGGAGGTCAAGGGCAAGACGAGACGCGTGACGATCGGTCGCTGGCCGACGTGGAGGGTCGAGGAGGCCCGTAGGCGCGCCCGAGAGCTGGCCGTCGCGATGGACCAGGGGATCGACCCGAACGCGGAGAAACGCGAGCGCGCGGCGCGAGGAGTGACCCTCGATGAGGCGATCGGCTACCACCAGGCTGCGATGCGAGCGAAGCGCTGCGCTGCTCGTTCGATCGAGACGATTCGCGAGGAGAGCGAGCGGCATCTCGCCGACTGGCTAGACCGACCGCTGTCGTCGATCTCGCGGAACGAGTGCGCCCAGCGGCACGAGCGGATCACGGAACGCGCCGGCCCGTACGCGGCCAACCGGGCCCTCCAGCACTTCCGCGCCGTGTACAACAGCGCGGCACGGCGGTTCGAGGAGTTGCCCGACCGACCGCCGACCGTGGGCGTCACCTTCAACAAGGTCAGACGCCGCCGTGAGCCAATCTCGTGGCCCGACCTACCCGACTGGCGTGAGCGGATCGAGGGGGTCGACAACCCGATCCGTCGGGACCTTCAACTCTTTATCCTCTTCACGGGGCTCAGAGCGACCGACGCGAAAACGGCCCGATGGGAAGAGGTCAGCTTCGAAGCGGGGACGATCTTCCGGCCCAAGCCGAAGGGCGGCGAAGATCGGGCGTTCACGGTGCCGGTATCGAAGCCTGTGTTGGAAATCCTCCGGCGGCGCCGAGACGAGAATCACTTCATGTATCACGACGACGGAGGCTGGGTCTTTCCGTCGAAGGACATCAAGGGACGGGTGACCCACGTCGCCCAGGTCAAGGAGCAGCGCTACGACGCGATGGGCAAGAAGGTCGGGCACCTCCCGAGTCCGCACCGGCTCCGCGACACCTTCGCGACGGCAGGGCATGAGGCTCGACTCCATCCGCTCGACCTCAAGGTGCTGATGAACCACTCGCTGCCTGCGGGCGACGTGACGGAGGGATACATCCGGCCGTCGGTCGAGCACCTCCGAGAGTGCGCCGAGCGCATCGCGGACTTCCTCCGGACGCGATTCGAGAGACCGTCTTGCGAGGAGGGTTCCGAGATTCCCTCATGACCCGACTCGCCCAAGGGCGATTTCCGGGTTAGGTTTCTCTCGTCCCGGCGTGCCAGCGCGGGACCTTTGACGCGCCCACGATAGTTTCGCGTACCGCGCCCACCCCATGCGGGTGAGGTTGGCAACAACGATACGGTTCTGGTTCGAGTAGGTGCGGATCCAACGACCCCAGCGCGGGGCGTCGAGTGGTCCGCCTCTTCGACGCTCCCATTGGAGAATCGAAGTGAACCAGGACCGCAAATCGAGCCGCGAAGCGGCAGCTATCCCCGCCGGGCGCGAGTATCTCTCGCTCCGGGAGTTCTCCGCCTACGTAGGCATCCCCTTCAAGACGCTGGAGGGCTGGAAAGCCAAGGGCTACCTCCCGCGCCACTACGTCTTCGGCAAGCGCCACCACAAGTGGAAGCGCTCCGAGATCGACCAGTGGGTCGAGACGTTCCGCTTCGGTGGGGAGGTCGCCTGAGATGTCAGACCTTCAGCCCAACTACATCGAGGCCGACGAGTTCCTGAGACAGTGGCAACCGGAAGGACCCTGGCACCTCGTCGCGATCTCTCCCGAAAGAAACGGCATCGAAGTCGGGACCTTCAGCGGCCAAGAGCCCGAGGTTCTAGAGTTTCTGACGAAGCAAGGAACGGAAGCGAAGTGGAACATCTACTTCGTCGTCAATCCATGCGAGAGCCTCTCGGCAGATCCTCCACAGCTGCCGGACATGAAGGCCCTTGCTTGGCTCCACGTCGATCTCGATCCCCGGGCGGGCGAGGATCTTGAAGAGGAACAGAAGCGAATACTGGACCTTCTCCTGAACCCTCCCCGCCCCATCCCGCCGCCGACGTGCATCATCTTCTCCGGCGGAGGCTACCAGGGCTTCTGGCGCCTCGACAAACCGCTGCCCCTCGACGGGACGGCGGAGATGTACGAGCAGGCGAAGCTCTACAACAAGCAGCTGGAGATCGTCCTGGGTGGGGACAACTGTCACAACGTGAATCGCCTGATGCGCTTGCCGGGCCCCATCAACCGGCTCGACGCGGGGAAGCGGAAGCGCGGACGGCGTGAGGCCCAGGCGAAGGTCGTCGAGTGGAATGACACGACCTACTCCCTCGACCAGTTCACGAAGGCTCCCGCTGATACGCCCTCGAGCGGCTCTGCAGCTTCCTTCGAGCCGCCCGCCGACGTACGCCGCTTCTCCTCGGTGGACGACATCAAAGAGCTGAAGGGCTCGCCCCAGGCCCGCGTCGTGATCGTCCAGGGGATGGATCCGGACGACCCGGACAAGTTCCCGGGCTCACGGAGTGAGTGGCTGTTCTTCGTCTGCTGTGAAATGGTCCGGGCGGGCTGCACCGACGACGACATCTACAGTGTCATCACTGACCCCGCGTTCGGGGTCTCGGCCTCGGTCCTCGACAAGGGATCAGGGACGGAGCGCTACGCCATCCGCCAGATTCGCCGCGCTCACGAGTTTGCCGACGACTTTCAGACGGACAGCAAAGGAAACCCGTACCCGAACCTCCACAACGCCCGCATGGCGATCACCAAGCTGGGTGTGACGTTGGAGTTTGACGAGTTCTCCGAGCGCTCCCTGATCGACGGCCTCTCTGGATTCGGGCCACACCTCGAGGATGCGGCAGTGACCCGCCTCTGGCTCACTATCGAGGAGACCTTCAAGCTCGCCTTCGGCAAAGACAAGTTCTGGGCGATCGTGCTGGACACAGCGCGGCGGAACATTCGCCATCCCGTGCGTGAGTTCCTCGACACCCTCCGCTGGGACGGGGTACCCCGGCTTGACGGATGGCTCACCGACTACCTTGGCGTCGAGGACTCCGAGTACACGCGCGCTGTCGGGATGCTCGTACTGGTCGCGGCCGTGCGCCGCGTGCGTGATCCCGGATGCAAGTTCGACGAGATGATGACGCTGGAGGGAGCCCAGGGCGGGGGCAAGTCCTCCGCGCTCAGGGCCCTCGCCATGAAGTCGGAGTGGTTCAGCGACGACCTCCCCCTCGGGGTGAAGACCCAGCAGTTCATCGAGGCCACTTCTGGCAAGTGGATCGTGGAAGCGGGCGAGTTGCGCGGCATGCGAAAGGGTGATGTGGAGACCTTGAAGGCCTGCCTCTCTCGGCAAGCCGACCGGGCCCGGATGGTGTGGGGGCGTCTCGCCGTGGAGCGTGAGCGCCAGTTCGTCATCATCGGCACGACCAACTCCGAGCAGTACCTCCGCGACCACACCGGCAACCGTCGGTTCTGGCCGGTCAAGGTTGGAACGATCGACCTTGCCGGTCTCCGCCGCGATCGAGAGCAGCTCTGGGCCGAAGCCGTGGCCCGGGAGCTAGCGGGCGAGAGCATTCGGCTTGACCCATCCCTGTACGCCGCTGCGGCCCGCGAGCAGGACGCACGACGGGTCGAGGACCCCTTCGTCCAGAGGCTCTCCGACGCGCTCTCCGGCGTCGAGGGAAAGCTCAGGGCAGGCGACGCCTGGGAGATCGTCGGTGTCCCCCCGGGGCAGCGGAGCCAGGAGCACAACGCGCGGCTCGGCGATGCGATGCGCGAGCTGGGATGGGAGCGCACCAAGCGGCGGTTCGGCGGGCGGCCCGAGTGGAGCTACGTCAAGGGCAACTCATCGGACGAGCTGGAGGTCGAGCGCGACGACTACGGGCAGGTGCGCGGCGTGCGTCCTGCCGGAACCAGCGCTGCCGAGGAGGCTTGCGAGGCCGGGGTGTTCGGCTGGTGGCCCGAGCCGGAGTGCGGCTGGTTGGAGGCGTACCGGACCTACTTGGGGGAACGGTGATCCCGAGGGGGGGGGAACGCGGAAACCAAGGCTCGGGTGATGCCGGGCTGGCTTCCCGCCAGGCGTTCCCCCCGTTCCCCTGCGAGCCCCCAGATCTGCTATGGGTACTACGACCCCTACAGCTCCGCCCGCTCTCTTCCTCTTCCTCTGAAGAGAGAGGGGGAACGGGGAGGAACGGGAGTGATAACCACTGGCCTGTGCGCCGGGGAGTTGGATTCTGCGTACCCCCGCCTGCCGGGAACGTCAGGGGGAACGGGGGTACGGTTCGCGCTTGCGCGTGGGCTGGTCGTCGAAGGCCGTTCGATCTGACCCCGGATAGGTGGGTGTTGCGCCCGTGGGTGCACGCCAGGCGAAGTTCGATACACACACTGCGCGCGAACAACACGGTGTTGGTTGCGCACATAAGTCGAATCGCGCGATGGCATTTCTGGCATAGTTCAAGCCCACGCATGGGATGCCAAATACTCTCGAAGTTGAGATGGCCCGGCGTGAACAAGAACCCCTGACAGCGAAGCGTAAGGCGTTGTTCCTCGCGGAACTCGCGAAGCACGGAGTGGTTGCGCGCGCGGCTCGGGTTGCGTCTCCGAACTCGCTGACTGGTGCCTGCGCGACCTTCCGGGAAGAAGCAAAGCGCGATCCCGAGTTCGCCGCGCAGATCACTGAGGCCCGCGAGCAGGCGGACGGGGACCTCCTCGTTGAGCTCCACCGCCGCGCCGTTGAGGGAACCTCCGAGCCAATCTTCGGACCGAACGGCCAACAGGTCGGATCGAAGCGCCGCTACAGCGATCGCTTGCTGTTGGAGAAGGTGCGGAGCCGATTCCCTGCCGACTTCGCGCAGCGCTCTGTCGCCGAGGTCAAGCAGACGACCATCTCGACGCGCACCAAGTCGCTCGGGCTAGAGAAGCTCTCTCCCGAGTCACAGCGTCAACTGCGCGAGATTCTGGAGCGCGAGAAGGCGCGACCTTCCGCCGCCCGTACGCGCAGGGAGAACGGCCAGCGATGATCGCGGCCTGCACCACCAAGACCACCCTTCGCCGTCATGCAGAGCGAAGGCTACTAGAGAACGCGCTCCGCTTCGGGCTGACGGTGCGCGTCATGGAACCGAGTCGTCGCTTGGTCGAGTCGGTTGACCGTCGGAGGCCCGTCGAGCACCTCTTCGCTCGGCGGGCTTCCACCTACCCAGCCCGGACGTGAGCAGCAACATGGCCCGACCCGACCGATGCGCGTGGTACTTCACCACGCTCCAAGAGTTCCGCTTCGGCGGACGAACCTACTCGATCGGCGACACGATCGACCGCCGCCACCTTGCCATCGGCCCGCGAGCAATCGCGCGCTTGATATCCGAGGGCAAGATCGAAGTTCAGCAGGGCGGGGAGGGCGAGTGATGTTCGACACTAAGAACAAGGATCGCGCCGCCGAGCTGCGGGCGACGCTCTCGACCACCGGTGCCGACCTCGCCGAGGCTCGCTCAAGGCTGGGCAATGCGATCGCCGATGCAGACGATACGGGAGCTTCTGCCGCACGCGCCGAGGTCGCTCGGCTCGAGCAATTCCAAGTCGAGTTGTCCGCAGCGCTCCCCGTCGCCGAGCAACGCGCGCGGGATGCCGCCGACCGCGAGGTCGAACGTGCGCGAGCCGACCAAGAGAAGGCCCTGAACAAGGCGCGGAAGGCACGCCTCACTGCCGCCCGCAAGGTGGACAAAGCGCTGGTCGCGCTTGGTCGGGCCTACGACGAGTACGCGGCGCTCCCGACCGGGGGCACCGATGCGAACGCGCAGCGCGTCACGCGCCGTGCAAAGTGGTCCATCTCCGCCGCAATCTTCCGGGCCGCGCCTACCCTCGCCACTCGACTCGGCATCGAGCGCATCCCTCAACATCACTGGGCCCCCTTGGCCGACGCCGAGGGCAGCCTGATCTCCGAGTTCGATGTTGAGTGAGGCTCTGTCCGTAGCGCGCGGAGAGGCCCCTCCTCGCCGTGCTCGGTCCGAGTACCTCTCCGAGGCCCTCCGATGGGCGGAACGTCAGGAGCAGGCAGGAGAGGCGCCTCCGGTGACGTTCGCGCGGCTCGCCGCGAGCCGGTCGCTCGGCCTTGAGATCCTCTACCGCGCGGCAGCGATCGCGCGAGCCCTCGACGACCTCGACCCCTCCGACCTGATCCCCATGGACGAGCCCGACGCCGACGCCCGGCGCATCGCGTGGGCTGACCTCCTTCGCCTCGTCGAGCCGCACGCGCTCCCCGGCGAGCCACTCCCCTCCACCCTCCGCCGCATGCTTCGGGACAACCTCGCGGCGCGGTCCATCTACCTCCTGATCCTCCAGGCACCATGAACGACCTCGAACTACTCCTCACCGACGCCGAGCGCGTCGCGAAGTCCGGGGCCGCACCCCGGTACACCCGTGAGCAATCCGAAACGGCGATGCTCGAACTCGCGAAGGCGGAGGCACTCCCCGGCGAGGGGACCGCTGCTGCGTTCGCTCGTCTGTGCGAGTCGGACGAGCGGATCCAGAAGCTCTACGACCTCGGCCAAGCAGCTGACCTTGCTGAGGAGCAAGCCATCATCGAGAAGGCCAACCCGAGCGACCGCTTCACCCCGCTCCTCATGGACATGGCGAAGATGTGGCGACGCGAACGCGAGACCCTCGAAGCGTGCGCCTCCCGGCTCCTCCACGAGGACCCGGTGGTTGCCGATGCCTACGCAGCCACCCAAGGCCTGTAGAGTGGTGCTGCTCTCCCAGCTCGGCCCCGAGTCGTGTCGTGTGATTGCGGCGGCGCTGATCCATGAGCGCGCGCTTGGCAAGCCGTTGACCGCCTCCGCAATCCGTCGCCTCTGCGAAGAGGAGGGCGCAAGCTACTCCGCCTGTCTCGCTGTCATTCTCGGCAAGGGGGTGAGCCGAGAGACCGGCCGACCGATCCCGCTGGGCAAGACGGGATCCGTCATCGCCGTCCCCGACGACGAGACCGAGGCGGCCCTTGACTGGCGCGAGGAGATCGACGCCAGTTGACCCGGCGCGAGAAGCTCCGAGCTGCCGCGCTGCGCCAGTGGTCCGATCCTGACGCCCGCGCACGCATACTCTCTGGGCAACGCGCCGCGCGCCTGTTCCGAGACAACGAAGCGTTGGCTCCGTGGATGGCACGCCGGTTCCTCGGCACGGGTCTGGAATACGACGACCTCCTCCAGTGCGCCCTCCTCGGGCTCCACCGCGCCGCCGAGAAGTACGACTCCGAGCGCGGCGCGGAGTTCAGCACCGTCGCCTACTGGTACATGCGTTCGGAGATCGGGAAAGAGGTCGCCACGACGCGAAGCCTCGTCCGCGTTCCGGCGCATCGTCCCCCGAAGGACGGACCCCGGGCGATCTCGCTGGAAACGCCCATCGCCGAAGACAAGCCCCTCCGCTCTCTCCTGAGCTCGGACGACGAAGACGCCCCCGAGGTCGGCGCAGACCGCGCGCTCACGAGAGAGCGCGTCGAGGCAGCTCTCGGCACACTGAGCGAGCGAGACCGCTTCGTGGTCGAACATCGCTTCGGCATCAACGGTGCGCGCTACTCGCACACGCTCGACGAGATCGCCTCCCGGCTCTCGATCTCTCGGGCCCGTGTTGGGCAGATCGAAAAGCGTGCCTTGGAGCGGCTGCGGTTCCGGTTGCTTCCCTAGTCAAGGGGAAGCAGTTCCTTCAGGGCAGCTTGCCTTGCTCTTCGGTTATTCAGGTCGCTCGCGGCCCGCTGTACCGCAAGGGCGTACTTCTTTGCTGCCTTGATGGTCGTTGATTCCCCAAGCATGACTCTCTCGACCTCGAGTTCAGCTTTCTTCAATCGTAAGGCGAGCTTCTTCCTCCCAGTCTTGCTTAGGGGCAGATGAGAGACGCTCTCGGCCAAGTGCAGGAATAGCGAGTAGAAGTCAGATTTCTGCCTCCATCTTGTCCTATGGAGATCCGGAATCCCTTGTTCTATCTCGCCGAGAACCGTTGAGAACGTTGTGCGAACCCGACCCGCCTGCTCGAAGTCTTCTTCGTAGGTCTGATACCACTTGTCGACGGTCTGCTTCTTGTTCTGCACCCCATGAAGCAAGGCTATCGAGAGTTCGCTTATGAACTCGACGTCGTACATTCGGCGGACGTCATTGGGGGTGAACACGCCAGAGCCTCCCCAGAAATCCAGTTCTGCGAGTTCCTCCATCGTCCTGATAAAGGGCCCGACATATGAGGAGTGGCGGAGCTCTTGCTTGTTGAGTGCAAGGACGTTGCGGTTGAGCCTCTGGAAGATCAGCCTCAGCTGCGCGTCGCCTACATCGGGGAGATAGCGGACGATGAACTTGTACTCCCAGAACCGCTTCCTGATATCCTCAGATAGATCACCTAGGTATGACCCTTGAAATAGAGGCTCTTCGTCACCGTGCAGTGGCTTGTAGTCACCGAGAGCGACATCTCCGTCGATGAACGCGAGGCACGCTCGAAGGCGCTGCTGTCCGTCAATCACGCGGAATTTCTGCCCGCCGTCGGCGTCGACCGTCTCTTGGATGTACACCTCCGGGATCGGGTAGCCCCGGAGGATACTGTCGATCAAGTAGCTCTGCTGGGGCGGGAGCCAGACCGGGCGACGTTGGAAAGTTGGCCGTAGATCGAGAGAGCCGGCTTCGCGGAGGTTGTTGAACCACGCGATGTTCTGGGGGCTGGTTGCGAGGTAGTTGAAGGTCACCGGTTCGTCTCCAGGCTTGCTCGAGCCTTGGCTAGGCTGTTGACTTGGTATTCGCGAAGTGACTCGAGGTCGCGGTAGATCTGCACATTGACCGTGCGCCCCTCGACGGGCTCCGTGATGGCCGTGGCACCAAGAGCTTTCTGCCAATCAGGGCCGAATGGCAGGTGGGGCAAGAGAACGTTCGCAATGATCACTCCCGAGAAGATCCTCCTCCTGGCCCACTTCTCGAGATCGTCCTGTGCATCGGCTGGCAGGCCGTACCTCTTGGCGTGAGCCCTCCTTAGGAAGAACCAGGCGTTCTCGAAATGTCGATGCGAAACTACCGCCGTGTCGATGTCTGAGTTGGGTCTGAAGGCTCTGTAGCCCTTGTCCGACCTCATGCTGCACCCGAATGCCCCGCTACCCACCACCACAACTCCACGTGGGTCAACGTCGAGAGAGTCCGCGAGATCGTGCCGCCACTTCCGATGGTCTTTTCCCGACTTGAACGCGACTGGGACTCTCTCAAAGAGCCACTCGGACACGAAGTGGTCGATGCTGTCGGTTGACAGGAGGGCGGACAGCGTGGGATGAGGTTGACTAGCCACTTGTTTGTTGACGAGCGCTTTGCCGGGCGTAGCTGGCCATGTATGAGGGTAGGCGACGTGATGCGAGTGTTGGGGGATCGGCGAAGCGAGTCTGTGCTGTTTCGAGGGGCGGACACCGATCCCGCTGAGCCTTTCGACCTAGTCTCGCTCCATACTCGGTCGAGCCGAGGACGTGGTATGGGACAAGGCCCCCGTCTTCAGCTAGAGGTCCCGTTAGGCCGCCTCCCCGGACTGATAGAGGTGCTTCTGGAAGCCCACGAACGTCGCGCGGATATTGGCGGGCGGCCCAAGCTCCGCCACCGCATCAGCGATGCTGTGGTACTTCAGCGCGATCAGGTCCTGGAGCTTCCCCTCGTCCAGGACGGTGACGCCCTCCTTGACGTAGTGGCTGAGCACGAAGTCGAGGAACTCCTGAGCCCTGTACTCCGAGTACTCTTCGAAGATCTGTCTTCGATGTGAATCGACTCGCTCCGACCTCGAGATCGGCGGGCGGTTATAGGCGACATAGGCGAGCACGTCGAAGAGGTCGCTGTGTTCCGCGTCGATCATCTTGCCGACGGCATCCAGACTGCTCACATCGAATCCTCGCTCGCTTAGGCCCTCCAGTAGGGACCGGCGCGTTCCGGGGTTCGACCAGATACGGCGAAGCTCGGCCTCGTCCTTGAACAGCTCAGGCACCTGGCCGTAGAGGCTCTGGATGAACTCTTCGGCGGAGATCGGCTTCCCGTCCGGGCTCCAGAACGATGTTGCCATCATGTGCTGGATCGTGCGCTCCTTGCCGTCAGCCAGCTTGACCCGGACCTTGTGCTGCTTCGGGCCGTCAGGCCCAGGGCCCGGCGGGGCAGGAGGGACTTCAGGGCGTGGAGGTCCAGGCGTGACGGCAACAGGCTCTTCCGGATCGCCGTCCCATTCGGAGTCGCTGAAGTGCTCATACGCCTTCACGAAATCGTAGATCGTGAAGTAATCCTTCCCATCGAAGAGTCGCGTGCCCCGGCCGACGATCTGCTTGAACTCGATCATCGTTCCAATCGGGCGAAGCAGCACGATGTTCCTCACGTTGCGAGCGTCGACGCCTGTCGAGAGCTTCTGTGACGTCGTCAGGATCGTGGGGATGGTCTTCTCGTTGTCCTGGAAGATCCTGAGGAACCGCTCGCCCTCACTGCCATCGTTCGCCGTGACACGGACGCAGTAATTCGGGTCGTCTGACGTGGTGATCTGATTGATCGCGTCGCGGACCGCCAGGGCGTGATCTTGAGTCGCGCAGAACACGATCGTCTTCTCCCGCTGATCGATGTCTTGCATGAAGATCTCGACCCGCCTCCGCTCGCGCGCAGCGATCTCGATCACACGGTTGAAGTCGGACTCGGTGTAGCGCTTCCCCTCTTCGACTTCGCCTTCGAGCACGGCGTCGTCTGACGTGTAGACGTAGTCGTCGAGGGTCGTCGAGACCTGCTTCACCTTGAACGGCGTAAGGTAACCGTCGTTGATCCCCTCCTTGAGGGAGTACACGTAGACCGGTTCGCCGAAGTAGGAGTACGTGTCGGCGTTGTTGGTGCGCTTGGGAGTGGCGGTCAGGCCCAGCTGCACTGCGGGAGCGAAGTACTCCAGGATGTCTCGCCAGGTGCTCTCGTCGCTCGCGCCGCCACGGTGGCACTCGTCGATAATGATGAAGTCGAAGAAGTCGGCCGGGTAGTCGCCGAAGCTCGGCTTGGGCTCGCCGTCCTCACCGCGCCCGGCCATGAAAGTCTGGAAGATCGTGAAGAAGACGCTGCCGTTCTTCGGCACGCGCCCCTTCTTGCGGATCACGTCGGGTTCGATTCTGACGAGAGCGTCCTCAGGGAACGCGCTGAAGGAGTTGAATGCCTGGTCAGCGAGGATGTTTCGGTCTGCCAGGAACAGGATCCTGGGACGCCTACTGGGCTCGTTGCCGTCGCGCCAGTCAGTGAGGTTCCAGCGGCTGTGGAACAGCTTCCAGGCGATCTGGAATGCGATGGCCGTCTTGCCTGTTCCGGTGGCGAGGGTCAGCAGGATGCGATCCTCGCCTTCTGAGACGGCCTCCAGTGCTTTCGTGATCGCGTTGTGCTGGTAGTAGCGGGGCTGCCACTGTCCGCCCTTGTCCTCGAAGGAAACGACCGAGAAGCGCTGCCGCCAGACCCTCTCCCTCACCTCCGACTCGCCGAAGGTCGATTCCCACAGCTCTTCTGGCGTGGGGTACTCGGCAATATCGCCTTCGTCGCCCGACTCCATGTCCGCGCGGTAGAGGCCGTGACCATTGGTCGAGAACGCGAACCGGGCCTGAAGCTTGGTCGCGTATCGTTTCGCCTGCGCCAGCCCCTCAGTGACCGCCAGCTTCTCGCGCTTCGCTTCGACGACAGCGAGCTTCTGATTCCGGTAGATCAGAACGTAGTCAGCGATGTCCTGCTTCGCACGAGTGCCGGCACCCTGTAGGCGGCCGAGTGTGATCACCTCGCGGGCTACACGCGAGCTATCAACCACGCCCCACCCAGCGTCCTTTATGGCCGGATCAATCAGCTCGGCCCGGGTCTCGGCTTCGTTGCGCTCTCGGGTCAACCCAGGACCTCATGGGTTGACGCACGATTCCTAGCATCTCTGCCGCCGGTCAGGGCGCGCTGGAGGATTGACCGCCGAAGCTCTTCAAACAGTGTGAGCTGCTTGACGACTTTTGCCAGCGCCGACTCAGTCTCCAAGAAGACCTCGTCAAGCAGGCGGACAATGCGTGCCTGCTCCTCGATGTCCGGGATGCATGCGTGCATCGCTTTGGCTTCAGGGAAGTAAATGGTCTGGTGCACTGCCCCGCTCGCAAAGCGGAGCAACGCTGACTTCTCGGCCAAAAACAGGTAGGCCAAGAACTCGGGCATGAGTGCATCGCCACAGATCCAATTGACAAAATCCTGGCTGGTAGCCATTGGTTTGCCCATTATCGTGACGTACCCAACCGAAGCTGTCCTTGAGAGGCACACCGTCTTCGCCGGAAGTAGCCGCGCCGATGAATTCTCTAGGCCGAGCTGATTCGTGCATTCGAGCGTTTCAAGAATGACCCCGCCGTGATTAGCCTTGGCATCCTTGATCCCGATCCAGGGAACGTCTCCGCCCCAATACTCTGGATGGCGGCGACTAGGAGTATGGCCAGATTCCATTCTTGCCACGGAGCTTAGCGGCACCCACTTCCAGCCTAGAGGTGCTTCGGGGGCAGGAGGCATCCCTACCGCCAGCGCAAAATCACCGGGGATGTGGCTTAGTGTAGCCTTGCGCCCACCAGTACTGGTCTTGGTTGTCCGCTTCGCCATCAGCTCTGGGAGAGTTCGGAAAGGGTCTGTAGGGAGATTGCCGTCGCTTTGCCGACTAGCTCAAGTTCCTTCACGATCTCCTTTGGAGTACGAAGAGGCGCCTCCGAGGGGGTGTTCGGGTTCTTGGCAGACAGTTCGAGAGTTCCCTGATCGATATCTGCAACCTCGACCGTCCACGACTTCTCGGAGTCGGCGAAGGTCCTCTGCAGTTCGACGAACTCGGCGAGATCGTCGTCATTTAGCGGGTTGGTCTTGCCCATGTTCCGCCCAGGATCGAGCTGGTAGTACCAGGTCTTCCGCGTAGGCGCCCCCTTCTCGAAAAAGAGGACGACGGTCTTCACCCCTGCGCCCAGGAATGTCCCGCCAGGGCAGTCGAGGATCGTGTGCAAATTGCAGCTCTCAAGCAGCTCCTGCCGCAACGCGCGCGACGCGTTATCGGAGTTCGATAGGAAGGTATTCTTGATGACCACCGCAGCACGGCCACCAGCCTTCAGGTACTTGATGAAGTGCTGGAGGAAGAGGAACGCCGTCTCGCCCGTCTTGATCGGGAAGTTCTGCTGCACCTCCTTGCGCTCCTTCCCGCCGAATGGGGGATTGGCGAGGATGATGTCAAAGCGGTCCTTCTCCTGAATGTCGGCGAGGTTCTCAGTCAGCGAGTTCGCGTGGACAATGTTCGGCGCATCAACACCATGCAGGATCATGTTCATGGTCCCGATGATGTATGCGAGCGACTTCTTCTCCTTGCCAAAAAAGGTGCTCGTCTGAACTGTCTGCAGCTGCTTCGTAGTCAGCTTCCCTGCACGCAGCTGGTCGTGTGCCTCACACAGGAAGCCTGCTGAGCCGCAGGCGCCGTCGTAGATAGTCTCGCCGATCTTCGGGTCGATGACACGAACCATGGCGCGGATGAGCGGCCGGGGCGTGTAGTACTCGCCTCCGTTGCGCCCCGCGTTGCCCATGTTGCGGATCTTCTCCTCGTACAGCGCGCTGAGCTCGTGCTTCTCCTTCTGCGACCGGAAGCGCAGGGCATCCATCAGCTCCAGCGCGTCGCGTAGTGAGTAGCCGCTTTGGAACCTGTTGGGGATCTCGCCGAAGATCTCGCCGATCTTGTACTCGATCGTGTCTGGTCCACTGGCCCGAGCCTTGAACCCCTTCAGGTAGGGGAAAAGGTCCCCGTTCACGAACTCAATCAGGTCATCGCCAGTGAGCGCGTTGTCGTGGTCGAACTCCCCGGCCTCGTCCTTGGGTGCCGCCCAACTGGACCAGCGATGGGGCTCGTCAATCAGGTACTCGTAGGGCTTGCCGGCCAGCTCGGCCTGCATGGCTCGCTCCGCCTCCAGGTCGTCGAGGTACCTCAGGAACAGCATCCACGACGTCTGTTCGGTGTAGTCGAGTTCGGTAGTGCAGCCGGCCTCCTTCCAGAGGACGTCGTCGATATTCTTGAATGTCTGTTCGAACATAGACCTTGTTCAGCTCCAGATCAGAGACCGATCACACGGTTCCAATCGGCGATGTACATGTACAGGCGTTGAAACTCGCTCGGCAAGAGCATGCGATTGTGGGCGACGAAATGGCGCGCCTTCTCGATCTCGTCCATCCGCTGCTTGAGCCAGTGTTGCGAGGGGATAACTTGAAAGTGCTCCCAGTTGTCAACGATGATTTGTGCGAGGTGCCCGAAGTCGATGAATCCGAGCAGGTCTGTCTTCTCGCCTTCCAGCCAGGAGTCATTCAAGGCTGTTTTTCTTCGGCTCTCGGCATGATCGCGAGTCTTCTTGGGCAGCTTGTTTTCCCAGTTGGCACCTATCTTCTCAGTCAGCGTCTGGCGAACGAAGTCGCGTATCTCGTTTTCAAAGCAAAACAACAGGGCGTACAGGCGGGCCATTTCCAGCGCCTGATTGCGGCGCTGCACCGCAAAAGGGGCGAGCCCCTCCGCTAGAAGCTTCTCCTCGGCTTCCGTCTGGTCTGCCCCAACCTGAATCCCAGCAGATTGAAAGCGTGAAGCCTCCGCTTCAAACATCAGTCCTCGAAAGAGGAAGTCTCTAAGGTCCTTACCCTTCAAGAAGGTGCTCTCTCAATGACTTGAAGATGGCGTTGTAGACCTCTACGTCTTTCGATGCCGGAAGGTGAATTTGGATGTTGTAGTGCAGGCCCGGCGCGGGGAGACCGTGGATGCTCGGATGCTTCTCTAAGGGGGCAGGCGTGGGCTTGGTCGGTTCGTGAGAGTCGACGTGCGTTTCTGAGCTTGTAGAGGCCTTCTTGGCCTTTGAGGTCTTTGCCGTGAGGTCCGAGAGCGGGAGTAGGGCGTAGAACGTGCGCGTCATGTTGAGCGCGACGTTGTCACTGACATTATGGAAGCTCTTGAACTTGCCCTGGATGACCTTCTTGTCGCCGTCGCCTGGGTGCTCCTTGATCAGGAATATGTCGGCATAGGCGTCTCTGAGCGCTTCCGCCATGACGGCCTTGGAGCGCGAATGGTCGCGGTAGTCGTGGTAGCGGCTCGTGGGCTTGCCGTCCGGCGAAAGAAACCCCAGGTCCTTCAGCATCTGGAGCATGACCCGGTCGTTGGATGACGTGAACCCCCAGTCCTTCAGCAGCTGCTGGGTCAGTTGGCTCGGGGCCTGACCGTCACGGATCTTCTCGAAGAGATCTGGCAGGCGCTTTGGCGCGAGTGTGTATCGGCTGGTCAATCCCATTGGCGCTGCGACCTATTCATGCCTGAGGAGCGGATTGGCGCTCTCCGGGCGTACGATGGTACGCCCGGCGGGATTCGAACCCACGACCCCAGCATTAGGAATGCTGTGCTCTATCCAGCTGAGCTACGGGCGCGTACAGACCCATACAGTACCGAGGTCAGGCCCGAGCCACACGTCCGGCCTCCGGGATCTGCTCGATCCCTTCCGCGAGCCTTCCGCGCTGTACCCCCAGGGAGCGGAAAGCCAAGCAGGCGCTCACGTTACGGCCGCAGAGCCCCCTCTTCCTAAGCGGAGGGTCACAGGTTCGAATCCTGTCGGGCGTACCCTCTCCAGCGTGGCTCCCCCCAAGGGGGGCGTGACCCGTCGCCTGTTTTTCGGGCCGTCGCAGAGCTTGATGCTGCTTGGGCAAGAAGGGTGACGAGCCTCACGGTGTTGGATCCAGGAAGTTCGTTTGGATTTTGGTCGCGGGATGGAACTTCGCGAACTCAATCCGGTTTTTGCTGAGTCGGGGAGGGTCGTGATTTGGGGGTTTGAGAGATCACCTCGGGCAAATGGAAGCGGGCCGCACCCCGGGATGGGGGGCGGCCCGCTGCTTTTCTTGGGGCTAGGAGGCCCTGTGTGGGTCGGTTCGTTTTAGGGGAGGAACTCGACGGCTACGGCGTTGGAGAGCGTCACCGAGCCGTTGTCTTCGATGACGGCGGCTTGTAGGTAGACGATGCTGGGGGGCAATCCGCCGTTGATCTCGAAGCTCGCAGATCCGGCTGCATTGGTCGACAAGGGGATGGTGCCGAGGAGCGGCTGCGTCACGATGATGCCTCCCAGTAGCGGAGTCGGCGTGAGGACCGTGGAGATACCAAGGATCGCCGGGGCGTTGCTGTTGGCATTGTCGATGCGCAGGGTTGCGGATCCAGTGGGCGTCAGGAGCGTGCCGCAGACGCTGAGGTCGGCCGTGCCGGGGCCGCTGAAGCCGAGATCGGGCTGGCAGATCTCACACTCGAACTGGAACACCTCAAATTGGTCGATCGCGGCTTCGACGACCGAGCTGGAGCCTTCGTCCGCGGCGATGAAGCGCATGCGGACATTGGCGGTGGGGGTCACGAAGTCACTGACGGTGAATTGGTGATAGAACCAGTTGCCGGAGCTCTCGTCATCGTCTGGACCGACGGTCTCGACGGTGACCCAGCTCGATCCGTTGTTGTTGGTGATCTCGATGGTCAGAACGTCCTGGTTCGCGCCAATTCCCTCGTCGTTGGAAAACCAACGCCAATAGCCGATCTCTGCGTTGCTGCCGGCGAGGTCGATCATCGGCGAAATGAGCGTTGTCTGGCCGTCGTCGATGTCCTCTTGACCCAGGCTACCGCCCTCCGTGCCCTGGCCCGTGAAGAAGCAGTAAGTGCCTTCGTTGAACGGATCGAAGCCTGCGGACGGCTGAGCGCCCGTACCGAACGGAGCATCACGGGTCCAGATGCCCTCCGTCGCGTCGTCCGAGGGAACGCCGGCGATCCAGCCTTGGTCGTCCTCGAAATCGTCCTGGAAGAAGATCGTCTCGATGCCAACCTGCGGGGTGAACAGATCCGTTTCGATCAGCCCGGCGAAGGAGTCGATCATGCTGAAGAAGAACTCAGGCTGTTCGTCGCAGCTTGCGGCCGGCAGGTCGGCCGTGTACTGCCCGCCACCCTGGTTCGTCATCGGCATGCTGAGGAACGAATCCGCTGGATCGAACCGGTAGTTGAGGTCGACCGTCGTGACAGGCGTACCCACGATGTCCGCGACGAGCGGAGTCGGCTGGCCGGGGGGGATCACCAACGGCGGTGTGGCCGCGAAGCCCACGACGAGCGGTAGGCATTCGGAGACGTGGCCGCTGATCTTCTCGACCACCTCCGGGTGGAACTGCAGGACCGTATTGCTATCGCCGCCGGGGCAGAGATGACACAAGCTCATGATACTTCCCTGGCTCGAGCAGTCCGTGCCGTCCTGGCACACGCCTAGGAAGGGGCTCGGAGCGCATTCATCGATGGGCGGGCAGTAATCGTTCGTGTGCGGGCTGCTGAAGTTGTGCCCGACCTCGTGCACAAAGACCGCAAAGTCAAAGGTAAGCGGGCCCTGCTGGACGGGGAAGCTGAGCAAGCCATCGAGGCCCCCGCTGACGCCGAAGATGAAATCCAGGGTCTGATCGCAGAGAACGCCGACATAAGCGACGCCACCACCCAGGTCGGAGCCAGAGATGAAGTGACCCAGTTCGGCTTCGACGGGGAGATTCCCACCGCCCCAGACACCGGAGAATTCGTCCAAGAGGTCGAACGAGGAGATTCCTAGCTGGCCCGCCTGATCCGGCGTGGACCAGGGATCGTTCGGAGTTGTGTAGAACTGTAAGTACGGAAACGTGAGCTCGGTATTGAATTGCTCGACATAGCGATCGTTGGCCGCCGCCAGAATACTGGTGACGTAGGCGGTCTCGGCGCCGAGGTCGTTGCCGAGGAGTTGGAACAACTGGAAATCGGTCTCGATCGCCATGCGGCAACGGTAGAGCTGCCCCGTTGAGCTGAGGGCCGTTGGAACTCCGCCGGTGATACTCGGGGGGCGGCGGGTTTGCCGTGAGGCTTGGTCGAGCGGGACGACACTGTTCGCGCCGCACAAAAAGTCCTGAGTCAGCCCCAGAGAGCTCAGTTCAAATTCGTTCACCGCATAGGTCAGGCCCCGCGACCAGTCGCCGTTCTCGTCAGGAGCCGGCATCAGGTGTGTGAGCAGTTCCCCGTCGTTGATCCAGCCACGCGTGCCGGCTTGGGAGAAAGACAGCATCACATCCGAGTCGGGGCGTTCGTCGACCGTGCCGACCCACACGGACAGATCGAGGCCGTCTAGCATTCCGGGAGCGGGTTGCCCGTTGACCCGAAACCCGAAATCCATCGAATCGAGGTCGAGGCGACGCAGGAGCAAGTCGGGACTCGATCCGGTCGAGAGCGTGGCGCCGGTCAGGCGTAGCTCTTGGAAGTCCATCAAGCCGGCAATGGCGGCGGGGTCGGGTGCCAGGGATCGGATTCCAAATTCGGCGTCGAGCCCGGCGTCCGCTAGGGGGAAGGGGATGGCCTCTTGGGCGTAGAGGGGGGCTACGCTGAGGAGTCCGAACGCGGCTGCAAGAACACGTAGATGCATGCTTTGAAAAAGAGAGGCCGGGAGATCCACTGGATTGGAATTCGAGCGCGCCGCGGACAGTAGGGAGGGCGGCCCAGTGGGCCCAGATGGGATGGAACGTGAAGCTGATTCTACAATTCTATCGTTTCGCAAAACATCCTGGCGAGCGAGGCCCTTTGGACGACCCGGACCCCTGGCCGGCAGGCTCCGAAGGGGTGTCCAACAGGTTTATCGCGGCGCCCCATAGGTCGTTTCGAGTTCCCCCGGGAAGCTCCTCAAGGCCGGGACGGGGTCTGTTTTCTTTGGCAAAGCGCGGAGCCGGGACTTTCTTGAATAAGGCTCGGCCAAGAGAAATGGCTAGCAGCGGGAGAAGCAGCGAGCTCGTGAGTTGATTCGAAGCGTCAGGACCCGGGTGTCTCCAGGTGGGGCTGGCAGGGAGAACAGGGAGAGAGAAGCGATGCGCTTCGGGCTCGCGTGGGTTGAGAGAGAGGATGGGTCTATCTTGGTGGGCCCGGCGGTGAGCGGTCCGCTCGCGGAGCCGAACAGCAACTGTGATGAGTCCACTTGACTGAAACGGGTCGATGAATTCTCAAGACGAAGATCTGGCGAGAACGCAGCGTCACGTGGTGGTGTTGACCGGTGCGGGAATCTCCGCCGAAGCCGGGCTGGCCACGTTTCGGGACGCGGGTGGCTTGTGGGAAGGGCAGCGCCCCGAAGAGATCGCGACGCCGGAAGCCTGGGCGCGGGATCCGGGCAGGGTGTGGCGCTTTTACCAGCAGCGGCGGGCGGGCCTGCTCGAGGTCGAACCAACCGTGGCGCACCTGGCGCTCGCCGAGTTCGAGCAAGCGGCTGCGGCGGCGGGGATCGGGTTCGATCTGATCAGTCAGAACGTGGACGATCTGCATGCGCGTGCGGGGAGTCAGCCGATCTCCATGCACGGGCAGCTGTTTGAACTGGAGTGCGAGCGCTGCGGAAGCCGGGTGGTCGATCGCGAACACGTGGATCCCGCGCAGTTCGTAGCGTGCAAGACCTGCGGCTTTGAGCGCCTGCGCCCGGCCGTGGTCTGGTTTGGGGAAGTGCCGCGCCACCTGGATCGGATCGAGCAAGCGGTTTTGGGAGCGACCGAGTTCGTGTGTTGCGGAACTTCGGGCGCGGTCTATCCGGCTGCGGGGCTGGTCGCGGCGGCTCGCGGCCGGGGAGCTCGCTGCTGGATGCAAGCGCTCGAACCTCCGGACAACCAGGATCCGGGAGATCGCTTCGTTCCGGGGAAGGCCACGGAGACTCTGCCGGCGATCCTGGAAGAGCTCCTGCGTTAGGGGGCTATGCCCGGGCTAGACTTCCCTGCGCCGCTGGATCCCGATGAATCTCCTCCACATCAACAACTTCGCCGAGCCGCTCGGTGGCGCCGAGATCTACATGTACCAGCTCATGGAAGAGCTGGGCCGCCGGGGCCATCGGGCCGGCTTGTTTGCTGGCAGCGAAAATAAGGAGGAATCGACCCCCGTGCGCCGCGTTGTGAAGCGCCCGGCGTTCCAGACGGCCAATCTGATCGACGACGAAGCCCTCCTGGAGGCCTTCGCGAAATTCACGACGGATTTTCAGCCGGACCTGATCCACGTCCACAACTGCTCCCATCTCCCGCCGTCCCTGGTGTACGCGATCGGGCGACTCGGAATTCCGGCGATGATGACGGTCCACGACGGCAGCCCGGTTTGCACGAACTCGTGGCTGGTCTACGGCGACGGAACCCCGTGCTCCGGTGGCATCGGTGGCAAGTGTCTGAAGCATGGCTGTGAGAAGAACTACCCGTTCGATGGGCGGGTGCTGGTCTCCTCCCAGGTCCGCGCCCGTGCGATTCGGCAGAGCTTCGACGCGTTCGTTGCGCCCAGTCGATTCCTGTGCGAGCGGATGTCGGAACACGGCTTTCGCAAGGTCTCCCAATTGCCCTACTGGATCGAGCCCAAGCCGGAGCAGATCGAAGCTCCGCGGTTTGCGGATCGCGATCCGGGGCTGGTGATCTTCCTTGGGCGTCCGGCCCGCGAGAAGGGCATCGACTACCTGCTGCGCGCTTGGAAGACCGTGTTGGCCGCGCGACCCGAAGCTCGCTTGGAAGTCATCGGTAGCCTTCCTGAAGACGAGGGGCCCGAACTGATCGCCCTAGCGCGCGAACTCGGACTCGACGCGGACGCCATCTTCCGCGGACGGGTGGAGCACGCCGAAGTGGCTGCGATTCAGGCGCGGGCGTCGGTGCAGGTCGTGCCTTCGATTTGGGGCGAGAACCATCCGGTCTCGATCTACGAGTGCTACACGGCTGGGCTCCCGGTGGTCGGCTCCGCAATCGGCGGGATCGGCGAATTGGTGCGCGAGGGCGAGACCGGGCTCTTGGCGCGTCCGCGCGACCCCGAACACTTGGCCAGCCGGTTGCTGGAGCTGCTCGGCGATCCGGCTCTGGGCGAACGACTTTCCGAAGGCTGCCGGGCAAGCGCCGAGGCGTACTCCAAGGCCAAGCATTTCGAGCGCCTGCTGCCGATTTACGAGGACTTAACCTCGAATCGCGAGCGCTACTTGAGCGAGCGCGAAGACCTCGACGATGGCGATGTGCCGCTGCTCGACACCCTGTTCGAGAAGTACGACGAGCTCGAGAACTGGGCGACCGGTATGTACGACCACATCCAGTGGTTGGAGCGCCAGGGCGGCTCGCGAGCCACCGTGTCCAACATGAAGAAGTTCCTGCGCGTCAAGCTCTCGCGGCGCGGCGATCGCAAGAGCTGACCGGCAGGACCCAGCCGCCGGCGGCAGGACCCAGCCGCCGGCGGCAGAGGGCCTGCCGCGGGCTGCGCGCGAGGAGACTATTCCCCGGCGCGCTGGCGCGAGTTGAGGAGCGCGACTTCAGTTTGCTGTTCACGCACCAGGTCGACGATTTCCGACGGCTTGGGAACGCCGGGAATCGTGATTTCCATGTCGTTCTGGCCGGCGCTCGAGATCGAGACTCGGCCGACGCGCAGGATCTGGTCGGTGACGCCCTGGCTGACTTGGATGTTGCGGATGTCCTCGTGCTCGACTTCGCTGACGTTCTTCACCAGGATTCCGCGACGCCAGATGCTGCGCCGGGTGGTGATCGTCAAGGACTCAAACCGCGAGTGGACGTAGTGAAGCAGCATCGGGGTCATGCCGATCAGCATGAGCAGAAAGCCGAGCCAGGCCATCGGGGTCGAAGCCCGCGAGACCGGGGGTGGGGTCCCCTCGACGATGCCTCCCAGCGGCTCGGGACCGTGCCCGGTGGAGAACCAGATGACCATCCAAAGGCCGCCCAGGATCAACAACAGGAGCCCGAGGTTTTTGAAGGGAGCGCGGCGGAAGACCGCCGGGCGGAGCATGCGGAGGGTCTGTTCAGACTCGTTCGACCGAACGCGAACCGGCCGCCATTCGCCGGACTGCTCCTCGAGGAGCGTGCCGGTGGGGACCTTGGCGCGGAACGGCTTGCCGCAATTCGTGCAGGGCAGGATGTCGCCGAGGCGGTCTTCGGGGACCTCGGCGCGTTGCTCGCAATGGGGGCACTGGTAGGAATGCATGGGGGCACAGGATGACGTGGAGAGGCCACGAGAGCTTTCGGATTCTGCTGGTCTGCGTTTCAAAGTTTGGCGGGTTCCAAAGATGGAGGGGCAAACGCAGAGCCCAAAGCGAGCCAAAAAGCGCCGCCCCTGGAGCGCTGGCCCTGGAGCGCTGGCCCTGGAGCGCTGGCCGGTGGCACAATCTGGTCGCGGGTCCACCTCTGGAGCGCCGGGGGGGGCACCTGCCCGGCAGGCCACAGCTTGTTCACGCTCGCCCAGACGCCCTATTCACAGATGAATCGCTTTTTCACCCGGCTCCTGGATGGCCCGCAGCTTGGGGCCCTGGCGGGCCTTGGGAGGAGCCGCCCATAGCTCTCCCGAGCCGACCGGGCCGGCGGATCTTGCGCGCCGGCCTGCTGATCGCAGGGGCCGGCCTCGCCCTGCTGATCGCTCTTTCCTGGTACACCGCCGGACGGCTGATGACCGGGCGACCCATGTCGGTGGGGGACGCTCCCCCGGAACTGTTCGCCCAGACGATTCGGCTCGAAGACGGGCTGGGCCGGACCCTCGCGGGCTGGGTGGTTCCGCCCGCGCAAAGCGCTCGCGCGACCGCGCCGGGGCCATTTCCTCCTGGCCGGGGTGTCGTCGTCTTGCTCCACGGCCTGCATGGCAACCGCCGGGCGATGCTCGTTCGCGCCGCCTGGCTCGCGGAGCTCGGCTGGACGTCGTTGCTGATCGACCTGCCGGCCCACGGCGAGTCAGAGGGCCAAGGACTGACCCTGGGCGACACCGAATCGGTGGCCGTCCGGGCGGCCGTGGAATTCGCGCGCGAGCTGGCCGCCGGAGCGCCGGTCGGCCTGATCGGAGTTTCCCTGGGCGGCGTCTCGGCGGTACTCGCGGGCGATCTTGGTCTGGACGGTCTGGTGCTCGAGTCGGTCTTCCCCGACATCCGCTCCGCGATCACCAACCGCTGCACGAAGCGCCTCGGGGCGCTGGGGCACCTGGCAGCCTTCGCGCTGGTGATCCAGATCGGTCCGCGCCTGGGTGTTTCGATCGAGCGGCTCTCACCGGCCTTGGCCTTGGAAGCCCTGGAGCAGCCCGTGTTCGTGATCGGCGGCGAACGCGACGACGCTACGCCGCCTGAAGAGTCCCGCGCCCTTTTCGAGCGGGCCGGTGGCCAAAAGCAGCTGTGGATCGTGCCCGGTGCGGGCCACGTGGATCTGTACAACGCCTCGCCCGAGGAGTACCGCAGGCGTGTCGGCGGATTCCTCGATCGCTGGCTGGTTCGCGACTAGGCGAGCCGCGCTTTTGACCTGGATGGATCGCTTAGCATTCTCTCCCATGAGCACGATTCCCGACCGCGCTGCCCTGCGCGCCGAACTGTCCGGCTTCGAAGATCGCGAAAAGCAAATCGTTGGCGCGCTGTTCGCTCTGATGATCGCGCATCCCGAGCGAGTGAAAGACCGCGAGTGGATCTCCGAGCACTTCGTCCGGCTGGCTGGTGTGCACTTCGACGGCGAGGCGACCCGCGGAGGAGGCGTGAGCTTGCCGCCCGAGCTCGAGGCCTACACCCGTGAGTTCTCAGCGCCGGTGCTCAACGGGTGCTATGCGCTGTTCGTGCGCGTCGGCGAGGACCTGGCCGAGTCGCCGGACCCTGGCGCAAACGCTGCGGTGCACCGGGCGCTCGCTTATTTCGAGGGCTGATCTTGCGCCGATCCCGGGCGAGGTCAGGGCCCGTCCGATCCGCGGCGCACGCGAAGGTCGCCCTTGCCGACGGCCAATCGCAGGGCGCGGCGCTCGCCGGGCAGGATCGCGTAGACCGGAAGCTCCGACTCGAGCTCGCCGCGGTAGGTGGCGACCAAGGTGGGCTCCCGTTCGCCGTAGATCCACAGGTCTAGGTCGCCCTTGTTGCACTCGGCCTGACCGCTGGTGCGGTCGGGCAGGTGCAGGGTGACCGGACCGCCGCTCGCGCGTAGGAACAACCGATCCGCCGCGTCGGTAGCTTCCTGGGACTCGAGCGGGAGCAGCTGCGTCGTGACCGAACCGTTCTGGATGTCCAGGTCGAGCTGGCCGCGGATCCCCTCGAGCTTCCAGGCGCCTTTCGTGCCGCGCGCGAGAACCGAGCCGGCATCCAGCAGCTCGACGTCACCACCTTCATGGGTGATCTCAACGTCCCCGCCAATATCCCGAATCACAGCTCCACCTTGGGTGGCTTCGAGATTCAAGTCCCCGATGACACGCTGGACTTGGACCTGCCCGCGACTGACTTCGAGGCGCGCATTGCCCACCGAACGAACGTTCAGGTTGCCGGAAAGATGTTTGACGACCAGCTCGCCGGCCAGATCGGTGAACTGGGCTTCGCCGCCAGCGGTCGTGCCTTGCACGCGGCCTTCCACATGACTGACGCGGCTGGCGCCGGCCAGATTTTCGAGGGTGACCGACACTCTGGCGGGCACGCGCACGACCAAGCGCGAGCGCACACCCTTGAGGCCCTTGGCCGGCTTGGGCGGCATCTGGAGGCGCCAGCGCTGCTCGGTGCCGGCGTCTTCTTGCAGCAGCTCGATGGTGTCGAGCCAAGCCTCGGCTTGCTCCGGCAGCTCGGCCCAGGTCTCGACCGTCCAGGTCCAGCCGGTGGCCTCCCCGGGTTCGACGCCGAGCACTTCCACATCGCCAAAGCGGTGGTCCACGCGGACCGACTCCAAGCTGCCGGGGACGGCGCCTGAATCTTCGCGGGTCGCGGTGGCCCCGGTGAAATCGAATCCGTACCCCGAAATGGAGGCGTTGCCTTCCCACTGACCGGTGTTTTGGCAAGCGGGGAGCGCGAGAGCGAGCGGCAGCAGGAGGAGGAGGCGATGCATGGGGGAGCTCAAGGCGAGGGCGTCGGCGAAGGGCTCATCGTAGGACTTGTTCCGGCCCGAAGCCGCCTCGGGATTCGGGATCGGCCCCGCGGGGACCTAGCATGGGTCCTATGGGAAACGGAGCTATCTCGGCGCGCCTCGAGCGCGTTCGCCGCGGGGAGGACCCCGCCGTCCTGGCTCGCCTGCGTTCGGGCGTGGCCATCCTCGGCAAGTACCAACCGGACGCGGTTCGGGGCTGCTGCATGCTCTTGCCCGATCCGGTGGTCCCGTCGCCGAACGATCTGACTCCCCGCGAGCGGGAGCTGTTCTTCGCGGACCTGATGCGGATCGGCGATGCGATTCTCGAAGTGACCGGAGCCGAACGCATCAACTACCTGGTGCTCTGCAATCAGGTCCCTGAACTGCACGGTCATGCGATTCCGAGGTTCGCCGCGGAAGATCCTAAGTTGCGCCTCCTGGGGCCGTTCGAGGCCTACGACTTTGGGGGCGCCCGGGTGGCCGATCCCGAGGGCTTCGACCAAGAGCTGACCGCGGCCCTGCGCGCTTCTTTTGAGCGACTTAGCGGCAGCTGATCCAAGCGAGGGCGTCAAGTGGTTCGCGCTCGCGCGCGCAGCCGATCCGCTTTGGCTGCGCGAGCTTTCGGGGACGTCGTTCGTGCGAAGCCCGCCGCACTTGCGGGCCTGCCCGGGCCGCCGAGCCCGCAACCCGCCCGGGGGGAGCGGCTTTTGGCAAACTGGGCGGGCCAAAGGGTCTGCTTCCCGCGAAACTCGGCTGCCTCCGAGGTCTCCCCGTTCCGATGTCCCCCCGTTCTTCCGATGAACTCCGGCTGTTCGCGGGGCTTTACCCGGGACTCGAGTTCACCCGGCCGGCCCAGGCCTGGACAGAGGAGTTGGCGCAGACTGGGGAGTTGGCGCAGACTGGGGAGTTGGCGCAGACTGGGGAACTGGCGCAGACTGGACGGATCGGCGGCGCGCCGGAGGTGCTTGGTCTGGTCCCAGAGCCCCACGATCGGCTGCACGCGACGCTGCTGTTTCTCGGCAAGGTTCGGCGCAGCAACCTCGAACGGATCCTCGAGTCGGCCGAATCGGCGGGGGCTGGGGTGGGGCCGTTCGAGGTCGAGTTCGACACCTTGACGGTGCAGCCGTCGACGGGGAACCCGCGGCTGCTCGCTTTGGAGGCCAGCGAGCCGCCGGGGGCGTTGCTCGACCTCCAGGGCCGGCTGGCGGCCCGGCTGGGCCCGCCGGGCGCCAAGCGGCGCGCGTTTTGGCCGCACGTGACGCTTGGCAGGTTCCGGCCGCCGGCCTCGGTGGATCGAGAAGGGCTCGCCCGCGTTCGGGGCCCTGGTTTGCCAGCGGTGCGCTTCGAGAAGCTGGTCGTGGTGGAGAGTCGCCTCGAGCCCACCGGCTCCAGGCATCTCTATCTGTCTAGCTTTGCCCTTCGCGGCCGCTGATCTTCGGCGCTCCGCGGGACAGCACTTGCGGGCCTGTCCGCTGCGGGGTGCCCGGGCTGCCGCGGATTCGGGCAAACTGCGTCCATGCAATCCGCGACTTCGACCCACGCCCTGCTCCTGGGCCTTCTGATCCTCCTTTCTCCCGCCGGCACCGGTGCCCCCAAGGCCCAAGCTGGCGACCCCTCCGCCGGAACCCGGGATTCGCTTCTGCCGGGTCCGGTCGATCACGATCCGGAGGTTCCGCATCCATCCGAGACGCTCGGCTATCCGGTCGGCGAGTGGCACGTTCGCCACGATCAGTTGGTGCGCTACATGGAGGAGCTTGCGGAAGCCTCTCCGCGGGTTTCCCTCGAGGTCTACGCGCAAACCCACGAGCAGCGCCCACTGCTGTTGCTCGCGATCACGTCGGAAGCGAATCACGCGAACCTCGATTCCATTCGAGAAGAGCGTCGCGCCTCCATCTTGGCCGGCGAGCCGCGCTTGGATCTACCGGCTGTGATTTGGCTTGGCTACGGCGTGCACGGCAACGAGTCGAGCGCCTCGAACGCTTCGCTGGTGGTCGCCCACCACCTGGCTGCCGCGCGCGATGAAGCCTCCATCGAGCTGCTCGAGGACCACGTGGTGTTGATCGATCCGTGCCTCAATCCCGATGGGCTCGATCGGTTCGCGGGTTGGGCCAATCGACACAAGGGACGGTTCTTGATTGCGGACCGAGCCCATCGAGAGCACCGCGAGGGTTGGCCGAGTGGGCGCACCAATCACTACTGGTTTGACTTGAACCGCGATTGGCTGCTGTTGACCCACCCCGAGTCCCGCGGACGCCTTCAAAAATTTCACTCCTGGATGCCGAACCTCGTCACGGACTTCCACGAGATGGGGACCAACTCGACGTACTTTTTCCAGCCGGGCATTCCGAGTCGTCAAAACCCGATCACTCCGGAAGAGAATCTTGAGTTGACGCGTTTGGTGGCCGAGTTCCACGCGGAGTCCTTGGACGAGCTCGGGAGTCTGTACTACACCGAGGAGAGCTTCGACGATTTCTACTACGGCAAGGGTTCGACTTACCCGGACCTCCAGGGGGCCGTCGGCATCCTGTTCGAGCAGGCCAGTTCGCGCGGGCATCTGCAAGAGAGCGTCAACGGCGACGTGTCCTTCCCGTTCACGATCCGCAACCAGGTCACGACCTCGCTTTCGACCCTGCGTGCGGTGGGCGAGCTGCGCGAGCGGCTGGTTCGCTACCAGGCGGACTTCTTCGCGAAGGCCGAAGCGGAGGGCCGCGAGCTCTCCCCGAGCGGCTATGCCTTCGCTTCGCCCGAGGATCCCGAGCGTTCCCTGCGGCTTGCGGATCTTCTAGCGCGCCATGGAATCCAGGTGTTTCGCGGCAGCGGCTCGGACTGGGATGGATTCGATGGAGAGGCCCCGTTCGTGGTCCCGTTGGCCCAGGCCCAGCAACGCTTGGTGCGCGCGGTCTTCGAGCTGCGAACCGAGTGGGAGGACAACACGTTCTACGACGTTTCCAGTTGGTGCTTGCCGCTGTCGTTCGGCGTCGAGTGGCGAGCGCTTGAGGAGGGCGAGGCGAGCCGCCTCGAAGGCGATCCGATCGAGGTGACGACGACCTACTCCGCGGGCGAGGTTTTGACTCCGCTCGAACCGGACCGGATGCCGGTGGCCTGGGCATTTTCGTGGAAACACGCAGGTGCGCCCGCGGCCCTCGCGGCGCTGCAACGGGCAGGTGTTCGCGTGCGCCTTGGAACCAAGGCCTTCGAGGCGATTTTAGGGCCGGACGAAACTCGCTCGTTCGAGCCGGGCACCGTCGTCGTAACCCGCGGATTCCAGGACGTCTCCCCCGAAGAATTGGCCGCCGCCTTGGCGGAAGCCGCGAACCGCGGGGTCGAGATCGTTCCGCTCGCTTCGGGCCTGACTCCCGGTGGCATCGACTTGGGTTCACCGAGCCTCGGGCCGCTCGAGGTGCCGCGTCCGGCGCTGCTGGTCGGTGAAGGTTGCAGCGCGTACGAAGCCGGCGAGGTTTGGCATGCGTTCGATCTGCGGTTCGAAGTGCCGCTGGTGATGATCGACGAAAGGAACTTTGGGTCCCTCGACCTGTCCCGGATCACCCATCTGTTCTTGGTCTCCGGCGCGGCCTCCAAATTGAGCGAGTCAGGGCGCGAGGAGGTTCGGCGTTGGGTCCGGGGCGGTGGCGTGTTGGTCGGTCTGCGCGGCTCGGCTGCCGCGGCTCTGGAAATCGCAGGCGTGAACAACGCCGAAGAAGAGCCGGACGAGTCCGAGAAAGCCCCGCTTGAGGCCGAAGCCGCGCCGCCGGCCTACGCGGACTTCCGCGAACTTGCGGCCCGGGAGTCGATCGCCGGCACCATTTTCCGAGTCCGGCTCGACCGAACCCATCCGCTGTGTTTTGGGTTCCCGCGCGACGAGCTCGCCGTGTTCCGCAATTCGACTGCGGTGCTGCCGGCGGGGGAGGACCCGTTCGCAGCACCAGCGCGCTACACACAGGAGCCGCTGGTCAGCGGGTTTGCAGCCAAGGAGCGGGTCGAGCGCATCGCCGGCACCCCGGCGCTGCGCGCCGAGCGAGTCGGCGGAGGCCTAGCGATTGCGCTGATCGACGACCCGGTGTTCCGCGGCGTCTGGTATGGCACAGAGAAGTTCCTGGCCAATGCGCTGTTCTTGTCCGGTGCCGTCGAGCGGACCGGTCCGCTTGAAACCAGCGGGCAGGCCATGGACGTGGACGGACACGGGCACGGGCACGGGCACTAAGCAACAAGCCCTGCGGGGGCGCCGTCAGGGCGCGAGGATCAACTCGAGCCCGGGGCTCGAAAACAGATCGCCGCGGGTGTTCGTTCCGAACGCCTGGGACTGGAACGGAATGCCGGCCAGTGCCGAAGAGCCGTTTGCTTCCAAGAAACTCTCGCCGCGGGTGTCGGTGACAAACGGGAGCAACGAAAGAACGACGCCGGCCACCGACGAAGTGCAGCCATCGCCGAACGGCAGGTTGCCGCGATTGTTGGTGATTGCGATGAACCCAAGCGCGCCCGGTTCGCTGCTGACGATCGCGAATTCGAACGGTTGATCGCCGCTGGGCGTCCCGGTGACCTCGAACTCGAGCGAAGCATCGCCGCAGGCGTTTCCGAACGGCTCGGCGACCCACATATCGAGCAGAGGTAGCGGCAGCGAGTGAAGCTCGCGACCATGCAGCCCATCTTCGGCGGCGAGCAGCAGGGCGCCCCCGAGGCGGATCGGTTCGCCAGGGAAGGCCGAGGCGCCTCCTGGATTGATGTCGGCGACCAATTTCGTGCCGGGCCCGGATCCATCGGTCAGCCACAGCTCTGATCCGCTGGCACCGTTGTTGTTGGGGAAGACGAGCTGGGGGCTGGTGGCGGGTCTGGCAAATCCGAACCCGGAGGTGGAGGTGGTGCCGGCCGGCGAGAGCTCGAGCAGCAGCGCGGTTCCAGCCGGTGTTCCATCGGTGCCCCAAAGTTGCACCGAGCCATCGGCGAGCTGCTCGCGGAAAAAGCCTGTGGCTTCGCTCACGCCAAGTCCGCCGGGCTGGGCGCCACCGGGGAGGCTGGCGAGCTGCACCGTTCCGCCGGAGGTTCCGTCGGTTGCGAACGGCTGCAAGAGGCCGCTCGCGTCCTTCGCGAGGAACAACAGGGCAGATCCGAGCGCCACCAGATCGCGCGGGTCGCTGGAAGCGCTTCCGGGCAGCAGGTCGCTGACCAAGGTTGTGCCGGCCGCGGTTCCGTCGCTGCGAAACAGCTCGCGGCCGGAGCTCGCGCTTTGGGCCTGGAAGTAGAGGAAGCCGCCCGCGGGAACCAGCGGGGTGGGGAACCCGACTCCGCTGGACGCTCCGGGATTCAAATCCGCGACCAGTTGGAGGTCGCCGGGCACACCGGACGTTTTGTACAGCTCGGTTCCGGCTCCATCCTCGGGGTAGTTCAGCCGCACGAAGAGCTCGCCGCCGAATTCGACGGCGTCGCCGACGATCAATCCAAACGGCGCAAGGGTGCTTTCCAGGAAGATCTCGGTGCCGGCTGGCGTGCCGTCGGTGCGCCACAGCTTTGAGCCACCCAGCGTGATCGTGGAGAAGTACACGCGTCCGTCGTAGGGGATGCCCTCCGAGCCCGACAAGAAGGTGTCGATGGGGCCCGGCGAGAGGTCGCCGAGCAGCATGGTTCCGGCCTGGGTGCCGTCGGTGATCCACGGCTCGGCGCCGGCCGCGTCGCTGCTTGCGAAGAAGAACAGGCGATCGCCGAGGGGCGTGAGCCCGGCCGGATCCGAGCCGTTTGGGCCGGCGGTCAGATCGGCGACGCGAGAAGTGCCGAGGGTCGTGCCGTCGGTCATCCACAATTCCCGGCCCGCGGTTTCGTCTTCGGCCGTGAAGAACACGCGGTTGCCAACTCGCGTCAAATTCTCGGGAGCCGAACCCTCGCTGGTTTCACCGGGGAACAGGTCGCCGAGCAGATTGGTTCCCGGCTCGGTGCCGTCCGTGCGGAACAGCTCGAGACCCACGCTGCTGGATTCGGCGGCGAACAGGACCTGACTGCCCGTGCTCAACATGCCGGAAGGGGACGAGCCGATCGGGCCCGGTTCGAGGTCGGCGACGAGTTGGGTGCCGGGGGAAAGGCCATCGGTTTTCCAAAGCTCGGAGCCGGTCGAGGCGCTCGAAGCCTGGAAGTAAAGTTCGCCAGCGAACCAGGCCGTGTCGAGCACGCCGTTTGGGTCGAGGGAACTGGACGAGAGCGGGTTGATGTCCGCCAGGAGCCGCGTGCCAGCCTCGGTGCCGTCGCTGATCCAAGGCTCGGTCCCGGTTGCAGGGTTGGATGCGAGGAAGAACAGCTCGCCGTTGATCTCGGCGAGTGGAATCGGGTTGGAGGAGTTGAACAAGGGACCGCCATCGGCGAGGTCTGCGACCAGGCCCGTACCGGCCGCGGTGCCGTCGGTGGCGAACAGCTCGACGCCTTGGGGGCCGGAGTCGGCCGCGAAGTAAACCAGGCCGCCGGCTTCGAGGAGATGCTCGGGATTCGAATCGCCGCCCGGCAAGAGGTCGAGCAGCGGACCGGTTCCCGAGAGGGTCCCGTCCGAGGTCCACAGCTCGAGGCCATTCACGTCGTCGCGGGCGGGGAACAGAAATTGGCTGCCGAGCGTGACCCAATCCCTCGGCGTTTCGACCCGTCCGTTGGTCAGGTCGGCGAGCGGAAACGTCCCAGCCGCCGTTCCATTGGAAGCCCACACGCGCCAGGTGTCGAGCGGGACGGAGAACGCCGCGTAGAGCAGTTGGTTGCCATTCGAAACGAGCGGCGGAAGCTCGAACAGGCCGACGCCGTCCGAACCTGGAATCGTGTCGAGCACCAGGGTGGTTCCCGCGGAGGTTCCGTCGGTGCGCCACAATTCGCAACCGAGGCTCCCGTTGTCCGCGAAGAAATACAGGTGGGGACCGAGCTGCGCAAACCGCTGCGGGAACGAACTTGCCGCTCCGGGGTTCAGGTCGGCGAGCAGGCTGGTGCCCGAAAGCGTGCCGTCGGTGACCCACGGCTCAAAACCGGTACCCGGCGCGTTGGCCACGAACAGCACGAGACCGCCCGGAAGTTCTGTGAAGGAACTTGGGCTCGAGCTTTGGACCCCGGGCTGGAGGTCGGCCAGCAAGGCCGGTTGGCCGGCGCCGTCGAGCGTCCAAAGCTCGCGGCCGTGGGTGGCATCGGAGGCCGCGAAAAGCACCAGGTCGTTCAGATGAAACAGATCCCCGGGGCCGGAGCTCGGCTGCACCCTGGGGGCGGCGGTGTTGATGTCGAGCACCAGGTCCTGAGCTCCCCTGGCCTGATCCGCCACGGTCCAGACTGCAGCCGCCATCCAGGCGGTGGCTAGCCAGGGGGAGGAAATGGGGCGCATGGCAGGGATGGGGCGGAGGGAGGACCGAATTCTCGAGGAAGGCTTCGGGAAGGCTGGCGGGGCCGGTCGGCCCACGCAATGGCCCTGGAGCTGCCCTTCGAGCCAGGGCACGGGACAACACCGGCTAAGACGAACCCTATAGGGGGCAGCGTTCCCGGTACTCCGAGCTTGCCTCACCCCACCGGATCTCGGAGGTCTCAGGCGAAAATCCGCGCAATTCCGTAAAACAAGTGAGAGTCTGCGCCGGTCCTGACGCTGACCCACTTGCCCGGTCTCCCTGCCCAGGGGGACCGATTTCCCGGCCCCTTCCTTGGGGACCGGCCTCTTCGGGGAGCCCGCTCCTCGAATCGTTCTCCCGCGGCTTGTCCTGCCTCCGGGGTCCGCTGATCCAGGCGCGACGCTTTTCCACAGGCCGCCTCCATGTTCCCAAGCCGCTTTCTCTGGCGGCTCGGTACTCCCTGGCTCATGGCGCCCATGAATTTTCAAGTCGGCTCGCTCGCCCTCGCAGGCTTCCTGTCCCTTTCCGCCGCCCCAGTCTTCGGGCAGCTCTTGCACGACTCGTACGAGACCACGCTCTTTGTGTTGGCTCCAGATGGGCCGCTCTACACAACCCATGCGGATGGTGGACCGTTCTCGCTGGTTGCCTCGACCGGCGAGCCCATGTCCTCGATGACCCAGCATCGCGAGACGCTGCTGCTGGGCGCGCAGAGCGGCAACGTGTATCGCTACGACATGAATTCGGGGGCCTTGACCCTGGATTTCTTCCTGAACAGCGACCTGCGCGCCATGGCGGTGCAAGGGGATGAGTTGTATGCGGGCGGTAGCAACAGCCTTTTGTTTCGCGTGGACGCGAACTCAGGCGCCGTGATGGAAATCAACGCACCGGGCTTCGCGATCGAGGCGCTGGCCCCGGACGGCGATCTGCTCTACGCCGGCTCGCCAAACGGAGACATCTTCGTCGACAGCACCCTCGGCGGCCCCGGATTCGATGCCTTCACCTCGACTCGCAGCGGTCTCGACTCGCTGGGGCAAAGTCATGACCTGCTGTACGTCGGCGGGGCGAGCGGGATCGTGCGCGTGTTTGAAAAGGCGACCGAGGGGCTGATCTACGCTTACCCGTTGAGTAGCGATGCCGTCTCGATGGTGCGCGATGCGGACAACTTTTTGGTTGCGGACTCCGGCGGCACGATCCAGCGGGTCGTCGCCCAGGTCGGGTCGGTGCTCGCGACGACCCAGGCACCGACTCAAATCCAGGACTTGTGGCTTCCCCAGCCGCTTGGACGACTGACTCCGGCAACCAGCTTTCAGCAGATCCAATCGGGGATCTCCTTGGAATTCACACTGGAAACCAGCCCGGATCAAGCCGGCAATTTCCACTTCTTGCTCGGCAGCTTCGGTGGCAACACGCCTGGCCTGATCGTCCAGAACCACCAGTTCCCGCTGAACATGGACGTCTACCTCCAGGCTTGCCTTGAGAACTGTCTGGGCGGCGCGCTCAACGGTTGCTTTGGAATCCTCGACGGAGAAGGCAACTCCACGGTTTCGTTCAACCTTGCAACGGCGTTGCCCCCGGCCTTGGTTGGCCTCGAGCTGCGCCACGCCTTTTTCATCCTCGACCAGGCCGATCCCGGTGCGATCGTCGGGGTCAGTCAGGCAGCCGACATGTACTTCCAGTAGTCGGCGCCAGACCCGGGAGCCAGACCCGGGAAAGTGGGTTCCACGGGTTCTTGGATCCTCGGGCGTCGCAGTTCGGAATCGGGCTGCGGCACCGGCAGAACTTCGCTCGCCGCGGGCCGTTAGCGCGCTCCTAAGAAGCGCAGGATCTCAATCAACTGACTCGGATCGGGCGCTTCGGTCGGAGCCAGGTCCACCCGGGCGCGCAAGCCCAAGCCGGCGAGAACCCGGCGGGTGGCCTCCCAGTTGGCGCCGAGGACGGTCTGCCCGGGAAGTCGCGGGAGGGGGCGGGAAGGATCGGCCAGAACCGCCACGGCCAAACCCTGTTCGGCAAGACCCGGTGCGCTGTCGTCGACGAGTTCGAGGGGCAGCGGCGCGTCGATCAGAAGCGTCCCGCGGGCGAGTCCGGCAGAACTGACCATCAGGCGGAACGCGATCGTACCGCCCAGCTCTTGGCCAACGAGGATCGTGCGTTCCGGATCTACCGGACGGATTTCCCGGAGCGCGCTGATGGCGTGACGGACGCTTGTCTCCGTGGTTCTGGGTCGCGCGACGAGTCGCTCGGGGCTGCCGGCGAAGCTCATGCCGAGCTTGGGGTCACGCCGAGTGGGAAACCGTCCACTGGGTGCCAGCAGGCGCGCTTGAAGGGTCTCGGCGATCTCAGCCCAGGGGCCTTGCAGGACTTCGTCGGGCGTGCTGCCCGAGGCGTGCAGGACGACGAGCAGCGGCGCAGCTTGCTTTGGGTCGAGGCCCGCAGGCTCCCTGAACCGGAGCGTTTTCCAGGAAAGCTCCGTGGCCGCCAGTTCGTCGCGCAGGCTCTGGATGAACCGCGCGAATCGGGGGTCGCTGTGGAGTGCGCTGAGGTCCGGGTCCTTAGCCGTCAAGTCAATGGCATCGGGATGGTGCGCGTAGCCGCGATCGGCGGCGCGTTCCAGGGCCGCTAGGGCTTCGCTTGACCTTCCACTCCGCGCGAGGGCGCAGGCCTGATTGATGTGACTGACCGGGTCGGCTGGCTTGAGTTCGGCGCAAGTGCGGAACGCCTCCAGTGCCTCGTCGAATCGTTCCGCCTGGATCGAAGTGATGCCGCGCTGCATGGCCTCGCCGTAAGCGCTGCCGGCGAATTGGGCGAGGCCGTGATCGAAGGTCACGCGCGAGCGAGCACCGAAGCGCTGTTCCAGGTCGCGCGCACCGTCGAGCAGGAGGAGCGCCTGTTCGGGAGCGTTCAGCTCGATCAATCGGGCGGCCCGCCGGCGCAAGCCCAAAATGAGATCCAGATCGATTTCCACGGAGCGCTCGATTCGTCCGGTGAACCAGGTGCGAGCGCGGTCCAAGTGATCGTTCGGAAGCTCGAGGATCTGTCCGGCTGTGCGCTCGCCTTCAAGCCAGTCCAGCTCCAGCTCGAACCACTCGTCCCCAAAGCGAATGTCGCCCCTGGCCTGCTCCAGAAAAGGAGCCGCCCTGTCTAACTCGAGCCGGGCACCTTCCCGATCGCCAGCGGTGAGCGCAGAGCGAGCTAGTCCGACGTGGGCTCGTCCGGTGAGGGAGGGCTCGGCAGCCGCCCCGAGTGCTTCCAGTGTCTCGAGCGCCGCCAGGAAGGCGGCGCGAGCTGATTCGCCGTCCCGCATCTCAGCCAGCGCCAACCAATCTTCAGGCCGCAGACCTCCCGCGGGCAAGTTGCTTGAATCCTGGGCCATTCGTTCGAGCACTCGCTCAGCGGCTGGCGTGCTGGAGAGTCCCCGGGCGCGGAGCAGGTCGACGGCTCGCTCGCGTGCCCGCAGGGCTGCAACCGGTTCACCGCGTGCATCTTGGATGGAGGCGAGCAGCTCGAAGCTGCGCGCGCGTTCCGCGGGATCTGGATCCCAATTCCGTTCGCCGATGCCGATCGCTTTGCGGGCCGACTCGAACGAGGCTTCCAGTTCACCGGAAGCGAGCTGTGCGGTGGCCAAGGAGCGCAGGATGGCGATTGGATCGATCGAAGGGGAATTCTCAGAGCCTTCGATGCCCATCGACGCCTCGCGCAAGTATCCGAGTGCCCGGCCGACGTGGCCCTCGGCCAAAGTCAGGTTGCCGAGCGAGGTGAGTTCCGCCGGGCGCAGCTCTCCGCCTGTTTCCCGGATGGCGCGATCGGCGAGGCCACGGGCGCTCGAGTGGTCGCCCAGCTTCACGTGCAAATCGACCAGCTCGAACAGGGCCGTCCGGGTTTCGGGGTGGCCGGTGCCGAGTTCGACCTGGCGGATGTTGAACGCGATGTCGAGCAGCGGGAGCGCTTCCAGTTCGCGGCCCATGCCCGCCAGGATGCTTGCGACCGTCTCGAGCAGCCCGGCGCGAGTGGCGGGCGCCATTTGTTCGTCCTCGGAAAGCCTCAGCCGGGCGACGTGCAACAGCTCGCGAGCAGCCGCTCGATCGCCGGGCCGCTGGCTTTGTTCGAGGCCGAGCACGAGGCTCTGCAAGAAACTGGAGACCTCACGGTTCGCTTTTGCTTCGCGCCTTGCTGCGGCGGCCGATTGGTTGGCCGCGTCGCGCTGCTGTCCGAGTTGGCGCGTGTGAACGGCGAGCGCTACCGGAGTTCCGAGCAGGATGGCGCCGGCGAGACCCAGGGCCGTGGCTTTCGCTGGATTGCGCCGCGCGCTGCGCAGCACGCGCTTGAGCCGGCCGGGGGCCCGTGCCTGGATCCGCTCGAGGGTCAGGAAGCGACCCAGGTCGGCGGCCAGCTCGGCGGCGGTTGGGTAGCGATGGCGGGGGGACTTCTCGAGGCACTTCGCACACAGGATCTCGAGGTCGCGCGGGACCCCCGGCGCCACATGGCGCAGGGCGGGTGGTTCCTCGCGCACGATGCGGCGCAGGAGGTCGGGGGTGTCTCGACCGACCAGCGGGGGCCGCAGGGAAAGCGCTTCGTACAGCGTCGCGCCTAACCCGTAGACGTCGGTGCGGGCGGTCACTCCGCCGCGATTTGCACTGATTTGTTCGGGGGCCGCGTACTGGGGAGAGCCGGCGAAGTCACCGGTCAGCGTAAGTCGCCGGTCGTCCATCAGGTGCGCGAGCCCCAGGTCAAACAAATGCGCGCGACCCTCGATGTCGACCAGAATGTTCGAGGGCTTCACATCCCGGTGGACGATGCCCTGCTCGTGCAGATGGTGTAGGCCCCCGGCCACTTCAAAGGCGATGCGACACAGGGTGGCCATCAGCCCGCGCGAAAACGCATGTTCGTCGGCTCGGCCGCCGTCGATGCGTTCGTCGAACGCGGCACCCAGTGCGGCCAGGGAGGGCGGTTCCCCCGGTTGCGTTCGGGCTCGCAGGCCATCGAGCAGCTCGGCGAGGGTGACGCCCTTCACGAAGGGCATGGTGTAAAACGGCAAGCCGGCCTCTTCGCCGACTTGGAGCACCCCGATCACATGCGGATGATCGACCCGGCCGATGGCGGAAACCTCCCGGCGGAAGCGCTCGCGGGCGCGGTCCGACCAGGGCACGCGGGGGTCGGCGGTCTTCAGGGCGACGAGCTGCCCGGTGGGTTCGTGGATGGCTCGGTAGACGACGCCCATGCCCCCCGAGCCGAGCAGGGTCTCGAGTCGGTAGCCCTTGAAACTCGGCAGGGATCCGGAGCGCGCCGACTCGGGCAACAGCTCGTCGGGGAGCATGCCGACCGCGGCCAGCCGTTGCAGGTGGACTCGCAGGCCTTTGGCGCTCTCGGGGGCCTCGGCGCAAACCCTCTCGATGGCCAGCGGCCCGAGCTCGGGACCGAGCTCCAGGCACTTGGCCAGCAGCTCTTCCAGGCGCGCGGCCTCCGCTTCTTCGTCCTCCGAACTGAGCATGGCTTTAGGATGGCTCGAAAGGGACTACGATAGGGGGCGAGACGCCCCATGGAGACCCCGAACATCAAAGGCCCCAGAACCGAGGTTCCCGAAGACCCCAGAACTGCCGAACTGGTCGAGCGGGCGGCGAAGGGGGATCGGCTGGCGATCGAGGAGTTGCTTTCGGACCACGTGGCTCGCCTGCGGGCCTACGTTCGGCTGAGGATGGGTCCCCGCGTTCGTTCGAAGGAATCCTCCGAAGACCTGGTCCAGTCGGTTTGCCGGGAGGCCCTCGAGCGGCTCGACGGCTTCGAATTCCGCGGCGAGGCCAGTTTTCGCAACTGGCTGTTCCGCACAGCCGAGCACAAGGTGGTCGACCGGGGGCGCTTCTATGCCCGGGACAAGCGCGATGCGAGTCGCGAGCGCCCCGTTTCCGCAGGAGCCGAGGATTCGGACATCCTGCGCGGGCTCGAGTCGATGTTCACGCCGAGTCGCGACGCGGCGGCCCACGAAGAGTTGGAACGGCTCGATCACGCCTTTGCGGATCTGCCGCCGGACTACCAGGAAGTGATCCTGCTGGCTCGAGTGGTGGGTTTGCCGCATGCCGAAATCGCCGAACGCATGGGGAAGAGCGTCTCGGCGACCTGGACCTTGCTCTCAAGAGCCTTGGCGCGACTCGCGCGCCAGCTCGACGTCCAATAGCCCACACGGGCGTGCCTTCGGCCAGCGGCTCGCATGAGCCCCTCGCAGGCGGTCAGGGCGACCCAGCGATCAGCTGGAGCTGTTGGACGCGGCCGGGGACCGAGGCTGCCTGCACCGTGTGGCACAGTCCATCCGCGGCATAGGCGTAGCCGAAGTCGTCGATTCCAGCGCCGTCGCAAAAGAGCGCCTCGCCGTCGAGCCGAACCGCGAAGTGACAACCTCCGCCGGGCAGGCCTTACACGCACGGACCCCAGGCCAGCTCAGCCTGCAGCAGTCCTTCGGTTTCCGGTGAGAGTTGCCCGGCGGCGGGGGCGGATTGGCTCGAGCAGCTCGCCAAAGCGAATCCGAACACCGCGGCCCAGGGCGCGCAACGGATTACTCGGCGACCCGCTTGACGATGTGCCAACCAAAGGGGCTCGCGGAACTGTCGAAGCCCGCCACGCCGATTTCGTCGACGGCCAAGCGCCACCCCGCGTTGCCGAACGCCGGGACCATACCGTAGCGCGAGTGCTGTCCCGCCGCGGGGGATCCGAGCGTCATGGTGTAGATCCCCGGGTGGCTGTCGTCGGTGTATTGCTTGACCAACGCGTCGAAGTCTTCACCTTTTTGAATCCGGGCGAAGAGCTCGCCGGCCAGTTGCTCGGCTTCTTCGCGGGAACGGGTAGCACTTGTGCGGGTACCGGCGAACGAGACCAGCAGGTGCTGGACCTTCACGACCGGGTCGGTGTGCTCGGGCTTAGCGGAAAAATCAAGGATGTGTGCGCGGAGGCCTTCGATCGGGTCCATGTCAGGCTCCATGGGGCTGGTAGCCACGGCATCCTCCATGCCCATCTTGTCGTGCATGTCGTCCATTTTTTCGGCGGCTTTGGAGGCCATATCTTCGGTCGCCTCAGCCATTTCGGAAGCCATCTTGTCGGCGGCCTCAATAGCTTCGGCAGCCATTTCTTTGGTGGCTTCCGAGGCGGACGCGTCCGAGACCACCGAAGACTCGGAGGTGCAGGCGATCAGGGTGGGTAAGCAGAGAGCGAGAAGAAGGCGCATAGGAACGGGAGAGGGGAGGGCCTGGCGAGCGGGCGCCGGGAACTGTGGAGAGAAGAACAGGGGAGAGAAGCGGACAGCCTAGGACGGCTGCCAGAGTCTAGGGGCCGGGAGTCTAGGCGGAATCCTAGGAGCCCTAGACCCTGCGATTCCCTCCGGCGAGTCCTCTGCCCATGAAGCCACCCTTGCGGCGGCTCCGATTCTCGAGTCCAAGACCGGAGGGTTTCTCCCCCGGCAACCGGCCGCGCCGATCCCGCGGGCCGATCGCTGGGTCCTCAGGGCGCGAGCCGTTCCCGTCCAGCCGGCCCGATTCCGGCACGGCCCATGGGCCCGGGTTTTGAACCGCATCCACCGGGAGCCGGCCGTGGATCGAGCCTTCCAAGGCTCCCAGCGAGGGCTGGGTTTGCGCGTACACCGAAGGGCCTCTCGCCGAGTTTTCGGCACTCGGTTCGGCAGCCGAAACGCTAGACGCCGGATTCGCCCAGGTACTTGCGCCGGAATTGGCGAATGATCGGCATTTGCTCGATCCACGGCGAGGCGTCGGCGCGTTCGCTGTCGTGGGTGCCCGCATCGCCGGCCCAGCCCTGCGGAATCTGACTGTAGATCTCGGGCGGATCGAGGGAGTCATCGAGGAAGTGGTATTCGAAGCCCGGCAGGAACGCGTGTTCATCGCCAAGCACGTCCACGGTGCGTACGCCGTAGGTTGAGAGTGCCGTGGTCAGGGTCTGGGGATGGTTGACGAAGGCATGCGTTGGGGAGGCGACGAACTGAAACTGGATCTCGCGGTTGCGCGAGAGGATGCGCACTTTCTCAACCGGACCCCCGTACAGCCGGCTCCCCGAGGGCGTCGATTCGACGACTCCCCGGGAGAAGTCCGGTTCGTAGCCTTTGGTGAACACCAGCGAGGTCGGGTCTCCCTTTCGAGCAAAGCGGGCAATCGACCGGCCGCGATTCACGCGATACAGCTCGGCGTCCCGGTCGCGCGGGCGGGTGAAGTCGGCGAAGGGTTCGGTGCGATGGGAGCCGCCGCGCCGCAGGTAGAGGTGCACGGCGTCGTCGTCGCGCTGACTCTTGCGGCGCCGGCTGATTTCGTCGAGCGCGTACTGCAGCTCGTAGGGCAAGTCGGTGGTTTCCTCGGCGGTTGTCAGGTACTCACCGTCCTTGCGCTTCTCCCAGCGCACAGCGCCTTTGCCAATCCAGTGCTCCTGTTCGGTGGAGATGAAGTGACTGGCCACGCGCCAGACCAGCGACGCGTCCTTGTAAAAAATCCGAGGCCAGCAGCTGCGTGAACGCCCGGCGCCGCTTGGGACCACGAAGGCTACGAGGAAATTCAGCCAGTGGTCGTGGCGGAAGTCGGTCAGATACAGGTCGTGGTCGAAGAGGCGAACCCGGTGGCGGGGGACGTCGCCGCGGCGTTCCAGGGCAGCTAGAGTGGGGCGGGCTTGTCCAGCGGGTTTCAACTTCAGGCCGCCGGCGACCAACGCACGGAAGTCGGCGGCGATGCGCCTCGGAGTGGCCGGCTCAGGTAGGCAGCCTTGGATCACACGGGTCTCGAGGGGCACGGAGCGGGACTGCACGGGAGAGGTGCGCAAGGAGGTCGACTTCGGCATGGGAGGCGGGACCGGGACGCGCGGGGTAGGCAAAGCGCGCGGATGGGCTCCGAGACAGTAGGTTCGCACGGGTCATGGGACCAAGCCCCTTCCCCTTGCCGGCCTACGCGCGCTACGCCCTCGAGCACGTCCGGTCGATCGAACTCGAGGTTCACTTCGAGACATCGACGCGGTGGATTCGTCTCGATGTCCTGCGCGACTTGGCCGGCAATGAAGCGCCCTTCGTCGTGCGCGTTTACACCGAACCGGACCGGCTGGGGGACCCTTGGATCGAGCTGGAGCGCGGCACCTACCCCTGGTGGAGAGGGGCGACCGCCGAGGAAGCGCTGAACGCCTGCCTAGCGGGCCTCGCCGAGCGCGACCCGATCCGGGCGGGCATGAAGCACGCAGCGGATCGCGGCTCTTCTTAGTGCCCAGGGTGGTGCCGGCGGCGGGGCTTGCCCCACGGGCGGCTAGAGCTCGATCATCGTTCCGCCGGTTTCTTCGGTCAGGGTCCGCAGGGCGTGGGCCCGGGCTCCTCCGATTTGAACGGCGTGGATCTTCAACCCCGCGGGATGCCCGTAGCGGTCCAGCCAACGGCGGGCCCAGGCGGATCCTTCGACCGTTTGCCCATCGCACAGCACGATCACCGTGTCGAAGGCCAGCCGACCCTGGTCGTCCAGGCCCGTCCCGAGGTCGAGCAGAGCCTCGAAGCCCATCGCCAGATGAGTTCCACCATTGGGGTGCTGGTGATTGAGCCAGTCGCGAGCCGCTTCGAGGCCCCGCTTGTCTGCCTGCGTGGACTTGTCTCGCCAGACCTGCGCTCGACCGGAAAACAACACGACGTGAAAGCGGGTTTCGGGGCTCGAGGCGGTCAAGGACTCCAAAAGCTGGCGAGCCGCTGATTCGAAGCGCGAATGGTCGAGGTCGGTGCTGTTGCTGCTGCCGCTGCCGGCGGGGGCCGCCTCGCCCATGGAGCCCGATTGGTCGAGAACGAACGCGATCGAGCCAGAATCGATGGGCAGGCCGAAGAAGCTCGCCACGGTGCTGTTCTGACTTTGCCCGGTGGGCTCGAGCGGCGCGCCGCTGCGGCGTCGACTGGAGAGGAATTGTCGCCAGCGATCGACGTGCGGGCCGATGGAGGCTCCCGAAAGATCGCACAGGGCGCGGCCTATTTCATTTTGGAGCCGCAGCACGCCGACCAGGTCCATCGCCTCTTCGGCGGATTCCAGGCGACGCTGCCAGGTTGCAAGAGCCTCGACCAGGCGAGGTAGGACGGATTCTGGCTCGCTGAAGCGCGCGAGTTCGACCGCGTGCGAGGCCAACCTCCAGTCCGCGGCGACCAGGTCGTTCAGGCCCGCTCGCCCAAGGGACTTGCGGTGGCTGAGGGTCCAACCGGTGGAATCGCCGGGGGGACGGAAGGTCTTTTCGAGCTCGCGCAGGTGTCGCAGCAGCCGCGTTCGTTCGGGCAGCCCACCGGGGGTGGCGAGCACCGCTTCAAGCAGCGCGGTACTGGCGGCTTCCGCGGGCCAACCGGCCAGGGCTCGCCCGGCGGCGGCTCGGATCGAATCCGGCTGCCCCGGAGCCAGGGACAAACGAGTCAGGCCATGGAGCGTGCGCGGATGGTGCCGTCCGACCAACGCCTCGGCGGCGCCCAAAAGGTGTTCGGGCTCGAAGTCCTCGTCTAGCTCCAGACCAAGCAGCTCGTCGGCGAGCAGGGCGAGCGTCGGATTGGCGCCCGGCTCCGCGAGCCGTTGATGGAGCCCAGCGAGCCATAGTTCGCTGAGCCGCTCCTCCTCCGGCTCGGCATCGGGCCCGCGCGAAGAGCCCAGTAGGTCGAGCAGGGCTAGGTCCAATTCGCGTCCGCGCCGGCTCGAGATGCGCCCTTGGACCGCGAGGGTGACGGTCTCCGCGGCCCTTTGAGGCTCGATGTGGGATCGAACGGAGTGGCTGGAGCGCGCCCAAACCTCCAGGCGCCGGATGTACTTCTCGTTGACGGTGACCGCGACCTTGGCGGCCGGTGCGGCCGGTGCGGCCGAGCGAGGGGCCGCGGAGGCCACCCCGGTCAGGAGGCCCACCAGCGCCAGGCCGGCGGCGAGCCGCCGAAGGACCGGGCCGGTGCTGCCGGGCGGGTGCGCGACGGGTGGACGGGTCGGGAGCTTGAGATCGGGTCGGGTCAAGGCGTTCGCGCGCAAAGAGGAGGCAGGACAGCAAGGAGGAAGGCGCCGGGGAGGAGGGGGTTGGAAGCGCTTTGCGTGGGCTTGCGTCCCCTGGAACGGGCGGTTTCGCACGTACGCCCCGGATAGGCCTCTACCCCGCTTGGGTCCCGAGCCTACGCCCGCAGATCGGACCTGCATGCCCGGACAGGTGTTCCAAGCTCCCCGATCCCCGTAGAGTGCCCCTCCCGGCCCCCGCGGAGCGCTTCGCGAAGGATGCCGAGACCCGCCCGACTCCAGCACGCCGCGACCATGCACTCCGCCCGCGCCTCCGCTCTTCGTTCCCTCTCGACCCGTTCCCTGCTGGCTCGTGCGATCGCGCCGGCGCTCCCGTTGCTGGCCCTGGCAGCCTGCGGCGAGGGCGACGACGAGTCCTTCGACCTACGCACGAGCACGTTCTCCTTCGATTCTGCCGGTCTCCTGGACGTCCAGGGAGTTTATGCGCTCGGACTCGCCGACGAGGATGGGGGGCTCACCTCCGCCGATCTCAACGAGGATTCCGATACGTCCGATGGCGTCTTGGTCGCGATCGACCTCACCACCGGCGATCAGTTCGTCTCAGGCGCGGCCGCGCGCGAGGTGCACTCGATCGGAACCAACCTCTATTTGGTCGTCGACGAAGCTGGTAACAACCAGTGGAACACGGTCGCGGCCGACGAGACGGTTTTGCTGCGCTGGAATCCGGCCGAGCTCGAACCTGAGTTCGTGACCACCCTGATCGACGGTGGAACGGCGATCGAGTCCGGTGGGCGGCTGTGGTTCAATTCTTCCCAGGCGCCCGTAGCCACCGATGAAACTACGCTGCGGTTCGTGGACGCGAGCGCTCCGGAAGTTGCTCAAACGGTCTTTTCGGCCGCAGGCACGACCGGCTCGGTGATTCCTGAAATCCTGAGCGAGCAGGACGGCCTGTTGGTTCTTTCTCTCGATGAGTCTGTGAACGGGGATCAAAACGCCGACACCGACTCAGACGATGAGCGCGTGATCGCGTTCGTGGAAGCCGCCCATCCGAATCCTGAACTGCTGACCAGTTCGCTGGCGGCCCCGACCTCCGGTCAGGTCATCGAGGTGCGCTTGCGCGCTATCGACGTGTGGGACATCGCGCTGCTGGTCAGCGAGGAGGCCCAAAACGCGAACTTGAACGGAACGCTGCTGCAGCCCGCCCAGTGCTCTTCCGGCGCCGACACCGATCAGGACGAAGATGTTCTCCATCTCGCTCGCTTCGAGCTCGGCGCGCTTTCGGCGTTCACCAACACCGAACTGCCGGGTGCGACCAACCCCGCCGCCAACCGGCTCTTGCTCACCGAGGGCACCGTTGGAGTGGCTAGTCAAGAGGCCGGATATGGACCCGCGCCGGGCTGCGACCTGAACGGGGACACGGACTTTGACGATCTGATTTGGCGCTGGGCTCCGCTCGGCGATCCGACGAATGCCGAAACCTCCCTAGGGTTGATGCGTTCGATCGATCCGGCCCTGGCGGGCGGCGCGCGCGGCGTCATCGCGCTCGCCGATCGCTACGTGGTGGCCGAGCGGCAGCTCGTTGCGAATCCGGAAACCCCGGAATTCCTGGCGCGCCTGGGGTGGATCGATCCGGTCGCGGGTGTCGCCTACGACGAAGAATTTTTCGACCCGGACGATCTGGACGCCTCCCAGGCGATCTTGGTGGCGGTCGATTGGATGGCCGAAGATCCGATCGGTGGCTTGGCCCCGATTGCGGCGCTCGAAGGACCGACTGGCTTCAACCTCAACGTGGGCTGCAGCGGTATCCCGAAGGACGCAGGCTCGATCGACCTGGAGGATTCGCTGGCCAGTTGGCTGCTGTTCTCCACCGACCGCAACGAGATGATTCTGGCCGGCCGCGGCTGGGCCGTTCAGCCGACCAACTCGGGACTGACCGTGGCTGCCACCCAGGCGTTCTTCCGGGTCTCGGAGGCCTCCGATGGCTTCGACTGGAACGGCGACCTCGACATCAGCGACACGATCTTATTCAGGGTGCCCCTGAATTCCTGCGATCCAACCAACATGGGCGTGCTCAACACGTTCGCGGACACGCCGGCGATCATCTCCGACGGGGTCTTCGGCGGCGCATTCCTGGCGGACGAATCCATGGAAGGCGCCGACTTGAACGGGGACGGAGTCATCGGACTGGCCCTGCGCACGTTCCGGTTCTGATCCGCACCCGGCCCGTCCCCTTCGGGATTTGCGCTTGGCCAGGATTGAGCTGCTGGGGCAGACGCCGTTTGACCCCGCCCCACAAGCTCTGCCTTGGGTCCACCAACTTTGCCCCCTGAACGTGTTTTCGCCCCTTTGGATCGGAACGGCCGCCCTGGCGGTTCTCGCTGGATCCGGCTGTGGTCGTCCGTCCCCTGTGGAATCGGGTGAGGATTCTGGTTCTGCTGGGACCGATTTGGAGGCTGGGAGCTCCTTGACCGGAGTTCGGCCTGAAGCTGGAGCTCAACCCAATGTTGTTCTGATCAGCTTGGACACGCTGCGCGCCGACCATGTGTCGGCCTATGGCTACGGGCGAGAGACGACGCCGAATCTGGATGCCCTGGCCGAGCGCAGTTGGCTGTTTGAGAACTGCTACAGCGGCGCGCCGTGGACGCTTGCGTCCCATATGACGATGCTGACGGGCTTGTACGCCGATCAGCACCAGGTGGTCGGCGGTCAGCGCGCCCTCTCTCCGGAGCTCCCGCTGCTGGCCGAGCGGTTCTCCGAAGTGGGCTACCAGACCAGCGCGCTGTTCTTCGAGGGCTGGATCCACGAACGCCACGGATTTGCGCGTGGCTTCGATCGCTTCGAAAAGCACCCGAACGCTGGAGCGGCAACCCGAAACTTGGAGGCCATCCTCGACGAGCGGGATGGCCGCCCGTGGTTTCTGTTCCTGCACGTGTTTGACATTCACTCCGGCGGAATCTCGCCCGACACGCGACTGGTCTACTCACCGCCGCCGAAGATGCGCGATCGGTTTCTGCCGGGAGCGGCCGATCACTTCGAACGCGGCGATGGCGCGCGCCTGTGGCACGGCACCCGTGAACCGACCGCGGAAGATCTGGAGGCGCTCATCGCGCTGTACGACGCAGGCATCTACTACGTCGATGGCCGTTTGGGTCAGTGGCTGAGTCTGCTGGAGGGCGAGGGGGTGCTTGAAAACGGAGTGCTTGCCGTGACCTCCGATCATGGGGAGTCCCTCGGGCAGCGGCAGGGCCACTTGCCGGATCACGGCGGCCTGTTCGAAGAGGGGCTGCGGGTGCCGCTGGTTGTCCACCGCGGCGATGGAGAATTCTCCCCCCAGCGCGTGTCGCGATACGTTCACCACGTGGACCTGGCTCCGAGCTTGCTCGAACTCTGCGGGCTCGAAGTGCCCGGCTATCTGCCGGGTGTTTCGCTCTTTGCAAGCGAGGTTCCCGGCGAGCGCGTGTTCTCCGCGATCTTCCAGAAGGACACCGCGCGCTTAGCCCCGCCCCTCAAATATGTGAAGGCGGACCATCCCAAACGCACCGACACGTTGGTGGACCTGTCGGTGGATCCGCTCGAGCTCAGTCCGCTTGGTCCCGGCGACGAGGGCTTTGCGGAATCTGCCGCCGAGCTCGAGCGCGCGTTCGCTCGCCAATTTGAAGGTCGTTCGATTCCGGGTTCCGGACCGATCGGGATCCTCAAGACCATGGACGAAGCCGAACTCGAGCGCATGCGCGCCCTCGGCTACGCGGAGTCGATCGAGGATGCGGCCCAAGGGGCCGCGCCGGGTACCAGCGAGTCCGAGCCCAGCTCCACGGACGGCTGACGCCCGCGGGGCTTTGCGAATCAGTGGCCGGACTCTGCGGGATCGGACAAGCTGGCTTCGAGGGCACCGAGGAGGAACGACATCGACTTGGCGGTCGGCCCCAGCTTTTCGATCTTTTGCTCGATGCCGAATCCGCCGCGCAGGCGCGTGTCGATTTCCAGGGCCCGGGCTCGCATGTCGTTCTGAAGGGCAGGCTGCTCCAGCGCAGCGTCTAGGACCCGATCGAGTTCGCGCAGACCCAGCTGGGGCTCGCGGAGTTCCGCCAGCACTTCGAGCAGCTCGATACGCGGAAACACGGTGCCCGTGGGCATTGCGGAAGACAACTCGTCGACGCGCGCGACGAACGCGTCACGGTCTTCGCGGGCACCTTCGAGAATGAGCTCTCGGGCGGCGATCGCGTTGTGCAAGGACGGGTCGCCTCCGGCCAGCTGTTCCACCGGAGCGGGCTGGCCGCGGTGGTGATACGCGGCTGCGGCGAACAGGGCTTCTTCGGCTCCAAGCGTTCCGAGCTTCGCCAGACGCTCGCCGCCTTCCAGCAGTTGGCCCGCACGGATCTCCGCGCAAGCGGCTCGCAGGACTGCCTGGCGCCAGCCGAATTCGTCGCGGAGGCTGACCAATTCGCTGACTCGCTTGGCCTGGGCCAGATCGTCGTTCTCAAGCGCGTGCTCTTGGATCAAAAGCAGGGCCTCGTTCGATCCCTCGGACTTGGCGTATCGACTTGCGCGCTCAAGCGCGGACTCGAAGCGATCGGCTTTGAGATCGGACAGCACGCGGCCCAGCTGGGCCTCGACCGCCAGCGGATCTCCCTCCGCGAGTGCGGAGGGGGGCAGCAGGTCGAAGCGGGATGCACCGCGAGGGGTGTCTCCTTCGCGGAACGCGCGGGCGCACAGGGCCAGTTGAACGTGGGCGGCCCGGCTATCGGCTCCGGGGAACTTGCTGAGCGCATCGAGGCGCTTGGTGGCCGTGAGCTCTGAACCAAACAGGGCATCGCCGAGCGCGCAGTGGTGAACGGCTGCTGCTTCGTCGAGAGAGAGCACCGTGGCCTGGCTCAGTTCGGGGCGAAGGCGAGCGACCAGTTTGCGGGCAGATTCGAGCTGTCCGGTGCAGGCCAACCCTTCGTGAAGGAGTGCGGTGTAGGCGTCCAACCGCTTGGCCTGTCGCAGTTGCTCCTCCAGGTTCGAAAGGCGCTCCACGAGCAGACGGGCCTCGCCGAAGCGGCCGGACTCGCGCAGGGAGCCCAGCATGGCGCTCCAGTTCGCGAGGCGGTCGTCCCAATTCGATGCGTCCATCGAGACGGCGAACGCCTGGTCCAGATCGCCGGCGGCGAGCAGCCCGGCGGAAAGAGCGCCTACCGCGGCTTCCCGGTCGGATCGATCCAGCCCGTTGTAAACGGCCAGGGCCCGCCTTGCGATCGGCGCGGCTCGGTAGCTCGCGTGGGCGCTAGGACCTCCGTCGGATCCAGCCGCAGCCTCGGGGGCGCGACCGGGGATCAGAAGGGCGAAGGCGAGGGCAAGGGGGGCGATGCTGGTGGAGGGGGGGCGCTGCATGGTCCTGAAGGAAGGTGTCCAGGCGGGGGAGTCCGCTGCTTGGCGGTATCGGCAGAAGCAAGGGCCCGAGCCCAGTCCAGTTGTGGTTCTTTCTGCCCGGGGTGGTGCTGGGTCGTTCCAGGACCCGGGGCACGAGCCAATGGCCAGGCGACGAGATCCCTCGAACCCCTGAGGGTCCGCGCCTACACTGCCCGCGGATGGACCAGGGACCCCGAATGGACCAGCCGCGCGGACCGGCCGCGCGGAACCGAATGGAGCCTGGCCGCAGGGCGTGGCCGCTCGAGCGCGCCGGAGGGTCCCTCCAGCGCTTGGCGCTGGCTTGCTGGATTCTTCTGGCGGCCGGTTGCGGAGGTGCCGCTGAGCCGGTCGGTCTGGAAGAGGCCTTCGTTCTGCGGCGAGCGGCCCTGGAGGCCGCTGGTCTGGAGATTCACGCGGAGGCTCCCGAACTGGCAGACGCCGGGCGTCGCGCTGCGCAGCGGCTAGAGCAGGCCGGGCTTCCGGCCACCTTTGTGGGCGCCGGCGAACTGGGGGATCGTTCGGTTCCGCGGATCGTGGTTGGGACCTTCGACGAGCCGCGGATCGCTGCGCTGGCCAAGAGCTTTGGGGCGATGGCGACCGGTCCCCGGAGATTCGAACTCGCCGAGCTCGAGTACCGCCGGGCCGAAGACTATCTGTGTGCGGTGCTCCCCGATCCGGAGCGCACCGGGCTCCCGCTGGTGCTGTTCGCCGGGCTCAATGCCGAGGTGCTCGAGCGTTCCTGGGAGCGCTGGGTGCCGGGCTGGCGCTGCGGCGTCGACGTCTATCGCGCCGGTGAGTTCGAGCGTCGACTGCGGCTATCGAACATCGAGGGTGAACTGCGTTGCCGAGAAATCGAGTCGACCCGACGGGTGTTGCCCGACCGTCGCGACGACTTGACTACCTGGCGCGGCGCGGCGTTCATCCTGTTCGTCGAACAGGCGCGCGTCAAAAACCGTGAGCTGATCGACTACACCGAGCGGGTCGAGGAGGCGCGCCAGCTCGCTCAACAGGTGCTGGGACCGTTGGCACCGACGCCGCGCCTCACGCTGTTCGTGCACACCTCGGCTACGGAGATGATCGAGGAGACCGGGCGGCTGGTACCGGCTTTCGTTTCACCGGTGGCGAACGTGGTTCACGCTCTGGTCGGGGAGCCGGGCGTTCCCGATGACGGGGGGGCGCTGCTGATCGAGCGGATCGCCGAGCGCTGCCTCGGGCCGAGTGGTCTGGGTGGGTTCAGCGCCGCCGTTGGCGTGTGGTCCACCGGCATGTTCCTCGGCCGGCCCCTGGAGGAAGCAGCTCGGGATGCCTTGATCTTCCTCAGCGAAGAGGAAAGCCGTCTAACGTCCCTGTTCAGCGCGGCCAGTCTGCCGGCCCAATTGGTCGTTCCCTTGCGGGCAGAGTTCGTCGAGGTGGTTCGCCGGGTGCGCGGGCCTGAAGGGCTCCGTGAGCTGTGGGAGGGTGGCCTCGATCCCTCCGACGCCGAGCTCGAACAGGCGTTCCAAGAACGAGTTCGCGAGTTGCGAGTCCCGGCTGGCGAACGAGTCGCAGATTCGGAGGCCGGCTCCCCAAAGCCCGGGGATGAGTCGAGCGGAATCGGTTGGAAGATCGGGGTGGGCGGTTGGACCGGTTGGCCCGAAGCCGGGGAGCGTGCCGAGTGGATTTCGGGGGAACGCTTCGAGTCGTTCGCTGAGGCTGGCGCCAATTTCCTTCGCGTGGCCTATCCGATTGCGCCGGGACGGCCGGATGACGGCTGGTTTCACCCGGAGGAACACCTGCCCGGCGCCGGGGAGGAGCATTGGTTCGCGGGTCTTTCGGATCTCGAGCGCGTGGCTCTTTGCCAGCGTGCGCGCACGCTTGGGATGGAAGTGGCCCTAGAGCCTCGGTTGCTGGATTCGCCTTCGGCTGGCTTGAGCGGATGGCTGGTGCAGCCCAGCGAAGCAGCCTGGAACGAGTGGTTCGATCGCGCGGAGCGCATGTTGGGCGCCCAGGCCATGGTGGCCGAGCGCGCTGGCGCGGCGTGGTTCCTGTTGCCCGGTGAACTCGACTTGGCGCTGCTCAGCAACCCCAGCCACGTGCAAAAGCAAAGGGCCGCGCACAAAGCTGCCTCGCTTGCCGTGGATTTGGCCGAACTGCGATTGGCCCGCTGGACCGAATTGATCGCCAAGCTGCGGCGCGTTTATTCCGGGCGCATCTCCCTTTCGGTCCAAGATCCTTCGATGCTGGACGCGGTCGGCTTTTGGTCCGAGCTCGACGCGGTCGGCGCCGAGTTCTTTCAGCCCTGGCCCAGCTTCGAAGATCGCGGGCAGCTACTTCCCGAAGACGAATTGACTCGCGCGATGCTGGGCATCATCGGCGTACGCACCAAGTTCGCGCGCGAGCTGGGCAAGCCGCTGTTCTTATTTGCGGCGGGCTACCCGCGAACGGCTCGCGCGGCCGAGCGGCCCTGGATGCGCGGTGGAGAGCTGGACGGTGCTGCGCAGGATCAGTTCTTTCATGCTCTTGAGAAAGCGATCGAGCGCGGACGCCCGAACCTGCCCGGTTGGATTGGGCTTAGCCTTTGGTCGTTGCCCGACGAAGAAGGCGCTGCGCTGGGGCGCGGTTTCGGTTTGGATGCGGACCGACTCCGCAGCGTGCATCCGGGGCTGTTCGATCTTCCGTGAGCCGTCCCGCGGCCGAAAACCGGGCGTCCCAGACCGAGCCGGCCTGCTCGCTGGAACCGGAGCTGGAACAACCGATCACCGTCCTGGCCGGGATTGGCCCCAAGCGCGCAGCGGATCTCAAAGAACTCGGAATCGAAACTCTCGGCGACCTGCTGCGGGTGGTGCCGCGCGGGCTTGAACGCACCGGACCGCGCGTGGACTTGGCCACGGCATCGGAAAGTGTGGGCGGCTTCGTCCAGGTGACCGGTGAGGTGGCGGCGGTGAGACTTGCTCGGCTTCCGCGCCGCGGGGTCCTCGTGAGGGTCCGCCTTGAGGACCAATCCGGATCGCTGGACGTCCTGTTCTTTCATCAGCCTTGGTTGGCGAAACAGCTCGCCGTTGGTCAGCGGCTCGAGCTCTACGGCCGCGTGGTGTTGGCGCGCGAGGCGGCTCTGTCTTCGCCGCGGGTTGGGACGCCGGCCAAGCCGCTGCCCGAGCCGATTTCGTTGCACCCAGTGCTTCCCGGGGCGGAGGGCGTCAGCCCGGAGTTCCTGGCCGGCCTCGTGCGCCGAGCCTTCGATGAATTTGGCTCCCATCTGGCCGATCCGATCCCCCTTGAGGACCTCGAGCGCGCAGACCTGCCCGACTTGCGGTCGGCGGTGGGAGAGCTGGTGCGGCCCAGCTCGGCGGCGGACTTCGCTCGCGCGCGGCGGCGGTTGGCGATCGAATCGGCGCTTGAACTTCAGGCTCGACTGCTGGAACGCAAGGCGAGCGCCAAGCGTCGCTCGAGCGCCGCGGCACGCTTTGTGGTTTCGCCAGCTCAACGGGAGGAACTGCTCGGGGCACTGCCCTTCGAGCTGACCGGCGGCCAAGCGACGGTCCTTTCCGAAGTGGAGCGCGATCTGGCGGCCAGCTCGGCGATGCGACGTTTGTTGCAGGGCGATGTCGGGTCGGGCAAGACGGTGCTGGGGCTGCTCGCTTGCGCTATCCCAGCGCGCTGCGCCGCGCAGTCCGTCTTCTTGGCGCCTACCGAGCTGCTCGCCGAACAGCACTTCGAGGCTTCGAAGGCCTTCGCCAAACGGCTCGGTCTGCGAACCACCTTGCTGAGCGGCAGCTTGCGGGCCGGCGTGCGCCGCGACCGGCTGGCGAAAATCGCGGCCGGTCAAGTGGACCTCGTGTTTGGGACCCATGCGCTGTTTTCCAAAGACGTTCGCTACGCGCGGCTGGCTCTGGCGGTGATCGACGAGCAACACCGGTTCGGCGTGACCCAGCGCCGGGCACTGCTCTCCAAGGGGCGCGAAGTCCACGTGTTGCTGATGACGGCGACCCCGATCCCGCGAACGCTTGCGCTTGCCCTTTACGGCGATCTTGAAGTCTCGACCTTGCGCGAAAGGCCGCCTGGAAGGCGTGTGGTCCGAACGCGCAGAGTGAAACCGAAAGAACGGTCTCGGATGCTCGGCGCGCTCCACGAACGTTGCTCGCGTGGGGAAGGCGTTTACTGGGTCGTCCCGCGCGTTGAGACTTCCGATCAGGGGCGCGGAGTCGAAGAGTTGGCCGCGTGGGTTCGGGAGAGCCCTCTGGGGGAGTTTGGCGTCGAGTGCGTGCACGGGCGTCAATCCGTCACCGAGCGTCAGCGGGCCACTTCACGTTTTCGTTCCGGCAAGAGTCGCATCCTGTGTGGCACGACCGTGATTGAAGTTGGAGTGGATGTTCCGGATGCCAGCGCGATCGTGATCGAAGGCGCGGAGCGCTTCGGCCTGGCGCAGCTGCATCAGCTCCGCGGGCGGGTCGGGCGGCGGGCCGACCTGGATGCGGTCTGCTACCTGATCGGCAAGAACTCGGCCGGTCCACGCCTGGCCCTGCTCGAAGGCGAGGACGATGGCTTCGCGATCGCCGAGCACGACCTGCGCCAGCGGGGCATGGGGGATCTGGCCGGCCGGCGTCAATCCGGAGAGAATCGGGAAGGCTGGACCGGGGAAGAGGAAGAAGATCTAGGAGCCCTGCTCTTCGCCCGAGAGGTCCTCGAACGGCGTCCTGGGGCCCGGGCAGCCTTGGCGGCGCGGGCGAGGCGCCGCCTGCTACCGGATTGAGTGCAGCTTCCGCCTCGGAGGTCCACTGCGGGTCTTCGCCGCCCGCGATTTCGGCGGGCTTCCAAGGCGTATCCTGAGCGGCCTGCCGGGGTAGCGATCTCCAGCTTCCCCCAGTAGCCCCCCGCGAGCCAAAGGCTCGCCTCGGGTCTCCCCCCCAGCCACCTCCCGGTCCATGTCCACATCCCGCTCTTTTCTCGCCGGCGGTCGCCTCGGCTCAGCAGCTGTTCTGATCGCGCTGTTCGCCGCGCCCGCCGCGGCCCAGCTCGAGATGCCCAAGGAGCGTGAGAGTCAGACCGGAGGCGAAGAGATCGTTCTGCCGCCCCGGCGGGAGAAGGCCCCCGAAGTGGCCAAGCCGAGCCTGGTGGAGTCCTCCGTGCTGGCGGCGACGCTGCTGGAGGAGTTGGTTGAGTTGAGAGACTTCGACGAGTCTCGCTCGAAGCTGATCGCGGCCCAATGGGTGGCGCTCGGTGAGGATGGAATCCGGGCGGCTCGGGCTGGCCTGACCCTGGACGGGGCAATGCCGATCGTGACCGCTTCGCGGGTGCTGGCTGGCTTCGGTACCCCCGAGGATCGAGCCGTGTTAGATCAGCGACTTTCCGACACGCTCCCGCGCAATTCCGTCGCGCCTTTGATCGCGACGCTTCGCACGGTCCGTCCCCGGTATCTGACCGATGAGCGGATGGTGGGGCTGCTCGAACACACCCAGGCCACGGTGAGGTCGACGGTCGAACGCGAATTGCGTCAGGAGATCGACGGTCTAGAGGACTTGGTCGAAGAGCTCGGCGAGGAAGAAATCGCGAATCGACGCGAGGCGTTTGGTGTCGCGCTCACCGACTTGCTCGATGCGGATCGTTCCGACACGCGCTCGAGGTCCCTGGAGCTCCTGATGCGAATCGGCCGGGGGCTTGGGCGCGAAGCCGCCTTGCGAAGTTTGCGCGATGAGTCGCCGCGCGTGGCCGCTCGCGCCGTCGAGCTCCTGGCTGACTTGGCTCCTGAGGACATCGGACCGGTTCTGACCGAGCAGGCTTTTTCGACGAGCTTCCTGTATCGCGATCAGGCCTACGCGGTTCTAGCGTTGGTCGAGGTCGAAGAGCGAACCGGAACCGTTTGGATGGGGGAAGAACAGGTCCCCATGCTGCTCGAAAGTCTGCGCTCGAATGACTTGCTGGCGAGCGGCGCCGCCGCCTTGGCCCTGGCGGGGATCGGGTTCCGCGGCGCGGCCGGTGGGGAAGCCAATTGGTACGACCTCGAAGTTCCCCACGCGCTGGTCCGTTCGGTCTCCGGAGCTGAATTTCACCAGGATATCGGTCCGGTTTCTGACTTGGCGCGACGCCGCCTGTTGGTTGTGACGGGCAAGGACTTCGGGCCCGACGGACCGGCCTGGCGTGCCTGGTGGACCGAATCCGCGCGCGGATTCCGGGCCCGGCGCGCTGGGATCACCCTCCGGGAGGAGGACTTGGCGAGCGTTGCGGTGCGGTTGTTCGATAGCTCGGACGGACGCGGGCGGCTCGAGTTGCTCGGCCCCCAAGCTGTGCCCAGCGAGGACGGCTCCGACGGGTTTCGTCTCAGCGAAGTCGAGATGGCCGAGCTGGTCGAGGAACTCCGCGCCCTGGAGCTGTTCACTCCCACGCGCTTGCCGGGTCGCTACGGCACGGGGAGCTCGGAGCGCTCGCTGGAGATTCAATGTGGCAGGCAGGCCAAGCGATTCACCTTCACCGGCGAGGAAGGTCCGGCTTGGTTCACGAGCGCCCTCGAATCGGTGGATCAACGCATCGAGAGCCAGCGCTGGCAGTTGTTCTTGCTGTCGCCCGAGGCAGCGGAGGCCGCCGGCCGCGGTGATCTCGAAGAAGTCCGTGCTCGCTGGGAAACTGAGGCGCAGTGGTGGCGTGAGAGTCACCCGCTTGCCGAGCGCGACCGCCGGTCCTTTGACCTGGTGCTCGAGGGGCTGGTCGGCGCGCGCGGCCTCGACCGAGAGCGTCGCGTTCGAGAACTCGGAGTCTTGGAGGAGCGCTCCGGTGTCGTGGAGCCCACCGATTTCGCTGGGTTGCTACGGGCGCTCGAGCGCGAGGTGATGTTTGGGGAACGGACCCAAAAATTGGTCGAGCTCGCCCTCGAAGCCGCGGTTCATCCGGTCCAGGGGGAAGCCGGGGCAAGCTCTTCAACGGAACAGCAGCCCCTCGAGCAGGGCGCCTCGATCGACGACGCTTCTTTGGATCGAGCCCGCGAGCTGTTCGATCGCGTCCATCAGGACTTCCGCGAAACCGGCGCCGAGGGACTCGCCACGGTGCTCGATCGCGCCGGCTTGCGGCTGGCTCGCGAGCTGGTCTTCGATAGTCGTGCGACGGCGCGCCGCCTGGCCACCGAGCCGCTGGCGGCTTCGGTCTCCCAAGGAACTGGCGAGGCCGCTGACTTGACTTTGTTTGAGCGCTTGCTGGCGGACTCCGACATGCAGGTGGAGATCGGTGCGCTGGAGGCGGTTGGTCACCACGGTCTGAGCGGGTTTCTTCCCGAAGTCCTGGCCCGTTCGCGGGCCGGTGCACCGCCGGTTCGTGCGGCGGCGCTGCTGGCGGCCGGGGAATTGGGTGGCGACCGAACGGTGGACGCCATGATTGCGGCGCTGGCCAGCTCGGAGTTCGAGGTTCAAAGCGCGGCCGTGCGAGGGCTCGGGGCGCTTGGTGCTCAAGACTCCAGTCCGATCCTGCTTTCGATCCTGTCCCGCGGGAGCAGCGATCCCTTGGCCGCCGTAGCCGAGGAAGCGCTCGCTGATCTGGGGTCTGCCGCTTGGCCGGATCTGCTGCGGACGGCCCGGACCCCAAACGCCGGGGGACGCAGGCAGGCGGCCCTTTTGCTCGCGCGCGGAGGAGCGGCTCAGGCGGTTCGACCCCTGATCGACCTGCTGACCCTCGATCTAAACGACAGCGAAATTGCGCGCGAACTCGCGCTGCTGACCCTGATCGACTTTCGAGGCCAGGAGGACCCGGCCGGCCGCTGGTGGGAGTTTGTTGAGTCGACCGGCGAAATCGACGACTTGGTTTGGCTGCGCCGTGCTCAGGATCGCGCCGGGATTCCACCGACGCCCTTTGGAAGTCTAGGCGGCCCTGGCACCCGCGCGGGCGCGTATAGCCTCTGGCGCGGACTCGGAACTTCCGAGGAGCTGATTGTCGAACGCAGCTACCGCGAGCTCAAGCGACTGCTGAACGGTGATCTCGAGCCGCTCCCGGCCGCCGGCCGATTGCGCGATGACTGGCGCACACAGCTTTTGAGCCGCATCGACGCCCGCTACGAGAGTCAGTGAAATTCGCCGAGGTGCTCTCGAGCGTTTCAGGTCGGGTGCGCGCCATGGCAGCCGGGTTGTTTTCGGCTTTTCGTGCCCATCCGCGCGCGGGCGCCCTCGCTGCGCTGGGCTTGGCGCTGGTTTCGTGGGCGTTGCTTCGCGATCGCGACCCGTGGCGTGCCTGGGCCAACGAGCGTGCGGAGACCCGCCTTGTGCGGCTGACTCCCGACATCCTTCACACGGCGGCGGAATTCGATTTCGATCCTTACCTGATCGCCGGACTGGTCTACGCCGAGAGTTCGGGGCGTCCGTGGGTGGAGTCTTCCGCGGGGGCGCTTGGGTTGATGCAGCTCAAGCCGGCCACAGCCGCGGAGCAGGCCGGCAAGCTGGGGGATCCCGAACCCAGTCGCGAAGACCTGTTGCAACCACGTGTGAACCTGCGGCTCGGAACGGCTTACCTGGCTTCTTTGATCGAGCGCCAAGGCGGTGATGTGCGCCAGGCCCTGATGGCCTACAACACCGGTCCGACGCGCTTCAATCGCTGGCTTCGCGAGGCGGGTGGTTTTCAGGCCTGGCTGGACAAGGTCGAACGCGAGGAAGGCCCAGCTCAAAACGGCAGCATTCGGCACTACGCGACCAAGATCTTGGATGCGGCTGCTAGCTACCGGGCGGAAGATCTACTGGGCCTTCGCAAGGCCGAGTCCTGAGGCGAGGCTTCTCCGGGGGCTGGGCCCGGGGGCTGGGCTCGGAGACTGCCGTTCGCAATCTGCGGCTTTGCCGTGAGCGCCCCGCGGGCCGCGGTCCGGAACGCGCTATTCGGTGCGGACCCGGTCTAAGCCTGTTTCGCGGTGAACCTCGGCCCTGACCCAGCCGCTGTAGCCGACCTCATCGATGGCTGCTCCGACCGCTGGCCAGTCGCAGTCTCCCTCTCTGGTTCTTACCTCGAAGCCATGCCACAGGCCCTGGTCCTTAGCCAAGCCATGGCTGAAGTCCTTGACGCCAGTCTTGACCACGCACCTGCCGAGAACTCGCAACCAGCTCTCGGGCCAGCCGGTCGCAATCAAGTTCCCAAAATCCAGGCACCCACCAACGTTCTTGCTCTCAAACGAGTCTGCTTGCGTCAAGGATCCCCGCGCAAGCGGGTAGCTTGCTTGCGTCAAAGGACAACGCCCCGCGCCTGCGCCTCCGCCAACAACTCGGCCCAAGCTCTCGACTCCACCTCTTCAGCATGCCGCTCCTCGATACTCGCTTGCGCTTCACCTCGATCGATCGACGTTCTCCGGCGCAGCGTGCCCTTCAAAGGCTGTTTCGCGGGGCTTGGCTGGGTTGGGTCCTGTTCTGCGCTGCGTGTGTCGCAGGCACGCCCCAAACGGCCGGGATCGCCGGGTACGGTGAGTCAGCCGGGCGTGCGGACCCATTCGAGTATAGGCGAGTCTTGATGGGGGCCTGGGCGCGCGTGCTGATCGCCACGCAAGACAACCAAGACAACGCCCGCGAAGCGGCCGAAGCGGCCTTTGAACGGATCGCAGAGCTTGAGCAGGTGGCCAGCAGTTGGCGCCCAGACAGCGAATTGCGGCAGCTCGAAGAGGCTTTCGGAAGCGGTCCGATCCAGGTTTCCGAAGACCTGTTCAACCTGCTGTTCTTGGCGGCTGACTTGGCGGAACTCTCCGGCGGAGCCTTCGATGTGACCTGCGCGCCGGTGACGCGGCTGTGGCGCGCTGCGCGAGCACGCCAAGTCCCTCCTGGGGAAGCTGAGCTTGCCCAAGCCGCCTCCCGCGTGGGAGCTCAACGGTTGGTCCTCGATTCAGACGCGAGGACGGCTGCGGCCCCAAAGGGTGTTCAATTGGATCTTGGGGGTGTGGCTAGGGGGTATGCGGCGCAGGCTGCTTTGACAGTCCTTCAAACTCGCGGATTCCAAAGCGCCTTGGTCGACCTGGGCGGAGACCTCGCTTTGGGTGCGCCACCCTCGGGAGCCGTCCCGGGTGCCGCGAGTGGCTGGCGAGTGCAGTTGGGTACCGGCGGGGAGGTGCGCGAGCTTTCGCACGCAGGCGTTGCGACCTCCGGTCCGGGCGAGCAACCCCGGGTCCTCGATGGGCTTGCGCATTCGCACCTCATCGACCCCAAAGGAGGAGCGGCGATGACCCATGGCCGCTCGATCACCGTGATTGCACCGGATCCGGCGCTTGCCGATGCGCTGGCCACCGCAACCTCTTGCATGGAGCCGTCTGCGGCGGAGGACCTGATCGCCCGGCTGCCGGCTACCGAGTGGATCGTGAGCGGGGGACTGGAGTCCGCCGAGCGTTCGCCGGTGCGCTCGCACTGGCGGTCGATCTTCGATAGAGAGAGCCTTGACGGCTGGACTCAAACCGGCGGTCGCTACGACGGAGAAGCCGTGTGGGAGATCGAGGACGGCTGCTTGACCGGACGAACCGGGCCCGCTGGCGAAGGTGGCTTGATCTACCTGGAGCAGCCCTACGGTTCGTTTGAGTTCGAAGGTGAAGTGCTGATGGACTACCCGTTTGACTCCGGGCTCTTCTATCACATGTTGCCGCAGGATTCGGGACTCCGCGGGGGGCAGGTCACTTTGGATCACCGGCCCGGTGGCGAAGTGGGCGCGATCTACGCCGACGGCTTTCTTTCCCATTGCGAACAGGGTGGCGACCTTTACCGCCGCGGAGAATGGAATCACGTTCGACTGCGTGTGGTCGGCGTCGTTCCGCGGGTGCAGTTTTGGCTGAACCACGAACTGCTCACAGATTTTCAATTGGACCCAGAGGCGGAGGGCTTCGCTTCGAGTGGGCTGATCGGCCTGCAGGTCCACGGGGCCGACCCTGCGTTCGGCGACAATCGTGTTCGCTTCCGGTCGCTTCGGGTCCGCGAGCTCGGCGCGTTCGCGGATAGCGGTTCCTCGGAATTCCGCGACTTCTTCGCGGGAGGGCTCGAGGACTTTGAAGCGATCGGCGACGCCGGCGGCTATGTTCTCGAGAACGGCGAGCTGTTCGTGCCAGCTACCGGCAGCGGGCACTTGATTTCCAAAGAGGATGTCGGCGACGGACGATTCGCTGTCGATTTTCGCATCGGTGCGATGGCAAATTCCGGACTCTTCCTGCACGGCGACCGCGAAGGAGGAGACCCGGCCTACGCGGGCTTCGAACTGCAAATACTTGACGACTTCAATTGGGAGACGGAAACCGGCACCCAGCTCGCGCCCTACCAAAAAACCGGTGGGCTGTACGGGGCCGTGGCGCCGGCCGAGCACAAGCTGCTGCACCCGGTGGGCGAGTGGAATCGCTACGAGGTGCTGATGCGCGGACCGCGCGTGGCCACCGTGCTGAACGGCCGCGTGCTCTACGACGTCGACACGTTTGCGCTTCAGGTCGAGCCGCCGTTCGCAGATCGACCGGCCGCGGGCTTCCTGGGCTTCCAGCGCTACGGGGCGCCCCGGGTTGTCGAGCCGTGGGCGGTGCGATTCCGGCGCGCGCGGCTGGCGCCGGCCGATCCCCACTAGCGACCCGTGCCAACGGCCGGACCGCCGGTCGCCGGCCCAAAAACCGGCCCAAGCTGCGTTGCCGTTCCTGCGCAACGTTCGGCTTGCAGGGACGATCCGGGGAGCCGCTGAGGGTGATCGGGCGACCGGGCAAGCGCGGCGCCCGTATAGTGCCAGGCTGCACGCGGGCCACATCCTTCGGGCTCCCTCGTCCAGGGAACCCCGGCGGTCCGCCAAGCTCCATTCAGGCGTTCTCCTCTCCATGCGATTTTCTTCCCCCTTGCGGGTTGCAGCCCTCGGCGCAACCGTTCTCTCGCTCTCCACGACGGCGGGTGCGCTTCAAAACCCCGGCTCGAGCATCGAGCCGAGCGCGGTGATGCTGCGTTATCCGGATGTGTCCGCGACGGAGATCGTCTTTCGGTTTGCGTCGGATCTTTGGGTGGTCCGCAAGGAGGGCGGCACCGCTCGGCGGATTACTTCGGCCGAAGGAGGGGAGGCGTTCCCGAAGTTTTCGCCGGACGGCCAGCGCATCGCCTTCGTGGCTCGTTACGACGGCGGCCCGGATATCTACACGATGGGAGCGGAGGGGGGCGTCCCCGAGCGTCTGACCTATCACCCTGGCCAGGAGATCCCGACCGACTGGACCCCAGACGGATCCCACGTGTTGTTTAGCTCCACGGAGGCGGCCGGGCTTCAGCGGGCGGCTCGCATGATGCAGGTCTCGGTGGACGGTGGACACCCCGAGGCCCTGCCGCTGGCTTATGGCAGTTTCGGCACGGTGGACAACACCGGTGATTGGATCGCCTTCACGCCCAGCTCGCGGGAGTTTCGCACCTGGAAGCGCTATCAGGGTGGACTGGCCCAGGACATCTGGTTGTTCCACCTGCGGACGCTCGAGTCGCGAAGGCTGACCGAATATCCCGGTACCGACGCACAGCCGATGTGGAACGGGCGTGAGCTGATCTTCAGCTCCGACCGCGGCCCGGCCGGCGTGCTCAACCTATGGGCAAAGGGGATCGACGGCGGCGAGCCCGAGCAACTGACCTTCTTTCAGGAATTCGGCGTACGCTTCGCATCGATCGGCCCCGAGGACGTGGTCTTCGAAAACGGCGGACGGCTCTACCGCTTGCAGTTGGAGGATCGTCAAGTGGTTCCGGTCGAGGTGCTGATTCCCGGGGACCGGCCCAACCTGCGTCCGGTCGAACACGATCTCTCGGGGGCCGTGACGGCTGCCGATGGTGGGCCGACCGGTCAGCGCGGCATCGTTGAGGCGCGCGGCGAGCTGTTTAACATTCCGGTCGGCGAAGGCGTGACCCGCAACCTCACGCACTCAGACGGTGTGGCGGAACGCTCGCCGGCCTGGTCGCCGGACGGGCGTTGGATCGCCTACTTCAGCGACCGATCCGGGGAGAACGAACTGCACTTGCGGCGTGCGGATGGCAAGCCGATCGAGGAAGCGGGCGAAAACGGTGAGCGCCAAATCACTGAATTGGGCGCCGGCTGGCGCTCCAATCCGGTTTGGGCACCGGACTCGGAGAAGGTGCTGTTCTCCGCGAACGACGGCAGCCTGTGGTGCGCTTGGATCGAGGACGGTCGCTACGAGCGGATCGCTGTCGATCCCCGCGGGGATGGCGTCGAGGCATCTTGGGCTCCGGGGTCCAATTGGATCGCCTACAGCCACCGGCATCCCGAGTCGGAACTGGACGCGCTGTTCCTTTACGACCTGGAAGCTGGGTTTGAGCATGTGGTCACGACCGGCATGTTCGACGATTCGGATCCGGTCTTTGACCGCTCGGGAGACTTCCTTTATTTCCACTCCACACGCAGCTTTCAGCCGGAGTACGCGGACCTCGATACCACGTTTATCTATGCGGACACCCGCCGGCTGATGGCCGTGCCCCTTCGCGAGGACGTGGAAAACCCGTTTGCCCCGGAGGATCCGGCCGAGCCGGTCGAAGGCGACGAGGAGCAGGACAACGAGGAGCCCGAGGAGTCCGAACCGGATACCGGGGGCGCAGACGGACAAACCGATGCGGATGACGAACAGGAAAGCGAGCAATCGGAGGAAGGCCCCGAGCCGACCGAGATCGACCTCGAGGGCTTTGAGCAGCGCACGATGCTGCTCCCGCTGGAGGCGGGTTCGTTCGGCAACTTGGTCGGACTCGAGGGTGCGCTGGCCTATTTGGACACGGGCAGTGAGTCTCGGAGCCTGATGCACTACAAGCTCGGCGAAGACGAGGCTGAGAAGATCTTGGACGGCGCCGGGGGCTTCGGCATCACCGGCGACGGCTCGAAGCTGATGATCTTTGCCGGGGGCAAGATCGGGTTCGTCAGCCCCGCACCGGGGCAGAAGCTCGAGGACACCTTGGACTTTTCCGGCCTTCGGTTGGTCTCCGATCCGCGCGCCGAGTGGCGCCAGATGCTGATCGAGACCTGGCGCTTGTTCCGCGACTTTTTCTACGACGCAGGCATGCACGGTCTCGACTGGCCTGCCGTACGCGAGCGTTACGTAGCAGCCTTGGCCGACGCGACCAGCCATGAGGATCTGCTGTTTCTGACCGGCGAGATGATGGCCGAGCTAAACGTCGGCCACGCCTACAACGGGCGCAACCGCCGGCAGTCTGGTGGAGGCGAAGGCAGCGCCTCAGGACTCTTGGGAGCCGACCTGGAACTCAAAGACGGTGCTTATCGCATCGAGCGGATCCTCTCCGGAGGTCCCTACGACGCCGATGCACGCTCGCCGCTGGATCAGCCGGGCGTGGATGTGAACGAAGGCGACTACGTGCTGGCCGTGAACGGTGTGCCGGTGGAGACCTCGCGGAGTTTTCACGCTGCTATGCTGGGCACCGCGGGTGAGGCCACCGAGCTGTTGGTCAACGATCGTCCGGACGCGACGGGCGAGCCGCGGACGGTGATCGTCGAGCCGGTGGCTTCCGAGAGCCGGCTGCGATTTCGCAATTGGATCCACCGCAACCGCGTTCGCGTGGACGAACTTTCGGGAGGCCGCGTGGGGTACATCTACGTGCCCGACACCGGTCAGAACGGACAAAACGAATTGATGCGTCAGTTCCTGGCCCAGCGACACAAGGAGGCGCTGTTGATCGATGAGCGCTGGAACGGGGGCGGGCAGATTCCGACCCGGTTCATCGAGCTGCTCGATCGCCCGGTCACCAACTACTGGGCGGTGCGCCACGGTGAGGATTGGACTTGGCCGCCGCTGGGACATCGTGGACCCAAGGCGATGCTGATCAACGGCTGGGCCGGCTCGGGCGGCGATGCTTTTCCGTACTACTTCAGACAGGCCGAGCTTGGAACGCTGGTCGGCCGGCGGACCTGGGGCGGCCTGGTGGGAATCTCCGGCAACCCCTCGCTGATCGACGGTACCAGCCACTCGATCCCGACCTTCGGCTTCTACGAGCTGGATGGGACCTGGGGCATCGAGGGCCACGGGGTCGATCCGGACGTGGAGGTCATGGACGACCCGACGGCTCTCGCGCGCGGCGGCGATCCTCAGCTCGAAGCTGGAGTCCAGCTTCTGCTTGAGGAACTCGCCACCTCGAGCCCGAGCGGCGTGGCTCGACCGGCCGGTCCCGACCGCTCGGGATCCGGCATCCCGGTCGAGGAACGATGACCGGCTAGATCCGCTTGCCGGCGTACCGGCCGAGCGTTGAGAATTAGCGCCCCGGCTCGGACCAACGCCGGGCCGGGGCGCGCCGTAGGATGCCCGCCATCCCACGATCCAGCACCCGATCTCCCAACCGTCCGTGAGCGCCCAGCTCGCCTTCCGCAACCAGCCCTCTTCTGAGCTCCGATGAACCCTCCCGAGCCCGCCGAAGGAACCGCCTCGACTGTCCCCGTTCGAAGTTCGGAGAGCGATTGGCTCGGAGCTGTCCAGGATTCGCTTGGCGAGGTCATCGTCGGCCAGCGCGACCTGGTGCGGGGGCTTTTGATCGGGCTGCTCACCGGGGGGCACGTGCTGCTTGAGGGCGTGCCGGGGCTCGCGAAGTCGCTGGCCGTTTCCAGCTTGGCCCAGGCGGTCCACGGCCGGTTCGCGCGGTTGCAGTTCACGCCGGACCTGTTGCCCTCCGACTTGGTCGGCACGGAAATCTACGACCAGAACACCGGCCAGTTCACCCCGCGTCAGGGCCCGATTTTCGCCAACTTCGTGTTGGCCGACGAGATCAACCGCGCGCCGGCCAAGGTTCAGTCGGCGCTGCTGGAGGCCATGCAAGAACGCCAGGTCTCGATTGGTGGCGAGACCTTCGAGCTGCCGCGCCCGTTCCTGGTGCTGGCGACCCAGAACCCGATCGAACAGGAGGGCACCTACCCGTTGCCCGAAGCCCAGCTCGACCGGTTTGCGCTCAAGCTCGTGCTCGACTACCCGGACCCGACCGACGAGCTGGCGATCCTCGAACGCATGGCGACCACCGGTCCCCCGAAGGAAGTTCGGCGGGTGGTGGAGGCCGCCCGAATTTTGGAGGCGCGCCGGGCGGTGGACGCCGTGGGGCTCGACGCCCGCCTCGCCGAGTACATCGTCCGGTTGGTGGGCGCGACCCGGCGTCCAGCCGAGGCCGGATTGCCTGAGCTCGCGCCTCTGATCCAGTATGGAGCGAGCCCGCGCGGCACGATCACCATGGCGCTTTGCTCGCGGGCCGAGGCGCTCCTGGAAGGCCGTGACTACGTGACGCCGCGCGACATCAAGCGGGTGGCCCCGGACGTTTTGCGTCACCGGGTTGCGCCGACCTTTGAAGCCGAAGCCGAGGGCCGAGATTCTGACGCGATCTTGGGCCGCATCCTTGAGCACGTTCCGGCTCCGTGAGCGAGAGCCAACGGCACACTGGCTCCGGCCGCCGGGGCGTCGCTTCCGAGAAGTTCGAGGCGGCGGACGCGGGCTGGGATGAGTCCCTCCAGCCGATCCTGACGCCCGCGTTGAGGGCGCGGGTCAAGCGGCTGCAGCTCCAGACGTCGCGACGCATGTCGAACGCGATGTCCGGCGCTTTTCGCTCGACGTTCCGCGGCAGCGGCATCGAATTCGAAGAGGTGCGGCCGTACCAACCGGGCGACGATGTGCGAGCGATCGATTGGAAGGTTACAGCGCGCGCGCGCAAGGCCCACATCAAGACCTACCGCGAAGAGCGGCAACTTCGCGTACATCTGTGCGTGGACGCGAGCGCCTCGATGGACTTTGGTTCGACGGAGGCAACCAAGCGCGAGAAGGCCGCCGAATTAGCCGCGTTGCTCAGCGCCGCGGCGGAGACCAGCCGCGATCTGGTCTCGCTGGACCTGTTCGCCCAGGAATCGCTAGAGCATCTACCAGCCGCCAGCGGATCCGGTCAAACCCTGCGCGTTCTGCGCGCGGTGATGGGGGCGCGCGGTGCGGGGCAGGCAAACCTCCCGGCGGCGATCGAGGCGATGGAGCAGACCCTGCGGCGGCACGCGCTGGTGTTCGTCGTCTCCGACTTCCGTGCTCCCGCGGACCAGGACTGGTGGAGTCCACTTGCGCGCCTCGGGCGTACCCAAGATGTGGTCTGCGCGCGGGTGACCGACCCGTTCGAGCGCGAACTGCCGCGCATCGGTCGCGTCCGCATGCTGGACCCTGAGACGGGCTTTGAGCGTGAAGTGGATACATCTTCCAAGCGGGTTCGCGCGCGTTGGAGCGAGCTGGCGGCGGAGCGTGACCAGCGTTTCCGCGAGGCTTGCTTGCGGGCGCGGGCCACGCCGATCGAGCTGGACACCGCACAATCCAGTGCGGACCCCCTGCTGAGTCTCTTTCAGCGACGCGCGCGGCGCGGCGGAGGGGCAGCGTGAACTGGTTTGGCTGGATTTGGCTGCTGCTTGCCCTGACCGGTGCAGCGCCGGCGTTGAGCCAGCAGGGGCTCGGCCCGGAGGTCTTGCTGGAGGTGGTTGGAGCTCCCGACGACGGTCCGCGATCGGTTGAGATCGGTGAGCCGTTCGACGTGCGAGTGACGGTTCGGCACGGCAGGGAAGAACGGCCCGGCTTGCTCGAATTGACCGGCGAATCAGCGGGCTATGTCCTGGACAGAGGACCGTTCACTCCGGAAGCCGGTTGGGTTTGGTTCGGCGGCACGGACTTCCGCGTGACCGGCAGGGTCCCTGGGACGGGCGAACTCGTTTCCACCGCCGAGTTTCGCGTGGCCGCGCTCGAGCCGGAGTGGATCGATGGCGAGCAAGGACTCGCGCCGCTTCCGACGCGCGCTTTGCCGCCTTTGACGGTGATCGCCCAGCCGGTGATCTCCCAAACCGTGACGGGCGCGGGGGGCGGGGCAGAGGTTCGCGAGCTGCTGCACGCAACCGACGTGAACGTGGCCGTGACTTCTGCTTTGCAGCCTGGCGAACTCGAGCCGCGCCCGCCTTCGGGCTGGCCGGATCTTGAACCGTCGTTGTCCGTGCGTGCGGCCTGGACCCGCGCGGGCTTGATGACGCTGGTCAGTTTGGCGGTTCTGTTGCTGGGGGCGCGAGCGCTGATCGGGGGACGCGAGGACCAGGAGCTTCTCAGCCCGCTGCCTTCGCTCGAGGATCGTCTGGGCGAGCTGCGCCGCAAAGCCGAAGAAGATCGCGCTCCGCGCGCCGCGATCGAGCGCGCCTACGAAATGAGCGCCTTGATTCGGGAGGCTCTAGGTCCCTCCGTGGGGGCCCCGGCCGTGGGGGCACCGCTGGCGGGCGCGGCGCCGGCCAGCGCAACGGACGGCGAGTGGTTGCAGCTTTTGAAGGGCTCCCCATTGAGCCCAGGCGAGCTAGCCGAACTGGATCGGACCTTCGAGCGGCTGGGACGCATCAAGTACGCCGGCGAAGTGCCGAGCGCTTGGGCCAGCGAAGAGCTCTTGGAGGCCACCGGCCGCTGGATTGCCCGGGGTGAGCAGCTGCTGAGTTCGAAGGAAACGGAGGGCATCCGCCCGGCACAGGAAGCTTCGGCCGGAGGTGTCGCGTGATCGATCGAATCCAAGCAGCAGCCGGAACGAACTCTCCAGGCGGCCCGGCTCCCGCCGACACGCTGCTCGAGTCGCTCGGGCTGGAGATCGGGCGCGACACCTACCTGCAGGATCCGTTGTTCCTGCTGGTCTTTCCGGTCGGTTTGGTGATTTGGCTCATGGCCTCAAGGCGTAAGCCGCGCGCTAGCGTTGGAGCCCTGGAAGGCGAGTCGTTGCCCCGCACCCTGCGGCAGCACCTGGAGTTTCTTGCGCCCCTGTTGGCTGCGGCGGGTCTGGCCCTGTTGTCGATCGCTCTGTCGAGGCCGCTGCGCGCAAACGACTCGAGAACCGATGTTTCGGAGGGCGTCGACATCCTGTGCCTGGTCGACCGTTCGGGTTCGATGCGCTATGAAGACTTGGAGCCCGGGCGCAGTCGGTTGACGGTTGTCAAAGATGTGGTCGCGGATTTTGCGGCGCGCCGCATGAACGATCGGGAGGGCGCTGCCGACGCGGTCGGCCTGCTGATTTTCGCTCGCTATCCCGAGTTGCGCTGTCCGCAGACTCTGGATTCGGACGCCTTGACAGGCTTTCTCAAGGACGTGCGCCGGGTGGAACGCAAGGAGGAAGACGGTACCGCGATCGGTCGAGCGCTCGCCAAGGCGGTTTCGCTGCTGGCCGATTCGGATGCGAAGTCACGGGTGGTCGTGCTGCTCACCGACGGCGAGAACACCGTCGACGACATCACGCCGATCCAGGCGGCGAAACTCGCGGCCGAGCGGGACGTGCGCGTTTACACGATCTTGGCCGGTCGCTACCAGTACGTGCAGGATCCCTTCGGGGGCGTTCGGCCGATCGACGCCGAGCTCGATGAATCGGACCTGCGCGCGATCGCTGAAATCACGGAGGGCCAGTTCTTCCGGGCCCGGGACAAACGTGACCTGGAGGCGATTTACGCCGACATCGAGGAGCTGGAGCGCACGCCTCGCGAGCACCTGCGATCGGTCGAAACGACCGAGTTGTATCTGCCGTGGTTGCTCAGCGGTCTGTTGGCCTATGCAGCGGCCTGGTTGCTGCGGGCGACCTGGTTCGGGAGGCTCGTCTAACGTGAACGTTTGCTCTAGTCATTGGAACTTGGCGACCGAACTCGCCTGGCAGCGCCCGACCTGGATTCTGTTCGCTGCCCTTGGCGCGGTGGTGGTCGTCGTGGGGGGCACGTTGGCCCGGCGCCGCGCCGCACGCGCGCGCGCGGCGTTTGCGCCCCAGCGCCTGGCCGTCTTTCTACGGGAGGCCGATCCTTCCCGGCGTGGAGTGCGCATCGCCTGCGCCGGATTCGCCCTCACCCTGCTCGGTGTTGCGGCCGCCGGTCCGGTCTTCGGCGTGCGCGAGCGACGGGTGGTTGCGCGCGGCCTGGACCTGGTGGTGTGCTTGGACACGTCGCGATCCATGTTGGCGCGCGATCTCAAACCCAGCCGCTTCGATCGAGCGAAGCGCGAAATCCACGACCTGCTCAATTCGGCCGGGGGGGACCGCATCGCGCTGATCGCCTTCTCCGGAGACGCCCGCGACGTGGCGCCGCTCACCCGCGACCGGAGCGTGCTTGGAGATCTGGTGGACCGCGTCCATCTGGCGGACAACCGCCTCGGCGGAACCGATCTGGGCGTGGCGCTCGAGCGTGCGCTCGAGCTGTTCGATGGCCGCAGCGGTGCGCACGAAGCCATCGTGCTGCTCACCGACGGCGAGGACTTGTCCGGCCGGGGAGCCGAGGTCGCAGCCCAGGCTGCCGAGCGCGGGATCGGGGTATTTGTCGTCGGCATCGGCACTGCGGCCGGCGGCAAGCTTCCGATCGCGACCGGCGACGGCGAGTCGTTCCTGGTTGGCCCAGACGGCGAGGAAGTTGTCAGCCGGCTGGAAGGGGAGAGCCTCAAGCGTCTCGCGGACTCCGCGGGCGGCTCCTACCGATCCACCGAGCAGTCGCCGCGGCCGCTGTTCGAGCTCTACGACAAGCGCATCTCGCGGCTCGACCGTCGCAATCTCGAGGGCGGGCTCGAACGGGTGCCCCTCGAACGATTCCAGTGGCCCTTGGCGGCGGCTCTGCTGTTGATTCTCTTTGAGCTGGCGTCGAGCGATCGACAACGGCCGGCGCGCTCCCAGCGGTGATTCCGCGACATCCGATGAACTTTCTCCATCCGCTCTTACCGGTCGCTCTGGCCTTTGCGCCCGTCTTGCCGGCGGCCGCGCAGATCCCGGGCTCTCCCAGCGCAAACGCGACACCCTCCGCGGGTGACCTGGAGGCGGCCCAGCAGGCTGCCGCAGAGGCTGAAGCGGCGCGTGCTGCGGCTCGGGCGGAACGTCTCGAGGAACTGAGGTCTGCTGAGCTCGACGCAGCGGAACAGCGGCCTTCGGATCCCGCGGACGCGAGCGCGGCGCTCGATCAGGCTCTGGAGGCCTTTGGACGCGGCGAACCGTTCCTGGCCGAATGGACCCTGGATCGCGGACTCGATCAACTGAGCACGTCGCCCGGCGAGCAGCGTGAGGCAAATCGCGCGCTGTTGGAATTCGCTCGCGGGGCGCTTTTGGCAGAGCACACGGCGGACTGGCTTCAGGAGCTCGATCCGGAGAGCACCGACCCACTCGACGTCGAAATCGCTCTCGAACGCGAAGAGCAGGCCGCAGAGGCCTTCGAGTTGGCCTTGGCACTGGGTGGCAACACCGAGATCGGCCGTCGCGCGGCTTACGACCTGGGCGCGCTGCGCTGCCGGATGTCCGAGCGCCTGTTTCGGGGTGTGCTGACCCAGGTCATGCTGAATAGCGACGGGGAATCGCCGGCGAGCTTCCCCGAGGACTCGCCGGAGCGCGCGGCACTCGAGGTCGCGGCCGCGGGATTCCGCGAGGCCCGCGAGAGTCTGATCGGCCGTCTGCTGGTCGATTCCGCGCACGCGGACACCCGCGCCAATTTGGAGTGGGCCCAGCGGCGCTTGCGCGAGATCGAGCGGCTGCTCGAAACCGAGCCGCCGGAGGATCAAGAGGAACAGAGCCAGGATCAGGATCCTTCCGAAGACGACCAGGAGGAGAGCGAAGACTCCGAATCTGAAGACCCTGAACCGGACGATTCTGAATCTGAAGATTCTGAACAGGAAGACACGGATTCAGAAGACCCCGAAGAACAGGAGCCTTCCGAAGAACAAGAGAACCAGGAATCGGAGTCCGAGGAACAGCAAGAAGAAGCTGCGCCTCCTGAGGGCGACACCACCGAGCCAGAGCACGAGCCGGCGCCGAACCCAGAGGAGTCCGGCGAATCTCCGGACCAACAAGCCACCGAAGTCGAAGAGGCCGAAATGTCCCAGGAAGAGATGGCACGGCTGCTCGACAAGCTGGCCGAAATCGAAGCGGCCCGCGAGGCGTTGCGAGAAGAACTGTTCCGATCCCGGCGAGTGCCGGTGGAGCGAGACTGGTGATCCCCGGGCTTTGGAACAGCGTTGTTCGAACGCTTCTGATCTGGTCGGTGTTGGCCGGCTTGGCCGCGGCCCAGGGCGAGGTTCGAATCAACAGTCAGCTCAAGCCTGGCGTGCTCAAGCTCGGCGGCCGGGCGACGCTGACCGTCTATGTGGAGGGTAGTACCCAGGCCGAACTGGTCGGGTTGCCCGAAGTCGAGGGCCTGAAGGTCGGCAAGGTCTACGGGCCCGATCGTCGCCAGCAAATGTCGATCGTCAACGGCCGGCGCAGTTCGCGGGTGACGACGAGCTGGACGGTGGAGCTGTTTTCCGAGCGGCTCGGGACCTACGAAATTCCCGGCGCCACGGTGCGTGTGGGAGGGTCCGAATACCTGACGCCGCCGCGCGAGCTCCAGGTGGTGGAAGACTTGGTGGGTTCCGAATTGGGCCTGCTCGAGATCCGCGGCCCCGAAGGCGATCCGGTGGACGGTCAGCCGTTCCGAGTTGAGGTGACCTTCGGCTGGGTGGATGCGGCCCGAGCGTCGGTGAACTACGCCAATTTGATGCTCCCCTGGTGGGATTCGCTGCAGGGCGCGATCGTGGACGAGGTTCCTCCTAAGCCTGGCGTCTCCCAGGTCGAACTCAATCTAAATCGCCGCCAGCGCATCAGCGTGGAGCAACTGGATGGTCTGGTCCGCGATGGCCAGCGCTACCGCGGGTTCCGGTTCGCCATGGACGTGACGCCGGTGCGGGTCGGCGAGTTGGTCTTCCCCAGCAACTTTCTGGAATTCGGACAAGAGCGGCAGAGCTCGAGTTTCTTCAGCACTTCTTCGCAGCTCGTCGAGCAGTACTTCGTGAGCGCCGAAGACCTGGTCGTAAACGTACGTGCGCTGCCGAAAGACGGGCAGCCGTTCGACTTCGTCGATGCGATCGGTCAATTCGAGATGCGGGCGACACCCAGTTCGCGCGACCTGACGGTCGGGGACACGCTCAAACTCACGGTGGACCTGGTTGGGACGGGGAACCTCGAGTTTTTGACGCCGCCCGAGCCCGATGCGGACGGAGCGTTCGGAGGCTTCCGGTACTTCGGATTCGTCGAGGAGAAGCTGCCCGGTCGCCGGCGATTGATCTACGACTTGGTGCCGATCGACGAGGACCTGAGCGAGATTCCGAGCCTCGAGCTGTCCTACTTTGATCCCGTTGAATCGGCCTACTCTCGGGCTGGAACCGATCCGATTCCGGTGCGGGTGCGGGCCATGGCCGGAGCCATGCCGCTCGAGGGCGAAGAGCGCGCGCGATTCGCGGAGGACATCGAGGACGTGCCGGCCAGCGCGCTGTTGCCCGACGGGGAGGGTCAAGGTGCGCCCCATGAATCGACTCTAGCGGCGGCCCTCGGTGGTTTGGCGCTCACCTGGTTCGCGCTGCGGACGGCGATGCGCCAGGGCGGGGCGGACCCGGGCAATGCCATCGATCGCCGAAGGCGCAAGGCGCTTGCCCATCTGGAACGTGAGTTGCGCACTTCGCTCGAGCCGGAGCGCGATCTTGGGGCTTGGAACGAGTTCTTGGCCGCACGAACCAAGGAGCCCGCCGAGGCTTGGTTCGGGCGTGACTCCATTCGTTGGGCCGAGGGTCCCCAAGGCGCGCGGCTGTCGGATGCATCGGTCGCGACCCTGACGAGGATCAGCCACGATCTGGAATCGGCGGCCTACGGCGAGCGAGAGAATCGTGTCGAACGCGAGGAGCTGCTCGCGTCGGCCAAAGAGCTTTTGGAGGACGGACTGTGAATTGGACCCAACGACTCGGACAACTTGCGTTCGCGGCACCGATGGCTCTCTGGGCTCTCCAGAGCTCAGCGGTTCCTGAAGCTGCGCTGTCGGAGGTGGGGGGAGCTTCGAACCTCGAGATCGCGCCGATCGAGGTGCCCGCCGAAACCGAAACTCCTACGCCTCACGAACTCAATCAGCGCTATACCGAGGCTGTCGATTTTTGGCGCGCCGGGGACCATGCGCGCGCAGGGGCGATGTGGAAGGCGCTCGAGGCCGACATCGGGCCAGCGCGCGAGCCAGGCCGCGACGAGAATCAGGTGTTCTCCCGTGCGGCCCTGTTCCATGCCCTGGGCAACGCCGAATTCCGCGCCGAGCACCCGCTTCAGGCGGCTGGCTACTACCTGCGGGCGCTCGAGCACAGCCCCCGGGATCGGAGTCTGCGTCGCAATCTGGCGCTGGCACGCACCGCAGCCGACCTGGATCTCAAGGACAAGCGTTCGACCCTGGAGCGTTTTGCTGGGATCGCCAATCCCTCCGAGGCGCGCTGGCTGGCGTTGCTGGGGCTGATACCGCTCGCGATCGGCGGGCTGGTCGAGGCTCTACGCGGTGGTCTGATCGGGCGTCTGACCGCGATTGCCGGCCTCGTGGCGTCGCTGGTGCTCGCAACCCCGTACCTGTTCGATCGTTTTGGCCCCGAAGGCCCCAGGCTGCTGGTGACCAGTTCGGAGTCGGTCACCGCTCGCAGCGAGCCCCGCGGCGATGCAGCGCGGGTGGGGGAGGTCTCCCCCGGCGACCGTTTGACCGAGGTCGAGCGCTGGCCCGGCTGGGTTCGGGTCGAATTGAGCCCTGAACTTCGCGCCTGGGTTCCCGATTCGGGCGTGTTCGGGCTCGATCCTTAGACGGTCCGGGCAAGCGATCCTTGCGAGGAGGCCGCCGAAGCCGTGGAATGACGTCCACGATGCGGGAGTGGATCGGTGCTGGTGTGCCGCCCGGTCTTCAAAGCCGGTAGGGTTCCGTGAACAGCGGGACCGGTGGGTTCGATTCCCATGCACTCCCGCCATTTCGCTCGCCCGCTCGGGTGGGCCTTCGGCAGGCAAGCCCCTCGGGCGACAGGCTAGAGCACGTTGAGCGAGTCGACGAACTACGAGGTGCGGGCCTACCGGCCTGGCGACGAGGAGGCGATCCTCGAGATGTTCAACCGGTGTTTCGCCGAGGTCGATCCGAACTTTGTCCCGCGTTCGATGGACGTCTGGCGCTGGCAGTATTTGGACAATCCGGCTGGCACGCAGATCTCGGTTGCGCACACGGCCGAAGGCGAACTGTTCAGTCACTACGCAGGGATTCCGCAGGTCGTTCAGTATCGGGGCGAGCGAGGGCGCATCAGTCAAGCCGTCGATTCGGTGACCGATCCACGCTTCCGTGCTGGCCTGAAGAAACCCGGCATGTTCGTGGTCCTCGGGCTCGACTACTGGTCCCGCTACGCCGGGGACGCTCCGGAGCGCGAGCCGATCGTGTGGGGGCTGCCGGTCCCTGTGGCTTGGCGCATGGGCGAGCGGTTCCTCGAATACACCTTGATCCGGTGCATCTCGCGACTCGTCCTGGATTTCGAAGACCCGCTGCCCGGTCGGGCGATCGACGCCGCGGCTGCGGCGACCTACGACGTTGAGCAGGTCTCCGCCGTTCCGGACGACATCGATCGACTCTTCGGGCTGGCCAGCGCGGGCCGGGGTCTGGTCACCGTGCGCGATCGCGACTACCTCACCTGGCGCTTTCTTACGCACCCCGAACGCACCTACGAACTGTGGACCGCGCGGGATTCGGCGCGCGAACTGCGCGGCTACGCGGTCTATCGAACCGGGTCCTTCGATGGGGAAGAGTCCGGGCTCGTGGCCGACTGGTGGCTGGATCCATCTGCGGCTGGCTGCGGCGACGCACTGCTCCTCGCCCTGGCAGAACGCACCCGCGCCGCGGGCCAATCCAAGCTGCAAGCTCTGCTCGCGGACACCGCACCCGAGTGGTTGGCGTTCCAACGCCAGGGATTCCGAGCTGTTCGCACCGGCTATCCGCTGGTTGCGCGCCTGTTTCCGCGCCGGCTCGACGTGCCTTGGCTGCACGCGAACTGGTATCTCACCCTTGGCGACACCGATTTGGTCTGAACTGCGCCATGGCGACCGCGAACTACGAGCTGCGTCCATTCCGGGACGGCGATGAACCCGGCCTCGTCGATTGTTTCAATCGAGTCTTCGTTCCGCTCGGCGCCAAGCCGCGCGAGCGAGCTGAAGTGGATTGGCTGCTGCACGGGAATCCGGAGGGGATCCGGTTCTGGGTGGCGACGGCGCGAGCAGCGGGAGACGCTTCGGCCGGGACCGAACAAGTCGTCGGCACCTACGGCGCTATCCCGGTGCGCGTGGATGTGGGCGGTGAGCACGTTCACTTCCTGCACGCGATCGACAGCGCCATCGATCCTGCGCACCGCGCCGGACTCAAGCGCCCGGGACTGTTCGTTGAGCTGGCCACGAAGTTCTACGAAGCTTGTTCGCAGCCGGACGACCATCCGCTCACCTATGGCATTCCGACCGAAGAGGCCTGGCGCATCGGGCGCAAGTTGCTCGACTACGAATTGGTGCGTCCTCTGCCGGTTCACGTGTTCCCGCCCTTGGCAGGGCACGAAGTGCCCGCCGAGGTGGAGCGGATCGAGCGATTCGATGAGCAGGCTCTATGGCTCTACCACCGGATCGCCGCGCACCACCACGTGGCGCTCGAGCGCAACCCGGCGTATCTGAACTGGCGCTACGGCGACCATCCGCGCCACCGCTATCATCGCTTCGGATTGCGCGACGATGACGGCGTGCTGCGCGCGCTGGCGATCTTCCGAACGGCGGATCTGCTTCAGCAGCGATTGTGCGTGCTGGTCGACTGGATGTGCCCGCCGGAGGATGAGGCCTACGCGGAACCCTTGATGCGTGCCGTGCAAGCAGTCGCCGCGGCCGAGGGGGCCAGCGCGGTGGTGAGCAGCGTTCCCGAATGGTCGTTCTGGTTTGAGCGTTTTCAACGACTGGGCGGCATGCTTCACCCGAGCCCGTGGTTCTGCGTGGTGCGCGTGAAGCACAAGCGCTTTGGAACCTGGCCGTTGCGCGATGGCTGGTGGTTTCAGTTGGGCGACACGGACAACGTCTAGGAGCCCGGGCTGAACGGGCCGCTCCGAGGTGCGCGACCCTACTTGCGCTTCGGCTGGGCCGATCGCCGAGCGGAATTCAGCCGGTTAGCGAGTAGCGACCCCACCGGCCGGGAGCCTGCGAGGCTGTTGCTTGTGACGAACTTCTGCATCGCACTTGGGCGGCGGGCGTGGCAATGCCGCTGAAGGCATGGGGGATGTCCCCATGGCGACTTTTTGAGTTTTGAGCTATGACGGAGCAAGGAAGCCCGCTCGGCGCCGCTCCGACCAGCTGGCTCCTGTTGCCTTCCCGTCTTCTTTGCGCTTTGTTTTGCGACCCGTACTCTGCAAATAAGCACCCCCGATGATGCTGGATCTACTCCTAGCGCTCGCTCCGCTCTCCCCATTCGTTCAAACACCGGTCCTGGAGGAGCGCCACCGGGTGATCGCTGATTTTCGGGATGAAACCAGGTCCAACTTGCTGGTGGATGTGGACGGCGACGGGGATCTAGACCTGGTCGAGGCGAATTCGTTTTCCAATCGGCTGCACCTGTGGGAGAAGGGCCGATTTGTGGCCCAACGAACCGGGTTGCCGGACCTCTTGGAGCCAACCGATGAGGTGGTCGCTGGGGATTTCGACGGAGATGGGAACGTGGATTTGATTTTGGCCCAAGGAAATCGGTTCACGGTGGACTACGAGAATCGATTGCTGCTCGGAGATGGTGTGGGAGGCTTCACCGAGCGGGTTGGGGCTCTCCCTGCTGGGGCCTTCGACACGCGGGCAGCGGCTGCCGCCGACATCGACGGGGACGGAGACCTGGACCTGGCCTTCGCGAATTCGTTGGCTCAAAATCAACTCCTGCTGAACGATGGATCTGGGCTGTTCTTCCAAGCCGCTGGCGTCCTTCCGGTTTTAGAGGACAACACGACCGATGTCTTGTTCTTGGATATCGAGCCCGACGGAGATCCGGATCTCCTGTTTCTCAACGACAACGAGCCGTCTGTGCTGCTGCGCAACCAGGGAGCCGGAGTCTTCACGGACGTGAGTGCAGCCCTGCCGCCGGTATTGGCGACTCGGCAGTCTGCTGATTCGGGGGACGTGGACGGCGACGGGGACCTGGACGTGATCGTGCCCGGCGTACTGTGGCGCAACGATGGTGCAGCGGGTTTCACAGAGCTAGCCCTCGGGTTCGCGATTCTCGGCGATCCAGATGTGACGCTGATCGACGTGAACGGAGACGGCACACTCGACTATTTAGGTGCACAAACCGGTCTCGCCTTCGGAGATGGAGCGGGGGGCTTTCAATCCGTGAGTTCGGAGATTGGGCCCTCGAGCGCGCTTTGCGCGGGTGATCTGGACGGGGACACGGACGTGGATTTGGTTCTGGGGCGTGGCGCTGCCCCGAATTTTGGGATTCCCGGCGCCGGCCAGTCCTTGCCACTGTCGAGTCGGGTGCTCTTCGGGAATGGAACCGGAGCGTTTGTGGAAGTCACCGCTCTCGAGTCGCTCTTGCCCGATGTTTCGAGGATGTCCGTGGACGCCGTAGCAGACGATTTCGATGGCGACGGGCGGATCGATGTATTGACGGCTCTTGGGGAATCGACCTTCGCTCCGCTGCCAAAGCTCGTGCTCTATCGAAACGAAGGTCCGGGCTCCTTCGAGGAATCGGAGGCACCCATCCCAGGCGACTTTACAAGGACGATCGGCGTGAAATCCGGCGACGCCGATGGGGACGGGGACGCGGACGCCATGACCTTTGGCCTTTCCGATTCCGATGGTTCGGGAGGAGGTATCCAGCTCTATCGCAACGACGGGACCGGCCAGTTCGCGCGCACTCAGATATATAGCGCGAAAGAGATCCTCGATATCGCCCTGGGCGACCTAGACGCAGACGGGGACCTCGATGTGGCGGTCGCAAGAGATCCGAGTCAGGTGTTTGTCCCTCCCGTGACGCTGCTCAACGACGGAGTAGGAGTTTTCGTGGAGGAATCCGCAACGTTCACACCGGCTGATCATTCGAGCAACGACGTGGAGTTGGCCGACTTCGACGGCGACGGGGCTCTCGATGCTCTGTTCGGGAACTTCGACGGCTCGGGCCCGTTCACAACCGCGACGGGGCAGGATCGCTTGTTTTTGGGCTCGGGCACAGGCGCATTCAGCTTCGCTCCAGGCCAGCTCCCGGTTGATCTGCGCGACACGAATCTGCTGGCCGTCGGCGACGTCGATTTGGATGGAGACCTCGATGTTTGGGCCGGCCACGACGATGGAGATGCTCTGATGCTGAACGACGGATTCGGCACGTTCTCCGCGAGCGCTTCCCCGCTGCCGGGAACTGCACTCGGAGCCGGAGATTTGGTTCTGGTTGATGTTGATCTGGACGGCTGGCTTGATGCGTTGGCCACAGATCCCGTCGCGCTCTTTCTGAACCAGGGCGGTGCCGTGTTTTCGGACGCCACCGACCGGCTTCCCTTTGATCACGAATTCGGCCGCGGCTTCGCCATCGCAGACTTCGACGCAGACGGCGATCAAGACGCGTTCTTCGCCTGCATCGGCGAGGTCCAGCCGAGCCCGACCACCCTATTCGCATTCCGTGGTCCGGATCGCCTATGGTCCAACCGCAGTCGGCATTTGGCCTGGTCGAGGGTCCCCTCAATCGGGCAGCCGCTCGATCTGGAATTCTGCTCGGGCCCGGGAGCGTTGATGGGGCTGTATGCCTCGTTCGGTTCGATGCCTCTCGAACTTGGCTTTGGAACGGCCTGGTTGGATCCGGTCGGTGCGGCATTCTTGGGGCTCTACCTCGCAGCACCTGGCGGCGGCTGCCGAACGATCGGTTTGCCCGCACCGACCAACCCTGGGCTCGCGGGTCAGCTCTTGTTCACCCAAGGCTTCGTGTTCGATCCCCAAACCCAAGATCTGTGGGCGACCGCGCTTGAGCACGTGCCGCTGACTGACTTGTAGCGGCGCGGAGCGTGCGCGACCTGTCGAGTCCGAACACGTCCCGAAGAAACAGAAGCTTGGCGTCGAGTCGACCTTGGGCTGGGTCCCCGTATTCCGCGCCGGATCGCCCGGATCCTCTGCATTGGGCGCGGGGGATTGCCGCGGGCCAGTGGGATGCGCGGAGGTTCCGGGACGAGTCAAATCTGCTGCTTGGACGGATTTTTCGGGCAAGCCGCCGCGCCGAGCTTTTTGGGCAAGCGGCCGCGCGGAGAAATTGGGCAAGCGGCCGCGCCGGGGGGGGGCTGGATCGAGCTGGGTTCCCGCGGCCGGCGGGCCTTCGAGCTTCTGGGGCCGCAAGCAGGCGAATCACGCCCGAGTTCTGCGGTGAAGTCAGCAAGGGGGGGACTAGACTGCTGGCATGACGCACCGCGGCCGGTTGGTCCTCACCCTGCTTTCCATCGTGCTCGGCTTGCTGGCTCCGCTGGCGCTGGCTGTCCAGGAAGCGCCGGAGCCCGATGGCCCGGTCGTGATTCGGATCGGGGAACAGCTCAGCCCCGGCACCCAGAGCTTGCTGCGGCGCGGCCTCGCGCGGGCCGAGGAGCGCGATGTTCCCCTGATCGTCGAGCTGGACACGCCGGGTGGGAACATCGAACTGATGTGGAACATGGCGCGCGCGATCGATCGGGCGAGGCGCAGTGGAACCCGCGTGGTGGCGTTTATCGATCGCCAGGCCCTGTCGGCCGGGGCGCTGCTGGCGCTTTCCTGCGATGTCATCTACATGGCCCCCCCGGGTGTGATCGGAGCGGCGGCTCCGATCGTTCCCGGCCTGGTCCCGGGGATGATGCCGAGCAGCGTGGACGAGAAGTTCCTGTCCGCATTCCGCGCGGAATTCCGGACCTGGGCCGAGAAGCACAACCGGCCGGGCGGACTGGCCGAGGGCATGGTCGATCGCTCGGTCGAGGTCCTGTGGATCGAGCGCGACGGTTTGCCCCAGGTGGTGACCGGGACCGAATGGGACGACCTGCGTGCGGCCGAGGAGAGTGTGAGGCGTCTGTCGACGATTGCGGACTCGGAGACGCTGGTGACGCTAACCACCGAAGAGGCCCTGCGCTACCGGATGGTCGACGGCAAGGCCGAGAACCTGGAAGAAGTCGTGCGGATCAAGCTCGGCGCTCCGGGACGTACCATCGAGCGCGTGGAGGCCACCAGTTCCGAGGAGCTGGCCTCGTTCTTGAGCCGCATCGCTCCGCTGTTGCTGTTGGCCGGGGTTGCGTTCCTTTGGATGGAGTTCCAAATTCCAGGGATCGGTGTGCCATCGGTTTTGGCCGGCGTGTGCTTTGCGCTGCTGCTGGCCGGCCGCTATCTGACCGGTTTGGCGGGGGCCGAGCACTTTGCGCTGATCGGCCTTGGCATCGTCCTGCTGCTGGCTGAGATCTTCCTGATCAGCGGGACCCTGTGGGCTGGCATCGCGGGCGGCATCTGCGTGGTGACCGGACTGATCTGGAGCCAGTTGGGTCCCGACATCCCGCTGGCGACGGCCTTCGATCGCAAGCTTCTGATCCAGGCCGCGTTCCGAACCACGCTATGGACGTTTTTGGGCCTGATGACGTCGTTTGGTCTGACGCGACTGCTGCCGCACACGCCCGTGGGCAAGCGCTTCCTCGCCTCTCCAGAGGACACCAGCGACACCTTCGCCTCCGCGGTCGGGGAGCGCCGTCCTGATCGCGAAGGGCCAGCGCACGTGGGAGCCATAGGCGAGGCGTTGACCGCGCTGCGACCGGTGGGCAAGGTGCGGCTGGACGGCGCGGGCAGCGACGAGTTTGAGGCGACCACCGAGGGACCAGCCCTCGATTCGGGCGCGGCCGTCCGCGTGGTCGCGATTCGAACCGGGCGCCTGGTCGTCGAGGCCATCTCGACCGCAGAATCTGCCTCCGGTGCCCACCAACCCGCCCCCCCTCAACCCGATACCGCTTGATCTACGCCATCCTCCTGCTCGGCCTGGCGCTGGCCCTGGTCCTCGCTGAAGTTTTGCTGCCCACCGGCGGCATCCTTGGCATCGGCGCCGCCGTTTCGGCGGCCGGGTGTCTCGCGCTGGCTTTCTCTGAGAGCTATTCGATGGGGATGACCTTCCTGTTGGTCATCTCGGTCGCGGCACCGCTGGTTGGCTTTGTGGGTCTCAAGATCTTTCCAAGCACACCGATGGGGCGCCGGATGATCAACTCGGGCCTCAGCTTCGAGGCGACCGCGGCCACCGATCTGCGCGACCTCGAGCTGGTCGGCAAGACCGGCGAAGTGCTGACCCCCTTGCGTCCTGCCGGGCATGCACGCCTGGACGGCCGGCGCGTCGACGTGGTCAGCCGCGGCGAGGTCATCGAGCCCGGCGAACAGGTTCGCGTGCTCGAAGTGCGCGGCAACCGAGTCGTCGTGCTGCGCGCGGATGTTCCGGCGGACCCACAGGCCCCGGCCGAACCTCAAGCCTAAGCGCGCTCAAGCGGCCAGCTTCCTCGTTCCATTCACCCCCTCATGCCCGGCTCTTCCGGGCGATCCGGATTCTCCTCCGCCATCCCATGAACTCGCTTTTGTTCTTCCCTGCGCTCGCGCCCGGCGACTCGATCCAGACGATTGGCCTGGTGGTCATGGCGCTGGTCATTCTGGTCCTGGTTCTGCTCTTTCTGCGCTACGCGAACCTGTTCGTTCGTTCGCTGCTGACCAAAGCCAACATCGGACTGTTCGACATGGTCGCGATGAGCCTGCGGAAGGTCCCGCCGGCCCAGATCGTCGACGCGCGGGTCATGACGGTCCAGGCGCGAATCCCCGACATCGACAAGCGCGACCTGGAGGCCCACAGCCTCGCGGGCGGCGACATCTCGCGTGTTGTTCAAGCGCTGATCGTGGCGGACCGCGCGGGGATTGAACTGGACTTTCGCACGGCCGCTTCGATCGACCTGGCGGGTCGCGACGTGCTCGAAGCGGTGCGCACCTCGGTGACCCCGAAGGTCATCGACTGCCCGAACCCCCAATCGGGCAAGACCGAAATTGCCGCTGTTGCCGCCGACGGAATTCAAGTGCTCGCCAAGGCGCGGGTGACGGTGCGGACCAACATCGCGCGCCTGGTCGGAGGCGCGGGCGAGGAGACGATCATCGCCCGGGTCGGTGAGGGCATCGTTTCGACGATCGGCTCGAAGGCTTCCCACAAGGAGGTGCTGGAGAATCCCGATCACATCTCCAAGACGGTGCTGTCCCGCGGCCTAGACGCGGGGACCGCCTTCGAGATCGTCTCGATCGACATTGCCGACGTGGACATCGGACACAACATCGGCGCGCGGCTACAAGCCGACCAGGCCGAGGCGGACAAGCGCGTGGCTCAGGCGATGGCCGAAAAGCGGCGCGCGATGGCGGTCGCGGCCGAGCAGGAATTCATGGCGAGCGTCATGGAGAACCGAGCCCAGGTCGTGCTAGCCGAAGCGGAGGTGCCGCGCGCCATGGCCAAGGCTCTCGAGGGCGGCAATCTGGGCGTGATGGACCTTTATCGCATGCGCAACATCGAAGCCGACACCCAGATGCGAACCAGCATCGGCGGCGACGGCTCGGGCGATGCAGGACGTGGCGAAACCGGCGGCGTTTGAGCGATGCCTACGACTCTCTTTCCGCTTGTCCGAGACGGGTTGCTGCTCGTCCAAGGCGAGGAGCCCGGCAGCCTGATCCAGGTTCTCGCGCAGCTGCTCGCGTTTTTTGTGCTGTTCGGCTTGCCCTGGCTGAGCAATCGGAAATCGTCGAAGGACAAGCGGCCCAATCAGCCCAAGCCGGGTCGCTCGCCGGCTGAGAAATCTGGGCGCGAAATCTGGCGTGAGTTGCTGGAACAAGCGGGGGAGCAGAAGACCTCTCCCAAGTCGCCCACTCGCGCTCCGCGCGTCGAGCCCAAGGCGACTCCGAAACCCGCTCGGGTTCCGGCTGCACCGCGTCAGGCCCCGCCCAAGCCGGTTCCAAAGCCGCCTCCGATTCCGGTGGCGGGCCAGTCGCGCAAGGCCCGTCCGGCGCCGCTTTCGGAGGGAGCTTCCCTCGGTTCGGATCGAGTCGAGCTTCCTTCCAGCCACTTTGGAGAGGATCGAGCGAAGTCCCGGAGCGAGCCCTTGGTGGAGTTTGGGCGGCCCTTGGCAAGCGGGCTGAGCCGAACGCCCAGCGAGGAGTCGCTCGAGCGTGGGTTGCCAGACCCCCGCGGTCGATTGGGACCCGGCGGCACCTCCCTGACTCGCAGAAAGAGCACCGGGGCCTACGCGGCCCATGAGGATCGGGCCGCTTTCGTCCGGCCCGGATCCCCCGTTGAATGGCGTCGCGCTCTCGTCCTAGGCGAGGTGCTCGGCTCCCCCGTGGCTCTGCGGCAATCCGGGCCGGGAGACCTCGAGCGATGACCCGGCGAACCAAGCGTTATTGGTTGGTGAAGTCCGAGCCGCATGTATTCTCTTTCGACGACCTTCTGGCCGCCAAGGGCCAGAAAACGCCCTGGGACGGCGTGCGCAACTACCAGGCTCGCAATCTGATGCGAGATGAGATGAAGCCCGGGGACGGAGTCCTTTACTACCACTCCAACGCGGATCCGGTGGGCGTGGTGGGGGTGGCCGAGGTGGTCAGCGAGCCGTACCCCGACGCGCTCCAGTTCGATCCCAAGTCGAAGTACTTCGACGAGAAAGCCACGCTGGAGAACCCGCGCTGGATCCTGGTCGACATCGGCGCGGTCCGGCCCTTGGAACGGATCGTCACCTTGGCCGAGCTGAAAGCCGAGCCGGCCCTTGAGTCCATGGAGGTCGTCCGCAAGGGATCGCGACTCTCGGTCCAGCCGGTGGCGGCCCCGGAGTGGAAGAAGGTGCTCTCGATGGCCCGGAAAGCGGCGGCGGAGAACCCCAGATAAGGGGTAACCCTAGCCAAAATAGGCCCCTTGGGCTTGCCGAGGATCCCTGGGTGCGATACAAGCGCCCCCCTGCCCGGCCCTCTCAGGGCCGTTTCCGCGGATCCGATCGACTGGTTCCCGATCTTCTTCACGGAAGCAGTACAGCCATCCCTGACCCCACGAACGCTGCCCCTGCGATCCCTCCCGGTGCAGCCCGCTTCGCCCCTCTACCCTCGAACCCTTATTCACGAATGACTCAGTCGTACGAGAACCTCGTCGCCTCCATCCAAACCGTCCGTGAGGACGTTGAGAAGGCCAAGACCGGCAACAAAGCTGCTTGCAGCCGTGTTCGGAAAGTCATGCAAGAGGTCAAGGCGCACGCCCAGGACATCCGCAAGGAGATGCTTGAGCTTCGCGACGCCGGCGGCGCCAGCTGAAGCCCCGGCTGCGCGAGCTGAGGCCATAACCAGAACGGATGGCCTGCTTGCGCGCCTCCGATTTTGTTCGAGCGGCCCCCTTCGCCTAACGCGGAGGGGGCCGTTCGTCATTCTCCAGGGAAGGTCTACCGAGCCGGAAGCCGCTGGGGCGGGCTGGGCTCGGGGCAAAGCTGGACAAAAAGGTCAATCTGCAAATGGGTCGCCGGTCGGGATATCCGAACTCGGCTCCGCGCCGAGGAAGGGCACCGTCCAGCCCGATTCGGTCCGGGTGAGCAGCCAGTGGCGCTGGAACCTCGCCATGGGCAAGGGGCCGTAGAAGTGGGGGAAGAGCGCTCCGGCGCGACTGGGCTCCTCGCGCAGCTCACCGTCGGCATCGGTCAAATCGACCTCGAGCAGCAGCAACGTGCGCGCCGTGGCGAAATGGGCGTTGAGGGTGCCTCGGATTTGGTGGGCGAAGGACAAGTGCACGAAGCCCTCCGACTCGAGTGAAACCGGCGCCCAAGTGGTGGCGCCGGACCTGCGGGCCAGATCGAAGGCCGTCGCCGGGGCCAGGTGAAAGAGCCTGTTCGGGGTGGAGTTGGTCATTGGAGCGATGGGCCCTCGATCACGATCCGGCGGGGTCCTTGGGATCGCCGGAGACGTTTGCTGGGTGGGCGTCGCCGCTTGGAGCGGGACGCTTCGGGAAAATCGTCAGGACCAGCATGTGCCCCGGAGGGAAACCGTCGGAGGGGCGGGTCGGAACGAAAACAAGAGTCTGGGTCCGGGTGTGCGTAAGCGGGTCGGAGGGGTTGCGAGGTCGAAGCAAGGCACGCGAGTAAGTTGGCTCGTAGCGCCTGAACCACCCGTGCGGAACCATGCGGTCGTGCCCCGGAGAACGCCGAGCTCCCGGTTCAGGCTCGACGCGAACCGCGTCTCGATCGGTTAGCGCGAAGCGATCGTAGATGGTGCGGCGGCTGTAGTAACCGACGGCTCCGACCGAACCGCGCACGAGCGAGTCGGTCGGTTGGGTGTAAAGCGCAAGCGCCTTGCCGAGCAGCGCCCAGGAGGCCGCGCGGGTGCTCATGCCGCGCCACTGGGAGGTCTCACTGGCAAACTCGTCGCTGTTGTAGCGGAAGTGGAATCGAGCACGCTGGGCGTTGGGTACCACGTGCCGGTCCACCCAGGGCAACAGAGAGCTAATCAGGCACGCCGCGAACAGCGCTGCGCCGAAAGCGTTGGGTCCGGACTTTCGGCTGGGCTGGAGGATGGCTGCGAGTAGCAGCGCGAGGTGCGGCAAAGCCGGAAGGCAAAAGCGCCCGTAGGCCATGAAGTCTCCACCGACCAAGATCATGTACAGGTAGGTGGCGAAGATCAGGATGGAGCTTGCGATCAGCCGTGGGTCGCGAGTGATCCAAGCGCGCCCGGTTCCCAGCAGCGTGAGCAGCGGCAGGGCCGGAAGGGTCAACAGCAGCACGGTCAGGTAGCGCGCGCCTCGCTCCAGGCTGAAGGCCGAGATGCCGACCTTGGCGCGGACGGTGTTGGGCAGGAAGTCTTGGTGATAGCCGAGTCGAAAGGCCGTATGCCCGGCGACGGCCAGCATCCCCAGGGCAGCGCACAAAACGGCGCCCCGGCGCAGGGCCGGACGCCCGGTCAGCCAACCGGTGACAAAGGCCGGAACGACCGTGGCGGCCACCCACCAGGGGCCGTCGGCGCGGGTCAGGCACAGGGCTGCGGCGAAGGCTCCGGCCCACCAACCGCTGGGGCGATCGAGGTCTGCGAACAGGGCCTGGTAGACGGCGAACGCGAGCAGGGCGAAGACCATCGTCTCGAGTCCACCGCTGGCCCAGACCCCAAAGATCGGCAGGCCGATCAGGAAGGCGAGCCCGAGCCCTACCGAGGTCGGCGAGAGCCCCAGCGAACGGGTCGCGAAGCGACCGACCAGCCACAGGAGCAGAGCGCCCGCTAGGGCTGTTGTCAGGGGTGCAAAGAGGGTCGGATCGAGCCCGAGGCGCTCGAGGAGGCCCAGGTGCAGGACCCAGGCGAATTGGGTGTAGCCCTCGACCGGGATCGGCTCGCTTGGGTTGAAGCGCAGGCCCGCTCCCTCCGCGAGGTTCTGGCCGTAGCGGAAGGCGATGTAGGCGTCGTCGCAGACGAACCACCAGCGGAGAACCGCCAGGGTGTAGGCGCCTGCGAGGAGCGCCCACACGGCCGCCGGCAAGCTCCTCGGGGGACCTTGGGCAGATCGGGTCGGATTGGCATGCGGCTCCATGCTGCGAGGCTACCGGCGGATCCGCCAGAGACAGGACTTTGGTGCTCGGAAGCGCCTCGCCGGCTCCCGCGAGGGGGGCCAGATCGTCCCCGAAGCCGTCCGGTGGCCGTAGTCTGTCGGCCCCCCCTCAAGATGCGCTGCGCCAGCCAATCCTCGGCCTTCGCCACCCCCGCGCCCCCTTTCCTTTTCTGTTCCAGTGCCCTGTCCTTCCCCCGACCCCAGCGCTGACCCGCGTTCTTCCGCAAGCGTCGTCGACGTCGAGCTCGTCCGGTCCATCCAGCTGTTTGCCGGCATCGAAGAGGCTCACCTCGCTGAGCTGGCGACGCTGGCCGAGGTTCGCCAGCTCAAAGCCGGCGAGCCGGCCTATCAGGAGGGCGATCCCCGCCGGTCCCTTTTGTACCTGCGTACGGGCCGGCTCGGGGTGGCCACCGCCGGCCAAGCCGGCGAGCCCGAGCATCTCCTCGACTACGGACCCGGGGACGTGCTGGGAGAGGGCGTGCTGCTCGAGGGTTCGACCCACACGGTCACGGCTACGGCGCTGGAACCGACCGAGCTTGTGGCTTTTCCGCGCGAGCGCCTCCAGAGCTACTTCGCGGGCCATCCGGAAACCCGCGCGACCGTGCTGCGCAACGCGCTCGGGCTCCTGACTCGCAGGCTGGGGCAGGTGGCCACGAGGCGCAGTCCCGAAGCCGCCCAATACACTTCTGGCCGGACCCGGAGCGAGCACGACCTCTTGGGGGATCGTGAGATTCCCCTCGACGTCTACTGGGGCGTGCAGACTTCGCGTGCGCTCGAGAACTTCCGCGTGACTTCGCGGACCATCGCGGACCACCCCGAGTTGATCCGTGCGCTCGCCACGGTGAAGCAAGCCGCGGCCCGAGCCAACCGCGAGTGTGGCAAGCTCGACCCCAAAATTGCTGAGGCGATCGAGCAGGCCTGCGAAGAGCTGCGCACCGGGCGCCTGCGAAGCCAATTTGTCTTGGACGTGATCCAAGGCGGCGCCGGAACCTCGACCAACATGAATGCGAACGAGGTCATCGCGAATCGTGCGCTGGTTCACCTCGGCCACTCGAAGGGCGACTACGATTTTTGTCATCCGAACAACCACGTCAACTGCTCCCAGTCGACCAACGACGTGTACCCCACCGCGCTCAAGCTCGCGATGGCCGAGGCCAATTCGAACCTGTCCGAGGAGTTGGACGCCCTGGTCGAGGCGATCGCCGAGCGCGGCCGAGCCTTTTCGAACGTCGTCAAGATGGGACGTACGCAGCTTCAGGACGCGGTTCCAATGACTCTTGGCCAGGAGTTTGCTGCCTGGTCCCACAGCCTGGCCCAGGAACGCACCGCGTTGCTGGCGAGCCGCGAGCACCTGTTCGAAGTCAACATGGGAGGCACCGCGATCGGGACCGGGCTGAACGCACCGGACGGCTACGCCGAGCGCTGCGTCGCGCACCTGGCCGAGCTGACTGGCGAGCCGATTCGCCTGTCGACCAACCTGATCGAAGCCACCCAAGACACCCAGGCCTTCGTGCTCTACTCGGCGAGCCTCAAGAGCCTGGCCATCAAGCTCTCCAAGATCGCGAGCGATCTGCGCCTTTTGTCCTCCGGTCCGCGTGCCGGCCTCGGCGAGGTGACCCTGCCGGCTGTTCAGCCGGGCAGTTCGATCATGCCGGGAAAGGTGAATCCCGTGATTCCCGAGCTGGTCAACCAGGTCTCCTACCGGGTCTCGGGCAATGATCTCACGGTGGGCCTCGCTGCGGAGGCTGGGCAGCTCCAACTCAATGTGATGGAGCCGGTCATCGCCGCGTCGATCCTTGAGTCGGTCTCGATGCTGACCGCGGCGGCGCGGACCTTTCGAACCCGTTGCATCGTCGGCATCGAAGCCAATGAGAGCCGCTGCCGCGAATTCGTGGAGCGCTCGATCGGCGTGGTCACCGCGCTCGTTCCGAGCCTCGGCTACGAGGTTGCGAGCGATTTGGCCGAGACGGCCCTGCGCACCGATCGCGGAATTGTCGAGCTGGTTCGCGAGCGAGGCTTGCTCAGCGAGCAGGAGATTGCCGATCTGCTGTCGCCCGATCGCCAGGCGCGCAGCTAGCTACCGGCGGGCCCAGCCGTACCAGCCGTTGCCAAGGTCCAAGGTTCGGTCGGGTTGCCAGGTGCCGGGCAGCGGCGGACCACTTGAATCGAAGAACAGCCCGCGGGTCTCCTGCATCAGCCGGCCACCGAGAATCTCGACGCGGACTTCGCCGCTCGCATAGCGCGCGGCTTTTTCGATCGGCCACAGGCCGAGCCAGCGATTCGACATGCGGACCTCACCGGGCTGCATGGCCTCGGCTTCCGCGAGCAGTTTTTCGAGGGCCGGCTGGGCCAGCCGGAACGCGATCTTCCGGGGAAGCGGGGTGAACGCCGTCGCCGTGGCCAGTCCGATCAGGACCAGGGGGAGCAGCCACAGGGGACGGCTGCGCCGCGCCGCCTCGTTCCCGCGCCCCGCGGCCCGAAAGGCGTGGACGGTGCCGAAAAGCCAAGGCAACCCCCAGAACGGCAGGAGGAAAAAGAGCAGGATCAGGGGGGGCAGAAAAATGCCGAGCGGTACGCAGGCTGCACCCAGGATCAGCAAGGCCAGCAGACTGCCCGCGAAAGCCATCCATCCGGCTCGTCGAACTCGATCGATGGACTCCGGAGATTCGGGGGTCGCGATCACAGGGCGGGACGCATCACAGTTGGTGCACGGGGCCCGTGCCGTCGATCGCTGCGCGGAGCGTGTGCTTGGTGTAGACCGGCACCATGGCGCGCCGGTAGTCGGGGTCGCCGGGAATGTTGGGCATCGGATGGCATTGCTTGTGCGCCCGCTCGCAGACCTCGGCCAGGGCTCGGTCGAATTCTGCCGATCCAGGCTGCGCTCCGCGCAGCGCGTCGCCCACACCCTTGATCCGGATCGGACGGGCTTGGAGCGCGACGAAGACGAGGTCCGCATCCGAAGCGGCTCCTTGTTCATCTAGGTCGATGCGCACGGCGACTCCCAGCAGGGGGTAGTCGATCGAGCCGCGATCGCGCAGTTTCCCGTAGGCGCCGCGGTGGCCTTTGGCCTGGGGTGGGATGCGTATCTCGGTGAGCAGCTCGCCGGTGCCGACCTTTTTGTTGTAGATCCCGTCGGCTCGCCATAGCTCGTCGATCGGGACGGCGCGTTCGGTTCCCGGCTTGCGAAAGACGGTTGTCGCGCCCAAGGTCATCAGCGCCGGAGCTGAATCGTTGCTGGCCGCCGCCACACACTTGGACCCGCCCTCGACCACGTGGCACTTCGTGCCGTCCTTCTTCATGCAGAAGCCGAGGGATTTTCGCCAGAAGTAAGACTGGTTGTACCACTGGCAGCGCGTGTCGAGCATGACGTTGCCGCCCAGGGTGCCCATGCGGCGCAGCTGAGGACCCGCGATCAAACCAGCGGCCTGGGCCAGGACCGGGGCGCGCTTGGCGACCACTTCGCTGGCGGCAACCTCGGCGATGGGCGTCATCGCACCGATCACCAAGCCACCTTCCGCATCGTCGCGGATGCCGCGTAGCTCCGCGCAACCTTGCAACGAAACCACGTGGTCCGGCGTGAAGAGCTCGTGTTTTAGGTTGGGCAAAAGGTCGGTGCCGCCGGCGACGACCTGAGTGCGGTCGCCGAGTTCGGACAGGAGCTTGAGGGCTTCGTCCAGGCTGCCCGGTCGGTGCAGTTGAAAGCTGGGCATCCTTAGCATCAGACCGACACCTCCTCGCGCGCCGCAAGAGCGGCGAGCACACGTCCGGGGTTGAACGGCAGCTCACGCAAGCGAATGCCGACCGCGTCGTGGATCGCATTGGAGAGCGCAGGCAGCGCCGGGTGGAGCGGGCCTTCGCCGGCTTCCTTCGCGCCGTAAGGACCCTCTGGATCGAGACTCTCGACGATCAGAGCATGCAGCTCGGGCGTATCGACCGCCGTGGGGATGCGATAGTCGAGGAGGGAGGGCCCGCGGTGCAGGCCGAACCGGTTGACGTCGTGATCCTCCATCAGCGCCTCGGCCAGACCCATGTAGGCGGAGCCTTCCATTTGCCCCGCGACGAGCATCGGGTTGAGAGCCCGGCCGCAGTCGTGGGCGATCCAACAGTTTTCTACGTCGAGACGTCCGGTCTCGGGGTTGACTTCAACTTCGACCACGTGGGCGGTGAAGGAGTAAGCCGGCGAAGCCCCGATCGTGCCGCCGCGGTAGTCGCCTCCGAGCTGGGGCGTGTTGTAGGAGCCGGTGGAGCCGAGCGTGTCGCAGCGCTTTTCGGCGATGTGGAAGGCGTCGCGCGTTGTGCAGTGCTTGTCGAGGTCTTCGAGGTCGAAGACCTCGCCGCGGCCCATGAACAGGCGGCGGGGATCGATTTCCCACTCCTCGGCGACGGCCTTCACGATCTGCTTGCGCAGCTTGCGAGCCGCGTCGATCGTGGCGTTGCCGACCATGAACGTCACGCGACTCGAATAGGCGCCGAGGTCCACGGGGCACAGGTCCGAATCGGCGGCCACCACGCGTACGTCCATCGGATCGAGGCCGAGCTCCTCGGCGACGATCATGCGGCACAGCGTGTTTGAGCCCTGGCCGATGTCGTTTCCGCCGGTAAAGCAGGTTACGAGTCCCGAACGGTCGGCTTTCAGCTGAATGCCGGCCTGGGGCAGCTCGTTGGGATAGACCGGATAGTTGGTGCCTGAGATGTACATCGAACCGGCGACGCCCAGTCCGCGGCCGTAGGGCAGCTTGCCGCGACGCTCGCGCCAACCGCTGGCCTGTTCAACCTGGTCGAGGCAGCCAAGGAAACCGTTGGAGGTGATGCGCTGGCCGTTGACGGTCTTGGTGTTCTCGCCCTGCCAGTTTTTGCGACGCACTTCGATCGGATCCATGCCGATTTGCTCGGCTAGCTCGTCGAGCTGGATCTCGAAGGCAAAGCGCGGCTGGACCGATCCGTGTCCGCGCTTCGGGCCACAGGGCGGCTTGTTGGTGAACACCCGTGTGGAGTCGTAGCGGTAAGCCGGAAAGTCATAGGGGCCGGTGAGCAACTGCCCCGAGTAGTAGGTCGTGACCAATCCGAACGAAGAATAGGATCCGCCGTCGATCAAGATTTTGGCGTCGACCGCCGTCAGCCGCCCGTCCTTTTGGATGCCGGTGCGGTAGTGCAGCTGCATGGGGTGGCGCCCGCGGTGGGCGTAGAACACCTCCTCGCGGGTCCATAGCATCTTCACCGGGCGGCCGGTGACCTGGGCCAGCTTGGCGACGCAAAACTCAAGCGAGAACGGATCGGACTTACCGCCGAAGGCTCCTCCGATACACGGCTGGATCACGCGGATCTGCGAGGCCTTCAGGTCCAGTACGTGGGCCAGCGCGCGGTGCACGTAGTGCGAGATTTGCGTGGCGGACCATAAAGTCAGGAGGCCATCCGGCGAGATCTGGGCGACCGCGCAGTGGGGTTCGATCGCCGCGTGGGTCGTGCCGTGGAAGCGATAGTCGGCTTCGACGATGGCATCGGCCTGATCGAAGCCGCCCTTGACGTCTCCAAATTCCAGCTCGACGCGCTTGCTGAGGTTGCCGCGCTCGGGCTTCTTGGGCGTTTCGTGGATCTGGGGCGAGACGTTTTCAAGCGCTTCGCGCGGATCGAGGAAGGCGGGCAGGACTTCATATTCGACTTCGATCAGCTCAAGGGCCCGATTGGCGGTGTCCTCGTCGAGCGCGGCGACCGCGGCGACCTCGTCACCGATGAATCGGACCTTGTCGGTGGCCAGCGCATTCTCGTCGGGTGTCCACGGAATCACGCCGTACTTGGTCGGCATGTCCGCGCCCGTGATGACGGCTTTGACGCCTTCCAAGGCCAGGGCCTTGGAGCTGTCGATCGAGCGAATTTTCGCGTGGGCGTGGGGGCTGCGCAGGATCTTCGCATGCAGCATGCCCGGCAGGACGATGTCGTCGGTGTAGACCGCTTGGCCGGTGGCCTTGGCAAGTCCGTCGACCTTGCGCAGCGCGCGGCCGACGACACCGAACTTGGGTTCGGCCTGCTCACCGCGGCGCCAGGGCGCGCCGGGGCCGTGTTGATCGCGGGCGCTCATCGGGTGCCCTCGCCGTTTTGGATCGGGCGGTCCGTGGAGCTTGAGTCCGGGGATTCGCAGCCCGCCTCGCCGGCCTTCGAGGGACCCTCCGCCTTCCAGGGGTTGCATCCCGGCGCCCAGCTTGGCGAGGGGGGTTCGCTGTTTGCGGCCTCGGACACGCACAGCGAGACCGCCTGGAAGATCTGCGTATAGCCGGTACAGCGACACAGGTTGCCCGCTAGGGCCTCGCGAACTTCGCCGGGGGTGGGGCTTGGGTTCTCGTTGAGCAGCGCGCGAGCCGAGAGGATCATGCCGGGCTGGCAAAAGCCGCACTGCAAGGCGCCGCACCGGTCAAACGCATCCTGGACAGGGTCGACGCCCGTGCCGCCGCCGGCCAGGTGAGCTGGGGCTAACCCCTCGATGGTCGTCACCGCGCGGGCCTGGGCGTCGGCTGCGAGGGTCAAGCAAGCGAGGACAGGCTGACCGTCGACCAAGACCGTGCAGGCACCGCAATCGCCCTTGTCGCAGCCCTGCTTCGAGCCGGTTAAGCCCAGCTCGTAGCGGAGAACTTCCAGGAGGGTCCAGTGGTCGGGGCAGGCGAGCTTCACGCGGTCGCCGTTGACGTGCAGTTCGAGTCCGCGCATGCGTCGGTAGGAGGGGGTCTCGGGGGGACGAAGGGACGGCTCTCCGCCTTCGGACGCGGCCCTTCTGACCCCACATCATCGGGTCTGTAGCTCCAGCTGCCAAGGCTGCACCCGCTGCCAGGGTGGGCTAGGGCTCCCAGCTGCGTATCCTGCCACCCGTTGCACGCGAGCCTCTGGGGCTCGAAACTGCCTCCTGTCCGTCCGTAGGCCCGGTCCTTCCCGGATGGATCCCTGCCCATCCCAGGTGCCCAGCCAAGCCTGGACCCCCTCTGCCTCCCATCTGCTTTTCGCACCGGCATGCCCATCCCCACGGACTTCTCCGGCACCCAGTTTCTGATCGGTCTGGCGACGGTGTCCAGCCTCTGGGTGCTGGCGCTTTGTGGCTTGGACAAGCGGGCCGCAAAGCGCGACAGCCGCCGGGTCTCCGAGCGCAGCCTGCTCCTGCCGGTGCTGTTCGGGGGAGGCCCCGGCCTGCTGGCCGGGATGCTCCTGTTTCGCCACAAGACCGCCAAGCGCACGTTCCAGATCAAGTTCGCGGGGGCGCTGGTCCTTTGGGGCCTCAGCCTCCTATGGATGCTCCGCTCGGCCTGACGTCAGATCGAACCGGTTCCGTCCGGCGGGCTTTCGATCAGCGCGGCTTGTAGCGCAGCTTCTTACGGAAGTAGGTCGTCGCCTGGGGCATCAAGTCGTCGCGAGTGTTCTCGATCAGAAGCTGGAGTTGTTCGTCGACGCCGAGGCTGTAGTTCTGCTTGCGCTTCCAGACATCGTTTTCACCCACTTCGATTTGGCCAAGGAGGGAGGTAACCCGGATGGCTTCGAAGACCTTGGGCAGATCTTCCTCGTGGTGCTCGGCGAGGAAATGGACCATGCCAAAGGCCACCCGGCCTTTCTCCCCGCTGAACGTGTGCAGCGGCCATTCGATGAACTCATCGGGTTGAACCGGGTAGTCGTCGCGATCCTCGAACATGGTCTGGATCTCGTTCGGCCAAGCGGTGTGTTCATCGACGAAGATGAACTCGGCCCGGAAGGGGAAGCACCACAGGCCATCGAGGATCTCGTGCTCGACGTTCCAGGCCACGCCCATGCGCAGCCACCAGGGCACCGTTCCGTATTCGCGTAGCAACAGAAGTTGAGAGGTTCGGTTGATCAGCTCGGCGCGCGGGTCCCACTCTTCCTGATCGGTGGTCTCAAGCCACGCGCCGACCAGCGGGTATTCGAAGGTAAAGCCAGAGTGACTGTCCGCTTCGGTGAGCCAGGACTTGATGTATTCCTCCTCGCTGGCTAAGCGGGCCAGAACGATCTTGAGCTGAGCCCTCGTCTTGAACTCAAAGATGGAGATGGTTTCCCCGCGATGGTCGGGAATGGCGTCCGCGGGCAGTTCCTCGGGGCCGCGCAGGCCTTTGACCTCGGGAACCGTGCCCTTCTTTCGGGCCTTCTTGCGGGTCTTGGCTTCATCGGGGCCATACAGCATCACCTCGGTGAGGTCCTGGGCTTCGTGGACGAGCTCGAGCCGATTCTTCATCTGCGGCTTGTCCGACGACAGGAGCAGCAGGGCCTGGTCGTCGGACAGGGCCATCGTGAAGTCCTCTTCCTCGGCGAAATCAGACCACTTGGCGATCGTCTCGGAGGCCGATTCCAGAATGTCCTCGGGGAGCTTGTCGACCCGGTAGAACTTGTCCTGGAACAGGACCGTGGGGGTGGCGACAACGGCCGCAGCTCGGGGCGCAGCTTCCGGCGACCCCAGGGGGGACGAGGAGCTGGGGGCCGGTGCCAGGGTTGGTCCGTCGGCCGAGGCCTGGGCGGAGGCGATTTGTGTGCCTGCTCCTTGGAGCAGCAGAGCAAGCGTCAGGGCGGCGAGCTTCATAGCGATGGATCTGGCGGGGACGGGTGAAGGAGTTCGAAACGGCTCGGGAGGGTTCCCCGGCAAGTCTTCGGCAGGTGACAACGGCACAGGGGACGCGCCCATTGGCGTTCAGCGGGTGTTCTAACCCGTCTCGGCAGGTCTCTACGGGCTGGGTGCCGATTCGTTTCATTCAAGTGACGAATCTGCACACCGATTCTCTCGCACCGGCCTGGCGCTTGCTGTCTAGGGCCTGCGCGGCCCTGTCCAAGCTCCCGTCAGCGTCCGGTTCGTTCGCCTTGGGAGACCAGGCGGCCTTCGATCACGGTTCCGGTGCAGTGTGAGACGGTCTCGAAAGGGTCGCCGTCGAACAGGGCCACATCGCCGTGCTTGCCGATTTCGAGGCTGCCGACCCGGTCCGAGACACCGAGGATCTCCGCGGCTCCCAGGGTGATCGAGCGCAGCGCAGCGTCCTCGCTCAAGCCGTAGCGCACGGCGGCGGCGGCTTCGAACAGGAGAACCCGCGAACGGGGGACGTAGGCCTCGTAGCCAGATTGCAGCGCGATCGGAATGCCGGCCGCGGAGAGCTTGGCCGCGGTCGTCATCGCCAGATTTTCTTGCTCGCCGCCGCTGCGCGCCATCGTGGGATGCACGAGTACCGCAACGCCTGCTTCTCGAATTTCGGTGATCAGGTCGTAGGCCTCGCTGGCCCCGTCCAAAACCAAATCCAAGCTGAACTCCTCGGCCAGACGCAGCGCGCTGCGCAGATCGTTTGCGCGATGGGCTGTAACGAGGACGGGGCGCTCACCGCGGGCGACTTCACCGAGAACTTCAAGGCGCAGGTCGCGCTCCGGATCTTCCTTCTCGCCATAGGCCAAGCCGTCGATCAGGGCCTGGCGCAGCAGGGCCACGGTCTTGGCCCGCGTGCCCGGGCCACCCTCGACCTGGGCGCCTTCGCCCAGGCAGGCGGTGACCAGTCCGCGTGCTTCGAGAATCGAGCTCTCCAGGGAATCGCCGGCGGTCTTCACGATCATCGACGTTCCCGACATGATTCCACTGGGCGCGTGCCCGGTGTGCACCGTGGTGACGCCGAATCCACGCACCCAGTCGACGAGCGGGTCCTGGCGGTGGAAGGCGTCGAGCGCGCGCAGTTCGGGCTGGATGGGCGCGCTCGGATCGTATTCATCGTTGACCGCGTCTACGTTCAGAAAACCAGCCAGGCCGACGCAAGTGTGGGCGTCCACAAACCCGGGAGTGGCGACGGCGGCGCGAATGCGTTCGAACTCGTCCGGGATGGCCACGCTGTCGCGTGGGCCCACAGCCGAAACCAGGCCGTCGCGCAGGACCAGCACGGCATCTTCGTAGCGCGTTCCGTCGCCGACGAGCAGCAGGTCGGCTTCGATCACCAGGTTCTGACCGGTGCGAGCGTCCTGCGGGGAGGTGGGGGATGTGGAGGTCGCGGCGGGCAACAGCGCAGCGGCGACAAGCAGGTTGTGAAGCATCATCGGAATTCGGTCAGCGGACGTTGGCGCAGCAGTCGGTGAAGCTCCGGGTGTCGCCGGCTCCGCGACCTCCTTCGGCGTAGAGGCGATCTTCCGGATCGTTCAAGTCGAAGACCTGGCGGCCTTCGACCCAGGTTTCGAGGACCCGCGTGCGCAGGGCGAGCGGGCTTCCGTCGAGGATGCATAGATCCGCATCCTTGCCGACTTCTAGGCTGCCCACCCGTTCGGTGAGGTCGAGTTGACGAGCCCCTTCAAGGGTCAGGGCTTCGAGGGCTTTGTCCGTGGACAGCCCGGCGCGCACGGCGAGCGCCGCAGAGCGCAGGAACAGCCGCGAGTCCGTGATGTAGTCATCGGTGTGGATCGAAACCGGAACCCCAGCCTCGGCCAGCACTCGCGGCGTATCGAAGGAAAGCTCCGCGGCTTCGGGCTTGCCGCCGGGTGAGTCGACCAGGATCACCGAACAGGGCACGCCGGCCGCGGCGATTTCGTCCGCGACTTTCCAGCCCTCCGAAACATGGTGCAGCACCACGCGGAAGCCGAACTCGTCGGCCAGCCGCAGAACCGTCACGATGTCATCGGCGCGATGGGTGTGGTGGTGCACGACGCGGCGCCCGTCCATGGCCTCAAGCAACGGCTCGAGCGAGAGGTCGCGGCTGGGCGGATCGCGGTCTGGGTCGCCTGCTGCGCGCTCAAGCGCCGCGCGGTAATCCTGCGCCGCAAGGAACTTCTCGCGAACCAAGGCGGCCGACTTGGCGCGGGTTCCAGGAAACGGCTTGTCCCGTTGGGGATTGGTTCCGTTGGCCATCTTGAGGCCGCCGAGGATCGCACCATCGGGGAAGCGATAGGCGAGTTCTTCGACCGTGTTGCCCTCACGCAGCTTCAGGTACGTGGTCTGACCTGAGATCAGGTGGCCCGAGCCGGGCATTGCATTGATCGTCGTCAGTCCGCCGGCGCGCGCCCGTCGCACGCTCGCGGCGTGGACGTGGAGACTGTCCAAGGAGCGAACCTCGGGCTGAATCGGATCGGAAGAGTCTGCGCCCCAGGGTTCGGCCACGTGGCTGTGCGTGCAAATGAGCCCCGGGAGGATGACTCGGCCCGCGACGTCTTTGACTTGTACGCCTTCGGGAATGGCGATCTCCTCGCGGGTCCCAATCGCTTGGATCCGGCCGTCCTCGACGATCAGCACGCCGTCTTGGATGGGCGGGCCGGAAATCGGGAACAGGTGGGCGCCCACAAAAGCAGTGCTTGCGGGGGGCTGGTCCTCCGGCGAAGCGCCGCGCGAGGGTTCGCCAGCTTGGGCCGCTGCGGGCAAGAGAAGCTCCAGGGCGGTCAGCGCGAGGAGCGGAACGGTGGTGCCGAAGGTGGCTCGGGTTCGGTGTTGCATCGCCGGCGAGCATAGTTTGCTTGGCCGTGCCGCGCACTGGTTCTGGGCTGGCAGACTCGCGGGAGAGCACCCCGGCCTGCCTAGGGGGGCCCAAAAGTCCAAACGAATTCGCCGAGACGAACAGCGGGCCCGGTTCGCCATGGCGATCCGGGCCCGCTCAGGGGATCAGGAACCTTGCTCGGTTCCGTCTGTGCCGCTACTGGAAGATCAGGATGTAGGCGTGGAGGTTGCCGGGGTTGTAGCGGAACGAGCCTGTGTCGGCCCAGGCCCCGGGAATGCCCTGGTCGATGGTTCGGTCGAGAGACTCTGCGATGTCTTCTTGGATGCCGGTCAGCCATAGCATGTTGCCGCTCGTGGCTACGTCGACGTTGCCGTCCCCGTCCACATCGAAACCCGGGATCCATCCGCCGACGTTGACGCGGTTGTACAGACGCACGCGGCCGAACGGGTTGGAGCCGAAGTCGCTGAGCGGCTTTTCGAGGTACGGGCCTGCCCAGCCGGCGATCGTCGTCTGCGACGCGCTCAAGCGACGCTGCGCGGGGGTGCCGCCGGCGTACTCGATCGGAAGCTGATTGGTGTCGCTGTTGTACATCGCGCACGCGGTCTTCATTTCGTCGGCCATTTGGGCGAGCGCGGAAACCTTGCCCTTGTCGAGCACGGCGGTGGAGCGGAAGCTCACGACACCGACGAGGATCGAAATGAGGGACAGCGTGATGACAAGCTCGAGCAGCGAAAAGCCGCGACGAGGGTGGGGGGAACTGTTCGCGTACATAGAAAAACCGAAGGGAAAGGCCGGCAGGGAGGAAATAGCCTCCAGGCGGGGATCGACCGGCTGCCCGGGCCGGCTTGAGGACGAAAAGAATTCGAGAGCGTTCCTGGGGCGCAGGCCCGGCCGGGGTCTCGGGACCCGCTCCTGGCCACGGGATTTCCCGGTTTGACTCAGGGGCTTGGGCAAAGCTGGGGCTTGGGCGAAGCGCTGGGACCGAAAGTTGAGGGCTGAGCGGGAGGGGCGCGCTTGGGAAGGGCTCCAGCTGGAGGTCTCGTTTCCAGTTGGAGAACGCCGATAGCTCGCTCGATCCCTTCTTCCAGCCAGGTCCATGCGCATTCCCTCGATCCACCGCAACAGCTCCGCCCGGCAGGCGCGCCGAGACCCGGTTCTGTTCATCGGGCCGGGTTCGGTCGAATGGTGGTTTGACGGTGCTGACGGGCGTAGCTATCACCTGGAGCAACCGTTCGCTTCGCTGCGGCCGGAAGAGGTTGTGGAGACGGCCTTGAGCGCAGCCGCGGAGCAGGGGGGCATTCCCAAGACCTGCATCCTCGCGCTGGCCAGCGAGCTGGGCAGTGAGGTGATGCTGCGGCTTCCCGACCTGACTCCAACCGAGGCGAAGGAAGTCATGAACCGTCGAGCGGTCCAGGTGCTCGAAGCCGAACCGAACGACGTGCTCTACCACGCTGTTCCGCTGGCGGAAGACTCCGGTCAGGGCAGCGAATCGGTCAGCCGCTCCTGGCTGCTATATACCCAGCGCCGTTCGTTGGTATTGGGTTTAGAGCTTGAGCTGCGTCGCCGTGGGGTGAATGCAAGCCGAGCTGTTGTCGCGCGCAGCGCGCTTGCGGCGCGTGCGGCCGAGACCGCCGTACCCGTGATCGGAACCGAACGCGCCTGGCTCTTTGTTGGAGTCGAGAAGCAGCACACCATCTACGGGCTGGGCGTTGGGGAGAATCTGCTTTTGCAGAGCCTCCTCGAGACCGGCCTCGGTCCGGAAAGTCCTGCGGCCGTGCTAGGGCTCGTTCAGGAACTGCGCAATCTGAGTGCCTGGTGGCGCAAGCGGAGTCGAGGCTCAGCGCTCGGGGCGATCGTCACGATCGGCCTGGAGCCGGATCTGGCGGCGTCCATGGAGCCCGCTCTACGGGCAGCTTTCGGCGCCGTGGAGTTCGTTCATGTGCTGGAGCCTGGCAGCGAGGCGATGATGTCGCGGGTTGCCACGCTCGCTGCTTGCCGAACCCAGCACGCTCTAGTCTCTGAAGTGACGCAGCCCCTGCCGGCCAGCACGCGCGGCGTGGCTACCGTCGCAGCGATCACCACGCTGCTTTGCGCGCTCGTGGCAGCCTGGTTTCACCAGCGCTGGAATTACCGCATCGACGAGGCGGGCAATGAACTCGCCCAATTGCGCTTCCTCGGAAGCCAAGCGCGGACCTGGAATCAAGACCTGGCAGGATTGGAAGCTCGCCAGCAGAACCTCGATCAGCTCACCGAGGAACTCGAATCGATCTCCCGGCGCGGAATCCCACTCGAGGCCCTGCTCACCAACGTCGACCGGGCGTTCGTGGGGGACGCGCACCTGTCGACCCTTACCGTTGGAGAAGGCGAGACCGGCTTTCGAGTGCAGATGAGCGCCAAGGCGCTCGGTGATCCGGACAACGCCGCGGACGTGTTGGCCAATGTGCAACGCACGCTCGAACTGGGCGAAGTCTTTTCGGAACGCCCGCGGATTCTCCCGCCCACCGCGCTGCCGACTCAAGGGGGCAAGAGCGAGCTCGTGTTCAGCGTCGAGGGCGTCCTCCCCGATCACGGTCGTGTCTCGTCTCCAGAGGACTTACCCCAATGAAGCCTGTCACCAACGTACGCAAGGGGACTCACTGGCGTTTGCTCGGTTTGTTGGGCGCCGCCCTCTCGATTCCTCTGGTCGCCGTGGGATTCTCCTTGCGGCCTGGGCTGGAGTGGGCGGCCATGGACTCCGAGCGCGCCAAACTGCGGAGTGAGGTCGCGACGCTTCCGGCCGATGGTGATTTGGAAGTGCTCGCCATCGAGCGGGAGCTGCTCGCCCAGCGCTGGGATGCGGTCGACCACGTCATGAATGCGCTCGACGAACTGCTGCCTAAAGGCTGCGACTTGATCGAGCTGTTCGACGACGTCCGGCTCGCCGCCCGTGCGGCTGGTGTCCAGCTTCAAGCGATGAGCCCGGGGACGACTCTGCCGCTCTCGGCGAACTTGCTCAACGGAACGAGCATTCCCGAGCACGCTCCGTGTGCGACGGAGCTCTCGCTGCTCGGGGCCTGTGAACCGACCCAACTGGCCGATTTCGTTCGCCGGTTGCGCGGCGGCGCGCATCCCGCAGAAGTCCGAGCCCTCAATCTCTCGCGCGTGAGCGACAGCTCGACGCGATTCCAATTTCAACTCACTCTCGGAATGCTGCACCGCGGTGGTGCAACTTCGGGGCGAGGAGAGCAACTGTGATGATCACCAACTGGAAGATTCTTGGCGCCGGTGTGCTCGGCGTCGTTGCGGCCGGCATCTGGATCCCGCGCTTGTTCGGGGGCTCCGGTCCGAAAGTCGATCCGAGCGCCGAACCGCCTGCCGAATACTGGGAGTCCGGCGCTACCGAACCGTGGTCTGGGGCAACCGGATCTTGGTCTGAAGACACCGGATTGCGGACCGGAGAATTCTCCAGTGAATTTCCTGAGGAGGACTCTGGCGTGCAAGTCAGCCCATCCGACCCGCTCGCGGCTTCTGGTTCCGAAGAAGCGGTGGGAGGTGTCCGGTTCGGGGCGCCCGTAGCTGGCGCTCTCGGTGAGCGGGCCGGGACAGCTCTGCTCACGTCCCGGGCCAGCTCCGGCGATGTGGACACGGATCGCTTGCTGTCGGTGGCCCGGGCCCTCAGGGGCGAGTCTTTCCCAGCTCCCACCCGCCCCCGCGAACCAGAACCGATGGTCGATCCGGGGTTCAGCGCCGAACCGCCTCCGCTAGCGAGGGGACGCACCTATCAGCAGATCCAAGACTTGATCGACTCGCTGCACCTGTCGGCGACTTTGATCGGCGAGCAAACCTCCATGGCGATGATCGACGGTGAACTCCTGTCGGTCGGCGATCCAGTGGGGACCTCAGGGGTCGAGATCGTCGACGTGGCTCCCAGGCGCGTGACCTGCTCCTTCGGAGATGAGCTATTCGAGCTGGACATTCCGGCCTTCCGGACCCGTGAGGCGAGTTCTTCAAGCTCCTTCGAAGCTCCCCCAGGCGATCCGGGCAACGACCCCGAGCTGTAGTTCCCCATTTTTTGATGAAGACCACTGTTCCTTTCCTTCGGCTAGCGATCTTCGGGTTGCTGGCTGCTTGCCACCACCCCAGTGTGGGGGTCGAGCCCTATCCCGCGGAGGTCTTCGGACGGGTTCAGGACTCTCCGTTGCTGTTGGACCTTGGGATCCCCGAGGTCGATCCTGAGCACGAAGAGGTTCAAGAGTTGCGGATCGCCGGGGATGAGCGGTTCGATCTGGACCTGGGCCAGGCCAGCCTTGGCGAAGCGATTCATCTGATCGCCGAGCGGGCGGGCGTGAACATCTACCTGGATTCGGATCTGGGCGAGATGGTGGATGCTTCTTTCCCTTCCGTAACCCTCGACGATGCGTTGCAGACTCTGCTGGAACGCAATGGCCTGCGTTTGGTTCAGGGGCCGGGAGACATCTACTGGGTCGAACGAGCCGACGGCCTGCAGCCGGCTTTGGCCGAGTTTCAGCTGCATTCGATTCGCGCCGAGGACATCGCTGCCAACGTGCGCGAGCTGGTAGGCGGGGAGTCCAAGGTCGTGGTGGATACGACGCACAACTTTATCGTGGTGCGCGGGACCGCTGGCGATGCCCACGCGGTCGAGTCCTATCTGAAGAGCGTGGATCGCCTCAAGCCTCAGGTGTTGATCGAGGTTCACCTGTTTGAAGTGCGCTTCGACGATAGCTTCGATTGGTCCGCCGGCGGTACTTTCGACGGTTCGGTCAGCGGCGACGCTTTCTCGCTCCTGCAGAACTTTGGGTCGGGTTCTTCGCCATTTTCAGCGACTCTCACCGACGATGATTTCGAGCTGACGATCGAAGCGCTCCGTCGCTACGTGACACTTGAGCTGCTCAGTTCGCCGCGGGTGTTGGCCGTGACCAACACCCAGGCCTTGGTTGAAGTGATCGAAGAGATTCCGTTCATCGAGGTGACCAGCACGACGACTGGGACCACAGCCGGCGTGGGCGCAACGGTTCAAGAAGCGGTGCAGTTCAAGGAAGCAGGTATCAAACTCTCCGTGCTTCCCACCATCCAGGCCGATGGCGTGCTTCAGATTCAAATCGATCAGGAGCTTTCCGAGGTAGTGGATACCTTCAATTCGATCCCGATTCTCGACACGCGCAGGCTGAATTCGAACTTCCTGGTTCGAGATCGCGAGACGATTGTGCTGGGCGGCCTGATGCAGGACCGCCACTCCGAGACGGATCGAGGCGTTCCGTTGCTGATGCACGTTCCGTTGCTTGGCAACCTCTTTAAGAACGACTCCGACGAGATCGAAAAGCGCGAGTTGCTGATCTTTGTGACTTCGAGAATTCTCGACCCGAGCCAAGCTGCGCGCCTCGCTCCGTACTACCAGGATGTCTACCGCGAGTCGCGCGGTGATCTGGTGCGCCCTACGCTCGACAAAGTGGTGACACTGGGAATCGACGCTGGGCTCGACCGGTCCGAGCTGCAGGGGCCAGCCGCCGCCGCGCCGGACAAGCCCGGGTCCAAGGCTGCATCGACCCAAGCCGGCAAGCCGTCCGGTGATTTCTTACAGGAAGCCAGCGACCACTGACGTCGTCCATGTCTGTCGACCCGAGTCACGTCCCGCCCCTTTCGAATCCGAACTCGGAAGGGGGATCCGTACCGGCGCCGGGTCCGGAGGGGCCGCCCGGCGCGCTTCCGGCCGAGTCAGCGCCCCGGCGACGGCTGGGCGAGGTGCTGCTCGAGAGCGGCTTGCTGGATGCTCGCCAGCTCAAGATTGCGCTCGATGAACAGCGCCAGGTCAAACGCCCGTTGGGTGAGATCCTGGTGTCCCTCGGATTTCTCCGGCGCGAGGTCATCGGCAAATACCTGGCCGAGGACATCGGGATTCCGTTTGTGCGATTCCGGGACGTCGATCCCGATCCGCTGCTGGTGTCGGGATTGGATGCGGACTTCGTTCGGAGCCTGGGTGCCTTTCCGATTCGCCAGGTAGAGGGGCGGCTGCAGGTTGCCATGGTCGACCCGGCCGATCCCCTGAAGGTCTCGGCCCTGCGACGCCACTTCGTCTGTGAGCTAGACCTCTCGATGATCATCGAGTCGGACTTGCTTTTGCTGATCCGGAAGTTCTTCCCGGAGGAGAGCGGACAAGTCTCCGAGCTCATCGACCGCGAGCGCGAACTGGGCCTGGACGAGGCAGAAGATCTGCCGATCGAACGCATTACCCAGACCCTCATTGTCGACGGGATTCGCGCGGGAGTTACCGACATCCACCTGCATCCTGAGGAGAACATCACTCGGATCCGAACGCGGGTCGATGGAGTCATGGGGCAGGCCGATGTGCTTCCGCACGCCGCGACGGCAGCGGTCGTCTCGCGGATCAAGATCATGTCGGGGCTAGACATCTCCGAACGCCGCCGCCCCCAGGATGGACGGCTGCGGGTCAACGTCGACGGCCGTAAGGTGGACATGCGGGTTTCGATTCTGCCGACCAGCTACGGCGAGAGTGTCGTCTTGCGGGTCCTGGATCGAGCGGCGGGCAACATCCCTCTGGCCGAGCTCGGGATCAGCCGCAACAGCTGTGATTTGCTCCGCCGAGTGGTCGAACGTCCGCACGGCCTGTTCTTGGTCACCGGGCCGACCGGCTCGGGAAAAACGACGACGCTCTACAGCTTGCTGGCCGGCATCGACACGGTCCACCGCAACGTGGCGACGATCGAAGACCCGGTCGAATACAACCTGCCGTTTGTTCGGCAGTCCCAGGTGGAGCCCTCGGTGGGCTTCGATTTCCAGGTCGGCCTGCGTTCGCTGTTGCGTCAAGACCCGGATGTGATCTTGGTAGGCGAGGTTCGAGACTCCGAGACGGCCGGCATGGCGATCAAAGCCTCGATGACCGGCCACTTGGTGCTATCCACGCTGCATACGAACACCGCGATCGGTGCGGTTCCGCGGTTGTTCGACCTGGGTGTCTCGCCCTATCTGGTGGAGGACGCCTTGATCGGTGTGTTGGCCCAGAGATTGGTGCGGCGCAACTGCACGAACTGCCTGGCCGAAATCAAAACGACGCCCTACGAGCGCGCCTGGCTTGGCCAGGAAGTTCCGTACCTGATGCGGGGGACCGGCTGCGCGCGCTGCGACGACACCGGCTACTCGGGCCGAACCGTGATCTCGGAGTTGTTCCTGCCGACCGACGAGCTCGCGCCGCTGCTGCGCGAGGGAGCCTCGCTCCCCGTGCTGGGAGCCGCTGCCCGCGAATCTGGATTCGTTGACATGGTGGAGGAAGGGCGCCGCAAGGTTCTGGCCGGTTTGACGACCGCCGACGAAGTGGAGCGAGTCCACAAGAGTCACCGCCTGAGCGAGGCGGAACGCAAGACGATCTGACATGAAAGACCCGCTCGAACTCTCCGGGTCCCGGGCCGGACTCGCGCCGACCGCCGGCGCCGTCCCCGCGGCACCCTTGCCGCGCGGGCGCAAGTCCGTCGAGATAGGCCGCACGAAGCTGTTCGAGTACACCGCACGGCGCGGCGATGGGACCCAGGTGACCGGTCGCGAAGTGGCCCCTGACACCGCGGGGTTGGACCACAAGCTCGAGCAGCAGGGGCTGCTCCTGATCCGGGCTCGCAAGGTCGCGCGTGGCCCACGCGGAGCTAGCGGGCAGATCGCTCGGCCCCAGCTGATCAGCTTCACGAACCAACTCGCCACGATGCTGCGCTCGGGCATTCCTTTGGTTACGGCCCTGCGTCACATGCGTCAGCGATCTCGGGTCAAGGGGCTCTCGCGCTTGATCGACGACTTGATCCGTGACCTGGAAGCCGGGGAGACCTTTGCCGATGCGCTGGACCGTCAGGAGCGGTCGTTTCCAGAGGTCTACCGGGCCTCGGTTCGAGCGGGGGAACGATCCACGGACTTGCCCGACGTCCTGAGTCGCCAGGCGGCTTACCTGCAGTGGGTTCGCGAGATCAAGAACACGGCCGCGCACGCCCTGGTCTATCCGGCCATCCTGGCCACGGCGGTTGCCGGCCTGGTCGCGATTCTACTCACTTTCCTGTTGCCGCGGTTGGTCAAGCTCTATCCGGGCGGCGAAGCGGACCTGCCCAAAGAAACGCAGCTGGTCATCGAGATCTCAGATTGGATCGGAAGCAACTACCTGGTTCTGCTGGGCGGCGCCTTGGCGTTGGGGTTCGCTTGGGCAAGCGTGTTGCGCTTGCCGCGCGGCCGAAGATTCCTTTCCAGGCAGTTGTTGAGGGTCCCAAGGCTCGGCGAGGTCTTGCGGATGATCGCGACGTCGCGCTTCGCGACGACGGCCAGCATTCTTCACAACGCGGGCTGCGAGATGGTCAGCACGCTTTCGATGGCGGGGGCGACCTGCGGTTCGTCCTATCTCTCGGCTGCCTTCGAGCGCGCCACCGACCGCGTTCGCTTGGGCTCTACGATTACCGAGAGTCTCGAGCGTGAAGAGGGCGTCGATCCGCTGCTGATCCAGCTCGTGGATGTTGGCGAGACCTCCGGGGACCTGGGCGGCAGCCTTCAGCACTTGGCCCAGTGCTACGACGAGGAGGTGCCTCGCTCGGTCAAGTGGGCGCTGTCCTTGATCGAGCCCTTGGTGATCACCGCCGGGGGCGCCATCGTTTTGTTCATTCTGATCGCAGCCTTGCTGCCTGTCGTCAAGCTTTACGAGGTGCTCGCGTGATGCAGGTTTCCCGCGGCCCGCGCCCGAATCGCGCGGGCTTCTCGCTCCTTGAGATCGTCATCGTCCTGGCTTTGATCTCGTTGATCTCCGGCGCGGTGGCGCCTGCCCTGGGAACGTTGGTCGACTCCAAGTCGCGCCGCGTGACCAAGCTCGAGATGCAACAAGTGGCCGATGGTGTGGTTCGGTACTTCGAGGACACGTTTGTCCTGCCACCGAATGTGCAGGAGTTGATGACCTCGACGGTTGCCGGCTGGGCCGGACCCTATCTACAGGGCACCTTCGACGACCCGATCTCAGGCAACAACGGCTACCTGGTGGATGCATGGTCGCAGCTGTATACCTTCGGCATTTCCGGGAACGTGCTCACGATCACCAGCCGTGGCAAAGATGGGGTGGCCGGGTCCGCTGACGACCTGACCTTGCCGCTCGACGTGACCTTTGTTCGCCGGGACGACACCATCGCCGAACTGCGCACGATTCAGATCGCGATCGACGCCTACAACGCGCTGTTCCTGACCACGTCTCCGCTGCCGGCGAACTGGTCCACGATTTACTCGCGCCTGATATCGAACGGCCTGCTCCCGCCCGGAGCCGGCTACGACACCGATGGTTGGGGTCAAAGCTACGTGCCCGACCCCCCGGGTGCCGTGCCCGTCACCAGGGTCAGCTCCAGTTCGCTCTGAAATTCAGCGTGTTGTGCCTCGGCGCAGTTCCTTAGCGCTGTGCCTTTTTAGCTGAGCGCAGCGCCGTCCACACCAGAGGGCCGGCGCACAGCCGGGGGGCGCGAATGCCTCTCAAGGCGTGCCCCCTCGGCTGCTCGGTCGCTAGGGCTTGGAGCGCTCGGAGACCACGGCCGGTTCCGCGACCCATTCCCCAAGACCGCGCAGGGCGCGGGCTTCGGTGAGTAGGGCGCTGGGTTCGGCCTTGATGGCTTGAATCTCGACGATGCCGTCTAGTTCCAGTTCGGTGAGCTTGGCTTCGGTGTCTGCCTTGCGAGCGCGAGAGACGATGGCACGAATCGGGAGGCCTTCCAGTTCCCACAGCGAGCGCTGAAGATTGAACCCGTAGAGCTCCTCCACGAACGGCTCGAGCATCATCAGCGATCGGACGCCCGAGTCGGAAACGCTGTAGTGGGCCGCGAGGGCGCTCGAGGCGCCGACGCCGACGAGGGAGAGCGAAGTGGAGTGAATGTCGTCCCGCTTGCGCAGCCACGCGGCGGCGGCTTGGACGTCGCGGATTGCGTAGGTCCAGAGGTTCGCGCGCTGCTCTTCATCGAGCTTGCTCCAGTCGGTCTCTTCGTTGGCCGACTCACCGTGCCCGCGCAGGTCGAGAATCAGGACCGCGAGCTTCTTCTTGCGAAGGACCTCGGCCAAGTCGGTGAGCGTCGAGCGATCGGAACCAGGCGCGTGCAGCATCAGCACCGGCTGAGCCTTTCCGCGAACGCCCTTCGGTGCGAAGAACTCCCCGAAGAGCGCCTGATCGTCGCTGGTTTCGAGCCGCACCGGCTCGGTCTCCGGGGTGCGGTCGGAAGGAGCCGCGGAAAGCAGCGAACTCGGGAGAAAAAGCACGGCGGCCAGAGCGGCGAGAAGCACTCGGAGCATGGTCGTACGCGGGTTGGTGTGGGGGAATAACAGCGCTGGACCGGACCTGAGTGGGTCCGATCCAGCGTTGTTCGGGAGAACGTCAGAGAACGAGGCGGCGGCGCGGATCTTCGCGGCAGGCCTAGGCCTTGGGGCCCAAGCTCGGGGGAGGACTGGAAGGTCCTCGCTGGCCGCGGGGGGGAAGATCCGCCCGGCAGAAGGCTTATCCCTGACTCCAACCAGGGATACCGAATCTTTCTCCATCCCGGAAGCCTTTTGGGCGAGCTTCACAGCTGGACGCCGGCCGAATCTAGACAGCGCTGGAGGGGTGGGCACAGGTCGACCGCAGGATTCGCCCCCCGGAGCCGCTCGGGCCCCCTTTTCGGGGCCCAAGGCGCCCAGGGGACGCGCCAGGCCTGGGAAGCCGCGGCGGATGGAACCAGCCCTCGCAAGCGGCGAACGCGGGCGGGGGCCCGAGACGGACCCGAAGGTCAGGGGGAGCGTTTCAGCCCAGTTCGAGCTGACGGCGCGCGTCGACCTCGTCGCGATTGGCGGCGGCAATCGCCTCGTCCAGCCGTCCGGGGAGGTCGAACGCCGGATCGACCACCCGGCGGGTCTGGCGCATGAGCTGAACGGCCATCCGCAGCGTTCGGACCACGTCGCCCGGGGTGGCGTCCGTCGACCGCTCAAGTTCGCGGAAGCTGGCGCCGCGGACCCAGTCCACCACGGCTGGGGTCAGGCCCCAGTCGAAGGTCTTCATCGGATGCAGAATCCCGGCCTGATCTTCGGCCATCGAAAGTTCACGCCCCACGCTGTCGAGCTCGTGGCGCAAGTCGCCAAACATGCGACTGGCCAAGCGCGGAGCTCCGAACCGTCGACGCTCTTCGAACACCAGGCCAACGAAGACGGCGGCCAGGGCGTCGGGGCCGGCGGTCTCGAGCGCGCCACGCCACAGGCATTCGGTGATCAACAACTCGTAGCCAACCAGCTTGCGAGCCAGGTCGCCTTTGGGTGTCAAGCAGTCGTCTTCGAGGTAACCGAAGCGTTCGAGTACTTTGAGATGCCCGTCTAGAAGTGCTGCCTGCGCGCGGCTATTGCGTTCGCGGGCCTTGCGGTTTTCGCCGCGGTGCTGGAACTGGTTGAACGACTTTTCCCAGGCCTCGTGCAGGCGATCGCGACCGAGGTGGTCGATCAGGTGAAGAATCGAGGAGTAGGAGAGTCGGAAGCGACTCTCGACAGGTTCGGGCTTGCCGGAGAACAGGCGGTCGAGCGGCGCTTCCTCCAGGTCGCGCGCGTCGAGCCGTGAGATGACGCGACCCTTGTCGTCGATGCCCTGGCGGCCCGCGCGACCGGCCATCTGCATGTAGTCGCGGGTTCGCAGATAGTCGAAGCTGACCCCATCAAATTTGCGCAGACCGAAGAAGGCCGCCGTGCGCGCCGGCATGTTGATCCCCAGCGCAAACGTCTCGGTGGTGAACAGAAGCTTGAGCAGGCCCTCGGTGAACATTCGCTCGACGACTTCCTTGTGCACGGGCAGCATGCCCGCGTGGTGGTAGCCAATGCCGCGCGCCGCCAAACGAAAGACCTCTCCCCGCAACTCGCCGGGGTCGAGGTCGAACAGCTCGAGCAGCTCATGACTGAATTCGTGGACGCGTTCCTGCTGCTCCTCATCCAGCAATTGGCGCTTGCGATTCGCGACAGCCAGCCGCTCGCAGTCTTTCCGGCTGAAGCAAAAGCACAACGCGGGCAGCAGGTTGTCCTCCTGCAGGTGATCCAGGAGCCGGGCGAAGGACTCGGATTCCTCGCGAGCTTTTTCGTCCCGGCGCTTTCGCCAGTCTTTCTTGTCGTAACGCTTCTTGCGGCGCCCACTCTCTTCGGCTAAGCGCTTGCGCACTCGCGGTAGGTGGGCAGCAGGGAACGGTCCGACCTTCTCGATGAACAGCCAGTGATCGAGGGGAACCGGGCGTTTGTCGCTTTGCACCACCTTGAGTTCGTGATCGCGGATCTCGCCCAGCCAGCGACCCATCTCCGTGAGGTTCCGAATGGTGGCCGATAGGCAAATGAAACGAATCGAATCCGGCGCAAAGATCAGGCTCTCTTCCCAGACGGTTCCGCGCTCGGGATCGTCCATGTAATGGACCTCGTCGAAGATCACGTAGGCCACATCGTGGAGCTTCGCCGGATCCTCGAAGATGGTGTTGCGCAAGATCTCGGTGGTCATGATCAAGACCTGGGCCGAGGGGTGGATCGTGACGTCGCCGGTCATCAGGCCGACGTCGATGTCCGGGTCATCGCGGAAGTCGCGGTACTTTTGATTCGAGAGCGCTTTGATCGGGGCGGTGTAAATGCAGCGCCGGCCAGCGCGCACGGCGTCTTCGATGGCGTATTCCGCGACCAGAGTCTTGCCAGCGCCGGTCGGCGCGGAGACGAGCACGTTGTGCCCGTCCTGCACGGCGCGCACCGCCTCGAGCTGGAATTGAGAGAGCTTGAGCCCCTTGTAATGGAGGATGCCCGCGCGGCGTTCCAGTTCGGGAGCTTCGGACGGCTGCCCGGTTGGGGCCGATTGGAAACTCGTCGTTCCTTCCGGCACGGCGGCGCGTTGCGAACGGCGCGTTCGATTTGAGGCGCGTTCACCCGCGAGCCCCTTGGCCAGGGAGCGGCCCGACTCCTCCTGCTCCGCAGTCTTCGCCGGGCGGCTGCGAGCCGCCTCGTCGGCTCGCTCGCCGCCGGCCCGGCCCGTTCGCCTGCGACGCTTGGGTCTCTCGGCGGCTTCCGGATTCTCGGGTGGAGCTTCCTGTTGCTGGGGAGCGTCGATTCCTGCTCCGAACGGCAGTTCGCCGGGCTGCTTCGCTGCGGGCGCCTTGGGCTCGTGAGAATTTGTGCCGGCTGCGTCACCTGCGCTGCGGGAACGGGAGCGTTGCCGGCGGCGCCGGGGAGCGGGTGAGTCGGGAGGGGAGGGAGTCATGGCGGCCCAGAACGAGAAGCGACCCAGCCTGGGCTAGGGGGCGATCCGGGCAGCCAAGCTGCGCGGCCCGGGTCGCGCGCGCCGGCAGGGTAACCCGCGTCCGGTCCCTAACGTGCCTCCAGGCGAATCCGGAGGGTCGCCGCACTTGCCGGGATGGGAAGCACCCGACATCCTGGTTCTTCGCCTTTGCGCCCCCCATGCAAATCCTCCCAAGCTCCCGAGCCACTTCACAGCGCCGTTCGGCGGGTGGCCAAGCGGAGCGGGTTGCTGGGACCCAGCTGGATCCCCGGGCAGGTCGCCTTCCAACCTGGATTCCGCTGCTGCTGATCGGCGTCCTCGCTGCTCTGGCGATCCAGCGCATTCAGGCCGACATGCGCGGATCGGGCTTCGCGAAGGTCGACACGGACTCCGTCCACGCGGAACTCGATGCGCCCTGGGTCGATCCGCGCTGGCAGGTCGAGCTCTCCTCGCGCATCGCGCAGCTGCCCGACTTTTCGCCCGATTCGGGCCGCATGGTCGCGGATATCTTGACCTTGGTTCGAGACCTCTCGTTTGTGGAGGAAGCTACCGGCGCGCGGGTGCGCTGGCCCGATGCCGTCGAATTTTGGGTGCAGCTGCGCCAGCCGATCGCCTGCGTCCAGGTCGGCCGCAAGTTTCTGCCGGTTGACGCGGACGGGACGTTGCTCTCGGGCACTTGGACCGCGCCGCCCTACGTGTCGAGCGGCTTCCTGCCGGTCATCGGTCCGAACGACGGATGCTTCGACGAGTGGGTGCCGGGCATGCAGCTCGTCGAGCAGCGCCACCTCGATGCCCTGGCGATTGCCGAGTCCATGTGGGAAGAGCTCGAACCGAAAGCGCGGGAGGCTTTGGGTCGCAGCTTGATCGACGCCACGCGAGCGGAGTTCGCCGGACCGGACGAGCCCGGTGCGAAGATCGTGCTCGAGGGCCCGCGCACCCTGTGGTTCGGTCGATCCCCGCGACAGGTTTCAGATGGAGAGTTGCCCAGCCGGGCCAAGTGGCAACACCTTGCGCTTGCGATGGGCGTCACCGATGAGGCGGACCGGGAGTGGTCTTTGATCGACCTGCGCTGGGACGAGCCCGAATTGGTCTTCACCGAGGTGGTTCCGCCCTCGGCGGAGCCGACGGCTGCGGAATGAGCCGCGCTCGGGCGGCCGTGTTGTTTGTTCTCGGGATCGCGTGGCTCGCGGTGTTCGATCGCGTGGCACCGTTTGCTGAGCCCCTGCCGGGCGCACGCAGCTGGATGCTCATCACCGCGCTCGGGTTCTTATCGGCGGTGCCGCATTCCGGGGAAGGCTCGAAAGCCATGCCGGGGCCCTTGGTTCTGGCGGGCCTCGCCGCGCCCGTGGCCCTGGCCTTGGCTGTCGATGTTCGGGCGGGCTTTGCCCCCCGGGAGCCGCTTCAGCTCGCGGTATGGGCCGTCGTCCCGTGGCTCGTGCTCGGCGGACTGGCCAGGGGCTTCCGCGCGCAGACCCCTAGGCGAGTGATCGGCTGGGCCTTCTTTCTGCTGGCCTTTGGGATTCCCGCGGTGGTGGCAGCTGACGCTTTGGATGGAAGGCTCGGGCGCGCGGCATCGCTCCAGCGAATCTCCCTCCTTCACCGCTCGTTTCTCGCCTGGCAGGACGCGAGTGCGCGGGGAGATTCGGCGGGGGAGGCGTTCGTGCGGCCCGTGAAATTTGAAGCGGTGGGGCCCCTCGCTGGCTGGAGCGTGTGGGCACCACAGGCTCCCGCCACTTGGGTGCCGGAGCCCCTGGAAGCCGGCGAGCTCCGGCAGCTCTCTGTTCCGGTTGCCTTTCGCGAAGGTTTGGAAGCCGCGACCCAGCTCGCCGGCTTGCAGTTCGAGATCGCGGAGGGGGGGACCGGGTCGGTTCGCGCCCTTGGACTCGGTCCGGGCGTCTCGTCCGCTGCGCCCGAACTGTTCGACCGCGGCCGCCCCGCGGTCGGCGGGCCGGCTCGCCCGATCGGCCCGGGCCCGCTGGCGATCGGAGCTTTGGCCTGCGGTTTGGTCCTGTGGGCGGGCTGGAGCCGGCGCGGTCTTGGAGCTTCGCTCGGGGTCGCGCTGCTCGCCGTGGGAGCTGTGTTGGGGGTGGCCGCTTCGGTCGCAGAACCGGGCGCGTCCGCCCGAGAAAACTGGATCGGGGAGCTTTCAGAATCCGCAGACGGGTCGGTCGACGCGCTGTGGGTCGCGGCTGCCCGCGGTTCTTTGGGGACCGGCGACGAACCGGTCCGCCTGGCTTGGCGAGCGGGTTGGGCGCTTCCGCGTCTTGAGGTCACCGAGCTGGTCCGGTCTCGGGACGGTGGGGAATTGGAGGTGGGGGGGGTCCGGGTCGAGGGGGCCGGCGCCGACCTGTGGCTGTTTGAGGTGGCCGATCCGCAGGACTTGCAGGCTCGCCTTCGCCGCGCGGACGTCCGCGCCACCCGGGATCCGCGTGGGGCCTGGAGCTTTCACGAGCC
>CAZUCE010000011.1:0-119518 GCA_964619265.1 uncultured Planctomycetaceae bacterium
CCCGTACCCGCCCCTTGAAGATCGGCGTCCCCACCGAGATCAAGCCCCAGGAAAACCGCATTGCACTGACCCCCGCCGGGGCCGTCGAACTCGTCCAAGAAGGACATGAGGTCTTCGTCCAACGGGGAGGTGGCCAAGGCAGCGGCTTCGATGACTCCGCCTACGAGGCCGCCGGTGCGAAGATCCTTGGCACCGCCGATGAAGTCTTCGGTGCCGCAGACTTGATCGTGAAGGTCAAAGAGCCGCTCCGCGAAGAGTGGGCGCGCATGCGCAAGGGCCAAACGGTCTTCACCTATTTTCACCTAGCCGCGGATCGCGAACTCACCGAGGGAATCCTTGCCACCGGTTCCCATTGCTTCGCCTATGAGACCCTGGAGGTTGGGCGGACGTTGCCGCTGCTTACGCCGATGAGCGAGGTGGCCGGCCGGATGTCGATCCAGGCTGGCGCGACCTTCCTCCAGCGCGCCAACGGAGGCTCCGGTGTGCTGCTCGGCGGAGTTCCCGGAACCCGGCGTGCCGAAGTGCTCATCATCGGAGGCGGTGTGGTTGGAATCAACGCCGCGCGCATGGCCTGCGGGCTGGGGGCCAACGTCACGATCCTCGACCGCAATCTCGATCGGTTGCGCTACCTGGATGAGGTCATGCCGGCCAATTGCCGGACGCTGTATTCCTCGCGCCACGCGATCCTCGAAGCCCTCCCCACAGTCGATCTTTTGGTTGGCGCCGTGCTGATTCCTGGCGCCGCCGCCCCGAAACTGGTCCGCAAAGACGATCTGGAACGAATTCCTGATGGGTCGGTCCTTGTCGATGTCGCCGTCGACCAAGGCGGTTGCGTGGAGACCTGTCGTCCGACTACCCACGGAGAGCCCACATTCGAAGTTTCCGGGGTCGTCCATTACTGCGTAGCGAACATGCCGGGCGCTGTCCCGCGCACCTCGACACCTGCGCTGACCAACGCGACCCTCGAGTGGACCCGCCGACTGGCGAATCTGGGTGCTGAGGAGGCGGTCCGCAGCAGCGAGGCGCTTCGCACGGCTGCCAACTCCATCGGTGGGCAGCTCACCTGCCCGGCGGTCGGGGAGGCCTTTGGAATGCCCACGATCGATCCGGTCGAGGCCTTCGGGCGCAACCGCTAGATGACGGCTCTCAGCGCAGCTACCTTCGCTTGCCTGGAGTCCCACGAAGCTTCCCCGGAAATCGGGGAGGTTGCGATCCTGGCCGTCCTGCAAGGCTTGACCGAATTCCTTCCGGTCAGCTCTTCCGGGCACCTCACACTGGGCCGCGCCATTTTCGGGGTGGAGGGCATTGAGGGTGCGTTGCTAACCGTCGCGCTGCACGTTGGAACTTTGGTAGCTGTCCTCGCCGTCTACGGCCGCGACCTGATCGGCGTGCTCCGGCGCGCGATCGCGGGCAACCCCCGCGACCTGGGCCTAATCCTGCTGGGCAGCGTCCCTGCGGCGACGATTGGCCTTGCCTTTGGGGAGTTTTTCGAACGGACTTTTGAGAGCCCGAACGTTGCAGCGATTTGCTTGCTGGTGACGGCTGTCTGGCTGGTCTTGGGCGATCGCGCCCGGGGACGTCAGAGAGCGGGAGCCAGCGCCGCAGGAACGGGGCTCGAAGGTCTTGGCGCCGGCCAAGCCCTGGCCATTGGCGTCGCCCAGGCCGTCGCCATCTTCCCGGGCATCTCCCGATCGGGCTCGACGATTGCCACGGGCCTGCTGCTCGGATTGGAAACCAGCGTGGCCGCGCGCTTTTCGTTTCTGCTGAGCCTGCCGGCGGTCGGCGGAGCCGCCCTGCTCGAACTTGGCGATCTGGGAACCGTCGATCGCGAAACCGGGGTCGCAGTCCTTATTGGAATCGTGATCTCCGCCGTGGTTGGCGTCTTGGCTCTCAAGGGCCTACTCCTGGCTCTCAAGCGCGGCGCCTTCGGGATCTTCGCGGCCTACTGCGCTGTACTCGGGCTGGCCTGGCTGGTCTTTGGGCCGTTCAGCCTGGCCTGACCCGCAGGGTTCGAGGAAGTCAGAGCCCCGGCCAGGACGAACTGGAGCGAGCAGCTAGCGGCTGAGCTGCTTGGCCCAGGCGGGCTAGGCAAGCGGGCAGGGACCTGAGCCAGGGTCCCGTTTCGCGTCCGGAGGGGCTCCGTTTTTGGCAGAGGAGCGCAAGAAGGGGGGGGGAACCCTCAGGCGAGGCCTGCGCTCCTCTTCGAGACCAGCTCGGGTGCAGAGGTCGCGGGCGGGGAGGTGCACACCTTGCAAGCGTTTGCGTGCCGGGTTTGGAAGGCGGAAGCCCCAGCGAGTCATGGGCATTTGGAGTAAAATGGACTCCGCGTCCGGAGGTCCCCCCTTAAGCCTTCAGCCCCTTCCCTTTCATTGGATCCGTCCGATCTAACTCAGGAACTTCGTTGTTTCTTAGCCGGCGATCAAGAAGCCGCGGAACGTGTTTTTCCGTTGGTCTATCCGCGCCTCGTCGAAATCGCGGAGCGGCTTCTCCGGAGCCAATCCGGAGATCACACGCTGCCACCGGAGGCCCTGGTCCACGAGTCGTTTCTCAAGATCATCGGCGCGCGGGATCTGACGAAGCCCCGCGACCGGCAGCACTTCTTTAGCCTCTCGGCACTGGCCATGCGCCACGTACTCGTCGACTACGCACGGGCGCGTCAGCGGGGCAAGCGCCCCCCGGCTCACCGTCGCTTGCCCAATTCGGTGTTGGAGAGCTTCCTGGCCAAGCACGAGAAAATCGACTTGGTGGTCATGGATGAGTCCCTCGAGCAACTCGCCGTGGCAGATCCGATCGCGGTGGAGTTGGTCCAGCTTCGATTCTTCGCGGGCCTGGGAGCTGTCCTTGCGGCGGAAACTCTCTCATTGACGCGCGCCAAGGCTGACCGGCACTGGGCATTTGCCCAAGCCTTCTTGCGAAGCCGCATGGAACCCCCGTCCGCTCCGGCGCTCAGGCCCTGAAGTCTTGCAGGCGCCTGCCCTTCGGCGCCCGGACCAGAAGTCCTACCGGTCAAGCCATGAGTCTAAACTGGGACGAAATCCAACGACTCTTCCACGCGGCCTTGCCCTTGTCCGAGGAACAACGCGGTGAGCTGCTCCTCGGCGAGAAAGACCTCGAACCGGCGGAGGAAGTGGAGCTACGCAGGCTGCTTGACGCCTCGTCAGAGAACTTCCTGGAAGGCTTGAGCTTCGAGTCCACCCTGCTGGCCGCCCACCCCAAACTCGGCCGGTACGAGTTGATCGAGTCCCTGGGCACAGGCTCGATGGGAGTGGTCTTTCGCGCGAAGGACCCCGAACTGGACCGGGAAGTCGCCATCAAGGTTCTGCCGCTCTCCCTGACGCTTTCGAACCTGCAAATCCGCCGCTTCCGCGATGAATCCCAGGCGGCGGCTCGGCTGGTGCATCCGGGGATCGTTCGCGTGTACGACTTTGGAGAACAGGGAGGGCAGCAGTACTTCTCGATGGACCTTCTGCCGGGCCCGACCTTGGCCCAGGAAGTCCGCGCCCTGCGCAAGGGTCTTCGCGGTCAGTTCCTTCCGGCGTTCGGTGAGTCGAATTACTTCAAAGCCGTAGCTCGATTGGCCAGCCAGGTAGCGCAAGCCTTGCACTACGCCCATTCGCACCACGTGGTGCACCGGGATGTAAAGCCAGCCAATCTGATTTTCAACGAAGCTGGCCAGCTGGTCCTGGTGGACTTTGGACTCGCCCGCCGAGACGACATCAGCTCGATCACCGGCGAGCGAGACGTGGTCGGGACTCCGCACTACATGAGCCCCGAACAGGCCGACCCAGCCCGTAGCGCTCCGCTTGATCACCGCACGGACCTGTACTCGATCGGGGTCGTCCTGTTTGAACTGCTGACCCTCTCAAAGCCGTTCGAGGGGGGCACAAGTCTCCAGGTGTTGAATCGCATTCGGACCGAAGTCCCTCCCAATCCACGCAAGCTTTCTCATTGCAAAGATATAGCCTGCAAGGTCCCTGAGGGCTTGGCGCGAATCTGCGAACACGCGATTTCCAAACTGCCGGCTGAACGCCACCAAACCGGCAAGGAGCTCGCCGAGGATCTCAGGCGCTTCCTCACCGGGGAACCGGTCCGCGCCCGGCCAACCCCCCCGTTGACGCGAGCCGTACGCCGGGCTTGGAAGTATCGGAAGCTAGCGGGAGTCGCCGCGGGAGTTGCCGCGGTTCTAGTCATGCTAGGAACGGTCTACGGCTTCATGGAAGCGCGTGTCGCAACCGCGGGCACCACTTCTCTCTCCCTCGTGGTCGGAAGTCAACAAGTCGAAAACGTTGAGATTCAGCGGATTGATCCGCGCACCTCGAACACACAGAACAGCCTACTTCTGGGGGCTGGAGACCATCGAGCCGTGCGACTCAAACCCGGCCTTTACCGGGCCTTGATTCGGACCGAAGGCGGAAGCTACACGCTGACCCGGCAAGTTGAACTCTCCGATCAGCACCTGGAATGGGAACTGCCCCAGGGCTCTGGGCAAGACGAAATCACCACCGAAATGGTGCGGATTGAAGGCGGGCGCTTTCCGGCAGCCTCCGCAGCCGAAACGTGGGGGGCGAGCGTTCGAAGCGATGTTGTTCTTGAGCCTTACTGGCTCGACCGGCACGAAGTGACCAACGGGCAATTCCGGCGTTACGTGCAGGCCACCGGCGCAGACATTCCGTGGCTGTGGAAGGACCTGGACTGGCAACAGGAGGGACTCCAAATGGCGGTCCCGAGCAACCGTGAGGTGAGCTTCGACGACCTGCCCGTGTTCGGCGTCAACTTCGTTCAAGCCCAGGGCTATGCCGAGTGGGCGGGCAAGCGCTTGCCAACCTTCTGGGAGCTCGAGTTCGCCGCTCGGGGAACAGCGTGGCGGGCCACCACCTCGGGAGCTCCGCTCATCGAGGGTCAGACCGGCGTTTTGTGGGGCACTGGATTCGATCTCTTTGACGATTCCACCTACTTGCCCGCGGCCTTGGAGGGACTGGCGCCTGCTGCCGACTTTCGGGGAGATCGAACCCCAGAGGGGATCGTCCACTTGCTGGGCAATGTCTCGGAATGGACCGAGAGCAGGCAAGCCCTCGACCAGTTCGGGAATGAGATCACCGTTCGCAGGCATGAAGTCCTGGTCTTTGGGTGCTCCTTCCTTTCCGATTACTTCGACCGGGAGTTGAACCCCTCGCTTGCGAACAAGGGCGACGTCTCCGAACGAGAGGCGATGCCGCTCAAGGGCTTTCGGTGCGCCTATTCCGGGTGAGAAGCAGCTAGCTCGCAGGCTCTCGAGGCCCGCGGAATCAAAACCCCAGCAGGCCTGCGGGGTCGGCGGCCAGAACTCCAGGGCCAGGACCACCGAAAGTTCTAGGCGCGGCTCCCGCGGCCTCCGGCTGGCGGAGCTGGGTTGCAGGTCGCCCTTTGGCCTTCGCTGAACAAGTCGCTGCTCATAGCCTCCGCGGTGAAATCCTGCGGCGCTGGCACGCGGGCCTCGGCTGGGCCCGACTCCCCGAATCGGCCAGGCACCGAGCTCGGGCGAATCTGGGACTTTCGGGACACCGGGCCGCGGGGCCTCACGCGCTCATCCGCCCTGGGTGTGGCATGCTTGGCGGTCCATGGCCATTGACAAGCAACGCGCCGAGTCCACCGCCGGGCGGCGCGCCCTGATCACCGGAATCACCGGGCAAGACGGCAGCTACCTGGCGGAGCTGCTCCTCGAGAAGGGCTACGAGGTCTACGGCGTCGTTCGGCGCTCAAGTACCGAGAAGTTCGAACGGATCGAGGGCATTCGGGATCGGCTGCACCTGATGCACGCGGACCTGCTCGACCAATCCAGCTTGAATCGCGCGCTAGCAGAGGCCCAGCCCGATGAGGTCTACAACCTCGCGGCCCAGTCCTTTGTCCCGACCAGCTGGTCCGAACCGGTCCTGACCGCCCAGTTCACCGCCCTGGGCGTGACCCGCATCCTCGAGGCCCTGCGCCAGAGCGCACCCGAGGCACGCTTCTACCAAGCCTCCAGCTCGGAGATGTTCGGCCAGGTGCGCGAATCGCCGCAAACCGAGAAGACACCGTTCTACCCGCGTAGTCCCTACGGGGTCGCCAAGGTCTACGGCCACTGGATCACCGTCAACTACCGGGAGTCCTACAACCTGTATGCCTGCTCGGGAATCCTGTTCAATCACGAGTCCCCGCGGCGCGGCCCTGAGTTTGTCACGCGCAAGATCACCCTGGCGGCCGCCGCCATCAAGCTGGGCTTGCAGAAGGAGCTCAAGCTCGGCAACCTCGATGCCCGTCGTGACTGGGGCTATGCCGGCGACTACGTCCGGGCGATGTGGCTGATGTTGCAGGCCGAGCAGCCTTCGGACTACGTGATCTCAACCGGTGAAACCCACACGGTGCGCGAATGCTGTCAGGTCGCGTTCGGCGCGATGGACCTGGACTGGGAGGCATTCGTCCAGGTCGATCCTGCCTTCCTCCGGCCGGCAGAGGTTGAGTTCTTGATGGGCGATGCAGCCTTGGCCGAACGCGAGCTGGGTTGGGAGCCTGAAGTGTCGTTCGACGAACTGATTCGGCAGATGGTCGAAGCGGATCGCGATTTGCTTCGGCATCAAAGCCGCTGAATCCGGCCTTGGCTCGCGGTGTGAATCAACCCGTTCCTGGGGGCCCGTGGGTCACCGGGGCCTCCGGCTTCGTCGGACGGCGGCTGTTTCGGCGCCTCCTGGATGCAGGCGAGCACCGCGCGGTCGCGCTTTCCGGCGTCCAGCCGGCCGAGTTCTCCGAACTCGGCGTCCGGCGCTGGCTCAAATTTCGGATCGGCGATCTGACGCCGGAGCTCTTCCAAGAATTCCAGTCGCTGTCCGGGGAGACCCAAGCCGTCTATCACTTGGCCGGAATGGCCAATCCGCGACACTGCGAACAGCAGCCGAAGGACGCGCGCATCGCGAACGTGGAACATTCCGCGCGACTGTTTGCTTTTGCGGCCGAACACGGTTTTCCCGTGCTCTTCACGAGCACCGCGGGGGTTTACGAACCCTCGGCCGAGCCACACGGTGAAGCGAGCGCGCTTGGGCCAAAAGGGGTCTATGGACGCACCAAGCTGGAAGCCGAAGAAGCTGCGCACGAAGCGGTCGCAAAGGGTGCGCGCATCGTGATCGCCCGAGCGTTCAATCACTCAGGGCCCGGCCAGTTCACCGACTACGCGTTGCCCGCCTTTGCATCCAAACTGGCCGCTGCCCGTGGGAGCGACGACCCGATCGAAGTTGGCAACCTGAGAGCGGTGCGAGACTTCCTGCACGTGGACGACGTGCTGGATGCCTATCAGCTGCTCATCGCCGAGGGCCAAAGCGGTGGCGTCTACAACGTCTGCTCGGGCTTCGGCGTCTCGATGGGCGAGCTCTACGAGCGGATGGGAGCCCGGTTCGGCTTTTCTCCGGCCGAATTGGCTCAGCGCACGCGACCGGCCGCCGGGACGGCGCGACCGGGGGAGCCCGACGTACTGGTCGGCGATCCGGCGAAATTGGTGGCGCTGGGCTGGAGGCCGAAGCGCTCGCTGGACGAGCTCATCGACGACATCGCCCGGCCGCTGCTGTAATGAGCGATCCAAGGCGCTAGGTGCTGGCCAGGACAGGCCGTGGTCGTGAAGTGCGAGTGCCCGAAGACCTGGGAAGCTGGGATCCGGTAGCGACTCCGTAGGTCGTCGAGGAGGATAGCCAGAGCCCCCAAGGCCTTGGGGCTCGGGTGCTCGACTTCGAAGTGTCCGAGCAGGCAGACACCGACGTTGCCTTGGTTCTTTGAGTGGTCACCGGCGTGGGCTCCCTGATACTCGAGGCGGCGGCCCTCATAGACGCGCCCATCTGGATCGATTAGGTAGTGGTAGCCAATGTCGCCCCACGCCCGTTCGTTCAAGTGCTGGTTTTGGATCGTGCGCAGCACCGATGCGACGGTGTGAACGCTCGCTCCGCGCAGGCTGCCTGAGCTGTTGGCCGTGTGATGAACGGTGATGCGGCTCCAGTTCTGGGGCGTGCGCGTCATGCGCCTTGGCACCCCGGGCGCCGCGCCCCAGCGCGTTCGGCTGATCACTCCGGGGGGGCCGCCCGCGGCAAATCGCGCTTCTCCATCGGCCAATTGCTGGGCACGCGCGAGCCCCGCTTGGGCGCGAAGCAGGAGCTCGTCCCCGGCGCGCGGGTCGGTGAGCACCACTTCGAAGCCGGACCGCGCGGCGTCGAGCCGCGAAGAGACCGGTGCTGAAGCGGAGCGCGCTCGGTCGTCCTCGGCAAAGGTCAGGCGCCCTTCGGCGAGCTCAAGCTCGGCCGCCAGCACCTGGTCGATTGGCGCCGTCCCAGAATTTGCCGAGAGCCAGCGTTCGATTTCCTCGAGCTTGGCCCAGGAAGCAGGCATGCCACCCCAGTCGGGCCCGGGACTGTCCAGCGGCGGCAGCTGGGCCGCGCAGCCTGAGAGCAGGAGCGCCGCGATCCACGGGGCGACTCCCCCGGAAAGACGGAGGATCCCAGGGAGGCGGAAGGGCGGTCGAAGGCGGGCCATGGGCGGCACAGAAGAGGCGTTAGAGGGCAGGGCTCGGATAGAGTGCGTCGGAGGCCTCGCATCGCGGGCCGGCATGGCGTACCCGATCGGTCCGGGTGGCCGCAACGGCGCACGCCCGCCCTACCTATGAACCGTCCCACATTGCATCCGCACCAGGCCCTCCCGGCGGCTCTAGCCGCCCTGCTTCTCAGCGCAGCTCGCCCCGCCCCCCAAGTCGCCTTCCCGATGGATCTTGGCCCGCTCCCGGTCCAAGACCTGGACGAAGAGCTCGAGGCACTCCTGCAGGAGGCTCGCGAAGAGGCCGATCGCAGCCTGCGGCGAGGGCGGCCGAACGACGCCCGGTCCGAGTTGGATGAGTTGCTGGCAGAGGAGCCGATCGACGGCCCGACCCGCATCTACCTGGCGCGCGTGGAGCTGGAAGCTTCCAATTTTGAGCTGGCCCGCAACGAACTCACCCGCGCGTTCGACGACCTGGGCGAGCTTGCTCAGACCGCGACCGCGGCTCCGGCTGGCTGGGAGGGTGTGTGCGTGTGGCTCGAGCTCGCCGCCGAGCTGGCCGACGAGTCCGCGCTCGAACGCGGCCTCGCCGAATCCGAGCGACTTGGCTGGAAGCTCGGGAGCTCGGCTCGGGTGGATACCGCGGCCGGTGCTGCGTTGCTGGCTGTGGGTCGGCGCAACGAAGCGGAGGAGCGCTGGCGCCTGGCAGCCGAATTCGATGTAGAAGCGGCGGTTCGCTCCGGCGCACTTTCGGAACGCTGGGCCTGGCGCGAGCATCTCGGCGTCGCCGGGGCCTTGATCGCACTCGACGAATTGTCCGAAGCCTCCAGCGCCCTGGTCGGTGCGGCGCGAGCCAGCGAAGGCCGCGGCGAACCGGAGGTGCTGGCCAGGCTCGCTGCTGTGTATTTCGAGGCCGATGGGGAGGTTGCTGACAGCCGCACGGGGTCTCGCAATCCCGGCCCGCTGTTTCGAGAGGCCTTGAGCTCCAACGAGCTCTCGGAGCCGGCTCTGCTGGGGTTGTTCCGGCTGCATCGTTTCAACTGGAACCGACAGAGCCGCACCGCGGACAGCTACCTGAAAGACCTGTTCGATGCCCGCCCCCAGTCGATTGCTGCGCACCTCGCCGCCTCGGGGAGCAGCCTCGACCTCGGGCGCTTGCCGGAGGCCAGCGAGCATCTAGATCAGGTGCTAGCCCTCGCTCCGAGTCACCGCGGCGCGCGCGCCCTCGAGGCAACCCTGGCTTGGGTCCATCATGACCGGGAGCGGGCCGAGGAAATCCTCGCAGAACTCAACGAGGTCGACCCGGCCGACTCGATGCCGGAACGCACCGTCGGAGAACATCTGATCGAGCTCTATCGTTTCAGCGAGGCCCGCCCGTTCCTGGAACGGGCCCTTGAACGCAACGACCGCGATCACCAGGCCTGGCACGGACTGGCGCGGGCGCGAGCCAACACCGGCGATGTATCGGGCGCGCGTGAGGCGTTCTCGAGGGCGCGAAGCACCGGGGCTGGGCGTCGCAACGTCGTGCGCGAGAACCTTGAACTCGTGCTGGAGCACATCGACGAGGACTTCGTAGAGCGCGATTACGGCGAGCTCACGTTTGCTTGGCCTCCGGCCGGACGCGAATTGCTGGAACTGTATGTCGTGCCGTTTTACCGCACAGCCGGTGAGGATTTGGCTCGACGCTACGGCTACACCCCGGGCCGCGTCCGTATCGAATTCTTCGACAAGCACAACGACTTTTCGGTTCGTTCGACCGGGTTCGCAGGCTTTCCGGCGCTCGGCGTTTGCTTTGGACCGGTGGTGACTGCGGTCTCGCCCCTGTCGGAATTGCGCGGTAGTTTCTCGTGGGCCCGGACGGGCTATCACGAATTCACCCACGTCGTGCACCTGGGACTCTCGAACAATCGTTGTCCACGCTGGATTACGGAAGGGCTAGCCACCTGGGAAGAGACTCAAGCCAACCCGGCCTGGGATCGCAACATGCGGCGCGATCTGGTCGACGCTCGAGCCAACGGCTTGATCTTTCCCTTGCGGGACTTGAATGCTGCGTTCCGGGGCTCGCGAGTGGTGTTCGGCTACTACCAGGGCGGATTGGTTTGCCGATTGCTCATCGACGAGTTTGGATTTCCTTCCATGATCCGCGTGTTGGAAGCCTTCGATCGTGGAGCCGACTTGGATCGCGCCATGGACGAGGTGTTTGGTCTCACCCCCGAGGAGATCGACCAGCGGTTGCTGCAGCTCGTCGACGACATGCTCGCGGGACTCGCCATTGAGCCGCGCTGGGACCCAGGCCGAATTCGGTTGCTCGCCCTCACCTTGGATCGTGAACCGCCCAAGGACCCTGCCGAAGAAGCCCAGTGGCGCGACCAGTGGTGCACCATCGCGTTGTCCGCCGCCCAAGACAGCCGGCGAACCGACGCAGAGGAAGCCCTGCGCTTGGCCCAGTGGGGCGGCGTGATCCCGACCCGCGCGCGCATGCTGCGCGGGCGCTTGGCGAATGCCCAAGGCGATTTGGCGGACGCCCTCCAAGAATGGGAGATCTTCCTGGCGGAGGGTGGCGAGGACTTTCAAGTGCGGATGTCCATGGCCGACTCCGCGTTTGAAGCGGGAGACATGAAGGACGCACGCGGCCACCTGGAGGCTGCCGAAGCCGCGTTCCCCGGCTTCGCCGACCCTGGACTCTCGGCCGAGCTAGCGCTGGCCCGCTGGCACGATCAATCGGGTGATCTGGATGCAGCGATGGCCGCCCGCGAGCGTTGGCTGGCGTTCAACGCTGACGACTACAAGGTACGTCTCGAAGTAGCCCGCTGGCATTCGACCAGCGCCCGCCCCGATTTGGCTGTGCCGCTGTTCGAAGAAGCCAACGACATCGACCCCTTCCAACGCCGCCTACATCGGGACTGGGGCCTCGCGCTGCTCGACCTCGGGCGCTTCGCGGAAGCCGAACGTGAGGCCCGCGCTGCCCAGCTCGTTCCGGTGGACCTGGACGCCGATCAACCGGGGCCGCTGGAAGGTGAAGAATTGGCCGACGTGCTCGCGATTGCGGTCCGTGCGCGGACTGGACTGGGCGATGCAGCCGGGGCGCGGGAGGCCTTTGAAGCCATGGTCGAGGCCGACCCGAACCATCCGGATCGGGCCCAGCTGAAGGAAGCGCTGCCGTGAGCCGAGGCCGCTTCTTTGTGTTGGACGGCGTGGATGGTTCAGGCAAGACGACCCAAGCCCAAGTCTGGTTGCAGGCACTGTCCGATGCGGACCGGCCCAAACCGCTGCACCTGCGCGAGCCCGGCGGGACTTCCGCCGGCGAGGCCCTCCGTGCTTTGCTCCTGGACCGCACCACGGTCCTGTGTCCGGAGTCCGAAACGTTGCTGTTCGCGGCCTCCCGGCGGCAGATGCTGGTTGAAAAGGTGGCACCTGCCTTGGAATCCGGTCGCGACGTGGTTTGCGAGCGCTTTCACGCCTCTACATTTGCCTACCAAGCGGTGGCCGGAGGGCTGAACCCCGATACGGTTCTTGCTTTGCTCATGGCTTGGGCCAGCGACCCCTTGCCAGATTTGGAGGTGATTCTCTACGTCGATCCGGAGCGGGCTCTCGAGCGCCGAGGGCAGGCTCGCGACCGCATCGAAGACCGCGGACTGGACTACCAGCGTGCCGTGGCCGAGGGCTACCGGCAGTACGTCGATCGGGTGGAGCGGGCGGTCCTGATCGACGGCGAGGGATCCGAGGCCCAAGTGGCTGCGAGGATCGCCGAAGCCGTCCGTGCCGCTTCCCTCGAGGGCCGGGCATGAAACTCTGCGAACCGGTGGGTCATGTGGGAATCGTTCGCGGCCTTTGGCGCGCAGCAGCCCAAGGCAGACTGAGTCACGCCCTGTGCTTCGAAGGACTGGCCGGCTCCGGCCGTTTCGTGGCTGCAAAGTGGTTTGTGCAGGGCCTTTTGTGCGAACAAGGCCCCCTGCGGGCCGGAGTGTCCCACGAGGACTTCTCGCCCTGCGGAGCCTGCCGCGCCTGCAAGCAGCTGGCTTCAGGTGGGGAAGGCGGAAACCACCCCGACGTGTTCCTCCTGGACCGGGCGCGCGAACAGGTTGAGAGCGAAGGTCACAGCGGGCTCTATCAAGGCTCGGAGATCACCGTGGCCCACATCGCGGCCCGGGAAAACGACTCGGGCAAGGGACTGCCCTCGGATCCGATTGCCGAGTTCCTGCGCCTGCGGCCCCTGGAAGGCGGGGCGCGCTGTGTGGTGATCCGCGAGGCGGAACGGATGAACACGAGCGCTCAGAACGCCTTTCTCAAAACGCTGGAAGAACCGTCCCCGGGCACTCACCTGATTCTGGAGTGCTCGCGCCCTGCGCGACTCCTGCCGACCATTCGCAGCCGTGTGGTACGCGTCGGATTTGACCCGCTGACCCGGCCACAAGTTCGCGACGTTCTTGCCGGTCTGGGCGAGCCCGAGGCCGATTTGGATCGCCGGGCCGCTTTGGCCGAAGGCGCTCCGGGGGCAGCGCTTGAACGAATTGCGCGGGGTGTTCCGGCTCTCGATACGAACCTGGTGGCCTGGCTTGCGGGTGAACTTCCGCCCGGTGTCGCGGTTCGTGAGCTCTGGGAAGTCGAAGGCGAGTTCCCCGGCGGAACGGCCCTGGCCCGCGAACGCGAGCGAGTCGCCACGATCCTCGAGCGAGGGATTGCGCTGCTTAGATCTTCGCTGCACGGAGCGGTCGCCGGCCTCCCCGGCCTGGGTTGGCTGGAGGCAGCCGATGTCCAGCGAGTTCAGGCGCTCGCAGCGAGGGTGGGGCCGATTGGGCTGGAGGCTCGCCTGGAGCGCTTCCTGGAGCTGTCCCGGGATTTGTCCCGCAATCTGGATCCCGGCCTGGTGCTCGATCGGGCCATCCACGCGCCGACGCTGGGACAGCTGATCTGAGGTCCAAGCCCCTTCGCGGCCGAGGTGCCCTGGGGTACCTTGCCGTCCCATGGACGAACGCTTGCGACAAATGGCCCTGGCTGACGGGCGCTACGCCCCCGAGGCCTACCGGTTCCTTTTGGAGGGCCTCGAGCAGGCCATCCAGATGACCGGTCGCGGCCAACTGGAAGGCAAGGAGCGGCATGTGACCGGACAGGATGTCCTGGAAGGGTTGGTGGCCCACGCTCGGCGGTGCTTCGGTCCCCTAAGCGCCCAGGTTTGGCGCTCCTGGGGCGTGAAGGAGCCACTGGACTGGGGGCGTTGCGTCTTTGTCATGGTCCGAGCCGGCTTGCTAAGCCGTCAAAAGAGCGACCGGATCGAGGACTTTCAGTCCGAGCTCGACTTTGATTCGGAGTTCGTTCTCAGCTACCGGGTTGAGCCGCCGGCCGAGCTTTGATCGAAGACCTCTCTCCGCGCAAGCGCAACATCGCGCTCGCCCTTCTGGCCGCCCTCGTTCTGTGGTTCGCATGGTCGATTCGCGCGGTCGTCAATCCCCTGCTGCTCGGCTACTTGCTGGCGTTCATTGTCTTGCCCTTGGTTCGCAAGCTGAAGGCTCGCGGCCTGGGTCACGGAGTCGCCGTGACCGTCGTGTTCTTTGTCATGGGCACCGTCACGCTGGTGACCGGAGCAGCCTTCTTGGCCCAGAGCCAGGATTTGGTCGAGGATGTCCTCGCGGTTCCCGTCACCGCGGCCGATGAGCCGGGGCCCGCGGAGCAACCTGGATCGACCCTCGGACCTGCCGAGGGTCCGGAGAACTCCGAACCTCACTCCTGGCTAGACCAGACATTGCATCAGGGCAGCGAATGGCTCGAACGTTGGATCGGCCCCGGCTGGCTCGGGTCGGACCGCTGGAGCTCGGAGAATCTCTTGGCGTGGGGACGCGGCTATCTACTCGAAAACGAACAGGCCAAGGATGCCGCCACGAACGCCGGCATCTCCGCGGCCCGCGTGCTCGGACGCCTGGTGGGGCGGGCCGCCGACGCAGTCTTTGGGATCGGGAGCTTGGTGTTCCTCGTTCCGCTCTACGCGTTCTTCTGGCTCTTTGAAATCGAGCGGCTGCACCGCTGGGTCGAAGCGCACCTGCCCATTCGCTACCGGGCCCAATTCACCAGCATCGGCAGCCAAGTGGGGGAGATCATCTCGAGCTTCTTCCGGGGCCGAGTGTTCATTTCGGTGATCAAGGGCATCGGGATCACACTCGGCTTTTGGGCCGCAGGCGCGCCCTATCCCCTGTTGGTCGGTATGACCGGTGGCGTGCTAGGCCTGCTGCCCTTTGTGGGCGGCCTGGCCGGATTCGCGATCGGTGCGCTGGCCGCTTCGCTCGCCTATCCCTGGTTCGCCGCGATCCTGCTTTCAGGGGCGATCTTCAGCTTGATGGAGCTGTTTGAGGGTTACGTGCTCATGCCTCGCGTGCTCGGCAAGTCGCTCGGGCTATCCGACGTCGCGGTGCTGTTCTCGGTGACCGCGGGAGGTGCGTCCCTCGGACTGCTCGGAGTGCTGATCGCCCTGCCACTCGCGGCGGTGTTCAAGGTGTTGTTCCTCGAGTTCGTCGAGCCGGCTCTCCAGCAGTTCGCCTCCGAGTAACCCTGCCAGGTAGATTCCAACGCGAGCCGGCCGCCCCTCCCGAGTCTTGGAGGAGCGGCCGGCTCGCTTTGCGCGCCCCGTCAGCGGCAACGGCGTTCGCCGCTCAGCGATCATCGCCGTTCGCGTTCAGCGACCGTCGGTGTTCGCGTTCAGCGACCGTCGGTGTTCGCGTTCAGCGACCATCGGTATAGCCGAGCGCATCGAGCAGCACCCCAATATCCTCGGGCGCGATGGTCCCGGTCGAATCGCCAGCCTGACGGATGCGCTCGACCACGGCTTTCAGATCGCTCTCGGTTGCGGCCGCGATGGCGCGCTCGTAGGTGTTGCCGTCCGCGGGCAAGTCCTCGAAGGTCTTGGCGAAGACCTCGTACTGATCGGCCGTGCGGCCGGATTTCGCGAGGATTTGCCGCAGGCCCTCTTGGACCTGCGGGTCCTCTTGGAAGTCCCCGATCGGGAATTCACCACCGCGTGCGTCCTGCACCCGCCGGCGGACCTCGACGCGAAGCAGCTGGCGCACATCATCCTCGGGCAGTGGGGTATTCAGGCTGGCGTAAAGCTCCGCAAAGCCCGGCCAGCGTTCGGTCTCCTTGTAGTCGCTCTCGGCTAGCTCGACGAAGAGGTCTTGGTGGGCCTCCCAGCGCTCGTTGACATACTTGCGGGCCACCTGGTCCGAGCGCAGTTCAAGGCGCTCTTCGAAGCGCCAGGCATCGATGCGGGGCTGATAGACCTCGATGTCGGGGCGAACTCCTCCTTCGGCCAGGAGCGAGCCGTCCTTGTCTAGTTCGCGGTGAATCGAGCGGCCCGAGGGCAACAGGTAGCGCGCGATGGTCATTTTGACGCGCGGCGCGAAATCAAACTCCCCGTCGGAGTCGAAGTCGTAGGAGATTTTCTCCCAGGTGTCGAAACGGCCGTTGTTGTTCTCGTCGTCGAATTGGTCGTCGTAGCTGCCCGACAGGGGCATCAGATTCTGCACCGAGCCTTTGCCGAAAGTCCGTTCGCCCACCAGGGTCGCGCGACCGTGGTCCTGAAGAGCACCCGAGACGATCTCGGAGGCCGACGCAGTGAAGCGGCTGGTCAGAACGACGAGCGGAAGGTCCTCATCGATCAGCGCCGGGAAACTCGTGCGCAGCTGCTGGGTCGGCTCTCCGCGGTATTCGGTTTGCACGACGACGACATCTTCCGGCAAAAACAGGTCGGTGACGCGGACGGCTTCGGAGAGCAGTCCTCCCGAGTTCCGCCGCAGGTCCAAAACCAGACCCGATAGGCCTTCCTGGCTCATGTCCGTGATCGCCTGGGCCAGTTCGCTGGCTGCAACACGACTGAAGGTCGTTAGCTCGACCAGCCCGATTCCTCCGGGCAGCAATTGATAGTGGGCCGCCGGAATTTCAATCCGCGCGCGCTTCACGATCAGGCTCATTTCCTCGGTCGGTCGGTCGATCTGGTCGGGATTCATGCCACGCCGCCAGATGTACAGCTTGACGTCGGTGCCCGGCTTTCCCTTGAGGCGCTTGATGATGTCCTCGGAAGTCTCGCCAAGCGTCGGCCAATCGCCGATGCGCACAATTTTGTCGTCGGTCATCAGACCCGCGCGATAGGCCGGACCCGAGTAGATCGGTCGCGTGATCGTGAAGATGTTGTCCGCCGGGTCGACGCCGACGTAGGCGCCAATGCCGCCGTATTCGGCGTCCAGGTCTTGTTGGAAGTCGCCGAAGATCTCGGGCGTCATGTACGTGGAGTGCTCGTCGAGCGCGCGGAGCATTCCATTCATCGCGAAGTCGATGAGCTGATCGCGATCGTAGAGTTCGCCTTCCAGGTGCCGTTCCTCGATCATCCGCAGCACGGATTGGACGCGGGCCAGACCGGACGGAAGCACCTGCTCATCGAGCTGTTCTTGGATCTCGCGCAGCTTGGAATCCCGCAGGCGCTTGATGGTCTCGAGCTTGAGATAAGCCGAGGCGATCGAGGCTGCGTCGCCAGGAAGAGCCTCGAGACTGCGGAGCTCTTCGGCCAGTTGTCCTTCCACCGGCTCGTCGATCTCGGCCAAACCCAGCGCGGCTAGCCCGCGGGTCCCCGGGTCGCTCGACGCCAGGAAATCGAGCAGTTCGTTGCGGGCCTGTCGCCTTTCCGATCCGCCCAGGGAATAGACGGCCATTGCAGCGGCGATGCGAACCTCGCCGGGGCGGGCGCTGTCGCGGCAGCGCTCCAAGAGTCGGGTAGCCAGCTCACTGCGCTCGGAGCGCGGCAGGTTCCTGAAAACCGGGCGAGCCAGGAACTCGAAGGCTTCCGAGGCCAACGCGGCATCGGCGCGGTCGACCAACTGCTCGAGATCCCCGGCCAGAGCCGGAAGATCCGGCGAGTTTCCGCCCAGGCGCGCGGCGATCGCGAGCAGCGCCGAGTTCGGGGTGAGCTGTTCGATCCGTTCGAGACGTTCGTCGAGCAACGCGTCCAGGCGACCATCGCCCAGGGTGCGATCGGCTTCCCGAAGGTTCATGGCTCCCTGCCACAGTCGGTCGGCGGGCGTCTCGTCGGCCCGCTCGAATTGGGTGTCGACCAGCTTCGTCAGCGGGTCACCGCCCTGGGGAGCGGCAAGCGGCGCGAGGAGGAAGAGGGCGAGGGGCAGCGCAGGCTGAAATCGCGTCATCGCGGGGTGCAGTCTTCGAAGGAGAGTGTGAGCGCCGAAGGAAAAGGCGCGGCGAGGGCTTGGGAGCCCTGACAGATTGGAGAGCAACCTCTGCCTGTTCTATCGGCTTCGGAGGCCAAGGAGGCAACCGGTCCAAGACACAAGGCGGAGGAACGGGACCTCACAGGGCCCCCAGGCAGGGCCGAGGAGGCCTGGTGCGGGCTTCGAAGGCCCGGATTTTTGGTCGGATCGGAACCCGGAAGTGCCCTTGTAGGTCAGGAGCGACCGGCCGGCGGCCCCCGGCTTGCCCCGGGGCAGAGCCACAGGAGCCCGGATCGGGGCGCCTTGGGGACTGGGCCCGTTGCTAGGCTGCCTACGTGACCGGCAACGAATCTGTGAACGAGAACCTGCCTGCAAACCAACCGCCGGTGGGGCGCCCGATCGAGCCCGCGAATCCCAAAGACGACCCGGCGCCGATCGGTCCCGGCCGCTTGCCGACCCATTTGGTCGGCGATCAGGACTCCGCCCGGGCGCGCATGGTCGATGTGGGAGGCAAGCAGCCGACCGCGCGGCGCGCGGTGGCTGAAGCGGTCGTTTGGTTTCCGGCCGGGCTGCTCGAGCAGGTCCTGGCTGGCAAGGGCCCCAAGGGTGCGATCGAGGAGGTCTCTCGAATCGCGGGCGTGATGGCGGCGAAGCGGACTTCCGAGCTCGTCCCGCTCTGTCACGGATTGGCCCTGGAGGTTGTCGACATCACCTTCCAGCAACGGGATGCGAGCCGGCTCGAGATTCGCTGCATCGCGCAGACATTCGGTCCCACCGGCGTGGAAATGGAAGCGATGGTGGGGGCCAGTCACGCCGCCCTGTGCGTGTACGACATGGTCAAGGGCCTCGACAAGGGCGTGCGTATCGAGGGCCTCGCCCTGGTCGAAAAGAGCGGCGGGAAATCCGGGACCTGGAAGGCCAGCGGACCCTCCTGAAGTCAGGCCCCGGGGCCCCGCGCCTCGTCCTGCTGTGCCCCTGAAGGGCTGCTCCTCTGGAATGGGCGGGATTCGGGTGCTCCTGGGACGTATCCTCCTGGTCCCTCAGCGGATCGCCTCTCGCTCGACCGACTTGGCGATCCGCGACTGCCCCCAGGCCCCCCTCAACGCCCCGGAGACCGAACCGGCGACATGGACACCCAACTGATCCAGCAGCTCGCGCGCATCATGAAGCGCAGCGACCTGACCGAGCTCGAGATCGACGACCAAGCCAGCAACCTGCGCGTCCACATGAAGCGTGGCGCCGAAGCCGGCAGCAGCTCTCCCCTGGTCAATGTCATGCAGGGTGGCGGAATGGTGGCCGGGCCATCCTCCGAGAGCGCAGCGCCTGCCGCTTCCAACTTCGAGAACGCGGCTGCCCCCGCCGCTCCTCAGGCCGCCGAGTTGCCCCCCGGAACGGTGCCCTTCAAGAGCCCGATGGTCGGCACGTTCTATCGCGCTTCTTCGCCGGATTCCGAGAACTTCACGGAGGTCGGCGCGCGCGTCGGCGCCGAATCCACGGTGTGCATCATCGAGGCCATGAAGGTGATGAATGAAATCAAGGCCGAGATGAACGGCGTCATCGTCGAGTTCCTCGTCGAAAACGCTGAACCCGTCGAGTTCGGTCAGCCGCTGTTCCTGATCCGCAAAGGCTGACCCCAGCCGGCCCCCCCATGTTCCAACGCGTCCTGGTCGCCAACCGCGGCGAGATCGCCCAGCGAATTCTGCGCGCATCGCGGGAGCTGGGCCTCGAAACCGTCGCCGTGTACTCGGAGGCCGACGCCGGTGCGGCGTACCTCCAGCTCGCCGACGAGACGATTTGCATCGGGCCCGGCCCGAGTGCTCAGTCCTACCTCAACATCCCTTCGATCATCTCCGCGGCTGAGATTGCCGACGTAGACGCCATCGTGCCCGGTTATGGCTTCCTAGCCGAGAATGAGCACTTCGCGGAGGTCTGCCGGTCCTGCAACATCGAGTTCGTGGGACCCGATCCGGAGATCATCGCGTCGCTCGGCAACAAAGCTCGGGCTCGGGAAATGGCGATGAAAGCCGGGGTTCCGATCGTTCCGGGGTCCGAGGGGGCCCTGAAGGACGAAGAGGAAGCCCTCAAGCTGGCCCACGAAATTGGCTACCCCGTGATGATCAAGGCCTCCTCGGGGGGCGGGGGTAGGGGCATGCGCATCGCGCGAAACGACCCGAGCCTAACCAGCGGTTTCCACGCGGCTCGCGCCGAAGCCGAAGCCGCGTTTGGCGACGGAACCCTGTATCTCGAGAAGTTTGTTGAGAACCCGCGCCACGTCGAGATTCAAATCCTCGGAGACAAGCACGGCAATCTGGTTCATCTGTTCGAGCGCGACTGCTCGGTTCAACGGCGCCACCAAAAGATGGTCGAAGAATCCCCGTCCCCGGCGCTCACTCCCGAGCTGCGCGGCCGGATGGGCGACGCCGCACTGGCCATTGCGCGGGAAGCTGGGTACCACAATGCGGGCACCGTGGAGTTCCTACTCGATCGCAACGGGAACTTCTACTTCATCGAAGTCAACGCGCGGATCCAGGTCGAACACACGGTCACCGAAGAAGTCACCGGCGTGGATTTGATTCAGGAACAACTGCGCATAGCTGCCGGCGAGCCGCTCAGCTTTCGGCAAGAGGATCTCCAGCTCCGTGGCCACGCCCTGGAATGCCGCATCAATGCCGAAGATCCCTCGCGAAATTTCCAGCCCTCGCCGGGGCTGGTCGAGCATTTCGTGGCCCCTGGTGGACCAGGCATTCGTTGGGACAGCCACGTGCACGCTGGCTACCGTATTCCTCCGCACTACGACTCGATGATTGGCAAGCTCTTGACTCACCGGGCCGATCGGAGCGCTGCGATCCGCACCATGCTGCGTGCTCTCTACGAGTTCCAAATCCGCGGCGTGCGAACCACGATTCCGATGCAAGCCAAGATTTTGACCCAAGCTGAATTCCAAGCGGGCGAACACGACACGGGCTTTGTGGAGCGCCACCTGGACGCTCTGGTGGGTACCCGGCAGTGAAAGTCGTCGCCCTCTGGTCTCTGATCGGCGCCCTGACCTTGGTCGCGCCGGCCTGCCGAACCCAGCGCTGGATTGGACCGATGGAGCCCAATTCCTGGCCGCTGCCCCCAGGGGCTGGGACCGACTACGTGCCTGGCTTGGAGGAAGTGGTTGCCGTGCGGCACTCCGATCCGGTGGCGGTCCGGCGCGCCGGAGAGAACTCGACCTTTCCCCTCGACAGTCTGAATCGTCGCGAACGGTTGCGTTCGGGGGCTTGGGTCGTCACGCGAGCGGGGGGGCACGCTGAGGTCTTTTGGCCCCTGCAGGGCACTTCGATCTTGTTCCACGAAGAAGGGGCCCTGCGGATCGGAGAACAGTCGCGCGGCGAACCCTGCGCCAGCTTCGAACGCATCACCCGGGCCACCGTCAAACTGTCACCCGGGTCGCGCGTCGCCTTGCCAACCGGCGCAGAACTTTCCGGGGATGCGGCTCGCGAGAGCGGCCCTTACAGCCTCGAAGCGCGCTACCCAAACCTGTTGCGCATTTCGAACGATTCCAAGGAGACCGCCTACGTTTCCTATCGGCGCGAGGTCTTGCCACTCGGCCCCGGACAGAGCGTGGATCTGGCTCTGCTCGCTGTGGGGACCGGGCCCGTCGATGTCCCACCCGGTGGGCGCCGATTCCTCGCGGGTCAGGTGGCCGTCGACCTGGAAGGGTCCGCCGAAGTGCGCGAGGTCGGGCCTGGCGTTGTCATCGAATCCAAAGACACCGGTCGCGTTCGCGGCTTAGGAGTTGAAGTCGAGCTGAACCTGGATCGAGCCGCCTTGTTCCTTCCCCTGGGGGCGAGCCTTGGATCTGTGGAGTCGGGCCCTATCGCAGGGCTTCCGAGCGCACTCGCCGAACCGCTCGATGGGTCTCCGCCCGGGGAGCCTACGCCCGGTGAGTCTGAGCCCGAGCCCGGCGGCGACTCGAACCCGCAGTAGCCGGAGCGGCCGCCTGGGTGCGGGTGCCGAAGGAACTGCCGCGCCGCCCGGGGCGAATTGGCGTGGGGCGCCTTGGGCCGAGGCTCCCGTTCAGCGCGAGGCCAAGCCGGTGCCTCGTAGCGCCGGGCTGTTCGAGGACTCGACTTGGACTCACCGGCCAGGGCTGGATTCGGGTCCAGCGGGCCGATTGACCAGCCGCCTGGCCAGCCCTGGGGCGTAGGATCGCCGGCTCGATGTCTGGCCAACGGCCAGCCGAGCGGGCCGAACCGGCCCACGGAGTTTGAACTCGAGCCGGCCGGCTCCCCGATCCCGTGCCATGCTTCGAGGAGCCGCTCCACGGCCTGACCCACCATCGAAGGACGGCTCTCCCTCCCGCCCGACCGCACTCTTCCTCTCGGATTCCTCACCTCCTCCTCCCGTCGCCCCCATGTCCCATCCCCGAATCCTGATCACCGGCGGTGCAGGCTTCCTCGGTAGTCACCTTTGCGACCGCTTCATGCGGGAAGGCTACTCGGTGATCTGCATGGACAACCTGATCACAGGTGACCTGCGCAACGTCGAACACCTGATGGGGCAGGAGCGATTCCAGTTCCTTCACCAGGACGTGAGCGAATACATCCACGTCTCCGGCGAGCTCGACTACATCCTCCACTTTGCCTCGCCGGCGAGTCCGATCGATTACCTCGAGTACCCGATCCAGACCCTCAAGGTGGGCTCCCTAGGAACTCACAAGGCGCTCGGCTTGGCCAAAGCCAAAAAAGCACGGCTGCTGCTAGCTTCCACTTCGGAGGTCTACGGCGATCCACTGATCCATCCCCAGAAGGAGGACTACTGGGGCAACGTGAACCCGGTCGGCCCGCGCGGGGTCTACGACGAGGCCAAGCGCTTCGCCGAGGCGATGACCATGGGCTATCACCGATTCCATGGAGTCGAGACGCGCATCATCCGCATCTTCAACACATACGGACCCCGCATGCGGCTCAACGACGGGCGCGCGCTACCGGCATTCATGGGCCAAGCCCTGCGCGGCGAGGACGTCACCGTGTTCGGAGACGGATCCCAGACCCGTTCCTTCTGCTACTGCGACGATCTGGTGGAAGGGATCTATCGCTTGCTGCTCTCGGACGAAACGGAACCCGTCAATATCGGCAATCCCGCCGAGATGACGATCCTGAAGTTCGCCGAGAAGGTCATCGAGCTCACCGGCTCGAAGTCGAAAATCACCTTCAAAGAGCTGCCCACCGACGATCCCAAGGTGCGCCAGCCCGACATTTCCAAGGCCCGCCGGGTCCTCGGCTGGGAGCCCAAGGTGGACTTGCATACAGGCCTTTCCAGCACGCTCGATTACTTCCGCGGTCGCGTCGCCGAGGGCGCCTCCAGCTGACCGGCTGGTTCTTCCATCATGTGCGGCATCGTCGGAGCCTTCCTGCGCAACGGACCTGTTGTCGATCCGCTGATCGAGGGCCTCGCCACGCTTGAGTACCGCGGTTACGACAGTGCCGGCGTTGGAGTCCTGAACGGAGAAGGTGTGGTCGTCCGGCGGCGGCAGGGCCGCCTCGACCGTCTGCGCGAGCTCATCGCCGAAGAACCTCTGCCGGAGTCTTTGGCGGGCATCGGACACACCCGCTGGGCGACCCATGGCGAGCCATCCGACCGCAATGCTCATCCGCACACCGATGCCTGGGGTCGGTTGGCCCTGGTGCACAACGGCATCCTCGAAAACTACCAAGAGCTCCGCGACGAGCTCGAGGCCGATGGAATCGAGTTTCACTCAGCAACCGACACCGAAGTCCTAGCCCAGTTCATAGGCCGCGAGATGGAGCGCGGCAAGGACGCGCTCGAGGCCTTGCAAGTCGCCCTGACTCGGGTTCGCGGATACTACGCCTTGGCCTTGCTGGTCAGCCAGCCAGAGCCGCGCTTGCTGTGCACTCGCCAGGGGCCACCGCTGGTGGTGGGGAAGTCGAGCAACGGCGCCCATCTCGGCTCGGATGTTCTGGCCCTGTTGCCCTACACCCGGGAAGTCGTGTTCCTAGAAGACGGCCAGATTGCAGAGCTGAGCGCGGATGGCATCGGCCTGGTCACCGCCGAAGGGTGCCCCCTGCAGCCTGAGTTTCAGCACATCGATTGGGACGCACAGGACACCGATCGCAGTGGCTATCCACACTTCATGCTCAAGGAGATCCACGAGCAGCCGGCTGTCGTAGCCCGGACGCTACACGACCGCCTCTTGCCGGAGCGTGGAGACGTTGAGCTGGGCCCCGAATGGAACGACGAGCAGTTGAAGGGGGTCGAGCGCGTTCAAATCGTCGCCTGTGGCACCGCCCTTCACGCCGGATACATCGGGCGCTATTTGATGGAAGGCCTGGCTGGAGTCCCGGTCGACCTCGACTACGCCAGCGAGTTCCGCTATCGCGATCCAAAGGTCCAGCCGAACACCCTGGCCCTCGCGATCAGCCAGTCGGGTGAGACTGCCGACACCTTGGCCGCCCTGCGGCTGGCCCGGGATTTGGGCGCGCGTCCGGTGGCCATCTGCAATGTGGTTGGGTCGACCATCGTGCGCGAGTCAGAAGCCGTGCTGCTCACCGATGCAGGTCCGGAAATCGGAGTCGCCTCCACCAAGGCGTTCGTTGCGCAACTCGTGGCGGCCTACTTGCTCGCGATCCGGCTCGGCCGCGCCCGAGGAACCCTGGATGCCGAAAAGGGCCGCGAATTGGTCGCCGAGCTGCGTGCGTTGCCCCCCAAGATCGAGAGCCTGCTCACCGAAGGCCGGGTGCAAGCCCTGCGCGATCTCGCGGACCGCCACCGGGCGGTCAAGGGCTTTCTGTTCCTTGGACGGGGCATCAACTTCCCGGTGGCCCTGGAAGGCGCGCTCAAACTTAAGGAGATCTCCTACATGCACGCCGAGGGTTATCCGGCGGGGGAGATGAAGCACGGACCGATCGCCCTGGTCGAACCGGACATGACGACCGTCGTCGTCAACAGCGCCGGGCGCGTCGCCGAGAAATCGCGATCCAACATTGAACAGGTGCGAGCGCGCGGCGGGCGGGTCATCGCGATCGGGTCCGACGAGCCCAGCTTTCGCCTCGCTGAGGAAGGCGTGCGGGTACCCGATAGCTCCGAGTGGCTGTCCCCGATCCTGAACGTCGTCCCGCTTCAACTGCTCGCATATCACATCGCAGACCTGCGCGGCTGCGATATCGACAAACCGCGTAATTTGGCCAAAAGCGTGACGGTCGAGTGACCATGGCAAAGATCCTTCTTACCGGCGGTGCCGGGTTTATTGGCTCCCATGTGGGCGAGGCGCTGTTGGCGCGCGGTGACCAATTGGTCGTGCTCGACAACTTCAACACGTTTTACGACCCCGCAATCAAGCGAGACAACGTATCCGCGCTCCCAGGAGCTCAGGTGGTCGAAGGAGACCTGCGGGACGCTGAGCTGATTCAAAGGCTGTTTGCCGAACACGACTTCGACGGCGTGATTCACCTGGCTGCGATGGCCGGCGTCCGGCCGTCGCTCGAAGACCCTCTGTATTACGAAGAGGTGAACGTTCGAGGAACGCTGCATCTGCTGGAGCAGTTGCGTCAGCGTCCGCACATCAAATTTGTGTTCGCGAGTTCCTCGAGCGTCTATGGCGCGAACGAAAAAGCTCCGTTCTCGGAAGTGGATGATATTCACAAGCCGATTTCGCCCTACGCGGCCACCAAACGGGCCGGAGAACTGCACTGCTTCACGTACCACCACCTGTACGGAATCCCAACCTCCTGCCTGCGGTTCTTCACGGTTTACGGCCCGCGCCAGCGGCCCGAGATGGCGATTCACAAGTTCGTCCGAGCCACCTTTGAGGGATCGGCGATCCACATGTACGGGGATGGAACCACCCGCCGGGACTACACCTACGTGGACGACATCGTCGACGGGGTACTCCGGTCCTTGGATCGCTGCGCGGGCTACGAGATCTACAACCTCGGGGAAAGCCGGACAACCTCCCTGGCCGAGCTGATCCAGCAGGTCGGCGTCGCCTGCGGGCGTGAACCGAGGATCGAGCGCCAGTCGATGCAGCCTGGGGATGTGGTGATCACCTTCGCCGATGTCACCAAGGCCAAGGAGAAACTCGGCTACGCGCCCGGGATCGAAGTCCCCGAAGGGCTGGAGCGATTCGTCGAGTGGTACCGCCGGCAGCCCTTCGCCCCGGAGTCCGCCCGCCGGGGCTGATCGGAGGCAGTGGCAGGGTTCGGTCCCGGCTGATTCTGGCTCCGCCTGACGCGGTGGTCCCGCTTGCCGCGGACCTGCGGCTCCGAGGGGGGGCCCTATCAGCGCAGGCCTCCTCCCAGCCCAGGCTCCTGCCCCCGGCTCGGCTGGACCCGGCGCGGCTGGACCCGCAGGCCGAGGGGCGTTTGGGATTCGGAGGCGCTTGGGAGTTGGGTTGCCGCCGTGGACCAGAAGGGACCGCCGGGAATTCCCCCGGGACCGGCGGCAGCACAGCCGCAAGCGGGCCGGAATGGTAGGGTCCCCTCCCAAAGCCGCCGGAACGGCCCGCGCGCGGGCCTCCCTGCGGCTTTCGCCTGTAGGGATTCTCCCCGGCGGGCGAAGAAGTACGACGCGGTCTCCCGCGCTTCCCGATCGATCCCCCCCCTCCCCAAGCTCCCATGAAAGGCGTGATTCTGGCCGGCGGTCTCGGCACTCGCCTCAACCCGCTGACGAAGATCACCAACAAGCACCTCCTGCCGGTCTTCGATCGGCCGATGATCTACTATCCGATCGAGTGCCTGGTGAATGCCGGTGTCACCGACATCATGATCGTCACGGGGGGCAAGAAGTCGGGTGACTTCCTCAGCCTGCTGGGAAACGGCTCGGACTTTGGTCTGAAGCACCTGAACTACACCTACCAGAAGGGCGAAGGCGGCATCGCGGAAGCGCTTGGCCTCGCGGAGCACTGGGCGGCGGGTGAGGACATCGCGGTCGTGCTCGGCGACAACCTGATCGAGCGCAACATCAAGAGCCCCGTGGATCAGTTCAAAGCTCAGGACTTTGGCGGCCATCGCGGTGCCAAGATTCTCCTGAAGGAGGTCCACGATCCCGAGCGATTCGGCGTCGCCGAACTGGATGGCGAGCGCGTCAAGCGCATCGTGGAGAAGCCCAAGGAGCCGGTGAGCAACCTGGCTGTGATCGGCATCTACATGTACGACGCGCGCGTTTTTGAGATCATCAAAACCCTCAAGCCTTCCGACCGAGGCGAGCTCGAAATCACCGACGTCAACAATTGGTACATCGAGAACAACGCGATGACCGCAGACGTTCTGGAAGGCTGGTGGACGGACGCGGGCACGTTCGAATCGCTGCACAAAGCCGCGGCGCTCGTCTCGGAGGGCGGAGCCAACCGGCGCTGATCCCATGACCGCTGAAGCTGACGACGATCCTGGCGCCTTGACCGGTGGGCGGGTCCTGGTGACCGGCGCGGCTGGCATGCTGGGCAGCCAGTGCCTGCTCAGTGCGCCCCAGGGGTTCGAAGCCCTGGGCTCGGATTTGCGCGAGGCTCCTGAAGGCAACCCGGGCTTCACCCTGGTCGGGCACGACCTGACCGATCGCACCCAGGTCGATGCGTTGTTCGAAGCGGCCGGCCCGCTGGTCGGCGTGATTCACCCGGCGGCTTACACGGCCGTCGACAAGGCCGAAGAAGAGCCCGAGCTCGCGGAGCGCGTGAACGCCCTGGCGCCGGCCCACGTGGCCCGCGCTTGCCAACAACGAGGGATCCCGATGGTGTTGGTTTCGACGGACTTCGTGTTCGACGGCACCCGGCGAATTCCCTACCTGCCCGAAGATCAGCCCTCCCCGACGAGCATCTATGGCAGCACCAAGCTCGGTGGCGAACAGGCCGTTCTCGAAGCGCACCCCGACGGTATCGCCATCGTGCGCACGCAGTGGCTTTACGGGCCGCGGGGGAATCACTTCCCGGGCACGATGCTGCGACTGGCCAGCGAACGCGATGCCCTCAAGGTCGTGTCAGATCAATTCGGATCCCCGACCTCGACCCTGGAGCTGGCACCGGCCCTGTGGGACGTCCTGATCGCGCGAGCGAAAGGCACTTTCCACGCAGCCTGCGAAGGCGAAGCGAGCTGGTACGACTTCGCGGTGGAGACCCTGCGGCTATGTGGAAGAACAACGCCCATCAGCCCGTGTTCCACCGAAGAATTCCCGCGCCCCGCGTCCCGGCCCGCCTACAGCGTGCTCGACTCGACCCGCCTCAGTCAGTTGCGTGGCAAGCCGCTTGGCCTGTGGACCGCGGCCTTGCGCGATTTCCTCGAGGCCGAGCAATTGCTCGCCTGAGTCTTTCATTCTCCAAACGCACCAGCCTATCTCTCCCGCGATGACTTCTCGCACCGTCCTGATCACCGGCGGAGCCGGCTTTATTGGCTCAAACCTGTGTCACTGGATCGCCCGTGAGCGTCCGGATTGGACGATCGTCAACTTCGACGTCCTTACCTACGCTGGCAACCTAGAGAACCTCACGGAACTCGAAGCGAAGAGCAACTACCGTTTCGTCCAAGGCGACATCTGTGAGGCCGAAGACGTCAAGCGGGCGTTCGCCGCCTGCCCGAGCGGCGCGCCAATCTCGGTCATGCATTTGGCGGCCGAAAGCCACGTGGACCGCTCGATCCAATCGGGCCTCCCTTTCATCAAGACCAATGTGCTGGGCACTCAGGTCATGCTGGACGTCTCGCGCGAGCACGACGTGGAACGCTTCCTTCACGTGTCCACCGATGAGGTCTACGGGTCGCTCGGCGCCGAAGGCTACTTCACTGAGACCACACCCTACGACCCGAGTTCGCCGTACTCTGCCAGCAAAGCAGGTAGCGACATGCTGGTCCAGGCCGCTCACCGAACCCATGGGTTTCCCGTGGTCACGACCAACTGCTCGAACAACTACGGGCCGTATCAATTTCCTGAGAAGTTGATCCCGCTCATGATCGCGAATGCGCTGGAGGGCAAGAAGCTGCCCGTCTATGGCGATGGAATGAATGTCCGCGACTGGTTGTATGTGGAGGACCACGCCGAAGCCCTTGTGTGTTGCCTCGAGAAGGGCCAACTGGGCGAGACCTACAACATCGGCGGCCACAACGAGTACCCCAACATCTCGATCGTGAAGCTGATCCTACAGACCCTCGGGCTCAGCGAAGATCTGATCGAGTACGTCAAGGATCGCCCCGGCCACGACCGGCGCTACGCGATCGATGCCTCTCGGATCGAGAAAGAGCTCGGCTGGAAGCCTCGCTACCGGTTTGAAGAAGCGCTCCCCAAGACGATCGACTGGTATCGCGCCAACCTCGAGTGGCTTGAGCGCGTGCGCTCGGGCGCCTACCGGGAGTACTACACAGCCCAATACGGAAGCTGACTCCATGACCCAGCCTCCTGCGCAGTACCTGAGCCACCTCAAGATGCGCCCCCTCGCGTATCGTCACGGGGCGGTCACAGCCCAGGCGGACCCGCCCATGGACAGCATTCGCCCGGCAAGCTCCAAGGTTCCAGCCGATGTTCCGCGCGCCGCCACCCCCAAATCCCGGACCGGGCTAGCAGCCTAGCCTGGTCGTTCAAACGCCCCTTTGCCCCTTCACCGGTAGCCTAGGCTGCTCCTCCACCCCTTCCGACCGCCGACCTGGGCCAATCCTCGAGCCCAAAGCCGACCTTCGCCTGACTCCCGGTGACCTCCTTTCCCATGCCCCGTCTTCGCTTTACTCGGCTCCTGCTCGGACTGTTGCTCGTCGGTGGATGGATGGGTGCCTCCTCGTGCAGCATTACACCGGACAAAAGACTGCTTCAGTACCTCAACACCGAGGGCTTTGGGCACCGTTACGTTGGCGACGCGCTCGAGGAAAACTACGTGTCCATCCGAGACTCGTTCCAGTGGGTCGACACCCTCGACACAACCGGGACACGGCGCGGCACCGCCACCGTCGAGATCGACGGGACGGTCTACCTGCCGGAGGTCGGAACGGTTCACGTGGCCGGCATGACGAGAACTCAGATTGAGGCGTTGCTCACCCAGAAGTTCTCCGCCTACTTCAACGAAACCGATGTTCAGGTCGAACAACTCAGCACCAGCAGCCAGAAGATCTACTACATCTTCGGCGAGGTCATGAGCGAGGGGCGCCAAAACCTAAACGCAGACCTGACCCTTTTCGACGTCGTCTGGCAGGCACGGCCGGATCCGGTCCGCGGCAATCTCGGCCGGGTTCGCCTGATCCGAGCAGACCCAGTGAGCCCTACCATTCTGATCTGCAACTTGCGCGATCTCCTCAACTTCGGCGACAGCACCTACAACCCGACCATCCAAGAGCGAGACATCATCGTGGTGCCGCCTACCTTCCTAGCTCAATTCGGGAGCTTCCTCTCCGCATTGATCTCGCCGATTACGACCGTATTCAATAGCGTGTTCCAAGGGCTCAATGGCCTGAACCGTGGAGCCAACTTCGGCGGAGCTGGCTTCGGCGGGGGCTTCGGCGGCGGAGGCTTCGGGAATAACAACAACAACGGCTTCAACTTGTTCTGATGGCCGGAGCGTTCGACAACCCCAATCAAATCCAGGAATTCCTCGGAATTCTCAAGCGCAGGCTGTGGACGCTGGTTCTGCCCGTCGTCTACCTGGGCGTCATCGGATCCGCGATAGCGCTGTTTCTTCCGAAGAAGTACGAAGTCGACATCGTTCTCAACGTACTCGAGGCTCGCGTGGACGATCCTGGTCGCTTGGATGCGAATGCCCAGCAGACCGCAGTCCAACGGGAACTCCCCAACGCGGAGTCCCACGTCAAACAGCACCGCAGTATCCGCCAAGTGATCGAGGAGCTGGGCTGGGAGGATTATCTCCAGCAAACCAGCATCGAGCAAAACGAGTACATCGATCGGGTTGCGAAGAACCTCGACGTCAAGGTGACGGCTAAGCAGAAGGACGAGGGCTCGACCTTCATCAAGATCACCTACAAGGACACCGACCGGGATCGCGCCGAGACCTTCTTGAATGCACTAGCGCCGCGCTGGCTCGAGGATATCTCGGAGCAGGACATCAACAACCAAGTCGAGGCTGCAAAGTCCATGCGCGGCCTGGTTGAAGATGAGGACTCCCGCTATCGCGCGGCTGAAGAGGAGATCATCGAGATCCAGCAGCTGTTTTCGATCACCCCGGCGCAGCCGGGCGTCGAGACCCGGTTTTCCTCGGACCCGATCGAAGAGCAACTCAAGGAAGCCGAATCCCGCCTGGGCGCAGCCGAGGCAGAACGAGACGGGGCCTTGGCGAAGCTCGAGAGCCTTCGGGAAGCCCTGCTGGAGCAGCCGCCGACCCTCGACGTGGAGAACACCCCAGAGAAGGGCGCCATCCAGACTCAGATGGCGAGTCTCAAGACGCAAGAGCTAGCAATTCTGGCGGAACGCGAGGGCCTCAAGCAGGGCGCCAGCAACACCTGGTGGAAAAGCGAAAGAAACCTCGCCAACGTTCGCGAGCAAATCGCCGAACTGGAGGACGCCATCGCGGGACTCGAAAGCACCTTCGATGAGGTCCCCAATCCGGCTCGCCAGCAACTCGAACTGCAAGAGACGATCCTGATCGGGGACATCAAGGGTCTCGATAGCCAGATCGAACGGACCCGCTCGGAAGTGTTTGATTTGGACATCCGCCAGAAGCGGCGCACCAAGGCGATGGGGGATCTGCGCGAGAAGCAGAACCAAGCAACCCAGGCCAGAACCAAAGCCGAAGGGCATCTGGCTGAGTTGGCTCAGATCGAGGAGAACATCGCGATGATGCGCGCCCTCGGCACTCCCTACGTGGTGACAAAGAGCGCCGTCGCCGATGTCAAACCCAACTCGCCGAATGTGCCGTTGCTCATCCTAGGGAGCCTGCTGGCCGGCCTAGCGATCGGGATTGGACTCACCGCACTGCTCGAGTTTGCGCGACCCGGCTTTCGGACGCCCGCGGATGCTGTTCGGGCGCTGACGGTTCCCGTGCTCGGGGTGGTCGACCACATCAGTACACGCGCCGAACGGGTACGAACGCGGACCCAGAGGATGCTCGTCTGCTTTTCGACTCTGATTTTACTTGGCGGCCTGGTGTGGATCTCCTGGGCTTGGCACAAGAAGCCCGAACTGCTCGGCACTGACCTCGCTCATGCGCTAGACGAACTCCACGAGTCCCTGAAGTAGGTCTACCCTCGTGCGCGACCTCGTTGTCAGCCTGTTTATCCTCGGCCTCCTGCCGGTGTGTTTCCGGAGGCCGTACATCGGGCTGGTGATGTTCTCGTGGCTCGCGTACATGCGCGTCCAGGATTTGACCTGGAATTTCGCTCGCTTTCAGCGCTGGTCGTTCTTCGTTGCGTTGGTGACGTTCTCGGGTTGGTTTTTCTCCAAACGCCGAACCAAGTTCTTCGTTCAGGATCTGCGCAACTGGCTCATGGTCCTGATGGCCATTTTGGTTGGCCTGGGCGTGATATTCGCCAAGAACCGAACGCCTGCGTCGACCGAGTCGCACATTTCAGCCTACATCGAATTTGCCAAGATCATCACGATCGCGCTGTTTACGACAGGGGTCGTAACAAACCGCGAACGCCTGCGCCTGTTGATCTGGGTCATCGCTCTGTCGTTCGGCTTCTATGGGTTCAAGAATGCCCTGTGGGGCCTCAAGACCCTCGGGCAACAGCCGATCCTTCAGGGCCCGGGAGGAATGATCAACGACAACAACGACTTCAGCCTGGCCTTGGCGATGTCGGTACCGATGCTGCTCAACATCGGCCTGTCGGACAAGCGCCCCGTACTTCGCAGGGCCTTTCTCGCCATGGTGCCGATGACCTGCTTCACCGTGCTGCTCACGCATTCGCGCGGCGGTTTTCTGGCCCTCTGCGCCGGAATCGCAGTCCTCGTTTGGCACTCCCGCCATCGATGGACCGGGATTGGTCTGAGCATCCTCGCGCTTCCGGTCCTGATCCTGCTGCTGCCCACCAACATGATCGAGCGGTTCGCGTCCATCGCCAACTTCGAAGAGGATGGCTCAGCCAACGCGCGCTTTAAGTCTTGGGCCGTGGCCGTTCGTATGGCCACAGACAATCCGGGCCTGGGCGTCGGATTGGCCAACTTCCGGCCGAACTACCTGCTCTACGAGCCAAACCCCACGCCGGATCAGCTAGAGGGCTTCAACATCTTTGTCGCCCACAACTCCTACCTCCAAATCTGGGCGGAGTGCGGTACGCCCGCTCTGCTTATCTACCTGCTCTTGATCTTGCTCTCGTTCATCACTTGCTGGCGCACGAGGGCGCTGGCGCGACGAAGGTTCCACACCAGCTGGATCATCAACTACGCAACGATGTTCGAGGCCTCGCTGGTGTGCTTCATGGTGGGTGCGGCCTTCCTGAACCGCGCCCACTTCGACCTGTTCTACCACTGGGTAGCCATCATTCTTCTGTTCGGGCGCATCGCCCAAGCTGAAGTCAGGGCGCCCGTGGCCGAACCTGAGCGCGGGGACGGCCCGGTCGCGCCGCTCGCGGCACTCCGGCGCCACGGCTTCGGTGCCAAGCCGGCCCGTCGTGGATTCCGCGACGCCTCTCCGGCAGCGGGGGCCTAAGCTCCCGCCATGTGTGGATTCACCGGAGTGCTCTTCGCGGACCCCCGCGAAGAGCTGGACCTTGAAGTGCTTGGTGCGATGGCCGGCGCGATCGAGCGGCGAGGTCCCGACGATGAGTCGCTGGTCCGGCAGCCCGGAGCGGCTCTCGGGTTTCGTCGCTTGTCGATCCTCGATCTCGAAGGAGGCCGCCAGCCCTTCGTCCGCGAAGGCGGCAGCGTGATCGCCTGCACCAACGGAGAGATCTACAACTTTCGTGAGCTGCGTGCCGAACTCGAGCAGCTCGGCGCTCGCTTCGAGACGGAATCTGACTGCGAAGTCATCCCAGCCGCGTACCTGGCCTTCGGGCCGCGTTTTGCGGAACGGCTGGAGGGCATGTTTGCCTTCTGCGTTTTTGACTTCCGCCCAGGTCGGAACCGACTCCTGCTGGGACGCGATCGACTCGGCATCAAGCCGCTGTACTTTGGGCAGACCCAGCGCGGCCTGTGGTTTGGCTCCGAACCCAAAGCGCTGCTCGCCTCCGGTCAATTCGCGCGTCAACTGCGGCCTGAAAGCCTGATGGACTACCTGGTTCAGGGCTATTGCGGTGGTGAGTCGGCTGCCTTTGCGGGCATGCAACGCCTTTCGCCTGGGCACATCCTGGAAGTCGAAGCCGGCGGGACCCCCTCCCAGTCGGCTTACTGGCGGATGCCGCTCGACGTGTCTGACCGAACTGCCGATCCCGAGGAGATCCTGGAGAACCTCGATGCTCGGGTCGCAGAACGCCGCCTGGCCGACGTCCCCCTGGGCGCGTTCTTATCCGGCGGGATTGATTCAACGGCCGTGGTGGACTCCATGTCGCGCTCCGCTAGCGAGCCCGTCGTAGCCTGCTCGATTGGTTTTCAGGAGCGTAGCCACAACGAATTGGAGGTGGCCAAGGCGACCGCCAAGCGCCTCGGGCTGGTGCACCACACCCGCGTCCTCGAGCCGGGCCCGGAAGTGGCCGAAGAGGTTCTTCCGTGGCTCTACGACGAACCCCACGCGGATCCCTCCAATCTACCCACCTATCTGGTCAGCCTAGCGGCCCGTGAACACGTCACCGTAGCCCTGTCCGGCGACGGGGGCGATGAGACGTTCGCCGGCTATCGGCGCTACGTGCACGATCTTGCGGAAAACCGACTGCGCTCGAAGATCGGTGGCCCGGGGCGCAAGTTGGCAGGAGGTCTCGGGGCGCTGTATCCGAAGTTCGACCGCCTCCCGCGCATCTTCCGAGCTAAGACCTTTCTGTCGAACCTCGCTGCGGACCCTGCGCGCGCTTACTGGCACAGCGTGACGCAGCTCGGCCGCGAAGAAGTGCTCGACTTGCTGCACCCCGATGTGCGGGCGCGACTGGGCGCCTATGACCCTTTTGAGGCCTTCGAGGAGCACTACCGCCGCCCTTCGGGCGCCTGCCCGCTTTATCGGGCCCAGTACGCCGACCTTCATACCTACCTGCCGGATCAAATCCTTGCCAAGGTCGACCGAGCCTCGATGGGGGTTGGGCTCGAAGTACGCGTTCCGCTCCTCGATCACCGCTTCGTCGAGCGCTTTGCCACGCTGCCGGCCACAGAAAAAATCCGAGGCTCCCGCGGCAAGCATGCGTTCCGTGAGGCGCTGCGCACAAGAATTCCAGGGGAGGTGCTCGACGGCACCAAACGCGGATTCGACACGCCCTTGGCCGCCTGGTTCCGAGGTCCGCTCGCCGATGCTGGACGTCGCGCCGTAGCCGATCTCCCGAAGGACTGGTTCGATGCTTCCCAGCTCGAGAAAATGCTGGTTGAACACCAACGCGGGGCGCGCGATCACGGCCGACTCCTGTGGAGCCTGCTGGTTCTCGCTCGCTGGCGCGAACGGCACAGGGTGGGGGGGCTCAGTTCTTGAGGATCGCCGTCCTAACCTCGCTGTTCCCGAGCGAGGAGCGTCCGCGCGAGGGAATCTTCGCTGAGCGACGCTGGCAAGCCTTCGCCGAACGCGGACACGAGGTGCTTGTGGTTTGTCCTGTGCCCTTCGCGCCGCCCGGCCTCGGCGGGGCCAAGGCTGAATTTCGGAGAATGGCCGCCCACGAACAACGCGGCATGCTCGCCGTGCGCCGCCCGCGCTACTTGCATCTCCCAGGGCGGCTCGGGCCATGGGCTGCGACCTCGAGCGCCGTGCGCTTTGCCCGAGCTGGCCGAACTCCGGTCCAGGCCTTCCAGCCCGAAGCCATCGTCCTCGACTACGCCTGGCCGGCGGCTGCACTGGTCCGATTGACCAAGATTCCATGCCTATTGTCTGGGCGGGGCAGCGATGTGCTCGCGGTGGCGCAAGACCCGCAATTGGCTCCCAAGCTGTCTCAGGCTTTGCGCGAGTGTGCGGGGTATTTCGCTGTGTCCCAGGATTTGGTTCGCGCCATGGACGAGCTTTCGGGACGCCTGGGCGCGGGACAACTGCTGGAAAACGGAGTAGACACCGACCGCTTCGCCCAAGGACCCAAGGGGCCGGCACGCGCTGCTCTGGGGCTCGATGGGCCCGGCATCTTGGTGGGCACCATCGGGCATCTCATCCCCCGCAAAAACCCGTTGCTGGCCCTAGACGCTTTCCTTGAAGCGGCGCCAACGGATGCCCGCTTGGTGTTCGCGGGGCGCGGAGAACTAGAGCCCGAGCTGCGCCGCCGAATCCAAACGCTCGGCGCGGGCGATCGCGTGCGGCTGCTGGGCGAGCTATCCCCGGATAGGCTGGCGCTCCTGTATCAAGCCCTGGACGCTTTGCTGTTGACCAGTTCCCGCGAAGGCCGGCCCAACGTCGTCCTGGAGGCCTTCGCGAGTGGCACACCGGTCGTGGCCACGCCAGCCGGCGGAACACCGGAACTGTTTGAGTCGCCCACCGGCGAACGGGTGGACCCAGGCCTGGCCTCGGACGGCTCCCGCGAGGCCGTCGTCCACGCCCTGGCCCGGGTCTTGGCGAGCCCGCCCAGCGGGGACCTGCTTCGGCGCACCGTGGAGTCTCGCACCTGGTCTGCCTGCGCGGAACGTCTCGAAGGCTTGCTGAAAACGGTGCTCCGCTTGAACCCTGCGTGCCGAAAACACCCCGCCGGCGACTAGCCTGCTCCGGCCATGCGGATTCTCTATCACCACCGGACCAAGGCCGACGACGGCCAAGCGGTTCACATCCGCTCGCTGCAGCGGGCTTTCGCAGGCCTGGGGCACGAGGTCTTTGAAGTTGGGCTGGTCGAGCACGGCCAGGGAGATGCGCGATCCACGGCGCCCGAAGATCCCTCCGCTAGCACCTCGGAAAATGCCCGCGGCAAATCGTGGAACTGGGTCGATCGCATTCCCAATGGGGTGCGCGAGCTGCTCGAGCTCGGCTACACCGTCCCGGGGCGTTGGAAGGTGGCCAAGGAGCTGGACCGAATCCGGCCAGACTTCGTCTACGAACGCTACGCGTTTGGAAATGCCGGCGGTGTCCTGGCCGCCCGGGCCCGGGCCATTCCGATTTACCTGGAAGTCAATTCGCCCATGGCGCTCGAGCTCAGCCGCACGCGGGGACTCAGATTCCCTGGACTGGCGCGGCGCTCCGAGCGATTCGTACTGACGCGCGCCACGCGGGTGCTGTGTGTGACCCAAGTGCTAGCCGACCTCTTGGCAGCCGAAGGCGTTCCGCCCGAGAAGATGTTGGTCACCCCCAACGGGGTGGACCTTGAATCCTACGCAGAGCCCTTCGACCCGGTGGCACGCGCCGAGGCCGAGCGACTCTTGGGACTCGAGTCGGCGCCGCCCTCCGAAGCCGGCGCGGCCCGCGGCTGCGTGCTGGGATTCGTCGGTTACTACCGGGACTGGCATCGCCTGGACCTAGCTCTCGAAGCCCTGACCCAGCCGGGGCTCGAGCGCGCTCAGCTGGTCTTGGTGGGCGAAGGGCCCGCCCGTGAAGGCTTGGAGCGGCGTGCCAAGGAATTGAACGTCACCGACCGGCTGCGCTTTGCCGGAAAACGTGCCCACAGCGAAATCCCGCGTCTCCTGCCGGCCTTTGACATCGGACTTGTCCCCGCGATCAACTCGTACGCCTCACCGCTCAAACTGCACGAGTACATGGCCGCTGGCCTGGCCTGTGTCGCTCCCGATCAACCCAATCTTCGGGAAGTTCTCCAGCACGATCACGACGCCGTCCTGGTTCCCCCTGGAGACCCTGAAGCCTTCTCCTCGGCGGTCCTCGAGCTGGCCCGCGATCCGAATCGAGTTCGCCGGCTGGGCCTGGCTGCCCGAGGTACCGTGGAGTCCCGCGAATTGACCTGGGCCGGAAATGCCCGACGGGTTTGCGAGCTGCATGCCACCATTCAACCGAGCAAGCCATGAGCACTGACCGCATCCCGCACGCGCTCTCCTTCGACGTGGAAGAGTTCTTTCAGGTGGCCAACTTTACCGAGCACTTCCCGCGTGCCTCCTGGGACGACCAGGCGTCGCGAATCGACATCGGGATGAAGGTGTGCTTCGACCTGCTCGAACGCCATCAGGCCAAGGCCACCTTCTTCTTCCTGGGTTGGGTCGCCGAACGCAGGCCGGATCTGGTCCAGCGTTGCCTGGCGGGTGGTCACGAGGTCCAAAGCCACGGGTACGAGCATTCCTTCCTGGCAGACCTCGGGCCCGAGGGGCTTGAATCCGACCTCGAACGAACCGAACAGGCCCTGGTGGCCGCCGGCGCTCCCCGGCCGACCGGTTTCCGCGCATCGACGTTCACGCTCACCCGTGAAACCGACTTCGCCTTCGAGATCCTGGCGCGACGCGGCTATCGCTACGACTCCTCCGTGCACCCGATCTCTCACCCAACGTACGGAATCGCCGACTTCGAGCCGGGGATCAGTCGCGTCGAAACGGCCTCGGGGCCGCTCATCGAATACCCGGTCTCCACCCTGCGCGCCTTCGGTCGCAACTGGCCGGTTGGAGGTGGGGGATACTTCCGCCTGTTGCCTTCCTCGGCAACGGAGAAGGCCTGGGCCCGCCTCGAAAAAACAGGGCGGCCCGGTTGCTTGTACTTGCATCCCTGGGAATTCGACCCGGATCAACCGCGAGTGAACGCCGGCCGATTCGCTCGATTCCGCCATTACCTCAACTTGGACCGCACGGCACTCCGGCTGGAGCGCCTCCTCGAGCGCTACCGATTCGTAAGCCTGGGCGAAGTGCTTTCTGAGCGCGGCTGGCTGGAGCCACAAACGGCCTAGGCTCTACTTCGAGGCCTACTTCGGGGCGCCTTGCGCGGAAGGGGCAGCTTCGTCTTCGGAAGCCTCCGCGGGCTCTGGCTCCGGAATCGACAGGGCCTCTGCCAGATTGCGCAGAGCACGAAGACCGTCGACCTCCAGCGGGTCCGTACTGGAAGCGATCTGTTTGTCCAAGATGGAAACCGCGAGGTCCTTCTTCTCGTAGCTCCCAGCACGCACCAAGGCCGAGGCGTATACATAGCCCAGCTCACCCCGGGTCAGGAAGGGCTCCCCGACATCCGCTCGACTCCATAAAGCCCCAAGGATGGTCAGGCCGCGATCGACATTCGAGAAGGCCGAATTGACCAGCGATTTCCCGCGCATGAATTCAAGCCGAGTGAGATCGGGCAGCTCGCGGTCCAAGCTACGAATTTGCTGCACAAGCCGCTCGACCTCCGGGTGATTGGATCCGAGGGAAGCCAGCACCTCGGCAATTCGCCGGAGAGCGCGTGTCTCGGGGACCATCTGCCGAATGCTCTCGTACCATTCGATCGCGCTCTGGTACTCCCCCTGGGCCTCAAAGCAGCGGCCCAAGTGCAGCCACAGATCCAGGTCGGCCGGCTTGCTCTCCATCAGTTCTCGAACGAACCGTTCGGCTTCGACGGGATCGTAGGTCAGATAGAACGCGAGCCATGCTTCGGCCGAATCGGACTCAAGCGGTTCGCCGGCCAGGGTCGCGCGAAATTTGCCCAGACGATCGAAGGCTCGCGCCACCCCAAGGCGCGGGTTGGTGGGCGTCGAGGCAATGTCGAGCTCCGCAAGTCGCAGCGCGATTCGAGGATCGCTGGGCAACAAGAGAGCGAGAGACTCCATTTCGAGCCGCTCGGCACCGACGGTTCGCTCTCCCTCCGCCGTCAACTCAGACCACAGCTCGAGGTATTCAGACACGTAGCTCTCCGCCAAATCGGATTCCGCACGATCAAAGAAGCTCGTATAAGCGTCGAGCGTGACGGGGGTTCGACCCAGGCTACGTGCGATCCGGGCCAAAACCGGTCGAGCGGCCAACAGACCCGGATACAGCTCGTTGGTTTCCAAGGCCAAATTCAGGGCGCCTTCCAGATCGCCACTACGCTCCAAGGCGACCGCCCGTGCGAGCCGAAGCTCGGGCGCTTCCCCTGCGGGCCCGACCGCACGCCCGGTTGCCACTTGACGCACCGCGAGCTGCTCGATGCGTTCGGGATGGTCCAGGCGTTCGACGCGACGCAGGAGCAGAGCATCCGCCAAGTCCCAGGCGGGTTCGAACCCGGGGTGAAGCTTGAGGAGCTTCTCCAAGCGCACCTCCGCTTCTGCAAATTCGCCCGCGTTCTGCTCGGAGCGAGCCGCGATGTACTCCAGCCACATCGAACCGGGCGGATTGAATTCCGCGTCCGGAATGGAACTCTCCAGCCACAAGCGCCATTCCGATCGTTCGAGAACCACGATCAAGGCCAGAGTGTGGCGCGGGTCCCGGCGATTTTTGGCCACGCCCGGCTGTCCGCGCAAGAGTTCGCGGGTGATGCGGGTGCCATCGGGCCCGAAGCGAGCCGGGGCTAGGATTTCGCGACCGGCAAGCGCATCGACGGCCAGACGCGCCAGGGACACGAGCGGGTCGGTGGTTTCCAGCTCAAGAGCCGCCAATTGCGCGTCGGCTTCGTCGAGCCGATCCTCCAGCGCAGCTAACACGGCGCCCTCGAGTGGTGTGGGAACGAACTCCGAGTCGCGCAGGTCGGAGGCGTAACCGGGCAACCCGGTCCAGCCCCCGGTCTGAATCGCGAGCAACATGCGCCCAAGATCCGCCGACCCATCCGCGAACCAGGCCTGAGCGCGCTGCAATGCAGCGGACGCCGAAGGCGGAGTCCCCCGAATCAAGTGAACCAAGGCCAGCCGAAGGAGCAATTGGGCCCGGAGCTCTCCGAGTTCGACGGTCGAACCGGCCTCGATCAAGCCCCGAGTCGGGTCCCAGGAGTGGACAGCATCCAGGGGAGAAGATTCGCCGGGAACTTCGGGCTCGGCTAGCCATGCGCTTTCGTGCTGGTCTAGAAACTCGAACAATTGGAGCGCCGGATCGTTGAGCCCAGCGCGAACAAGCTCGTCCCCAGCGGCCATGGCTAGCGTCAAATCCAGCGCGGAGGTTTGCTCGAAGTGTTGAAGGGTCTTCTCTAGAAGGCGACCGTTGCGCAGCGCGAGAGCTGCGTCGATTGCAAGACGGAGCGCCGCGGAATGCTCTGGGGAGCCTTCCGGAATCGCTTCCAAGCGCCCAAGGCAAAGGTGTGGGCGACCGAGCTCTAGCTCCGCCTCGGCAGCCAACAGGATCGCGCGCCGGGCTAACTCAGGCCGGTCCGCCTGCGCCTGTGAGATTTCCTCGCCCCCCGGTTCTGAGTCTCCCGGTTCTGAGTCTCCCGGTTCTGAGCCCCCCGGTTCTGAGCCCGCTTCGTTTCCGCGCGGTTCTTCCGCCTCGGGCTCTCCCAAAGCTCGCAGCGCCAAGTCCGCTCGGCCCCGATCGATCAACTGACGGACAAAGGTATGGCGACCGGTTGCTTCGGGATCGGCCTGCATGAGGCGCAGGAACTGGCCCGATGTCAATTCGCCGGCCTCCCAAAGCTCACGCAGCTCGTTCAAGACCGGCTTGTAGCCGGGAGCCAGTTCCAAGCGCCGAAGCAGAAGCTCGATGCGTTCCTCGGGTCGTCCGAGCGCTTGCAGAATGCGAAGGCGAACATCGAGAGCGGGCAAGAAGTCGGGCATCTTGCCGGACAGGTACTCCGCGATTTCGAGGGCGTCCGCCAGGTCCGAGTTCTCCAAGCGGCGCTCGGCCAAGCGCAAAAGCACGTAGGCGCTTTCGTTCTCAGATGGGTAGGACAAACCGGCCTCATTGAGCCGGTTGAGCGAGAGGTCAATGTCGATGCCGCGCTCGATCAGGGCAGCTTCTCCGAACTGGCGCCAGCGTGATTCCAGGGCGTCTCCCCGGGTGGGAAGCAGGCGAATCGCGTGCCCCATATTTTCCGCTGCCACATAGGCATCGTCGCCGCGTTCCCAACGTATTTCGGCGAGCTTGCGAAAGGCCTCCCCGTTTCCCTCGGGATCCAGACGCGTGGCTTGCCGGAGTGCCTCGAATTCGGCCTCCGGCCGACCCGAACGCTTTTCAAGCGACGCAAGCTCGCGCCAGGCCCGTCCCCGCGCACCAGGAATCGGCTCCGCAGAGTCAGCCCGTGCGTAGCTTCGAAGCAGCTGATCGCCCTCCCGAGCCTTGCCAATCCGAACCAGCGCGATCCCGCTGTAGAAAAGGCCTGCGTCTTGCCGCTGCCTGGAATCGCGCAGGTATTTTGGACTTTGGCGCAGCTCACTGCCCACGGCGAGCAACCGATTCCACTCCTGGGCTTCGAACAAGATCTTCCCCCAATGCGGAAGGAAGTCGACGCCGAGTTTGGCTTCGTCCGTTCGGGGAAGAGCCGCTTGAATGACGTCGGCCGCGGCCTCCGGTCGGCCTTGGGCAGCGAGCGCACTGGCCAAGACCTGCAGGCTACCTGGGTCCTTGGAGGCCAACTCCTGAGTCAAGCTCGCCAAGCCGAGATCCACAGCCAGGGTGGGCCGTCCCGTAAGCAGCAAATCCCTGGTGAGCGCTTCGATGACCCGGCCGTGGACCCTGTCTCCGGTGGCCAACACGTTCTCTTCTCGGGCGGCTCCAAACGCGGCCGTGAGGTCGGGGATCATGACCCGGGCGTCCCGCAGGCTCCGCGAATTGTCCCGGTTGAATTGGGACTCGAGGTCTGCCAGGTCGGCCGCGCGAAACGGATCGGTTGGATGGCTGTGCACAATTCGCTCGGCAAGCGCCAACCGGTCCGCTGCGATACGGGGAGGAAGCGCATCGGTCAACAGCCGGGAGAATTCCTCGAACCCGTCCTCAGCCATAGCTTGCAGAGCACGGGCTTTCTGTTGGTGGGTAAATCGGTGCCAGGGAATCTCACCCAAGATTTGATCGAAGATCTCCACCGCTTCCTCGTAGCGGCCCGCGGCCAAGTGAACATCTCCGATCCGCAGCTTCCACTTGGTTTCATTCTCCGTGTCCAACTGGATCAAGTGCTCCAGGTCGCCGAGTGCTGAATCCCCGGCTCGGCACCGGATCAGTGCTGCCGCACGGTGCTCGAGCAGATCGGCGTAGAGTTCCGGGTCAGACTCGCTGGTGACCTTGGAAAGCGCTAGATCAAGCTCATGGAAGGCTCGGTCGAAATCCGGCGGATCCTCTTCGTCGAGACGCACCCGGATCGACTCCAGAAGCTCTTCCGGAGAACGATCGCTGGAACCGACCACGAGGCGGGTCAGCGAAACACCAACCACCAGGGCCAGCAAGAGGAGGAGCCAGGTCGATTTGTTCATCGGGGAAGTCGGACTTTACCGCCCGAGATGGATGGGGCGGGCCCTTGATCGGCGTCGGTTAGCTCTGGGATCCGCCCTCAGGGACACCTGAGGATTCGGTCCGGGTGGATACGGCGGCCCCCAAGCCGTGCTTGCGAAGCTTGTCGAACAACGTGCTGCGGCCAATTTGGAGCAGTTCACAAGCCCGCCCACGGTGGCCGCCGGCGGCCGCCAAGGCGTGCTCAAGGATCCGCCGCTCGGCTTCGCGCAGCTGGTCGGCCAAGGACCCGGGAATCTCAAGGCTGGATTCTGAGTGGGCCTCGGGTGCGGGAGGAGACGGGCGGCCGGGACCTGGAGCGGCTTCGCTCGCCCCGCTGGCCTTCGAAACCTGGGGGTCCGCGGCCGGCGGCAGGCTCTCGCGCCGGCCCAGGGGCGTCCTGAGCCGCAGGGACTCCGGAAGGTGATCCGGACGGATTTCCGGACCACTCGACAGAATCGACGCCCGCTCCAAGGCGTTGCGCAACTCGCGGACGTTGCCCGGCCAGTCGTAGGCCAAGCACAACCCCAGAGCCTTGGGAGATAGGCTCCGCGGCGGGCCGCCCGACTCGCCCGCCAGCTCCGCCAGAAAATGTTCCGCGATCCGCGGCACGTCGCCCGGCCGCTCCCGAAGCGGAGGTGGCTCGAGAACGATGACCTGAATTCGAAAGTACAGGTCCTCGCGGAACTTCCCGCGCGCCACCAGGACTTCGAGATCCTCATTCGTGGCGCAAACGACCCGGACGTCGACTTCCCGGGTGCGAGCTTCACCGACCCGCTCCAGGCGCCCTTGCTCGAGCACCCGCAAGAGCTTGACCTGCAGGTCCAAGGGGGCGGTGGCCAGTTCATCCAAAAAGAGCGTGCCGCCCGAAGCTGCTTCGAACTTCCCTTCGCGCGCCCGATCCGCCCCTGTGAAGGCTCCCGCTGCGTGCCCAAAGAGCTCGCTTTCGAGCAAGCCTTCGGCAAGCGCCCCGCAGTGAACTTCAACGAAAGGTCCCTCCGCCCGATCGCTTGCGTCGTGCAAGGCGCGAGCGAGCTCGGTTTTGCCTGTACCACTCTCCCCGAGAATCAGCACGCTGGCGCGGCTGGGAGCCACCTTGCGCACCAACCCGAACAGTTCGCCCATGCGCGGCTCATCGGAGACCAGGCGCCCAAGCTCAAAGCGCGGCCCAGCTGCCTGGCGCAGCTCCAAATTTTCGGCCTCGAGCCGCAGCTCCCGCAGAGCGCGTTCGACCGCCCGCTCGGCCTCGGCGGGGTCCACCGGACGAGCCAGGACCCCGTAGAGATTCGGCGCGCCGATCGGCACGGCGGCGGTCCCGAAGGTGTCGAATAGAATTCGGCCAGGCGGGGGCGAGCCGGCAGCCTGCTCATCGAGCCAGGCGACGCTGAAGTTGCGGGATTCGGCCAGGACCAAATCGAACTCCTCACTACCGAGCAGCCGCTCGGCTTCCTGGCGGTCGCTGGCGATTCGAATCCGGTGGCCGCGCTGGCCCAGGCGCTCGGGCAAATCCCCGAACGCGCGGGGATCGGGGTCGAGGAGCAGGAGGCGGGAGGACATGGGGAGAATCGGGCGCCAAAGTCACTCGGGTCGCGGCTGGGTGCGGTCCGATCCAAGAGGGCCCTTCCGACCTATCGGACAGCGGGTCCGGATGGCTGGACCCTTCCCGCCTCCTGTCCGGATCTCCGGTCCTCGCGCGGTACCCTGCTTGCTCGCGCCCTCCGATCCGCCCCAGCACACCCACTCCCCGCACGTGACCGCCCCCGAGCCCGACGCAGCGATGCCCCCCGAGGGATCGGTCTCGCCGGAGCCGATCCGCGCGCCCCGCGAGCGGCCGGCCCGGGTGCGCATTTCGATCGTGGTGCCGATTTTCAACGAGGTCGAGAGCCTCGAGCTGCTGCACGCGGAGATCCAGGCCGCGATGGAGGAGTTCGGAGAAGAATGGGAAGTGGTCTACGTGGACGACTGCTCGACCGACGGGTCCTTCGGAGTGCTCAAGGAACTGTGGGAGTCCGACACCCACGTTCGCCTGGTCAAGTTTCGGACGAACTGTGGGCAGACGGCGGCCATGGCCGCCGGGTTCGACACCGCCCGGGGCGAGCTGGTCGCGACGATGGACGGCGATTTGCAAAACGACCCTGGGGACATTCCGCGAATGGTCCACATGATTGAACAGGGGTATGACATCGTCGCCGGTTGGCGCCGCAACCGCGAAGACGGCTTTATCCTGCGTCGCGTCCCTTCGATGGCCGCCAACCGCATTATTGGCTGGCTCACGGGCGTCAAGATCCACGACACCGGCTGCACGCTCAAGCTGTTCCGCGCCAAAGTGGTTCGCAGCATGTCGATCTACGCGGATCAACATCGATTCCTGCCGGTGCTGTCGGCCAGTAGCGGCGCCCGGATCACCGAAACGGTGGTCAATCACCGGGCGCGCCAATTCGGAACGAGCAAGTATGGACTCAGTCGGGCGACCCGGGTCATGCTCGATATCTTGTCGGTCAAGCTGATCGCACAGTTCTCCCAGCGGCCGCTGCACTACTTCGGACTGATTTCACTCAGTTTCCTCGGCTTCACCACCTTCTTTGCCCTCCTCGGGCTCGTCAGTCTCGACGGTTCGTCGGGTCCTGGCTCGCGCTCCTTGGTGCAGGCTGTGACTGGAGATTTTCGGATCCACCCCCTCGAGATGATCGCCGTCGGGATCGTCATCATTTTGATGATGACCGTGGTGTTCTTCGCCATGCTGGGCCTGCTGGGCGAGTTGGCCGTCAAGGCCAGCGGCATCCACCGCCGAGGGACCCTGAGCCGCATCCTCAACGAGCTGCACTAACCGGTCGCTCCATGGCCCCTCCAGCCGGGCGGCCCTTTCGCTTCCATGACCCAATCCTCCGTCCAGAATCCCGTGGACTCTCCGCCGACCCAGGCGGCGGAGAACGACGAGCCCAGAGCCCCCGACGGCCTGCTCGACGTCACGGTCGTGGTCCCGGTGCAGAGCCCCGAAGCCGAGGTGCGCGACGTCGCCACGGCGCTGAGCCGAGAATTGGATCGCTTGGGCCGCACCTGGGAGATGATCTTCATCTTCGACGGCGTGGGGGGGCCCGCGCTGGAATCGGCTCAGCAATTGCGAGTCGAAGAGGAGCAGCGCTACAAGCTGATCCTGTTCAAGAATGCGTTCGGCGAGTCGGTCTGCCTTTCCGCGGCCTTCGAACGGGCCTCTGGACGCACGATCCTGACCTCGCCCCAGTACGTCCAAATCGACCCGGTGGAAGTCGAGGCGATGCTCGCCAAGATCGAGAGTGGGGATTGCGACTTCGTCATCCCGTATCGGCACCCGCGCGTGGATCCAGTCCTCAATCGTGTCCAGTCCGCGTTCTTCAACTGGGTGATCCGATTGATCATCCGGGGCAAATTCCGCGACCTGAATTGCTACTTCCGCCTGCTACGCCGAGAAGTCCTCGAGGACATTTCGATCTACGGCGACATGTACCGCTTCCTTCCAGTGATCGCCTTCCGCCAGGGGTTCCGCGTGGACGAAGTCGAAGTACGGCACCTCAAGGAATGGGGACGGGCCGGGTTCTTCGGTGTCGGGGTCTACATTCGGAGACTGCTCGACGTGATGGCGGTCATGTTCCTAGCCAAGTTCACGCTCAAGCCACTGCGCTTCTTCGGGTCGCTCGGCGGCATCCTGTCGCTGATTGGCAGCGGCATCTGCGGCACCTTGGCCTACCAAAAGTTGTTCTTCAATGCGTGGGTCAGCGGGCGGCCGCTGCTTCTTCTGGGCGTCCTGCTGATTGTCCTTGGCGTTCAAATCATCGGTCTTGGCCTGGTGGCCGAAATCATCATCTTCAGTCAGGCTCGAACCCTGAAGGAGTACCGCGTCGAGCGGATCTACGAGTGAACCCGCCCACCGAATCCGAACCGCCGGAACAATTCCCCGAACAGGGGCCCTCCAGCGCGGCCTTGGAAATCCGATTCAGCAGCGAAGCGGACGATGTGGCGCGCGATGCTTTCGTGCATGCGCATCCACGCGGAACCTTGTTCCACGATTCGCGCTGGCGGCGCGTTGTGAACCGCGTCTTCGGACACTTGGGACGCGAGATCATCGCCCAGCGAGATGGACGCATCGTAGGGGTCCTCCCGATGATGCGTGTGTCGGCACTGCCCAGCGGCGCCAACCTGGTCTCGATGCCCTACGCCGTGTATGGGGGGCCGCTGGGGGAAGACTTAGCCATCGAGCAAGCCCTGGTCGACCAAGCCGTGGCCGAGGCTCGTCAGATCGGGGTGGGGCGCTTGGAACTGCGCTCACGAGAGCCGCTGGGGGACGTGCTTGGGGCTACCGAACAAGATCGCGCGCGCTTCCAGGGATCGACGCTTTATCACACGTTCATTCGCGACCTACCTGAGGATCCCGCCGAGGTGCTCCAGCGGATGCCGAAGAAGGCTCGCGCGGAAGCGCGCAAGGCTCGCAACCGGCACAAGCTCGAACTGGTCGAAGGCCGCTGGTACGTGGATGACCTGTACCGGATGTTCGTGGAGAACAAGCGCCAGCTCGGATCGCCGGCACTGCCGGCGGACCTATTCCGGCAGTTGCTCAGTTTCTTTGGCAACGACGCCTATGTGCACCTGGTCCGGCAAGGGCGAGCCCCCAAGGCCGCGGTCATGTCCTTTGCTTTTGAGGACACTCTGGTCGCCTACTACTCGGGGACGCTGCCCGGCGCGGACCGCGAAGTCAGCGCCTCGAACTTCATGTACATGGCGCTCCAGGAGTGGGCCTGCGAACGCGGCTTCACCAAGTTTGACTTCTGCCGGAGCCGCGGCGACTCGGGGGCCTTTCAATTCAAGCTCCACCAGGGTTTCGAACCCGCACCGCTCGACTATCAGTACCTGTGCGTGCGCAAGCAGGGGCTTCCGGGGCTGACCCCGTCGAACCCGCGCACCAAAATCCTTCGCGACGTGTGGAGCAAGCTCCCCCGAGGAGCCGTCGAAATGCTCTCGCCCGCGATTTCACGCTACCTATCCTGACCGCTTCCGGCGGGGGAACCGAGCGCGCGATCGACCACTTCCGCGAGATCCGCAGCCACCCTCAGCGGAAGCCCCTGGGCCGCTTGGAGCTGATCGGCACCCTTTCCGGTTCGCACCAGCACCGACGGTACCCCCGCGGCTGTGGCGGCCTCCAGGTCCCGCAAGGAGTCGCCGACCACAATGGCCCGCTGGGGTTGCATGCGGAAGTGGGCGAGGGCCATCTCGATCAGCCCGCCCGCGGGCTTCCGGCAAGAGCAAACGGAACGCCAGGGAACTTCACCGACTTCGGGATGATGGGGGCACGCGAACCAGGCGTCGATGCGAGCTCCTTCTTCGGCCAGCCGCTCGTCCATTTGTCGGTGCAGCCGATCGAGGCCTCCGAGGCTCAGCCAACCGCGGGCGATAGCGCTTTGATTGGTAGCGATCGCAACGGGATGTCCCGCATCATTGAGCCGAGCGATGGCGGCAGCGGCGCCTGGTAGCAGCTCGAACGGCTCCCCCTCGCGCAAGTAGCCGGTCTCGGTGAGAATCGTCCCGTCGCGATCGAGGATCCAAAGATCTGGAGTCCTTCGAGGGGACGGGAGGTGAGAAGAAGCGGAGTCAACCATGGGAGCGTCGGTGGAGCGATGGGCTCTGGCCGCTCCGGGTGGGCGCCGGGGATTCCTCAGGGGCGGTCGTCGAGTTCGAGCAAAATATGGAGACGCTCGGGCGAGAAACCGTCGTCCATTCGAAAGGGCACGAGCAACTCTGGGACCGATAGGAACAACGGGAACCAAAAGGAGGTCGGCCCGATGTAACCGGAGGTCCAGGGAATGGTGCGCACCGGGCTGCTGGGCACGACGATTCGCGATGCCGTGCGGTATCCCGCCAGGCGGACGTCGAGCCGGTGAGAACCTCCGCCTGGGAGGTCCACAGCCGCGGGGGTCAGAAATCCGGAGTCGAGCCCGTCGACAAACAGGCGGGCCCCCGGGGGAGTCGTGCTGATCCAGACGCCAGGCTGGCTCCGCTCAATGGCGCAACCGGTTGCGAACGGAGCCGCCAGAAACAGAGCCGCCGCGAGGGATCGGGAGCGCGAACGAGGCCTCGAGGGCTCCGGGGGGCGGACCTGGGGCTGGGTGGTCGGGGAGGATCGAGGCGAGCGTGACGCGGGCTCGGCCTGGTGGGGGCGCACTTGCATCCTCCCATTGTGACCCCCCCAGGCCGCGAGGGGCAACGCGGACGTTGCACGGGGGAACGGGATGTGGAAGCCTTCTGGCTGATGGACCGGGCAGAGCACCCCCCTTGCGCGCCGAGCGCGACCGCCCCTGGAGTGGGGACCGGAGGCCGGGGACCGGATTCAGGGGGAATCTCCGCTGCTCCCGGACGGTCTTCGGGAGGCCGCCTGCTCTTGATCCTCCTGCTGGGCTTGATGGGCCTGCGCTTCGTCCGGATCGGCGAATGGAGCCTTTGGATCGACGAGGCCTTGACCCTCTCGGACGCGCTTCATCGCCAAGGCCAGGGCAATCCCCTCGGGTACCGCCTGTTTGCCGCATGGTTCGACTTGTTCGAAACTCGCCCCAGCGAGCTGCAGATGCGGCTGCCTTCCGCGATCTTGGGAGCCCTGTCTCTCGGTCTGTGCGCAGTTGCGTTCGGCGCCGTGAGTTCGCGGCGCGTGGCTCTCGCGACAGCGGTTCTCGTCGGTGCCTCGAGCTGGCACCTGTACTGGAGCCAGAATGCTCGCTTCTACACGCTGGCCATGGTGCTCTCCCTGACAGGAACCGGCGCTTTCCTCTATGGGTTGCAACGGAACCGGCTGCTGCTTGGCCTTTTTGGATTGGCGATTTGCGCCTCCGCAGCCCTGGCTCACCCGACTTCAGCGTTCCTGCTGCCGGGGCTCGCGCTGGCCGCGATCGTCGAGTTCTGGCTCACCCGTCGCTCGCCGGTTCCTTCTTCGGCTCACGCTAATTCCGGTCCAAAGAGGCTCGCGATCGCGTGCCTGATCCTGGCCGTGGCCGGTGTGATGGTGGAACTGGCGACCGGGGCGGCCGCCGGGCGCCTGGCTGAATGGCAGAGCAAGAAAAGCACATCGGGTGCGGCCCACTTCATCCTGTCCAGCGGCTTCTACTTCACCCCACTGCTGCTCACCGGCGCCCTGGCCGGGATCTACCTTGGCCTTTCGCGCGGTTCCCGCGCCGTGCGAATCGCGGTCATCGTGATCGTGTGCAACGGTCTGATCGCGATTTTCCTCGCCGAGCGGTCGCGGATGACGGCCCAATATGTCTTCGTCCTCCTGCCGTGGGTGGCCTTCCTCGCCGCCTACCCGCTGGAACGAACGACCCGAGGCCCAGATTCCCCGCAGGCTCGCTCCCTGTCCGGAGCGGAATCGATGCGGCTCGTGTACTTCGCGGCCCTGTTGCTTCCGGCCCTGACCACGTGCCTCTTGCAGCTCACCGTCCGCGCCGGCGAACGTCCTCGCTGGCGGGATGCCTACCGGGTGGTCTTCGAGCAGCGCCAGCCCGATGACCTCGTGATGGGTATGGCAGCCGCCGTGGGGGAGTACTACCTAGATCCCGACGCCAAGGAAGTCCGCTACCCACGCAGCGTGGTCTACCTCGATCGCCATCGTTGGCCGGTGGCCGAGCGATGGGATCGGACCGGGCGCCCCACGTGGTTTGTCGTCAATCACGAGGAACTTGAGGACTGGAAAGAAGCCGAACGGGCCAGTTTCGAACGCGTGCTGCGAGAAGATTGCCGTCAGATGGCGCGCTTCCCGCTGATCGTTGAGTCGCGCGATCTTTCGGTATTCGTCTACTACCGGGACTAACCGGCGCGGCGGCCAGGGAGGGGGGAGGCGGAAGTCACTCCTTCGCGCGCCCCATGAAATCGCCGGTCTCCGTGCTGACCCGCACGAGTTCGCCGACCCCAATATGCAAGGGGACTTTGATTTCCGCGCCCGTCTCGAGGACCGCGTTCTTCTTGACGTTGGTCGCGGTATTCCCCTTCACCGCAGCCTCGGCTTCGGTGACCTGGAGCTCGACGACCTGGGGTAGCTCAACCCCAACCGGCGTCGAGTCATGAAACGTGACCTCGACCTGCGTGTTGTCCTTGCAGAAGCGCATCTTGTCGCCACAAAAATCCGCGGTCAGATGGAACTGGTCGTAGGTTTCCGAGTCCATGAACACGAAGTCCCCATTCGACTCCTTGTAGAGATACTCGGCCTTTCGGCGATCCAGATAAGCGACTTCCATTTGATCGCTCGAGCTCAAGCGCATCGAGTTCGCCTGACCGCTGGTCAAGCTCTTGGTTTTGATGTTGATGATGGCCCGAAGGTTGCCGGGCGTCTTGTGCTCATAGTCGGTGATGAGCAAAAGGTCGCCGTTGTGCTCGATGACTTGGCCCTTGCGAATTTCGGTGGCGCGGACGCCCATGGCAACTTCTTGGTTGAGGGGGGGGAGGTAGAGGAAGAAAACCGCCCTTGCGGCTTCCGGAGGTAGGACCCGCGCAGCGCGCAGGGCCACCGGTCAGAATTCCTTGCGCTGGGTCGAGGAGGGTAGGCCCAAGGCTTTGCGATATTTGGTCACCGTTCGGCGTGCGATCTTGATTCCATCGCGTCGCGCCAGCTCGGCCGCGAGCTGATCGTCCGAGAGCGGTTTCTTCTTGTCTTCAGATTCAATCAGTTCGGCCAACCGCTGCTGGATCGAAACCTGGCTCTGCGCCTCACCGCTGGAATCGGTGGTACCTGAAGTGAAAAAGTACTTGAGAGGGAAAATCCCGCGGGGGGTTTGAACGTACTTGCCGGCTACAGCCCGGCTGACCGTGGAAATGTGAACGTGGGTCTCGTCGGCGATCTCTTGCATGCGCAGAGGAAGCAGGCCCTTAGGCCCCTGCTCGACGAAAGCCCGCTGATGGCGGAACACGGCGCCTGCGATCCGCAACATCGTATTGCGCCGCTGCTCGACAGCTTCGATGAGCCAGCGGGCCGACTCCAGTTTGCGACGAGCCCAGCGCTTGGCGACCTCAGCGTCGTCGAGGTGCTCTTCGTCTTGGGCTGCCGTTGGACGCATCGCATCCGGATCGGGCTCCGGCTCGCCAGCCGGGCGCTCGCGCTTGGCTTCTTCGGCAGCCCGGTCCAAGTCGGCGAGCAAGAGGCCCGAACTCGGAGAGACCTGCAATCCAAAACTGTCCTCACGGGCCAGGCGAATCTGAAGATCGCCCCCGACTTCTTCCACCATCAAATCGGGCGTAAGCGTCGCCGCCAGTTCGTCGCCGTATTCCCGCCCAGGGGAAGGGTCCAGCTCGCGAAGCTCTTCGATGGCTTCCTTGATCGACTCGATGTCCGAATCGGTGGCGCGGGCGATGTGCGGCAACCGATTCTTGGTGATGTCCTCGAGGTGCGCATCGACCAGCCGATAGACGAGCAGCTCCTCGACACGGGCAAACTCCAGTTGGAGTAAGAGGCACTCGCGTAAATCTCTTGCGAACAGACCCGGGTGGGTGGCCCGTCGAATGCGGGTGATCACGTTTTCGAGTTCGAGCACGCGCGGGTCGGCGAGAACTTCAACTGGATCCGCGGAGGGCTCCTTGGAATCCGCCTCCCCTGGCGAAGCCGAATCGGCCGGTGCCGTGGATGGGGACTCGACCGCAGGTCGAACGGCCGGATCCCTCTCGATCTCAACGGCGTCGTTTTCGGGGTTTCCGGAAGCCTCGACCGGAGCCTCGCCGAGCTCGAGCTCGGCTGGATCCAGCTCAAACCGATCGGCGAGATCCTCTAAGGAATCGGTCAAATAGCCGCGCGCGTCGAGGCTGTAAATCAAGAACGCAGCCAGCTCACGTTCCCGTTCGGAGAAATCGATCAAGGCGATTTGTTCGAGTAGGGCAGCCGCCAGCGACCGGGGCCGGTCGGGCGTGTTGGCCATCGCCTCCGCTTTCCGATCCGCGCCTTCCCGATCGATCCTGCGCGGCGCCACTTGGTCTTCGCGCGCTCGCAATCGCTCGAATTCATCAGCGATTGTGTCCCGAACAGGGTCCAAGGGCTCGGGCGCCTCGACGCGTTCCGTTCGCGCCGCAAGCTCGGCCTCGCCGTCCTCAGGGGTCGCTTCGCCCCGTTCGAGGAACGGATTCTCCATCAACTCCTGCTCGATCCGGCCGGTGAGATCCAAACTCGAAAGCTGCAGGATCTGCATCGCCTGAATCATCTGCGGCGACTGAATCAGTCGCTGCTCCATACGCGCGGATTGACCGAGTCCGAGCTTCATCGGGGAGCGAGCTTCATAGGGAGAGGTCCGGCGGTACCGGGCCCTTCGAGGATACTCGAAGGGCCCGGCTGACCCTTGCGGGACTAGCCACGCTTGCCCCTCCGGCGCCGGGAAGCACCTCAGCGGGACGAGTGGGACACGGAGTAGTCATCGGAAGCACCACCTCAGGGGGCAGGTGAAGGGGGCGGAACGCCGTCGCCGGCCGCCCGAATCCGCTCGTGGAAGATCGGCCAGGGCGGCCCGGAGAACAGACCCGGCGATGGGGCGGGTCAAGGCGCTGGTCAAGCGGAGCGGCATCGGCCATGCTGAACCTCGCATGACCGAGAACAGCCACAACGAATCCAGTAGCGGAGACTCCGGGGAACACCGAACGCCGGGCCAAGAGCCCTCCGGGCCGGGAGCGCTGCTCGGCCGTGCGGGCGATCCGCTGGAGAAGGCGGCCAGGCGCCTGGTGGCCGGGGTCCTTGCCGAGGGTGGGAAATCCGACCGCGCCGCAGCCAAGGCCATCCAAGGGCAAATCCAAAGCGGCGGTTTCTCAGCGGACGAAGCCGCGGATCGACTGCTGCCCGGCGACCTGGATCCCCGCCAAGCAGAGTGGCTAGAAACCCGCTCCAAGAGCCTGATGCGGGATCTGGTCATGGCTCCCAAACTGCGCGGGGTGTCTGGCGCGGGGCGCTCGGTGCGCAAGGCTGGACGCAATCTGTTTGCCTACGTGCTCACGCAGCTTTTTGTCCTGCTGCTGTTTGCCCTGTTGTTTGCGGCTGTGTTCGGGGTCCTGCGCTATGAGGGCATCGACGTTCAGGCCTATGTCGATCGCGGAATCGGAGCGATCGGTCTGGAAGCGGGAGCTGGCGCAGACTCGGAAGACAAGCTCGGAACGCCCTCAAGGGACTAGCCCGGGTCGCTGGCGGTTGATTCCTGCGCCCACCCCGATTGGAATGCGCCTCCGGGCACGCCTCGTCCGGCCTCTCCTATGACTTCCTCGGATCCCGATCTCCCGTCCAACCAACCGCTCGACCGCGGAGGGGAGCCCCCCAGCACGCGATCCGGAGATAGCGGAGTCGACCCGGCCGCCGGGCGCGGGAGCGCGGCCCCTCGGGCTTCCATGTTTTCGCTGGCGCAAATCCGCCACTTGATGCGAGTCGAGTTTTCTCGAGCGGAACGCTACGGCTACGAGTTGTCCGTACTGGCCATCGGCGTGGACGATCGCGCAGAAATACGCCGGCGAGGCGGCGACGACCTCGCTGCGGAGGCGATCGATACCACGGTCGAAATTCTGCTCGCCGCCACCCGGACCTGCGATCACCTGGGGCGCCTGGTAGACGACCGGTTCTTGGCGGTACTCCCGCACACAGGAGCCGAGGGCGCTCGCATTCTCGCCGAACGCTGGCGCCAGGAAGCCGCTCGCAAGCCCCTGGGGGGCGGTGTGGATCGGCTCGGCATCAGCATCGGAGTTGCGGTCCTCCGGCCGGGGAATGCTCTGTTCTTCGATTTGCTGGTTGAGGAAGCCGTCGAAGCCCTCAATCGAGCTCAGGCAAACGGGGGCGGCCGGATTTTCGTGCACGGCGAAGGCGGGCCCTCCGGAACCGGCTCAACGAAAAACAGCGGAGGCTCAAGGTGACTCGCATTCTGCTGGCCGAAGATGAATCCAGTATCGCCCTAACACTCGGCGATGCGCTTCGGGATGCAGGGCACGAAGTCGAGCTTGCCGAAGATACGCAGACTGCCCTAAACGCCTTGGCGAGCGACACACCGCCGGATTTGGTTCTCACCGATGTTCGTATGCCGGGCGAGGGCGGACTCGCCGTCCTCGACCGCAGCGTCGAGCTGGATCCGGACCGCCCGGTTCTGATGATGACCGGCTTTGCCAGTGTGGATCACGCCGTCGACGCGATGGGCCGTGGTGCCGCTTGGTATGTCTCCAAGCCGTTCGACGACACGGCCGTCGTCGCGCTGGTTGAACGGTTTCTTCGAGGATCGAAGGCTCTGCGCGAAAATGCGCAGCTGCGCGCTCGCCTCGATCAATACACGGATGTCGATGGCTTGGTGGGGCGGTCCGCTCCGATGCAAGCGGTCCTCGAGCGCCTCAAACAGGTCGCCCCTTCGGATGCCACGGTGTTGATCGAGGGCGAGAGCGGGACAGGCAAAGAACGCGTGGCCCTGGCGCTGCACGCGCTCAGCCCCCGGCGGGATGGGCCCTTTGTAGCCATTTCCTGCGCAGCGCTCCCTGAAAGCCTGCTCGAAGCAGAGCTGTTCGGGCACGAAAAAGGCGCGTTTACCGACGCTCACAAGGAAAAGCGCGGCCGGTTCGAAATGGCCGACGGAGGGACGCTGTTCCTCGACGACATCGACGACATGCCGCGCTCGGTGCAGGTCAAGCTCCTGCGAGTCCTGCAGGAGCGGAGCTTTGAACGGGTTGGCGGCGAGAAAACCAGGAAGGTCGACATTCGCGTCGTCTCGGCCACCAAGGTGGGGCTCCGTGAAGAGGTCCGCGAAGGGCGTTTTCGCGAAGACCTTTTCTATCGCATCCAAGTGGTGCCGATCGTCCTGCCGCCCCTGCGCGATCGGGATGGCGATGTTGCACTGATCGCGGAAGCTCTGATCCATCGACACTTCGTTCCGATCGACAAAGAGGCTCCGGTTCCGACCATCGGGGCGTCTACCTTGCGCGCCATGGATCGCTACCCATGGCCGGGGAACGTGCGCGAGCTGGAAAATGCTATCCAACGCGCCCTCGCGCTCCGGGGGCAAGCCACCCAGCTGGACCGAGAGCACCTGCTGCCCATCGACCCGCGCTGGCGCGGCGCGACCGAGGTCTCGGACGACGTTCGACCCCTCAAGGAAGTTTTGCGCGATGCGGAGGCCGAGCACATTCGCCGGGCCCTGACCCAATGCGGCGGGCACCGCTCCAAAACCGCCGATTTGCTAGGGATCTCGCGCAAGGTCCTGTGGGAGAAGCTCAAAGAATACGGTGAGGAGGCGGGGGCTGAGGATGAGGGCGAATCAGCCTGAACACCGGTCTGTGGCCGATCGGGTGAGCCCCGGCCACCCCGCCTGGTACGCGGTGGTGCGGGCGGCCGCTCGAGATCGGCCTTGGATCCAGCTCCCCGAGGGCTCGCTGATCGTGGGGGACCTGCATCTCGACGTGGAACAGCCCAGTCAGCTCGACCGGTTCGAGCAATTTCTCAAGAGCCTTCAGAGTTGTCCCCATGTGTTGATCCTGGGCGACCTGTTTGAGTTCTGGTTTGGCGATCGGCAGATCGCGACGCCGGGCGGCAGGCGGGCGGTCCGCGCCCTTGAAAATCTGGCCAGATCCGGGTGCCAGGTGGATGTGGTGCCGGGCAACCGGGATTTCCTCCTGGGGCCTGGCTTCGAACGGGCCAGCGGAGTCCGGGTTCGGCCCCATGGGGTCTTGGCCGAGCTGAACGAGGGTTCGACCGCCCTCTTCATCCACGGAGATGAGCTGTGCACCTTGGACGTGGCCTACCAGCGGCTGCGCAGGATGCTTCGCTCAGCTCCGGTCCGAATGGCTTCCAAAGTTGTTCCCGGAGCCCTAGCGGGACGGCTGGCCCGCCGCCTGCGACGGGCCAGCCGAGAGGCCCTTTCCACCAAGCCAGGCGCGGCGACCGAATTGCAAACGCAAGCTGCTGCCTACCTGGCCGAGGCGCTGGACGCCCGTGCGATCGTCTGCGGTCACGCTCACCGGTTCCGGGACGAGCCCTTGGAAGCTCCAGGGATCCCGAGCCGGCGCTGGCTCGTGGTGGACGACCTGGGACGGGGTCCTGGAGTGCACCCGGTCCGAGACGCTCTGCGAGTCGTCCAGGGGGAACTGGCACCGGGAAACAGCGGCTACCCGACCGCGAACGCTCCCGAAGGTTTCTCCGCTGCTCCCCGCGACCTATCCTCGTCCGCTGCCATGGCCGAGAAAACGCCTTTGATCATCGCTATTGACGGACCGGCAGGCGCCGGCAAGAGCACGGTGGCGCGCCGCGTCGCCGGGGAATTGCGTCTACCGTTCCTCGATACCGGCGCGATGTACCGCGCCGTGACCTGGCAGTGCCTCGAGCGCGGCATCGATCTGGCGGATGGTGAAGCCTGCGGCCGGGTGGCCGATGAAATCCAGCTCGACTTCGACGCCGCGGGGCGCGTGTGGGTCGACGGTCGAGCGGGCGAACCCGAGATTCGCAGTCGCGCGGTCGAATCCGAGGTCTCGCGGGTTGCGGCCCATGGCCAGGTCCGCAAGTTCGTGGTCGAACAACAGCAGCGCATCGGTGAGACGGGGATCGGGCTCGTGGCCGAGGGGCGCGACACAACGACCGTGGTGTTTCCAAACGCCACCTTCAAGTTCTTCCTGTGGGCGAGCCCCGAAGCCCGGGCCTTGCGGCGCGCGATGCAAATCGGCGAGAGCGAAGCCGCGGGCAAGGTTCTCGCGGACATCCTGGCTCGAGATGCGTTCGACACCGGGCGCGAAATCGCACCGCTGCGCGAGGCGCCAGACGCCATCCGAATCGATGCGGACCACATGGCGGCGGATCAAGTGGCCCGGGCCATCCTGGACCACGTTCGCGACCGGATCGACCCGGCGGATGAGTCCCCCAGCGAAGCCTCTTGAAGCTCTCCAGCCTGTCCTACGGACTCCTGTATGCAACCGTCTGGACCGGTATGCGGCTGCTGTTCCGCCGGCGAGTCCACGGACTGGAGAACGTCCCGCACGATGGCGCGGCCCTGCTGATTGGAAACCACCGCTCGTACCTGGACATCCCCTTGGTCGGAACGGGCGTGCGGCGGCCGGTGCACTTCGTGGCACGAGCTTCGCTGAACTCGAGCCGCGGTCTTGCCATGCTGATTCGCATCACCCGTTCGATTCCTATCGAGCCTCGCGCACCCGACCGTGCTGCCCTGGGAACCATCGTGAAGGAATTGAAGGCTGGCGAATTGGTCGCCATGTTCCCCGAGGGCACGCGCGCGGTGGAGGATGAGATCCTCCCCTTCCGGGGCGGTGCGCTACTCGCAGCCCGCCGGGCGGGGGTCCCGCTGATCCCGATGGGGCTGCGGGGAACCGGACAAGCCCTGCCCCGGGGTGCAACCTGGCCACGGTTGCGCCGGCTCGAAGTCCATTTCGGGGAGCCGATCGACCCCCGCAGCCCTGAGGCCTTCGAACGGGCACGCCGGCAGGTCGCCCAGCTCAGCGGATCGTCCCTGGCGGCGCTCCCGGAAGCCTCGGCCAAGATCGGCAGCGGCGCCTGAAGCCCCACGGGCCGAGGCCCCCAGAGCCATCGGCCGACCGTCAGCGGGAGAGTCGAGGGACCGCCGAGCGCTTGGGGCTCGCCACAGCGGCTCAAATTCGCCAAACTGCCTGGCTCGGCCAGGCCTTCCAAAGCCCGGTGGGATCCAATCGGATTCTCCGCCCTCCAGGACGCCGGCCCGTGGACGCAGGCGCCGTGCCCGCGACCCAAACCCCACCTCGACCCCTAGCCCGGACCGCAGACACCGACCCGCTCGGTGGCTTGTGCTCCGCCGCGTCCCTTCATGGGGGCGCGTACACCTTTCTATGTCCCTCGCATCCCGCCGAATCAAGCAATTCGAACTCGCCCCCGAAGATCTAGAGGCCCAAATGGCCAAGATCGTCGGTGGAATCGACAACGAAGACGAGTACACCGCGGCGCTCTCGGTCGCCATCCGCAGCCTCGAGCCGGACACGATTGTCCAAGCACGCGTCGACTCGGTCGACAAGCACACCGGCCAGGTCGTCCTGGATATCGGCGGCAAGGCGGAGGGCAACATCGCGCTCTCCGAGTTCGGCGAAACGATGCCGCAGACCGGTGAGGTCTTCGACGTCTACTACGGCGGGCTCAACGACGACGACACCGCGAACCTCTCCAAGCGCCGCGCCGACCGTCAAAAGGCCTGGGAGCAGCTCTACGAGACGCACGCCGAAGGGGACGAAGTCCACGGCGTCATTCAGCGCAAGATCAAAGGCGGCCTGTTGGTCGATGTGGAAGGCGTACCCGTTTTCCTGCCGGCCAGTCAGGTCAACCTGCGCCGCACACACGACATCACCGAATTCATCGGCGAGCCGATTCGCGCCCGGATCATCAAGATCGACCCGGAGCGCATGAATGTCGTCATCTCCCGCCGCAAGCTGCTCGAAGAAGAGCGTCAGAAGCAGAAGGAGCACCTCCTCAAGGACATCGAGGAGAACCAAATCCGCACGGGTGTCGTGAAGAACATCGCCGACTTTGGTGTGTTCGTGGACCTTGGGGGCATCGATGGCCTGCTGCACATCACCGACATGTCCTGGGGCCGGATCAACCACCCCTCGCAAATGGTCACCATCGGGCAAGAGCTCGAGGTCAAGGTTCTGCGCGTCGACTTCGAGCGCGAGCGCATTGCGCTCGGCCTGAAGCAAAAGGTCGCTTCGCCGTGGGACGGCATCGACTCGCGCTACCCCGAGAACTCGAAGCACGTTGGCGAAGTCGTCAATTTGATGACCTACGGCGCCTTCGTGAAGCTCGAAGACGGCGTGGAAGGCCTGGTGCACATCTCCGAGATGTCCTGGACCCGTCGCGTCAACCACCCCTCCGAGCTGGTCAACTCCGGCGACAAGGTCGAAGTGGTCGTGCTCGAGATCGACAAGGAGAAGCAGGAGATCTCGCTCGGCATGAAGCAGGCCGAAGCGAACCCCTGGGACCTCGCGACCGAGAAGTACCCCCCGGGAACGATCATCGAAGGCACGGTCCGCAACCTCACCTCCTACGGCGCGTTCGTGGAGATCGAAGAAGGCATCGACGGCCTTCTGCACGTCTCCGACATGAGCTGGACCAAGAAGGTCTCGCACCCCTCCGAGGTCGTCCGCAAGGGCGACAAGATGCGCTGCGTCGTCCTGTCGGTCGACTCCCAGAAAAAGCGCATCGCCCTCGGCCTCAAGCAACTCAGCCAAGACCCCTGGCTGGCCGACATCCCGAACAACTACCACGTCGGGGACCTGCTCTCGGGCTACGTCACGAAGATCACCAACTTCGGTGTGTTCGTGAAGCTCGAAGAAGAACTCGAAGGCTTGCTCCACATCTCCGAACTGTCCGACACCAAGATCGGCAGCCCCGAAGATGTGGTGCGCCCGGGCATGAAGATCGAAGTACGCGTCATTCGAGTCGACACCGAAGAGCGCAAGATCGGCCTCTCCTTCGTCCACGCGGACTTTGAGGAGAACAAGCACCTGCCCGAGCCCACGCCCGAAGAGTTGGGGCAGATGGGAGGTGGTGATCCCGCCGAAGGCGGTGAAGCTCCGCCGGCTGCCGCCGAGGCGCCCGCTGAAGGCGCAGGAGAAGCCAAGGCCGAACCTGCCCCGGAGGCGAGCGCAGCCCCCGAGGCGGAGCCGCCGGCTGCTGAGTCGACCCCTGAGCCGACTCCTGAGCCTGAAACGCCTGAGCCTGAAACGCCTGAGCCGGAAGCCCCCACCACGGAAGGCTGATGCGGCTGCTCGGAGGGAGTGCCTTCGTACTCCTCGGGCTCGTCTTGAGCGGCTGCCAAGCGCGGCAGCCGCGAGGGTTCGAGCCTGTGGCGGACGATCTTGTCGCGACCTTCGAAACCATCGACCGTGCGGTCGCCTCGGGCGATCACGAATTGGCGACGCGGCTGCTCAACGAGATCGAGGCCGCGACCGAGGATTCTGGCTCCCTGGAAGCCGTGGCTAGGATCCGAGGCGTGCTCGCGGGGAGCGAGATCGCCGCGGGCCTGGAGATGTGGCTCGAGAGCCGGCCCGACCCGCAGACGCCGGAGCGGCGAGATCTCATCCTGCTAGCCCGCCACGCGGACCCACGCAACGTGCGGATCGAATTGGCGGCCAGCCCGCTGGTTGTCCAGCGCACGGGCGTCGGCCCCCGTGGCGATCACAAGGGCACCGACGAGCGCTTGGTCACCCAGGTCCTCAAAGGGCTCGACGTGCCTCCCGGTGAACAGCCGATCGAGGTGGTCGCCCTGAATTACGAGGTTCCGATGGCCGGCCTCTTGGCGCTTCGCGAAAAGTGGCGTCTGGAACCGCACGACGGCGCGTTTCGGGTCGAAGACGAAGTCATCCCAGCGGTCGGGCTCAGCGTCGCGTCCGTGGAACGAACCATGCTGATGGCTCAAATGTCTAGCCAAGCGATCGACGCTGGGCCGTTGCTGGAGATGCTCGAGCGCCCCGGCCTGCTTCGGGAAGCGGGCGAGCGCGCGCTTCCGGCGCTGCTCGAGCGGACGGTTCGCATTCCGGCCTCGCGCTCTGCGGAGGCCTTTGCCAAGGTTGCCGAGAAGGTCGTCGAGTGGCCGGACGAGGACCTGGTTCGGATCACACCCGTCCTACGCTGGCTGGCACGCGAGGACCGGGACGTTCCCGGGCCGAGCGGCTGGCGCAAACGACTCCAGTCCGCGCTCCAGCCCGTCGCGAAACCGGCGGTGCAAGCGAAGGACGGACTCAAACTCCGCTAACAACTCAGGGGAGTTCCACCGGCGGCGCGGGGCCCAGCCCCCAGGACGGCAGATCGTCCGTGAGCTCTTCGCCCTCCTCGACGTAGCCCAGGGCCGCGAGGTTATCCGCCCACATCTCGCGCGCGCTGGTCGTGCGCTGATCGATGGGAGTCACCGGTCGCGCCTCGAAATGGGAACGCAGGTCACCGCGTTGCGCTTCTAGCTGCTCCCAAGCGGCGATCAGCCGCGGATCTTTTGGATTTCGAACCGGCGACTCCTCGTAGGGATCAGACTCGAGGTCGTACCACAGGGCTTCGAGCAGTTTGGGTTCATCGCCCTTCCAACTGACCCGGCGTACCAGCTTCTCCGTGGGAGTCCGCAGCGCCTCGACCACGATGTGCTTCGTCGCTCCGCCGGTGGCGGAAACGATCGGCCGCCCGCGAAGGCTCGAAACCTGGGGGACGCTCGGAAGTTCCTCCCCGCGCAGAACGGGTAGCAACGAACGCCCGATTGCGGTGTCCGGAATCGGAACGCCGATGGCTTCGCACAGGGTTGGCAAGAGATCGGAGAGTCCGGCCTGGACCGAGACTCGGGGAGGGGCTTGCGGATAGGTGCCCGTGGGCGGAACCACGAGCAGCGGAACGCGTACCTGTTCGTCGAACAGGCTGTGCCGATGACCACGGCCGCCGTGCTCGAAGAACTCCTCACCGTGATCGGCGGTGATCACGATCCAGGCGTTTTCCAGACGTTCGTTCACCCGCAACAAGTCGACGATCTGACCAACATGCTCGTCGGTCCAAGCCACCTCGCCCATGTAAAGGGCGATGATGTGCTCCAGATCCCGGTCGGAGATCTGGCGCCCGCCGGCTTCGGCGTCGAAAACCGCGGGATTCAAGTAGAAGTCCTGACCGGTGATCGAACCTTCGTAGCCCGGATCGAACCGTGTGTCGTAGGGCGCGGGGGGGACGTAGTCGTAGTGGGGATCGAACAGGTGCGTGAACAAGAACAGATCGTCCTCCCCAACGTCGTCCAATGCCTGCCCCACGAATTCGACGACTCCGGGCGAGGTGATCGCTCGATGACTTTGCTGATCGGCCGCTCCCCACACGTTCTGGGCACCGCCGGCATCTTTGCGGGCCAAGCTGTTGCGCAACTCAGCCTCCAGTCGATCGCCACCAGGCATCCCGTTTGAGTACACCTCGAAACCGCGTCCGAATCCGTAGTCGCGCAGGAGATACCAGCCGGTGAACACGCCGTAGCCGAGGAACCCTGCCTCCGCGAGCAGCTCAGGCATGGTGGGGGTCGCCGGGTCGATGCGCACGTTGTCGTCCTCGACTCCGTGCCGAGTCGGTGGCTGTCCCGTAAACATCTGGGCGTGGGCAGGCAGGGTCCAGCTCGAACCGCTGATCGCCTGTTCGAAGACCGTCCCGTGCTCGGCCAGCTCGACCATGCGCGGAGTTACGAACGGATCCTCGAAGTTCAGCGCATCCGAGCGCGTCGTGTCGAGGGACACGAGCAGCACCGTGCGGGGTGCCTCGCCGGAGCCACAGCTGCCAGCCAGAACGGGCAGCGCTGCGAACAGCAAGCTCCGCGGACCGCGCCACGCCCGGTTCGCTTGCGGCGTGATTCGAGGTTCGCTACCGAGTTCGGTGGATTGGGTGTCGGCGCAGGCCGGCGGAACGGGGGCGAGCCCGTTAGGGAACGATCGCGACATAGGGGACGTCGAGGGTGTCGACCGGGGCGCCGGTCAGGTGGAAGCGCACCGTACCCCCGAAGCCCTCCTCTCCAATGCCTTCAGGTGCTTCGAGGTAGGCGTCCCAGTCCTTCGAGCGGCCCTCAGCGTCGGGCCGGACCGCTTCGGTCCGGAAGGACACGAATTCCCGGCCGCCGCCGATCAGCTCGGTTCGTTCGATCCGAAAAGGCCTCCCATCCAGGGCCAGGAGGCCGACCCGGTAGAAGGGCACGCTCCCGGTGTCCGCGCGCAGGTAGAAGCGATCGGGCTGAACGGCGATAGGGGCCTTGACCTCGCCCTTCACCACCAGCCGCAAATCGGGCCCGGGCTTTCCGCCGGGTTCCGGCCCGTACCCGGATTCGAGGACCACATGACCTGTGAAGCGTCCCTTGGGCGTGCCGGCCGGAACGGTCACCAGCAAGGTCCAAGCTGTGCCAGGCTCCAGGGGATCGGGGTACAGCTCCGCCACAACCGGCGGGTCTGCGTGAAGAACACCGGAGGGGAAGAGCAGCTCTTCGAGCGGACCCTCCTCGAGGACGGTCCCATCGGTCATGGTCGTGCGGCGCAGGACGCGGACGTCGATGGTCTTGGAGGCAGTAGGGGAAACGAGCCCGAAGTCGGCCAACTTCGGTACGAATTCGAGCGGCCTCACCGAAACCACGTGGGCCTCAAAGCCAAGGAAGGCCGAGTTCGGCGAGTCGGATTGGAGCCGCACCGTGACCAGTTTGTCGGCGTTCTGGTTTTCGATCCGGTCGGTGTCCACCACCAGGTGGAAGCGCGCACGGCCACCCGGCGGAACCGTCAGAATCTGATCGGGGTTCCCGGCGTCGCCGGGGGTCTCGGTCCCGTCCTCGTTCACCAGGGCCACGTTGGCCACGCTGCAGGAGCACGAGGGGGTGATTCGCAGGATCCGCACCGGGTCCGGATCGGTATTCACCATCTCAAAGGTGTGCTCCGGGCGGCTTCCGGCGTCGACCCGGCCGAAGTCGTGAAATTCGGGGCGGGGCGAGGACGGACCGGCCGTGCTGCCGGCCAGGACGACCAGGCCGCGGGCCTCGAGCGGAGCCTCGGAGCAGGCGGTCGTGAGCAGGGCAAGAACGGGGCCGAGCGCCACCCAGAGGGCGGCCGGAAGGGAAGCGAGCGGGCGATGCATACGGTGCGCACGTTCGAAACGGGGTAAATTCTCTGACGGTCCCCAAGTGAGACCCGTAGCTACCCTACGGAGGCCTCGGCCGCTCTGCGAGTGGCCAGTTCCCTCGCCGCGCCGCGCCCCCTGCCACAGCTCTTTGAGCCCTTCCTGGGCCCACAGGGGGTTTCCCATTCGCTCTGAGCTCCCCTGGAAGCCTAATTTCATCCGAACCCAGTAGCTCACCAGCTCGTCCACATGCACATGGGAGTCTCCCCTAGGGAATCGACCGGCCCGCATGGGCCCTCGCAAGGGACCCCCTTTTGAGCACGACTGTGAGCACGACTCGCTTCTCGCCCCCCTCGCTATGAGCCAAACTTCAAAACGCGTCCTCGCCCTAGGCACTGCAGCCATCGTCCTGGGAGCGGCCCTGTCCCTGCTGCTGCCTAGCGGGCAAGCGCCCAAGAAGGAAGAAGCCGCTGTCCGCACCCCCCGGCCAGCTCGGATGTCGGAACAGTTGGTGGAGCTCAACCAGGCCGACAGCGTGCCCAAGAAGCAGCAGGCGGCCAACGACTACATCGAGGATCGTTGGAAGCACATCGGAACCCCCGAGACCCTGCCTCAAATCGGACCGGGAGGCGAGCGGCGCTACCAGCTCGCGAAGGTGGTCGTCGGCCTAGCTCGCGGGGGCAAGCCGATTTACGGGCGCATGTTTGCCCAGGTCAATCCGGAACGCTTCACCCTGGTCGACAAGGACACGCCGCTCAAGGTCGGCCCCTCGATCAAGGTCAAAGACTTCAAGCCCGGACCGCTTTGGAGCCGCCTCCAAGGCATGAACAAAGAACTCAACCAAGCGGGCAACAAATTGCCCGGTGGCCTGGGCTCCGCGCCGACTGGAAGCGGCGAGCTGAAGAATTCGGACAATTCCGGCAACTAGGCGGCGCGACCCACGCCCGGGGGTCCATTCAGCTCGCCTCCTGCGGTATCTTGGCAGCATGGACAGCCAAGCCCCCCGAGCCGCCTTCGCTTCGACCGCCCCCCTGCGCACCGACGAGGAGATCTGGCCGGTCATCGGCCTGGAGGCCGGCCGACAAGAGGCCCAACTCGAGCTGATCGCGTCGGAAAATCATGCCAGCCGCGAGGTCATCGCGGCCATGGGGACGGTCCTCACCAACAAGTACGCCGAGGGCTACCCGGGCAAGCGCTATTACGGTGGCTGCGAACACGTGGACACGATCGAGCGTGTGGCTCGCGAGCGTCTCAAGTCCCTCTACGGCGCGTCCTTTGCGAACGTCCAACCACACAGTGGAACCCAAGCGACCCTCGGCGCGCTCATGGCGCTGGCGTCCCCGGGAGATCGGGTGCTCGCGATGTCCCTCGATCACGGGGGACACCTCAGCCACGGACACCCGAAGAACGCCTCTGGCGTGTTCTACGAGTTCGCTCACTACGGGGTCGAACAGGGGACCGAGCGCATCGATTTCGACCGGGTCCGCGAGCTCGCCAAGGAGTTTCAGCCCAAGGTCCTGATCTCGGGTGGCTCGGCCTACCCGCGGACGATCGACTTCGAGGCCTTCGGGGAAATCGCGCGCGAAGTGGGCGCCAAACACCTGGTCGACATGGCGCATGTGAGCGGCTTGGTCGCGACCGGAGCTCACCCCTCGCCGGTTCCCTATGCGGATGCGGTCGCCTCGAGCACCCACAAAACCCTGCGCGGGCCGCGCGGCGGGTTCGTGCTCTCCAAGAAGGGCGTCAACAAGAAGATCAACTCAGCTGTCTTTCCCGGTGGACAGGGCGGACCCCTGATGCACGTGATTGCCGCCAAGGCGATCGCCTTCCGAGAGGCGGCCAGCGACGAATTCAAGAGCTACGTCGATCAGGTCCTCGAGAACGCACGCGTCCTTTCGGCCACGCTCACCGAACGCGGACTGCGGATCGTCTCAGGAGGCACGGACAATCACCTGATGTTGGTCGACGTCGGCTCGGTGGGGCTGACCGGGGATGTGGCTGAGCACGCGCTCCACGCAGTCGACATCACCTGCAACAAGAACTTGATCCCGTTCGATCAGCAGCCGCCGGTGAAGGCCTCGGGGATCCGGCTCGGAATGCCGGCGCTCACGACTCGCGGCTTCGACGCGGACGACACGCGCCAACTCGGCAATTGGATCGCCGACGTCCTTCACGCGCCAACCGACGAGTCGGTGGCCAAGCGCGTACACGGAGAAGTCAGCGAGCTGGCTGCGGCACGCCCGATCTACGGCGACGCGCCCGAAACCCTCCGGATCAGCTGAGCTTGCCTGGACCGGAAACCGATCCGCGACTTCCAGTTCACCTGCTGTCGGGGTTCTTGGGAGCCGGGAAGACCACGCTTTTGAATCGGCTGCTGGCCGAGCCCGGTGGCTCGCGCATCGCCGTGGTGGTCAATGAATTCGGCGAATTGCCGATCGACGGACGGCTTGTAGTCGGAGCCGAAGAGGATCTCATTTTGCTTCGCAACGGCTGTGTTTGCTGCAGCGTGCGCGGAGACCTGGTCGAGACGCTCACCCGCTTGCTCGATCGCCGCCAGCGGCGGCTGCGGCGGCTTGAGATCGACCGCATCGTGGTTGAAGCCTCGGGACTCGCCTCCCCGGGCCCGGTGCTGCAGACCTTGAATCTCGAAGCTCGACTCGCGGAGGAAACCCGGGGCGCCGGCGTGGTCACCCTGTGCCACGCGGCGATGATCGAAACGCAACTTGAGCAGCACCCCGAAGCCGAGGACCAGGTGGGCTACGCCGACCTGTTGCTGATCAATCACACCGACCGCTGCGCTCCCGAAGAACTCGACCGAGTTGAAAGTTGCCTGCGGGCACGCAACGCCCTGTGCGTCATCGAGCGCACCCAGAGCGCTCGAATCGAGACCTCACGGATCCTGCAACTGGAGGTCGACCCAACTCCGCGACTCGCCGAAGCTGCCAGCCAAATCCCAGGCGGCCCGGTTCTCGGCCCGGTGGCCGCTCGTCACACTCCCGGTGTCACAACCGTGTCGCTGGAGTCCCAGCACCCTCTGGACCTACACGGTCTCAAAATGTGGCTGCGACTACTCGGCAGCCAGCGGGACCATGAACTCTTGCGCGTTAAAGGCTACTTGCACTGCACCGGGCGCAGCGAAGCCGTGGTGGTTCAGGGCATGTACCAGTGGCTCGAGATCGGTCCGGGCGCCGGCCTTGCCCCGGAGCGCTCGGCGCTCGTGCTGATCGGCCGCAACCTGGATGTGGAGAGCCTGAGGTCGGCCTGGCAGCGATTCAGCGGTGGCGCTTGACGAAAACGGTCCTACTCAGGCCGGCAGAATCCAGCTTCGCGGGCCACGGTGAAGACCTCGCTCCAGTTCGGAAAGAGCCGTTGATGCGTCTTCTTGTAGGCCGCCAGCGCTGACTCCAGTTCGGTCAACTGGGCCTTCTTGGTGCGTTTGCCTGCCAGCCCGTACCCCAGTCCACGCAGCACGTCGAGCACCTGCGTGAGATTCGGGTTCGAGACCATCAGGGTTCGTTTGGCCTCATCGATCGCGGCCAAGAACTCGAAGGTCTCGGCGCTCATGGCATCGGGCTTCGAGATGGCCGGCTTGACCTTCGGAGCCGCTGTCGCTTTCACCTTGGAAGCCGCGGGCGCCTTGGGAACGATCTCCTTTTCCGGCATCGCCTTCTTCGGGGTGGCCGCTTTTTTGACGGCTGCCTTCTTCGCAGAGGCCTTCTTCGGGGCAGCCTTTTTTCCGGCAGCTTTCCTAGGGGAGGCCTGCTTGGGAGTCGCAGCCTTGCCGGAAGCAGATTTGGAGTTCTTGGCGTTGCCGCCGGAGGGAGTTTTGGGGCTCATGACCCCCTAGAAATCGACCTCGGTTTCGCCTGGGCTGGAGCCCGGTTGCGAGAAACCAAGGCCGGGCGCCGGAATCGACCGGCAGCCGCCTCAGGCGGGAACCGTTCGCCCGCCGCGCCTCAGGGCGTCCTCGACCTTGGCCAGGTTGGGCGACTCGATGAAGCCCACCTCGGTGACGATGCCCGTAACCAGTTCGGCCGGGGTGACGTCAAACGCCGGATTGTAGACGGCGACATCGTCCGGACCGGTTTGGCGGCCGAAGCCACGAATCACCTCGTCGGCAGGACGTTCCTCGATCGGAATTTGATCGCCGCTGGTGATCTTTTCGTCAAAGGTCGAAAGAGGAGCCACCACGTAAAACGGAATCCCGTGATGACGGGCCAGCACCGCGACCGAGTAGGTGCCGATCTTGTTGCAAACGTCGCCGTTGCGAGCGATGCGATCCGAGCCGACAAACACCGCGTCGATGCGCTTCTCGAACATCACCCGGCCGGCCATGTTGTCGGTGAGCACCGTGACCGGAATTCCGGCCTGATTCAGTTCCCAGGCTGTCAGGCGAGCGCCCTGCAGCAGCGGGCGCGTCTCGTCGGCAAAGACTGAAAAGCGCTTCCCTTGCTCCCACGCCACGTACATGGGGGCCAGCGCGGTCCCCATGCCTCCCGTCGCAAGCGCACCAGCATTGCAGTGGGTGAGCAGGCGCATTCCGTCCCGAATGTGCTCGGCACCGATCTCACCCATGCGGCGGCATTGGTCCTTGTCTTCGCTGTGGATCGCGAGAGCTTCAGTGAACAGGGCCTCAACGATCTGTTCCGTGGTGCGACCGGTGGCGTGCTCGGAGCGGGCCCGCTCTTCCATGCGCTCTAGCGCCCAGAACAAATTGACCGCCGTGGGGCGTGCTGCGGCGAGGGTCCGCGAGACTTCCGCGAGGTGTTCGAGGAAGCCCTCCGGATCCCGGTGACCTTCGTTTTGGACTCCGAGCAAAACCCCGTAAGCGGCTGCCACACCGATAGCTGGCGCACCGCGGACGGCCAATCGGTAGATCGCATCGACCATGGCCGGGACGTCGCGGACATCGAGGAACTTGGTCTCGACCGGCAGCAGAGTCTGCTCGATCATGCGCACATGCCCCGGCCGGGGTCCGTCGTTCCCAGCGGGAATCCAGGTCAGGGTTTCGGGCGGCTGCGGGCGGGAATTCGAAGACATGTTGAAGAAGAAGGGGGGGGGGAGAGCAGTGTTCGGTGAGAGGGAAGCTCTTAGGGACGCTTCGCCCTCAAAGGCCATCCGGCAAAGCACCGGTCAGCAGCTGGCAGAGCTCGCGATAGCGGCCCGTAAGGTGATCGAGCACAGCCCGATCCACAGGAGGAGCAGGCGGCTGCTGATCCCAAGGTTGCTGCTCCAGCCAGTTGCGGAGGATCTGTTTGTCGTAACTGGGTGGTTCCACACCCGGCCGATAGCCGTCCGCCGGCCAAAAGCGAGAGCTGTCGGGGGTCAAAACCTCGTCGATCAACAACAGTCGGTCGCCATCCAGCCCGAACTCAAACTTGGTGTCGGCCAGCAAGATGCCCCGTTGGCGCAGGGTTTCCGAGCCGTGCCGAAAAAGCTCCGCAGCCGCCTGATGGGCTGCTTCGAAAACGCGGTCGCCGACCCGCTCGCGCGCCTCGCTTAAGGTGAGCGGAAGATCCTTCGCGTCGTCCTTGGTGGTGGGCGTCAGCACCTGCTCGGGAAGTTGCGAGCAACGCTCCAGCCCGGCGGGCAGCGGCTGACCAAACAGGGTCCCATCCGTCTGGTAGCTCTTCCAGCCCGAGCCGGCCAGGTAGTCGCGGATCACCCACTCAACGGGCGTGGGACGCGTGCGGCGCACAATCATGATGCGGCCCGCAAGCTGCTCCCGCTCCAGGCTCGAAGCCGCTTCGAGATCGTCCACCGAAGTCGAGACCAGATGGCTCGGAACCAGATCGCGGGTGGTCTCGAACCAGTGGGTCGAAATCGCGTTCAACAGCCGGCCTTTGCCCGGGACGCCCTCGCCCATGACCACGTCAAAGGCGGAGATCCGGTCGGTGGTCACGAACAGCAGATGCCGCTCGTCGATTTCATACAGGTCGCGGACCTTGCCGCAACCCAGGGGGCGGCAGCCGGCGAGCGGGGCGGGCGCGAGGCCGCGGGCTCCCAGGTAAGACTCGGTGGCCGAGGGGGTCGTCATGGACCCAGTATGCCTGGGCCCCGAGCGGGCTGGGAACCCCACCGGCCCCGGGCTGGGGACTCCCCGGCCTCGTGGACGCGGCCTTCGGGGCGGCATCGGGCCCGATTTGCCAAGCAAAGGTCAAGCGCCGGGGCCGGGGGCGCCGACGCCGTCAGGAGGGGAGCGCACCGGCGGATCGAACCACGTACCCTGAGCGCACGCGAGGAGCATGATGGATCACCAAAGCGACCAACGTAGCCGTTGCCGACGTATGGACCAGGCCCCGTGGGGCGCACGGTTCGGGGGACTGGCCAGCCTGCTGCTGGCGAGCTGCGGCGCGGGGGGAATCGAGACCGGCGGCGATCCGGCGGATCAGGATCCCGGCACCCCCCTGCAAGACGAGCTCGACCCGGCCAGTCATCCGGCCAACCCCGAGGATCAATTCCGCTTCCTCAGCCGCGCGACCTTCGGCCCAAACGAAGCGGACTTCACCCGTCTTGGGCAGATCGGCTACGGGGCTTGGCTGGACGAGCAGCTTGCGCTACCCGGCACCCACCATCGACCGCCGCTCGAAGCGCTTCAGTCTGCGACCGGGTCCTTGATTCCCATCCACCGCCAGGACGTTTGGTGGAGCGTCGCGGTCACCTCGCCGGACCAGCTGCGGCAGCGCGTGGCGTTTGCCTGGAGCGAGCTGTTCGTGATTTCCGACGACGATCCAGCGCTCTTCCAGAACGTTCTGGGCGTCGCTGACTATTACGACGTCCTGGTGGATGGAGCGTTCTCGAACTATCGGGACCTGCTCGAGGACGTGGCCCGTTCACCCGCGATGGGCGTCTACCTGTCGATGCACAAAAACGTTCCGTCCGAACCGGGGAGCAACCTCCACCCAGACGAGAACTTTGCGCGCGAGATCATGCAGCTGTTTTCGATCGGGTTGGTCCAGCTCGCACCCGACGGCTCGGTGCTTGCAAGCCCCGGTGGCGACCCCGCCTCGACCTACGAGCAGGAAGATGTCGAGGAGATCGCGCGGGCGTTTACCGGCTGGAATTTTGCCGGCGCAACCAATTGGGAGAACCCAGAACCCAGCTTCGAACCGATGGAGCACTGGAGTGAGTACCACGACCAGAACGGGAAGTCGGTTTTGGACGGTACCGTGCTGCCCGCGGGACAGTCCGGCCAGGAAGATCTGGATCAAATCTTGGACGCCCTGTTCGAACATCCCAACGTGGGACCGTTCGTCGCCAACCACCTCATCCGCCGGTTGGTGACCTCGAACCCAAGTCCCGGCTATGTGCAGCGCGTCGCCCAGGTTTTTGCGGACGATGGCACCGGCGAACGGGGTGATCTCGGAGAGGTCGTACGCGCGGTGCTGCTGGACGACGAGGCCTTCGGTGGCCTGGATCTCAACCCGACCTCCTACGGCAAGCTCCGCGAGCCGCTCCTGCGGGTCACGGCGCTGTGGCGCGCCTTTGACGGCGTCCCGCCCGAAGGCGTGTACACCCTTGGCCAGGCCGAGTTGTTCCTGGGCCAAGCCCCGCTGTCGGCCCCAACGGTGTTCAATTTCTTTCAGCCGCACCACGCGCCGCCCGGTCCGGTGAGCCAGGCTGGCTTGGTTGCGCCCGAGCTTCAGCTAGCCGACGAGGTCCGCATGCCGCTCAGCACGAACATGCTCCGCAAGCTGGTCTATCAGGGGCATGCGGACACCCCGGTCACCGGAGACGATCAAGTCTGGATGGACTTCTCCGACGAGCTGGAGCTAGCCGCGACGCCACCCGCGCTGATCGACCACCTGGATCTCCTGCTCCTTGGCGGAACGATGAGCACTCCGATGCGAACTGCGCTGATCGAATACCTGGGCGAGGTCTCGATGACGTTCGGTGGACTCGAGCCCGGCCTGCAACGAGTCCTCGAAGCGGTCTTTCTTATTCTCATCTCCCCCGAAGGAGCGATGCAGCCGTGAACCGATCCGAACGCAACCACGCTGCTTCCGCCTTGGGCCTCAGCCGGCGCAATTTTCTGTTGGGGAGCCTCAGTGCAACCCTGGGCGCCGGACTCCTTGGGCGTAGATGGGGGAGCGCGGCCCCCAGATCGATCACGTTGGCGGCCCCGAACTCGGACTACCGCGCGCTGGTGTGCGTCTACCTAGTGGGCGGCAACGACTCCTACAACTTCCTGGTGCCGTCGACCGGCAGCGCCTACGACGCCTACGCGGACGCGCGCGCGAACCTGGCTCTTCCCGCGGGTGATCTGCTGCCGGTCGGTCTGGTTGGCAACCCCGCCCAGGAAATGGGCTTTCACCCCCGGCTTCCCAAACTGCGGCAACGATTCCTGTCCGGCGACCTCGGAGTCGTCGCCAACGTCGGCACACTGAACGCACCGACCACCGCGGCCGACGTTCTAGCCAAGGCCCCTCACCTCCCGCCGCATCTGTTCTCTCACAGCGATCAAAGCCGCTTCTGGCAGGGCCGCCAAGCTCAAGGGAGCGAGGCCAGCGGCTGGGGCGCGGGCTTGATCGAGCTGCTGGCCGGCGAGGCCGGGGAGTCGAGCCTGCCCCCTGCCATCAGCTTGGGTGGCGCCAATCCCTGGCAGACCGGAGGCAACACATCGCCCTACGGAATCGGACCGGGAGGATCCGTTGCGTACCTCGGCTTCGACGGGGAGGGACTGGGGCCTGCGCGCAAACAGGTCTTTGATCAGTTGATCGCCGGTGGCTCGGGCCGAGTCCTGGCCGATGCGTTCGCCGAACGGCACCGCCGAAGCCTGGAATTTGGCGACGTCGTGGCGGGAGCTCTCGCCGATGCTCCGAGCGCGCCCGGTCCGCTGCCCGCCGACAACGAGCTTGCCGAAAAACTGGACGCCATCGCGCGCCTGGCTTCTCAACACACCAGTCTTGGTGCCGCTCGCCAGATCTTCTTCGTGCGAATGCACGGTTTTGACACGCACACCGGGCACCTCGCCAATCAGCCCGAGCTGTTTCGACAGCTCGACGACGCATTGAGCTCGTTCCAAGACACGCTCGACGGATTTGGGCTGGCGGACTGCGTGACCACGTTCACGGCCTCGGACTTCGGCCGAAGCCTGACCAGCAACGGCAAGGGCTGCGACCACGGATGGGGTGGCCATCAATTCGTGCTCGGCGGCGCGGTCACCGGCGGAGCGGCCTACGGCACCTGGCCGACCCTGGCCCTTGCGAGCCCTGAAGACGTCGGGTTCGGTCGCTTGCTTCCGACCACCGCGGTCGACCAGATGTCCGCCACCCTGGCGAGCTGGATGGGAGTCGCACCTGCAAGTCTCCCGATGCTGTTCCCCAACCTGTCCACGTTCAGCTCCTCGAACTTGGGCTTCCTACCGGCCTGAGCCTGACGCCACCCGGTCGATCGGCCCGGCTTCGCTCACTCCGCGACCCCCGATCGGGCTCCTGGTGCAAGCGGGGGATCGAGCCGCGGCCGACAACCCCTAGGATGTCGCCCATGAGCTCCTCCCAATCCAGCCCCCGCGTCCCCAAGGGGCCGGTTCTCGTCGCCGGTGGCGCCGGCTACATCGGCAGTCACTGCGTTCGCAAGCTGACGCGCGCCGGAGTTCCGGTCGCCGTCCTCGACAACCTGTCTTCGGGCCATGCCCAGGCGGTCGAGGTAGCGTCCGGTGGAACCGCCGAGCTTCACCACGGTGATTTGGGCGACGAGGCCTTTCTGGATCGTGTGCTGGAACAGGTTCGGCCGAGCACTGTCATTCACTTTGCGGCCAAGTGCTACGTGGGAGAATCGGTCACCGATCCCGCGATTTACTACCGCGAGAACGTGGCCTACACCTGGAATTTGCTCGAGGCCATGCGCCGGGCCGATGTACCGAACATCGTGTTCAGCTCGACCTGCGCCACCTATGGCGAACCGGTCCGGATCCCGATGGGCGAAGACCACCCGCAGCAGCCGATCAATCCCTACGGCCGTACCAAGCTCCACATGGAGCACATGATCGAGGACTTCGCAAGCGCCTACGGGCTGCGCTATGCGGCCCTGCGCTACTTCAACGCGGCGGGCGCTTCGCCGGACGGCGACATGGGAGAGGATCACGCCCCCGAGACGCATTTGATTCCGCTGGTGCTCCAGGTGGCCCTCGGTCAGCGCGACCAAATCGCCATGTTCGGCGACGACTACGACACCCCCGACGGAACCTGCGTTCGCGACTACATCCACGTCAACGACCTGGCCGACGCGCATCTTTCGGCCGCCGCCGAACTCGAGGATCAGCGCTCCAAATTGGTCGCCAACCTTGGAACCGGCAACGGCTACTCGGTCAAGCAACTGATCGAGATCGCCCGCGAGGTCACCGGTCACAAGATTCCAGCGCAGATGGCGCCCCGGCGTCCGGGCGATCCGGCCCAGTTGGTCAGCGGCGGAACGGCTGCGCTTGCCGAATTCGGCTGGAAGCCGGATCGCTCGGATCTCAAGACCATCCTTGAGGACGCTTGGCGCTGGCACCAGGCGCACCCGAAAGGCTACAGCTCCTGAACTGGCGCATTCTTGGGGCAGGCACCGCCCTGCCCAGGCGGGGTCTGAGCGGCGAACTGTACGGTCCTTGCTCCATTGCACTTTCCAGCACAAGTTCCGCTAAAGTCCTCCTGCTCGACTGCGGGCCGGGCACGATTCGTTCGCTCAGCGCCTATGGGATCCAGCTGGAGCAGATCCGTCGCGTGCTGATCACGCACGAGCACGCAGATCACGTGCTCGACGTTCTGGCGCTGCTGTTCGCGCGGCGAAACCCGCGGCTCGCAGGCTGCGAGGAACTCGAACTCCATGGACCCGCTGGTGTGTTCGGCCCGCTGCTCGAGGCGGGACAAATCCTCGGCGCGCTCGGCCGAGACGGATTCGCCGGCGCCGGCGCCCGGCTCTACGAGTGGAGCGCGCCCGAGCTCGAACGGGGCGTTCGAATCGGGGACCTGCTGGTGCGCGGCCTGGACACGGGGCACACGACGCTCGCGAAGGCCTATCGCATCGAAGCAGCCGGTGGCCAGGTCTTCGCGTTCTCGGGCGACGCGGAGGAGAACGACGCCGTGGTGGAGATCGCTCGCGCGGCCGACTTGTTCGTCTGCGAGTGCGCGACGGCGGACAACGATCCGCTGCGGGGACACCTGCAGCCCAGCGGTGTGATCCGAATCGTGCAAGCCGCCGAGCCGCGCCGGGTGCTGCTGACCCATGTCTACCCCGGACTGGATCCGGCGGAGGCCGCGCGGCAAGTCGAAGCCGCGACCCGGATCCCGACCCGGGCCGCCCAGGATGGCCTCGCGGGGCAGCTGGGCGAGCGGGCCTGAAGCCCACCCACGGGAAATCCCTCCATTTTGATCACCGGCCCTGGATTCCCCAGGGACGCGTTCTTCAAAATTGCATTCGATGGAAAGGACGTCTCCAAGGACGGGCTCACCCACCGGCTCCGGCACGCTCCAAAGGGGGCTCACCTGGTTTCACCGGTGGAAATCAAGGCTGGCCGGGCCGCGCTGGATGCTGGTTGTTGTTCTGCTTGGTGGAACAACATCCAGCTGCCGTTCGCGCCTGGTCGCCGCCGTGGTGCCCGGCCCCGCTCCGGCCTGGAGCGCGACCATCGATACGCCGCGCAGACTCACGACCCGCACCCCGTGGGTGGGCGAAACCGGTCTGGCCTCGATCCAGCCGGAGGACCTCTCGGACTGGGCCTTCCAGCTTTCGCATCCGGCCCTCGAGGGCCGGCGGACCCTGGGCTCGGGAATCGACTTTGTTCTGTCGCGCATGGCGCGGCACTTCGGCCGCCACGGTCTGGTTGGGATCACACCGGTCCCCTTCTCCCGATTCGTTCCGTGGACCTTCCATCACGGCTTTCGCGTCGAAGGACTCGCGCCTGATCCACTCGGGACTTGGCTCAAGATCGAATCCTCCAGCCCCAGCTCCGGCCTGAGCATCGGAGTGGACCTTTCGCCAGTTTCCGGTGCATCCGGTCGCGCGGAGGGTCCCGTCCTGTTTGTTGGACACGGGCTCGAAGGGGGGGTCCCCTACGACTCGCAGTTCCATGAACTGGGTCCTCGCCGGCGCGGGCCCCCCATTCGTGGGAGGGTCGCACTGCTGTTCGAGGGAGCTCCTGCCGCAGTGCATTCGCAGGAGGCCGGACCTCCACAAGCCGCCAACCTCTTTTCCAAGTTGGAAAACCTCCGGAGGTTCGGAGCCGAGGCGGCGCTGGTCATCCGCCGGCCGCGCCCCCATGCGGACTTAGCCGGCTTCGACCCCGAACAACACCTCGACTTTCGCGAAAGCTACGCGAGCTGGGTTGGCGAGCGACCCGACTTCCCACGATCCAGCCGACTTCCGGCCCTGTGGGTCAGTCTCGAAGTCGGGGAGCGACTCGTCGGCGGCGATCTGCGCGCGTGGTGGGAGCAGCAGGAGCTGCTTGGTTCTTCGCTGCCCTGGAATTCCGAAGGAAAACCGCAGCGGGTGCGATTCGGCTCAGCGACCCGTGTCGATTCGCGGCTGGAAGCGCACAACGTTGCAGGCCTGCTGCGAGGAAGCGATCCCGACCTGCGCCACGAGTGGGTCGTCGTTGGAGCCCACGCAGATCACATCGGCGTGGATGTTCGCGGGCGCGTGGCGCCGGGGGCCGATGACAACGCTTCGGGCTGCGCCATCCTCCTTGAGTTGGTCGAAGCTCTGGCCCTCTTTCCGCCCCGGCGCTCGGTCCTCTTTTGTGGGTTCACGGGCGAGGAAGCCGGCCTGCTTGGATCCCGGGCCCTGGTGGGGGATCTGCGCGAAGCTGGGGTTCACGTGGCCGGCATGATCAACCTCGACATGTTGGGTCGCGGCGACCCCGAACGGCTGACCCTTTTGGGCCTCGACCAGAACCCGGCTCTGGAGCCGCTGGTCCGGCGCGCCGTCTCGATGGCGGGCAGCCGAAGCGCTTCGCCCCAGCTGACCGAGATCTCCACCCGCGACCCCGATGGGTTGTTCCAGCGGTCCGATCACTTCGCGTTCCATGAGGCGGGGATTCCCGCGCTCTATCTGTTCGAGCAGGCGCCGCTGGCCGGCAACCCCGACTACCACAGCTACCGGGATCGGCCCGAGTCCCTTTCGATCCCCAAGCTGCTCTCGGTGGGGCGATTCGCCTACTGCCTGGTTCGACTGCTGGCCGACGAAGCGCCACTTGCGCCCCCGGTGGGGCTTTAGCAGCGCGAGGAGTCCGCACGCGGGTTCCTTTCCGGCGCGCGGGTCGGTACAAGCTCGGGGTCCCCGGCCTGCGCCCGACTCCACGATGAACGACCTCCCTCGCCTGATCTGGCTTCCCGCCCTCCTCGTGTGCGCCGTGGGGCTTGGAATGTGTAGCCAGCGGCATGCGAATTCCGGCGGCACCGCGGCAGCCCGCTCACAAGAGCTCCCCGGCGGGGGGCAGCTTTCAGGGGCGGCAGAGTTTTCAGGGCCGGCAAGCGGCAGCGCCATCCCCCTCACCGACCGCCCCGGCGACGGGATCGCTCCGCGAGCCCACGGGGATCTGCCTCGCGAGTCCTCCGCCGGCCAAGCGTCCGCCTTCGCGCAACAGCGTTCTCGGTCCGGCTCCGAGCGAGCTCGCGCCATCGACGGTTCGCTCCAGACGGACCTCGTGGCTCGCGTCCAAGCGGCCCTCGGCCGCGTCTCCAAAGAGAGCGGCGGCCGCGCGAAGGGATCTGACTGCACCGTGGCTTTTCGGCTGATCGACCTCGAAACCGGTCAGGTGATCGCCGAACAAGACCCGCTCCACGCCGTCGAGTCGGCTTCGAATATGAAGCTCGTCACCACGATGGCTGCGCTGGTGGCGCTCGGTCCGCAATTCGAATTCGAGACGGTCGCCGAAGCCAGTGGACCGGTGGAAGACGGGACTCTTCACGGGGACCTCCTCGTGCGAGCATCCGGCGACCCGCTCTACAACTCGAGCGGCGGGGAAGCTGCCAAGGCCGAGTTGGGACGCCTGGCACGCGGGGTAGCCGAGAACGGCATCCGCCATGTCACCGGCGACCTGGTCCTGGACTCGGAGGGCTTCGTCGAACCCGGGCCTGCGCCCGGCTGGCCCAAGCCAGAGGGGTTTTGGACCGCCAGCTACGGCCTGGCTTCCCCGTTCAGCCTTCAAGGAGGGCTGGTCACCATGCTCTGTTCGCCCCGGGGTGAGGGCCAGCTGTGCGAAGTCGAGCTCACCCCCTGGCCGTGCGGACTCGACCTAAAAGCCTCGGTCGCCGGTGTTTCCGGACGCGGCAACGACGTGCGTTTGGGACTGGTTGACGTCCGGCGCGATCTCGGCGTGTCCGGTACCTATGGCGCGAGCAACCCGCCGTTCGCCAAGGAATTCCGCCACCCCGCGCCCGCTGAGATGTTCGCCGCCGCTTTGCGCGATGAACTGGCTCGCGCCGGGGTTTCGATCGCGGGCTCGAACCAATCCAGCTTCGGAAAGCCCGCAGGCCGCCCGATTGCCGTGCTGCGCCGGCCCTGGATCAGCTTGATCGAGCCAATCAACACCGACTCGGTGAACTCGGTAGCGGATAGCTTGCTGATCGCGATGGGGCACGAGCGTTTTGGCATCGGCAGCCGTGAACAGGGCGCGCGGGCTGTTCGCGATGTCCTGAAAGACCTTGGCGTCGATCTGACCGGTTTTTACCAGGCCGATGGTTCCGGCTTGAGCCGCGACAACCGGGTACATGCCCAGCTCCTGAGCGAGCTGTTGGTGCGTTCCATGGAGTTGCCGGGCGTGGCCGGGGACCGCTTCCTGGCCTCCCTAGCTTTGGCCGGAGAAACCGGAACCTTGGAACGACGGATGCTGGATGGTTCGGCCCGCGGGCGCGTCAGGGCCAAGACCGGCTGGATCCAGGGCGCGTCCAGCCTCTCAGGGATCGCCGAAACCCTGCGCGGACGTCAAGTCGCCTTCTCCATGTTGGTCAACTACCCGCGCGTAAGCGGTCTGAACAACACGGTCTGGAAGCCGATGCTGGACGATCTTTGCGAACGCATGGTGCGTGACGGTGCCGGAACCGTTCGGTGAGCGCCCTCCACGACAACCTAGACCTTCAACTGTCCACCCCAAAGGGGCGCCAGCTTGTGGCCGATTCGGTTGCGGGCTTCGCCCGGGGAGCCGGTGACTTACTGCTTGAACACTTCGAACGGTTGGATCCGTCGGCTGTGCGCTCGAAGACCGTCGGACGCGACCTCGTCACTGAAGCAGACCTGGCCAGCGAACGCTATCTGGTTCAGCACCTGCGGGCCGCCTTCCCAGGTACAGCGATCGAAGCGGAAGAGGAGATCCAAGACTCACAGGCCCCTGGCCTGCGCTGGTTTCTCGATCCTCTGGATGGAACGGTCAACTTCGTTCACGGGCTTCCGTGCTTCGCGGTCTCCATCGCGCTTTACCGGGACGAACAACCCCTGGTGGGCTGCGTTCATCTCCCGCGCCTGGCGGAGACCTTTCGGGCAGCCGCCGGCGCCGGCGCGTACCTAGGCGAACGGCGACTTCAAATTTCCCAAGCACCCAGCCTCGCGAGCAGTGTCGTGGCAACGGGATTCCCTTACCGACGCGGCGAACTGGCCAACGACAACCTGGGGAACTTCATGCGAGTCATGCGCGGGGTGCGCGGAATCAGGCGCATGGGGTCGGCCGCGGTCGATCTCGCTTACACGGCGGCAGGCCGGCTCGATGCCTATTGGGAGTTGCACTTAGCACCCCACGATGTAGCCGCAGGAGCCCTGTTGATCCGCGAATCAGGCGGCGAGGTCCACGACCTTGCGGGGGGATCCAATTGGCTGCGGGGCGGCTCGGTGATTGCAGGCCCGCGCGCACTTACCCAGGAACTCGCGGCGCGAGTCTCCGGGGCTCCCGACGAGGTAGCCATCGGGCCGTCACCGGGCCGCTAGGGGGGCTCCCGGAGGATCTGCCCTGGTCCGCTCAGGGGTCTGCCGGTTCGGCTTCCGCGGGTCTTGGACCGCTGCTATCGTGGTGGGTTCGGCCGGGTCCAGGAAGACCCGTTCGGATCCCACCATGGCTCCCCCGCTCAACCCCCAAAAGCGCGCTGCCGGCGGCGAATCCAGGAAGGCTGCGACCAAGCGATCCACCCCGGGGAAGGGTGGTTTGAAGCAGCGCTCCGGCGCGAAGACTTCCTCAGGAAAGACCGCGGCCGGCACCCTCGCGGCCAAGGCCGAGGCGCGGGCCATCGAGCTGCGCGGGGTGCGGCAGAACAACCTGGCGGGCTTCGATCTCTCGATCCCCAAGCACCGCCTGGTAGCTGTGACCGGGGTATCCGGCTCGGGCAAGTCGTCCCTCGCTTTCGACACCTTGTTCCGGGAGGGTCAACGACGATTCCTGGAGACCCTCTCGGCCTACGCTCGCCAGTTCCTAGGGCGGATGGAAAAGCCGGACCTGGACCACGTGGACGGGCTCGCGCCGGCTATTGCGGTGGATCAGCGCGCCGTCCAGCGAGGTCCGCGCTCCACGGTCGGAACTCTCACCGAAATTTCCGACCACCTGCGTGTGCTGTACGCCCGCGCCGGCCAAGCGCGCTGCCCCGACCACGGGCACGAACTCGCGTCGCAGACGCCGGAGGCCATCGTGCGCCTGATCGGTGAGCGCTTCGCCGGACAAAAGCTCCACCTCCTGGCGCCGCTCATCCGGGACCGAAAGGGTCAGCACAAGGCGCTGTTCGCCGACTTGACCAAGCGCGGCGTGGTTCGCGTGCGGGTGGACGGCCAGGTTTGTCGCATCGAAGAGGTTCCCGAGCTGGAGCGCTACAAGCGCCACTCCATCGAAGCCGTCGTTGACCGCCTGCTGGTTCCGGCCGAGTCCACCGGAGACGGAAGCGAACTCGCGCGCTTGCGTGAATCGCTGGGGCAGGCCCTCGAACTCAGCGAAGGCGATGTGATCGCCTTCGCCGAAGACGGTGAGCTGGGATTCTCCACCAGCCGCAGTTGCCCCGAATGCGGCCGGGAGGCTCCCCCCCTCGAGCCGCGCCTGTTTTCGTTCAACTCGCCCCACGGCGCCTGTCCAGATTGCGATGGAATGGGCGTGCAGCGCCAGCCGTCGATCGACTCGATCGTCCTGGACGGTTCGCTGTCGATTCGCGAAGGCGCACTCGCGGTCACCCGCAAGTCAGGCGGCGCGCTGGTGTACCCGCACGTCGAGTTTGCCTTCTTGGAGCGGATCGGAGAGTCCTTTGGGTTTGACCTCGATACCCCCTGGGACGAACTCGAACAATCAGCCCGCGAAATCGTCTTGTTTGGCAGCGGCTCGGAACGCTTCCCCGACACGGCGACTTGGAACGGCAAGCGCTACCAGGGCGAGGTTCGCTGGGAACGTCGCTACAAAGGCGTGGTCCCGGCCATCGAACAGGCTGTGGCCAAGGGCGGACGACGCAGGAAGTATCTGGAGCGCTTCCTTCAAACTTCGACCTGCCGCGCCTGTCGAGGATCCAGGCTGCGCGAGGCCGCCCGTGCCGTTCGGGTCGGTGGAGCCGAGTGGGGGACTCTCCAAAGCACACCGATCGACGAACTCGGCGGCCTTCTCGCCGGTCTCGAACTCACCAAGCGCGAGTCCGCCATTGCCGAACCGCTGCTGCTCGAAGTCCGCAGGCGTCTTGCGTTCCTCGAATCGGTTGGGCTCGGCTACCTATCCCTGGAGCGTTCCGCCGACAGCCTCTCGAGCGGGGAAGCCCAACGCATTCGCCTGGCCGCCCAGCTCGGCGCTGGCTTGCAAGGCGTCTTGTACGTCCTCGATGAGCCCTCGATCGGCCTTCACGCTCGGGATCACGGCAAGCTTCTAGGCGCGCTGTTTGCTCTGCGCGACCAAGGCAACAGTGTTTTGGTCGTCGAACACGACGAAGCCACACTACGCGCTGCCGATCACCTGATCGACGTCGGCCCCGGCGCAGGCCGGCACGGCGGACACATCGTCGCTGAAGGAACGCCCGCGCAAGTCGCCAAGGCCGACTCGCCGACCGGCCGGCTCCTGCGCGGCGAACTCGATATGCCGGCGCCACCGCAACGGCGGGCCGGCAACGGCCACTGGCTTGAGCTGCGTGGAGCGCGGGGCTACCACCTCAAATCCGTCGATCTCAAAATCCCGCTCGGCTGCTTGACCGCCATCAGTGGCGTCTCCGGCTCGGGGAAGTCGACGCTCATCAACCGGACCCTGCGGCCGGCGATGCTCACCCATCTGGACCGCGAAGGCCCCGAGACGCTCCCGTTCAAGAAGCTCGCCGGCGCAGACCAGATCGGGGATCTCATCGTGGTCGATGCCACACCGATTGGCCGAACGCCGCGCTCAAATCCGGCCACCTACACCGGCGCCTTTGGGCCGATTCGCGACCTGTTCAGCCAATTGCCGGAAGCCAAGCTTCGCGGATGGGCGCCGGGCCGCTTCTCGTTCAATGTAGAAGGGGGCCGCTGCGAAGCTTGCGGCGGCGCAGGCTCGCAACTGGTCGAGCTCCAATTCCTCGCGCCGGTCACCGTCGACTGCGAGGAGTGCGGCGGCAAGCGCTTCAACGACGAGACCCTGGCCGTGCGCTATCGCGGCCGTTCGATCGCGGACGTGCTGGAGCTTGCCATCGACGAGGCCTTCGAGCTTTTCCAGGATCTACCTAAAATCGCCCGGCCCCTGCGCGCGCTCGTGGACGTGGGTGTGGGTTACCTCTCCCTCGGCCAGCCTTCCACGACCCTGTCCGGTGGCGAAGCCCAGCGCATCAAGCTGGCCAAGTTCTTGCAGCGCAGTCCCCGGGATCATGCGCTGTTCCTGCTCGACGAACCCACCACCGGCCTCGCCGGCGAGGACGTCGCCCGCTTGCTCGGCGCACTGCAACGGTTGGTCGACGCAGGACACTCTGTGCTGGTGATCGAGCATGACCTCGACGTCGTTCGTGCCGCCGACTGGGTCATCGACCTGGGGCCAGAGGGCGGCTCCGAGGGCGGGACCATCGTGGTCCAAGGCGCCCCCGAGATCGTCGAAGCCTGCGCGGCTTCCCACACCGGCCGAGCCCTGGCCGGCGAGGCCCTGGCCAAGCGCAAACCGTTGGTCGCCGAAGCCTCGGTCGAGGTCGCTCCCGTCGATCGACTGCGCGTGGTCCGCGCTAGCACCCACAACCTGCGCGCTGTCGATGTGGACTTACCGCGCAACGGACTGTGTGTCATCACCGGGCCTTCGGGGTCGGGCAAGAGTTCCCTGGCCCTCGATACGATCCACGCGGCGGGGCAGAAGCGCTTCGTCGAGTCCCTTTCCACCTACGCACGTCAGTTCCTTGCCTCCCGGGACCGGCCTCCGGTGGAACGGATCGAGGGACTCGGTCCTTCGGTGGCCGTCGAAGCACGCACCGCTCTCGGCTCGCCGCGCTCCACCGTGGCCACAACCACTGAGTTGCACGACCATTTGCGTGTGCTCTACGCCCGGGCCGGAACCCGGCGTTGCCCGAAGCACGGCGAAGAGCTGGTGACCAGCGGAGCCGCCACCCTGGCCAGGCGCTTCGCGACAGAACTCGACGGCCAGGCCGGTTGGGTCGTCGCCCCGATCGTGGGCGGCGGAGCTCCCACCCGGCGCGGCGTTCTCGAGACCTGGACCGAACAGCGCGAAACCTGGACCAAGGCGGGCTTTGCAAGAGTGCTGATCGACGGGGAAGAGCAACGGCTCGATCCCAGCAACGCTCCCCACGAGCAGGCCAGCACCCTCGACCTGGTCCTGGACCGGATGAGCTTCTCGGGGCGCACGCGCGCCAGGCTCTCCGAAGCTCTGGAGAGTTGTGGGGCCCTATCGGAAGGACGCGCCGCCGTCAGGCTGAAAGACGGCCGCCGCTTCGAGGGTTCTACCCGAGGTGCCTGCAAGACCTGCGGTTTTCAGCTCGACGGCCCCCTCGAGCCCCGGCACTTTTCGTTCAACGCGCACGTGGGTGCCTGCCCAGCCTGCGACGGTTTGGGTTCCGCCTGGCAGTGCTCCGAAGATCTTTTGTTGACCGACGCCGATCAGCCCCTGGTGATGAGCGAGGCAGGGGTCAAAACCGCGATCGCCGGCAAGCTCGGGCGCTATCTGACAAAGGGCAAGGGCTACTATGAGAACCTGCTACGCACCGTCGCGAAGAGCCACCGCATCGATCTCGACAAACCGTTCGCCTCGCTGACCGACCGCCAGCGCGCGCTGCTAATGCACGGAGAAGGCGCGCGCGAGGAGTACCGGGTTGAGATCGAAAAGCAGGGAGCCAACTTCCAGATGGAAGAGAATTTCACCGCCGGCTGGGAAGGCTTGTGCGGCGCGGTGGACGCTTGGCACAAGAAGTCAGAAGACCCCGAGTGGCGAGCCATTCTCGAGCAGGTCATGGAGCGCCGGGTGTGCAAGACCTGCCGCGGCGAGCGACTGGCCCCGGCACCCCGGGCAGCCACGATCGGCGGGCGCCGCCTTCCTGAAGTCCTGCGCGATCCGATCGAAGTAGCCACCGTTTGGCTCGCGAGCTTGATGGCCAAGGGCGGCCCGCTCTGCGGCGCACGCGGTGTGCCGGTCGAACCGGTCGTGGCCGAGCTGAGCTCGCGGGCCGGCCTCCTCGAACGCGTGGGCTTGGGCTACTTGACGCTGGATCGCTCCGTGTCGACCCTCTCCGGCGGGGAAGCCCGCCGGGTACGGCTCGCCGCGAGTCTCGGATCTCAGTTGACCGGCGTGTGCTATGTCCTCGACGAACCGACCGTCGGGCTCCACGCCTCCGACATCAACCGATTGGTCGATGCCTTGTGCGGCTTGCGCGACCTAGGCAACACCGTGCTGGTTGTCGAACATGATGAACAAGTCATGCGCCGGGCCGACTGGATCGTGGACATGGGACCTGGCTCCGGACGTCACGGGGGCACGGTGGTCGCGAGCGGAACTCCGGCCGCCTTGGCCAAGCACCCGGACGCGCCTACCGCGAGGCTCTTGCGGGGCGAACTGGAACTCCGCGGCCTCGCAGGACTCGCTCCCGCGCTGTTGCGCGAGGACTCGCCAGCTCCCCTGAAGATCCCCGGGGTGCGGGGCGCCAAGCTGCGCAACCTCAAAAACCTGAATCTGGATGTGCACTTCGGGCAATGGCTCGGCGTTTGTGGGCCTTCCGGCTCGGGCAAGAGCACGCTCATTCTGGAGACGCTTGTCCCCGCCCTACGCGGGGAAGCCCCCGAAGGTCGCTGGAAGCGCACCGTTGGGAGCATCGGATCCGGGCTCCGCGTGGTTGTTGCGGACGCGTCTCCTATCGGCCGTTCGCCGGCCAGCGTTCCGGCCACCGCGGGAGGCGTGATGGATCCGTTGCGCGAGTGCTTTGCGCGTCTCCCCGAAGGACGCATGCGCGGCTTCGGGCCGGCGCACTTTTCCTTCAATTCGGCCCGCGGTCGCTGTCCAGCCTGCGACGGGCGCGGCGCCACGCAGGTCGAAATGCAGTTCCTCGCCGACCTGTGGCTCGAGTGCGAAGAGTGCGAAGGACGGCGCTATCGTCCGGAGGTCCTCGACGTGCGCTATCGCGGCCAATCCATGGCCGATGTGCTAGCGATGTCGGTCTCCGAAGCGCTCGAGTTCTTTGAGCACCAGCCCGCGGTCGCTTCGCCCCTGCGCAGCCTGGAACGTGTCGGCCTCGGCTACTTGTCGCTGGGTCAGAGTTCGACAACCTTGTCGGGAGGCGAAGCCCAGCGGATCAAGCTGGCCGCTGAACTCAAGCGCGCCGAGTCGGGTGCTCGCAGCGTCATCGTGCTCGACGAACCGTCCACTGGACTGCACGCCACAGACCTGGTTCCCCTGGCGCGTGTTTTGCGCGGGTTGGTCGACCGTGGCGATGCGGTGATCATGATCGAACACCACACGGGTCTGCTCGCAGCCTGCGATCGGCTCGTGGAAATCGGGCCGGCGGGGGGAGCAGCTGGCGGAGAACTTCTCGCCGAGGGAACCCCCGAAGAACTGGCCCAGGACTCCAACTCGGTGACCGGACCCTGGCTCCAGGAATCCCTGCGAGCTGCGGGTGTGGATGCCCATCTGGTTCGGGGTGAGCAACGCCGCACCGGTCGAGCGCCCGCGAAGAGCCTCGGCCCGAGCAAGCCCACGCGCAAAAAGACCCGTAGCAAAAAATCCAGCCTGAAGACCCCAGGCCCGAAACCACCGACCGCCCAAAGTGCTGCCTCCCCCAAGACGGCCACAAGCAAGCGCGCAGCCGCTGGTCGCAAAACCCGCCCGGCCTCCCCGGATCGCGCCTGATTCAGCCATGCGCCCCGATAACCCTTTGATCGTCCAGTCGGACCGCAGCCTCCTGCTGCATACCGTCCGTGCCGTAGTGGATGAACAAGGCGAGCCGATTCGCGATGACAACGGAGTGCCCCAGACCGAAGAGCACCCGCGATTCGCTGCCGCACGCGACGCACTCGCGACATTTGCTGAGCTGGAGAAGAGCCCCGACTACTTGCATTCCTACCGGCTGACGCCGATTTCGATCTGGAATGCGGCCGCCCTGGGACTGTGTGCCGAGGACGTCCAGAAGCTTCTGGAGGACTACGCCTGCGTCCCTGTCCCGGCCAGTGTGCTCCAGGAAGTGCGGGGCTGGTTCGAACGCTACGGCCTTCTGGCGATCGAGCGCAAGGACGAGCGCTTCCGATTGACAAGCCGTGAACCGGGCGTCTTGCGCGAGATCCTTGGGTTCGAATCGATCCGCGAGTTGCTCCAAGTCGAAGGGACCGAGGACGAGCCGGTTTGCCATCTGGACGAACTGACCCGTGGAACCTTGAAACAAGCGCTCATCCGCATCGGTTATCCGGTCGACGATCGCGGTGGCTACGCGGAGGGAGATCCGCTGGAGATCCAACTCGCCGAAACCGAAGGGGGCTTCCAGTTGCGGAGCTACCAACGCGAAGCGGCCCAGGCTTTCCATCAGGGCGGCACGGTTCGCGGAGGGAGCGGCGTCGTTGTTTTGCCCTGCGGAGCCGGAAAGACCGTTGTGGCCTTGGCGGCCATGGAGCTGGTCGGAACCAAGACGTTGATTCTGACGACCAACACCGTGGCGGTTCGCCAGTGGCGGGAGGAGATCCTAGCCAAGACCGAACTCACCGAAGCCGAGGTGGGGGAGTACACCGGCGAAGCCAAGCTGGTCCGCCCGGTCACCATCTCCACGTACCAAATGCTCACGTGGCGACGCTCCAAGTCCGGTGAATTCGAGCACTTCGAACTGTTCCGCCAGGTCAATTGGGGCCTGGTTGTCTACGACGAAGTTCACCTCCTGCCGGCCCCGATTTTTCGCGTGACCGCCGAATTGCAGGCGCGCCGGCGGCTCGGCCTGACGGCCACTTTGGTCCGCGAGGACGGCAAGGAAGATGAAGTTTTCTGCCTGATCGGGCCCAAGCGTTTTGAGTTGCCCTGGAAGGTCTTGGAAACCCAGGGGTTTATTGCAACCGCACGCTGCGTCGAAGTCCGGGTCCCCCTGGAAGAAGCCACCCAACGCGCCTACGACCTGGCCGGGGCTCGCGCGAAGTTTCGGGTGGCCTCCGAAAACCCAGCTAAGATGGCCGTCGTGCGCTCGATCGTCGAAGCTCACCCTGAAGGGCGCATCCTGGTTATCGGCCAATTTCTCGACCAGCTCGAAAAGCTCTCCGGCGAACTCGGTGCGCCCTTGATCACCGGCAAGACTCCCAACCCCGACCGCGAGCGGCTCTACTCTGCCTTCCGCGAGGGGAGCCAGCGCATTCTGGTCGTCTCGAAGGTTGGCAACTTTGCTATCGACCTTCCCGATGCCAACGTCGCCATCCAAATCTCGGGCACATTCGGATCACGGCAGGAAGAAGCCCAGCGGTTGGGCCGCATCCTGCGCCCCAAATCCGACGGAGCCGCCGCGGTTTTCTTCGCGGTGACCAGCCTTGGAACCCGCGACCAGGAGTTTGCGCAGAAGCGGCAGCTGTTCCTCACCGAGCAGGGATACGCGTTTGAGATCGTGGAAGTCGGCCGGGACGGCCCGACGTCCGACCTCGTCAAGAACCTTGCGGGAGACGGGGCCAAAGCGCCCCTGAGGTCATGAAGCAAGAGGATCGAGCCAACGGCGAGCGCGGCGGCTCGCCGCGCAAGTTCGCTTCCCTAGACGAGGCGTTGCGCGAACGGCCGGAGGCCGACTTGCCCGAGTTGTTTGAGTTCTGGGCGGACGATCCAATCGCCAGGGCGCCCAGCCAGCGCGACGAACTGCTGGCCTCTGTCCGATCGATGGCCGAGGACTCCGCACGGGTCGTCGCGCGGGCCAACAGCCTGGGGCGACGGATGGGTGGCGTGTTCGAGGAGCTCTTGGAGGGACCTAGCTACTCTTTGAGCTACGCCGAACTGTCCGGTGCCAAAGCCCTTTCCTACCTCTCTGAATACGACTTGGAGGCGGTCCTTTCTGCCCTGGAGCGCCGCGGGCTCGTGGTGCAAGTCAGCGGCAACCGCTTCGACCGGCTCGGCGAACGACGTCTGGCCATCCCGCGCGAGATTGGGGACGCCCTGGACCGTCAGCGCCGCAGCGCGCGTCGCGGGGCTTCCGATTTGGTCACTCTGCGCGGTCACTTGGACCGCGCCTACGCCGACCCCGGCGCCAAAAAGCCCATCTCCAAGACGCGACTGCGCGAGATGGTCAAGATGTACTCCAGCGAAACGGCTGCAGTCGGTCGGGTAGAGCGGCTTCCGGATGGGGTGCGCGAGCTGGTCGTAAAGACCATTCTCGAGTTTGGCGGCATTCTTCCGAAAGCCATGTTCGAGCGCATGAATCTCGACCTGGCCCACTGGAACGGCAAGCGCTGGGCGATGATCGTCGAGCCCTCCCTGGTGGGCACGGTGCAGAACTTGGACCTCACGCCCTACGGCATCGCGCATCACGACGAAACCCTGGTGGTGTTCACCGAGGTTTCCTTGGCTTGGCTCAAGCGCAAGGCCGCCCCTAGCGACCCGGATCGCCCCTTCGAGGAACTGTCGCTGGGCATCGATCTGTTCACCAACATCGCGCGCTTCCTCGCGTTCCTTCAAGAACACGACGTGCGCTACACGGTCAAGGGCGAGATCTTCAAGACGACCGAAAAGAAGATCCTCCAGCACCTGATCCCCAACCCCGGACGTGAGCTCAGCCGCTCGGAGGTGCTCCAGTTCATCTACCAGTTCTCGTTGTCCCGCGGACTGGTCGACGGGACCGGCGAGCGCACCCTCAGCGTGACCAGCACCGGCCGTTCGTGGGCTTCTCGCCCGCTGGGAGACAAGCTCGAAGACTTGCTTGAGTTCTCCGCGGAAGAAAAATTGCCCGGCACAGAATCCTACCACCAGGTTCGCTTGCGGCGCTTGCTGCTGCGCTGGCTCAAGCGTCTCGAAGCGAACACTTGGTACGACCTCATGTACCTCCCGTTCCTCGCCCGCAATCAATACCTGTCCGGCCTGGACGATGCCGGTGTGGAAGAAGTCTTCGGCGAATTAACCCGAAGCGGTCAATACCACCCGATCGAGGACGCCCAACGCTTGGCTTGGAACCTTGTTCGCTGGGTGCGTCAACGCCTGTACCTGTTGGGTCTCGTCGACATCGGTTACGACTCCGGCAAGCATCCGGTTGCCCTACGGCTCACGGCTAGCGGCGCGCGCCTGCTCGGACTGGAGGAGGAAGACCGCCCGAACTCGGCCCGGCTTGGCAATTTGGTCGTCACCCCGGACTTCGAAGTGGTTCTCTTTCGCCAGGGCGACGACGCTGAATTGATGCACGATCTCGATCGCTTCTGCCGGCGCGAGCGGGCCGGAGAAACGGTCCACTTCCGCATCGAAGAAAGTGCGGTGCGGCGCGCCTTGGTGGAGGGCATGCGGCTCGACCGGATGCTGGGGACACTCGACCGGAACTCGCGCACGCCGGTCCCCCAAAACGTACGCATCTCCATTCAAGACTGGGCCCGGCGAGCGGGTCGAATGGTGCTCGATGCCGGTTGGGTCTTGAGCTGCGAAGATTCCGCGGCCCTAGCGCGGCTGCGCGCCGACCCTGGATTGCGCGGCTACCTCGAGGAGGATCTTTCCGAGGGACGTGTCCGCCTAGCCGCGACGATCACACCTAAGCGAATGCGCGCGCTGCTACGGGACCTTGGTTACGTGGTCGAACTGGCGATCGCGCCGGATGGCCCCCAGTTCCCGTGAAGCTTCCGCCTCCCTTGGTGATCCTCTCGCCGGGCGACACGGTGATCGGCGCGGAAGCGCTCCTCCTTCAGGTGGTGGATGCGCTTGCCGCGAGCGCCGCCCAAACCGGCTCTCCACGGGCAGGCCTGCTGCTGCGCGAGCCGGAACTGGAAGATGGGCTCCTGCTCGAGCTCGCCAGTGCGCTGCGCGCGCGGCTTGGGCCGCTTGTGTGGCTGGGTCTTCACGATCGCATTCACCTCGTGCCGGCCGCCCAAGCCGACGGGGTGCACCTGGGCTTCCGCTCGCTGACCCCCGCCGTCGCCCGGACCCTGGTCGCAGCCCACGTGGCGGTCGGGTTTTCTTCCCATGCCGGCGATGGGGCGACCCAGGTGGCCGGTTCGGACTACCGATTCCTGAGCCCGCTCCACCCGGTGGAAGGCAAGCGGGAACCGCTCGGGTACGGCGGGCTCGAACGGGAAGGCGCCCGGTTCGAAGTGCCGTTCTGGGCACTCGGTGGGATCACAGCCGCCAGCGCCCAGCCAGCTCGCCAGGCTGGGGCTAGCGGGCTCGTCGTTCGTCGTGCCGTCTTTTCAGCGCCGGACCCAACGGCAGCCTTGGAAGAGCTGCTCGAGGCTTGCTCCGAATTTCCACTTACGAATCCGGTCCCTAACTTGCCGCCTGCGCCGTGAGCTGGAACGAAGATCGCCTGCACGCATGGCTCTCGCGGCGGGATCGACCGGCTCAACTGGTCGGCTCCAGCGGGCACGACGCAGCGGTCCTTCGGGCGCCGCGCGGAGCTCGCACGGTGACTTGCACCGATCAGGTCATCGAAGGCGTCCACGTGACCTCGCAGGCAAGGCCTAGCCAGGTCGGAGCCAAAGCCGTTCTACGCACCCTCAGCGACCTCGCCGCAACCGCTGCGCGCCCGCGCTGCGTGTTGCTGGCGGTTCGCTGTTCGAACGAACGAGACGACCGCTTTCTTCGGAGCTTGATCCAAGGCGCGTCCCAGGCCGCTGAATCATGCGGCGCCGAACTGGTCGGTGGAGACCTGGCGCTGGCACCGGGCCCGTTTGGACTGACCGTCACGGCCATCGGCGACCTGGACGGCCGAAAGCGGCCCGTCGGCCGCGATCGGGGACGAGCCGGCCAGGTGCTGGTCGCAAGCGGGTCCTTCGGCGGCTCCTTGGGCGGTCGACACATGCGACCTTGCCCACGCCTCGCCGAGGGCCAGGCCCTTTGGAAGGCCGGCGCAACGGCCTTGATCGATGTCTCCGATGGACTGGCCCGCGACCTGCATCGCCTGGCTAGCGCCTCCGGGCTCGACGCGCATCTGGAACAAGTTCCGATTCACGCCGACGCTCGGCGGGCCTCGCGAACCAGCGGACGAAGTCCGCGCGAGCACGCGCTGTTCGACGGTGAGGACCACGAATTGATCGGGTCGCTCCCGCGAGCGAGCGCGCTGCGTTGGCTGGAATCCAATCCCAAGGGAACGCGGCTAGGCCGGCTTGTGCCCCGCGCGCGAGCCGGTCGCTCGACGCTCTGGGTAACCGGCCCGGGTGATTCCTTGGTTGCCTTGGAAGATCCCGGTGGATACGTCCATGGCGCGACCTGATCTTGGAGCCTGATGCTTTGATGACCCACCGATCCGACCACCTGGTTCTCGAGAGCCAATCCACCGATAGCACCGAGCGCCTCGGTGCCCTGCTCGGCGAGCGGCTTCCGGCGGGCTCCGTGCTGTCCCTGGTGGGGGACCTGGGGACGGGGAAAACGGCGTTTGTGCGCGGCATCGCCAAGGGCCTCGGAATCGATCCGGAGGAGGTTTCAAGCCCGACCTACGCACTTCACAACGAGCTACCCGGTCGGCTGATGCTGCACCACTTCGATGCCTGGATCGAGAATCGCGAAGCCCTGTTCACCGAGAGCGGTGGCATCGAAGCGTTGCTCGGCGAGGGGGTCTGCGCCATCGAATGGGCCGGCGGTCTGTCGGCCCACCTGCCCGCGCCGCACCTGGAGCTGCAATTCAGGCATCACGCAGAGGAAGTTCGCCGGATCGCCCTGCGGGTGGCCGCGCATGAGGCCAGGGCGCCCCGCGCCAGGGCGGCCCGGGCCCAGCTGGAATCGGCCCTCCAGGCCCTCGCCGGGCTGGCAGGGGACTTTCCCGGGGATTTCAGAATCCTCGATGAACCCTTCGAGGACTCACTCGTTCCTCCTCACCGGTGAAGGCGGACTGGAGCAACTCCCCAGACCCCCTCGCTGCTCTCCAGGCGGGGGACCTGAGCCCGTTTGAACGCTTCGTGCAGATCGAGTCGTCCACATTTATCGGCTACTTCCGGCGCCTCGGCGCCGGCCTCGACGAGGCCGAAGACTTGACCCAGGAGCTTTTCCTGAGGCTCTACCGGCATGCCCATCGCTACCGTCCGGGCGCGCGCTTCGAGGCCTTCTGCTTTCGCATCGCCCGCAACGCCTGGATCGATTTCGAACGCCGGCGCGCCGTCCGCCCGAGGGCTGCCGCGGGCCTCGAGGAAGAAGGCGGCGAGGATCTAACGCACCTGTCCGCAGACGATCGCCAGGTAGCCCCCGACCAAGTCGCTGAGCTGCGCGACGAGGCCGCTCGCCTGCGCGCCGGCCTGGCCGGCTTGTCCGCCGGGCATCGCGAGGTGTTCGAATTGGCCGTGGTCCAAGAACGTCCCTATCCGGAAATCTCCGAGCTGCTCGGAATCCCCGTCGGGACCGTCAAATCGCGAATGCACGTGGCCGTCAAACGCCTGCGCGCCTTCTTGGAAGAAGGCTCCAAATCCGCGCCTGACGAAAAAGCGCGGCGCGAACCAGGCCAAAAGCACCGGGAACCAAGCGCGTGAGCCAAGCCCATCCCACTCCGCAATCCGGCGAGCCCTTCGAGCATGAGCTCGAGCTGGACGCCTCCATGCAAGCTTTTTGCGAACGCGCCGGAAGAATCCTGCGCGACGAGCCGAGTTCGGACGCGGCCCGCTTGGCAGCCTTGGACGAACGCATCTGGCAACAGATCGAGCTTGAAGAACAATCGCGTGCAGCCCTTCGGCCGAAGGCCCGCGCGCGGGGTGTTTGGAACGTCCTCGAACGCTCGCCCTTGGGCCGAGCCGCAGCAGCGCTGCTCGCCGTCCAGTTCGCAGCCGTGCCCGTGCTGGCCTGGATCGCGCTGCGCCCCGCGCCCGCCCCGGCGGCTCTGAACATCTCGTTCCTTCCCGTTGAGACCGCACAGAATCCGCCCCTCGAAGCGCTGCCCCTGGAATCGCGGCCGGGACTCGAGAGCGACCCTGGGCGGTTTGAGAATCGCGCGCGCCTCGATCGACTGCGCTTTCGTTCCCGCTCTAGGGGTCTGGATCCAAAGGCCTGGGCTGCGCCCACCCTGGAACCTGCCTTGGCGCGGCTGATCGACCTGCGACTGGGCTCCCTCGCGCCCGAGGAACTCCCCGTGCCGACCCAGGGAGCCTCCACCCTCGAACGCGCCGCCTTGCTCGAGCTGTGGCTGGACGCCTGGGCAAAGCGGCCCGATGTTGGGCCCCTGGACCCATGGCTCCCAAGAGCACTTCTCGCGCCCCTGCCGGCGCGGGCCGGCGAATCCCAGGCGGACCGGGAATTCCTCGAAGCCGCTCTGGCTCGAGCAGCGGCCTATGGCGCGGGTTCCTCCAGCCGCGCGAGCGGTTCCTCGGAACCGAGCTCGGGTCCCGTTGAGTTTTGGCAACAACTGGAGGCCGCTCGGCCGGATTGGGTGCGGGACACTGGCTGGAAGGCTCGCTTCGAGTCGGTCCGCGGGCTCTGACGACTCGCTGGCGGGCATCTCTGGAAGGGCCAGTCCCGAGGTCCACCCTCTCAGGCCAGCATTCGGAGCGCTCCGGAATAGGGGCCCGAAGGGGGCGCACAGGTATCCTCACGCCCCCCGCGCGCCCCCTGTTCTGGAGACCCTCGCGGTCCGCTATGCAAAACGAGCCGAAGTCGCTTTCCTTGACCGTCCTTCTGACCGCGCTCACTGGGCTGGGTCTTGCCGCGGCCGCCTTGGCCCAAGACCCCTTCCCGGGGCAGAACTTGGATTCGCCGAACGGCGATGGGCAAGTCGAGCCGGACCTTTCCGCCCAGTCGCTGGACGAAGCGGCGCCCTCCAGCTCGGGAAGCTCGGTTCTAGCGTTGAGACTCGAGGATGCCTATCGCATTGCACTCGAGAACAACCTGACTCTGACGCTCGCGGCGCTGGACGAGGAGATCTCGCGGGTTCAAGCGGTTGGAAGCTGGGGCGCCTTCGATCCGGTGTTCGACCTCTCGGCCAACTACACCGACGGTGAGTTTCCCCAGTCCAACGCGCTGATCACCGGAGGCGTCTCGGTCCTAGATGTACTCCGGCGGCAACTGACTTCAGCCCTGACCTTACCGATTCAAACCGGGGGAAATGTCTCCTTAGATTTTTCGTCCGAGACCACCTCGACCAACAACCTGGCGACGGCCAACGAATTCACCGACAGCGCCGTGGGCGTTGCGATCACCCAACCTCTGCTGCGCGGAGCTTGGCGGACGGCAGCCACGGCCCAACAACGCGAGGCTAGGGTCCTTTGGCTCCAGGCTCGCGAAAGCCAGCGCGAGACCCTCGAGGGCATCCTCCTATCGGTATCGGACGCCTACTGGGATTTGGTCGCAGCGCTCGAGCTGGTGCGCGTTCGCGAATTGTCCGTCGAGCTGGGGCGAACCCAACTGGAGCAGGAGCAGGCTCGCCTTGATGTGGGCGTGGGTACCGAAGTCGACCTCTTGCAGGCGGAAACCCAGGTCGCCAGTGAAGAGGAACAGCTCTTGCTAGCCCGTACCGACGTGGGCAATCGAAGCGACGCACTCAAAGCGCTCCTGTTTCGCCGGGAAGTCGGCCGGGACGGCGCTTGGGGGTCCTACCTGGACCTATGGGACCTTCCCATCCGGCCGCTCTCCGAACTCCCAGGCGAATCGAACGACATCGAACCGGTCTCCTGGCGTGCGGCTTTGGAGCGCGCTTTCGAACACCGGCCGACCCTGGCCCGACTCGCCCTCGAAATCGACGCCGCCCAAATCCGGCTGGACCGGGCCGAATCGAACAGCCTCCCACAACTCGATGCCAACATCAGCTACCGCGGCAACGCCAACGGCACCGATCGGAGCAACGCCATTGAGGACGCGGCGTCCTTCGACTTTCCGACCTGGAACGCAGGCATCACCTTTCAGCGACCGATTTTCAATCGCACCCTCCGCAACGAAGAGCGGGCGGCTCGCATGCGGCTGATCTCCGCACGGCTTGCCTTTGAGCAGGCCGAGAACGAAGTCATCGCCGGAGTCCGCACCGCGGCCAGGGACCTGACCTATCGCGGCCAAGGCGTTCGAGCAGCGCGCAAGTCCCGCGAGTTTTCCGAGCGTCAATTGGAAGCGGAAGAAACTCGCCAGTCGGAGGGGCTTTCAACCACCTTCCAGGTGCTTCAATTCCAACGCGACCTCGCCCAAGCTCTGTCCAACGAAGCCCAGTCGCGCAGCGCGCTGGCCAAGGCACAAGCCGCTCTCCTACGCGCCGAAGGGCGACTGTTGACCCAAGTCGATCGCGAACCGGTCGATTTCCCCCAAGCGCGGAGCGGCGATCCCCGCGAAGCGGGGGACGAACGACACTTCGCCGACGTCTACCAACCCTGATGCCCTTGCTTAGCTTGCCCGCCGCCCTTCCCGCTTTGAGGCCCACGGACTCGACGACTCTGCGCTCTCGCCCGCCGCGGGGCCTGTTCCTGGCTGGCCTCCTCGGTCTGCTGGCGAGCTGCGAGCCACCGCTAGCAAACTCCAGTCCTCCTAAGCAACCCTCCAAGGCCTCCTCGGACAACGTCCAGGCACCGGGCCCCGAATCCGGATTTGAAGCGCCGCACCAGGAGAGCCCTATCGCAGGCGATTCGCGCATCCAGGCCGTGTTTCGTTTGTCCACCTACGACGGCTTCTTCGAGCGCAACCTGTCCGACCCGGTCCCGATCCTGATCAATCGGTTGAACACCGGCCAGTCCGAGCCCCTGCGACGCGCGATCGAAGAACTCGGCGACCTGGGCGAGGACTCGATCGAAGCCCTGCGTCGTGAGGTTCAACGAGGCCAACGGGATGCTGCCGAGATCGGGCCACTTCAAAACGTGGTGGCCGCCCTAGGCCTGAATCGGTCGCCGCGCTCCCCGGAGATCCTGCTCGAGCTCCTCGGACATCCACACTCGACCCTTCGCGGAGCCGTACTGCGCGGCCTTGGAGGCCTGGAGCTAACGCCGGAGCACGCCTCGCGACTCGAGTGGGCCACCCTGTCCGAGCGCGGCAAGGGACAGGTCTCGGCCGCCTACGCCTTCTCGGTCGCCGATCCGGATCGAGCCGCACTGCGCTTCACGGAGTGGCTCGAAGCGGATCAACTGGGCGACGCCCTCGATTCGGCGCTGCTGCACCTCGCCGCGCACCACGTGGAAGACGACGGCGGGCATGCGGATCGACTCATGGGCCTCGCGCCCGAACTCCCGGCCGGGCGCGGGGCCTACCTGTATGCACGTCTGGCCGCGGAGGGCCGTTCCGAGGCCCGCGACCGTTTGGTCGAGATCGCGCAGAGCAACGACCCCACCGAGCACCGCGCGGCGATCCAAAGCGCGTTCGCCGCGGGACTCGTGGACCTTTTGGCCGCGGTCGCCGGACAGGATCCGGACGCTGGCCAGCGGATTGCCGCCGTGACGGCTCTGGGGCGTTTGCTCGAGGGGGAAGGACCGACCCAGCTCGAACCAGGCGAGCGGGGCACCGCGCTGGCCGCGCTGCGCCGCGCCCTCGACGACCCGCAGATTGGCGTCCGGGAGGAAGCGCTCGTGTTCGGGGTGCGACTCGGCGAGCCGGAGGCCACCGAGCGCGCCTTGGCTGGCCTCGATGGCTCCCAGCGGGACTTGACCGTTGTGGGCCCGGCGCTCGACCATGCCATGTCGGAAGACCTAGCCCTCACGGAGCGCGCCTTGGACCGGCTTCTGGCTCGCCTTGAGCGCGAAGCCCACTTGTCCGTCAAGGAACGGCTTCCCGTGCTTCAGATTCTCGGATTGGTTCCGCACCGCAAGGCAGCCAAAACGCTGATCGAACTAGGCCGCACCTCGGAGGGAACCCTAGAGACCCTTCGCGCCCACGAGTTCCTGTCGGTGGCCGCATCCAACACGGGCCCGACCGGGCGAGCGGTGCTCGCTGAAGCGTTGCTTGATGAGACCGATCCAAATCGAAGGCTCGACCTGATTTGGGCAATCACTTCCGCTCGGGATGATCTTGCGCGCGACGTCCTCGAAGAACACGTCGAGCGCGAAGGTTTGGATCCTTACGAGCGACTCTACACCGCTTCCTGCCTAGCCCAGGTCGGGCCAACCGTGCGCGTCGCGCCGCGACTCAAGCGAGTCGCCTTGCGTATGGACGGTGAACCCCGCCGAGGGATGAACCGACTGCTCAACTATTGGTACGGGCGCTCCTAGTCGCTCGCCGGTCGCGAGAACTAGGGCCGCAACGAATCGGGCAACACGCGCCAGCTGGCTTCGGACTCGGGTCGGCGCTCGAAGCCGTTCCACCGCCCCTCGCGATTCGGATCTCCGGTCAAACCTCGCTGCGAGCACCAGGCGAACGCTGCAATTCCGGTTCGCCCATGGCTTTGGGGCCACGCGCGCAGCCGGAAGTCTGAGAGGGTGTTCGCGCCCGAGCCTTGGGTTCCGACCAGGTCGAACAGGTAGCCGTGTCGATGCAGAACGCGCCCGGCGGCCAGCCAGCGCAGATCCCCCAACCGTTCGAGATCCCCGGTGGGGGACTTCAGCAGGCCCCGCAAATCGAGTCCGGCTCGAAGCACCGGAGGCTCCGTTTGCGGTTCGATGCGGACGCCCCCCGCGATGTGTTGATCTTCCAAGGGCATCCGCTCGGCGAGGCGCGCCAGCAAAAACAGGGCGTCCCGTTCATTTTGGTGCACGGCAAAGACGTGCAGCCTAGCCAGCGATACGGAGGCTAGGACGGCGCCGATGGCGATCAGCAGCAGCCAGGATCGGGCGGCCAGTCCGGCCGCCGGTGAAGCAGACCGAAGGAGGGGAGGAAGCAGCATGGGAGGATGGCGCGGCGCGCAGACCAATTGTGGGCACGGGAACCGCGGCGCTTCAAGAACTGCTCGCCAAGCGACCCTCGGATTCCCCCTCGAGCCCGTTCCTTCGGGCCCACGCTCGCGAATAGGCTGGGCGCCATGGAGCGGATCGACATCGACCAGCTCGCAGAGCCCCTGCGCGATGCGGCCCGCAACATCGCCAGCACCCTGCGCGAGGCCGGGCATGAAGCCTGGATCGTCGGCGGGGCGGTCCGCGACCTGGCAATGGGCCTCGTCCCCGGCGATGTGGATCTAGCCACCGAAGCGACCCCGGATCGCCTGGAGCAGTTGTTCCCCGGCTCGCTCGGTGTCGGCCGGGCCTTTGGAACCCTGATCGTGCCGGCCCGTACACAGGGCGGCAGGGTCGACGTGGAGCTGACCACCTTCCGGCGAGACGGCGAATCCAGCGACGCGCGACGGCCCGACCGGGTCGACTACGGGGTGAGTCTCGAAGAAGACGCCCGTCGCCGAGACTTCACCATGAACGCTCTGTTTCTCGATCCGCTATCCGGGGAGGTGCGGGATCCAACCGGAGGGCTGGACGATCTTCGCCGGCGCGTGCTGCGAACGGTGGGAGATCCAAACGAGCGATTCGAAGAAGACGCGCTTCGGCTGCTGAGGCTCGCGAGATTCGCCGGGCGCTATGCCTTCACCATCGAGCGCAAAACCCGCGAGGCCGCGTCCCGCCACGCGCCGTTGCTCGACCACGTCAGCCGGGAACGAATGGCCAGCGAGTGGCGGAAGGCGGCCTCTCACCGCGGCTTTGCAACGGTGTTGCAGGTCGCCGGCGAGATCGGACTGCTCGAAATCGCCGCCCCCGGGGCCGGCAGCGATCTGGGCCAGCGCGTGAGCTTGGCCCAAGCGCTGGAAGCCGGTGAACAGAAGGTCGGGTCAGAAACAGCTTTTGCGGTCCTGTTTGACCCCCTCGTTCGGCTGGGGGACGAATCCGCAATTCAATCCGCAGCCGGCGCACTCGCCACTCTGCGGCCTTCTCGCGCAGAGAGCGCCGAGGTGATTGCACTGTGGAGCCTGGCGGGACGCCTCGGGGAGTTCGAGCGCGCACCGCGCCCGCGGGCCGAAGCGATTCGAATCGCGCGAGCCAAATTCTCGGAACCAGCGCTGCGCTACGCCCGAGCGCGCAACGTCGTGCTTCAGGAACCTACGCTCGCCGCGATCGAACGGGTGGACACCCTGCGGTTGGGTCCGCAGACCGAGCTGCGTCCGAAGCCGCTGCTGAGTTCGAAGGACTTGATCGCAGCTGGTATCCAGCCCGGTCCCGCTCTCGGGCGATGGATCGCTGCGCTCGAAGACCGTCAGCTGGAAGGAGAATTGAGCGACCGGGCGAGCGCACTGGCGTTCGTGCGAAGCGCCCTCGAGGACTGAGGCACGCTTCGGTGCGCGACCCCAGGCAGGCCTAAGAAGGGGGAAATACGCTCCGCAAGCGCGAAGCGAGCGGGTAGCCAAGCAAGATCAGTCCGGCAATTGCGAGACCGGCCAGCGTCCCTGCGCCGAGGACCACCGCAGCCTGGAAAATCAGCAAACGCCGCAGGCCGGCCCCGACGGCACGCTCCACCTCGCCGTGACTCCAATCGAGCTTCGTCTGTGCTTCGCGCAGGGGCTGACTCGCCGCTTTCAAAGCGATTCCAAAGCCGAGCAACGGCCCAAGCAGACTCCAGGGCGAACTGCTCGGATGAGCACTGGAAGCGGACAGAAAACCGATCGGAGCCGCGACAACCAGCGAGGCACCGATCGCGAGCAACAGGGGCCGCGGAGCCTGGCCCGGCTCGCGATCCAGATCGTCTTCCAGGCGGCCCAAACGCGAAACGATGAATACGTAGCCGGCGTAGGCGAGCGGGGCGAGCCATAGCTGGCTCTCAAACGGAATTTGAGTAACCGAAGTCGCCGCCACAGCCCCGAACAACACGTTGGTGAGCCGGCAAGCACCCAGCAGCGAAGGCCCGAGCCAAGGCCCGCGGCCGGCCACGTCGTACAAACCCGCCAGCAGCGCGGCTGCGGCGAGAACCAAGGCCGTCACCCACCCAAAGGTCAACCCAGCCACGAGCGGCCCGCTGACCATCAGGGTGGTCGCTAGAGCCAAGGCCACCCCCGGATCCACGCGTCCGCTGGGAAGTGGCCGATCCGGACGGGTTTTGGCGTCGTGCTCCCGATCCGCCCAATCGTTCAGGGCCATCGCCCCGTGGTACACGCAGGCACTGGCGAGCGGAAGCGCCAGAACTCGAGGTCCGAGGGTGAACAGTCCGCCCGAGAGAAAGGCCCCGACCAGCGGATCAGCCAGAGCGGTCGGTGCCAGAGAAAGTCGCAGCAGGCGCCCGAACAAAAGGGCGCGCCCGCCGGGGACCGGGTCGCCTGGATTCATCCGCGGAACACAACCCGCATCAGGTCGTTGTAAGTGACATACACCATGAGTCCGACGAGCAGAACAAGCCCGATCATCTGGCTGTAACCGAGCACTCGATCCGAGACCGGTGAGCCCTTGATTTTCTCAAGAAGCAAGAACAAGAGGTGCCCTCCGTCTAGGAGAGGGATCGGCAGGACGTTGACGAACGCGAGGTTCACGCTCAACAGACACAGGAAGTAGAACAGCTTCGACAATCCCGATTCGGCCACCGCGTAGGACACGTAACTGATCGAGATGATGCCGCCCAAATTCTTGGTCGAGACCTCGGCCAGCATCATGCGCTTGAGCGTCAACCAACCGTCCTTGAGCATCCCGATCGACGAGCGAATTCCGACGGCAACCGCCTCGAGCGGGCTCTCTGTCCGGAAGATGTACTCGTTGCCAATGCGCAGCGCGAACCCGTAGTCGAACTGGGTGGCCTCGGCTGCACCGAGCGTCCACTCAAAGGTCTCAGCCGTAGGCTCTGCGTCGAAGGAACGGCGCTCCACCACCAAAGCCATGTCTCGATCCGCTTCGGCGGCACCTTGAATGGCCTCTTGAACCTCGCCCCAGGTCTCGAGCTGCCGGCCATCGATGGAAACCAGCCGGTCCCCGGCTTGGATTCCACCGGCCTTGGCCGCCCCCGTTTCCGAGGGACTGACCAAGGTGCTCTCAAAGTCGGGGCCGAGCGCAATTTGAAACGCCAACTGGGCGCGTCCAGCGGTGGAAGCGGCCGGCCAGCTCACCCGCTCGCGGGCTCCGTCCGCGCGTTCAAGGAGAAGGCTGAGCGGAAGTTCCGCATCCGCGTGAACCATGCCATCGAGCAAGTCTGCGGAGCCGCTCACCGGCACCCCCTGGATCTGCAGAATCCGGTCGCCCAAAGACAGGCCGAGTTCGGGATCCAGCGCCTCCTCGCGCAGCGCCATGATCTGATTGCTCCAGGGAGCGATGCCCAGGAGCTTTACGTCGAGCTCGCGCAGGACGGGAGCGATCGTCAAGTCGACCATCGCTCCATCGGCGGCCTGTTCCACTTGAATCGTGAGCGGCTCGCCCGTGCGCCGGGCCAGCTCGAATTGCTCGAGCGCATCCAACTCTTCGGGCTGGTCCGAGACCTGAATCAAGCGGTCTCCCTGCCGGAGACCCGCTGCGAATGCGGGTCCCTCCGGATCCACGCCCAGTTCCAAATCGACATCCGGAGCCGCGCGAACCCCCAGGCTGAACATCCCCATCTGCTCGTCCCGCATTGGATCGATGGTCAAAGATCGCAGGCTGCCGTCCCTGTGGCTGCGCACTTCCAGCTCGACCGGATCGGACCCGGCAAGCGCCACCTCAGTCAGCACGCTGCTGAACTGATGAACATCCTTGCCGAAGATCGTCTCGATCCGGTCGCCGTGCTCGATGCCAGCCTGCCAAGCAGCTCCGCCCGGCTCCGGGGACACGATCGGCGCGTCGTAGGGGACTCCGCGCAGGAACAGGATCGGAAACACGACCAACGCGAAGATCATGTTCATCAACACGCCGCCGGAGTAGATGAAGAAGCGCTGACCCACCGACTTGGCGCGCAAATCGTCCGGCCGCGGCGGTTTGCCGTCGCCGCCGGAGTGCTCGCCGGCCATCGCCACATAACCGCCGAGCGGGACCGCTGAGATCTGATAGGAAACCCCGCCGCGATCAAACCCAAACAGCTTCGGCCCAAACCCCAGGCTGAACACGTGAACGCGAACGCCACACCAGCGGGCGGCAATGAAGTGACCTAGCTCGTGCACAAAGATCACGAGGCCGATTCCGACCATCACCTGGAGGATGCGTACGTAGTCCATGGGGCTTCTTCGGCGCTTCAGGCTCCGCGGGTCGAGCGTTCCGCGGCCGGCTGGCCCCCGGTCGGGGACGGATCTTCAGGGGAGGCTGGAGAGGTGAGGTTTTGAGCTTTGCTGGACGGATTTTCCAGACTGGATACAGCCGCAGCTGCTGCTTCGCGAGCTGCCGCGTCGCGCTCGAGGACTTGGTCGATGGATTCCGGCCGAAGCCGCGGTGCATCGAGAGCAGCCGATGCGATCGCCGAAACTCCCGGGAACGGGATGCGTCCGTCCAGGAACGCCGCGACCGCGATTTCATCGGCAGCATTGAGCACGCACCCGGCGTCCCCGCCCTCCGAAACCGCTCGAAAACCGAGTTCGAGAGCCGGAAACCGGTCCCGATCGGGGGCTTCGAAGGTCAGCTCCCGGAACAGCTCGAGGTCGAACCCCTTGAGACGGGAGGGGCGCTTTTGTGGATGGTGCAGCGCCTGATGGATCGGACCGCGCATGTCGGGAGGTCCCATCTGGGCCAGCACCGAACCGTCGACGAATTCGACCATCGAGTGAACAATCGACTGACGGTGGACCACCACTTCGATGCGGTCCGCATCCAAACCGAACAGGTGATGGGCTTCGATGACCTCAAGCGCCTTGTTCATCAGGGTCGCGGAGCCCACCGAGATGCGCGGCCCCATGTCCCAATTGGGATGGGCGAGGGCCTCGGCGGGGGTCAGGTCCGCGAAGCGTTCGGCCGAGGTGTCCCGAAATGGGCCGCCGCTGGCGGTCAGCAAGATCCGGCGGACGCGGCTCGCGGGCTCGTCCCCGAGGCACTGCGCAATCGCAGCGTGCTCGGAGTCGACCGGGAGAATCTTGGCGCCGGTCGAGCGCGAGAGTTCCATGAGAAGCTCCCCCGCAGCCACCAGAGACTCTTTGTTGGCGAGCGCGAGTGGCTTGCCGCGGGCCAGGACGGCGCGGCTGGGAGCCAGGCCTGCGGCTCCGACCATGCCGTGTACTGCAAGGTCGAATTCGGCGGCGGCGATCAGTTCGAGCACGGCGCCGGGGCCGCGGAACAGCTCGGTTCCCTTGGGCAGGCGACCCTCGAGCGACTCGGCCGCGATGGAGTCGGAAAGCGCCACGAACCGAGGCCGGTAGCGCGCGACCTGCTCCAGCACGAGATCAACCGAACGGTTCGCCGCCAGGCCGACGACCTCGAACGCGCCGGGGTCCTCGGACACGAGGTCGAGGGTCTGGGTGCCGATGGAGCCCGTGCTCCCGAGGAGGAGGAGTCGCTTCATGGGCGCTTCGAGAGGGTTCGGGAAGCGAACGGCATGAAGAAGAGGATGGAGGAGGCCCGGGCCCAGACCGCCGATCGAGAACGATCGACCGGTGGCCCAGGCGCGCGAGTGTAGGGGACAGGACGCTCCGGACCGAGCCGTTCCCCGCCGCAGACGCCCCGTCCCGGCTTCCCCGGAACCGCGTCCAGCCGGGGCGGCGGTCCGCCTAGCCCTCGTTCTGGGGGCATGGCGCTTCCGTAAGCCCGGTGGATCCGCGAGGATCGCAGGCCAGCCGGGCCCTCGATCCCGGATTTGTCCGCCCCACGACCCGACATCGGCCCGCGCCGACCGCCCCGTGACCGACTCGCCGATTTCCTACCGCGACGCTGGCGTCCACATCGACGCCCAGGACGAAGCCCTGGAACGTTCCAAGGCCTCGATCCGCCGCAGCTTCACACCCGGAGTCCTCGCGGACGTCGGACTGTTTGGAGGCCTGTTCGACCTCGACCGGGTCGACGCCGGCGGCGAGATTTTGGTTTCCAGCGCAGATGGCGTGGGCACCAAGCTCGACGTCGCCAAGCGTGCTGGCATCTTCAACACGGTCGGCCGCGACCTGGTTCAGCACTGCATCAACGACGTGCTGTGCCAAGGCGCTCGCCCCCTGTTTTTCCTCGACTACGTGGGGGTCGGCAAGCTCGACCCGGCGACGGTTGCGGGCCTGATCGAAGGCTGCGCCGACGCCTGCACGGACCACGGCCTCGCCCTGCTTGGCGGTGAAACCGCGGAGATGCCCGGGCTGTACGCCGCCGGCGATTTTGACCTGGTTGGCTTCCTGGTTGGCTCGGTCAAACGCGAGCACCTGCTCGATGGGTCGCGCGTCCGGCCGAACCAAACGTTGATCGGGCTCGCTTCGGACGGACTGCACACCAATGGATACTCGCTGGCTCGCCGCTTGCTGTTCGACGAACAAGGCCATGCGCTCGACTCAAAACCCAAGTTGCTGGAAGGCCGAACGGTGGCGCAGGCGCTTTTGGAACCCCATCGCTGCTACCTGAAAGCTCTGCGGCCGTTGATCGAAGCGGGCGACCTGGCCGCGTTCGCGCACATCACCGGTGGAGGCTTGGCCGGCAACGTGGTGCGTGTGCTCAAGGACGTCGATGCCCTGATCGACCGCACCAGCTGGGAGCTTCCAGGCCTGTTTCGGCTGCTCACCGAGGACGGCCGCGTCGAACGAGACGAGGCTTTCCGGGCCTTCAACATGGGCGTCGGGGGCGTGCTCTTCGTGGACCGCGATCGGGAGCAAGACGTGATGGCGCACCTCAAAGCGAGCGGCGAACAAGCCTTCGTGCTCGGTGAGACCGCGGCGGGCACCGGAGAAGTCCGTTTCACAGCATGAATTCCAGCTCCAAGCGACTGAGGAGCTTCGCGGCAGGAGCCTTGATCGCCGGGCTGGCCTCCGCCGTTCACGCGGTTCAGGAACCGGCTCCCGCTCCAGAGGATCCCGCGCCGATCGAATCGGTCCCCGCGGCGCAGGGCTGGGTCCTGGCCGAGCAGCAACTGGACTCAGACGCCGCAGCTGCCGCGCAAGCTGCAGCTGCCGGTCTGGCCGGTTCGACCGGCGACGTCGCCGGCGAACATCAACAGCTCGCCTTCGAGATCCTGGTCCAGCTCGCCTCCGAGGGTCGCCACGAGCAAGCCGAGGTGCTTGCCGCGCCACTCCACGAACGTGTGGCCGCCGACTGGACGGCCGTCAATCTCTGCTTGGTGCTCTCTCAGACCGGCCGGTTCGACCAAGCCGATGCGGTCCTGCACAGCCAACTCCCTCGCTCAACCGACCCCGCTGAGCTTTGGAATCAGCGAGCGTTGCTGGCCAGCGGTCAGGGGCACGCCGACCTCTTTCGGGCCCGGCTCGGGCGTGCCGTCCGCCTGGGCTCCGCCAACGCCGCGCTGAGCCTGGCCCGCGCGGACGCCCTCGCCGGCCGGCTGGAAGCGGCCCGTGCGGGCTACCGAGCGGGCTGCGATCGAACCCCGCCGGCCCCCTGGTCCCTGCGTGGGTGGGCTCTGACCCTGCTGCCCTGAAGCACTCTGCTGCCCTGAAGCTCCGTCCCGGGGACCCCGAGGGGCTCGGCCAAGCCTCCGAAGCGCATTCGGGGCTCAACTGGTTGCTGGACCGTCCTCGCGGCCTACTAGACTAGGCGCTTCTCCAGATCGTCCAGGACGGCCATCGGCCGCCCGCCCTCGACTCGAACCCGCCGCTCGGCAGCCCGCCGCACGTTCCAGCCGTTCAGCCCCGTTGCCCGATCGGCCCTCGAATGCTGTGTCCAAGCTGTCAGGCTGCAATTTTGATCCACGCTTGCGCCCATGTACCCGATCCGTCCGTTCACCTTCGCTCTGATCCCGACTTCACTGATCGCCTTCGGGGTTGTCGATTCGCTTTTCGGCCACGATCGCGCTGCAGAACGGCCGGCAAGCCAGGTGGAGGCGCTTCCCGTCCTGCCCGTCGGCGCACCGTTCTTCCAAGAGACCGAGGATCCCGCCCCGGCGGAAGAGGCCACGGCCGCTGTCGAAGTCCGCGAACCCATCCTCAAGTCCGGTGACCAGAGGAAACTCGTGAAAGTGATCCTCGGCTACCTGGAGGCTCGCCAGGCCGACAAGAAGGTCCTCGACGCGCAGAGTGATCTCGAGGACACCGTGGAGGGCCTGCACAAGCGGCTCGAGCCGGAAACTCTGCTGCGCAACCTGGTGGACTTTGAACAGGCTTGCCTGCTCGGCGGCGCCGACTACAAGGACAGCGTCAAGGGCAAGGGGCGCGTGGCCAAGCTGGACTTCGACGGAGTCTGGGACGACACCATCTCTTACGCCTTGCACGCGCCCAAGGCCTACAAGGTAAAGAGCGGCCCCTGGCCGTGCTTGCTGGTCATTCCCGACGGCTCGGTCGATCTTGAGCAGACCCTGCTCGACGACTGGGTGTCCACCCCGATCGCGGAGCAAGCCGTCATGGCGCAGATCGGAATGCCAGCGGACCCCGACAGCTGGAACAAGCGAGGAGGAAAGGGGGTGCCCGGCGGGATTGCGAGCGTGTTGCAGGTTCTCCGCGAGGTGAAAGACTCCTACCTGGTGGATCCAGACCGCACGATCCTCGTCGGTTTTGGAAAAGGCGCGGCGGCGGCGATGGACATTGCAGCCCGTTACCCACACCTGTTCGCTTCGGTGGTCCTCGTCTCCGGGGATCCCGGGGACACGCCGGCCACCAACTTTGCCAATCTGCCGACTTACTTCATGAGCGGCGGATCGGCGAGCACGGCCTTTCAGGAGCAAGTCGACGAACTGGGATACGAAAACTGCCGATTCGAATCCAAGCGCGACCTGGAAGCCATGTGGGCTTGGGCCATGGAGAACCCGCGCAAGCCGGTTCCGGGCCGCGTAGTCTATTCGCCGCTTGAGCTCTACGCCGGCGACTCGTATTGGCTGAAAGTCGATGGCTTCGACCTCGAGGAAAGTCCGCACATCGAGGCCCAGGTCGACCGGGAAAACAACCTGATCGAAGTGAGTGGATCGGGCTTCTTCGAAATCACGATCTCCTTCAACGACCGCCTGGTCGATCTAGATCGCCCGGTGCGCGTGGTGATCAACGGCACCGAGCACGAGAGCGAGATCAAGCGCTCATTGATGGGCATGATCAATCGCTTCTACTTCGCGAACGACCCGACCCGGCTTTCGGTCGCCACGGCTCGTTACTCGTTCTCCGAAGCGGACAACGAGTGACCCGGGCGGCCGGCGAGCCCCGCTTGCCCTGGCTCATCGGGGTCGGGCTCTCGGGCGCCTGCGTCATGGCGGTCGAGCTCTCGGCCGTCCGGCTCCTCGCGCCTTGGTTCGGCGCCAGCTTGGTGGTGTGGACCAATGTGATCGGCGTGCTGTTGCTCGCATTGGCCATTGGCGCCCTGCTCGGAGCCCGGCTGGCCTCCGGCGACTCTCCGGGGCGCCGAGCCGGCGTCCTGCTGGTGATCGCGGGGCTGTTGACCGCCGCGCTGCCATGGCTTGCTGAACCGACCGCCCGCTGGTTCCTGCCCGCTTCCTTCCAGTTGGCCGAAGCCGGCCGGCTCCTGGCCTACGGCAGCCTAGCCTGCTCGGGCGCGCTGTTTGTCCTGCCCGCCATCGCGTTTGGTGCGATCGGTCCGCTCGCCGTGGAAGGACTGACCCGCGGCCCGGGTCTATCCGCCGGACGCGCCGGCGGGTTGATTCTTGGCTGCTCGACCATGGGTAGCCTGATCGGGACCTTCGCGACGACCCACGTGGTGCTTCCCGAGCTGGGCCTGACCCGCGGCTTCTTCGGAATCGCGGCCCTTTCGATGCTGGCTGCAACGGCGTTGTATCGGGCAGGCGGTGCGCGTGCGGGAGCGGCCCTGTCCGCCTCGATCGCGGTTGGGCTTTTGATTCCCGCTTCCGTGGAGAGCGCCTCGGCTCGCATCGACCAATCGCGCCTGGGCGAAGGAGTCGTGCAGCTCGCCGAGGTCGAGTCCGCCTATCAACGCGTACGCGTGACCGAACAACACTTCGGCGAGACGCCCTATCGCTTCCTCGCGATCAATGAAGTCTCCGACTCCTACCAATCGGTATGGACCCCGCAAGCCGGATTCCTCGGGCCAGGCTTCTACTACGACGATTTCGTGCTGCCGTTTCGCTGGCGAGCCGAGCGCGCATCCCGTGAAGCTCGTCCCGCCCCCGAGCGGGAACGAACGCTAGTGCTTGGCTTTGGCGCTGGGACCGCTCACCGGGTCCTGCGTGGCGCGATCGGCGGGGAGGCCAGGCTCTCGGTGCTCGGCGTCGAGATCGATCCCGAAGTGGTTCGCTTGGGGCAACTCCACTTCGAGCTTCCAGTGGACGATCCGCAAGTCACCGTGTGGAGCGGGCTCGACGCACGCGTGGCCCTCGCTGCGCTATCGGATTCACCAGCACACGGGCCGTTCGATACGATTGTGCTCGACTGCTACGCCAATGCGATCGAGATCCCGCCGCACCTTTCGACCCTCGAGTTCTTCGAACAGGTACGCGGCTTGCTGGCTCCGGGGGGAATGGTGGTGGCCAACGTCGGCGCCTTCGGGCTCTCTGATCCGGTCCTGACGCGCTTCGCATCCACGCTGGCCAGCGCCTTCGACCGGCGAGCGCTGGCCCTGCCGGTTTTGAACGCTCGCAACGTTTCGGTGTTCATCGGAAACGACCTCGATCCGCCGGATCCCGGCTCGCCCGAATTCGAACTCTCCGGGCCCGAGGCGGCATGGCTGAGCGAGCCGCGCCGGGTCCCCGGCAACTCGCGCTGGTTCGAACCGAACGCGAAACTGGCTTCCACCGACGACCGCAACCCGATCGACGCCCTGGCCGCGCGCGGCCTGGTGCGCAAAGCAGAGCCAGCGCGATGAGGTCGAGCACTTGCCTCAAGCTGGCCCTGTTCCTTTGCAGCGCTGCTCTGCCCGCCTCGCGCGTGGACCTGGAAGGCGCGCGCCTTCACCTCGAGGCCGGCCGGCTGGCCGAGGCCCTCGAGGCCCTCGAAGCCGCGCCGCCCGGCGCACCCCGCAGCCTGCTCGAAGTTCGCATCCAAGAGGCCGCGGGCCGCTACGAGTTGGCCTCGAGGCTTGGCCTGGAAGCGGCGGGGGAGTTCGGAGCGCAGGACGGCGAAACCGCCATGCAGCTCGAATTCTATGCGGCCAAGGCTGCCCTTTGGGATCGACACGGCCCCCGCGCCCTCACCGCCGTGCAAGCTATGGAAGCCCGGCTGGAGGAAACGCCACGGGCCGACTGGCTCGAGCCTTATTCGGATGCCTGGCGCCGGACCACCAACGACTACCGCGCTCGCGCGGAAGAGTTGATCGACGCACGCAGCCTGCTGTTTGAGCGCGAGCGACGAGCCCGCTGGACCGCCCTGGCCATGGCTGTTTGCGCCGGGCTGGCCATTTGGAGCCTGGGCCGCGGCCCCGCGGTTCGTCCCTAGCGGCGGGAGGTTGCTTGGCCGCCCGCGCTAGGTCGCGGGAGCGCTCCCCGCGGACGCTTAGTACTCAATCAAGTCCAAGAGCCCGCCGCCGCCGAAGTCGAAGAGGGTCGAGACTCCGGCCGTCAAATTGGCCACATCCGCCAGGTCCTCGCACCAGGGACTCGGGTTCCTGTCGGCTAGGGCTCCCAGGGAACGAGCCGCCGCCGCCCGCACCAGGTCAACCCGATCGCTGTTCGTGGAATGCAGCAGCGCTTCGAGCGCGCGCGCGTCACCGGTGCGTCCTAGGCCATCCAAGATCCCAGCTGCCTGCACGGCCGGAAGGTCGGCGGTCAGGGCGCTTTGGGCGTCGGTCAGCACCCCCTGGGCGCCAAGCAACGCCATGGCCTCAAGCCCCCGCGCCATGGAACCGCGATCGCCCTTTCGAGTCCCGAGCCAATCCTCAAGCAGCTCGATAGCACCGCGCGTCCCAGCCAACCCCATCGCGAACGCGATGCGCGTCCTCGGCTCACCTTCGGGCGCACCGTCGAAGGCCTCCAGCAGGGCCTCTTCAAGCCTCGCGTTCCCCGTCAAGCCGCAGGCGCTCGCGATGGCCATCAAGTTGTCCGGGCCGTTCGAATCGCGCAGCCCGAGTTCGAGCTGAGCGCTCCACTCGGCGGGCACCGACAGGCCCTCAAGGCGTCTTGCCTCGGCCGCCAGGCCAAGACCCAGAGCACTGTAGGCCCGGTCGCTGCTGCGCCCGCGAACCAGATCGCGCAACAACCAAGCGGCGAGTTCCTCCTGGTTGGCGCGCGCCTCCGAGCCGCTCCCCGTGCGCCCGAGCACCCGGCCCACAGCCAAGCGCGAAGCCTGCCGCGTTTCGGAATTGGAGTCCTCGCAAAGCCCCAAAAGCAACTTGCGAAGACCCTCGCCGGCAGGTCCGTCGCCGCAGGAGAGCATGGCTCCCAGGGCGAAGGCCACACCGGTTCGGAAGGTCTGGCGCTCGCGGCCGATGTTTCGCCCGATTTTCTGGAGCGGACCGGCCACCAGCGCGAGCAGTTCGGGGCGGCGATCCTTTGGCAGATCGGCGATCAACCGCGCCAGCGCCGCCGGAGCGTGATCACGGAGCCGGTCGTCGTGGCGACCGGACGCGTCCAACTCGGCCAGGATGCGCCGAATTCCGGCCAGCCTCGAGGCGCTAGCAGGCTCGGGCCGACCGGCCGGGTCCAACAGATCGATCCGTTCGACCGGGATCAAGGCCAAGCCATAGAGGGCTGAAACCGCCACGTCCGGCAGAGCGCCGTCACGATGGTTGTCCAGCACGAATTCAAGATGGTGGACCGCGTAGCGGCGCACGTCCTCGCGGTCGCTTGCCCGTGCCAAGAACGCGAGCGAGTAACCCGCAAAGGCCCGCAGGCGCTCGGGCACCGGTGACCGCCCGCACGCCGCGCGGCCAGCCGGCGTGTCGCGCACCAAATCGACGAGCAACGGCGCGGAGCGCGGATCCGCCGCCATGCCGAGACCGATCGCAGCTCCTTCTGAAACCGCTTGCGCGCCATCTTTTAGGGCGACTCGTAGGGTGCCGGCCAGTTGATCAAGGAGCGGGCCGGAGAGTCGATCCGAAATTCGCCCAAGCGCCAGCAGGGCTTCGAGCCGAACGGGATTGGATTCCCCCGGGCGAGCCATCTCCAGAAGGCGCGGAGCGATGTGAACGATCAGCTCTTCCTCGCCGACCCGCGGAGAAGGTTCACGCAAGGGGAGGCTGCGTCCGATACCGAGGAACAGTTCCGTGGTCCCGGTAGCCACCGATCCGGGGTGCTGAAACAGCTGCTCCGCGAACGTCTTTCGACGGTACAAGTCCCAAACGGTGCGCCAGTCGAACAGGCCCGCGGCGACAATTCCGGAGCCGCTCACAGCGGCTGACGGCGATGGGGAGGAAGCCGGGGTCGTGCCGTTCCCCGGCTGGGAAGGCCCGCCGAAGCCCGTGCCTCCCGAACCCGGCCCAAGCCCACTGTTGCCACCGGAGGTGCTGCCACCGCCCCCCGCGGGGGGCGAGCCGCCCCCTCCGTCGTTCGGGGCGGTGTCCCCGGGGCCAAAGTAACCCGGTGCGCCGCCCGGGTTGTTGCCCGGGCGGCCGTCACCTTCGCTCCCGATCTTCCCGAAAGTTCCTCCTAGCTCTGCATTCAGCAGAGGATTGGTCCCCTGAGCAGCTGCGAGCGCTCCCTCGGACCCTAGGACCAAGCCACAAACCGCGAACAGTCCGAGGACTGTTGTGCGCTTCGAGCCAGGCCCTTCCTGCTGATGCAGCCCGGATTCCTGTCGTAGACGGAAGTGCATCCTCGTAGCCATCAAGTTTCGTACCGCTCCGAAATGCTCATCTGGAGCCCCTGGAGGCGGGTGCGAGGGGGCTTTCAAGCCTGGAGCGATCGAGTTCGCACGCCCCCTGGGCGACCCCGAGCATTTTTTCTGCGGGTGGAAAGGCGGCCTGCCTGCGCCGGGGTCGAGCCCGCAGGGAAGTGGGTCCCCACGCGAGCAGATTGGGCCTCGAGCGCTCCTCCGGCGGATCCCTCTGCGGCGAGCTTCGAAGCCCTGCTTGCGCGGGGCCCGGTCGGCCCAAATCAAACGCTGTGCCACGCGCGCCGGGGCCTTCAGGGGTCGACTCTGTTCGCCTGGTGTTTCGGCAAGGGCCTACCTTCGAACGCAAGAGAACAAGTCTGGAGCTGCTTCCGGCACAAGTGGCTTGTGGATGCGCCTGAACGCGAAGCGGCCCGCGGAGCTTGAAGCTCCGCGGGCCGCTCGAACCATTCGCCGCCCCAGCCTCTAGGAGGCCAGCCTCTAACAGCCGGGCGTTGGCCGCGGACAGTTAGGCGAAGGGCAGCGAATCTCGCCGCTTCGATCAGAGGATGTTCAGCAGCCCGAGACCGTTTTGCGTGTTGAGGGTCGTCGTGGACGAACGATAGTTCACGTCGACAGCGATCTTGGAGTTCCACGGAAGTGTCTCCTTGTCGGTGACGATGCCGAGGGCAACCGCAGCGAACGCACGACCCGTGTCCGGGATCTGGTCGTCCTTCAGCATCTCGATCAGCGGATCGATCGAGTCGCCGTCGCCGATGAACCCGAGCGCCGACGCAATCGCCGCCTGGGTCGAAATCGTCTCGGCTTCAGCCAGCATATCGATCAGGCCGCCGGCGGCATCCTTGTCGCCAAGCAGACCAAGCGCGATCGCCGCTTGCTTGAGGCGGTCGGGAATGTACTCCGATTCAGCGACCAACTCCTGGATCGGCTTCTTGGCCGCGGAATCATTCACCAAGCCGAGGGCCAGGGCCACGTAGCCCTGGGCGATCGGCTCGGAAATCTTCTCGAGGCGATCGAGCATGGCTTCCTTGGCAGCCGTGTGACGAAGCATTCCGAGGCCCATGGCGTACGCGCCGACTTGGTCGGCCGACTTGGACTTCTGGAAGGCGGTCAGCAGGGAGTTTTTCATTTCGACCGGAGCGCTTTGGTTCTGCTCAGCGAGCTGGAAGCCATAGACGCCCATGGCTAGAGCGGCCCAGTGATCCTCACCGTTGGTGCCCTTCAGGCGATCCAGGAGGAACTTCTCGACGTCGCCGCGGCCGCCCCAGGGGTCGTCCGCGTTGTCGCCCTTGCGCGCGCCGGTCTTGGCCAGCGCGATCAGGCCGAACTTACGAGTCTGGTTCTCCTGGTTCTTGATTTCCTTGGTCAGCGCTTCGCGGATCTTGGAGTCAATGTCGTCTTCGTCGCAGTCCCCGACCAGCCCGAGAGCAAAGGCCGCGCTTTGGCGAAGTTCAATCGAGGTGTCCTTGCCCTTGCGCTTGTCCAGGGGACGCAAGAGCGCTTCGGCTACCTGGGTCTTCATCGAGACCGAGCCAGCGTCCACCGTCAGGCGCCCGAGGGCCACCGGGATGTGCGCCTGGATGAAGCGATTGAGCTGGGAGTCGTCCATCTGCTCTAGCAGCCAGGCCACCTGAGCTTCGCGGGAATCCCACGCGTTGTACTCAGCGTCCTCGTCGAGAGCGGCGCCGGCCACCGGTAGGGGAGTGAGGCCGATCGAAGTGATCAGGGCCACGCCCACGTCGGGCAACGCAAGGCGGTTGGCCTCTTCCAAAGCCTCGGCGGCGATCTGAACGATCCGGCGACGAACGGCTTCGTCTTCGACGGCCGCGCCCATCAGGCCCAGACCGTAGCCGGAGAAGGAGCGGGTCCGCAGGTCGACTTCCGAGGACCCGACGATCTTCTGCCCCGCTTCGTTGTCGAGCACCAAAGCCTCGAGGGTGTCCAGCGAAGAAGGGTTGGCCAGGATTCCGAGCGCGAGCGCTGCCGTCTCCTGAATCTCCTGGTTGCTGTCCGCGATGAACGGACGAATGATTTCCTCGAACTCGGACGGACCCGACTCGGGCACGGTGTCACCGATCTTGGCGAGCGCGATGAGGCAGCCGGTCACGATGTCGTTGTTCGACTCGCTCTCCAGCATTTCTTTGATGGCCGCCGCGGCCCTCGCGATCTGCTGATTGTTCGGACGGAACGTGGTCTTCACATCTTCGTTGGAGCCGCGCCCGAGGAACTGCTCGCCATCACCGGATACCTCGCGGCCGTCGTAGATGGCCGCCTTCAGGTTGAGGAACGGATCCTTGTTGAACTCCCACCAGAAGGTCCACAGTTCGAGGTCGACGGGCGGCCCGCCGCCGGTCGTGGTGGGGGTGTTGCCGCCGGAGCCGCCGGTCGGTCCGGTCGGAGTGCCGGTCGCGGGGCCACCGGGAGGGGTGGAACCGGGAGCTCCGGGGGCGCCGCCAGTGGCGCCGCCGCCGCCGCCGCCGCCACCGGCGCCGGGGGGAACGGTATCACCGGGACCGCGGTAGGTGCCGCCGTGGGCACCGAGATCACCGACCCAAAGGCTGCCGGCCGCGACGATCGCGGCGGAGGCCAGGGCCGACTTCGTAAGATTCTTCATGGCTTCGTTCGAAGGTCTTGGTTGCGCAAGGTCATCCGCAAAGGCGGATGGGTGCGTGAATGGGGATCCGGCAGTGACGAGAAATCAGGCTCGGGGAAAGCCGTTCCGGGAGACCGGCGGGCGCCGTTGCTAGAGCCGCAGTTTAGGACTCGCCCCGCCAGCTCGAAAGGCTGGCGAGGGCTGACGCCCGAGTTCGGCTCTTCGCAGCGAACCGCGGGTAGGCCCGGGGGGAGGCTGTGTCGAGAAAGCCCGGCCCCTCCCAAACCAACTCGAACGAGCTGCTGAGGGGGGGGGTTGGACGGAAGATCTATGGCAACCACCGTGCCAACCGGATCAAGAAGCTCCGTTTTCGCCAGCCTCGGGGCTTCGTCTCGCAAATCGCGTCACGGCGGCCTTCAAGCGGAACTCCTTTCGACCTCGAAAGGCGCTCAAAGGCCCCTTAGGAGGTTTTACGGCTTGCTCGAGACACATCCGGAACACACCTGGACCGTTGCATGTGGACGCTGCCGAAACCCCGCTCGAGCCGGCGTTCCGCTAGCGCCACACACATGCCCCCGGTGGGAAGGTCCCTTCTGATCCGCTTTTTGCGCAGCCCGCCCAGCTCCGGATTTTTGCCCCCCCCAAAAGCCGTGCGCCAGCCCGATCCACAGGCGCCAGGGTTTCGGTCTAGAAACCGGATTCGACCTACCGGAAAGAACCCAGAGCAAAGGGCCAAGCTACCCCGGGCCCGGCTGAGCCCACGGTACTTCCGAGCGGGGGCGCAAGGGCTCTAACGCGGGACGCCCCCAAACCCTCTCCCGGCGCCCAGCGAGGCCCGGCCCCAGCCGAGCCCCTCCCACGCAGCCGAGCTTTCAGCCGAGCCTCCAGCAGAAGCACCGGGCCCCGCGAGCCGTTCCCTTGGGCCTTGGAAAACTCGTCAGCCGCGGAGATTGGCTCCGAGGTAGTCCCGGTTCAGCTGGGCGATGTGCTGAACGCCAATCGCCTTCGGGCAAGCCTTGGAGCACTCGTAATGATTGGTGCAATTGCCAAAGCCCTCTTCGTCCATGGCTCGCACCATGGCTACGACCCGCGAGGTCCGCTCGGCCTGCCCTTGGGGCAGGTGAGCCAGGTGCGAGACCTTCGCTCCAACGAACAGCATGGCCGAAGAATTCGGGCAGGCGGCGACGCAGGCGCCACAACCGATGCAGGCCGCAGCATCGAAGGCTTCTTCCGCCGCATCCGTGGCAATCGGAGTCGAGTTGGCGTCGGGCGCCGATCCGGTGTTCACCGAGATGTAGCCGCCGGACTGGATCACCCGGTCGAACGCCGAGCGATCGACGATTAGGTCCTTGACGACGGGGAAGGCCTTCGCGCGCCAGGGCTCGATCCACAGGGTCTCGCCGGACCGGAAGCGGCGCATGTGCAGCTGACAGGCAGCGGTCTCTTCGTCGGGTCCGTGGGCTTGGCCGTTTACGACCAAACCACAACTGCCGCAAATCCCTTCGCGACAGTCGTGATCGAACACAACCGGCTCCTTGCCATCGTGGACCAGACGTTCGTTCAGGACATCCAGCATCTCGAGGAACGACATGTGTGTGGACACGTCATCCATCTGGTAGGTCTCGAACTCGCCCGGCGCGCCGCGCGCGGTCTGGCGCCAGATCTTCAGGGTAAGGCTGATATGGTCCGAAGCCCCGTTTTGGGTCGAAGCGGTCACTTGTAGCTCCTTTGGGTCAGCTTGACGTATTCGAAGTCGAGCGCCTCGGTGTGGCGTTCGGCGCGACTCACGTCGCCGGTGTATTCGAAAGCCGCCACGTGCGAGAACTTCTCGTCGTCGCGCTTGGCTTCGCCTTCGGGGGTTTGATGCTCCTCGCGGAAGTGCCCACCACAGGACTCTTCGCGAACCGAAGCGTCCTCGACCATCAGTTCAGCAAACTCGAGGAAGTCGGCCACGCGGCCAGCCTTCTCCAGCTCGGTGTTGAGGTCGCGAGCTCCGCCCGGCACGGAAACCTCGTTCCAGAAGTCCTCACGGAGCTCCTGAATCTTGGTTTTGGCTTCGGCCAGACCCTGCTTGGTTCGGGACATGCCGCAGCGGTCCCACATGATCAGCCCGAGCTCGCGGTGAATGGCATCCGCCGGCTTGGACCCGCCGACCGCCATGATCTTGTCCAAGCGCCCGCGCGCGCTGGCCTCGGCCTCGGCGAACGCTTCGTGATCGGTGGTTACCGGTTGAAGCGTACGACCGGCCAGGTGTCCGGCAATCGTCGCAGGGATCACGAAATAGCCGTCCGCGAGGCCCTGCATCAGGGCACTGGCGCCGAGCCGGTTCGAACCGTGGTCTGAGAAGTTGGCCTCCCCGAGGGCGAACAAGCCGGGAACCGTGGTCTCCAGGTTGTAGTCCACCCACAGGCCGCCCATCGTGTAGTGGACCGCAGGGAAGATGCGCATGGGCGAGGAGTACGGGTCCTCTCCTGTGATGCGGTTGTACATCTGGAACAGGTTCCCGTACTTCTTGGAAATCGCCTCGCGGCCATCGCGCTCGATCGAGCTGGCGAAATCCAAGTAGACAGCCATCCCGCTCGAACCGACACCGTAGCCCGCGTCACAGCGTTCTTTCGCGGCCCGAGAGGCCACGTCCCGCGGGACCAGGTTGCCGAAGCTCGGGTAGCGGCGCTCCAAGTAGTAGTCGCGTTCCTCCATCGGGATCTGACCGGGAGCACGCTTGTCGTCGTCCTTCTTGGGAACCCAAACGCGACCGTCGTTGCGAAGACTCTCGCTCATCAATGTGAGCTTCGACTGATACGACCCCGAAACCGGGATGCAGGTCGGGTGGATCTGCGTAAAGCACGGGTTGGCGAAGAACGCCCCGCGCTTGTGCGCGCGCCAGGCAGCCGTGACGTTCGATTTCTTGGCGTTCGTCGACAAGAAGAAGACGTTGCCGTAGCCGCCCGTGCAAAGCAGAACCGCTTCGCCCGCGTAGCGCTCGAGCGCACCGGAGCGCAGGTCGCGCGCCACGATGCCCCGGGCAACGCCGTCGACCAGGGCAACATCGACGAGTTCGCGCTCAGTGACCAAATTGATCTTGCCGCGCTGAACCTGACGCATCATCGCCTGGTAGGCGCCGAGCAGCAGTTGCTGGCCGGTTTGACCGCGCGCATAAAACGTCCGACTGACCTGTGCGCCCCCGAAGGAACGGTTGGCTAGAGTCCCGCCGTACTCGCGAGCGAAGGGCACGCCCTGGGCTGCGCACTGGTCGATGATCTCGGTCGAGATCTGCGACAAGCGGTAGACGTTGGACTCGCGCGAGCGGAAGTCACCGCCCTTCACCGTGTCGTAGAACAGGCGATAAACGCTGTCGCCATCGTTCTGATAGTTCTTCGCAGCGTTGATTCCGCCCTGGGCCGCGATCGAGTGCGCGCGACGCGGCGAACCGTGAATACACAGCGTCGTGACGTCGTAGCCCATCTCGGCCAGGCTGGCCGAAGCCGAAGCCCCGGCCAAACCGGTTCCGACCACGAGGATGCGGAACTTCGGTCGGTTGTTCGGAGCGACCAGTTTGAGGTCGAACTTGTGGTTGTCCCAACGATCGGCGATATCGCCGCTGGGGACCTTCGCGTCGAGGCGGGAGGCGTTGGCCGGCACGTTCAGAGAAGTTCGGTGAGGGTGAAATGGAGCGCTACTGAAGCAGCGCGAACAACGGCAGCGAAGCGAAACCGAGACCGATCAGGACGGCAATCGCCACCCCGGCAGGACGCAGCATCGGAGTGAACTTGGGGTGGTTTGCGCCCAGGGTTTGGAACGCGCTTTGAATCCCGTGCGAAAGGTGCACCGTCAGCGCACCCACGCCGACCAGATAGATGATCGCGATCAGCGGCGAGGCCATCTCTTCAAGCACCACCCCGGCGGCCTTCGCGTACTGCGACTCGCCGCCTGGCCCGTGCACGAACAAGCCCTTGAAGGCTCCGTCCAAACGGAAGTTCAGGATGTGAACAATCAAGAAGAACAACACGATGGCACCGGTGATCGGCATGGAGGCCGATGCGAAGGTCTTGCCGCCGTGGCCGGAAGACACCGCGTACTTGGATCCACCCACCGATCCACCCGAGCTCGCCCGCGCGCGGCGGTTCTCGAGGATCGTTCGAACGGCGAATCCGATGTGCAGACCGAACAGGCCGATCAATCCAGCTTCGGCCACGTAGAGCAGCGGCCCGAGGTTGTGGAGCTTTTGAGCGTAGGCGCCGAACGCCTCGCCTTCGGGTCCCTCGAGCAGCAACAGGTTGCCCGCAAGGTGCATCGCGAGGAAGCCAACCAGCAAGAGGCCGGTCAGGGCCATCGTGACTTTCTTGCCGATCGAGGAGTCGAAGAACCGACCAATCCAGGAGAGCATGGCTGCGCGGTGGGGGGCTTGGGAGGTGTCCGAGGGGCTCATGGG
>CAZUCE010000012.1:0-117604 GCA_964619265.1 uncultured Planctomycetaceae bacterium
GACCGGCCGCTCCCCCCGCCCCGCCAAAGCCCGCCAGCGAATCGTGGGGCCACGCATCTTCCCCGGTCACCGTGATCAAACCTCGCACCCGAGCTTCGCCGCGCACGAAGATCCGCGGTGCCTGCTCGCCAACGAACGAGAGCTCCCCGCCGAGCTCGACATCGAGCGAAGCGAACTCAAAGACCCCATCGCGAACTTCGATACCCATCACTCCCTCGGGCAGCCCCTCAAGCTGGACCGGATCGACAACCGTGGCGCGGACGTGATAGGCCGCGATCGACGCAGCATCTTCGGCGGGGGCGCCTCCAGAATCCACCGGGCCGGACTCAAGAGTCGGTCCGAAACGCGTGGGAATTTCAGGCCCCGTCGAGAGCACGAGCGGCGAACCGTTCACCACCTCCAGATCGCCGAGCAGGCCGAGTCCACCACCGAGTCCCGGTGCGGCGCGACCGATGTGCTCGACCTGCCCAACCACGTCGCCATCCTCCAGCATGCTCTCGATGGTGATCAGGTCCGGCTCGAGGGAGGAACTCGAGCGCATCGGGTCCAGACCCTCAAGATCGTCGAATCCGCTGCGCAACTCGGTCGGATCCGAAAAGGCTGTCTCGGGCGTGAAGATCCGTGTCCCTGGGTTCAGGATCGGGTTGCCACCCAGGTCCGAGATTTGAGCGGGCACCTCGACCAAAATCAGCCGCGGCGAAATCGAATCGGTCCCGGCCGTCGGCAATGGGGACGAAGGCGTGAAGAGCACCGTGGTACGCAAGCTCTGTTCGTCGAGCAGCAGTTCGTATTCGCCCGGCAAAAGGAGTTGATCCTCAGGGCTTGCCACACTCCCGTCCAAATCCACCAAGACGCGCAGGGTGCTAGAAGTCTTGGTGACCGGATTGGCCAACGTGCTTGGGTTCATCAGGTCATCGAACTCAAAACGCAGGGTGGCTCCAATCGGCACCTCGGCGGCTCCCTCCAAGAGGATCGCGCTAGCCATCGAGGGCTTTGAGCTCGCCCCATCGATACCGGGGGCTTCCCCCGGGCCGGAGGCCAGCGGCGGAAGATCCAAAAAGGTGGTCACGCGCGGCGCTCCGGGCACCAGGTCAAGCGGCTCAAGCGCGGTGTTGACCATGCAATCCAGCTGAATCAGGTTGGGCGAGCCGTTGGTGTCCGTGAGAAACGGCCCGTCCCCTCCCCCAGAAACACCCGGAATCAGAAAACGGTAGTTGCTACCCGCGCGCAGTCCGAAGCTCACCGCTCCGGTTGAGTCAAAAGTCAGGCTCGGGCTAAATCGAGCGCGGCGTGAATTGCCCGGATCGACCTGAAGGGTGCCAGGCGGAGAGATCCCGGTCGCGGACTCGATGATCTGAAAGGTCTGTGGCGTGAGTGAATTCGGATCCACCGAGTTGCTGAATTCCACCCAGATGCCCTGGTTCACGAACACCTCGGTAATCGCACAACCCAAAGGGCCATCTTCCGGCCCATGGCAGCCCAGAGTGCAAGAGAGGATCTCCATCTCGGCGGAGGCACCCTCGCCACTCGAACCGCAGCCGGCAGCTGTGGCCAGCAGCACAGCAAAAAGCCCCAACAAGCCCAGCGCTCGATGGCTAGGGGAAACCGTCGCACGGGAAATTCCGAACGGGACGCTTAAAGGGGACGAGCGAGTTTTGAGCGGATGCCGAACGGCGAGTTTCGAATCCATAAAAATACGAGGGGGTAACGGTCAGGCTGCAAGGCCAAAGTTGGGGACCCCAGAGAATCGTGAAGCGATTCGCTTGCCATTACCCCGCGAAGCAGGCTCCGCCTACGCTCGGCTCGCTCAAGTCCCCCGAGAAACAACACCCGGCTCCCCGGCGGCAGAGGCCGGAATCCCCTCAGCTTAGTGTGCGCACCCGCACGGGCCGGCGTCTAGCAGGCCCCTAGCGCCGCGGGAGCGATCCGAAGAAACTCGGAACGGCTGAGATGGGGCCCCGACTCACAGGCGGGCCGCGAACTACTTCCCGACCGCCAACCGACGCGCCAAGATCTCGGGCAATTCGCGCGTTGCGATGATCTTCTGTTGAGTCTGGCGAATGTCGTATTCGACACGGTGCCAGATCACCTGCTCATCCTCCAAGATCGCATAGCAAGCGCGCGGGTCGCCGTCCCGGGGCTGCCCTACGGATCCGACATTGACGAACGCCTTGCGTCCTTCAGGAAGCGGAAGACGAAACGTCTCGGCGCCCCCGAGTCCGTGCCATTGCAGGTTTTCGTCGTGCATCCCCGGCTGATGAGTGTGCCCGGCGAATCCGACACCTTCCAGGCAGTCGAATACTCCCCGCAGTTTCTCCGGATTGAGCAGGCCGTCGGTGGACAGCACGTATTCGCGAACCGGGTCCCTCGGCGAGCCGTGGTAGAACGAAAACCGGCCGAGGCTCTTGGACAGCTCTAATTTCGACAAGTACTCCCACCGCTCTCGCCGCTGGGTCGAGCTCCACCAGCGCGGCCGCATTCGGCGCGCCGTGTACTCGATCGCTTGGCGAGCGTAGGAATTGAAGTCCGAGGCATCACGGAACAAGGCCTCATCGTGATTGCCCATCAGGCAAAACTCGGTGTGCCCGCGAACCAAGTCGACACAAAATTCCGGATCGGGCCCGTAGCCAACAACGTCTCCCAGGCAAACCAGCTGCTCTACGTTTTGATCGGAAAGATGCGCCCACACCGCTTCCGCCGCTTCGCGGTTGGCATGCAGATCGCTGACGATCGCAATTTTCATGCTAGCCCGGTCTCCCGCGCATCCTCGAAGGCTGCTTCAAGGGTCTCGATCACGCGCTCGCAGCAAGCATCGAATCCGCCGAACGACTCCACAGATTCCAAGGTGGCACCTGCGGCCCGAACGTGTCCGCCTCCCCCAAACTCCCCCGCAAGGGCAGCAGCGCTGAAGGGCGCACGTGTCCGCAGGGAAAGTTTGGCGGCCCCGTTCGGCAGTTGACGCACGCTGGCCACAACGTCAACCCCACGCACGCCGCGGAGCGTCTCGTACACCGAGGCAGGGTCGGCGTCTGGCGTTTCCGCCAGTACGTCGGCGGTCAGTGGCAAGAAGGCGATTCGGCCACCTGCTCGGTAGCTCGAACATTCAAGCAGGCGCGCAACCTGGTGAGGGCGGCCGGGCTCATCTCGACCGCGGGTCGACTCGGAAATTCGATCGGGACGCGCGCCGGCCCGCACGAATCGTGCGGCCGCCTCAAACGCGCCGGCGTTCGTGGACTCGAATCGAAATCCCCCGGTGTCGCTGATCAACGCCATCAGGCCCGCATCGGCGGCGGCCGGAGTCAGAGGGGCCGCGAGGGCCTCGGCGATCTCTAGGGCCAACACAGACGTCGCCGCTGCGGTGACATCGCGGTAGGCAAACCGCTTTGTCGCAACCTGTTCAGATGGTGCCCCTGACAAGTGGTGGTCGACGATCAGCAAATCGGGGGCGGCTGCTCCACCGAACAGGGCCTCTCCGAGCGGACCGATGCGCTCGACCTCGGAGGCATCCACCACACAAACCAGGTCGACCTTCGGCAGGCTAGCATCGCCAAAAACTTGGAACGGGAAGGGCTCCAGCAGATCGCCCAAGTACTTGGGGGCCGGATCGGGCAGCACCAGGTGCACTCGCTTGCCGAGGGCCTCGAGAGCGGTGCCGAGCACCGCAGCCGAACCGACCACGTCGCCATCTGGATTCCGGTGGCCGGTGATCAGGACGGACTCGCTCCGAGCCAAGCGCTCAAGGGCCCGTGTTCGCTCCTCGCGGTCGTTCCGGCGGTCTTCGACCTGCGAGACTCCAGCTTGGCGGACGGAGTCAGGCGTCGCGGACTGCCCAAAGGCAGCCCCTGTAGATTCACGGGCCATGATGGGACAAGTCTAGGTATCGGACTCCGTTCCAAAGCAACTCTGGCAGCCCTGGAGCGCGATTTCTCCTCCTGGAGCCTCGCGGACCTCGCCTCAGCTCGTCCAAGCGCGGGGCCTCCCTGGGTCGCTTTCGGGCCTTTCTTTGCCATGCAAGCGGCCCGCGCCAAGGCGCGGGCCGCTGTGCGACAAGGAGTCCCGAGGAACTCAACCGGGGGGAATCACGCAGCAGCCCCGAGCCAGAGTGCTGCGCAGCTCCGCCGAGGACCTGGAGAATCCGGCCGGCCGCGAAGTCAACCCCGGCCGGATCCCAGTCGTGGCTCAGTCCGGTTGGCTCCGGATCGTCAGTTGGACGACCGATTCGATGGTGTTGAACAGTGCGGCATCGTGATCGAACAGGATCTGAGCCCGGATCAGGTTCGGGCGGAAGGCAGCCGCAGTTCCCGGGCTATCCGGGAAGATCGTGTTCCAGTAGGTGTTCAATTCCGCAGGCGAGTTGACCCAAGGAGTCAGCGTGGCCCGATCGATCACAGCATCGTCGTCGTCGAGCTCTTGACCGCAGGGGTCGTCGAGCATTTGGTTTGCACGCACCCCTTGGAAGCGAACGATCAAGGCCGAGCTGCCCACCTGGTTCCCCAATTGGGCCTCCAAGTCCATTCCACTCGTCAAGGTGACAAAGGAGGGACCGCGGTAGTTCACCACGCCCGCCGGACCCTGCAACTCGACTTTCATGTTCCAGCCGAAGATGTGGTTGGCCGGATCGGGATCGCTGGTGTCGTCCTCGAAGTACTCGACGTTGAAGAACGGCACGTCAGGAGCAATCCAGCAGGTTTGGTAGCCGGTAGCCGAGCCGGGCCCGGTCGAGACGAAGCTCCAGTCCTGAACATTTACGTAGTCGGTGACCTCAACATCGTCCGGCTCTTCGCTCGGGAAGGCCTGGACGCCGGGGGCGACCGCCTCTGCGTCCAGAACTTGCTGGGGTGACTTGAAGACCTGGATCACACCAGGGCCACCAGCACCACCCCGCATCTCGCCGTCGCCGAGACCGTTGAAGCCTCCCACGCCGCCGGAAATGTCCACCGTGCCAGGAACACTCGCGATGTCGACATCAAGGGACTGAATCAGGATCGATCCTCCCGAACCACCGCCCCCAGGCGAAGTACGACGCTGGTTGTCCGAGGTGATGCCTCCGTCCAGCAAGGTCGGCACCGGGCCACCGCCCGCGCCTCCGCTGACGTCGACTCGACCCTGGATCTCGGCAGCTGCGCCGGCCTGGAGTTGCATGGCTCCACCTCCGCCTCCACCCCCGGCACCGGACTGGTCGATGTAGAAAGTTAAGAACAGGTCGTCCCCCAGGAACGGCGCGCTGCAGTTCTGCGGGGGCAACGGGAACCCATTGGTTCTCGTACCGGTAATGCCGGCCCCGCCGCCGCCGCCGCCGGATCCGCCGAGCAGCGTTCCACCCTGATTGGGATCCAGGCTGAAGCCCGGCGAAGATGCCGAGAAGAGCTCGTCAGCAGCGATGGCAGCCGGAGGCGGAGGAATCGGGTTCCCGGTCGCTGGTCCGATCGGAATGTAGACGCCCGAGTCGCCGGCGAGGGCGAACGAGCCACCCGCTCCGGGAGCTCCGGCCTGCCTAGAAGTGCACTCGCTGTTGGGCTCGAAGGTGCCCAAGTCCTCGCGCTCGGGGCCGGGGAAGACCGCCGGCCAGGCCGAACCGCCCCCGCCTGCACCGAAGCCGTTGAAGCCGACCGGATCGAGTCCACCACGGCCGATGCCTTGCTGGCCATTCGTGTCGACTTCCGCATCCGGGTCGTGCATGTAACCCAAGAAGGTGATGGCCCCAGTCAGGTCAGAGCCCGTCAAGTCGGGACGATCACCGCCCTCGCCACCGGCGCCAGCGTTCACGCCGCCCTCGCCACCCAGGCCGCCGAATCCGAGCAGGCCGTCGTGAGCCGGGGCATCCCCACCGGTCGAGGCCACCGAACCGGAGAGGACCGCGCGACCGCGAACGAACAAGCGAGGGACGTTTTCTCCCACAAAGGAGAGCTCAGCTCCGGGCTGGATATTGAGCGAGGCGAAGTCGAACACCCCGTTTGAAATTTCGATGTTCGTGATTCCCGGGTCGATCTCTTCGTTCAGGTAGTCATCCAAAACGATGGTGCGCACGTGATAGGCCTCAATCGCCTCCGGATCGGTGGTCGGGACTCCATCCTCGTCGACCGGTCCGGTCGTGAGAGCCGGGCCAAACACCGTGGGGATGTCGGGACCAGTCGACATCACGAGCGCGTCGCCGGTCTCGATTCGCAAGTCGCCAAGACGACCGAGCCCACCGCCCGCGCCAGGAAGGATGCGTCCGAAGTAGCCGATTTCGTCGACCGGAGTGAATCCCTCATAGACCGGCTCGACCGACTCCGCGAGCGGCTCGATAAACGTGCTCGTGCGATCGGTATCCGTTAGATCGGTCCCATCGAAGTTCTCGGTCAGGACGACCTCGGATTGGGGCACGAACTCGGTCGTGAAGATCCGATTGCCGGGGTTTTGAATCGCATTGCCCCCGAGGTCCACGATCTGAATGGGAACATCGACCACGATCTGGCGCGGCTGGAGCTGATTCAATCCCGAGGTCGGCAAGTTGCCGCTCGGGAAATACTGGACGATCGTTCGATTGATGTTCTCGTCGAGAATCAGCTCGTAGGTTCCGGGGAGCTCGACCTGGTCTTCGAACCCGGTCGGATCGCCATCGAGATCGAGCAGCACGCGCAGCGTGTTCGACGTGTTCGTCGAAGGGTTGACCAAAGCCGCGGGGTTCATCAAGTCGTTGAACTCAAAGCGCAGGCTTGAATTGATCGGGACGCTTTCCGCGCCGGCCATCGGCAGGACCTCGACAACCGCACCGGTTTCATCGCGCACGTCGATGAACGTCTCGACCGTCGGGGCACCCGGAACGGCGTCAAAAATGCCCAAGCCACTGCCGACAAAGCAGTCCAGAACCACCTGGTTCGGGGAGTTGTTCAGGTTCTCGATGAACGGCCCCTGCCCCCCACCCAGGACGCCCGGGATTGTGATCCGATAGACGCTGGCAGCGTTCAGCCCGAAGTTCGGGTTGCCGCTCGCGTCGAACGTCAGGTTCGGCCGAAAGATCACCCGGCGCGAATTGTTGGGATCGATCAAGAACGATCCGGAGGGCGCGATCCCCGTCGAATTCTCGACGATTTGGAACGTCGAGTTGGTGACCGAGGTCAGGTCGACCGGGTTGGTGAATTCGACCCAGATGTCCTGGTTGACGAAAACTTCGTTGATCGCGCAGGAGAGCGGTCCCGTGGCCGGGCCGTTGCAGCCGAGCACGCAGGATTGAATCGTCATGGTCGACGAGCCCGGAATGTCTTCCGAATTCGGGCCGTCGCTGCCGGAACTGCAGCTCGCTAGGAAAAGCCCCAGGGACGCGAGGGTCACCGAGGTTTGGAGAGTGCGGCCGGAGAGAGTCGAACTGGCTTGCATGGAGCGATCAGTCGGATCGTGGGGAGCGTCCGGGCACGGGAAGCCGCGGAAGCACTGGTTGGACGCGGCCTGATCAAACAGGTGGCGCCGGACGGGACGGTTCGGTCATTGCGATCCCTTGGGGGACTCGCGCACGGGGGGGCAAGTCCACAGGAAGCAAATCCCTGGCCAAGGGTCGATGGTAGACGCCAAAATCGGCGCCTGCCAGCGATTTCGGGCCCGCAAGGCGGCTGCCAGCGGGTTCATCGCTCCCCCTCCTACCCCGCGCCCCTTCTGGGTCACCCTCGGGGCCCGTGGGATTCGAACGCCCGATCCGCCCGGAGGGCCTGGATCGTTCAGGTTCGAGCGGTTCAGCGCGCGAAGCCGCACAACCGGAGCGAGCCCGCTCAGCGACCTCCACGACAACTCCAGCGCCCCAAGAAGTCCCCAGAACCGGCCACAGAATTTAGACGCGCTTCGGCACCTGGCTTCCGTACCCCTCTGCGCCTGGCCAGGGTTTTGCTCCCCTGGAGCGCTCCGACCTTGGGTCGGTTCCCCCGCCGTCCGCGGTGATACGGTGCCAGAGTTACGCCTGGGCCGGCCTCCGACCGACCGACCGACGCTTTCTATGATCCGACTCGCCCGACCCTCTCGCTTTCCGATCCTTCGCTCGCTCCGTACCTGGGAAGCCCTTTGCCTGGCGGCCCTCCTCGCGAGCCCCCTGGCCGGATGCGGCACAGATACGGATTCCTCCAGGGATCCGAGTTCGAATCAGCCCGAGACCGGGGCCAGCAAAGCCCTCACCGACCTCTCCGACCCCGAGGTCTCCGCTGCCGTCGCAGACGTCCTCCGTGCGCTCACCCCGCCGTCCGAGACCGCGACCAGCGACATCGAGTACGCCCAGCGCGATCGTGCCCGTGCGACCCTGAAGAGCATGCACGGCGCCGACCCCGCCCTGGGCCGCGCCCTGCTTCAGCACCTGAAGGAGAATCCCGGCCTGGACAACCGCGTCCGTGACGGGCTCCTTGCAGCCGGGACCTACGCGGATCCCGACCACGCGGGACCCCTGCTGGAAGCCGCCGTCGGTGACTTCGCCGGCGGCCCGCTCGAGCTCGATCTGCGCCAACGTGGGATTGCGGCAGCCCTGCTTGCGGAGGTCCGGCCACAGCTCGCAGTCGATCTTCTCGAGCCGCTGCTCACCGGGGGCCTGCGCAGCCAGACGCTCCCCAAGCGCGAAATGGTGCTCACCGCCTGGTTGGCCGCGGCCAAAGCCATCGATCATCCTCGCGAGGAAACCCTGATTCTGGTCGCAACCGACATCCGCCTGGACTCCCCGACTCGGCACCTAGCGGTCCGCGAGCTCGGCCAACTCTCCAGCCCGCGCGTCTCCCAGGCGCTGATGGCGATCCTCACCGAGTCCACTGGAAACGGAATCCTTCGTCGCAAGGCCGCCCAGGCCATCATGGACTCCGAAGACAACGAGTCCGCCATCGCTTCGATCACCAGCGTGCTCCAACTCGAAGCCGACTCCAACATGCAGATCTTCCTTTCCCGCGCGCTCGACAACCTCGAGTCCGCCCGCTGAAGCCGGTTGCTTCCGCGTCTGCCCTCGACCAGATCAACTATCTCGACTGGCCCAAAGACCTCGACTGGCCCCGTGATTCCGTGCTGACCGATTCCCATTCACACCTTTACTCCAAGGGTCTGATCGAAGACCTGGACGGCGTCCTCGACCGCGCGGCCCAGGCTGGCGTCGATCGGATGGTTTTGGTCGGAACCAACCTTGAAACGTCGCGAACCTGCTTCGAGCTAGCCGACCGCCACCCCCAGCTCTACCCCACCGCGGGCATTCATCCCCACGATGCGGACGATGTGTTGGCGGGGGCGCGCGAGGAAATCGAGAAGCTGTGCGAGGATCCGCGCTGCGTTGCCGTGGGCGAAACGGGGCTCGACTTCTTCAAGGGCTTTTCGGGCCGCGAAGCCCAGCTCGAGAACTTTGCCTGGCACCTCAAACTCGCCTGCCGCCTGGACAAGCCGGTCGTCATCCACTGCCGCGATGCCCACGAGGACACGCTTGCTCTGCTGCGCGAACACCCCGGCGTGCGTGGCGTCATGCATTGCTACGCGATGGGCCCAGACGAGCTTCCCGGGTATCTGGAGGCTGGGATGTACATCTCATTCTCCGGCGTCGTCACCTACCCGAAGAACAGCTTCAACCGCGAGGCGGCCAAGCTTGTTCCCGAAGACCGCCTGCTGGTCGAAACGGACAGCCCCTACCTCGCCCCCCAGTCGCGCCGTGGCAAACGCAACGAGCCCGCCAACGTTCGCGAGGTACTCGAGGTCGTCGCGGCTACCCGCGGCGACGATTCAAGCGCTCTAGCGGAACGGGCGGCGCTCAATGCCGATGCCCTGTTCGGCCTTCCGTCGCGCTAGCCGGGCGTGACCGGAGTGCCGTGCCCCGGGGGGTGCTTCACCCGAGGTTTTTTTCAGGCCCAGGCAAGACACTAGGTCCGCCCCTCAGGATCCCCGGCGCCTTGACCCGCGCGAGAGTCCTATTGGGTGACCTTCCACTCGTAGCCGTCGAACCCAATCGGGCCGGCGGCGGAATTGGCGGTCGCGCCGCTCATATCCTCGGCGATGTATGCAGCCGAGAACTCAGGACCTCCATTGAGGCCAGAGTACTGAGCGTTCTTGTTGCGGTTGTTGTACTGCAACAGATCGCCGGTTTGGTTGATGAAGAAGGCCCGGTTGCCGGAGCGGCCAGCGATCTGCGGCCAGGCGTAGCAGCACCAGTAGATCTCGGCCTGGGATGAATCCACAGCCGAACCTTCGGTGAACCCACCGTTCAAATCCTCAGGCACGCCCTTCGGCTCGCTGTCCCCGTTGGGCAGGAACATGCGGTAGTAGTAGCCCGAGCGCAGCACAACGCCGTCTTGGACGTCGCCAAAAGCGACCGAGAGCGAGTCGGGGTTCATGAAGGCGTTGCCCAGTTCCATCCCGCCCGCACCGTCCCACTCGCGCAGGGGCCTGGTGCCGGCCAGTTCGCCCAGGTAGCCGTACTCCCCGATACCATCGAGGTCAGTATCCATGGCGACAATCGTCTTGATCTGGGCTTGCGCAGCGGAGATCGCGCGCAGAGTGGAGATCACAGCAGACTCGTTCGCAACAGGGCGCGCCGCGAGCAGCTTCGGGATCGCGAAGGAACTGATCAGGACCGCGATTGAAATCGTGATCATGAGTTCGGCGATCGTAAACCCGTGCCGAGAGCAGGAGTCTCCGAGCGGCTGGCGGGTAGGGCGAAGTTGACGCATGGGTCTTGAGCGGTAGGTGGCGAGCGGAAGCCTTGAAGGGATCAGGCTGCGAGCCGTGCAGCGGGCGAGCGGAACGTAGAGCGCGCTGCGAATCGGTGCGAAGAAAACAGATCGGGGGGCCGCAAACTGGTTACGGCCCCCCTTGATTGCTTGGAGCCGGGCGCCGCAGCGTGAGCCGCGACGCCTGACCTTTATGCTAGGGCAGCTTTACTGGACGACAGTCCAAGTGTTCATGTCAGAACCGTCGAAGCCAGCGGCCGAGTTGGCCGTCGCCGCGCTCATGTCGTCGTCCGAGCCGCCGGCAACGCCGGAGGGGCGGTACGCCGCGCTGAATTCCGGGGTGCTACCACCCGCGATCTGACCCTCGTAGTTCCATCCGCCGGAACCGTCTTTGTTGTTGTGCTGGAGGATGTCGCCGTCTTGGTTGATGAAGAAGACGCGGTTGCCGGTTCCGCCAGCGTCCAGGGGCCACGCGTAGCAGCACCAGAAGATCTCGGAGTTGTCCGAGTCGACCGGGTTCGCGGAATCCCAGCCACCATCGGCCGCTTCAGCGGATCCGGCGGGCGGGTCCGTGGCGTCCGGAAGGAAGATCTGGAAGACGTAGCCCGAGCGGGTCACGACACGGTCGTCAACCAAGCCCAGCGCGGAGCTGAGCATGGCCGGCGACAGCACTTCGTTCACGCCGCCCAACGCGGTGCCGCCGGAGCCGTCGGCCTCGCGCAGAGGCGCGGTACCGGCGAGCTCGGCGAAGAAGCCGTACTCACCGGCGCCATCTTCGTCAACGTCGATCGAAACCGACGACTGAATCTGGGCCTGCGCGGAGGCGATCGAGCGGAGCGTGGAAATGGCGGCCGATTCGTTGGCCGAGAGCCGGGCACTCAGGAGCTTCGGAATCGCCACGGAGGCGATCACGGCGATAATCGCGACAACGATCATCAGCTCGATGAGGGTGAAACCGGCGTTCTTGCGGTTGTTTAGTTTCACGGTATGGAGTCTTTCTGTTGGAAATGCCTTCGGTTCTGTCAAACCCGTCGCGTGCACACCGCGCCTCCCCGAGAATGTGGGGCGGCAGGGCACTTCCGCGTCCCACCGTCCGTGCCCTAGCGCCGGATCCTTGCGGAACCCGCTTCGGGCTCGGGTCGGCGCGACGACGGCGCGCAGAAACGAGTTGCCCTTTGGAAAGCTCCACCTCGGGTCCCATCCAGGCACGGACGGGGAGGCAGGATCAGCCCTTCGGACAAAAGAGCAGATCGGCCTTCCAAGCTCCCCGCCTTGAATGTCAACGGGACTTTTCGGATTTTCTTCCAAGGCCCCGTTCGATCGGAAATCGGTTCCGGACCCGAATCGCTTTAAGGGCTTGTCTTCACCCCTCTCGGAGCCCCGCAGTCCGGAAACAATTGCTCGGTTAAGCCAAGGGCCCGGCTAGCGCTTGCGCGCTCGCCGGGCCCTTGAACCACTCAGGACGTCGTTTTGCCTCGCGTCAGCCGCTGTTGTTTCCCAACTGACCGACGATATCGAGGATCGGAAGGAACACCGACAAGACGACGCCGCCTACGATGATTCCCATGAAACTGATCAGCAACGGCTCGATCAAGCTGGTCAACGACTTGATTTGTGCCTTGACCTGAGCATCGTAGAACTCGGCGATCTTCTCGAGCAGCTGCTCCAGCGCACCAGACTTCTCGCCGATCGAGATCATCCGCACCACCATCGGCGGGAAGACTTTTGCCTCGCTGAGCGGCTCGGACAACATGTTTCCGTTGCGGACACTGTCTTTCGAAGCGTTCACCGCATTCGAGATGACACGGTTGCCCGCCGTCTCCGAGACGATGTCCAAGGTGCCCATGATCGGCACACCGGATCGGATCAGGGTTGCGAAGGTACGGCTGAAGCGCGCCAGCGCGATCTTCCGAGCGAGCTGCCCGAAAACCGGAGCTCGCAAGCGCCCATGGTCAAGAGCCAAGGCACCAAATTCGGTGCGCGAGAACATCCAAAACGCCGCACTGAGGACCATCACGCCGCCGAGCCCTTGGGCCCATTTCTCGCGCAGCCAATCCGAAGTCGCCAGCACGAATTCGGTGAGCGGCGGCAGCTTACTGCCGAGGCTCTCGAACACTTGCCGGAAGGTCGGCACGACTCCGAGCATCAGGAACAAGGTGATCCCGAGTACCAGGAACAGACTGATGACCGGATAGGTCATCGCCGACTTGACCTCGCGACGCAGCTCTTCGGAGGACTCAACGTACTCGGCCAAGCGCAACAGGATCACGTCCATCTGACCCGACGCTTCACCAGCCCGAACCATCGAGCAGTACAGAGGCGTAAAGGCCTTCGGGCAAGTTTCCATTGCGGTGGACAGGTCCGACCCGCCGCGCAGATCGGAGGTCAGCTTGGCGCAGGTCGCCTTGAGCCCCGGGGTTTCAGCCTGAGCTTCGAGAACATCCAGCGACTCGAGAAGCGACAGGCCGGCCCCGATCATCGTCGAGAGCTGGCGCGTAAACAGCACCAGTTCGTCGCGATTGGTCTTCGGGACGTTGCCGCCCAGAGTCATGTTCAAGGAGAAGCCGCCGGACTTCTCGCCGCTTGGCTGGTTCGCCTTGGCTTTGGTCTTGCCCTTGGACTTGGTCTTTGAGCCCTTGCCCGCGCCTTCCTCGACCCGCATCGGGGTCAGCTGCTTTTGGCGCAGGTGAGCCAGAACTTCCTGGCGGTCGTCGGCGTCGAACGAACCTTCGACGGTTTGACCAGTCGGGTCCTTGGCAGCGTAGCGGAAAGTGGCCACAGGAGTAATTCCTCGAGGGATGGAGTGATGGGCGGAAAACGGAAGAAAGTAGGTCTGATTTTTAGAGCGGCGAGAAGTGAGGCTCGACCAGGCTCCAGTGCTGAATCAGTCAGCCATGGTCACGCGCAGTACTTCCTCAACGGACGTCTTGCCGCGCATGGCGTTGAGCAAGCCAACGCGACGCAGGGAGAGCATTCCCTTCTTCAGCGCCACGTCTTTGATTTCACCGGCCGACTTCCCCTCCACGACCATGCGCTTGATGTCGTGGTCGAGCATCAGCGTTTCGAGGAGGGCGAAGCGACCCTTGTAGCCACCCGTACAGCGGGGACAGCCGTCTTGGTTTGCCTGGAACAACTCGAGGCCCGGCAGATCTTCCTCGCGGTAGCCGACCGAGTAGAGCTCTTCCTTGGGCAAGTGCACCATCAACCGACAGTGCGGACACAGCACCCTGGCGAGACGCTGGGCCGCAACACAGACCAACGAGCTCGACACCATGAACGGGTCGATTCCCATGTCCACCAGACGCGTGATCGTCGAAGCGGCATCGTTGGTGTGCAGCGTCGAGAGCACCAGGTGACCGGTGAGCGCGGCCTTCACCGCGATCTCGGCCGTTTCGGTATCTCGAATCTCACCAACGAGCACCACGTCCGGGTCCTGACGCAGGATCGACCGGAGCGCGCCGGCGAAGGTCAGGCCCCGCTTGGGGTTGACCGGCACCTGGTTGACGCCGTCCATCCGGTACTCGACCGGATCTTCCACCGTCACCACGTTGATCTCCGGCGTCGCGACCTCTTTGACAGCCGCGTACAGGGTCGTCGATTTACCGGAACCCGTCGGACCGGTGACCAGCACCATGCCATAGGACGACTCCGAGGCCGTCAGCATGTCCTGGAGGTTCTTCGGCTCGTAGCCGAGCTTGTCGAGCGACTTTGCCACCCCCGATGAGTCGAGGATTCGCATCACAGCTTTCTCGCCCCCCACGACCGGGAGAGTCGAGAGACGGAAGTCGATCTTGCGCCCTTCGAATCGAATCTGGAACTTGCCGTCCTGCGGACCAAACCGCTCGGCGATGTCCAAGTTCGCCATGATCTTGAGGCGCGAAATCAGAGCCGGAAGCATGCTCTTCGGCGGCCGCATGATGTCGTTCAGCCGGCCGTCAACCCGGTATCGAACCCGAAGCTCCTTCTCCATGGGCTCAACGTGAATGTCGCTGGCCTTCTCTTTGAGAGCCTTCAGCAGCATCAAGTTGACGAGCTTGACCGCCGGGACGTCCTCTTCGGAACCGCCCTCGGAGATATCGATCTCGGCTTCCTTCGGCCTGCCGTCGTCAACCGCGATGTCGTCCGCGTGAACGCCACTGAGCAGCTCGTCCACATTGGATTTTCCGTCGTCCAGGTGCCGATCAAAGGCCTGCCGGATCGCGATCGGATGGCTGAGCACCGGACGAACCCGACACCCGGAGAGGATGTTGAGGTCGTCTAGGGCGAGCACGTCGAACGGATCCGAGACCGCGACCGTCAGAATGTCGCCGTTCTTGGCGATCGGCAGCACGCCGTGCTCGACGCACGACTCGCGCGGAAGTGTCTCAAGCGCCAGCTTGTCCGGGTGAGCCCGGGACAAATCCAGCGCCGGGAGCCCCGAGGCGCGAGCCAGCACCTCGAAGAACTTCTCTTCGTCAATCTGGTCGCGCTCGAGCAACAGGCTGACCGTGGACTTGCCCGGTTCCTGGGCTTCGTCCCACTGGTCTTGGTTGACCAGTCCGGCGTCTAAAAGCAGACGCCGGATTTTGCTCGAGCTTCGCGCCATTAGGCTGCGCGCACCATGGTCTGCAGTTCGCTCGGATCGGACATCGAACGCTCAGCGTCGGCCAATCGAACCGTTCCATTGCGCACGAGCTTGGCCAGCGAAGCTGCCATAGTTCCCATGCCGTAGCGAGCTCCGGTCTGGATCTGCGAGTACATCTGGTGAGCCTTGCCTTCACGAATCAGTGCGCGCACAGCAGGCGTAGCCGTCATGACTTCGGAAGCCATGGCTCGACCGCGGCCTTCAGCGCGCGGCAGAAGCTGCTGACAGAAAACACCTTCCAGGCAGAACGACAGCTGAGTTTGAACCTGCTGCTGCTGGTGAGCCGGGAACACATCGACGATCCGGTTGATCGTCTGAACGGCATCCGAAGTGTGTAGCGTGCCGAAGGTCAGGTGGCCGGTCTCGGCCAGCGTTAGCGCTGCTTCGATCGTCTCCAGGTCGCGGAGCTCGCCAACTAGCACAATATCCGGGTCCTGACGAAGCACGCTTCGCAGCGCCTTGGCAAAGCCCTTGGTATCGCTGCCGACCTCACGCTGGGTCACCAGGCAGTTCTGGCTCTTGTGCGCGAATTCGATCGGGTCTTCGATCGTCACGATGTGACCCTCGCGCCCTTTGTTGATGAAGTCGATCATCGAGGCCAGCGAGGTGGACTTACCGGAGCCGGTCGCACCACAGACGAGCACCAGGCCCGAACGCAAGTTGCACAGTCGCTCGCAAACTTCCTCAGGGAGGCCCAGCTCTCCAAAGGAGGAGATTTCGTGGGGTACGAGACGCAGTACGCAAGCCACCGAACCGCGCTGATAAAACACGTTGGCCCGGAATCGACCTTGTCCCTCTAGCTGGAAGGAACAGTCGAGCTCCATCTCGCGGTCGAGCTTCGCGATCTGGTCTGAGGTCAGGACGCTGGTCGACAGGCGACGAGTGTCGTCCGGAACCAGCGGTGGAGTGTCAACAGGCACCAAAATGCCGTCGACGCGAATCCGCGGCGGGGAGCCGACGGAAATGTGGAGGTCCGATCCACCCTTGCGCACCATTAGGGCAAGGAGGTCTTCCATTGTGATCATGGCGGGGAATGGCTGGAGGGGAGAACCGGAAGGGGGCCCAGGTCTGTCCTCGCTTCGGGTGTCGGAGGTCCTGGGCTTGAGCCCCCGCCGGTGGAACTTCCTGCCGGTGCCCGATCCGGCCCCCCCCGGGTCCTCCCGGGTAAAGCAGCCGCCCTACTCCCGCACCCGCGAACGTCCGGCTCGCAGCGTGATCGCGGCGCACTGCGCGTCTGGGTTCCTTCCCCCCGCCGTTTAGGACCCCCCCGGCCTGAGAGCCTCTGCCCGTTGGCTCTTAGAGCGGGCCGTGGGGAACCCGGGTCAGAGGCCCCTGTGCCTGGGGGGGCTAGCCGCGAGTAGGTGCGCTCCCTTCCCGGTCGAACCAGCCCAGCCTCCCCCCCACTTAGGAAGCTGGATTCCCGAGGAAATTCCCTTCGCGCCCTGCCTCTCCTCCCCTCCGAGCGGAAAGGCCCTCCAGTCCCAAGCGGCCAGCACTCCCTGCCGAGCCTGTTCGGCGAGTCCCGCCCCCAAGGCCGCGGGCCCCGCCTCTTCCCTGAAAGAGAGGCGGGGCCCGCAAAGGGAGGCTAGGAAAATTGTTCAGCCGTTGGGATGCACGATGATCTCGACGCGGCGGTTGGCGGCCTTGTCGGGTGAGATCGGCTTGTACTCGCCGTGGCCGGCGACAACGCACTTCTCATCGGGCACCGCGCACTGGTTGACCAGAAACTCGTGCACGCTTTGGGCGCGAGCCAGCGACAGCAGCCGGTTGGTCGGGAACTTCGACTTGGACTTGCTCGGCCTGTCCGTATCGGTGTGGCCTTCGATCGAAAAGCGCGCACTGGAATACTGGGGCGAGTTCAACTCGGCTGCGACGCTGCGCACCGCGGCCTGTCCACCGGTCGAAAGCTCTGCGGAACCCGAGGAAAACGTGATCGAGCTCGGGATCGTGATCGTGAGCAGGCCGTTCTCGTTGTAGTCGATCGTGACACCGGAGCCGATGTCAGGCAGCGGGTCCCGCTGGCCAGCACTGGCCGGAGCCGCGAACACCTCGCGCTCGGCCAACATGCGCTCGAGTTCCGAGTTGCGGCCGCGCAGGTTGTTGAGGTCGAGGTTCAAGCCTCGTTTCTCTTCCTGAAGGGAGACGATCCGGCCCTCGTACTCCTCGATCATTTGCTGGGTGGCGCAGCCGGTGAAGAACGGGACGCAAGCGAGGACCGCAAGGACGCGGCGAGGAGCTTTGGAGGAGAGCATGGACTGAATCGAAGGAGAGGGTGCGCCCGGAACGACGGGGCTTGGGTTTTGAAGCCGGGTCCGTTCCGAGGCGAGCTCGCCGAGTGGGCGGGCTCGTGGCCGAGGGCCTGAGAAGCGGAGACCGGGAATCAGAAGTTCGTAGGCGCTCCCCGGAGCTTCGGCCGGGGGGACCGAATTTGGGAAGCGGGCGCCGCCCTAGAGGGGCAACAGCCGGACCAGATGATCCCAAGCCAGGAGGGCGAATCCAATCCCGATTCCTAAGTAGGGCCCGAATGGCAGGTAACGACCCGCGATCCGCCCAACTGCAAGGGCCTTTCCGAGGGGCCGCTTGCCCCCGCGGGCCCGCGCCCGCTGCCTCACCAGGCAGGTGAAGCGCACCAAATTGACCAGCCCGGCCACCGAAGCCACGCACGAACCGATCGCCAGGGCCGCCAGGGCCCCGCCGGGGCCGACGAACCCACCGCCGGCGGCCAGCAGCTTCACGTCCCCAAAACCCATGGCGTCGCGCCCGTAAACCAGCTTGCCGATCCAGCCGATTCCGATCAGGACACCACCCCCCACCGCGAGCCCAGCCAAAGAGCCGACCAGCGCGCCGATCCGGTCCACCTGGGGTCCATCGCTGAGCATCTGCGCCACAGAGGTGTCCCGATGGAGCTGTGGCACGATCACGGACAGAACCGGAGCCGCCCACATCCCCCCGATCGAGATTTCATCGGGGATCTCAAAGCGATCGAAGTCCACGAAGGTCGCCACCACCAATCCGGCCAGCACTAGCCAAGCGATCAGCAACAGTCCGAGCTGACCGTCCGGGGTCGCCCGGTAGGCGAGCAGAAACAGCGCGCCGGTCAGGAGTTCGACCAGAGGGTAACGAGGGGAGATCGGTACCTGGCACCAGCGACAGCGCCCACGCTGGAGAATCCACGATAACACCGGCAGATTCTCGCTCCAGCTGAGCTGATGCCCACACTTGGGGCACATCGAGCGCTTGGGACTCGAAAGCGTGAGGTGTGGTTCTGGCAAACGGTAAATCGCCGCGTTTAGGAACGAACCGATCAACAGTCCGAACACGACGGCAAAGATCGACTCCACGGAGGCCGGCATGCCGAGCACCGCGGCTAAGACCGGAACAGCTACAAAGGCGAACGAAATCACCGCCCGCCCTCCCCGAAGCCAGTACCAACCCGTTCCGGCGAGTTGGCTCGCTGGGCTTGAAAGCGCAGGGCGTCGACGCGGGGCAGCTGGAATCCGGTAGCGCGCTTGTCGTGGGCAGCAGGCATGTCGAGGTCGATACGGAAACTGAGCGCGGAAGCGTCGAACAGCAGTGAAGGGTCATCGACCGGACCGACTCTCTGGCGCGAGCCGTCGAGCCCGGTGCTCTCGCCGGTGAACCGCACCCCTGCCCGGCCATCCCCCGCGAGCTGGAGAAGCTCGGCGGGCCCAAAGGGGCCGGAAAGCGGCAGCGGCCGAGACAAGATGGACCAACGCAGCGGACGGCGGAGCGGGTTGCTCGCCGGATGGGACAACTCGAACGGCAGCTTCTCGGCGGGCGGCAGGCTGCGCTGACCCCGCCGCGGCTCCGTTGTCCAAATCTCGCTGGCCACCACTTGGCCAGAGATCCTCACCCATCCACCGGCCACCAGCAGCAAAGGCCCATCCACGAAGATCTCTCCCGAAACGGTCAGATCGCCCCCGGCCACCAGCACAGTCCACGGCTGCCCGGACAGCTCGGCCGCCTCCAAAACATCCAGCCAGCTCGACGTGGCTCGGCCCTCGAGCTGACCGGCGAATTCGGGCACCGGCATGATCTCCTGGTCGAGTGCGGCCTGACGCAGACGCAGGATCCAGTCCTCAGCCGATTCTTCGGGTTGAATCGCTGTCGGACCCACGCGGACCCGGCGGGTCAGGCGCCCCTCGACCCGCAAGGCGCCCTGACTCGAAACGCGCACAAGCCCGTCGCCTTCAAGCTGGCAAACAGCCTCCGCGCCCAGCCGCAGTTCGGTGGCCTCGGTAACGGCCTTGGACCAAGTTCCGTCCGGCAACTCCACAGGCCCATCTCCGCCGAGCCCCGCCGAAGCCGGGTAACGCGCCGTAAGCAACCCGTCTCCGACCCACAAAGCCGTCCCGTCCGCATCGGGCGGAGTTGCCTCCGACAGGTCGCGTTGCTGAACGAAGTCGATCTCGACCCATCGCGAACTCGACACATCGCGCCCGCCGGTATTCGGCCGAGTCACCGTCAGGTAGGCCCCGTCGACCGGTGTCGAACCAAAGCCCGCCGGGACCGGATGCCCACCGAGCTCGAGCAAGCTGGTGGGAGTTTGGCGGCACACCAGGAGGTACTCCCCCTCTTCCAGGACGCGACGCGGTGAATCGATGCCACCTTCCAGGGGCCACAGCTCGACCACTGCTCCTTCGCGAGTGTTCTCCCGCAACTGAGCTCTCAGCTCGAGAATCAAAAGTCCCGTTCGAGCTCCCGGATCCGGATCGTCGGCCCGTTCCTGATCGCCGCGCGGAGCGTTGAATTGATAGAGCCCAAAGTCAGCCCCTTGCACCGATCGCGGATCGAGCGGTTCGTAGGCGTTCATCAGGATCGGACGGTCCGCCTCGAACATCGCACGCTCGATCGTGAGCGGATAAGGCGGGCCGAAAAATTCGTCGACAAACAAGGCGCCGCCGCCCTCTTCCTCAACCGTGCGGAAAGTAAAGCGCAACGTCTTCGCGAGCGGCTCACCTCTACGCGTGCGCAGACCGTCAAGACGCGGAAACCCAAGCAGCGTCACCGAGTAGGTGCGCCCAGGAGCGAATCCCGAGTCCTCGAGTTCGGGCGACCGCGGCAGGTCGGGCATGAACGAAAGACTTCGCCGATCCGAGCTCCAGGTCCCCGAGACCCGCGTCCCCGCCGCATCCACCACCTGAGCCGAACCCGGGTGAATCGACGTGGGATCCAGTGGTTCGGAAAACCGGAAGTCGAGCGTCTCGTTCAGAAACACCCGATCGGCCCGGCCCTGGGCAAAGGACACCAGCTCGAGTGCCCGCGGAGCCTTCGAAGGCTTGCAACCGGCCAACCACCCGCCCGCGAGGATCAACAGAACCCAAGCGAGCAGAACTGGGCATCGAGTGCGGGGCGCCATGGCCCAGGAGTTTAGTGCCCCGGAGCTCCTCAACCTTGCTCGCCCCGAGCGCCGACGTCCGAATCGAGACGGCCGGTCGCTGCCCAGCCCCATCCGGATTCAAACCAAGCCGCCCCGGCCGGGGAGTCCGGCCGGGGCGGCTTTAGGAGTCTGCCGGAGCGGCCTCGGCCGCTCGGAATCAGAACTTCAAAACGAGGCGCGCGAAGTCAAGCACCGGACGCGGGTTGCTCACTTGCAACCCCGCTTCCTCGGCGTCCAAGTCGAACTCGATCTCCATTCGGACGTAATCGAGGATTCCAGCCGCAAGGCTGTTGTTGAACAACTGGATGTCCGAGGTGAACTCCGCATCGCTCTGCTCGTTCTGCTGCGGGACCAGGATGTTGGTCGGATCCGGATTGCCATCCACGTCCGAGGCCACGCCCTGGAACCGGAACTTGACCGATGCGGAATCCGGCAGGAAGTCCGGAACGCCGTTGGTGAGCACGCGGAAGAAGCGCGGCACCAGATCGAAGTCGACGCCGGGATCCGTGAAGTTGACCAGGGTGCCCGTCGGGTCGCTCAGAACCAGCGAGAGCTCGCTCGTTTCCGAGTCGAAGGTTCCCTCGCTCACGTTGAACGTGACTACGTTGGATCCGCTCGACAGGCGCATCCCGAACTGACGCAGTAGCTGAGTGTTGCGCAGGTAGATGTCGTTCGAGAAGGGCTCACTCACGTCCGTGAGAAGCTCCGAGGCGTCCACCGAGACCGTGTTGTTGATCGGGTCCACATCCAGCACCGTGCCTTCCAGAATCGCATCGAGTTCCGGGACCTGGTTGTTCGAGGTCAAGATACGACCGAAGTCCGGGTTCGAAATCATCTCGTCTTCATCATCGGGATCCGTGATGCTATCGGTCAGATTGACGCCCTGGAAGTTGAAGAACACCTGCTCAATTTCCGAGAGCGGGTTCAGACGCGCGCCACCCAAAGGCAAGAAGATGGTCCGTGCCCTGGAGACGGCCCCGAAGGTCGGAGCGCAGATCCAAGGGTTCGGGACCGCGAAATTGTTGAGCATGCCGACACCCGGAAGGATGTTGTCGGTCGAGCGTACGTGGACCTGGATGACCCCGCCGCTTCCAGCGCCGCCGGCGCCGATCAGAGGGTCCCCTTGGGCGTTCGTGTAAACGAAGTCCACACCCGGGCCACCGGGGCCACCGGCCGCAGAGAAGGCATCGAGCACGACTTCCTCGCCGCCCAATTGAGCCACCGCAACCGGATCGGCGACCTCCAGGTCGGTGATGTCCAAGTTGCCCGCAGTCTGCAGGATGATGTGCCCACCGGAGCCAGCTCCACCAGAGCCAGCGATTCCATTCAGGAAGTTGGAGCTCTCGCCGCGACCGCCGCGTCCGCCGTCGGAAACGACCCTAGCGTTCGGGCCGCTAAAGATGATGTCTCCCAGCGACAGAATCTGGAGCTGACCACCGCCGCCGCCACCGCCGGCACCGGAGAGCTCCTGGCCTAGATCGAAGGAGCCCGGCTGCGGGAAGGTATTCGAATTGGTCGAATCCCCTCCGCCACCGCCACCGCCACCAGCCCACGGCTGCTCCAGTTCGCCAGCAATCAGCTCGCCGCTCGAGTTGGTCAGCAGACCGAAGAAGTCGTTGTCAGGGTTGTTGTCCACAAAGGGCGACGGGCCAGGCAAGCCGCCGATAGCCGGCGTCGTATCGGTCAGCGCGCCGAACGCGTTGGCGGCGCCGTTGCCGCCCTGAACTCCCGCAATGTCGTTGCCCGTGGCGTCGACCGTCGCAAAGGTGCCCCCACCGCCGCCCGCTGCGGTCCGGGCCAAGGCGTTGTTCGTCATCAAGTAAGCGGTCTCGCCTCCTTGGCCCCCGCCGGCCGGAGCACTGAACGCTCCAAATCCGGTTCCGCCTTGCGGCGTAGAAGTATTCGTGATTTGTGACGCTCCGCCACCGCCACCGCCACCGCAGGTGGGCTGGGCACCGGGCTTAGCAATGTTGGGCGAAAGGAGCTGGTTCGTGTCGGGACCCGCGGCTCCGCTCACATCGATCGAGCCGAGAATCTCGACCGTTCCGGTCGCGAAGATCCGCAACGGATTCGGTCCGGAAGCACGCAAGACGGCATCGGCCGGAACCCGAAGGTTGCGAACCTGAAGCACGCCACCGAGGACGTTGACCGAACTGGTCAATTGGAAGCCGGGGCCTCCGGTAATTTGCTGGAAGGAGGTGTTGAACGGGAAGGTCGAGCCGCCGGGAACCTCCCAGTCGAAGACTCCGCCTTCACCGCCGGTTCCCTCGAAATCGAACGCTGCACGCAGTTGTCCGTTCTCCCAAACGGCTACCGGCTCAACGAAGTCGGGCACAACCTGCTCGAAGGAACCGACTTGGCCGGCCGGCACGTTGAACGGCAGGAAGATCTCGTCACCGAGGGCTCCCCCATCGTTGAAGATCGGGTTGTTCGTGGAGCTCGTTCGGAATCTAGCGAAGTTGTTCAGAACGAGAGCACCGGGGGTTCCGATCAGATCCTCGAAGGCATTCGAGATCTGCACGCGAAACGAGGCCCCCTGCGGGAGGATGCCGATCGGACGAATGAGAATCTGGGCTCCGGTCGAGGTGCAGTTCGCCTCAAGCGAAACCTGGCTCGGGAGCGCCCTCCAGATTTCCGTGCTCTGACCCTCGTTTTCTAGGAATTGAAGCTGGACTCGCTCGGCGTTCACGTTGTCCGCGCTCGGATTGACCGGCTGGTCAAACTCGATCAAGACCGATACGTCTTGGCCGTTTCCACTGAAAAGGTTGATCGGCACGCCAGGGATTTCGACCGGCGTTCCGTCCAACCCAATCAGGAAGTCAAACTCGTTCTCGATCAACTCACCGGTTTCGGCGTCCTCTTCGCTGAAGACCACTCGGCTGCTAACCGCTGCGGTCCCAGCGCCGTTCTGAACGAGCGGCGTCGCCGACCCATTGGGAACCACGTCGAAGAAGATCGTCGAGGGTTCGGTGCCGGCTGGCGTTTGGAACACCCGTTGCTGGCTTAGGCTCAAGACCTCCCCACTCACCGATCGGATCGCAATGCCCGCGCTCGCGTCCGCACCGACAACCGATAGCTGGTAGGTGACCGATCCGGGCTCCAGACCGGCGTCGGAGAGATCAGGCTCCACCGGGCAACGGGGCTGGAACACGATAACTTCGGGGATCAGCTCACCGAACTCGTCGGTCTGGACTCGAAACTCACCCAGCGCCGGCTGACCGTTGAGAGTCTGTACCGAGATCGAACTGAAGCTGACCGTGCTGAAGTCCACCGCCTGGTTGAACGTCATTTCGATCGGACGGTTGATCCTCCAGGTGGCGCCGTTGGTCAGCGTTCCCCCTTCGTCCGTTCCGAACTGCACTAGGTTGAATCCGCCCGGTCCCAAATCTCCACCCGGACCGGTGTTCGAATTTCCGTTCCCGTCGCTGCCGCAAGCGGGGAGCAAGGCAGCCGCGCAAAGAACCAGGCCTAGGCGAGCCGGAAGTAAGAGCTGGTGTTCGTAGTGCATGGAGTTTGGTGCTAGCGCTCGCCGCGACGTGCAGCGAAGGAGCTGAGGGAGTGAGATTGCCGAATCGAGCGGCGTGGATTAGCTCGCAGGCCCGGCGGCCGGCGAGTTCGGGCCAAGCGGATTAGTTGCGGTAAGCGACGCCCAGCGCCGAGAGGCGCGGGGTCAACAGAGTTTCGGTATTGCCGATGAAGGACATCCGAACCTGGGCCCAGGGCAAGTTGTCAATGGAGTCGAGCGAGTCGCTCCATTCCGGCTGGGAGATGCTCAGGTCCATGGTGCCGGTGCTCGTCTCATCGATCGAGTTCCCGTACAGGTCCAAGTCGGCCGAATCGAGATAGCCCGCCGCCGGAGTTCCATTGTCGCCCCGGAAGGCGAATTCGATGCGGGTCCCCGTCGGCTGATCGATGGCATTCGGCTCTTGGACCAGCGCGGTGTAGTCGGGCGTCGAGGCGTTGGCGGAAATCATCGTCGTGTAGACACGGCTGATGCGAACCACAATGTCCATCTGACCGAGGTAAACCGTCGGATCTCGGCCGGGCGTGGTGGCGCCGAGCGGAATGCCCAGCCCCGGGTTGCCGTTGAAGCCTCCGGTCGGAGCCGTCTCCGAGTCGGGGTTCTTGATCACGGGGTTGCCAGAGACGTTGAAGCCACCGGTAGAGAACGCCCTTGAGAACGGGCGCGGAGCCGACGTGGTCGAGATCGACACGTCGAAGTTGTTGAGCGAGACGGCTTCGCTGGGGAAGCAGTTGAATTCCATCAACAGCGGGAGACCGATCGACGGGATGCCGAGGTCACCGCCATTGTAGAGGTACGAGAATTGATCGGTATCGTTCGGGTCAGCGTTCGCGTTGCCGAACACCAGAAATTGCTCCTGGGGGTGCGGAAGGCCGGGCACGACCGATTGCGTTCCCTGATTGTTCAAACCACCGCGGCTGGTGATGGCCGTATCGCGCCAGGTGTAGGTGCGTTGTTCGCCAGGGGCTGCGTTGACGTTCATGGGGTAGCGCAGCATCACCGTGCCAGTCTCTGACTGGAACACTCCGGTTTGAGCTACGAAGAAGCCGTCTTCGCGATCGTGGACCAGCATCGGGGGATTGTCCGTGTCCGCTAGAAAGTTCTCGGCGAACGAGGTGTTGTTCAGGAAACCCGACTGCTCGAAGATCGGAGTGAGGAACATCTTGCACAAGAACTCATCGTGCAAGCGATCGGAGTGCCCAAGACTCATCTCGAACAGCGGATAGAAGGTCTGAGTCACCGAGCCACCCAGCGGTGCGAGCGAAATCCCCTCGACGTCTAGGTTCATGAACGTGCCATCGCCGTAGCTGACCGTGTAGCCCACATCCGAGTAGCGCCACATGATGTGCATCTTGCTACCGAGGTTGGACAGCGGTGTTTGGAGTCCGGTCGCGATGGGCGTCATCGGTCCGATCAACGTCGAGCTCCGGTCGGCTATCGCCGAGAAGCGCGAGACGTTACGCGGGAAGATCTCGCCGCGGTCCAGGTCGTAGAAGACCTGACCGGCGAGGTCATTGCCATTGCTGTTGCCCGTGCCCGGAGCGCTCGGGACAAACTCGTCCGTGCTGTTGAAGGCAAGGGCCCAGCCACCGACTTCGTTGCTCGGCGCGCTCGGGTTAATGGCGAACTGAAACTGGGGCAAGGAAGCCGTCAGGAAGTTGCCGGCTAGATCGGTCAGCCCGACCAGATCGTCAGGGTCCGAGGAGAGCTCGACGAAGTAAGTCTCTGCCACCGGTGCGCCCGAATTGAACACGTGGTTGAATCCCACCACGGGCGACAGGCGGAAGGTCCGCAGGTCGGAGCTCGGCACAACGTTAGAGACCACGAATTCATCCACGGAAGCGACTTCAGGAGTCGTCGAGGCAACGAACGTATCGAACGGGCGAACCGCAGCGGGATCCATCGGTTCGGAGAATTCGACCACGATCTGAGCGCCCGGCTGAACGCCAGCCGCAGGCGCCGAGGAGGGCTCGGGGGTGAACCGCACAAAGCACGCGGCGAGCGACGCAGGCAGAGTGTTGCGCCACGGCGTCCGGAACAGCCCCTGACTGAGCAAGACAGCGGGATTCAGAATCGGATCTAGTCCAGCCGGCAAGCTGATCCGAAGGCCGGAAACAATGCCCTGGGACGCGGCCGCCTGTTGGGTCACGTTGAAGGAGGTGTCACCGATCCGCAGCACGTCACCCACGACCGGTGCAATCGAGCATTCGGGCGTTGCGAAGGCGAAGTTCACCACGAAGTCGAGGCCCGGCTCACCGGCCGGATCTGCGACGGCGTTGGTCACGTTCACCGACTGAGACCCGATGATCGTCGGAGGCAGGTTGTCGGCGAGGAACCCGTTCTCAGGGTCATCCTCGAAGCCGGAGCGCATGGCCCGCACGACCGGCCTGGTTCCAAGACTGCTGTCGACGGGGCCATTGTCTTCGAAGGAGAACGCTCGACCTCTCAGGTTGAGCATCAGGTCGAAGTTCCCGCCGCCCGGATCGATTTCGGTCGGAATCGCGATCGCCACATTTGCCTGGAGAGGATCGATGGATGCGGGCAGGCCCAGTCCGTTGAGTCCCAGCGGATTGTCCAGCAGCGCGAGCTCGTTCGAATCGATGGTGAAGTCCACGATCATGCGCGTGGAGAAGAACTCTCCCGTACCGGCGGCCAGGCCACCGTGGCTCGGGCTAAACAGCAAACGCGCTTCGAAGGCCTGTTCCGGCGGGTTGCCCACCAGAACCTGAAGGCTATCGTTCAAGGAAACCGTGTCCGGGTCGACCAAATCCGAGAAGCGCAGGACGAGTGCCGAGTTCCGGGCGATGAATGAGAACGGCGGCGTCTCGCCGATACCGGTTCCCTTCTCGAGCACCGGTCCAGCCGCGGCCTCAGCCTCGGCCACAAGCACGTCGAAAGCGTCGTTCGGCGCGTCGGTGTTCGCTCGCAGAACGGTCAACCGCGTGCGACCGGTCAGCGGACTCTCTTCCAGGCGCCAGCGGCCGAACTCCGTCAGCACGTTGTCGCCGATCACGAAGTCGGTGTAAACCTGCTCGGAGATACCGGTTTGGGGATCTTCTGCGAAGATGTCGACGAGACGACCCCAATACAACTCTTCGAGGAACACGGCATCGCCGTCACCACCGAAGTGCTGATCCGCGATGTAAAAACCTGAGCCATCGGGCTTCAGAACGGAGTCTCCCACCGTGGCTTGCTCGACAACGGTCGAAACGGCCCCCGAGCCGCTGCCACAGGCGCTGAGAAGCGCCATCGAGACGACCCAGGGGAGAGCCCTGAGCCGGGAGGGAGAAGATAGATTCGCCTGGAAATCAAACATGGCGGGTCGAGTCGTGTCGGCCGGCCCGAAGGGACGGCGCAGAGAAGCCGGAAGCCGCCCCAAGAGGGCGAGGCTCGCCGAATTCGAAGGAGCTGACGATGAGGAATTCGGGGGGGGAACGCAGAGGTAGCCCAGCCGATACCGAACTGGAGCCCTGCCGCTGGGGATTCTCGCCCCGCCTGGAGGGCGGGTCAACGAATCGTGAAACTCTCCGCGAAGGACCGAAGTCCGCTTCCGTCGAAGGAGGAGCGCTTCACCAAGACTTGATATCAACTTCCGTACCAAGGGTTACGTCCCCTCAGGGAGCTGAAGGGGGCGGTCCGGGGCCAGCGGGGCCAGAGGCATCGAGCGACCTTCGCTCCGCAATCGTGCGTTCCCGCACAACTTGGGCCCCGGGCGACCCGTGAAAGCCTCAGGCGGGCTGGAACCCCGCGGTGGTAGCGACCTCCCCGTCGGCCAGGAACACCAAGTGATCCGCGTCGACCCGGCGAACTGCAGGGTTATCCCTAGTCCAGAAGACGCCCTTCGACGAGTCTCCCACGACCTGGAAGGGAAGCTCCGTATCGCAGTAGGCGCAAGAAGCCCGGAGCGGATGCCTAGACAGCAGCCGATGGGCCGGAAGCGCGTGCCGATCCTCGGTGGTCGAAATGCACGAGGGGTGGACACATGGATTGTGTCCGCCCGGCACGTCGCGGAACACGCGCGGTGCGGGCCGTTCGGTCGACTCGAGATCGATGCGGCCCAGCAGGAACGCGAGGATCGCCATGCGGACCGGCACACCGCGCGCGGCCTGCTCGAAGTAGCGGGCGCGCGGATCGGCGTCCAGGTCGGCTGAAATCTCGTCGCGGCGGGGCAGCGGATGCATCAGCAGCGCCTGAGCCAGACCCGGAACCTCAAGCTTCTCCCGCGAGAGCTGCACGTAACGACTGGCGTCGTCCAGCGCGCCGAACCGCTCCGTCTGGGGTCGAGTCATATAGACCGCGTCCGCGCGATCGACCTGAAGCTTGCTGGCGTCCGTAAACAAGCTGAGCTGGTGCGGCTTGTGCGGCGTGATGTAAGCCGCGTCGGATTCGGTCGCGATGTCGCCCAGACGACTGGCATCGGCACGCACCGGCTCGGCGCCGTACTCGTCTCGCAACCGGGTCAGCACGTAGCCCGGTAGCTCGAGGCCCGGATGCGGCACGCAGATGATGTTTGCGCCGAATCGCGCAAGCGCATAGACGAACGAGTGAATGGTGCGGCTGTAACGAAGGTCGCCAGCGAGCACCACATCGAGGCCCGCGATACCGCCCTTCTCGAGCCACAGGGTGTACAGATCGCACAGGGTCTGAGTTGGGTGCTCGTGGCTGCCATCGCCCGCGTTGATCACCGGAACCCCCGAGTAGCGAACCGCCAGTCGCGCGGCTCCTTCGCTCGGGTGACGCAGGACAATCAAATCCGCGTAGGCCCCCGAAACCACTCGCACGGTGTCGGCCAGCGACTCTCCCTTCTTTGCGGAAGAAGCCTGCATATCGGCGGCCGTGACCACCCCTCCGCCGAGCCGCAACATCGCTGACTCAAAAGACAACCGCGTTCGCGTCGACGGCTCGTAGAACAAACTGGCCGCGATCGTTCCCGGGCATAGATTCGAATGACCACGCAGGTCCTCGCTAAACCGCCTCGCGTGCCGGAACAGCCCCTCAATTTCGCCCAGGGTCAGGTCGTCGATCGAAATCAGGTGGCGCGCGGGCCCCGATCCACGGAGCGAATTTACTGGCTGCGCTACGTGGACCGCAGGCCGGGGATCGCCGGCATGCGGCCGGTGCACCTCACCAGGTTCGCGAGCGCCCTTCGCTTGTTCGGTATCGCCACGCTGAGGATCCCCACCCTGGGGGTCCCCATCTCGACCTGCCGAGCTGTTGGACGGCGGTTCGGGAGCTCCTGTGTTCGGCATGATTCGAGCTGGGACGCCGGGATTTTGAGGACCGAAGAGTTCGGTCCGACCTGTCGCCGGCGAAGGCCCGAGAGCCGAGCTTAGCGAGGCGGCCGGCCCTGGAGCCAGCGCGGTCCCAAGGAAGCACGCAGAACACGGCGCCGCCCGGCTGACGAACCCGCCTGCTCAAGCTGGTCGAAAAGCGCGAGCTGCTCCGCCTCGAACGGAACGGCGCGTCCGGGCCGGTAAACCGCACGGCCAAGGCCCAAGGCCGCCCGCAGTGCCTCCCCCACCTGCTGCCTGGCGTCCGCTGGATCGCGCAGCGCGTCGATGTGGGGCTCGCCCGCCCCGCCCGCAGGCTCGGATCTCGCCCGGGCGAAGGTATGGACTCGCAGAGCTAGCCCGGTGGAGGGAGCCTGGATCGGGCGCCCCTGCGGCGCGACCAGGAGAATCAGGTCAGCCGTGGCCGCCAATTCGCGCCCGAGACGCTGTCCTTGCGCCTCGACGGCGATCTGGCCCCGGGCGGTCGCGGAAGGCTCGCCGGCCAGCTCCCGTTCGCCGGCCAGGTCGATCAGCTCGAGGCGGTGCTCGCCCAACCGTACCTCCTCCCGCACGGCATCGCGGGTTGTGCCCGCCTCCGGCGCGACCACCGCCCGCTCCGAGCCGACCAGCAGATTGAACAGCGTTGACTTGCCGGCGTTCGCTGGACCGAACAGCACGACCCGCGGCGCTTGCAAGGCAGGCGCCAGCTCCTTCGCGGCCTGGCGCAGGGCGGAGATTTGGGAGGCGAGCTTGGCCGGGCTTTGGAGGATTGCCCGATCCAGCGCCTCGCGCAGCGCCCCTTGGGACTGATCCAGAAGGGTGAGTGCCCCAGCTTCCGTCGGCGCCTCGAGCAGCGCAGCTTCGGCCCGGCTCTCGAGGTTGTCGCCCCTCGGCGCAACGGCGACCGCGCCCGCTGCCTCCAGCGCGGAGAAGACCGCCGCCACCACCGCAGGACTGCCGTGCAGGTGCAGCTCGATGCGGTGCGGCTCCAGCACAACCGCGAGCGATTCATCCAAGAGCTCCGTTCCACGAAAAAGCCGGACCAGCTCGGGCCGATGGATGCGGCCCCGAAAGCCTGGAGCGAGCTGCTTCACAGCCGCCCGCGCTCCGGTCCCGGAAACTTCCAAGACCGCCACCGCCCCGGGACCCGGCGCGGTTTTGCGCTCCACGCGCGCGTCGATCGCCTCTGCGTTCACCGCCTGAGCCCTACGGTCCGCCCGTCTGCGAAACGGTCAGCCCAGCGGATGCGAGCAACCCGAGGTGCACGAGATCCGGCTCGTGCGCGACGTCGCCCGGCCAAAAGGAATCGGGCTCGAGCAGATAGCGCGCCGCGCCGCCGCACAGGACGCGCCGGGCGCCAGCCATCCCCGCTTCCAAACCGACCCGTCGCGCCAACTCGAACGCAGCCCCTCGAAAACCGACGACACAGCCCGCCCGCATAGCCTCGCTACTTTCGCGCCCCAGGGCCGGTGCGCCAGGCTCCAGCTGGACCTCCCATAGCTGAGCGCCGGCATCGGCCAAACTTCTCGCGAGCAGGTCCGGGCCCGGCGCAATGGCCCCGCCCAGGAATCGCGCGGGGGCTGCTTCCTCCTCCACCCGCACCGCGTCGACCGTAAGCGCCGTACCCGCATCGAGCACCACGCACGACTCGCGGAAGACCGCAGCGGCGCCGCGGGCAGCGAACAATCGGTCGCTTCCGATGGTGTGTTCGTTGCGGCATTCCACGGCGAGCCCGTGGTCCGGCGCGATTCGCAACTCAGACCCATCCAGGTCGAGCGCTTGCTCCGCCCAGCCCGCGAGCACCGATTCGCCGGCCACGCTGCACACGTGGATCGCGATGGGTAGACCGAAGCCCTCGCGCTCGAAGGCTGCCTGCAACTCGGCAGCCACCGGCGGCGCGGCGGTCTCGAACGCGAGCCGCATTCGCGGCCGGCTCACCTCGGCTTCCCACAGGACGAGCTTTGTGCGCCCGTTGCCAAGATCGCAAGTCAGGTGGAGCGCGCCGGTCACGGACATCGGAGGGTCGGCGATGAAGGCGTGGGATCGCCGGTCCAATTCAGTCGATGGAAGCCGGTGACGATCTGACTGTAGTCCACGAGATTCCCCGCGCCGGTGGCGTGAGGCAACGGGCAAGAAATGCCATGGCCCCCCGCGGGCAAGTCAGCCGGCCACTCCCCGGCAGCGTCCAGCCAAGGCACCACGGAAGCCAGCGCGAGGGCGGCGCTCGCGAAGAACATCGCGCAACGGGCTAGGCGAATCTGCTGCAGAAATGGACGCGACGGTGACTCGATCTCCAGTGACTCGATCTCCAGCGGCGCGATCTTCGGCGGCCCTGGCTCAAAGAACCGCCGAAGGCAAAGAAGGACTCGAGCCAAGGTCGGCGCCTAGCTCAGTCGGTCTCGAACGTCAGCGTACGCTCGATGCCCGCGTTCACCACCACCACGTGCCAGGAGTTGAAGCTGTCCTGGTTGTTCTTGGCGTAGGTGATCGCTTCGTTCACCGAATTGACCGGGTGCCCGTTGATGCTGATCACCACGTCGCCTTCGACGGCACCGTGCTGCGACGCGATCGACCCGGGCGCGATGCTGGTCAATTCGAAGCCGGCCCACTTCTTGGTGTTGGGGTTCATGTGCGGTTTCGTACGCACTTCGCTGGACAGGATGTCCAGGTAGTTCTCACCGAACTCGCGCAGATCCTCTTCGCCGAGCCGGTAACGACCGGGAGAAACTTCGATCGTGCGGTCGGGGCGCTTGTTGCCATAGACCCCAGGAGGAGCGTCAGGAATGTTGCCGTCGTCGGAGGTGGGTACCCGCGCCGTCTGCCCATCGCCAAGCTCGACGATCGTGTCTCGGATCGGTGCCGGCGGCCGGGCCCACTCGGGCTCACGTTCGGCGTCCTCGTCGTTCTCGGGCAGGTACGCGAATCGCACGCCCTCCGCTTCGATGCCGTCGACGACCCAGTACTCGTAGGGGGTTGCAAGCGCGTCGCCCACCAGGAGCTGAATCTGCCCGCCACCGTCCGGCTCCAGCTCGGTCGCTAGCGGACTGGCCAGGGCGAGGCTCCGCTCGGCCTTGGTCGAATCGACCTGAATGTAGAGCACCGTGAGGAGCTCGTTGATCGGCTTGGCCAGGCGGCCCTTGGGCGCTTGATCGCCCGGCGGCGGCGGCGGCGGCGGCGGCGGCGGTTTTTTACCGGTCCAGTTGAGCGTGTGGAAGTTCGCGACGACGCGGCCGTAATCCACGAGGGAACTCTCGTCGACTTCCGGGGGGGTGACGTTCCCGTCGATGATCTCCCGTTGCCTTGCGGCGGTAACCCGCTCGGAGAGCAGATCAGCCTCCCTCGTCTTGTAGTCGTAGAGCTGGTAGCCGAGCCACCCGAAGACTCCAAGGGAGCCGAGCCACAGGGCGCTCTTGGCGAGGGATAGGTTCATGGAGGGCCTTGAGAGAGGGGGCCGGGAAGCGAGATGGAGCGGGGCTACCGAGGTCCTCTGGAGGATCCCGGTCGGGGTCGTCCGCATTCACGGGCGTCCGACGTCTGGCCCTGAGCCTATCTTCCTGGGGCTCCGCCAGGAATGCTGTCGACCCCGCAGGCCTAGCGGCGCAGGCCTCCGGGACTGGCTCCGCCGTGCCCCGGATCTGTCTCGCGACGGGCCAGGCCCGGGGCGGGGGTTGCCGTCGACGTACGCTGCATTTCGGGCGTCGGTGCGGTCCCAGGCGCTCCGGGGGCCCCATTCGGGCCCTGGCCGGCGGTCGTGAAGCCGCGCAGCGCGAGCCGCAACTCATCCGGCCGGTCGCTCGCAGCCAGCGCCGTTTCGACGTCGATCAGGCCGGCCAGAATCAGCCGACGGAGCGAAAGGTTGAAGCTGATCATGCCCGCCTCGTTGCCCTGATCGATGACCGTGGACAGTTCCTGGGTCCGGCCTTCGGAGACCAACTCGCGCATGTGCGGGGTCGAGACCATCAGCTCGACAGCCGGGACCAACCCCTTGTCGCCGCCACGCGCCACGAGCCGCTGGGAAAGCACGCCGACGATGTTGTCCGCCAGCCGCGAGCGAACCTGGCTGTGTTGTTCGGGAGGGAAGAAGCTGACGATCCGGTCGACGGTCTGGGCCGCGTTCACGGTGTGAACCGTGCTCATGACCAGGTGCCCTGTCTCGGTTGCGTCCAGCGCCGCGCGCACGGTTTCCGCATCGCGCATCTCGCCGATCAGGATCACATCCGGACTCTGACGCAAGGAGTGGCGCAGCCCCTCGTGGAAGGTCGGCACGTCGGTGCCTATCTCCCGCTGGCTGATCACGCAGCGATCCTCGGTGAAGATCATCTCCACCGGATCTTCGAGCGTGATGACATGCCGCTCGGCGTGATGGTTCATGTGCTCGATCATGCCGGCCAAAGTGGTCGACTTGCCCGATCCGGCGATGCCGGTCACCAGCAAGATGCCACGCTTGCGCAAAGCGAGTTGGCGGAGCTCAGCGGTCGGCAAGCACAACGTGTCGAGCGACGGCGGCGAGTCCGAAATGCGTCGCAAGACGAGCGCTGGCTCCCCCATCTGCTTGTAGGCGTTCAGGCGGAATCGACCGAGGCCGTCCAGTTGAAGGCCCACGTCGACGGAGCCCTCTTCGCGCCAGACGTTCATGCGCGCCGGGCCGATGATCCCGCCGATCACTTCCATCAACGCACCCGCGTGCGGCACGCGTCCTTCGAGGAACTCGATGCGACCGTGCACCCGGCACGACGGTCGGCCGCTGGCGCGCAGGATCAAGTCCGAAGAGCCGTTCTTGATCATGGCCGCAAGCCAAGCTTCGAGCTGGTGGCGCGGTGACAGCTGCTGGGTTTGGTGGGTACCGGTCATGTCGGGCCCTCCGGTGGGCAGCGCTGCGCCGAGAGCGTCGAGCTTCTGCTCAACTCCGCGGGCGACATCCTCGGCTTTCGGAGCCGAGGGGGTTTCGTGAACGGAATCCGTGACTTTGGCCTGACTGGGCGTGGTCAGCGTGGACGGCTGGGGCGAAGCGGGAGAACTGACAGCGCCGGGCTGAATTTGAGCGTCGGGGCGCAAGGTGGGACGCGTACCTTCCTCGCCGTGCGCCCGAGCTGTGGGCAGCGCGGAGCTCGGATTCGGCTGGGCGGAATGGGCCGCTTCTTCGCGCAGGGAGAGCGGTGCGCGCAGCGGGCTCTTCGCCAGGGCTCCCTCGGATTCCGCACCCTCTCCGGGAACCTTGGCTCCAAGGCGCAGAGAACGGTCGCCGGGGCGGGTCGAGCGAGGGTCGCTGTTCAAGGTCATCGTGGAGGCAGGTTGGGGATCGGAGCGGGGCGCGGGGGCGGCCACGCCGAACCTTCCTCTTCGATCCCCGGGAGACTCGGTCTTGAGGCCCGTCCGGGGTTGCTGCGTCCTCGTCCCCCGCGCCCCCCTTGCAGGCCCCTCCGGGCCGCTTTGCCCCAATCACCGAATTCGGCTCGACCAGCGGGCGGCTCCCGCCGGCCGCTTTCCTTCAGGGTCCCGCTTCGGTGACCTCGACCAGGCTGGCGGCCGCTTCCAAGAGCTCTTCCACGCCCTCCCCGGTGTGCGACGAGATCCGCCGCCAGGTCCCGGGCAGCTCGCGCTCCAGCCCCTCCGCCACCGAAGCCGCTTCCTCGGATTCGACCTTGGTCGCCACATAGATCCGCTCGCGCGTCGCCAGGTCGGCGGAATAGCGCTCTAGCTCCTCATCCAGCACGCGAACCCGGGCCAACGCGGCCTCGACACCCACTTCCTCGTCGGTCGCTGAGACATCCACGAAGTGCAGCAGCACTCGACAGCGTTCGACGTGCTTGAGGAATTGATGCCCAAGCCCGTGTCCCTCGGCCGCGCCCTCGATCAACCCCGGAAGGTCGGCAACGACCAGCGTTCGGTGCCCGGGAAGTTCGGCGATCCCAACCTGCGGACTGATCGTCGTGAACGGGTAGTCCGCGATTTTCGGGCGCGCGCGACTGACCTTGGAAAGAAACGTCGACTTGCCAGCGTTGGGCATGCCGAGCAGTCCGACCTGGGCAAAGATCTTCAGGACCAATCGGATGCGCCGCGACTCGCCAAGCCCGCCCCTGTCCGCACGCCGCGGCGCCTGGTGCGTTGCTGTGGCAAAGCGCGTGTTGCCACGACCACCCCGTCCGCCTTTGGCGATGACCACGCGCGAGCCGGGATCGACCAGGTCGGCGAGCAGGTGACCGCGGGTCGCTTCGTACACCTGGGTTCCGCGCGGAACGCGAACGACTTTTTCCTCGGCGCTCCGGCCGCTCTTGTTGCGCGGCCCGCCGGGCTGTCCCTTGCCGGCTTCGTAGCGCGGCTGACGGGCAACTCCCAGCAGCGAGTTCAACTCGGGAACCGCTTCCAGGACGACGTCGCCGCCGTCTCCCCCATCCCCGCCATCGGGGCCGCCAAGCGGCACGTACTTCTCACGCCGGAAAGATGCAGCTCCGTCGCCGCCTTTGCCGGCCACGACGTCGATTTCACATTCGTCGCGAAAGGCCATCGGAAGTCGGAATCGGGGGAAGAAGAAGCGGCTGAAAAAGTCGCGGGCCGGCGGAGCCTGAGTGCTCCACCGGCCCGCGGATGGTTTGGAGATCGGGGAAGCTCTACTAAGCGACCGGATCCACGTGCACGCGACGTCCTTCCTGGAAGCGAACGGTGCCATCGACCAAGGAGAACAGCGTGTAGTCCTTGCCAAGTCCGACGTTGTGGCCGGGCTTGTAGCGGGTGCCGCACTGACGCACGAGGATCGTGCCGGGGGTCACGACCTGTCCGCCGTAGCGCTTGACGCCGCGGAACTGGGGGTTCGAGTCACGACCGTTGCGGGTCGAGCCTTGTCCTTTCTTGTGTGCCATGGTGGAGAGTGTCTCGGAACGGTCAGGCGGAGATCTCGGTGATCTCGACGCGGGTGAGGTCTTGACGGTGGCCGCGCTTGCGGCGAACGCCTTTACGACGCTTGAAGCGGAACGCGATCAGCTTGGGGCCGCGGACCTGGCCGATGACCTTGGCCTCGACCTTCACACCGGACAGCACCGGCGTGCCGATCTTCGGGTCGCCCTCGCCTCCGATCGCCAGAACGGAGTCGAAAACGAGCGATTGGCCCGGCTCGAGCTTCTTGTCGGCGTCCAGGTCGAGGACCTGACCGACGCGCACCTGGTGCTGGCGCGACTTGTGGGAGATGACGGCGTACATCGCGAAGGGGACGGCGAGGGGAATCGCGCAGAGGAGCCGGGGGCCGAACGGACGGCCAGAGCTCTCTGCGGTGAGGGACTACAGACCCGGGACCCCTGGCGAAGCTGACTCCGCTTGGGATCTGAGGGGCGAAGAGACTACCCACAGCGGGTCCCGGACGGAAGGGCCTAGCACGGCGGCCGCTGCCCGGAACGATGACCGCCCCCGGCGAGGCTCCCGTTTTATCGGCCTAGGCTGAAAAACTAGAATCAAGTCGCGACATTTCTCGGTCATGACCGAAGAATGTCGGTCATGACCGAAAAGCGGCACTCCCCCCCGGCTCTCCCCCTGCACGCGGACAGCCTCCCCTTCCCCCACCTGACGGGCTACTGGGTCAACCGGCTGGCCGGCGCGTTCCGGACGGTCGTCGACCGGGAGATCCGCGAGCTCGACCTGACCCGCCGCCAGGGCGGGATGCTGTTTCATATCGAGCGGGCCGGCACCCCCACCGCCACGGACCTGACCCGCGCCCTTGGGGTCGACTCCACCGCGGTCACGCGGATGCTGGACCGGCTGGCCGACAAGGGCCTGGTCCTGCGGCGCCCCGACCCGGAGGACGGCCGGCGCCAGCTGGTCGAGCTGACCGAGCAGGCGCGCGAGCTCCTCCCCCTCCTGCATGCGACCGCGTCTCGCGTCGAGGCGCTATTTGAATCCGAAATTGAGCCGGGGGACCTGGCCGCCTTCCACCGGGTGCTGATGGGCATGCTCGCCAATGTCGGGCAGGACTACTTCGCCATGCTCGACGACACCCCGGGCGGCGAGGGGGGATCGTGAGGCGCCTTGCCCAAGGCTCGGGCGCCTTGGTAGCGGTCTTCGTAGCCGGTTGCCGCGCCACCGTCGAAGCGCCCCAGACCGAGTTCCCGTTCGAGGTCCCGGCTGCCTACGCAGGAAGTGTCTCCGGCGCGTCCGCGGAACAACCCGATTCCCTTGAATCGGAAGCCTGGTGGAGGTCCTTCGGCTCCAGCGAACTCGACCAAGTCATCGACAGGGTGCTAGCCGGCAATCTCGAATTGCGTGAAGCTTGGATTCGCCTCGACCAGGCCGCCGCCACGGTCCGCATCACCGGCGCCGAGCGCACCCCCGCCGTCGATTTGAATGCGAACGCGCGCGACCAAAAACTCGAACAAACCGGCGGCGGCGCGAACCAAATCCCCATTCGACTTGGCGACACCTACTCGCTCGGCGCCTCGCTTCGCTACGAGCTTGACTTGTTTGGTCGGATTCAAGCTGGGCTGGAGCGCGAACGAGCCACGTTTCGCGCCACGGAGGCGGACCTGCGCGCCACCGCATTGACTCTGACCGGCACCGCGGCCGACACCTGGTTTGGGGCGGTCGCGAGCCAGGCCGGTTTGGTGCTGCTGGAAGAGCAAATCCGAATCGACGAAAACCTGCTGGAAGTCACCGAGAACCGACTCGCAACCGGCTCTGGTTCGTTGCTCGACGTGCTGCAACAGCAGCGGCTCCTCGAGGCAACGCGCGCTGAGCTGCCGCGCCTGGCCGGCGAGGTGGAACGGGCGCGTAACACGCTCCATGTCTTGCTGGGCCAACCGCCGGGCGGTGACGGGATCGTGATTCCCATCCGCCTTCCAGCACTCCCTCCGCTGCCGAATCTCGATGTACCCGCAGCGCTGCTCAACCACCGCCCCGATTTGGTCGCCGCGATCCACCGGATTGAGTCCGCCGATCGCGATGTGGCAGCCGGGATTGCAGAGCGCTACCCGCGCCTCTCGCTTTCGGCCAGCTTTGACTTCGACGGAAACGAATTTTCCGAGTTGTTCGACCGCAACATTCGGTCGATCGCAGGTTCGCTGGTCACGCCTCTGATCGACGGAGGCAGCCGGCGCGCCGAAGTGGATCGCCGAACAGCGGCACTCGAAGGAGCTCTTCTAGCGCTTTCTCGCTCGTTCCTCGTGGCTCTCCGAGAAGTCGAAGACGCCCTGTCGCTCGAACGCCGCGGACTCGAACGCACGGAGATCCTGGAGCGCCAAAGGGGAATCGCCGAGCGCGAGGTGTCGCAAGCGCGCCGGCGCTACACCGGCGGAGTCGATTCGTATCTCTCTGTGCTGACTGCGACCCAGAGCCTGCAGGCGCTTGAACGCCAACTCGTCGACGAGCACGTCGCGGTCCTGCGCGCCCGCGCTCAGCTTCTTCGTGCGCTCGGGGGACCTTGGACCGAATCCCTCGCAAGCTCCCCATCTTCGGGGAGCACGGGGCCCAGCGAATCGACCGCGAGCGCCCACAGCTCCCCTTCCGCCCCTCTCCCTTCCGCGATCCTCACCCGCCCATGAGCGCAAACATCGAAGACCCTGCCCCGGCGAGAACCGGACTCCGCTGGCTCGGCGTCCTGATTCGGTTCGCCGGCCCGGTCGTCCTCGTGGCCGCCGGAGTGCTCGGCGCCCGTGCCCTGATCCTCTCGCGGGAGGCTACGCCCACCCGAGAACGGCCCGAACGCGCGACGCGCGCCCTGGTCGAAGCCGTGCACTTCGAAACGCTCGACGTCACCCTGCCCGGCTTTGGCGTCGTCGAAGCTCGACGCTCGGTGTCGATTCGTGCAACCGTCGGTGGCCCCGTAGTCGAGGTACACCCCGCCCTCCTAGCCGGCGGTCGGATCGATGCGGGCGAACGGCTGGTTGCCCTCGATCCCCGCGACTTTGACCTGGCCGTGATCGAAGCCGAAGCCAGCGTCGCCAGCGCCCGCGCGAATCTCGACGTCGAGCTGGGCAATGCCGCCGTCGCGGCCAGCGAGTGGGAATTGCTTGAAGGACACATCGAAACCGACGAGGCCGGAAGGCGCCTCGCCTTGCGCGAGCCCTTCGTGGAAGCCCAGCAGGCTGCTCTCGAAACCGCCGAAGCCCGGCTCGAGCGGGCTCGTTTGGATCGCGAGCGCTCGACGATTCGAGCCCCGTTCGACGCGCTGGTGATCTCCGAAGACGTCGAGATCGGCGCGCTCGCGAGCGCCGGTGCCGAGATCGCGCGGCTCGTGGATCGGTCAGAATTTTTGGTGGTCGCAAGCCTCCAGGCGGATCGAGTCAGCCAGCTAGCGAAAGCCGGAACCCAGGTCGTCGTCACACGCGTCGGCAGCGACCCGCCCCTGGCTCGGCTTGCCCAGCTGGCCGGCGTGCGTGGCGAAGTGGATCCGGTCGGGCGGATGGCGCGAGTCCAAGTCGCGCTCCCCGAGCCGTTGGCGGTCGACCTGGGGCCCCTCCTCTTGGGCGACTATGTACGCGTAGACTTCCCCTTGAATCCGCTCGGCGAGGTCGCGGTGCTGCCGCGTAGCGCCTTGCGCGAAGGCGACCGGGTGTGGATCGCAAACCAAGCGGATCGTCTGGAAATCCGCGAGGTGAATGTCGTGCTGCGACGTCAGGACGACGTGCTGATCAACAACGGCATCGAAGATGGCGAGTTCGTCGTCGTCGGAGCCGTCGCGGTTCCGCTACCCGGCATGAAACTCGCGCCGGTTCTGGCCGAGAGTTCCGAGGCAACAGCCGAGCCAACCCAGCCGGCGGTCCCCGCAGAGGGCCTCAGCCAATGAGCGAATTCACTGACTCGAACGACTCGCGCAGGCGAGGCCCGATCGCGTGGATGGCGACCAACAGCATCGCCGCCAACTTGATGATGCTGGTGCTGGTGTTCGGCGGGCTGCTCTTCGCCAGCCAGGTCACTCAGGAGGTCTTCCCTGAATTCGACCTCGACGTGGTCAACGTTCGCGTGCCCTATCCCGGCGCCAGTCCGGCCGAGGTTGAGCAGGGCATCCTGCTCGTCGTCGAAGACCAAACAAGCGGAGTGGAGGGAGTTAAAAAGGTGACTTCCCAGGCACTCGAAGGCGTGGGAACCGTGGCGCTCGAAGTGGCGCTTGGTGCGGACCGCGACCGCGTCCTGCAGGACGTCAAGAACGAAGTTGACCGGATCGTCACCTTCCCCGAGGAGGCCGAGCAGCCGATCGTCAGCCTCTCTTCGCGCAACCGGCCTGTCCTGAGCGTGATCGTGCACGGTGAAGCGCCCGAGGAATCTTTGCGCGCACTGGCCGAGCGCGTGCGAGACGAGCTGGTCGCCGAAGACGACATCACCTTGGTGGAGCTGGAGAGTGTGCGCGGCTATGAAATCTCGGTCGAGATACCGAGCGACCAGCTGCGCGCCCACGGCTTGACGCTCCCGGGCGTCGCCGAGACGATCCGGCGCTCGGCCCTCGAACTGCCCGCCGGCGAAGTCAGAACCGACGCCGGCGAAGTTCTGCTCCGAACCCAGGACCGGCGCAACCTCGCCAGCGAGTTTGCTGAGCTTCCGCTGGTATCCAGCGCGGACGGGACGCTGCTGCGTATCGGCGATGTGGGCCTAACCCGCGATGGGTTTTCCGAAGACGACTTCTTCGCCAGCTTCGACGGCGCGCCTGCAATCGAGTTGGTTGTCTCCAGGGTCGGGAAGGAAGGCCCCATCGCCGTGGCGAGGGCGGCCCGGAACGCCCTGGACCGCCTGGGTCCGGACCTGCCCGAAGGCATCGGGCTGTCGGTTTGGAACGACCAGTCCAAATCCTACAGCGACCGCATCGATCTACTCTCGCGCAACGCGTTTCTAGGCCTTGGGCTAGTCCTGCTGCTGCTTGGCTTGTTCCTCGAGCCGCGCATCGCGTTCTGGGTCACGATGGGCATCCTGATCTCGGTGGTGGGCTCGTTCCTCGTGTTCCCCTCAACCGGTGCGACGATCAACATGGTGTCGCTGTTCGCGTTCATCGTGACGCTCGGAATCGTGGTCGACGACGCGATCATCGTCGCCGAGAACATCTTCGAGCAGCGCGAACAGGGCAAGCCTCCGCTTCAGGCGGCCATCGACGGAGCGCGTGAGATCGCTGGCCCCGTGACGTTCGCTGTGCTCACCAACATCATCGCGTTCATGCCGCTGTTCTTCGTGCCCGGGGCGATGGGCAAGATCTTCCGGCAGATCCCCGCGGTGGTCGTGTCCGTGTTCGTGATCTCGCTGGTCGAGTCGCTGCTCATCTTGCCGGCTCACCTAGCCCACGCCAGACCTCCCGGACCGTTGCTGCGTGCGCTCGGTGCCCCCAACCGAGCCGTAACGCGCTGGTTCCGCTGGTTCGACAACACGCTGTTCGCGCCGGTACTGACCGCCGCGCTGCGCTTCCGATACTACATTCCCGCGATCGGTTTGTTCCTGCTAGCGATGACTGCCGGAATCGTCGGCGGCGGCAAGATCCGCACGAGCTTCCTGCCGCGGGTCGACTCGGACATCGTCACGGCGACGGCACGTCTGCCCGTGGGCGTCCCGGTGGCATCGACCCGACTCGTGGAACAGGCCCTTCTCGAGGGTCTGCGCGACGCCCAGGACGACCTCGGCGCCCCCGTGGTCGATGCGGTCTTCGCTCGCATCGGCGGGCAAAGCGGTGCGGCCAACGAACTGACCGTCCGGGCAGCCCTCGTCCCGCCTGGTCAGCGCGAACTAGGCGGCATGGAATTCGGCGACGCCTGGCGGCGCGCGGTCGGGGAAGTCACCGGGATCGATGCGTTGACGTTCAGCGCGCGCAACCTGGGCTCCGGCAGCAAGGCGATCGACATTGAGTTGACCGGGCCCGACCCGGGACTGCTCGACAGCGCCGCACGCGATCTGGCTGGCCGGCTTTCGCGTTACTCGGCGGTCAACGATTTGGACGACGGAACGGCGACCGGCAAGCGTCAAATCAGTCTCTCGCTGAACCCTGAGGGCAACAGCTTGGGGCTCGATGCCAACGACGTGGCGAACCAACTCCGCGGCGCGTTCTTCGGCGCGGAAGCCCTGCGCCAACAGCGGGGACGCAATGAAGTCAAAGTCATGGTGCGCTTGCCTCTTGAGGAGCGCGAGCGTTTGTCGACCTTCGAACAGATGGTCGTGCGAGTGCCCCAGGGTGGCGAGGTCCCCCTGTCGGTGGTTGCGAACCTAGAAGACGGCCGGTCCTATACGTCGATCGACCGGCGCGACGGGCAACGCGTCGTCTCGGTCACCGGCGAAGTCGATCTGGCGATTTCGGATGCGGGCACGGTACTGGAAGCTGTTCAGCAGGACGACCTCCCTGAATTGCTCGCCGACTACGACGGGCTGGCCTATTCGCTCTCGGGCGAGCAGGAAGACCGCGCCGAATCTCTGTCCGCGCTGGGGCTGGGACTGGTCTTCGCGGTGCTCGCCATCTTCGCAATGCTCGCGATCCCGCTGGGCAGCTACAGCATGCCCCTGATCGTGCTATCCGGCGCGCCGTTCGGCATCATCGGCGCCCTCCTGGGGCATTTCGTGCTTGGATACGGACTGTCGCTGATGAGTTTCTTCGGCATCGTGGCGCTCACGGGTGTTGTCGTGAACGACAGCCTGGTGCTGGTGGTCACGGCCAATCGTTATCGCGAACAGGGCAAGAGCGCATTCGACTCGATTCGAGAGGCTTCGATCCGGCGCCTGAGGCCGATTCTGCTGACGTCTCTGACAACGTCGCTCGGGTTGCTGCCGATGATGCTCGAAAGTTCGACGCAAGCGCGATTCCTGGTCCCGATGGCGATCTCGCTCGGGTTTGGCGTGCTGTTCTCGACGCTGGTCATCCTGCTGATGGTCCCGGCGCTGTACCTCATCCGCGAAGACGTGATCGAACTGTTCGCCTGGGCTCGCACTCAACTATCCGCCCCGCAGAGCATCCCATCAGATCGGTGAGCCGGTGCCGGGAGGGATCCGGTGCCGGGGTGATCCAGTATCGGCGCAACGCGCACCGGAGCAACGATCTAGTGGGATCTCGGGCTAACGCTTGCGTCGTCCGCCGGGGCGGACTTCGCGGCCATCGGCGCGCAAGTAGTGGAAGACCGAGTCTTCCAGCTGATCTTCGACTTCCTTGAAGACAATTTCGCGCTTGTGCTTCGCGCGCAGCTCCTGGAACTCGGTTTCGTCGTTGTCGTGAATCCAGGCGATCGTGTCGGGATGGGCGAGGACCTCGAGCTTTGTGAAGCCCTTCTGGGTCAAAGCCGAAGCCATGCGACGCAGGAGCGCCTGAGCCCGCGACTGCGCGGTCCGGCGACGACCGGTGCCGCGGCAAGCAGAGCAATTGTCGAACAGCAGCTTGGACAGGCCCGGGCCAAGGCGCTGGCGGGTCAACTCGAGCAGTCCGAACTGGGAGATTCGCCCCACCTTGGATCGCGCGCGATCGTGAGTGAGGCAGTCCCGCAGGAGCTTCTCTACCGCGCGGCGCGCGGCGGGCTTGAGCATATCGATGAAGTCGAGGACAACGATTCCGCCCATGTCGCGCAACTTGATCTGGCGAGCGATCTCCGGCACCGCTTCTAGGTTGGTCTTGAGCGCGATGTCCTCGAAATCAGCTCCATCGTCGCGGGTTCGGCCCGAGTTGACGTCGATCGCCACCAGGGCTTCGGTCTGGTCGATGACGATCGAGCCGCCCGAAGGCAGTTCCACGCGTCGCGTAAACAGACGCTCGAAATCTTGCTCGATTGAGTGTGTGTGAAACAACGGCTTGGCGCCGTCGTGCAGACGAATTCGGTCGACCTGCTCGGGCATGAGCTTCTCGGTGAACTTCACCATTTGCTCGTACACCTCTTGATCATCGACCACGACCTCTTCGGTGCGCTCGGAGAACAGGTCGCGCATGGTTCGGATCGCAACGTCGGACTCGTTGTACAGCGGCGCGGGGCTGCGTCCGAGCACCAGGTCGCGGGAGAAGTCTTCCCAGACGGCGAGCAAGTAGTCGAGGTCGCGCTTGATATCGGCCTTGGTCTTGCCAACCCCCGCCGTACGAACGATGACGCCCATGCCCTCGGGAATTTCGAGTCCCTGAAGAATGCGCTTGAGGCGGCGACGCTCGCGCTCGTCCTCAATCTTGCGACTGACGCCGGTGCGCTCGAGCGAAGGCATCAGCACCAGATAGCGTCCGGGGATGGAGATGTAGGTGGTCAAGGTCGGACCCTTGTCACCGATCGCGTCTTTGGTGATTTGCGCGACGACCAATTGCCCCTTCGAGAGCAACTCGGTGATCGGACGCCGGCGGCGGGACTTGCCCGAGGAACGCCCTTTGGTCTTGCGCTTGGCGGCCTTGCGCTTGGTCTTGCGCGCAGACTTCTTGGGCTTCTGCTCGTCTTCCCCCGAGTCCGGGTCGGCTTCGCCCTCGATCTCATCGGCTTTGACCCCCTTCGCCTCCCAATCCTCGGCTTCCGTGCGAGCCGTGAGCAGGTGCTCCAAGGAAAAGTCGTCGTCGCCGTAGAAGTCCATCACGTCCGACAGGTGCAAGAAACCATTGCGCCCCTGCCCAAAGTCGACGAACGCAGCGCCAATCGCCGACTCGATGTTTACGACGCGTCCCCGATAGATGTCGTTGACGTAAGACTTGTGCTGTTCGACGGTCATCTGGAGCTCGACGATGCGCCCGTCCTGCACGACGACTACGCGAGTTTCCTCGGGATCGACGGCGTTGACGAGAATGCGCTGATCGCGAACGACCGGAGCCGCCTTCTTGGGCTCGAGGTCCCCGTCTTCGGAAGCCGAGCGGGACTTCCGCCCGCCGCGACGGCTCCTCGATGCGGGCTTCGCGTCGCCTTCTTCTTCGTCGTCAAAGGCCTCGTCGCCCGAGCCGCTCCGGCCCGGCCCGCGCCGACGCGAGCCGCGGCCTCCGCGACGCTTTTTCTTGCCTTCGGAGGACCCGGAGGCCACCGAGCGGCGCTCGCCCGCGGCCACGACGTCTTCTTCAAAATCATCGTCTTCGCCGGGGATGTGGTCGATGCTGACAGCCTCGTCCGCTTCCGGCTTCTTCGCCTTGCTACGGCGCCGTCCGCCCCGTGAGCCGCGGCGACGCTTGCGCTTCGGCTCTCCATCTTCACCGCGGTCATCGTCATCGCGATCCTCGCGATCGTCACGGTCGCGGCCAGGCCCCGAATCACGATCGGATTCGGCCTTTCCAGACTTCGAAGAGCGTTTGGAATCCTCAGGTTCCGGATCCTCTTCATCCGGCTCGACCTTGGAGGCGCGACGCTTGGGCTTCGCCCGGCGACGGGTCGCCTTCTTTTTGGCCTTGGCCTTCGGCTTCTCGGCGACCGGTTCGTCGTCCCTGCCACTAGAAGACTCGTCACCGGAGGAGGACTCCTGGTCCTCACCGCCAGATTCGCCGTCCTGTTCGGACTTGGCTGGCTTGCGTCGTCTGGGGCGCCGTTTGCGAGCGGGTTTCTTGGGAGTTTCATCCGCCCCCGAATCCGGCTCAGCCGGTTCGGTAGAAGGCAGAATGCCGAATTCGGCATCGGAGGAGGCGTTAGAGCTCGAATCGTCGAACGACTCGTCGTGGTCCGAGGGATCGGACTGCAGCATGGGATTTCTTGTTCGAAAGAGCCGCGCGCGGTCGGCGCTCCACAGGTGTCCACGGGGTCTTCACCCCGGCGGATTCAAGAGAGCTCCGGCGCTGCGGAGGAGGCGATCGGCACTCCGGTCAGCGATCGTCGGACCGTCCTTCGGAGCGGAGCGCAGCTCAACGCCTGGTAGGTTCCGACGGATCGCCGCTCGGGCGGTACCCATCGTTGGAGGAGAGAGATTTGGGTCGAGCTCAGGGTCCGAACTCGGACACGGAAGCTCTAGGGATTCCACGCGCTCAGCTCCCCGGACGGCCCCGGGGCTGTCCTGTGGTCCTCTTGCGAGGTCCCCGCCTCAAGGTCACCTGGTGCTCCCGGAGGGTCTCCGGGGTCTCTGGGTGGCCGGTTCTAACCAGAATCCGAGGCCTCAAGGGCGCGCGGAACGGGAAGGGGCGCTGGAGAGAGCTGGCTTCGAGGATCCGCTAGGCGGGGCACCGAAGCAAGCGTGAGTGCAGAGCGCTCGCGCGCGCTGCGAAGGTCATCCTACGGGGACCAGGTCCGAGAGAGAGCGGCGGTTCCTGGAGTTTCCCGAACCCAGGCGCCGCGCCCCTGCGGAAGGGAATTCAGCAGCCCTCGGGCGGACTGGGGAGGCTTGGGTGGGAAGCTGGAGGCCTTTGAGGACTGAGGACCTGGGGCCGGGGGGGCCGAGCCGGCCGGCTCGTGGGTCGCCCCAGGGGGCTTTCGGCCCGTGGGCCGTGAGAGATCGGATCCGGAGACGGGCGGCGTCCCGGGGAGGAACGCCGCCCGCCGCGGAGGTGGCTCGGCCTTTGACAGCCGAGCCTGGATGGACCGCAGGGTCCGCTAGGCCGGGGCCCTACTGGGAATCGCCGCCGAGCTCGACGAAGGTCGAGAGCTCGATGTCGCCGCCGCTTTCCACGGGGGCTTCGAGCAGGGGTTCCGGAGGCCCGTCCTCGCCGTAGAGAAGCTTGTCCATCTTGGAGTCGTAGATCTCCCGGCGACGAGCAAGCTCGGCCTCAAGGATCCGGTTGGAGTCCTTTATCGAACGCAGGATCGTCGGCGTGATGAAGACCATCAGGCTGCGGCGCTCGCTGGTCCTCTCGGTGTGCTTGAAGAGCTGGCCGACCAACGGGATCGCGCTCAGGTAGGGAACCCGCGAAACGGACTCGATGTCGGCTTCGGTGGACAAACCACCGATGACCATGGTCTCGCCGGACTCGATCTTCATCGTGGTGACGATCGTCGAGGAGCGAACCCGGGGCAAAGCGATCGAACCGGCCGCGCCCGCCGCACCGACGGTAAACACGTCGAAGCCAGCGGGAGCGAGCGTGCTATCGCCGGTTCCGGAGAGACTGGTCTCCTTCGGAATAACCTCGAGCATCATGGTGTTGGTGCCGGGCACGATGTCCGGACGCAACAGGAGCTGGAAGCCGACTTCGACGGGCGAACCCGCGGCCTCTTCCACCGACAGACTGAGACCGCCGGCCTGGCCCTGCTCGGTGCGGGCTTCGGCGTAACGGATGGTCTCGCCGACGAAGATCGTAGCTTCCCGCCCATCGAGGGCGACCAGCTTGGGCATCTGCAAAATCTCGGTGTTCGTGTCCCGCTGCAGCATGCGCAGGGTCGGGCTAATCCCAGTGAACGACAGGGAACCGAAGATCGTGTTCGCACCCGAAATGGCCGAGTTGGAGAGATCGGGGGACGCGAAGGGGCCGAAGCCCTGGTCCTGGGCGATGATCGAGTCCTCGAATCCGCCGTCGCCCAATTCGAAGGGCAGCGTGATCGGGATCTGGCTACCCGAGGCGCTGATTCGCGGACCGAAGTCGCCGTAGTCAACGCCAAGGTCCCACAGGTCGGCACTGGTCGTCGAGACGAACTTGATGTCGACAAAGACCTGGGCCGGCTCGATATCGAGGCGATCGACGATCTCCTTGACGTTTGCGTGCACCTGGGCGGTGTCGCGGACGATCAGGGTGTTTGTGTCGCGGACAAAGTCAATGCGGCCACCGGCGGTCAGGGCCTGACGGAGCGCGTCGAGGATCGGGAAGTCCTCTTCGATCTGACCGGTCGGAACCGGAATCTGGCCCACCACAAATTCCGACTGCAGAGTCGGGACGAAGTGACCGCGCGGACGCATGTAGCGCAGACGGTAGTGTTGAGTCTCCAGCTGGTCCTGCAGGGTGGCCGGATCGACCACTCGCAGGATGTCGCGAGCGTCCTCGACCACCACGAACCCAAGGGTCTTGGTTGCGACCGTGAGCGCGTCGCGCCACGGCACATCCTGAAGGCGCAAGGAGATCGTCCCCCCCACCTCGGGTGCGATCACGATGTTGGCCCCCGAAGCGGCCGCAATCGTATCGATCACCTCTTTCAGGTCGGCGTTCGCGAAGTTAATCGTGACGCGCTCGGGACGGGTGATGGCAAGCACGCCGGCGGCGCGTTCTTCAACGACACAGCCGGCCTTCTCAGCGGCGATGTCGAGCACTTCGCGCCAGGAGACATCGTTCAGCTCAAGGCTGATCGGAGTCTGCTCGCTCTCCTCGCCAGCGAGGATCACGATGTTGGCACCCGAGCGCTCGCGGACGAATTCCACGACCTCCTCGAGCTGGCGACCCTCCACGCGGAGGGAAAGGCGAGCGTCGGGAACCGAGCTCTGGGCGAACAAGGAGCCGCCCAGTGCCGCAAGGCAACCGGCGACGAGGAACGAAAGGAGTTTCATGGTCCGGAATGGAGAGAGGGGGGTGGTCTAGTCGGCTTGGCGGGGTGGTCAGCCAGCCGTTAGGGAACGATCGGACGGTGGATCTCCACGTCCTGGTAGATGAACTGCACCGAGTCGGCTTCGATGGCTTTGACCATCAGCTCGTGGTTGACGAGCTCGCCGGCCAGGTAAGGGCGTCCTTCGATGAGCACCGCTCGACGGTCGGGTCCGAGGTCCACGACTCCGCCGACCACCAGGTCGATGGACTCGAAGGTCAACACGGTCTCGGCGAGCTTGGCGTAGTCGCGCAGTCGCTGAATCAGCGGCCCACGAACAGGATCGTCCGACGCCAGGTCAAGTCGGGCAGCGAGCCCCTTGTAAGCCTCCAAAGCTAGTCCGTACTCCTGGAGTTCCAGGTGGCCGTACATCGTCTCGATGGCTTGCCTGAGCATCACAACCGGCAACTGAACACCGTCGTCGGTATCGAGCATCCGGCGAATACGGTCGAGTTCGTCAACCACTTCCTGCTGGAAGCGCCGCTCGGCGGGCATGAACTGAACCTTCGCGTCTGCCAAGGTGCGGCGAACCGCTTCGTCCAATTCAGCGAGCATCGTTTCCAACTCGCCGCGCGTCTTCATTTCAGCGATCAGGTTGTCGGAGTCGCGCCACCCCTCGAGCAGCTTGGCTGCTGCGCGGGTGCGCTCGATCAGGCTCTCGACCAAGGCAATCTGCTCTTCGATCGGAATCTGGTCGGGACCCGTCGAGTTGGCCGGAACGCGCGGATCGACCCAAGGGTCGCGCCGGTTGCGGGGGCCGCGGTACTCGTAGTCCATGACGGTCAGCTCACGCTGGCGACTCGCGATCCTGGTGCGCAGTAGGTCGCGCTTGGAGTCGTAGCTGTCGATCTTGATCTCCGCCATCTCGCCGGTCGGCTGATAGACGTAGGTCTCGACCTCCATCTCGATGCTGTGACGTGCGATGTCACCGTCATCGTCAAAGTCCCTGCGCGGAGCAGCCCGCAGCTTGAAGGCCGGCACCCGCATGAAGCGCTCGTGGCTTTCGACCAGGTCGAGGAAGGAAAGCATCTGGAACGAGTTAGCCTCGAAGTTGACCGAGTAGGTCACCTTCTGGAAGTCGCTCTTGCTCTTCCTGGACGAGGATTGGGTGGTGCTGTCTTTGATCGAGCTGATCCGAACTTCGGAGGCTTCCTCAAAGTCGCGCAGGGTACGCACGAAGTTCAGGATGTCGTCGTCGTTGGGCAGCAAGGTCTTGACGACCTGATCCGTCTCGCGGTGGACGATGACGTCCTGTTCCAGATCGGGTGTTCCTTCGATGGTCCGGCGATCGCCGGCGAGCTGCTCGTTCGCCTGCGAAACTTCGGTTCGAAGCTCTTCGATGCCTTCCTGCTGAAAATACAGTAGGACGCCGAGACCGATGGCGATGGCAGCGCCGCCACCAGCGACGGCTAGGAGTCGTTTGCGATCTTCCATGACTACTTGGAGCTCTTCTTGGTTTCCGGGGCCTTGATGTTGAGATCCAAGGAGAAAGAGAAGATCTCGGAGGGAATCAGGAGTTCGTCGACACTGCTACGGCGACCTTCCGGCGGAGCCGGCGGGTAGAACTCTTCTGCGAACTCAGAGCTCGAGAGGTCCTCGAAGAAGTTCGCGACGAGTCCGAAGTTCGGGGAACCCGAATGGCCCTTGCCGCGGAAGCTTCCGGCGGAAGGGTTCTTGTCGCCCTTCTTGGCGCGTGACTCGCTCTGAACGACGTTCAAGTCGTCGAGCCAAATCATGTACTTCTCGCCGTCACCGCCACGGTTGATCGTGTCGATCAGTTGGTCCAGCTTGCGGGTCCAGTTGATGCGGTTGTCGGTGATGTCATCTAGGGTCTTTTCGCGGGAGAGGAACAGTTTGCGCTCCTTCTCAAGATCCTTGTGGTACTCGACTTGGGGCGCTAGCGCTGCCAGGTCGGACTGCACGAGATCCAGCTCGCTTACAACTTCGGTACGAACGCCGAAGTGAGTCCAAGCCACGAAGGCCAGAAGCCCGACGTTCACCGTCGCGGTGACCGCCGTCACCGCGATCGCCTTGAGCGGCGTGCGGCGCGAGCGCTTGAACTCGTCGGGGAGTAGGTTGATGGTGATCATGCCGCTTTGACTCGTGCTGCAAGACCCACGGCGATGGCCAGGGTCGGGGCCAGGGCTTCCAGTTCGTCGACGTCCACGCGGTCGGGATCGACGTTCAAGCCTTGAAGGGGGTTCCAGGTCCGAGCCGGGCGGCCGGTCTGCTGTTCCAGGGAAGCGATGACGCCGGTGGCGAGGACGCCGCCGCCGGAGAGCAAGAGCTCTTCGACGCGGACCGTTTCACGGCCCTCGACGAAGTCCAGGCTCATGTTGATCTCCGTGCACAGGTCCTCGACGATCGGTGTAATCGCTCGGGCGACTTCCACCTCTCGCTCACCGGGTTCACGCTTGAGGGCCTCCGCCTCGGCTAGGTCGATGCCCAACCGGCGCGCGATGGCCTTGGTCATGTCGTTTCCGCCCAAACCGACTTCGCGGCTAAAGCAGGTTTCACCAGCGCGAATCACGTTGATCTGCGTGCGGGCTGCGCCGACGTCGATCAGTCCACTGGCTCCATCGCCAGAGCTGGTCGGGTCGAGTGCGATTCCGTGGGTCAACTCGTAAGCGTTGCCCAACGCGAACACATCCACGTCGAGCGCGGCTGGCTGAAATCCAATGCCTTGAATCTCGTCGACCACCTTGGTGACCATCCCCTTCTGGCAGGCGACAAGTACGACACTCATCTGCTTGTCGCCACCCTGGGAGTCGGCCGGCGCACGCTCGAGGCGCTGACAGTCGAGAACCATCTCGTCCAGGTCGAACGGCAGGTACTTGTCGGACTCGAACTGGATCGCCTGGCGAAGCTCGGAGTCCGACATCGGCACCATGCTGATGTAACGAACGATGACGGAGCTTCCCGAGACGGCGCTGGCCGCCTGCTTGGTGTGGAAGCGCGTCTGGGAGACCAGCTCGCTCAACGCCTTGGCGCGATCGGTGTTGCCGTCCAGTTCGACGCGGGCGAAGGCCGTCACAACCGGCTCGGCGCCCTCCATCGTGATCTCGACGGCCTTGAGGGTCTGGCTACCGATGTCCAGGCCAACGATGCTCTTGGATTTTCGGAACAAGGGTTTGGTGCTCTCGGGGCCGTGCCCGCGAAGGGCGTTCTAGGTGGAGGTGCGCCCGGGACTCCAAAGCGGAGGGGGGCTTGCGCGGTACTTCGACCCAGCGCCTCCGGGAGGTTGAGGATCCGTTGCTCCCACGGCCGTCCCCCGGAAATTCCTCCCACCTGCGGGACGGAGTGCTCTCGACCTCACCGCCCCAAACTCCGGGGCCAGATCGGTAATACGGTGCCAGAGCCAAAAGCACCGCTGAGGCCGGTAACACGGTGCCAGGGCCACCTGCACCGCTGAGCAGCCGCGGCTGCTCAGCGGTGCAGGTGGCCCTGGCACCGTGTTACCGGCCTCAGCGGTGCTTTTGGCTCTGGCACCGTATTACCGATCTGGCCCCGGTTGCCCTACTCCCCGAATCCGCTCTGGATCAGCGCTTCCAGGCTGTCCAGGAGCTGGGCGGCATCTTCTCCTTCCGCCCGCAGCTCAAGCTCGGCCCCCTGGGCTGCGCCCAGGGTCATCAATTCGAGAATCGACTTCCCGTTGACCTCTCGACCTTCCCCGACCACGGTCAACTTGGACTGGAAACCCATCGCGGTGGTCACGACGGCGTGACACGGGCGAGCATGGAGCCCGGCCCGATTGGAGATGGTGACTCGGCGAACATCGGTGGTCATGGGTCCAAACTGCCCCGGAATCCTCAGACGTCAGCCATTTCCTTCATCAGCTGCACCAACTCGGTGCGGGTTCCGGCCGCCATGGCAAAGCGTCGGAAGTCGTCGTGACGCGCTAGGCGCGCGATCCAACGCATCATCTCGATGTGCTGCTCGGGATCGTGATCCGGGGTCGAGCCTTCAGGCCGCATCACGGTTACAAAAATGTGGACGGGCTCGCCATCGATGGCGCGCCAGTGGATCCCCTCGGGGTGAATGCTGATTCCTACAGCGACCCTGGCGAGACCCGGCAAGGGCACGTGGGGAATCGCGATGTTCTGGCCCACGCCGGTCGAGGCCACGCGCTCGCGCTCGGCTAGGGCGGATACAGCGGCGGCCCGCTGGGAATCCTCGATCTGGTCGGAAGCGACCAAGAGGTCCGCAAGCTCTTCGAACAGGGCGTCCGGCTCACTGCTCTTCAGTTTCAAGGACGAGGCCTTGGCCTTGAACAGCTTCCAGAACTGGGGCGATTGGGTCTTCATCGGCAGCGTTTCGAGCAAATTCGGGGCGAAGAGTCTACCCGCAGGAGCTTCAAACCCCTTGCTGGGTCCGCAAACCGCTCTCCGAGGCCCGGGGGGATCCCCGCGCTCGCCTCCGCCCAGCTGATTCAAGACCCAAAGCACAGGCCCGCCTCCCCTTTGAGGAGAAGCGGGCCCGTGATCTTCACGAGGAAGCTCGAGAGGTCAGTGCCTTCGCCGAACCTTGGTGAGTCGCTCCTTGTGTTTTCCGAGCGCTCGCTGCATGCGGCCGAACGACTCGTGGAGCGCCTTCGAGAAGCTCTCCGACGTCGCGTCGACCGCCAGGGTCGTCCGCCCACCGGTGCTTGCCAGGAGCTCGATTCGATGTCGATTCTGGTGGTGATCCAGAATCGCTCGAATCGAGTGGGTCCCCTGGAAGAACCGCGTCAGTTCGACCAGCTTGGTCGAGACTTCCTCGCGCACTCGCGCGGGATAGTCACCGTGGGGCGTGCGCACCTCAACGTGCAGCTCATGCCCTGCTTTCTTGCCCATTCCATTCACCGCTTCACGCTCGCTCATGCTTGCAACCTCCTGGGACGTTGGTCGGCTCCGCAGGCGGAGCCGCGAGGGGCAACCCCGCTCCCATCGGCGCCGCTCGCCGCTGGTTCCGGGCTGCCGTTAGGCCTCTATCGTAACTAAGCCGCACGAGACTTCCCTTCGACCTGGGTTCTCCCCGCGGATCTCCGCTTCAGTCCCGGGAAGCCCCCTTCCTGCCCCCTAGAGGGGCTGTTCCGGGCTCCCGGGGTAGTCCTGGAATACCCCTGCGGCTCCCCGAGGCCCAACCAGAGGGGCCGTCAAGCAGGGCGGGTCGTAGAGCACCCGAAGCAGCCAGAGCCCCGCGGCCGGGGCGGTTGGGCCGGCCAGGCGGCGGTCGCGGGAGGCCAAAATTTCTGCCACGCGCTCGGGGGCCATTCGTCCGCGGCCCACTTCCAGCAGCGTGCCCGCGAGGGTTCGAACCATGTTGTAGAGGAAGCCGTTGCCTTGCACGATGAAGCCGAGCATGCGTCGACGCACCACCAACCTCACCGGCCGCAGCGTGCGCACGTTGTCGTGCCGGGGACTGCCCGCGCTGGCCAGCGCCGAAAAGTCCTGGGTTCCGGTGAACGCTAGCGCGGCTTGACGCATCGCCGCGAGATCTAGGGGCACCCGCATCCAGTGACACAGCTCCGGCGCGAACGGAGGCCGGGTGGAATCGGTTGAGAGGAAGTAGGCGTAGCGCTTGCCGCGGGCTGCGAAGCGCGCGTGGAACTCACTCGAACAAGTTTCTAGCCGCCGAATGGTGATCCCAACGGGTAGGTGAGCGTTTAGAGCGTGGACCAATTGATGGTCGTCAAGTCGCGTGTCCACGTGGGCGTTCGCCACTTGGGCTCGCGCATGAACTCCGGTATCGGTCCGGCCGGCGCCATGCACCACAACGGCGCTGCCGGCCAGCGCCTCGAAGGCCTCTTCCAGCTCTTGCTGAATCGTCTCGAAGCCATCCTGGCGCTGCCAGCCGAAAAACCGTGAGCCGTCGTAGGCGACCAAAAATCGAACGTTGCGCATCGTCGCCGAATCTTACGCGCGATGCGGCTGTTCGCCGAACCTGCCTCCCCTACGGATCTTGGCCAGAATCCGGCCCTTCGGCCCCGCCTGGCGAAGAGCTCGATCCGCCAGCGTAGTCCCGGCGACGGTAGGAGCTCGGGACCCCCAGTTGTGTGCGGTATTTGGCCACCGTGCGGCGCTTGGTTTCAAAGCCGCGCTCACGCAAGGCTTCCGCAATCTGATCGTCTGAGAGCGGAGCACGCTTGTCCTCCCCCGTGATCAGCCCGCGCACCGCCTCCAGCAGCGAATCTGCCGATCCCGAAGTCGATTTGCTCTCGCATGCCGTGTGCTGAAAGAACCGCCGCAGGGGCAGGATGCCAAACCCGGTCTGCACGTGCTTGCCGGAGACGGTTCGGCTAATCGTGCTCGGATGCAGCTCGAGCTGCTCGGCCACTTCGAGCATGGACAACGGATCGAGCGCCGATGGGCCGTCCCGAAGGAACCCGCTCTGACGCTCGAAGACCACGCGCGCCACACGCAGCAGCGTCTCTTCCCGTGCGCGCACCGCGTCGACCACCCAGCGCGCAGCTTCCACGCGGCGGGTTAAATGACGACGAACTTCCGCCGGCAGCGCCTTTTCTCCGGCCAGCGCGGCAACCTTCGGATCGATGCGCACGCCGGGCGTTGAATCGACCGCGACCGCGAGTTCAAAGCTCTCACCCTCGCGGAGCAGAATCAGGTCCGGCGAAAGCGGAGGAGCAGCTTCCGAGGCGCGACTCCGAGCCGGTGCAGGCTCGAGGCGAGCTGCGCGCGCTGCCAGTCGAGCGACTTCCTCCACGCCCAGCCCGATTTCGCGGGAGATGGCGGGCAGTTTGTTCGACAGCAATTCGTCTAGGTGCCCCTCGAGCAACTCACAGAGCTGATCGTAGTCCTCGTCGGCCGGATCGATTTGGAGCAGCATCGCTTCCGTCGCGTCGCGCCCGCCGAGCCCCCTGGGTTCGAGCCGCTGTAGATCGGCGATCGCGCGGCCGAGGGCCGACCGGCCCCCCTCGAGGCCCAGCTGCTCCGCCGCGGCAAGCAACACCTCGTCGGACTCGGAGAGCAGCCCGCAATCATCCAAGTGCGACACGAGAAACCGGACCCACCGTTCAGCTTGGGGCTCGAGGTCCAGCCACATGAGCTGCCCCCCAAGCTCCTCCACCAGATCGGCCTCACGGGACAGCGCGGTGGAGTCGAGCCACTCCGCGTGCCGGCTGGTGCGCTCGGCCGCGCGGCGCGTGGCGACCGAGCCGCCCTCAGGAAGGGATTGGGAGCGAGGCTCCTCAAGCCGAAGGGCCTCATTGCTCTCGTAGGCCGCCCGCAGCCACTCGCCAAGCTCGGCCACCGGCCGCTCCAGGGCTTCGATCGCCACGCGCATGCGCGGCTGCAGCTGCATGCGCTGCTCCGCGCTCTGACTGAGGCCGAAGCGCTGGCGTTGGGGACCTTGGTCCGAAGACATGCAGGGCGCATCGACCGGCGGGGTGGCCGGCCATGAGCCTGCAAGCCGCCGGATGCCTTCGGTTAGGAACGGCTCCCCCCCCCTGGAAGACCTTCTCAGGAGCAGCCGGGTCAGGACTTGGGCCGACCTGAGATCTGGATTCGCCCCTCGAGCGCGTCCTCAAGGACGCCCCGATGTAGGTACTCGAGCGCGCTGCCGGCCGGAACTCCCCGGGCGAGCCGGGTGACGGCCACCGGAGCCCCCGAGCGCTCAACCTCCTGGAGCAGCAGCCGCGCGGTTGCCTCGCCTTCCGCGTCGGCATCGGTTCCGAGAATCAACTCGGTGACGACTCCGTTTTTCAGCCGCTCGAGCAGCGGAGCCACCAAAAGGTGAGCCGGCTCAACGCCCCCCGCGGGCTGCAATGCCCCCATCAGCACGTGGTACAGACCGCGGTAGGCCCGCGAACGCTCGACCGCCTCGACATCCCGCGGCTCTTCGACGACGAGCACCTGGGACCAGTCTCGCTCGGTATCCGCGCACACCGAACACGGCTGGTGCTCCGTCACGTTGCCACAGGATTCACAGCGCAGGGTGTCGCGCACAGCGCGATCGATCGCACCGGCCAGCTCTCGGGCCTTCGTATCCCGCAAGACGTGAAACGCGAGGCGTTCGGCGGTGCGACGCCCCACGCCAGGAAAGCGCTCGAAGCTCTCGACGAGCTCCTCCAAGGGCGGCGGGTAAGCCAAGGGCAGTGCCGTTCGGGCGCCTAGAACATGCCCGGCAGGCGCATGCCGCCGGTCAATTTGGAAACGACCTCGTTCTTCTGAGAGTCGATCTTCGCGAGCGTGTCGCGCATCGCACCCAGCACGAGCTCCTCGATCAATGCCTTCTCCGGCGACCGCAACAGCTCCTCCGCCAGGTGGACTTTTTTCACGTCGTAGTCGCAGGTCGCCTCGACCCGGACCGCTCCTCCACCCGCGGTTCCTTCGACGGTCATCTCCGCAAAGCGCTCGCGGAGCTGGTCGAGCTGGCGCTGCATCTCTTGGGCCTGCTTGAGCAGGTTGCCCATTTCTCCGAACGATCCGCTCATGGTTTCTCCTCGATTTGGCCGCCGAACAGGTCGGCGACTTCTTGGGTGTACTCGTCTGGTTTGCTTTGCTCGCGGGGCCTCGGGTCGATCTCCACCGTAAGCGAACCACCGCCCTCGAGAGCCGCAAACGCGCGCTGGATCGCCGTGCGATTGCGAGAATCTTCGAGCAAACGGCGGTCGCCAGGGCCGAGGCCGGCGAATCCGAGCTGAAAACCATCGCCCGTACGGCTCACGCGACCGCAGCGCGAGAGCACGTCCGCGAGGGACGCGTGCCGGGCGCGCAGCGAGGTGGCGAGCGACTCGTTCGACGCGACCGGGCCGCCGGCCGGCTGCGCTGCTGGCTTCGCCCGGGGCCTCGCCTGGGGCTTCAAGTTGCGCGTTTCCTCCGCCGGCGGAGCTGGCGCGGTGGTCGAGCGGGTGGGCGGCACAGCGGGCGGCGCAGCCGCCGTCACACGAGGCGCCGGCTTCTTCTCGGGAGCCGCCCGGCGTGGGGAAGTCTCACGGGGCGGCGGAGCCTGGGCCCCACCGGCGGGCGCCGGCGCCCCCAAGCCCGCCTCCAAACTGGCAAGCCGAGCCGCCAGTTCGCCCAGCGGGATCCCGAGTTCTTCGCGACACAGATCGAGCAGCACAAGCTCGAGGACCACCCGTTCGGAACCCTCGAGCAAGCGCATGCGCTCGCGGCCGCGAACCAGTTCCTGCATCCACACTTCGAGTCGCGCGGGCCCGATGCGCTCGGCGAGCTTGGCGCGGTGCGCCAAACGAGCCGGATCGCCCTCGAGCACCGGCGTATCCGGACCGCAAACCAGCGCGACGAGCGCAGTCCGCAAATGGTCGAGCAGCGAAGCCGCCAAATCTCCCTCTCGTCCGGCAAACGTCTGCATGGACTCGAGCACGGCGCGGCGATCGTGCTGAAGCAACTGATCGACCAGCGCGTCGAGTTCGTCTTCGGCTCCCGATCCGGCCAGGCGCTTGCAATCCTCAAGCCGCGGTGTTTCACCGGCGAGCGACAAGAGCTGGTCCGCTAGCGAGAGCGCGTCGCGCATGCCGCCGCGGGCGCGCCGGGCTAGCTCAGCCGTAACACCGGCTTCGGCCTGCACGCCCTCCAAGCGGAACACCTCATCGAGGCGGCCGGCGATCGTATCCTCTCGAATCGGCTCGAGCCGCAAGATCTGACACCGCGAGCGAATCGTCTCGATGACCTTGTGCAACTCGGTTGTCGCAAACAGGAACACCACGTGCGGCGGAGGCTCTTCGAGCGTCTTAAGCAACGCGTTGAACGCTTGCTTCGTCAGCATGTGCACCTCGTCGATCAGGTACACCTTGCGCCGCGCTTCCGAGGGCGCGTAGCCAACCTGCTCGCGGAGTTCGCGAACGTCGTGCACGCTGTTGTTGGAGGCCGCATCGATCTCGATCAGGTCGAGATCGCGCCCCGCATCTGCGGCGACGCAGCGATCGCACTCGTTGCACGGGTCAAGCGCCGGACCGCGCTCGCAATTGAGCGCCTTGGCGAAGATCCGAGCCGTGGTTGTCTTGCCGGTTCCCCGGGGACCGGAGAGCAGGTAGGCGTGGCCGATCCGCTCTTCCTCGATGGCCCCGCGCAAGGTGCCCGTAACCGTCTGTTGCCCGACGACATCATCGAACACCCGGGGGCGATACTTGCGAGCGAGAACCAGGTACGACATGGGCGCGCGATCCGGGGAGTCCGGGCTGTGGCCGCCCGAACTCCTGCCCCCGCTGAGGGTGCGCCAGTGGGCCCGGGTCTTCCGCGCCTGGCGCACGAGACCTTAGGGCTGCTCCGTTCCCGGCCTGACCCGGTTCGGACCGGCTCCACCGCGGGGAACCGGACCCACTGCCGCACCCGCGGGGGCGAAGCGAACCAAGAGGATACAGCGCGGCTCGCCGACACACTAGATCGGTAATACGGTGCCAGAGCCAAATGCACCGGTGAGATCGGTCCAACGGCGCCCGGGCCGCGCATCGCTGAGGCCGCCGCGGCGTTGCCGCGGCCCGGCAGCGAAGCTGCCGGAGCCTCAGCGGTGCGCGCGGCCCGGGCGCCGTTGGACCGATCTCACCGGTGCATTTGGCTCTGGCACCGTATTACCGATCTAGTGTGTCGGCGGCCCCCCCAGGCGAGGGGGGGCGGAGAGGGTGGGATTCGAACCCACGGTGCCGGGAACCGACACACACGCTTTCCAAGCGTGCTCCTTAAGCCACTCGGACACCTCTCCGTTGAGATGGGGGGCGGAGAGGGAGGGATTCGAACCCCCGGTACCCGTAAGGATACTCTGGTTTTCGAAACCAGCCCGTTCGGCCACTCCGGCACCTCTCCGCCGAGGCCACCCACCACCCGGAGGCGATAGGCGAGCTGATGGCCGAGATTCTAGGGAGCGCCGCCTCCCTCGCCAAGCAGCGAATCTAGCCTGTGCGCCACGATCTGGTTCGAAGGCCCTCCTCAGGACTGCCGTTTGGACCGGAAAAAGCTCTGCATGAGCTCCCGGGCCTCCTTGGCCCCTATCCCCTCGTGGAGCTCGGCCCGGTGATTGGCTCGCGAGTCTCCGAGCACCGAGCCGAGGGAAACGCACCCGCCGAACTTCGCGTCTCGCACCGCAAAGGCCACCCGGGCCACCCGGGCATGGATCAGAGCCCCCGCGCACATGAAGCAGGGCTCGACCGTGGTGTACAGCTCGGCTCCGGGGAATCGGCCGACTCCCAGCTGGCGCGCTGCCTCACGCAGCACCAGCACTTCGGCGTGCCCCGTTGGATCCAGGTCCCCGCGAACCCGGTTGTGAGCCCCTGCAACCACCTCCCCATCGATCACCAAGACGGCCCCCACCGGAACCTCATCCGCCTCCCCAGCGCGGCGGGCCCATTCGAGCGCCGCCTCCATAAACCGCGCATCTGCCTCCCAACTCACGCCCGCAGCCTACACCCGCTCCCCAAAGGCGTCCCCCAAAAGGCCTTCTGATGGGTGCCCCTCCTCCAGTCCGAGCGACGCGCTCGCCCGAACGCAAGCAGCCCCCCGAGACCGCTGCGTCCTGCGCAGGAATCTCGGGGGGCTGCTCTGTCCTAGCGACCGTGCCGCTCGGACTGGAGGGGTACACCCATCAGGATTCGAACCTGAAACCTCCTGATCCGTAGTCAGGTGCTCTATCCAGTTGAGCTATGGGTGCTTTGTGGGCGGCGGTTGTAGCGGGCTGCGAGGGGAGTGTCAAGCGATGGATCCCTGGGGAGCCCCCTTAGGCCGCCGGAAAAAAAAGGGAGCCCCGCGAAGACCGTGAACGCCCGAACTTCACGCCCTTCCAGAGGCCCGACCCCCCCACGATCGGCCATCCTCACGCTCGCAGCTCCAAACCCGTGAGACCCGTTTCCCCGCGCGCTCCCGGAGACTTAGGCTCCTTCCTATGGCTACGTCCAGCTCCCCCGACTCCACTCGTCATCGTCACCTGGTTCGCCTCGAGGATCTGACTCCCGAACAGCTCGAAGGCGTACTCGAACTGGCCCTTCGTACGAAAGGGCAACCCCTCGATCGCGCTCGACTCGCCGGCCGCTCGCTCGGACTGCTCTTCTTCCGCGGCTCGCTGCGCACGCGCGTGTCGATTGCAGCCGCCATGCAGCAACTCGGCGGCGGCGCGATTGAGCTGACCGCCGAGAGCGACGCTTGGCAGCTCGAAGAACGTGAGGGCAGCCGGATGGACGGCCGTGCCCCCGAACACGTGAAGGACGCCGCCCGCGTCCTTTCCAGCTACGTGGACGCGCTGGCTGTCCGACCGGCACCGGAAGGGCAATCCTGGTCGAGCGATCGCGCGGATCGAGAGATCGAAGCCTGGAAGCGTTGGGCTGACGTGCCGGTGATCAGCATGGAGAGCAGCCTGTGGCACCCACTCCAGGCCCTGGCCGATCTGCTCACCCTGCGTGAGACCCTGGGGGAGTTGAAGGGCAAGCGCCTGTGCCTCTCGTGGGTGCATTCGCCGCGCCCCGCCACGGTAGCCGTCGCCCATTCGGCTGTCGCCATGGCGGCGGCGCAGGGCATGCAGGTCACCGTCGCCCACCCGCCTGGTTTCGAGCTGGACAGCGAAGTCATGACCGGCGCGTCCGAAGTTGCGCGCGGTCGCGGCGGCTCGCTGGAGACCTCCCATGACATGGCGAGCGCGATGTCCGGTGCCCACGTGGTCTACGCCCGCTCGTGGCAGTCGATCGAGTCCTACGGCAACCCGACCCTCGGAGCCAGCCGGCGCTCGCGCGCCAGCGACTGGCGCGTGGACGCCAAGGGAATGGCGCTCACCGAAGACGCCTGGCTGATGCACGCGATGCCGGTACGCCGCAACCTCGAGGTGTCCGACGAAGTGCTCGACGGCCCCCGCAGCCTGGTCTACACCCAGGCCGAAAACCGACTGCATTCCCAGCGCGCCCTCCTCGACCACCTCCTCTCGTAGCCGCCCCTTCTTCATGGCCGCACCGGACTTCGTCCACCTCCACGTCCATTCGGAATACAGCCTGCTCGATGGGGCGAACCGAATCTCGAACCTCGTCGACGCCGCTGTGCGCGACGGGCAAGGCGCGCTGGCACTCACCGACCACGGCAACCTGTTCGGGGCGATCGAGCTCTACCAAAAGTGCAAAGCGGCAGACGTCAAGCCGATCCTGGGTTGTGAGGTTTACATCGCGCGCGAATCGCGCCTGCAACCCCACCATCGCGAACGCAACCCCTACAGCCACCTGACCCTGCTGGCCCGTGACCAAAGCGGCTACAAGAACCTCCTAGCGCTGGCGTCCAAGAGCTATCTCGAGGGGCTTCACTACCGGCCGCGCATCGACATGGAGCTCCTTTCGGAGCACACCGCCGGCCTGACGTGCCTGTCGGGCTGCCTGTCGGGCGAGATGAACAAGCTCTACCGCAAGGGCGAAGGCGAGAAGGCGGCCGATCTGTCGATGAAGCTGCGCGACATGTTCGGGCCCGAGCATTTCTGGCTCGAGCTCCAGCGCAACGGGCTCGAAATCCAAGACAAGTGCAACGAGCACCTGGTCGAATTGCACCAACGCACGGGCATCCCGCTTGTCGCGACCAACGACATCCACTATTTGCGCCACGAGGACTGCGCGGTGCAGGACGTGCTCTTGTGCATCAATACGGGGGCGAAGCGCGACGACGAGAAGCGCTTCAAGATGGACGTGGATACGTTGTTCTTCCGCACCCGCGAGGAGATGGGCGAGGTTTTCCGCGACTTGCCTGAGGCCTTAAAAGCGACCATGGACGTCGCGAGCCAAGTAGACCTCCAGCTCGAGTTCGGCAACTACCACGTGCCGGTGTTCACGCCTGAGGACGGCACCGACCCCGACCTGTTCTTCAACCAACTGCTCGAAGAAGGGCTCCACGCCAAGTACGGCGAAGGCAACACGAAGGCCCGCGAGCGACTCGAGTACGAGAAACGCATCATCTCCGAGCTCGGCTTCGTCTCGTACTTCCTGATCGTCTGGGACCTGATCAAGTGGGCCCGGGACAACGGCGTTCCGGTCGGGCCCGGGCGAGGCTCCGCCGCGGGTTCGATGGTCGCTTACCTACTCGACATCACCAAGGTCTGTCCGCTCAAGTACGACCTGCTGTTCGAGCGCTTCCTCAACGCCGCCCGCGTGTCGATGCCCGATATCGACATCGACTTCTGTAAGGAGGGGCGTGAAAAAGTGCTGGCCTATACGCGAGAACGATACGGAACCGACTTTGTCGCGCAGATCATCACGTTCGGAACGATGGCCTCGCGCACGGTCGTGAGAGACGTAGGCCGTGTGCTCGACATTCCGCTGCGCGATGTGGATACCGTGGCGAAGAAGATCCCTGCCGGCCCGGGAGCTCCAAGCCTGCGCAAGGCACTCGAGACGGACGAGGACCTGATGGCGATCGCCAAGCAGTTCCCCGAGCTGAGCGACCTATTCGAACTCTCGGTCGAACTCGAGGGGCAGGTGCGCCACGTCTCCACGCATGCCGCCGGCGTCGTGATCGCGGACAAGCCGATCATCGAGTATGCGCCGCTGTTTGTGCAGGGTGAGGACATCACGACCCAGTGGCCGGCCGGACAGCTCGAAGAGCTCGGGCTGCTCAAGATGGACTACCTGGGCCTTCGGACTCTGACCATCCTGCAGCGGGCCGTGGACTACATCGAGGCCACCGGCGGAACCGCGCCGGACCTCGACGATCTCCCGGCCGGCGACCCGGCGACCTACAAGATGTTGATGGCCGGGGACACGCTCGGCGTGTTCCAACTCGAATCTGAGGGGATGCGCAAGCTGCTGGCCCGCCTGCGACCGGACTGCTTCGAAGACCTGATCGCTGTTTTGGCCCTGTACCGACCCGGTCCGCTCGAGTCGGGGATGGACGAGATGTTCATCAACCGAAAGCACGGGCGCGAGGAAATCGTCTACCCCCACCCGATCCTGGAGCCCATCCTGAAGGACACGTACGGGTGTATCGTCTATCAGGAGCAGGTGATGCTGATCTCCTCCGAGCTGGGCGGTTTCTCCCTGAACGAAGCCGACAACCTGCGCAAGGCGATGGGCAAGAAGAAGCCCGAGATCATGGAGAAGTTCTCGGCTCAGTTCGTTGAGGGCGCCGAGAAGAACGGCTGTGACCGAGATGCTGCCCAAGAAGTTTGGGACAATATCGTCAAATTCGGTGGCTACGGTTTCAACAAGTCGCACTCCACGGCCTACGCGCTGATCACCTACCAGACAGCGTTCCTCAAAGCCAACCACCTGAACTGCTTCCTCGCCGCGAATTTTTCGTGCGAAATGCAGGACTCGGACAAGATCAAAGCCTTCGCCGACGACGTCAAGCGCGCCGGGCTCGAGCTGCTGCCGCCCGACATGCGCCTCAGTCGCTGGCACTTTTACCCCGAGGGCGAAAAGGCCATTCGGTTCGGTCTCGGCGCGGTCAAAGGTACCGGCCAAAAGGCCATCGAGGCGATCCTCGCGGCGCGCAAGGAAAACGAAGAAGAGGGCGGCACCGACCCGGCGCTGCACGATCTGTGCGGGCTGGTCGATCCAACCGAGGTCACTAAGCTGACCTGGGAAGCGCTCATCAAGGCCGGAGCCTGGGATTGGACCGGGGCCAACCGTGGTGCGGTGCTCTCCGCCCTGGACAGCGCCGTGGTCGCAGGCGCTCAGGCAGCCGCCGACCGCAAGGCCGGCCAAATGAGCATGTTTGATGCCTTCGGTGGCGCCGACTCGACCCCCGGTGCGGAAAAGAAACGGGAGATCTTCCAGTTCGACGAGCGCGAAGCTTGGGACGAACAGACGACCCTGAAGGCCGAGCGCGAAGTTCTCGGCTTCTACCTGTCCGGACATCCGCTGCGAGAGAACGCCGGGCTCCTGTCCCTGTTGTCCAACACCTCCTCCTCCAAGCTTCCCAACCTGGGCGGCGGAGCCGAGGTGATGATGGCCGGCCTCGTCGTTGGGCTGGCCGAGAACACCATCAAGAACGGCCGGTTCGCAGGGCACAAGATGGCGCGCTTCCAGCTCGAGGACCTTGACGGCTCGGTGCCCGTGACCGTGTTCCCGCGCACCCTCGAGACCGTCAAGGAGACCCTCAAAGAGGACACCATTGTCGTGGCCAAGGCCAAGGTCGAAGACCGCGAAGACTCCCCCGCCCTCTTGCTGGAAGAACTGATGGACATCGAGCAGGCACTCGACCACTTCTCCGGCGCGCTGGTCGTGGCCCTCGACGCGCGCGATCGTGAGAAGCTCGGTGGCCTCAAAGAATTGTGCGACCGCCGCAGTGGCGCGAACGCCCTCTACCTAGATGTCGAGGGTGACGATGGCCGTCGTCGCCGGGTCCGCGTTCAATCCGGCGGAGTGAAGGTCTGCGCCGGCCTGGTGCGCGAATTGGACGGGCTGCTCGAACCGGGTCGCGTCAGCCTCGCGCGCATGTCCAGGTAGCACGCGCGCGGTCTCGATCATCAAGCGGAGTCTGCTCAGGCTTCGCCGAGGCAGCCATGCGAGTCTCCAAAAGACTCGCTATCCACTCCGAAACGGCGGAGCAACGACAGGTGCAAGTCGTTCATCGGTGTGGCCTCGGGATACTCGACGTGCTGGCCGGTGTCGGTGATGCCCCGCAGGTCGCCCGCGAACAGGACGGGAAGGTCCTCGTGATCGTGCTGATCCCCATCGCCGATCCCCGAGCCGTACACGACGGCGGTGTTGGCCAAGACGTCCTGCCCGCCCTCTTCGGTTTCGGCCAATCGACGCAGGAAAGCAGCGAACAGCTCGACGTGATGCTGTTCGATCCGCTGAAGGGCAGCGATCCACTCCCCGTTGCCGCGGTGATGGGAGAGGCCGTGGTGCCCGTCTCGAATCCCGAGCTCCGGAAAGGAGCGGTTCGACCCCTCGTTCGCGACCAAGAACGTTGCGACCCGCGCCGCGTCGTGCTCCAGGGCGAGGCCGAGCAATTCGTATAGCTGCTCGACCCTCTCCTGGTAACCATCGGGCGGGCCTCCTGGCCGCGCGGCATCCTCGACCCGACCGGTGAGCTCCGAAGAGCGCTCGATGCGCGCTTCCAGTTCCCGCAACCCGGTGAGGTAGGCATCCAGCCGGTCTCGATCCGGCCCATCGAGTGAGCGAGCCAGCCGCTTCGCATCGGCTCGAACGAAATCGAGCACGCTCCGGCGACGGGCACGCCCAGCGGCAGAGATGTCCTCATCCCCGCCCCGGAACAAGCGATCGAACAGCCTTCTAGGACTGGTCTCCTTCGCTGCGGGCGTCGACGAAGACCTCCAGGAGATGTGGGTCGAGTATGCGCAGGCGTATCCCGAGTCGCACTGACCGGAGAGCCGCTCGGACTCGCCGCCCAGCGCTAGCGAACGAATCGGCGTCGCGCCCTCCAATTCATCGGCGATGACTTGATCGGCGCTGCGCGCGAGACGTATCTGCCCGTCCGCCTTCAGCGGCTGAACCCCGGTCAGGAACGCGGCCGCTGCCCGCGCGTGATCGCCCGGTCCGTCGCCGTTGGCATTGGCCTTGTTCTGGGCGAGCCCGGAGAGGATCGAGAAGCGTTGCTGCAAACCGTCGAGGGGCGCGAGGGTTCGCGGGAGATTCTCGAGCGAAGCCGAAGTCGGCTTCCAGTCCGAGCGTTGCACGCCGTTCGGTACGTAGACGTACACCAGCCGGCGGGGTGCGACAGGGGCGGACACGATGCCGAGCCCCGCACGCGAGGGCTTCGCCATCGCTCCGAGCCAAGGGAGGGCGATCGAAGCGCCCAAGCCACGCAGCAGGCTGCGCCGCGGAAGTGCGCGACCCACACGGATTCCGGGAGCCGCTCGACCTGACCATGCGTTCATCGGGCTTCGATCCTACTGCGCCAGCGGAAAGCCGGGGAAAGGACCACGCGTTCGATGAGCTGCGGCAGCGAGACCGTCTCGGAATCGAGCTCGAGGAGCATGCGCGCAACCCAGCCACGGTCGGGGGCGGCGAGCGGGCGCCCCAACGCGTAGACAGCGAGCTTCTCGAGAAGAGTCCGGACGAAACGCTCATCGGTGGCCAGCCATTTCGCAAGGGCCGGGAGATCCTCGACAACCTCGCCGCTTGGCAGCCGCCCCGTGAGGTCGAGATCCGGCGCTCCCAAACGTCTTCGGCCCAACTCGTCGAAGCCCTCCAGCGCAAAACCAAGCGGGTCGATCGACGCATGGCAACTAGCGCACGCGGAATTCGCACGGTGCGCCGCGAGCGAGGCGCGCAGATCTGCCGGGTTGGTCACCGCTCCCGACTCCTCCAACGCAGGCACGTCATCCGGGGGTGGCGGCGGAGGCGTCCCGAGCAGCTGATCGAGGATCCACTTGCCACGCAAGACCGGCGAGGATCGCCCCGGGTCGCTGGTGGCGGTCAACACGCCCGCATGTCCCAAAATCCCCCTTCGATCGCCCAGCCGGAGAGACACCCGCTGAAAGCCCGCAACATCGACCCCCGGTAGATCGTAGTGATCGGCGAGGAGCTGATCCACGAAAGTGAAGTCCGCATCGAGCAGCTCCCACACAGGACGCTCTTCCCGCAACACGGCGTCGAACAGGAGTTCTGACTCCCGTCGCATGGAGAGCAGAAGCCGTGCCGGGGTTCCTTCGGCATCCCGGTCCGCGAGCGAGGTCAAGGCAAGCCACTGGGGCGCGAAGTTCTCGGCCAAAGCTGACGCGCGCGGATCGCGCAACATTCGCTTTACCTGCGCGACGATCTCGGCCTCTTCGAGAGTGTCGTCTTTGGCCGCGACCTCGAGCAGCTCACGATCGGGCGCCGAGCTCCACAGGAAGTAGGACAGGCGTGTAACCAGCTCGTACCCATCCAGCGCACGCGCCCCGGTGCCCGCTTCATCCCGTTCGAAGCGCAGGTGAAAGCGCGGCGAAGCCAGCAGGGCCTCAAGGGCCACGCTTACCCTCTTTCCGAACGGCTCTGCGGAATCGGAAAGCCCCTCTAGGGCGGAGATCTCCCGAGCTTCGGCTGGCCGACGCCAAAGACGAAGAGCCAACTCCTCGATCACGCTTCCAAGGCGTTCTTCGCCGAGGTCTTCTCCAAAACGTGAGAACAGCTCCCGCTGAACCCCAGTCATCGCCGGCGCCCCGAGCGGCCCCTCGATTTCGATCGAGTGCACCACAAGGTTGCGATCGCGCTCTTCGGGGTCTTCGGCTTCGGGCTCGAAGTAGTCGTTGAGGAACTCGACCTTGATCGTGTGTGAAGCGGCCTCCAGCACCTCGAACTCGAGCGTATGGTGGTCAGGTTCCAGGGGATCCCCGCTCGTCACCTCAAAATCCCGTGTGAGCTTATCGGTCACGTGCAGTCGAAAGCGCGCCAGGTCCGGTCCGGCCTGCTCCGCGCTGACGGCGACGTGCGCCCGGTAGATTCCGGCCCGCGGAAACTCGTGCCGGCCGCCCACGGCGGTTTGGTTGGTAAGCCGCCCTTCCAACTTCTCCATGTCGGGGCTCGTCACCCGCTGGAATCGATCCAGATCGGGGTCGTCCCAAGCGATCGCCTCGCGCGCGACGAACTCTGCAAAACGCAAGAGACCCTCTACGGCATTCGGGGGAAGCGACTGGGCTGACCCCACGTTGTCGAACCCAACCGCAACACTCTCGGGGGGGAGGAACCGATCCGCGTCCACCTCGACGCCGAGCACATCGCGCACAGTTCGTTCCACCTCCCGGCGGGTCAGCCGCCGAACAACAGGTGCCCGAGGATCGGGTGGCAAATCGGGGTCATACCGCGACCCGATCGCTTCCTCGACCGCCCGAACGAAGCCTTCGCGCTCTTCATTCGAAAGCGGTCGCGAATCCTCCGGCGGCATCTCTCCGCTTCGGACCCGATCGGCCACGTAGCGCCAGTACCCGCCTCGATCGCGGGGATCGGCCGCGAAGGCCGCGTCCTCCATGGCGATCAGGGGTTCCATGTCGAATGCGCCGGCTGGATCCTCGTCCGAGTGGCAGTGAACGCACCTGCGTTCGAGAAAGTCCCGCTGATCGAGCCACGCGTCCTGCGGCATAGCGTTGGCAACCCACGGGACGACCGCGAGCCACAGGGTTCCAGCAAGAATGTCGAGGAGGGATCCCATTCCAAGATCATCACCGAAGGGCGCCCGTCCGCCAAGCGGGATCACGTCCCGAACCACGGTGGATCCCGCCCGCCCCTCTCGCATGCTGCGAGAACGAGGTCGCCCCCTCACCACGCAGCCCGTCAGCGCCACCTCCCATGCTCGTCCGCCTCATCGCCAGCGGCGTCAAGGCGTTGCCCGCGCCGGCAACTTCGCGCTCTCCCGCGAGTTCTATCTAGCGCTCGCCTGCAAGTTCCATTTCAAGACCCCGGGGCTCGCGGAGCTTGAGTTCACGAGTGCGCGGTTCGACCTGCGATGCTTCTGCGCGAAGGACTGGTGCAAACATTCGATGTTCTAAATCCAGGTCGGCGACATCGTTGCGCCAGTCATTTTAGAGTCGCTTTGGATCCCTATGGCCGGAGTTCGCTCCTCGAACCCAAGCGGCTAACCGGAGATGCACCCGGGAGATTCGGGGCTCCGCTTCGGACCCCGAAAAGGAGCCGCTTGACGCTTCGGCGAGGTGCGGCTTGCTGCACCGCATTCAATGGGATTGCAGAGGCACGACTGCATCAGTTGCCTGATGGCCCTACACAACCAACGGAACACGATCCAACAACTCAAGCCCGGTGTCGAACGCAACGAGGGAAGGTCAAAACGAGGGCAAGCCTCCAACGCAGCGTGAAGACCAACCCGGCACGCTACCCCCTGACACGCCATCCGATCACCCCCCTCCTATGGGGCCGGAATTCCATTCAAACCAGGAACAAGTCTCCCATGTGCCCGGCAGATTTCTGAAGGCCCCAGGGTAAACTCCGAGGAGTAGGCCCAGATCGCGCAGGAGCAATTCGATCCAAGGAGCCTGAGTAAGACCTATCGCTCCCCATTACGGCCCTACCAGCCGCCCCCGCAAGAAGTGCCGCCTCCCCAGCCTCCCGACGGCGTCATGTCCCGCGTGCTAGGGCGGCTTCCCGGCCGCGTAAGGCGCTATTGGCAACCATTCCTCGCAATCGTGGATCAAGCCATCTTCGGCGGATCTCGATTCCTGGTCACTCTGATCCTCGGGCGACTAGCAGGCTTGGAAGAGCTCGGCCTGTTCGCCATGGGATTCACCTGCTACTTGCTCGCGAGCAATACGCAGCAGGCGTTGGTCCATACCCCGCTCGCGGTCTTTCTGCACCGCACGCCCATCGGCGAGCGCGCAGATCGTATTGGCAGCGCGGTGCTCCACTTCATTTACCTATCGGCCGTAGCGAGCCTTGCGATGCTCGCCTTGGCGGTTGGGTTTTCAGTCACGGAGCGCATCGCAGGTCTCGATGCAGTTCTGTTCACCCTCACGTTCGCACTGCCTGCCTTGCTCTTGCGCGACCTGTGGCGGGGAATCGGCATGGCGGAACTCGCTCTGCCCAGAGTCTTGGCCCTGGACGTGGCGTTCACCACACTTGTCGTGGTCTTTCTCGTGGCGCTCGATTACGCCGAATCGCTGTCGGCGGTCCATGGTCATCTCGCTGTAGGACTTGCGAGCGCGCTCGCAGTCGCGGGCTGCATCACCTTCCTTCGCCCACGGACAAAAATGTCCGTGCGCGCCGCGCGCCAGGAGGCCTCGCGGAGTTGGGCGATCGGACGTTACGTATGGGCCGCCCAGACCGCCTTCTTGGTGCGTGCCTACGCAATGCACTGGATCCTCGGGCTCTACGTGAGCGCCGAATCGGCGGGGATCTTTGCGGCTGTCGAAGCCTTCGTACTCCTCCCAAACCCCCTTGTGCGAGGCTTCGCCAACTACTTCACGCCTGCCGCCGCAAAGGTCTTCGTAGAGCGCGGAAAAGCTCAACTGGCCCAGATGTGCAAGGTCGCTGGCCTTCTGCTTGCCCTCCTCCTGTCCATCACAACGGCGGTTTTTGCCTTCTTCGGAGACGACCTCGCCACCCTAGCGTATGGGCCACAATTCGCGGGAAACGGCGCCGCAATCACAAGTTTTGCCGTGTTCGCACTTCTGGAGGCTATTTCCATCCCGCTCACGGCCGGACTCTCGGTCCTTGAGCGAGCGGAGAGCATTGCGCGCGCCGCAACTTGGAGCGTCGCTGTAACGCTCGCCTGCGCCATACCGCTACTTGGAGCCTTCGGAGTCGCAGGCGCAGCCCAGGCCATGGCGATCGGCGCAGCCGTCGCGCTAGGAATCGAACTCAAGGCCTTCTATAGCGCCTTGACTCAAGATCAGCTGCTCAGCTAACTCACGCCGCCTCGATCTTGTCTCCGGAAGCGGCTTGCGCAACATCTCCAGGGGTGAGTCGCACGGACGGTGCGGGATGAATCAAGAACAGCAAGGACATCGCAAAACCAACGAGGCACCAGAAGAAGATGCCACCCTGGGGACCCTCGAGAAAGACATCGAAAGATGCGTTGACGAGAAACGCGCATCCATAGGCAAGGACAAAGATGAACACACGCGACCAGGCCTCCTCGCCTACCGCACGTAACGCGATACTGCGTTTCAGAAGGGAAACTCCTAGCCAGCCAATCAACCCCAGCCACAGAACAAGGCCAGGCACCCCGGCGCGAGCAAGGAACGAAAGGTGGCCGTTGTGCGGACTACGTAGTGACTCATCGACATCCACAACAAACCCGTCAACGCTAGCGAGGTTGGCCCCAAATCCACGCCCCTGCCAGAAGTGTGGGCCGAACACTGTGTAGTCGACGATCTTCTCCCACCATTGCAGACGCCAGTTCGCCGTGCCCGACAGGTTCCCCCCGCTGGCATGACGCACCCCAATCAAGCTTTCTACATTGGTGACGGCTTGCCCGAGAGAAAGCATGCGATCCTTGCGTCCAGAGTCCATCCCCACCCCAATTGCCAAAGCAAGCGCAATACCCGCGCAGGCCACAGGGAGGATACGCCACAACCGGTTGGTCGGTCGCGCAACCATGACAACAGCAAAGGCCAAGAGAACACTAAGCAGTCCACCCCGACTCTGAGAAGCGATGAGCCCGGACCCTATCGCGAGGAGCCCGGCTGAAAGCCAAATTCGCCTGGCGAGGAACGACCCGCTCGGTGCCAAACCAAGTCCAAAGAACGCTCCAACACCTGCAAGATGGACGGCTAGGTCGCCAAACTTGAGATATGGAATGGTCACTCCAGGAGCGATTTCCGGTAGGGAATCCGAAAACGCGACCATCAGGACTGCAGCCAAGGGCAGCCAGATCAGATAGAGGGGTGCAAGCGTGGAAAAGCCCCTCAACACGCGGCGAACAACCAGGGGATCCGGGACACGGACAAAAACTAAGATGGCAAAGGCTCCATAGCCAAACAAGACGGCATCCCGAAAGGCATCGATTCCATGGACGCCTAGGTACGGAATCGTCCTCCATAACCCCCATAGCCCAAGGAGCCCGATCAACCAGGTACCGCCTGACCGGAACGCTCGCCCGATCCCTCCAGCCAACACAAGCGCTAAAACTCCGGCCCCCAGAGTCAGCTCACCTATAAATACAGGTGCAAAGCCAACATAAGCGAACCCCTTACCGAGAAACGCGTAACCGGCAAGCACCGCAGCCAGCAAGCATCCATAGGCAGCCCACAGTCGCGGGCCGTAACCGAGTATCGCGAAGCAAACAATCAAGAACGCCCCACAAACGGCCCATGCCGCCATGGGCTCGCTTAGCATAGAGGCGATTTGTACACTCACTGAAACAACCCTATGGCTGGCCCTCGACTAGCGAGAGAAGGGGTGAGAGCTCTCCTGGCTGTGGTTCCCACGGACCGCCGATAGCAAAAAGTGGGTATTGCCTATCACGTAGCGGCCAAACAGCCGACGTGGCTCCTGCGCGAATCGATAAAGCCACTCAAGCCCACGATCCTGCATCCAGGTTGGCGCCATGGACTTGCGCCCTGCGTGAAAATCAAACGCCGCCCCTACGCAACTCTGCACAGCGAGAATGCGGTTTCGGTTGCGGTATGCAAAGAGCTCCTGCTTCGGACAGCCCAGGCCGATAAAGACGAGACTTGCGCCACTTCGATTGATGCGATCGGCCGCTTGCTCCTCTTCCCCGGAGGAGAGCGCTCGAAACGGAGGAGCCTCACTTCCCGCTATTAGAAGGCTTGGAAACTGACGCTTGATCTCTGCCTCAAGGTCCGACAGAACAGTAGGAGTGCCGCCGTAAAGGTAGATGGAGAGCCCTTCTTGCTCAAATCGAGCACAGACACGCAGCATCATCTCTGGTCCGTATACGCGATCCCCAAGGTTCAGCTTCCAGAACCTGTTTAGCAACCAACGAACCGGCTGCCCGTCGGCTGCCACCATATCGAAACCCTGCAGGGCCGCACGAAACCCGGGGTCCCTGCGGGCGAGCATTAGACCATGCACACTCATGTTGTCGACCAGACCACCTTCACGCTGGCGAGCCGCCATGACGATTGCGTCGACAGCTCCGTCGTACTCCACGTGGCTAACCCCCACGTCAAAAACGCGATAACGCAAGGGCCAGATGGCCCCTAGCGACTCCGCCACGGTCTTAGCGCCATGGCAGTGGGCTCGAAGTAGCTCACCAGACCCTGCGCTGATCAGCACACTGCCAATCACATTCGCATCGACCATAGACAGTCGTTGCTGCGCGTCCCTCACTTTCGTGCGGGAAGTGGCCGACTGATCTACGACAAGAACAACACCGTCGGCTGCTGCAGAAAGAACTACAGCGTCGTTGTCAGTGAGGACTGAGGGGGCGTCAATCAGGATGTACGTGAAATTCTCCTGGAGCACCTTGAGCAAGACATGCATCTTCGGGGAATTCAGGATTTCAGCGCCATCACCAGCGGCACCACCGCTCGGCAAGAACGACATGCCCAGGTCCCCAACCTGCAAGGCCGACTGGAGATCGGCTTCTTCGCGCAAGAACTGCGCGAGCCCAACCTGCCCCGATACACCAAGAACCCTGTGCGTCGTTGGTCGCTTAAAATTGGCGTCGATAATGAGCACCGACTTGCCCAGCTCCGCAAAAGCCAAAGCGGTGTTCAGAAGGGCATAGCTCTTGTCTTCACCGTGAACGGCACTGGTAAAGAGGAAGGTGCGGGACTCTCCCCTCGGCGGAACCCTGCGAGAGTAGAGCATTCCGGTCCGAATCGACCTGTAGACCTCTTGGGTGGACTCAGCGAGCCCCGAATCCTCACTATCGCGCCAACGTTGATTCCGTTGCACGGGAACCGTACCGAGGAGCGGGCTGGGTAGGTCTTCTTGAGCGAATCGAGAGCTGCGGACCGAATCGCTAAGCTCTTCCGCGACAAAGGTGAGCACAAGCGCGAGCACCAAGGACACGAGCAACCCGAGCCCCAGAACCGGTAGTGGACGCGGCCAAGATGGGCGCAGCGGTGCAACAGGGGGATCTATAACTGCCACGTGAGACGAACGCGTCTTTAGCGTGAGATCGAGCCCTCGGAGTTGATCGAGAACTGCCGCGCGCAACCTACGTGCAGTTTCGACCTCACCCTCAAGGAGAGTGAACTCGACGGCTCGCTCTTTCTGTTGCAAGGTCCGTTCGTGCTGAGCGTCTATCTCTTCACGCAGGGCCAGCTCTTCATTGCGAGCTGACTCCACCTCGCGACCCAAAGCACCGACAATCCGCTCGCTCTCGTTCTCGATCTCACCAAGTATCCGCTCCATGCGAGAACGGATTTCGGCGACCTGTGGGTGTGAGTCCTTCAAGTGCGTCGCAAGCGAAGAATACTCCCCTTGCGCTGAGACCAAGTCTTGCTTGAGGTCACGAATCAGGTCGTTGCCGACCACCGCAGGTAGAGAATCGTATTCACCAGCTTCAATTTGCCCGACCGCAGCCTCGCGTTCGATTCGCCGTATCTGCGCCCCAAGCAAGCGTCTCTCGAGCTCTGTTAGCCGCTCCAGGACGAGACTCTCTCCTGAGCGCGGTGACAAAAACCCAGTTTCACGTCGAAAACGATTGAGCTTCGCTTCCGCCGCTGCCAATCGATCCTCAATACTTGAAAGCTCGCCTGAGAGCACATCGCGGGTTTCTTCCGCTATCTGGGCGTCTTGCTGAACGTAACCGTCGATATGGGCTTGAAGCGCATTCGCGGCTAACTCAGGGTCCGGCAAGCGGACACTGAGCCGCACCAGCTTCGTGTCGGCCGGCGGGGCAACGGAGAGAAATTCCTCTAGGTAACGCTCAACGACAATGTGAGCACGCTCGTTTGCCTTGAGCCCCTGATCGACAAGGTCGCTCCTCTCCGCGAGCTTGAGCCGGCGAACAACCTGCTCCGCAAGCCTTCGGCTACGAAGGAGCTCGTACTGGGTTTCGAAGAACACTTCGATCTCGGGCTCTGGAGCTGAGGCCGTATCGTCTTCGAGCCGCAATGCGTTCGGCGGGCTGGGACTAACCAGCAGCATAGCTTCAGAGGTATAGACCCTATCCGCTGTTGCCAGCAGAAGGACCAGGAGGATCATAACGGCACCACAGAAGCCGAGGATCAAGAGACGCCATCGGCTGAGCAACGAAAGTAGGTTCTCGACGCGTTCCCGCGGAGCCAGGACCGGACGCCGGCCAGGCCAATCCTGGGTGCCGTCGATATGGGTCGAATCCAATTCGACCGGGCTGGGGAGATGAGGATTCATAGCCCGATTGCAAAGATGCCTGAGAAGAACCGGCCAACGCCCCAGAAGGTTGCCGTGACTGGATTAGCATGCACGTATACGACGTCTCCGGGCTCGACTCGAAAATCAGAAGAGTCTCCAGCCTCCACGGACTTCAAATTGATTCGAAACTGCTGTTTAAGACCGTCTGGTCCGTTTCGAGTGACGCTAACTTTTTTGCGATTCGCACCGAAGTTGGCACCTCCTGCAGCCGCCACGGCACTCAGTACGGTCATGCCAGGGGAGATGTCGTAGCTCTTTGCCTCGTTCACCCAGCCGGTCACTTGCACCTGACCACGCTCCGGAGCAATGATGACGTCACCAGGGCGCATGGGAATACTGAGAAACTCTCCTCGCGCCTGCAAGTCATCGCCGGACACCTCGATCACGAGCATTGTTCGACCTGTCACCTGCACGGCTGCAAGCGAAGCTTCCCTCGGATCCTCCGTAGCATGCTCGGCGACAGGAACGAGATGGAGCCGGGTGCTGGCCTCGGGCGCAAAACCGCCCGCGGCGGTGAGCAGGTCCAGCAGAGTGTCGTTCGGACTAGACATGGGATAAAACCCGGGGTCGTTGACAGCTCCGATCACCCCAACAAGGCGGCTTTGCGACTTGATGATCGCCACGCTCACGCTCGGTGAATGCATGAAGGCCATCAAGATCTCCTCTATCCGGCTCGTCAACTCGCGCTCAGTTAGGCCCAGAGCCTCCACGGACCCGATGAGTGGGAGCGCTAAAGTTCCGTCGGCCGCCACCTGCGCAACCATCTGCTGCATCTCAGGCAGCTGTGGTACGGCAATCTCGAGCATGTCGCCTGGGCCGATTTCAAAATCGGAGAGAGGCTGCTGCGCACGTTCCTCGAAAAGTGCTGCCAGCACGATGCCATCCTGCATTGCGCGAGAAAGCGGCTGCGGCGAGGAAGTCGACGCGCACGCGCTTGCGAGAGCCATTAGCATGACCGCAGCAAACCACCGATTGTGAACTCTGATTCCAAACAAGATCCCTAGACCCTCACGCCTGTTTTCATCTGATCGTAGATCCAGGCATAGGTTCGCTCCATGCCATCGCGGAGGGCAATCGAGGGCTCCCATCCGTAAACCTTCTGGATCAACGTGTTGTCGCTATTTCGCCCGTTCACACCTTTTGGAGCATCTAGCTTGTACCGGCGAGAAAGTTGTACTCCGGCAATCTCCTCCACGACGTCAACAAGCTGATTGATGCTCACGAGTTCATTGGAGCCAAGATTGAGCGGCTCACTAAACCCTCCTTCCGCAATGAGGCGAGTCCCGTAGATGCAGTCGTCGATGTACTGAAAGCTACGCGTCTGGTGACCGTCACCCCAGATTTCGATCGATAGGTCGCCCGACATCTTTGCTGCGATCACCTTTCGGCACATCGCGGCGGGAGCCTTCTCTCGCCCTCCGTCCCACGTCCCATGCGGCCCGTAGACATTGTGGTATCGCGCGACCCGGGTCTCTATCGCAAAGTCCTCGCGAAAATGGGCACACATGCGTTCGGAGAACAGCTTCTCCCAACCATAGCCGTCCTCCGCAAGCGCGGGATAAGCGTCCTCCTCCTTGAGCGCGGTTACGTTCGGATCGCGCTGCTTTTCGGCGTTGTAGACGCATGCAGACGAAGAATAGAAATACCTCGAGACCCCGTGCTCCCGGCATGCCATCAGGAGATGAGTGTTGATCAAGACCGAGATCATGCACAAGGCCTTGTTGTTCTCGATAAATCCCATTCCGCCCATATCACAAGCGAGGTTGTAAGCCTCGTCCATTCCTGCACAGACGCGGTTGCAATGCTCACGCTCCCTCAGGTCGAGCACGAGGTTCTCAGCCTCTGAATAGACCTGATACCACTCTTCCGTGGGCTTTACATCGACGGCGCGGACCCGGTAGCCATCTGCAAGCAACGAAGCCACTAAATGGCCTCCGATGAATCCACCTGCGCCTGCGATAACAACACTACCTTTCTGACTCATATCTGACTCCTCTCTGTGTCTACCTGATGCACAGCATCAACGAAATTCCGGTTCAAGGATCCACTCGGCGAATCCACACGGTTCGCCTTGTTCAGTACGCCTCTGTAGGCAGCGAGCGCCAACTCTGCGGCTCGCTCCCAGGTAAACTCCTGGTGAACCCGCTCTTGGGCCCGAGCCCCCATTTCAGCTGCCTTTCCTGGATCGCTTGCAAGACGTTCAAAGGCTTCCCGGAGCTCCGTCACCGACCCGGCCTCAACGAGCAATCCTGATTCGGAATCGACTTGATATGGAATGCCACCGACGCGGGTCGCGATCACCGGCAGGCCGTGCTCCATCGCCTCGAGGACCGCAAGCGGAAAGGTGTCTGCGAGGCTAGGAAAGACGAAGATCTCTGATGTCGTGAAGATTGCGTTGAGATCGCATTCTTCGATCAATCCTGTGAACACGATCGACTGTCCAGGGCGGCAGCGTTCGCGATAGCCCGCATAGTCAACAGCGGGCCGCTGACTGCCCCCAATGATCAGCACGAAGGGCTGCTCGCTCGTGAGGAACGCCTCCAGAAGGACCGGCAAACCCTTGTTCGCGGTGTGATTGCCAAGGAACAGCGCCCTCGGGCGCCCATCCGATGCTGGGATCTCGTAACGAGCCAGAACGGCACTCAACTCATCATTGTCTGTATGCAGTTCCGAACGCGGCACACCGTTGGGTGCGAATGAGATTCGCTCGCGAGGCACTCCGACCGAATCGAGAAATGGCAAATCAGCAGGTGAAAGGCCTAGGATCCCTGCCGCGCCTCGCACGACTTCTCGCAGTGGATTCATGACGAGCAGCCGCCAGGCAACACGCCTCGCCGGCCCAAGGCCGTAGCTCGCTCCGCCCGAAGCCATCTCTGTGAAACCGTGAGTGGAGATCACGTAGGGAATCCCCGCTCGCTTGCACGCCCGCGCAACGCGCCGCAGCTCGAGGGTCGGCATGGGGTTGTGCAGGTGAACTAGATCCCAGCCGGCTCCCGGTTCACAGTCGCTTCCAAGCGATCCTTGAGCAATGCGCGCAGGCAGGTCCGAACGATACAGAGGTGTCCGCAGTGCGTTTGGGAGCCGCCGCCAAACGACGTCGACCGGTAGACCTGCCCGCACCTCCCGAATCGGGAGGCCTTGCGGCGACTCAGACTCTCGATTGCACGTGGAGAGCCGAGCAAATTCGATATCGCACGCGCCTTGCAGTCGCGCGGATAGCTCGATAGCCGCTCTTAAGGCCCCGCTCACCTTCATGTGCGGGGGCACGATCGCTAGTGCGAGCACCTTCACGTGGAGTATCGCTTTCGTAGTTCGGGTGGCAAGTCCAAGGAGCTCCAGAGGTCCTGAACAGCATCGACGAGCGTCCGCTCTGGCGCCCAGCCCAAGACTTGTGCTAACCGGGCGTGGTCTGCGCATAGATTTGGACGATCAACCTTCCGCACCCGGTCCTGATCCACGACGATTTCGATCTCCTCTTCGAGAGCATCGGAGAACGCCTTGACCACATCTTCGACTGACCAAGATTGACCGCGACCGAGGTTGTATATCTCGACCTCTCCCGGTCGTGAGCACCCGTGAACGGCTAGCTGCGCGAAGCCATGCGCTGCATCAAGAACGTGGAGGTAGTCTCGCCGCGGAGTCAAGTTCCCCAGCTCAATTCGCCGACGTCCGGCTTCGAGCTGGGCGGCGATTTCAGGCAACAGGTGTGGATTGGTTTCACCTGGACCGATGACATTGAACAGCCGCACGATCGTGGCTGCAAATCCGCGTTCGCGCGCAAAGTAGCGGGTGTAGTGCTCTCCGTGGAGCTTGGTAAGCCCGTACAGATCCCCTGGTGTTGCGACAACGGGGTCGTCCTCGCGATGCGGCTCAAGCGAGGGCTGGTAAACCGCAGCGCTACTCACGAAAAGGAACCGGCAGTCCTCCGGACAACTCGCCAACAGGTTGACGGTTCCATTTACGTTCGTCGCGAATGCGCCTGTCGGATTCTGCTCACACTCGGGGATGTAGTGAATCGCGGCAAGATGGAGGATCGCATCTGGGCGAAACCTTCGAACTTCCGTTTCGACGGCTTCTGCGTTCAGCAGGTCGATTTTTACGAACTCCACGCCAGCAAGATCTGGAGACTCGATCCGCTGACGCCCAAAGCGAAAAGAATCGAGAACCAGGACGTCGTGTTCTCGGACAAGCTCGCGACATAGAGGTCTTCCGACAAAGCCTCCTCCGCCTGTTACCAGCACCCTCATGACGCCTCTGGAGATTGAGAAAAGAGGGACGGAGCCTTCTTGTGGAGAAACCAGCGCGGGTTCCGAGCATTCTGCCAGACCCGCATGAGCTCCCGGTAGAGTCGACGCTGGGCACTGCCGTGCGGTCCGTCGCGCTCTAGGATGCGTACATACTCCTCGTCGATACGCGGATCCCCGGAATCGCTTGCGTTTGCATCATGCCGCCGAAAGGTCGCAACCGTCACAGGTAGGCGGTTGAATCGTGAGATCTTCAACGCTCGAGAGAAGAAGTCGTAGTCTCCCACAAATCGGTACTCCGGATTGAAACCGCCGACCTTCGCGTAAAACTCGGGAGTCATCCAGGTTGACTGGTGGTGAACACAGTTCCAACGCAGCGATGTGTACAGGCCTCTCGTCATCCACTTCGGTGGCGCTGCGATATCCCCCAAGGACTCTCCGTTTCGATCGATCCAGCGAATCCCTCCCACAGCCCAATCCGAGGTGCGGGATCCGTACCAGTTCGCCACTGCAGAACTGGCTCCTGGCGTCAGAGTGTCATCAGCACCGAGAAAGCTGACAAGATCCCCTGTCGCCGCGCGCGTGCCCTTGTCGATCGCATCAAAGATGCCATCGTCGCCATCCTGAAGGAGGCGACAACCAGCGGCTTGCGCGATTTCAACGGTGCCATCCGTACTTCCAGCATCAACGATGATGTGCTCGATTTCGACCTGCTCTGAATTCTCCGAGAGGATCGACTCAACGAGGTCTGGAAGGAAGGTCTCCGCGTTTAACGTGGGGGTTACTATCGAAAGTCTCATTGTCTACTTCGGGGGGATTCGCCTGTTCCGGGCCTCCGGCAGGCCTTCGTGTGCATAGTTCGGGACATGGGCCCGGTGATAGGGGCCCACTGATAGGGGCCTGAGGATTTGGCTCCGTGGGGGATGACGCGACGGAACTCTTCGCCAACCGTGCTGTGCGTTTTGGGTTCGCGCCTGGGGCTGCTCTCAAGGCTGGCGCCCAACTGTTGGCGCTCGACAATCACGCTGTCGAGTGTCAGTTCGCTGAGCACCGTGAAGCCTCGGTCGCCGATCGAGGTCCGATAGCTACCAGCTGCTTCGCTCTTTCTTGTTCGAGTCTTCAAGTGCGGGACGAGGCCGCTGCTCAAGCCTCCCTCCCACCATGAGGCCGTTGAGGACTCAGACACCGCTGCGGACAACCCTCTTGCTTGGCAGTCTTTGGAAGGCCGCTTCAAGTTCGGTTGCGGTCCGCACGCCCAGCTGCAAGCTAGGCGTCGAGAATTCTCCTTCGCCGTCAACGAACAACCTGCGGGGATCCCCGTCCACGCTTCCAACCTCAAGGCCCTCGACCATGGGTTCGCGTCCAGGATCGACCCGTGCTGTTGAGCAAGGGCGACCTGGGTCTGGGCGCCCAGCAGGCTGACTCCTTCAAGCCGACTCCGTCCGCTGCGGCCAGTGGTTTGTCTGATCATGAAAGGGGCCAGTACGAGGGGGAGACGCGCCAGGCCGCCGGAGCTGCTGGAAGCCTCCAAGGACGGGTTTAAGGCGGTGTAGTACGAGGGTATCCCATAATCGGGACAGCGGTGGGAACTCCCTCATTCGCCCCCAGTCCCACAGCAGCTGGCCCGGCTTTTGAGGCTATTTACGCAAGCCAAATCGCGAACCGTCCAAGTCGAACACAATTTGCAGCACATTTGGCCATCGCTTCGCCAAGCGGCTTTCAAGTCCGCTCTGGCAGGCACAGGACTCGGCAAAAGACGTGTTGTTGCACGGCTCGTGCCCGGGCTGGAAGCCGTTGATGCGCAACTCGTATTCGCGCTGGAATTCCCCCTATCCCAGCCTTTCAACTCGAAGTCACTACGGATCGCGGCCGGCCCTACTCGAACATCCAATTCAATAGGTTGCATGCGATCGACGCCTCCGTCGCTTGCGCGTCCGTATGACGGGCGCGTGCCGCCCGCCAACGATCGACTTCATACGGGAGAAGGTGTTCTCGGCGCGCTCCTGGCGCCGATAGCCAGACTCCTTCTTGCACCTTCGCCTTCCGACCTTGCGGACCCTTCGGGTCGTCCGGTCGCATTCCGGCAAGTGCGGCTTCCGCTTGGTCGGTGCAGTGGCCATTCGCGATGGGGACACAACAACCTTGGCTCCTCGCGCCTTGGCCGCCTTGTAGATCGCGGGCGAACCGCAGGCTCCGCCGGCTATGAAGCTACGAACCTTGCGACCTACGGACTGGAGGAGTTTGATTCCGTCACCAGCGTCGTCCGCACTCCTGCCGGTCAGCGACTGGGCGACGACCCCGCCGGCAGCCTCCGCCCCCGGGGGGAGTTTCCTCCAGCCGCGCCGGCCTTTCCCACCGTGTTTGGCAACAGCCCGCTCTCGCTCCCCCACGATCGAGAGACCGGTGCCGTCCACGATCCACTGAATCGACCCAGTACCTCCTGATCTGCGTAGTCGAAATCCTAGCCCCTTGCTCCGGCGAGAGAGCGTCGTGTGATCCGGTGCTGGAAAGTCTAGCGCCCATCAATCCGAACAGCGAGCGCATGCAACCCTCGGCCTGTCGCCATGGGAGGCCGAAGATTCACCGCAACGTGAGCGTGCTCTCGAAGCTAGGTCCGAGAACTCTCGCCTGCGACCAGGGAGCCCACAGTTCACAGGAGACTACGCCGCTACCGTGGCTGGAGACAGCCACACCCTGATGTCACCCCGCCGAACGAGCCCGCGCTCATACTCCACCCAGTTGTCGACGCGGTATTGGTTCTTGTGATTCGGGTGGACTTGAGAATCCACCCGACCCGTCTCACCTCGTGATGCCGAACCCCCTCGGCATGCAACCTGAAGGACCCTAGGAGCGGGTCAGGCCCCCGAGCGATGCACCAACGCCGCGAATGGGTGGATCGAGGTCCCCCCGCGGGTCCCACCCCCTATTTTCCGCAGGCCGAACTCGCGCGAACCTAACCGAGGAATCGCGAAGGCCCCATGGCGGGCAAGAACGCTCAGAGGCCCCCGCTGACCGAAGTCGGCGGGGGCCTCCCAAGGCCCGATCAAAGGGGAGTCTCCTGCCCCCTTGAGTGGACTACTCGCTTTCGGAGCGCTCGACGAATTCGATCATCGCGCGCTTGCCGGCGTCGCCAAGGCGCGGCTTGGCGAGTTTGAGCACGCGGCAGTAGCCGCCGGGGCGCTCCTTGAAGCGCGGGCCCAGTTCGTCGAACAACTTCGTGACGGCATCGTTGTTGCGCAGCTTGGCGAAAGCCTGACGCCGGTTGTGGAGCGTCGGCTCCTTGGCCAGCGTCACGAGCTTCTCAACGAACGGACGCAGGTTCTTCGCCTTTGCCTCGGTCGTCGTGATGCGCTCATGCTCGATCAGCGAAGACGCCATGTTGCGGGTCATCGCGATGCGGTGAGCCGTGGTACGGCCCAGTTTCCTTCCAAATACCTTGTGACGCATGGCCTTATCAGACTTCCATGCCGAGCGAGAGTTCCAGCTCGGCGAGTTTGGTCTTGATCTCGGTCAAGCTAGTCTTGCCGAGGTTCTTGAGTTTGATGATCTCAGGCTCACTGATGGCGACGAGATCGCGAATCGTGCGCAGGTTCGCGCTGTCCAGGCAGTTGCGAGCTCGAACGGAAAGTTCGAGATCGCTGAGCGGGCGGTCGAGGACCTTGGAGACCTCTTCGTCCGCGCGGTTTTGGTGGTGAAGCTCGCTCTCGGCGGGATCCCCCACCACCGGCGGCTCGTCGGCACCCGGCTCGAACAAGACGAACGGGTTGAGGTGTTTGCGGTAGACCTTCGCGGCCTCGGTCAGGGCGACCTGGGGCTCGATGGTTCCGTCCGTCCAGACCTCAAGGACCAAGCGGTCGTAGTTCGTGAACTTGCCTACTCGAGTTGCCTCGACGGCATACCGCACACGGTGGACCGGCGAGTAGATCGAATCGACGGGGATGGTGCCCAGGGGCTGATCTTCCTGACGGTTCTCCTCGGCAGGCACGTAGCCGCGGCCGCGGGCGACGTCCAGCTCGATGCGGAACTCGCGGTCGAGACTCAGGTTGGCGATGACCAGGTCGGTGTTGATGACCTTCGCGCCGCCCTCGCACTCGACGTCGGCGCCCGTGACCGGCCCCTTGCTGTCCTTCTCGATGACGGCCTTGATCGGGTCGGCGCCGTCGTACTGGATGCGCAAACGCTTGAGGTTGAGAATGATGTCGGTAACGTCCTCATAGACCCCTTCCAGCGAGTCAAACTCGTGGGTGGCCCCCTCAATCCGCACAGCCGTCACGGCCGTACCTTGGATCGAGGACAGCAGGACGCGGCGCAGGCCGTTTCCGATCGTGTTGCCAAATCCACGCTCGAAGGGCTCGACCACAAAGCTGCCGTACTCTTCGGAGAGCGACTCGTGATCGGCTTCGACGCGGCTCGGTAGCTCGAAGTTTCTCCAGCGGATTCTCATCGGTTTGTCCTGGGTAGGGTCAGCGCGAGCAAAGCTCGATGATCATTTGGAGTTGAATCGGGTGCATGAAGTGCTCCCGGGTGGGCAGCGACTGGACGGTCGCCTCAAGGTTGCCGGCATCGACGGCGATCCAATCCGGAACCGTCTGCGACTTGTTGAACTCGATCGCCTCGCTGACGATCTTCTTGGTCTTCTCGGAGGAACGCAGGCTCAGCTTGTCCCCGGTCCGGATCTGGTACGACGCGATGTCGACCCGCCGACCGTTGACCTGGAAGTGACCATGATTGACCAGGTGGCGGGCGTGAACGCGGCTAAGCGCAAACCCGGACCCGATCACGAAGCTGTCGAGGCGTCGCTCCAGCAGGGAGACCAAGTTGTCCCCGGTGTTGCCTGCCATACGCTCCGCTTCGCGGAAGTACAGGCGGAACTGCCGCTCAAGCAGGTTGCCGTACACGCGCTTCAGCTTCTGCTTCTCGCGAAGGCGAAGGCCGTAATCGGTGGCCTTGCTACGACGCTGAGCGTGCTGGCCGGGCGGGTAGTTGCGCTTGACGACGCCGCACTTGTCCGAGAAGCAGCGCTGTCCCTTCAGGAACAGCTGCATGCCCTCTCGGCGGCACAGCTTGCAGACGGGTCCGGTGTAACGGGCCATGGACTTGAGTTCGGTTCTCGGGGTGGGTGTTCGATGTCTCAGCGCCGCGGGGCGCCAGAACAGAAGGCGGGAGAGGGGCGCCAGCGGGACGAATCGGAACGAAACGCCCCCGCAGGCTCGTCTCTCAGACGCGGCGGCGCTTGCGCGCTCGGCATCCGTTGTGGGGCAGCGGGGTGACGTCTTCGATCAACGAGATCTTGAGGCCCGCGTTGGACAGGGCGCGGATCGCGGACTCTCGCCCTGATCCGACTCCTTTCACGCGAACTTCGATCTCCTTCATGCCGTGACGAGTCGCAGCCGTAGCTGCGCGGTCGGCCGCACGCTGGGCGGCGTACGGGGTGGATTTACGCGTGCCCTTGAAGCCCACCGTTCCGGCGGTGCCCCAGGAAACGGTGTCGCCGTTGGGCGCGGTGATCGTGACGTTCGTGTTGTTGAAGCTCGCCTTGATGTGCGCGATCCCGCGCACAATGTTCTTCTTCGGCTTTCGCTTCGTGGTCTTGGAGGCCATGTCTTGGAGCGGTTCTTAGGGACCGTTGCTGTTGGATTCGGTGTTGAGTAGGTCGGCGGTCGCCGCCCTACTTCATGCCCTTCACGGACTTCTTGCCGGCGACCGTCTTCTTGGGTCCCTTGCGCGTGCGGGCGTTGGTACGAGTGCGCTGACCGCGAACAGGCAGCCCGCGACGGTGACGAAGGCCGCGGTAGCAGCCGATGTCCCGAAGGCGGTTGATCGCAGCTGCGACCTGGCGGCGAAGCTGACCCTCGACCGCGTAGCTCTCTTGGAGGTGGGCCGCCAAACCGGTGACCTGCTCCTCCGTCATGTCGCGAGCTTTCATGCTCGGATCGAGATCGAGAGACTTACAGACGGCCAACGAGGTCGTCTTCCCCACTCCGTAGATGTACGTGAGGGAGACTTCGAGACGCTTGTTGGGCGGGATGTCGACGCCGAGGACGCGGGGCATGGTGGTGGCTCTGGCTGGTGGATCGGAGCGCTTCGGGCTACTTGCCCTGGCGCTGCTTGTGGTTGGGGTCTGCTTTACAGATCACGCGCACGACACCACGGCGCTTGACAATCTTGCAGTGCAGACAAATACGGCGGACGCTGCTTCGAACTTTCATCGGGTTCTCGAGTCCCTCTTTCTTCGGTCGCCCCGCCAAACGATCCTTCCTTTCGTCAGATCGTAGGGGGACATTTCTACAGTGATCGTGTCACCGGGAAGGATGCGGATGTAGCGCATGCGCATCTTCCCGGACACGTGGGCGAGGATTTCGTGACCGGACTCCAGCTTCGCCCGAAAACGGGCGTTGGGGAGCGATTCGGTCACGACGGCTTCGACAGTAATCGGTTCTTCTTTGGCCATCAGTTGCCCCTCCGTTGAGTCAGGGCTTGGTTCGTGGCCTCGAAGACCTGTTCCGGTGAGCGTTGACCGTCGATTTCGATCAGCGCTCCCCGAGTTCCGTAGTACTCCACCAAGGGAGCCGTTTGTTCGTGATAGACCTCAAGACGCTTGGTGACGACCTCGGGCTGATCGTCCTTTCGAGACTCGAGCTCTCCACCACACTTATCGCACACACCCGCCACAGAGGGCGGCATATGTTCGGCGTGATGGATGTTGCCGCAGTCCTTGCAGACCAGGCGACCGGCGGCCCGCCCAACGATGACCTCGTCTGGGACGTTGAAATTGATGGCGAGGAGGTTGGCTCCCCCGGACTCAGCGAGGGCAGCCTCGAGGGCTTCGGCTTGGGGCAGGGTACGCGGGAAGCCGTCCAACAGGTAGCCCTTCGCGCAGTCTCCGCGGGCAACGCGGTCGAACAGCATCTCGATCACGAGGGCATCAGGGACCAGCTGACCCGACTCCATGTAGCCCTTGGCCCGCTGGCCCAGCTCGGTCTCACGGCTGAGATTCTCGCGGAACAGATCGCCGGTCGAGATGTGCGGGAGCCCCTCAGCGGCGCTGAGGCGCTTGGCTTGGGTTCCCTTGCCAGCGCCAGGAGCTCCCAGCAGCAGCAAAATTGTGCGATCCCCGGAGCTCATGAACCGCTCTTGGTCTTCTCCACCTTTGCGCCCTTAGCGCCACCACCCTGGGGACCTTGGCCATCGCCGCCGTCCTGCTTCCGCGAGGCCCAGGACGGTCCCTGCCCACCTTCCATGTAGCCGTCGTAGCTGCGCATGACCATCTGGGCCTGGAGCTTGTCGACGAGGTCGAGGGCAACTCCCACGACGATCAGCACGGAGGTACCGCCCAGGAAGTAGGCCAGGTTCTGGTTCAAACCAGGCACCTGAGCCGTGACCACGCCAGGGATGACCGCGATGAGCGCCAGGAAAACGGCCCCCGCCAGGGTAATTCGCTGGAGGACGTGCTTGATGTGTTCCGCGGTCCGAGCACCCGGACGGATCCCCGGGATGAAGGAGCCCTGCTCGCGCAGATTGTTCGCGATGTCTTCGGGCCGGAACATGAGGTTGTTCCAGAAGAAGCAGAAGAACAGCACCAGAGCCATCGACAGGGTCACGTACAGGAACCCGTCCTGGTCGAGCAGCAGGTTGCCGATCCGGTCCAGGCCAACAGTGCTAAACAGCACGCTGGGGATCATGAACAGAGCCGAGGCAAAGATGATCGGCATGACGCCGGCCATGTTGACCTTCAGCGGCAGGAAGTGCTTCTGCCCCCCATAGACGCGGCGCCCCCGGGTCAGGCGGGCGTACTGGATCGGGATTCGGCGCTCACCCTTTTGGATGAACACGATGAACAGCACGATCGACACCCACATAGCGATCAGAGTTGCAATCGTGTTGTAAGCCCGGTCGTCCTGGGCCAGAACGCGGCTCAAGGAGGAAGGCATGGTGGCGATGATGCCCGCCATGATGATGAGCGAGGCGCCGTTGCCGATCCCATGGTCCGTGATCAGCTCGCCCAGCCACATGACCAAGATCGCGCCAGCCGTCAGGGCCAGGACGACGATGAACGGCATCATCCAGCCAGGGATCCCCGAACCTGCGATCATCTCCGGAGACTTGGCGAACAGACTGAACCAAACGAACAGCGCCTGCAGAATGGCAATCGGAACCACCGAAAGGCGCGTCCATTGATTGATCTTCTTCTGCCCGGCAGCGCCCTCCTTCTGGATGGCCTCCAACTGGGGAGAAACCTTGGCCAAAATGCTGAAGATGATCGACGCCGAAATGTACGGCATGATTCCAAGCGAGAAGATCGCCGTCTGACCGATCGCGCCTCCGGAAAAAGCGCTGAGGAGACCAAAGACGGTGCCCTGGGCGTTTTCAGCGAGCTGCTTCAGGTAGGTCGGGCTCAGCCCCGGGATCGGAATCTGAAAGCCCACGCGGTACACAGCCAGGATCCCCAGGGTTGTGAGGATCTTGGAGCGCAGCTCCGCGTTCTTGAAGGCTTGGACGATCTGCTGGATCACGGGTCGAGTCGTTGGAAGGAGCGCGAGCGCGAGAAACTCAGGCTTGGTCGGAGGTCGTACCGGCCACGATTTCACGACCGCGGTTGTCGAGCAGCACGACGCTGCCACCGGCGGCCTGAATCTTCTGAGCCGCGGTTTTCGAGAATTTCTGGGCGCGCACGGTGAGTTTCTTGGTGAGTTCCCCCGTACCGAGGAGCTTGAACTGGTCGGTGTTCATGCTCGCCAGACCAGCAGCCAGAACAGCCTTCAGATCGACCGTCGCGCCATCGTCAAAGGACTCCAGCTTGGACACGTTCAGCACGGTGTAGTCCGTGCGGAAGCGGGCGTTGGTGAAACCCCGCTTCGGAACGCGGCGGTACAGCGGCATCTGGCCGCCTTCAAAGCCGGGACGGCGGCTGGCGCCCGAGCGCGAGCCGTAGCCCTTGTGACCGCGGCCTGAGGTCTTGCCAAGGCCGCTGCCCGGACCACGACCGACACGCTTGCGCGTCTCGTACTTCGTGCCCTTCTCAAGAACGGTGCGGAGATCCATAACTAGGTGCTGGTTCTGAAGAGGTGGACTACAGCTCGACGCCGCGCAAACTCTTCACCTCTTCGCGTGTGCGGAGCTGAGCGAGAGCTTCGAAGGTCGCCTTGATGACGTTGATCGGGTTGTTGGACCCGTAGGACTTCGTGAGAATGTTCCGGATACCGGCCATCTCACAGACGGCGCGCACGGAGGCACCGGCGGTGATGCCCGTACCCTCGGAAGCCGGAACCAGGCGCACGATTGCGCCGCAGAAGCGGCCGGTGACTTCGTGGGGAATGCTTCCCTGCTCGGTCAACTGAACTCGAATGAAGTGCTTGCGCGCATCCTTGTTGCCCTTCTCGATGGCAGCCGGCACCTGACGAGCCTTGGCGTAGCCGTGCCCGACAATGCCCTCGCGGTTGCCCGCGATGGTCAGGGCGGAGAAGGAGAAACGGCGACCGCCTTTCACGGTCGCAGCGGAACGGTTGATGCGCAGCAGCACTTCGGTCACGTTTTGGACCTCGGCGGCTTCAGCGCTATCGAGGTAGCGAATGGAATCGTTCATCTGGGGGAGGCTCCTAGAATTCCAGGCCCGCTTTGCGAGCCTCTTCGGCAAGGGCCGCCACACGGCCGTGATAACGGGAAGCGCCGCGGTCGAACACGACCTGCTTGACACCGGCTTCGATCGCCAGCTGAGCGACCGACGTTCCGATCAAGCGCGCGCGCTCGGTCTTGGTCTTGCCACCATTCTCGGCGAGGAAGCTCTTGGAAGACGAGGACGCGGAGGCCAGCGTGCGGCCGGTCGTGTCGTCGATCACCTGAGCGTAGATGTGCTTCGAGGATCGGAAGACGCTGAGGCGCGGACGATCCGAATTCATTCGGATGCCACGGCGCACGGACTGTTTCCGGCGCTGGGCGGTTTTCACCCTGCGGTTGGCTTCTTTCATGGGAGGGATTAGCTGCCGAAGCTCTTGCCGGCCTTGCGACGGACGTACTCACCGACATAGCGGATGCCTTTGCCCTTGTAGGGCTCCGGGGGGCGGACGGCTCGAATCTGAGCCGCGAACTGCCCCACCAGCTGCTTGTCGATGCCACTGATTTTGATCGAAGTTGGGGTGCCGGTTTCGACGGTTAGACCCTCAGGGACCGGAAGATCCACCGAGTGACAAAAGCCGATGTTGAGCACCAGCTGCTTGCCCTGGGCCTTTGCGTTCCAACCGACGCCTTGGATTTCGAGGGCCTTTTCGAAGCCCTTAGAAACCCCTTGGACCATGTTGGCCACCAGCGCGCGGGTCATCCCGTGGAAGGCGCTCGCTTGACGGGCGGGTCCGTGTCCGGTCGTTTGGATCTCGAGGCTTTTCTCCGCGATCTCCACCTGAACCTCAGGGCGCAGCTCAATGCCGAGCTGGCCCTTGGGGCCCTTCACGTCGAGCTTGCGGCCCGACTGGGTGACGGTCACCGCAGAGGGGAGCTCGATGGGTTGTTTGCCAATTCGTGACATGGGAAGAGTCAGGGAAGGGTCAGTAGACCTTGCACAGGATCTCGCCGCCGACGTTCTCTTGCCGCGCGGTGCGGTCGGAGACGACGCCCTTCGGCGTGGAGAGAACGAACATTCCCAGGCCGCGAATGACGCGCGGGATCTCGGTCGCTCCGGAGTAAACGCGGCAGCCAGGCTTGCTGACACGCTCGATGTGTCGAATCACGCGCTCGCCATCGGGGCCGTAGCGCAGGTTCACGACGAGCTCGCTGGAGGGCTTGCCCGCTTCGACTTCGTAGGACTCGATAAATCCCTCGGCTTTGAGAGCCTCGGCGATTCCCACTTTCATTTTAGAGGCCGGCATGCGGACGGCGCCTCGGCGGATGGAGTTCGCGTTGCGAATCCGCGTGAGCATGTCGGCGATCGGGTCGGTCATCATGGCGGTAAGGGGGCGCGCGGTTAGGCGACGGCCGTCTCCTTGCGGCGGAAGGGCATGCCCAGTTCGGCGAGCAGGTAGCGTCCCTGGTCGTCGTTCGGGGCCGTGGTCACGAAAGTGATGTCCATGCCTTGAGGGAACTCGATGCGATCGAGCTCGATCTCGGGGAAGACACCTTGGTCAGGAAGTCCGAGGGAGTAGCTGCCGCGACCGTCCAGCTTGTCCTTGACGCCGCGGAAGTCGCGGATACGCGGCAGGGTGATGCTGATCAGACGATCCGCGAACTCCCACATCTTGGCTCCACGGAGCGTTACGGCACACCCAATCGGCATGCCCTCGCGCAGCTTGAAGCCGGCGATCGACTTGCGAGCTAGACGGATCGTGGGCTTTTGGCCAGCGATCATGCCGAGGTCCTTGGCGGCGGCGTCGACGCGGGCTTTGTTTTCAACGGCGCCTTTGCAACCCATGTTGATGACGATTTTCGTCAGCTTGGGCGCGGCCATCCGATTGGAGATTCCGAAGTGTTCCACCATTTTGGGGAGCACTTCCTCCGAGTACTTGGTTTGAAGTCGCGGTTGCATGGGATCAGGCCTCCTGCGGGCGCTTGCGGGTGCGCTTACCGGCCCCGTCCACGAACTGAACGTTGCTCGCGTGGATCGGCGACTCGCTCTGGACGCGCTCGCCCTTCGGGTTGCTCTGGGTAGGTTTGGTGTGTTTGGTGCGGAGATTGACGCCCTCAACAACCACGCGGTCCTTGGATCTTTGGACCTCAAGAATCTGTCCGGTTTGCCCGCGGTCGTTACCGGCAATCACCAGGACGTTGTCGCCTCTTTTGAACTTCATCAGACGACCTCCTGGGCCAGCGAAACGATCTTCATGAAGTTGCTGTCGCGAAGCTCGCGAGCCACCGCCCCGAAGATGCGCGTTCCGCGCGGGTTGTTGTCGTTGTCAATCAGAACCATCGCGTTGTGATCGAAGCGAACGTAGGAACCGTCGGAGCGGCGGGTGTTCTTGCGGACGCGGACGATGACTCCTTTCACCACGGTTCCGGTTTTGACTTCGGAACCGGGGAGCGACTTACGCACGGAAGCGACGACGATGTCGCCGAGGCCTGCGTAGCGTCGGTGAGTTCCTCCAAGCACCTTGATACACATGGCGCGCTTGGCACCCGTGTTGTCGGCGACGTCGAGGACGGTTTGCATCTGGATCATGGCGGGACCTCCTTAGTTCTCAGCCCTGGGGGGCGTCGGTACCGGCCTCACCGGAGGCGTCTGCCTCGGCGGGCTTTTCGAAGATGCCTTCCGCGCCGCGCTCGGCATCGGTCAGGCCGGCGCCACCCAGGACGCTGGTTTCAACAACCTTCACCAAGCGCCAGCGCTTGGTGCGGGACATCGGGCGGCAGGCGACGATCTCAACCACGTCACCCACGTGAGCTTCGTTGGCTTCGTCGTGAGCGTGGTACTTCTTGTGCTCGCGAACGAACTTTCCGTACTTCGGGTGGGCGAAGCGCCGCTCAACACGGACAGCGATCGTCTTATCCGTCTTGTCAGACGTAACGACCCCTTGGAGGGTGCGGCGAAGGTTGCGGACTTGCGTCATGGAATTGGGACCTCTGGGAGGCCTTAGCGCGGCTGTTGGCCGCGGAGGCCGAGCTCGCGCTCGGAGAGGATGGTCAGGATGCGCGCGATAGAGCGGCGGAGCTGGGAAACCTGGCTCGAGCCGCCGGTGGTGTCGAGCTGCCCCTTCAGGCGGGTGTCGAACAACTCACGCTTGAGGTTGGCGAGATCGAATCGGAGCTCGTCGTCGGTTTTGGCGCGTACTTCTTCGGTCTTCATGGTGGAAGGCTCAGTGCAGGAAAAACGGATCGGCGAACCGATCAGTGCAGGCGTCGGACCATGCGGACCTTCACGGGCATTTTGTGGGCGACCCGCTTGAAGGCCAGCTTGGCCTTCTCCTCGGGAACCCCACCCAGCTCGAACAACACGGTGCCCGGCTTGATCTCGGCGGCCCAGAAGTCGACATCGCCTTTTCCCTTACCCATCCGGGTTTCAGCCGGCTTGGAGGAAATCGGCTTGTGCGGGAAGATCCGGATCCAGATTTTGGCGGTGCCGCCGGTCGCGCGGTTGGCCGCGACTCGACCCGCTTCGATTTGCCGGCCGGTAATCCAGCCGGCGTCGAGGCTCTGCAGGCCGTAATCCCCGAAGGAGACACGGTTTCCCCGTGAGGCGAATCCTTTGATCCGTCCACGGAACGCTTTGCGGAATTTGGTCCGCTTGGGCATCAACGCCATCGCTCGATCTCCTTCTTTGTGTTGCTAGTGGGGAGCTTGGTTGGGTTCAGTTCCGGCGTTCGCCGCCACCGGACCGTTCGCCACGGCCACCGCGGCCGCGTCCAGGTCCCCCACCGATCGGGGTGAGGTCGTTCTTCTCGTTGCGCGTAACGCCACCAAGCGGGTAGCGGTAGTCGAGTTTTTGTCCAGGATCCATGTCGCCCTTGTAGATCCAGACCTTGATGCCAATGACGCCCGCGGTCGTGTGCGCCAGGGCGGTGCCGTAATCGACGTACGAACGAAGGGTCGAAAGCGGCACGCGGCCCTCGCGTTCCTTGGCTACGCGGGACATTTCCGCACCACCGAGGCGACCCGAAAGCTGCACCTTGATGCCCTTCGCTCCGGCCTGGATGGTGGTTTGGATCGCCTTCTTCATCGCGCGGCGAAAAGCCATGCGTTTTTCAAGGGCTTCGGCGACGACTTCGGCCACGAGCGTGGACTCAAGCTCGGGTCGCTTGATCTCGCGAACGGTCAGGTGACAAGTGGTACCCGTCAGTTGCTGGAGCTCCTTTTTGAGCTGCTCCACGCGGATACCCTTGCGACCGACCAGAACGCCGGGACGCGCGGTGTGCACGATGACGTTCACGGCCTCGGAGGTTCGCTCGATTTCGATTCGGGGGATACCGGCGCTCTTGAACTCCTTCTTGATGAAGGTCCGGATGCGGTGGTCTTCGGTGAGTAGACGGCCGTATTCCTTCTTGTTCGCATACCACCGCGAGCGCCAGGGCTCGATGACGGCGATGCGGTAGCCGGTGGGGTGGACTTTTTGACCCATGATGATTTGGTCGCAGAGAGAGACGTCAGGCGTCCGACTGCTCGCGGACCACGACGGTGAGGTGACTAGTGCGCTTGCGGAACGGCATCGCTCGGCCCTGGGGGCCGGGACGCCAACGCATGCGGTTGTTGAGAAGCGGTCCGCCGTCTGCCTTGATCTCGCAGATGAAGAGCCGGTTGACGTTGACTTGGCCGGATTGTGCGGCGTTTGACACAGCCGAATGAAGGACCTTGCGGTACATCGCGGCGGCGCGCTGCGGGGCAAACTCGAGGACATCGAGGGCCTCGTTGACTTGCATTCCCCGAATCGCGTCCGCAACAAACCTCGCCTTGCGGGCGGTGCAAGTCGCGAAGCGGTGGACGGCGCGGTAAGTGGGTGTTTGAACTTCCGAGGTAGCCATAGATCAACGCCCCTTCTTGGCGGCTTCCTTCTTGTTGGTGTGGCCGCGGAATTGACGGGTCGGCGCAAACTCGCCGAGCTTGTGACCCACCATGTCCTCGGTGACTTGCACCTTCAGGTGCTGCTTACCGTTGTGCACCATGAAGATGTGCCCGATGAATTCGGGCGGGATGGTGCTCGCGCGGGCCCACGTCTTGATGGGATCGCGCTGACCGGCCGCATTGAATTTGTCGACCTTGATGGCCAGTTTCGGGTCCACGTAGGGGCCCTTACGGATGGAACGTCCCATGGCTTATTTCTTCTTCCTGCGACGGAGGATGAACTTGTCAGACGGGTGATTGCGGCGACGAGTGCGGCCGCCCTTGGCGAGGACCGCGGTAGGCGAACAGGGGTGACGACCCCCGGCGGTGCGACCTTCGCCACCGCCCATCGGGTGATCGACCGGGTTCATGGCGGTTCCACGAACCTCGGGGCGACGGCCCATGTGCCGCTTTCGGCCGGCCTTGCCGAGCTTGACGTTTTGGTGGTCGGTGTTCCCGACCCTTCCAATCGTCGCGCGACACTGCACGTGAATGCGGCGGAGCTCACCGGAGGGAAGCGAAATGACGGCGTAGTCGCCCTCTCGCGCCGTCAGCTGAGCTGCTGTTCCGGCCGAACGGCACAGCTGGGCGCCGCGACCGCGCTTGAGTTCGATGTTGTGAATCGTGAGGCCGATCGGAATGTCGATCAGCTTCATCGAGTTGCCCGGCTTGGGGTCCGAGCCAGGGCCGCTCATCAGGGTCTGCCCGACTTCTAGGCCGAGCGGCGCCAGGATGTAGCGCTTCTCGCCATCGGCGTAGAACAACAGAGCGATGTTCGCGGAGCGATTCGGATCGTACTCGAGGGTCTTAACGGTCGCGGGAACACCGTCCTTCTCGCGACGCCAGTCGATGACGCGGTAACGACGCTTGTGCCCTCCACCGCGGCGACGGGAGGTGATGCGTCCGTGGTTGTTGCGACCACCCGTCTTCTTGAGCGGGCGAAGCAGAGACTTCTCGGGCTTCGTCTTCGACAGATCAGAGAAGTCGAGGACGCTTCCGTGACGACGTCCCGGCGAGGTCGGCTTGTAGGTCTTAATGGCCATGGCTTCTTTCTGGTTGGGAGATCAGATGACGTCGATGGTCTGACCTTCGGCCAGTACAACCATGGCCTTCTTCCAGTCCGGGCTTTTGCCGCCCAACCATCCGCGCCGGCGCTTGCGACCGTCCACGCGTAGAGTGTTGACCGAGCGGACCTTGACCTCGAACAGCTTCTCGACAGCCTGGCGGATCTCCACCTTGTTGGCGTCGGGCGGAACGCGGAACGTGTAGGCGTTGCGGATCGCCATATCGTCCGAGGTCTTCTCGGTGATGTGAGTGGCGCTCAGCACGCGGTAGTGGCGATCGAGCTTCTCCTCTTGAGCGGTCATGATTGGCCTCCACTTTGCTTGGCGTTCTTGCCGACCTTGGCAACGCGGCTCGTCAGCTGCTCCATGGCGGCCGATTCGGCGATCAGAGTTCCGCCTGCAAGGACGTCGTAGGCGCACAGATCCGCGGCCGTCCGAACCTTGACGTTCGGGAAGTTGCGGAACGACTTCCAAACGTTGGCATCGTGCTGGGCCAAAATGAGAGTGGCGCGACGCGGACTGCCCAGGGCGGCGAGCACCTTGCGTGCATCTTTCGCCGACGGGCGCGGGAATTCGCCCAGATCAGCGATCACGACCTCGTCGTCGCGCAGCTTTCCGTAGAGGGCCGAGCGGAGAGCGACCCGGCGAGCTTTCACCGGCATGTGATAGCTGTAGTCGCGGGGGCGCGGTCCAAAGACCGTTCCTCCACCGCGCCAGATGGGCGATTTGCGGTCGCCAGCGCGGGCGCGGCCGGTGTGCTTTTGCTTGTAGGGCTTCTTCCGAGATCCAGCGACCTCCGAGCGACCCTTGGTCTTGACCGTTCCCTGACGCTGGTTGGCCTGGTACATGACCACGGCGTCCTTCAGCGTCCGGAAGAGGACTTTCTCGCCGAACGGCGACTCGTCGAATTCGACCTGACCGGCTGTACCGGATTTGTAGCTTTTGACCTGCATCGTCTTTCCCTACTTGGTGGTGCCGGTCTTGGCGGACTGGACCTGAACGAAGCCGCCGTTGGGCCCCGGAATGGATCCTTTGACGAACAGGAGGTTGCGACCCGCATCCACGCGGATGATCGGCAGGTTCTTCGCGGTGCGGCGATCAGCACCGAAATGCCCGCCCATGCGCTTGCCCTTGAAAACGCGGCCGGGATAGGCGCAGGCGCCGATGGCTCCGGGCTGCCGGTAGTTCATACAACCGTGCGTTTTGGCGCCCCGAGAGAAGTTGTGTCGCTTGATCGTGCCTGCAAATCCGCGACCTTTCGCGGTGCCGATGACATCGACCAGGGCTCCCACTTCGAATTCTTCGCAGCGAATTTCCGCGCCGACCTCTTGGCTGGCCGGGGCGTGGAGACGCTGCTCTCGAAGGAAGCGCTTCGGGGCAGTTCCGATTTTCTGGGCGTGAACTCGTTGGGGCTTTTTGGCGCGCCGGTCCGGCACGTCCTCGTAGCCCAACTGGATCGCGTCGTAGCCGTCGCGTTCCTGATTGCGTACTTGCGTGACAACGCAGGGGCCCGCTTCAACGACGGTGACGGGCACAACCGTGCCGTCCTCCTCGAAGAGCTGAGTCATTCCGCGTTTGCGTCCAAGGATCAGCGTCATGATGCCGGTGAACGTCGTAGGGGTTGGGAAGAAGAAGCCGGTTCGACCGAGAGCCCCTCAACAGGGACGACGCTCGGCCACGCGGCCAGGGGGGAGGTGATCTTTGGGGAGCCGCCCGGCAAGGGGCAGAGGTTGCGACCGGTGAACCGGTCGCGCTAGGCGCGGATTAGGCCTTGATCCGAATGTCGACGCCAGCGGGCATGTTGAGGCTGGAGAGCGCATCAACGGTCTGACTGGTTGGTTCGGAAATGTAGATGAGGCGCTTGTGAGTCCGGATCTCGAACTGCTCGCGGGCCTTCTTGTCGATGAACGGAGACCGGAGGACGGTGTAGCGCTCGATCCGGGTCGGGATCGGGATCGGGCCATTCACCAGGGCGCCGGTGCGCTTGGCCGTCTCTACGATCTCGGCGGCGGATTGATCCAGGGCCTCGTGGTCGTAGGCCTCCATACGGATCTGGATGCGGTTGTCCATGAAAGGGCGAGGAGCGTCGAGAGAAGTGGAATGCGTGCAGAAAACGAGCCCATGCGGGGCCGCGTCCTGGGAAGGCTGGGGACTTTCGATGGCGCCTTGGCGCGAACATCGATTCTGAAGTGATTCCGGCGTGGCTCTCGATGAGCCCTGCGCCGTGCCAGGGGCCGTTCGCGGCCTTTCGAAACGCTGATCGACAGCCCGCAAAAGGGGCCGCCGCAGCCTCGGGGACTCAGGGTCGAGTTCACTCCGAGCACGCTCGATGGGAGCGTGGTGCCGGGCACCGGAAACCTGCTCCTGGCGGAGAAGGGCGAAGAAGGTAGCAGCGCCCTAGGGGGCCGTCAACGCAGCTCCAAAGACTTTTGCACGTTCCGTCCTGGGTGCTGCTTTCGGTCTTGGGAGCTGCTTACACGGGGCGCCGCCGCTGGACCGGTGCTCTTCCAGGCCCGCTCCACCGCCCCTGGCGCGGACTCCCGCCGCCCGCCGAAGCGCGGGGGTTCCAGGGGGGCTCCCCAGCGGGCCCCACTCGCGCCGCCCCTGACCGGGCCTGTCAGACCCAGATCAGGCCGCGCTCGGCCAGCTCGTCGTCCGGGACGAGTTGAAAGCCCGCCGGCTCCTGCTCGAAGGTGGCCCGCCCCTGGGAGAGCGAGCGCAGGTCGGTGGCGTAGCCCGCAAGCCTCGCCAGGGGAAGCCGAGCCCGGATTCGTCGCTGCCGGCCTTCGGTTTCTTGCTCGAGCACGCGGGCTCGGCGCGCAGCCAGGTCGCCCGCGACGCCCGGAGCCACGGCCTCGGGAACTCGGATCACAATCTCGGTGACCGGCTCGAGCAGCTCGAAGCTGGCCCCAACCATCGCCTCGCGGAGCGCGATTGCCGCGGCCTGGGCGAAAGCCAGTTCCACCTCCTCGCCGGATTGGCTTTGAAAGGCCAGCAGTCGAGCGCGGGCGTGCACCAGCGGAAAGCCGAAGCGCGGGCCGACCTGGGCCACCCGCTCCAGCTCGCGCTCGATCCCATCGCGCAGGAGCGGCGACCGCGGCGGATCCACCGCCCACTCGACCGAGAATCGCCCCGAATCCGGGTCGGGAGCGAGCTCGACGGTCAAATGCCCGCCCATCGGAGAGGCCCCGGGCGGGAGTCCAAGACGGCCCTCCCCTCGCCCTGTCGTCAGCACCGCCTCCCGGAAAGCGACGCTCGGCGCTCCGGAGCGAACCTCGAGCCCGAACTCGTCGGCCAGGCGCTTGACGACCACTTCCAGGTGCAGCTCTCCCATTCCGCCAAGCTGCCATTGCCCCGTGTCCCGATCGACACCAACGCGCAGGCTCGGATCCTCCCGCGCGATGCGCTCGAGCGCCGAGCTCAAGGCCTCCCGGTCGACCTCGCGCAAGGGCTCGAGCACCCGGCGCAAAACCGGGTCCGAAAAGACCGGTCGCTCGATGACCCACGGCGAGTCCACCTCGGTCAGCGTGTCCCCGGTCAGGGCCTGCACCGGCATAGGCCAGGCCACAATGTCCCCAGCCACGGCCCGTTCGACGGCCTCGGTGGAATCCGCGTGAAGGCGCAAAAGCTCCTCGATCCGGCAGCGTTCTTCTTGCCGCGGAAGCGTGACCTCCTTTCCCACTAGCAGGGAACCGGAGAACACACGCAAGAAGGCCAGTTCCCGGCGCTCTAGCTCCTGCACCTTGAAGACCAGGGCAGCCAACGGCCCCTCAGGATCGGACGTCAGCATCCGAGTTCGCTCACCGTCAGGTGAAGTCACTCCGATCGCTGCACGGTCGAGCGGGGAAGGCAGGTAGGCCACCACCCCATCGAGCAACGCGCGCACCCCGGAACCGAGCAGCGCCGACCCGAGCAAGACCGGTTGCAGCTCGCCGCGCAGCGTGGCTCGGCGCAGCGAACGACGCAGCGCCTCGGGCTCCGCCTCACCAACTTCGATCACGTGCTCGAGCAGCTCTTCGTCCAACTCGACAAGTGCATCGACCAGGTCCGAACGCAGGACCGCCGCCTCATCGCGCACCGACTCGGGAACTTCGTCCAAGAGCACTTCCTCTGACCCGCGCATCAAGAAGGCGCGCAGTTCGATCACATCCACGAAGCCCCGAAAATCCTCCCCCTCTCCGAGGGGGTAGTGAATGGGAACGGCACGGACTTCGAGTCGGCGCTCGATCTCAGCCACCGAAGACAGGAAGTCCGCCCCAGGCCGATCGCATTGGTTCACGAAGGTGATCGTGGTGACGCCATAGCGCCGGGCATGCCGCCACACGGTTTCCGATTGCGCCTGGACACCGGCCACTGCGCTGATCACCAGCACCGCCCCGTCCAAGACGCGCAAGCAGCGCTCGACCTCGACCGTGAAGTCCACGTGACCGGGAGTGTCGATCAGGTTCACGCTGCAAACCCCCCACGTCACGCTCGTCGTCGCGGCCGTAATCGTGATCCCCCTCCGGCGCTCCTCTGGCATCCAATCCAGGACCGTCGAGCCGTGGTGTACCTCCCCCATGCGCCGCTCGCGACCCGAGAACACCAGGACACGTTCGGACAAGGTCGTCTTGCCCGCGTCGATGTGCGCGATGATCCCGAGGTTGCGGACGTGTTCGAGGGAAGAGCTCACGGGGAAGGCGAGTCTGACCGAAACGAAGCTGAATCCGGAGCCAGTCCAGGGTTCGCCCTGAGGAACTCGCCCGCAAACCGGTAACCCTCGAGCAAGCCCAGATCCCGATGCCCCATCAAGCAGCAGGCCGCAAACAGCGCCTCGATTGAAGCGAGCCCCGCCGATGGATCGGGAAAGGTCCGACTCTTGCGCGGATAGGCCGTCACCAACGGCGGCAGCGAGCGCGCGACGACCTCACCACGAATCGTCGCCCTCAGCTTGGACAGCCGGCGCCAACTGGAGTCGAGCAACAAGAGTCCCCGCCCGGACTCACCGGGCTCCAAGACAGGCGCATCCGGTTCGAGCAAGATTCGCCCTTCGCCATCGAGCTCTAGCTCCGGCCGATAACCCACGAACCGAACGCCCCCCTTCCCCCGCAGAGGGGCCAACGAACACCGGGCCCACGACTCCCGCGGGTCCCGAAGAATCAAGATGTCATGGGACATGCCCCCATCCTCCACAACTCACCCACTCGCCGCCCAGGCCAACCCAAGAACAAGTCGCCGGTCAGGGGCCGTTCCGGCAAAGGCCCCCAGGCCAAGCACCCCTCCCGCGCGAAGCGCGAACCCGAGCTCCCCTCGCGATCAGGCAGCCGTCTTCCGCTGATTCCCATCGGCCCCCTTAAACCTTCCTCGCCGCCCCGCCCCCCCGCCCACGGGGAAGGCCCCGAGGCCCACCGGCGGGCAGTAAATCGCAGGCCGGGAACCTCAGGCAGCAAATCCCAGACGGAAAATCTCAGACGGCGATGGCGGACGACAAACCGGTCCGGCGCCCCAGAACACCGGGCTGGCTGCGGCCCACCAGGCCAGCAGCCCCTTCGCGACGCCGAAGCATCGCGAAGCGAGGGCTCAGCGAGCGAAGTGGCTGTAGGCCTTGTTGGCCTCAGCCATCTTGTGAACGGTCTCTTTCTGAGCGACGGTCGCGCCCTGGCCATTGAAGGCGTCGACCAGCTCTTCGGCGAGCTTGGTCGCCATCGGCTTGCCCTTCTTCTTGCGGCAATTGTCGATGAGCCAACGAATCGCGAGGCTCTGCTGACGATTGCGACGCACTTCGCGGGGCACCTGGTAGTTGGCGCCACCGACGCGCTTCGAACGAACTTCCACCGACGGGCGGACGTTGTCGATCGCCTTGATGAAGATCTCCTGACGATCCTCGACGTCGGGCAGTTTCTTGTGCGCCATCTCGAGGGCTTCGTAGAACAGCTTCTGGGCGGTGGTCTTCTTCCCGTCCTGCATCAGCTTGTTGATGATCTTGGTGGCCAAGATCGACTGAAACTCGGGATCGGGGACCTGGAGGACGGCCGTGGATTTGTAGTTACGGGGCATATCGTTCGGTGAGCTCTCAAGAAGCCGAACCGGGGGGCGGGTTCAGCAGTCGCTCTCGAGGTGTCTGGTTCGATTCGTTGGAAGTTGAGTCTCAGTTCAGCCGGCTGCGAAGAGCCTCTAGCGCCAGCCCAACCCCGAGGGGCCTCTGGCATCCGAAAGCCACCTGCGTTTTGGAAAGGTGGATCCAGCTCGCCGGCCGAAGGCCAGCTCTCGTTCCAACACCGCCGGGTGTTGGGCCAATCAAGCAACCGGCGAAGGAGCCGGCTCCAGCCGCCTACTTCTTCGGCCGCTTGACTCCGTACTTCGAGCGGCTTTGGTTGCGACCTTCGACACCGGAGGTGTCGAGGGTGCCGCGAAGGATGTGGTAGCGAACACCGGGAAGGTCCCGCACTCGTCCACCCCGGATGAGCACGATGGAGTGCTCCTGGAGGTTGTGGCCCTCACCGGGCACGTAGGCGGTGACTTCTTTGCCGTTCGACAAGCGAACCCGCGCGACTTTCCGCAGAGCCGAGTTCGGCTTCTTCGGAGTCTGGGTCTTCACCTGGAGACAGACGCCCCGCTTTTGGGGGCAGGCGTCGAGAACGGGAGACTTCGAACGCTTGCGAACGGGCTTCCGTCCCTTGCGGACGAGTTGATTGATGGTGGGCATGGATCGTGATTCGGAGCGGCGCGTCGCGGGGGGCGCGTTCGCGGCTGGGGGCGAAAAGTGTAGAGAGCGAGCAGAGGGCGTCAAGGGCGGGCGGCCAGCCGGGGCCGCCGTCCGGGAGGCTCCCTGGGGGCCTGGGCCCCCAGGGCGGAATCACTCGTCGGCGTCTCCGCCGCTGGAGACCGGGGTTCCCTCATCGGCCAAGGGGTCGGGAAGATCCGCAGAGGCACCTCCCCCAGCGCCCTCCAGGCCCTCGGTTCCGGTGGCTCCGAGACCCAATTCGGCCGCCAGTCCGGAACCCGCGAGGGCTCCGATTCCGCCGGACAGCAAGGCGTCGATCTCCGGATCCGGGGTACTCGTCCCGAAGCCCTTGCCGATCTCGCCGAAGTCGATGTTCTTCTTCACCCGGGTGCGGTAGTGATCCCGGAATCCGGTTCCGGTCGGAACCATGTGGCCGAGGATCACGTTCTCCTTGAGGCCAACCAGGTGGTCGCGACGGCCGGCGAGGGCCGCCTCGGTGAGCACCTTGGTCGTCTCTTGGAAACTGGCTGCCGAGATGAACGACTCGGAGGACAGCGAGGCCTTGGTGACGCCAAGCAGCAGCGTCTGACCGGTCGCCGGCTTCTTGCGCTCTTTGCGGAGCTTGTCGTTCTCACGCCGGAAGTGGAATTTGTCCACCACCGCGCCCGGGAGGAACTCCGAGTCACCCGGGTCGGCGACCTGCACCTTGCGCATCATCTGTCCGACGATGATCTCGATGTGCTTGTCGTCGATCGGCACTCCCTGGGAGCGATACACGTTCTGAATCTCGCCGAGCAGGTAGAACTGCACCTCTTCCTCACCGGAGATGCGCAGGATGTCCTGGGGGACGAGCGGGCCATCGACCAACGGGTCACCGGCCTTCACTTCGTTGCCTTTGTGAACGCGAAGGTGCTTGCCCTGGGGCACGGCGTGCTCGAGCTCTTCGATCACTTCACCGTTCTCCCCGGCAGCGCGAACGATGATCGTCCGCTTGCCGCGCTTCTTCTCGCCCAGCTCGACGACTCCGTCAATCTCGGCAATGACAGCCGGATCCTTCGGGCGCCGAGCCTCGAACAGCTCGGTAACGCGCGGAAGACCGCCGGTGATGTCTTGCGTACCCCCGACTTCGCGGGAAGTCTTGGCCAACAGGTCGCCGGGGCTGATCTTCGCACCATCCTCGACTTCGATGTAAGCCCGTTCGGGAATCGGGTAGAGCGCCAGAGGGTTCCCCTCGGCATCTTCCAAAACGAGCTGAGGGTGAAGATCTCCCTTGTGCTCCATGACCTGTTTGCGCGTGACGCCACGGCGAGCGTCGCGCTCTACCTTGAGCGTTTTGCCCTCGATCAAGTCCTCGAAGCGAACCTTGCCTTTGAATTCCGCGAGGATCGGAACGTGGTGCGGGTCCCACTCACAAAGCGCGCCGCCCGCCTCGATCTTCTGATCTTCGACCACCGTCACGATCGCGCCGATCGGAATCGGGTATCGGTCGAGCTCACGCCCGCGCTCGTCCACGATCATGATTTCGCCCGAGCGGTTCAGCACGACCTCGTGGCCGTCGACATTTTTCACCACCTGCAGGCCGCTGAGCTTGGCGGTGCCCTCGCGGCGAGCTTTGATTTCCGACTGCTCGACCGTACGACTGGCCGTTCCACCGATGTGGAAGGTCCGCATGGTGAGCTGGGTGCCCGGCTCTCCAATCGACTGGGCCGCGATGATTCCACAGGCCAGGCCTCGCTCGGCCAACGTGCCGCGCGAAAGATCCATGCCGTAGCAGCGAGCGCAGACGCCCAGGCCTGCCTCACAGGTCAGCGAACTGCGAACCCGCATCTTGTCGAAGCCGAGCTGCTCGACCCGGCGCGCGGCCTCCTCGGTGATGAGTTCATTCTCGCGGATGACCACTTCCTCGGTGACCACGTCCATGATCGTGTCGCGCGCGACGCGACCGCGGATGGCTTGTCCGAGGCTGACAGCGACTTTTTCACCGGAGTAGACCGGGCTCTTGTAGATGCCGTTCGGTGTCCCGCAATCGTCGGTCGTGATGACCACGTTTTGCGCCACATCGGTCAGCTTCCGCGTCAGGTAGCCCGCGTCGGCCGTCTTGAGCGCCGTGTCCGCCAGGCCCTTTCGAGCACCGTGAGTCGACGAGAAGTACTCGAGGACCTTCAGCCCCTCGCGGAAGTTCGCCTTGATGGGCGTCTCAATGATCTTGCCCGAAGGCTTGGCCATCAGACCGCGCATACCGGCCAGTTGCCGGATCTGGTCGATCGAACCACGAGCGCCCGAGGTCACCATGCAGAAGATCGGGTTGACGTAAACGTCCGCGGCGCGAACGTCTGCCTCCAACACATTCATCAGGTCCTTACCGACCCGCTCTCGAGCAGCGGTCCAATGGTCGATGATCTTGAGGTAGCGCTCGTCGTCGGTGATGACACCCTTTTGGAACGCGGTCTCGACCTTGTCGATTTCCGCCTGGGTCTCGTCGAGAATCTGCTGCTTGGTGCCGGGCACCCGCATGTCGTCCTTCGCGAAGGAGAGGCCGGCGCGCGTGGCCGACTTGAACCCGACGTCCTTGAGATCGTCCAGAAGCGTCAACGTGGCGTCCCGGCCGAGCAGGCGATGACAGTCGCTGATCAAGCCGGCGATGGCCTTCTTGTCGAGCTGATAGTTGTAGTAGGGCATCCCCGCAGGAAGGATGTCGTTGAAGATCGCTCGCCCCACGGTGGTTTGCAGGTACAGCGCGTCCCCCATTTCGCCTTCCGCGTTCGGCAGAGCGACCTTGCCGGTCTCGCCCACTTCGAACGGCTCGGCGCCCGGCTTGGTCTTGACCAGCATGCCCGGGTCCATCCGCACTCGCACCGAGCGGTGCGTGCGTGTGAAGCCATGGCCGTAGGCCAGGAACAGCTCGCCAAGGCTCGAGAAAGACCGGTCGGCGCCCTCGGTGTCGTGCGGATCCTTCGTCAGGTAGAAGAGCCCGAGAACCATGTCCTGGGACGGCGCAATGATCGGCGATCCGTTCGCAGGCGAGAAAATGTTGTTCGTCGACAGCATCAGCGTCGAGGCCTCGATTTGGGCCTCGAAGCTGAGCGGCAGGTGAACCGCCATCTGGTCGCCGTCGAAGTCGGCGTTGAACCCCCCACACACCAGCGGGTGGAGACGGATCGCGTTGCCTTCGATAAGCACCGGCTCGAAGGCCTGGATGCCCATCCGGTGGAGGGTGGGTGCGCGGTTCAGCAGCACAGGGTGATCGCGAATCACTTCGTCGAGGATGTCCCAGACCTCCTCGTCGCGGCGCTCCAGCATCCGCTTGGCCGACTTGATCGTGTCCGCCAGGCCAAGCTCCTTCAGGCGTCGAATGATGAACGGCTGGAACAGCTCGAGCGCGACCTTCTTCGGCAGTCCACACTGGTGCAAACGCAGCTCAGGACCGACGACGATGACCGAACGCGCGGAGTAGTCCACGCGCTTACCGAGCAGGTTTTCCCGGAACCGCCCCTGCTTGCCCTTGATCATGTCCGTGAGGGACTTGAGCGGGCGATTCGAGGAGCCGAGCACCGGACGCCGGCAACGGCCGTTGTCGAACAGCGCGTCGACCGACTGCTGCAGCATCCGCTTCTCGTTGCGAATGATGACCTCGGGGGCGTTGAGGTCGAGCAGCTTCTTGAGCCGGTTGTTGCGGTTGATCAGACGACGATAAAGATCGTTCAGGTCACTGGTGGCAAAGTTGCCCGAGTCGAGCAGCACCAGCGGGCGCAAGTCCGGCGGAATGACCGGGATCGCGTCAAAGATCATCCAGTCTGAGGTGTTGCCCGAGTCGCGCAGCATCTCGACGGTCTTGAGCCGCTTGATGATGTCCTTCTGGCGCTGCTTGGAGCGGGTGGACAGCAGCTCTTCGCGCAACTCCATGGAGAGTTGCGGCAGGTCCAGACGGCGGAGCATTTTCTTGACCGCCTCGGCGCCCATGTCGGCGTCGAACTCCGTGCCATACTTCGCCCGCGACTGGCGGTACTCCTCCTCGGTGAGGAGCTGCTTCTCCTCCAGGGGCGTGTCGCCAGGATCGATAACGATGTAGTCCTGGAAGTAGATGACCCGTTCCAGGTTCGAGGTCTTCATGTCCAGGAGCGTTCCCAAGCGGGAAGGCATGGCTTTGAAGAACCAGATGTGCGCCGTCGGAGCCGCCAGGTTGATGTGCCCCATGCGCTTCCGCCGAACGCGGGAGTGCGTGACCATGACGCCACACTTGTCGCAGACGATGCCCTTGTGCTTGATGCCCTTGTACTTGCCACAGGTACATTCCCAGTCGCGCTCGGGACCGAAAATCCGCTCGCAGAACAGACCGTCACGCTCGGGGCGATACGTGCGGTAGTTGATCGTCTCCGGCTTCTTGACCTCGCCGTACGACCAGGAGCGAATGTCCTCGGGCGACGCCAAGGCGATCTTGACGCTGCCGTAGTCGTTGATGCGGTTGTAGAAGGACTCCGACATGGATGCTTCCGGGTGGATGGCGCGTTTGGCGCGGTTGAATTCGTGCGGGCTGGAACGGACGGGAAGGGAAAGGCGACCCCTAGATGGTCGCCTTCTTCTGCAGCTCGATGTTCAGACCGAGCCCGCGGATTTCGTTGCAGAGAACCTCGAAGGACACCGGGGTGCCGGGCTCGAGGATGTTGAGACCTTTGACCATGGCCTCGTAAATCTTGGTGCGACCGTCCACGTCGTCCGACTTGACGGTCAGGAGCTCCTGGAGAATCGCGGCGGCGCCGTAAGCCTCCAGCGCCCAGACTTCCATCTCCCCGAAGCGCTGGCCGCCGAAGCGAGCCTTACCTCCGAGGGGCTGCTGGGTGATGAGGCTGTAAGGGCCTGTCGCACGGGCGTGCACCTTCTCGTCGACCAGGTGGTGCAGCTTGAGCATGTACATGATGCCCACGGTGACCTGCTGCTCGAACGGCGAGCCGGAGCGACCGTCAAACAGGGTGAACTTGCCGCTGGGCGGGAGCCCGGCTTCGACCAGCGCCTCCTCGATTTGCTGCTCGCTGGCGCCGTCGAAGGCTGGCGTTTGGAAGCGAACCCCAAGCTTGCGCGCGGCGTGCCCCAGGTGCGTTTCAAGGATCTGTCCGACATTCATCCGGCTGGGAACACCCAGCGGGTTCAGAACGATGTCGACCGGCGTCCCGTCTTCCATGTACGGCATGTCCTCAAGGGGCATGACCTTGGAGACGACCCCTTTGTTGCCGTGACGTCCAGCCATCTTGTCGCCCACCGAGAGGACGCGCTTGGTGGCAACGTAGACCTTGACCATTTCGAGCACGCCGGTCGGCAGCTCGTCTCCGCGGCTGAGGCGGTTGACGATCTTGTTCTTGTCGCCTTCCTTGCTCTCGATCCGGCCCTGGTAATCGTTGATGATTCGCGTGGCGGCCTCGCGCTTCTTTTCGTTGTCGAGCTCGTCGGCGGCGGCCATGCACAACAGCTTGACGCGACGCAGTTCGTCGAAGGTGGCGGTATCGTCGAACGCCACGGGCTGGCCGGTCTGCGAGTCCATGACTTCGACACCCAGGGCCGACTTGACCTCCTTGAGCATCGTGCCGGTGTAATCGCGGAACGCGCGCAGGAAGTCCTTCTCCGCGTCGCGGATTTGAGTAAGGACCTTGCTGCGCTCTTCGTCGGTCAGGTTGACCCTCCGGGAGAACTTCTGGGCATCGATCACCACGCCATTGGTGCCCGGGGGCATGGTTAGCGAGGCGTTCTTCACGTCCACGCCGGCGCGGCCGAAGATCGCGTGGAGCAGCTTCTCTTCGGGGGTCAGCTCACTCTTGCTCTTGGGAGCCACCTTGCCGACCAGGATGTCCCCGGCCTCGACGAAGGTGCCGATGTTCACGATGCCGCTTTCGTCGAGATTCGCTAGCGCGCGCTCCCCGACGTTCGGGATGTCGCGGGTGAACTCCTCTTTGCCGAGCTTGGTCTCGCGGATTTCAACCTCGTATTCCTCGATGTGAATCGAGGTGAACACGTCGTCCCGCACCAGGCGCTCGGAGACCAAGATGGCGTCCTCGTAGTTGAAGCCATCCCAGGTCATGAACGCAACCAACAGGTTCTGACCGAGCGCCAAGTCGCCGAAGCGGCTTGAGGCGCCATCCGCCAACAACCCACCGGTTTCAACCACATCGCCCTCTTCCACGCGCGGAATGTGCGTCTGGCAAGTGCGCTCGTTGAGCCCGCGGAACTTGGTGAGCTTGTACTCGTCGTCATCAACCAGGATCACCTGGCTGTCCGCATAGCGAACGGTCCCCCCCTTGCGGGCGCGCAACACCATCTCAGTGTTGTCAGCCACGACCTGCTCCATGCCGGTGCCGACCAGCGGCGGATCGGCGATCAGCAGCGGAACGGCCTGCCTCTGCATGTTCGAGCCCATGAGCGCGCGGTTCGCGTCGTCGTGCTCGAGGAACGGGATGAGGGCAGCGGAGACACCGACGATTTGCTTGGGACTCACATCGATGTAGTCCACTTCGGTGGGATCGACTTCGTAGTTGTCGCCGTCCTTGCGGACCAGAACGCGAGCATCCACGAGCTTGCCTTTGCCGTCGAACTTGGCGTCCGCCGGCGCGATGACTTGCCCGGACTCCTCGTCGGCGCGCAGGAAGCGCACGTCGTCGGTGAGCTTGCCGCCCTCGACTCGCCGGTACGGCGCGGTGAGGAAGCCGTACTCATCCAACCGCGAGTAGAGCGCCAAACTCGAAATCAGACCGATGTTCGAGCCTTCCGGCGTTTCGATCGGGCACAGGCGGCCGTAGTGCGACAGGTGGACGTCTCGCACGTCGAAGCCTGCTCGCTTGCGGTTCAGACCGCCCGGTCCGAGCGCGGAAAGGCGCCGTTCGTGGGTTAGCTGGCTCAGCGGGTTGGTCTGGTCGACCACCTGGCTGAGCTCGCCGCGTCCGAAGAAGTACTCGACGGCACTGGAGAACGTCTTTGAGTTGATCAGGTTGCGGGGAGAGACCGTTTCAGGGTTCTCCAGGTTCATCCGCTCCTGCGCCGTACGCCGCAGCTTGAGCAAACCCTTGCGGAACTCCTCGCCGGCCAACTCCGCGATCGTGCGGACCCGCCGGTTGCCAAGGTTGTCGATGTCGTCCAATTCCCCGCTGCCGCCGCGCAGCTTGAGGATGTACTTGATCGAGTTGACGATGTCCTTGGCCTGGAGGGTCTGGGTGTCCTCCGGGATGTCCTGACCGAACTTGCGGTTCAAGCGGAAACGTCCGACGCGACCCAGGCGATAGCGCTGGGCGTCGTAGAACTTCTCGTGGAACAGCTCACGGGCCTTCTCCAGTTGGGCCGGGTTCCCCGGACGAAGGCGGCCGTAGATTTTGACCAGCGCCTCCTCGTGGCTTGAGCAGGGATCCTCCGCGAGGGAGTTGAGGATCAAGGAGTCGAGCTCCTCGGGGGCCTCATCCACGATCTCCACCTGAGCAAGCTCGGAACCGGCGATCTCCAAGGCGGCCGACTCAGAGATCTGCGTACCCGAGGGCACCAGCACTTCGCCGGTCTTCAGGACAACCACGTCCCCCACCGCGAAGCGGCCCGTGATCGCTTTCGCGAACGAGTTGGCGCTCTGGGACTTGGTCTTCTTCGCAACCTTGGTCTTGTAGAAGTGCCTCAGAATGTCCTGGTCGGTCGACAAGGTGTCGTCCATCGCCCGCAGCAAAGTGACCGCGGAGAACTTGCCCGACTGGTCGATCCGGACCGTCAGGATGTCCTTCTTGGTGACGTTCAGCTCGATCCACGATCCCCGCTCAGGGATGATCCAGCAGGCGTGGAGCGTCTTGTCCACGGTGCTGGTGTCGACCGAGAAGTCAACGCCCGGCGAACGGTGTAGCTGACTCACAATGACCCGCTCGGAGCCGTTGATGATGAACTCACCGCCCCCGATCATGATCGGGATTTCGCCGAGGTAGACCTCTTCTTCGACCGGCTCGGGCTTCACCAGGCGCAGACGCACCTTGAAGGGGTAGCCGAAGGTCAACCTCAACTTGCGGCACTCCTCGATCGAGTAGCGGGCCTTCCCCAGCTCGTAGCCGACGTACTCGAGGCACATCGTCTTGTCGTACGAGTAGATCGGGAAGACCTCGCGCAGCAGTTCTTCCAGGCCGGTGGCCGGGCGGGTCGCCTGCGGAATTTCGGCCAGCAGGAACTCGTCGTAGGCCTTCCGCTGGATTTCAACGAGATCGGGGATCTCGATGATGTCCTGGTAGCGGGCGAAGCTGCGGATCGGGAGGTTCGGAGACTTCATCGCGTTCGGGGAACGGAGGAGGGCGCGGTTTGGGGCGACGACTCGGAGCATCGGGCAGGGATGGACCTGGCGAACTCGAATCGAGGGAGGTCGGCGACGGTGAACACGTCGACGAGCCTCAAGACCGATGCGGAAGGGATCCGGTGGGAGCGGATCCGTCGGGAAGTGAGCCGGCGACCGAGGCGGAGGTCACCGGAGTGGCCGCGAGCTCTTCGGAAAGAGCTGCGACGCGGGGGCGGCGGAAGAGTCGATGTTGTCGCGACGCTGTTCATCCCGAAGGGCGACGGCGCTGGGCTGGGAGCCCGAACAACGCGGAGCAGGAGAGCGGGTTAAGGAATCAGGTGCACCAAGCCGAGGGCTGCTCCAAACGAACGCACTCCACTCCACGAAAACGACCCCGGGTTCCTAGGAATCCCGGGGTAAGTCGAGGAGAGGCGCGACGGAGGAAGCAGAGCAGCTGCGCGGCGAAGGGCTTCGGGAGAAGACGGCTTCGGAAGAAGGCGTGAGCGGTTCGAAAAGCCGACGGTTCGGCTGATTGGATGGGTCGAGCGATCGGACTCGGGCGGAGGCCAGTGGGACCCCGCGGAGAAAAGAGGCGCGCACAGCTAGAGTTCTGCACACACCCCGACGCGGGGGGATCGAAAGCGGGGCTCGAGAGGCCTGCCCCTGGGAAGACGGGCCCTTCGTGAGGGAGGCCGGGGCCCCCAGGAAGAGCCTGATCGCCGGCGGAGACAGGACTCCAGGAGGGAATGTCTGAACCCACGGCCGCTTTGTCAACCCCTCGACTGCAAGAACTGATCCAGGCTTGGTTTCTCAAACCAGGAAGAGCCTTACAGAGGCGCCCAGGCTGCCAAGAAGACCTTGGCAGGAGCTTCCCCGAAGAGGGGCCGTCAGGTGAGGAGGTGCCCCCCCACGGACCCGCGACCGGGCAAAGCTCCCTTTCGGGCAGACCCGTCCGCACCTGCGGAAATCCACAGGACCCCAGGCGCCCGCAAAGCGCGATCACGCACCGTGCTTCAGCCTTTCAGGCCCAAGGACAGGCCAAACCCGGAGAACCCCAGGGGGCCTTCGGGCCGGACAGATCGGGAGTGGACGGGCGCCCGGAGGACGCTCGCCGTGGGACAAGCTCGGAAGAGGGCGACCCGCGCACCAGCGCGAGTCTTGGCCTCAGGCGATCTTGGGCCTCAGGCGATCTTGGGCCTCAGGCGATCTTGGGCCTCAGGCGATCTTGGCTTTTCCGCCGGCAGCTTCGATCTGCTTGACGATCTCTTCGGCTTCGTCCTTGGAGCAGCCTTCCTTGATGGGCTTCGGCGGGTTGTCGACGAGCTCCTTGGCTTCCTTGAGGCCGAGCCCCGTGATGCCGCGGACCTCTTTGATGACCTGGATCTTCTGACCGCCAGCCTCTTCGAGGACGACGTCGAAGGAGGTCTTCTCTTCGGCGGCTTCGCCGCCGCCGCCGCCACCGGCCGCCGCAACGGCGACAGGCGCAGCGGCGCTGACACCCCAGCGCTCCTCAAGGTGCTTCACGAGTTTCGAAGCCTGGAGCAGGGAAAGGGAGTCGAGCTGAGTGACGAGACCCTCGAGCTCGGGGTCCAGGGTTGCGCTTTCTTCGGACATGGGATTCTTCGGTTTAATTGGCGGAGGGATGGAATCCCCCGCAGTGGTGATCTGGGGGGTGAGAGGGAGAAGTCGGGTCGCCGTTGGGTCAGCCTTCGCTGCCCCCATCGGCATCGGCCTTGGCCTGAATCACGCGGGCCAGGGCGCCGCCCGGGGCCGCGGCAAGACCGACCAGCTGCTGGGCGGGCCCAGAGAGACAGCCGAGGATCTTCGAACGAAGGGTGTCCTGGTCGGGCACATCGGCCAGAGCCACGGCGTTCGCCGCGTCGAGGACATCCTTCTCAAGCGCGGCGGCTCGCACGGTCACTTTGCCGAGCTTCTTGATCTCGGGTTGAGTGAAGGCCTTGGCCGCGGCAATTGCGTCCTCGGCGCCACCGACCGCGACACCGATGTTCCCCGTGAAGACTTCCTTGGGAAACTCGAGGCCGACGCCGGCGAAGGCCCGGCGCGCGAGCTTGTTCGGGACCATGCGCAGGCGTACGCCGGACTCGGCCAGCGAGCTGCGCAGCGCCTCGTTCTCGGGCATGTCAAGCCCGGTGAGCGAGACGATGACAGCACTGTCACCACCGGCGACGAACTCGTTGAGGTCGGCCAGGGCTAGTTGATTGACGATGGAGGGCATCTAGAGGATCTCCTTTGGGTTCTGGTGGGCGAGCCGTTGGCTCAGGCCTCGGTGAATTCGATCCAAGCGCCCGGTCCCATCGTGGTGGAAACCGACACCTTGCGCATGTAGACACCCTTCACCGACGCGGGCCGGGCACCGACCAGGTGGTTCAGGAACGCGCGCAGGTTCGACTCGAGGTCATCGAGAGGGAACGAGCGCTTGCCCATCGGGGCGTGAATGTTTCCGCCGGCGTCGGTACGGAACTCGACCTTACCGGCCTTGAACTCCGTCACCGCCTTGGCGACATCGGGGGTGACGGTTCCGCTCTTCGGGCTCGGCATCTTGCCCTGGGGGCCCAGAACACGGCCGAGCTTACCCACGTGCTTCATCATGTCGGGGCTGGCGATCACGACGTCGAAGTCGGTCCAGCCACCGGCGATTTTGTCAGCCAGGTCGCCACTGCCCACCTCATTGGCGCCGGCAGCCTGGGCTGCCTCGGCCTTCTCGCCTTCGGCGAACACGATGACATGGACGTCCTTGCCGAGCCCCTTGGGCAACGACACGGCTCCACGGACCAGCTGATCCGACTTGCGAGGATCGATACCGAGCTTGACGACCACGTCGACCGTTTCGTCGAACTTGGCCGGGGGCAGGCCCTGGATCAGCTCAAGAGCCTCGCGCAGTTCGTAGGACTTGGAGATGTCGACCTTCTCGGCGGCGCTGCGGTAGCGCTTGGACGGCTTTCCCATGGTTTTAGCCCTCCACCTCGATTCCGGCCGAACGAGCCGTGCCGCCGATGATTCGGCAGGCATGCTCGAGGTCACGTGCATTCAGGTCGGCCATTTTTAGCTGAGCGATTTCTTCGACTTGGGCTCGGGTCACCTTCCCCACGATCTCGTGCCCGACGTTGCTCGCCGCCTTCTCGAGGCCAGCGGCCTTCTTGAGTAGGACAGCGGCGGGCGGAGACTTGAGGATGAAATCGAAGCTGCGGTCCTTGTAGACCGTGATCTCGACGGGGATGATCATCCCCGCCTGAGCTCGCGTGCGGTCGTTGAACTCCTTCACGAACTGCGCGATGTTCACGCCGTGGGAGCCCAGCGCGGGACCAACCGGCGGAGCCGGGGTCGCCTGGCCCGCAGGGCACTGCAGCTTGATCTTTCCGGTGATTTCTTTTGCCATGGGATTCCCCTTCAGGGGGGTGTTTCGTGTGCCTCGCACCCGGGTGGGTGATCAGGGCCAGCGAGACGAGTCGCGCCGCGGCGGCGGGCGCGTGAGAGGTTGGTGAGACGGGGTCGGTTCGGGTCCAGGGGGATTTCGGAGCGGACGAGCCTCCGAAACGCTGCGCTAGACGGCTTCGACCTCCCAGTACTCAAGTTCGACGGGGGTCGGGCGACCGAAGATGGTCACGATCACTTTGACCGTGCCCTTCTCGGGGTTGACCTCTTCGACTTGACCGTCGAAGCCATCAAACGCGCCGGACTTAATTTTCACGGTGTCGCCCTTGGCCATCGAGATGGAGACCTGCGGGCGTTGCTCGGAATCTGACATGCGCGCCAGGATCTCGGAGACCTCGGCATCGGACAGCGGTGTGATCTCGCCGCGGGCGCCAAGGAAATCCCCGAAGCCGGGCGTGTCGCGCATCGTCGAACGGGCCTTGATCACCGCCTCGCTCTCCGGTTCCGACAAGTCCGCCTGGACCATCAGGTAGCCGGGATACAACTTCTTCGTCACCACTCGGCGCTTGCCGCCCTTTAGGTCGGTGACCCGCTCGAACGGAACGAGCACCTGAGGAATGACTTCTTCGAGAGCTGCCACCTTGAGGCGCGTCTCGAGCTGCTTGCGTACCGTGTCCTCACGACCCGATTGGCAGCGCACGAAATACCACTTATAGCCCATGGTGCTCTAGCGTTCGGGAAAGGAGGGGAAGAGGCGAGAAGAGGAAGAAGAGTCGAGCGTGCTTCGCGAATAGCGGGCGTCGCTCAACTCAGGAACAGGCGGTCGAAGATTCGACCGTAGAGGGCGTCGACGGCGGCGAGGAAACCCATCAGGAACAACACGCAGCCGACGACCACCAGCGAAGACCGGACCACTTCGTTCCAGGTCGGCCAGTGCACCTTGCGGAGTTCGGACTCCGTGTCGATCAGGAAATCGGCGACGTTTGTCTTGGACTGGTAGCGGTTCAAGAAGAACGCCCCCACCGCGAAGACACCGGCCGCGATCAAGAACGCGCCGTTGACGGCCACGTTGACAATCGGAATTTCGACCCCGCCGAGGGCGGGCCGCATCCCTTCCGCTTGGTTGAACACCACCCGGTACAGGAACGTGCATCCGAAGAGCAGGAGACCCATCAGCGACCAGAACGCGAACATGCGCGCCATGCGGCCTTGATCAGGGCGGTACTCGTTCATCGCGAATTCCCGGGTCGAAGTGGGTTGAAAAGAAGAAGCAAGGAGGAGGGAGGAAACTCCCGCTAGAGCCCGAAGGCTCGAAAGCAGCGCGGAGAGCGGCCGGGGCCACTCTCCGCTCGAGCTCATCGTCAGGCGATGACCTTGGTCACAACGCCAGCGCCGACGGTGCGTCCGCCTTCACGGATGGCGAAGCGCAGTTGCTCGTCCATGGCGACCGGGGTGCCCAGCTTGACCTGCAGCTTGACGTTGTCGCCGGGCATGACCATTTCGGCGTCGCCGAGCAGGTTGGCGGCCCCCGTCACGTCCGTGGTCCGGAAGTAAAACTGCGGGCGGTAGCCGTTGAAGAACGGCGTGTGGCGTCCGCCCTCTTCCTTCTTCAGGATGTAGACCTCGCACTCGAATTCGGTGTGCGGGGTGATGCTGCCGGGAGCGGCCAGGACCATTCCCCGGTTGAGGCTTTCCTTGTCGACACCACGAAGGAGGAGTCCGACGTTTTCGCCGGCCTGCCCCTCGTCGAGGGTCTTCTGGAACATCTCAACGCCGGTGCAGGTCGTCTTGCCGATCTCTTCGGCCATGCCAACGATGTCGAGGGAGTCGCCAGTCTTGACGATTCCGCGCTCGATGCGACCGGTGCCGACGGTTCCACGCCCTTTGATCGAGAACACGTCCTCGACGGGCATCAGGAAGGGCTTGTCGACCTCACGCTCGGGCTGAGGAATGAACGCGTCCACGGCGGCCATCAGCTCGTCGATCGGCTTGAAGGCTTCGTCGTCGGTCGGCTTGCCGGCGTCCAGGGCTTCCTGGGCCTTGAGCGCGGAGCCGCGGATGATCGGGGTGTCGTCACCCGGGAAGTCGTACTTGTCGAGAAGTTCGCGGATCTCCATTTCGACCAGGTCGAGGAGCTCCGGATCGTCGACCTGGTCGACCTTGTTCATGAACACGACGATGGCCGGCACGTTGACCTGACGGGCAAGCAGGATGTGCTCACGCGTTTGGGGCATCGGGCCGTCGGCCGCCGAGCAGACCAGGATCGCGCCGTCCATTTGGGCGGCACCCGTGATCATGTTCTTGATGTAGTCGGCGTGCCCGGGGCAGTCGACGTGGGCGTAGTGACGGTTCGGCGTCTCGTATTCGACGTGAGCCGTCGAAATCGTGATGCCGCGCGCCTTCTCTTCGGGCGCCTTGTCGATCTCGTCGAAGTTCCGCGATTGGGCCAGGCCGAGGTTGGCCTGGTGGCGGCAAATCACCGAGGTAAGCGTGGTTTTGCCGTGGTCGACGTGACCGATGGTGCCGACGTTGCAGTGCGGCTTCGTCCGCGTGAAGACTTCCTTTGCCATCTCTGGTTGTTGGAGTTTGTGCGGGACGGGCCCGCCGCGTTGAGGTTTCGGAGCTCCTTGGGCAGTGCGCCTGCTGGAGCGAGTTAGGTGACGTAGGTTGGTTGACCGCTCGAACCGGCGGCGTGCCGCTGGTTCGAACGAGTTCTCGAGGATCCTCTGGAGCCGGACTGTAACGCTGGAAGCAGCGACAGCCAGCCGTCCGGTGAGGCGAAATGGAGCTGCTGATGGGATTTGAACCCATGACCTCTTCCTTACCAAGGAAGTGCTCTACCACTGAGCTACAGCAGCCGCCGGTGTTCTTCCTAAACCGGAAGACCCCTCCACTCGCGGAGGCCGCGAGCGACGGGAAGGCCTGGTTTTCGAGGCTAAATGGCGCGATGGAGCGGGTGGCGGGAATCGAACCCGCGCGTTCAGCTTGGAAGGCTGACGTTCTACCATTGAACTACACCCGCCGCCTGGTTCGCAGCGCCCCCCCAGCCCCCAAAAGGCCAGACGAACGCAAAAACAAATGCGAGGCGAAACAGCCGAAGCTGCCTCGAGCGCGCAGTCCGCACCGCGAACAGTCGTCCGCTCCCGACGAGTCCGAAGGCAAATCCCCCTCCCTTTCGAGCACTCTTCCGAGCACGCTCCTGAGAACGCTGACCCTTCCAAGCCACCGAAAGCGACCAGGCCGAGGATCGGATCGCCTGACAGCCGCCCACAGGTTGGGTTGAGCCGGAGAGATCTCCCGATCCTCTTCCCTGAAGCCTTCGGTGAAGCCGAAAGGATGAGCCAGAAAGAGATGAGCCAGAAAGAGATGAATGGGCGGAGCAGGATTCGAACCTGCGAAGGCTGTGCCAGCAGATTTACAGTCTGCCCCCGTTGGCCGCTTGGGTATCCGCCCTGAGTCAGAAGCCCCCCTGGCATTCGCCCCACCTCCGCTGGGAGAAGGAAGCGCCCTGGGGAGGCCCTTGACAGGATTCGCCTTCGTCTTGGTCGGGCGGTGCGATCGCACCCAGGTCCAGCCACCCCGGAAAGCACCGGGATGGAGGTCCCGGAGCGAGGGGCGGTGGCGCGCTGGGCGCTCCCGCCTCGAATAGACGAGGATCTCGTTGTGAGGGAACGGCTCGCCGCGCCAAAGCGCAGCGAGGGAGAGGCAAGCCCGAGGGGGCTCCAGGCTCTCCGGCCTGTGGTTGGGTGGGCGCCCCGTAAGGGAGCCAGCGGCGGGACTCGAACCCGCAACCCTCTGATTACAAATCAGATGCTCTGCCAATTGAGCCACGCTGGCCAAGGGCCGACGCGGACGGCGGAGCGGGGTCGGGCTCGACGCCGCGTGCTAAAGCGAGCGAAGAGAGTACGGACCGGCACCGCCCAGTCAACCGAGTCAACCGGATTCCTCCGGGCTGGGACGCAATTTTGTCCGGCCCCTGGCGGCGGAGCGCGAGCCCCCACCTCCCCTCGCGGAGCCCCCACC
>CAZUCE010000013.1:0-114225 GCA_964619265.1 uncultured Planctomycetaceae bacterium
CCCCCCCTGCGATCAAGCCCCCCCGAGGCAAGAACCAGGCGGCCTTCAATGCCCCCCCAGCCGCTGACCGCGCCTAGAACTGGAAATAGATGTAAGGCGTGTCGCCAACCACCAAGACGGCGACCGCGCCGGCGGCGATTCCGGTGACCAAGCCCGCCACCGGGGTCGGCACCTTGAGCAGCGCTTGGTGCACGGCCTCCGTGATCGCCTTCGGCCAGAAGTGGGTGAGCGCTCCGCCGGCCAGGGCCGCGAAGCCCCACAGACCGATTTCGCCCATGCCGGTGTCCCCGAAGCTGGTCAGCATTCCGGTCAGCTCTTCCCAGCTGCGCGCCCGGATGAACAAGCAAGAGAACACGACGAAGTGAAAAGTCGCAGCCCAGGAGATCAAGGACCGGCCGGTGGTCGTGGCGTACTCCTGACCACCGCGCAGGCGCTCGAAGAAGCGCTCTCCGATCATGACCAACCCCTGCAGAAGCCCGTAGAGCACCCACAGAATGCTCGCGCCGTGCCACACCCCGATCACCAGCATGGTCACCAGCAGGTTGCGTGCAACACGGAGCTCGCCGCCCCGGGAGCCGCCCAGGGGAAAGTAGATGTAATCGCGAACCCAGGAGGAAAGAGAGATGTGCCAGCGGCGCCAGAATTCGCGGATCGAACGCGAACGATAGGGCAGCTCGAAGTTCTCAGGCAGGTCGAATCCGAGCAGCTTGGCCGCGCCGATGGCGATGTCCGAATAGCCCGAGAAGTCGAAGTAGATCTGGAACGCGAAGGCGTACAGACACAGGAGGTGCACCATGAGGGTGTAATCCTCCGGAGCCGCATAGACCGGGTCGACCAGGTAGCTCCCGAGGATGTCGGCGATCGCGACTTTCTTGAGTAGGCCGGTGCTCATTCGCCACAGGCCTTCGTGGAGCCGCTCGCGGTTGAAGCGCGGACGCAGTTCGAGCTGGGGCAGAAAGTCCGCGGCGCGCACGATCGGGCCCGCGACGAGCTGCGGGAAGAACGCCACGAACAGCGCGAAATCCCGCAGGTTGCGAGCCGGAGCCAGCTTCCCGCGGTAGATATCGATCGTGTAGGAGAGCGTCTGGAACGTGTAGAAGCTGATTCCAACGGGAACCAGGATGTTCACACCGCCGCCGTCGAGCAGCCACTCGGGGACCACGCTGGTGCGGGTCCCCCACAGATCGAACCCGAGCCCCAGGGCATCGGAGCCTGCTTGCAGGCTGCGCACCAGCCAGTCGGTGTACTTGAAGAACCCGAGGACGCCCAGGTTGCCGAACAGGCTGAGCAGCAAGAAGTTGCGGCTCGCCGATTTGTTGCCCGCCTGATGCGCCTCGTAGATCCGTCTTCCGCAGAAGAAGTCCAGGAACGTCGAGAACAGAATCAGCGACAGGTACCACAACTCGTAACTGCCGTAGAAAAACAGCGACGCCGCGATCAGCAGAAACGTGCGGTTGCGGCGCGAGTTCGAGAGCCACCAAAACAGCGGCAACACGATCGCGAGGAACGTGAGGAATCCGACCGAGTGGAAATTCACGGGGTGGTCTCCTCGGGGTTTTCGAAGGGCACCTCCCCGAACGGGCGCGTGCGCGGATTGGCGGAGCGGCGCGCCGCGAGGCTCTCCAGCAATCCCTCTTCGCGCATGCGGCGAGCGAGGCCCCGGGCAAACACCTGGTGGCCAGGTTCGGACCAGTGGAAGTTGTCCTTCATGATATAGCTCTTGCGCGAGGTCCCCATCCGGGAGACTTCCTCGTAGAAGTTCCACACCTGAAGGCCGTGTTCTTCCAGACGGCGCTGCAGCTCGCGGCTTGGCTCCTCGCGCGGTGTACCGATCGGCGGCGCGCCCTGGGCCTGGTTGTTTCGAACGAATCCCTGCCAGGCCAGCTCCGAGTCTTGCTCGATGTCAGGGAAGACCAAGGCGCGAAGCTCAATACCGCGCCGGTCGCAGGTTTCGGCTAGCGCCTCAAACTCCAGCAGCGTGCGTTCCACCGACTCGGCGATCGAGGCGGACATCGGCGACGTGGTAAGCCGCCACATGGCGATTTCGGCCCCCCGCTCGTTGCCCACGTCCACATTGGCTCGCAGGCGGCGATAGATGCCGGAGTAGGCGTTGCCCAGGCGGTGAATCCAGATCGCGGGACCTTGAAGCAGCTCCGGCAAGCCCTCGACCACATCCGCGGGCACCAGGTTCTCCGGATCGTCGCCGATCTGGACCCAATTCAGCGCGGACGAATTGTCGACCATCATCTGCCGGCCCGGCGACACCAGCACGAACACCAGATCCGGCTCGAGTGCGTCTAGAAAGAGCCGCGCGCGACGGGCGGCCTGGAGACCCGAATACCCCATGACCCCGCCGTTCAGCACGCGCACGTCCGACTCTTCGAGCTGCTGTTCCAGCTGGTAGTTCCAGCACCAAGGCTGCATTCCACCACCGGCCCCGAAGACGCGCGAAGCGCCGAATCCGGCGATCCGCAGCTCGGCCGGCGAAGCCGTCTGTGGAATTTCATCGTTGCGTAGACCGAAGCGATCCAAGCGGGTTTCGAACTCAGGGTTCTCGAAGAACGGCTTGTTGGTCCAGCCCAGTCCCTGGACCTGCATGATCGCACCCGTTCCGCCGTCGGCGCCCTGGCTCGCATCCACGGCGAGGATTGCGCGGTCGACCACGGCCATCCCAACCAACACACCCAGCAGGGTCAGCGCCAGACGCGCGAGGATTGGCCCAGGCCGAATCGGATCGGCGCGCGTGAGAGCGTCCTCTTCCTCAGAAGGAATCGTGGGCAGGTCCGGCTTAGCTTTCGTCTCGGCGCTCATGATCGTTCAGGAACCAGGACCACCTTCCCGGTGGTCTGGCGGGCTTCGATGGCGGCCTGGGCGCGACCGGCTTCGGCCAGTTCGAAGGTCTGCCCCACGTGGGGCACCAGCTTGTGCTTTTCGGCCACCGCGACCAAGCGCGCCCACACATCTGAGCGACCCGGGAAGTTCAGGTTCTCGACGTTCAAACCGAACAGCCCCAGCGACCGGTGGAACAGACTCAATGGATGCAGGCGCGCGACCGCATTTGCGTAGTCGTCCGACACCGAAGAGAAGCCGATCAAAACCAGCCTCCCCATGGGCCCGAGCGACTTCACGCTGCGGTCGAACACATCGCCCCCCACGGACTCCAGACAATAGCCCACGCCGGCTCCGCCGGTCGCCTCGCGGACGACCTCAGCGAAGTCCGACTGGCGGTAGTTCACGGCGTGGTCCACGCCGAGCGATTCGAGCAGCGCGCACTTTTGGTCGCTGCCGGCGGTTCCGAAGATCGGCCCAAGCCCGCGGGCCTTGGCCAAGGCCACCGCCGCGGTGCCGGTTCCCCCCGCGGCAGCCTGGATCAAAGCTCCTTCGCCGGCCCGCGCGCGGGCCAGCTCTTCCTGGGCGTACCAAGCGGTCGCGAACGAGATGGCAAAGGCCGCGCCCTGGACGGCCGACAGATGAGCCGGCTTGGCAAGCACCTCCGGAGGGCGAGCCGCGACCAGCTCGGCCCAACAGCCGCCGCCGAAGCGAATCACGATCACCGAATCGCCTTCGGCGAAACCTCCGGCGTTCGGCTTCGGAGCTTCCGGACCGACAGCCAGGACGGTGCCGCAGACCTCCTTGCCGATTTCGTAGGGCAGCTTCTGATCCTTGCGATATTTGCCGCGTCGTTCGACGATCTCCGCGAAGTTGAGGCCAGCGGCCTCGACGCGAATCAGATAGCCGTCCGAGGGAAGCTCGGGCTCGGGAACTTCCCGTTCCACGAGCCCTTCCGGGCCGCCGAAGGCCTCGAGCACGATCTTGCGCATGGTGAGGCTCGCGCGAAGGAGCCCTAGGCGATCCAGCGCAAAAGCGCGCTGCCGGTCGTGAAGCCCGAGCCGAAGACCGTCAACAGGAACAGGTCCCCGTCTTTGAGGGAATCGCGGTGCTCTTCGAGCCTCGAGGTGAACGCGGTGATCACACCGGCCGCGCCCTGGTTGCCACAGGTCGCGACGTTGTGCCAGTGCTGTTCGGGACGGATGCCCACGGCCTCCCCCACGATCTCGAGCACGCGCAGGTTGGCCTGGTGACCACAGAAAGCCCGTAGGTCGCCGGGCGAGATGCCGTGCTTGCCCAGCATCTCTTTGGACATCTTCTCGAAGCTCTTGAGCGCGTACTCCTTGACGCGCCGTCCGTCCTGCCAGAAGAACCCGCCGACAGGCGTCGTCACGTACTCGGCACCTTCGTTGACGTTCTCCATCGAGACGTCGACCACTTCAAAGCCGCCGTTCGTCGGCTTCTCGTTCGAGAGCAACACAGTCGCGGCGCTGTCGCCGAAGAAAATGCAGGTCGCGCGATCGTCGTAGTCGGTGACCCGCGTGTATTTCTCGGCGGTGGTCAGGGCCACGCGCGAATAGCCCATGGTCGCCATCAGCCCGCGCGCCGTCGCTAGGCCATAGACGAAGCCTGAACAGGCGGCATTCACATCGAACGAAACCGGATCGATGCCCAATTTCTTGCCGATGTAGCTAGCCGTGGCCGGAATCAGGCTGTCCGGCGTGCTGGTCGCGCAGATCAGCAAATCCAGATCATCCGGTCGCCAGGCCGAGCGCTGGAGCGCGTGGGTCGTGGCTGCGGCACCGAGATCACTGGTGTTCCAGTCCTCGGGGGCCCGGCGGCGCTCGATCATCCCGGTGTGGGAGACGATCCAATCTTCGGTCGTCTCCACACGCTGGATCAGATCCTTGTTGGAGATGACGTCTTCGGGGACGTGGAAACCGGTCGCGTGGATGTAGGTCATCGGGGGGGGCGGGCGGCCGAACTATACCCCGCCCGGGGGAAGGAGCTCTCCGGCGGTGAGGGGTCGCCGCGAGCGGAGCCCCCAAGCGTCAGGGAAGTCCCAGGGCGTAGACCCGGCCCTGCTCGGTGGCGGGATGGGCGGGCCAGGCCAAAGCTCCGGCCCACAGGACACCCGAATCGTCGACCGCGAGCGAGCACCCCAGGTGATCGCGGCTGCCCTCGGCCAAAATCCTCCTGCTCAGCGCAGCTGACTGGTCCCCACCCGCCCAAGCCGGTTGGAGGTCCCAGACCGTGACGCTTCCCAGGCGGAAATCGAGCGGACCTGGGTCCGCAGCACCCGGATCTCGATGAGCATCGGGAGTCCCAATCGCGAGCTGCCCCGAAGGGAGCCAGGCCAGTGCCCAGCCGAAGCGCGTCGCCGGCGCCTCTGAACGAATCGTCCCCAGCTCGATCCCCGAATCCGCCGGGTTCACCACGCGAACGAAACCTGCCCCGGGCGCGCCGATCGCAAGTGCGGCAACTCCGTTCGCCAACGGATCGCCGGCCAGGGTGTGACCGAATCGTCCACCCGGTTCCCGGCCGATCAGAGTGTTTCGTTCCCCGTCCTCCAGGAGCAACACGTAGCCACCCGCAGCCTCGGTGGGTCCGATCCAGAGATTTTCGGGGCGCTTCCAGTGAGCCTGCTCCGCACCGATCGCAATCCAAGCTCCAGGTGCGCCCAACCCGCTCGCCAGCGCGCAACCCAAAGCGTCGAGCGGTTCCCCGCGCGCGATCGAGACGGCCGCCAACTCCGGGTGATGAACCGGCAGCCGTGCGCCAGCCGAGAGCTTCTCCAGCGCGCCGCCCGGAATTCGCCAAACCTCCCCACCGAACGAAGCGCCTCCCTCTTGGGGTGTCGCCAAGCAACCGGGCTCTCCCACCAGAAGATCAGGCGCCGAGGGGCTGCTTGCTGAAACTTCGGCCAGTGCGAATCCGAAGCGCCCGCCCACGCGGGGCCCGTCGATCCGCCAGCTCGCGCGAGACACATCGACGATCGCTCCAAACGTCGCCTCGCGGAAACTCTCGAGCTCGAACCCATACACCGCGCCGCGCTCGGAGCCTCGCCCGGTCTGCCCCTGTTCTCCGTCGCTGCGCGGGGCTCCCACCACCAACCACGGGTCCGCTCCTGGGCGCGGCAGCACGGCGATCGAAAACCCAAAGCCATCGCCGGGCTCGCCAGCAATCAGTAGATCGGCACGCCGGGCCGGCAGTTTGGGATTCGCCGCAGCGCTCGGATCGATTCGAAACAGCCCGACGCGGGTGATCGCGGGCGAGGGCATGCGCGCCATCCCGTCCCACTTCACCCCCCCGCCGACCGGCAGGACGATCCCGCCGGGGCTCGCCGGCCAGGGCATCGGTCGACCGAGCGTATGACCAAAATGATCGTTTTGCGCTTCGTCCGGCCCTTGGAGGATCGCGCGGCAGGCCTCGGTCACCGGGACCGAGTCCACGCTGGCTGTCCTCGGGACTGGGTCAACCCCGCTGGAGCAACCGGCCAAGCCGCCCGCGGCACCCAAGCCGAGCGCTGCCATTCGTCTCCACAGTCCTTGCCCCCAAGCGATTCGGCTCATGTCCTGCATCTTGCCTCTTGCAAGCGCCTCCGGCGAGCCTGAGCCAGCCGGCCCCGGCAGTCCCTAGCGATTGTGACCGAGCGATTGTCACGGGGCGATTGCCACGGGGCGATTGCGTCGGCGCAGCCCCTCGCGCAGGATGCCCCCATGCCCGACCAGGCCCTGCGCACCACTCCATTCGGATCCGACCCAGGTCCAATCGGATCCGACCCCGGCGAGCCGGCCGCCGAAAGCCGGACCGGGATCCTCGTGGACCACGAGCTGGAAGCGCTTTTCGGAAGCGTGATCCAGGTCCGCCCTTCGGCCGAGTCGATTCAGCCAGCACAGCTCCAGCCAGCCAGCCTCGACCTGCGGCTCGGCGAACGCCTCGCTTCCTTGCGCTGCGGCTTCCTTCCCGAGCGAGCCTCGGTCGAAGAACGGCTGGAAGATCTCGCCATCCACAAGGAAGAACTGGGGCCCGGCGGCGTGGTTTTGCGTCGCGGCGCGGTGTATCTGATCGAGCTCGAAGAGGAGATTGCGCTCGAGCCGGGCATGGTCGCCCGCTTCAACCCGCGCAGCACCACCGGCCGCTGCGACTTGTTCTGCCGCGTGCTGGTTCCCGGAGCCGCGCGATTCGACGAAACGCCCCCTGGCTATTCCGGAAGACTGTGGCTCGAAGTCGTGCCGCTTTCGTTCCCCGTACGACTGTCCCGGGGGGATCGACTCGTGCAGATGCGCCTCTCCCTCGGCGAATGCGCTCTGACCTCAGACGAGCTACGCTCGGTTCACGCGCAGACCCCGCTTGTGTTTCACGATGGGAAGGCGCTGCCCGAATCTCAAGTTCGCTTTGACGACGCGGGCGCCCTTGAGCTGCGCGTTGGCTTGGAGGGTCGCGAGCCCTGCGGTTGGCGCGCCGCCGACCACACGCCGGTCGTGCAATTCAACGGCGACGGCGTCCACGAGGCGCGCGAGTTCTTCGAACCGGTGTATTCCACGCCGCGCGGCCGGGTTCCTTCGACGATCCTCGACCCATCCCGTTTCAGCATCTTCGCCAGCCGCGAACGCCTGCGGATTCCGCCCGGTCTCGCAGCCGAGATGCTGCCCGTCGACGTGAGCTTCGGCGAACTGCGCAACAACTACGCGGGATTCTTCGACCCCGGCTTCGGCTGGAAAACAAGCGCGGACGGATCGCTCGAACAGGACGGCACCCCGGCCGTACTAGAAGTCAGGGCCCACGACGTCCCGTTCCTCGTCGAGGACGGGCAGGTCTTTTTCCGGCTGCGGTTCTTCCACACCACGGGAGCTCCGCGCAACCTCTACGGACAGGGACGGCCGGGTCGCTCCTACCGCGGACAAGATCTCACGCTCGCGCGGCCCTTCCAGGATCCGGGCAGCCCCCAGCCCTGAGCGGGTTCTCCTCAGCCCCGAGAAGGGCCCTTCCGGCGCCCAGCGGGAATCGAGCATCTGCGCAGAGGGCCTAGTTTTGGCGAGAGGAGTAGGTTTGAGGCTGGGGTTTTGAACCCAGCTACCGCCGCGCTCCGCTACTTCCCCAATTCGCACTGCCGATCCGGAATGTCCAATCGACTCTCGTTGTTGCCCGCCCTGGCCGGGGGCCTCGCTCTCGGCGCTGCCGGCGGTTACCTGCTCGCCCCCTCCACCCTCCAAGCTAGCGCGCCGGTGGTGGAAGACCGGGCCCCTGCTCGTCCTGGCTTCGCTCCTGGGGGGGACCAGGCGGCAAGCCTTCCGCCGGCGCAAGCCGCCGGGCCCGAGTCGAACGCTCAAGCCCACGCGGCAGCGGGAGATGAACAAACCGGAGCCCAGGAAGCAGGCTCTGCCGGCCGCAGGGTTGCGGAACATCAGGGAGACGCCGAGGAACTGGCCCAAGCGGGCGGTCCGTGGATGACCGAGCTGCGCGACCTGCTGCGCTCGGGCCGCCTCGAGGGGAAGCTGGCCAGCCTGCAGGACGGAGAAGATCTCGAGCGGGGTGCGCAGCTATCGATCCTCGAGCTTCACCTGCGCCTCTCGGATCCGATTGCGGCGCTCGACATCCTCGAGCGCGGATCGGGTCTTGGCCATGATCACTGGGCCAAGGTCGGAGGCGCGCTGCTCGGTTCAGGCGAGACCCAGCTTGCTTCGCGTGCGTATTCCGAAGCCATCGATCAGCTGCCTCCGGAAACCGCGTGGTCTAGCCCGCTCACCCATTACATCGAACAACTCGCAGAAGCCGACCCCGCCGCGGCCCTCGCCCGCGCCGAACGATTCGCCCAGGGCGAGACAACCCCGAACCAAGACCTGACGCTCGCTCAACTGCTTTCGAAGGCCGGCCAAGGTGCGGCAGCCCGCGAGCGCGCCCTCGGTCTGATCGGGCAGGGCGAGTTGCTTCTGCCCGCGATTGCCATCCTGGCCGAACAGGACCCGGAAGCCGCCGAAGCCGAAATTCGCGAGCGCCTGGAGGCGGGCGAACAGTCCACCGGCCTGGACCGCCAGTTGCTCGAGATCATGCTCGATCATGGGCGCCAAGAAGAGGCGATCGAGCTACTTGAAGATCGCGTCGCATCCGGACTGGGCGATTCAGAGCTCCTGCTCCAAGCCCTGCGCGGCATGCCCGCTGGGATCGTCGAAGAACATCTGGAGGGCTGGATCGAGAGCAGCCCCGATCAAAGTGGCATGAACTTCGCCGTCGCCGGGCACTTCGCAGGAACCGACCCCGGCCGCGCGCTCGATTACTACGCATCCAGTTTCGAAGCGCAATTCGCCCAGGGCAGCGGCTATTTGCGTGCCATCCCTGACAGCGTGCTGCTCCACGACCCGGGCCGCGCCATGTCGATCCTCTCCAGCGGAGCCGCCCGGGCGGGTCGCAACGACGAAATTTGGGGCGACCTGGGCGATCACTACTGGCGCCTCGGGGAAAAGCAGCTAGCCGAACAGGCCTGGCGGCAGGCCGCCGAGATCGATCCGCAAGACGGCGAATGGAGCGGAAACTTGCAGGCCCTGACCCTCGACCAACCCCCCGTCGGAAGCGTTCCGGCTCCCAACTACGCGGGCACGCGAAGCAGCCAAACCGTGGACCTGAATACGCTCGGGTACTACTGACCTGTCGCCGCTCGGGCCAAATTTTGGCCGGCATGCGAAACGCCGCTCCGCCTAGAAGGGCGGAGCGGCGTTTTTTTTTGGCGCCCGGCCGGCTCGGGCCCCGGGGTCAGGTCACAGCCGCGTCTCTCGGGATCCCGCGACCCCCGAGGGAAACTCAAGACCCCCCCTTTAGGGAGGGCCTAGAGCAGGAGCCGAAAAGGAAGCCGAATTAGAAAGCGCCGTGACGCGCCCGCTGGCGCTTGTTGACCTTGCGCCCACCTTTGGTGCGCTGACGGGTCAAAAAGCCGGTTTTCTTGGCCTTCTTCTGCTTGCTGTTGCGGAGTTTGATCTTCATGGCCGCCGGCGGCTAGCTAGGGAGGGACGCGAGAACTCCGGCGGAGCCCCCGTCGCGGGGTGGGATAGGTCGCTGGCCAGACCCTCTGGGGCCGCGCCGACGTGAACGGGCGGAGAGCTTAGAGCCGGAGAGCCCATCCAGGCAACCCTCCAGCAGGTCGGATCCAGTTGGGGGGGTACCGAGACCGGGGTTGGGCGCTACCCTCTTCAGCCCTTCCGGGTGCCCGCTGGCACCCCGCCGGCCCTGAATCAGCCGGCCTTCGAGAAACCAAGCCTCCCCCCTGGAGCCCAATATGCTGACTCCGTCCCTGATCTGCCTCCCGCTCATGGCTCCCGCGGCGTCCCTGAACGGACCCGAGACCGCGACGATCCCGGCGCTGCCCGTTTCAACGGCCGCCACGAGCTCCTCGATCCTTCTGCAGGACGACGCCCTCTACGGCGAAGCCTCCTGGCACACCCTGCGCTGGAAGTACCTTCAGTTCGATCGCCAGGCCGGCGATCCGGACGGCTGGAACTTCACCGGTTCTTACCCGATCAGCGAGAACATCTACCTCGCCGCCGAGAACCTGTTCTTCCAGGAGTCCGGGGTGAACGGAACGATCCTGAAGCTCGGCGGTGGCTACCACCAACCCATCGACCTTGGCATCGGCGACGACGATCTGTTTAGCGAGACCGAGTGGTATGGCCAAGTGTTCTTCCAGAACATCGACGTCGGTTTCCAAGAGACCGGCTTCGAAATCGGAGGCGGACTGCGTTCGATCATCACCGACCGCATCGAAGGTCAGGTCGAATTCGGCTACACCGACCTCGACTCGACGAGCCTGAACGACTTTTACTTCATGGTTCGCGGCGAATACGAGTTTACCCGCAATCTGGCCGGCACCGTTGGCTTCCAAATCGACGACGAGGAGTTCCTCAACGTCGGAGTCCGGTTCTACCCGGACATGCAGTAGTCGGACACGAACCTCAACAGGTTCCTCCTCGGCACAGACAAGCGAGCGGGGCCCCGGCGCCACATGGCACCGGGCCCCCGCTCGCTTGGCTGTCCGCAGGGTCGCTGCCCGGAGCTCAGATCGATCAGGCCTCGCGCGGTCCGACCATGTCAGAGGGCACGATGGCAGCGTCGAACTCGTCCCCCGAAAGCAAGCCGAGGGAAAGCACGGCTTCCTTGAGGGTCGTGTTGTTTTCGTAAGCGGTCTTGGCCGCCTTGGCCGCATTGTCGTAGCCGATCGAGCGGTTCAAGGCTGTCACCAGCATCAGCGACTGCTCCATCAGGCTCTGGACCCGATCCCGGTCGAGTTCGATGCCGACCACGCAGTTTTCGCGGAACGAGTCGGCCGCGTCGGCCAAGAGCCGAATCGAGGTGAGGCAGCAGTGCACCATCACCGGCTTGAACACGTTCAATTCGAAGTTGCCTTGGCTGCCGGCGAATCCCACGGTCGCGTCGTGCCCGAAGACCTGAGCGCAAACCATGGTGAGCGCCTCGCACTGGGTCGGGTTGACCTTGCCCGGCATGATCGAAGATCCCGGCTCGTTGGCCGGCAGGCGTAGTTCTCCGATGCCGCAACGGGGACCCGATCCGAGCCAACGCACGTCGTTCGCGATCTTGAATAGCGCGCCGGCCACCTGCTTGAGGCCGCCGTGGAATCCGACCAAGGCATCGTGGGCCGCAAGCGAGGCAAACTTGTTCGGTGCCGAGACGAACGGCAGACCGGTTAGTTCGGCGATCCGCTCCGCAACGCGCTCAGCGTAGCGCGGGTGTGTATTCAGCCCGGTGCCGACAGCCGTACCACCGAGGGCCAGCTCGTAAACGCCGGCCAACATCGCGTCGATCGCCCGCATGCCGTCGCGCAACTGGCGGGCGTAGCCGGACCACTCCTGCCCGACCGTCAGCGGAGTCGCGTCCTGCAAATGGGTGCGCCCGATCTTGACCACCTCGGCCCACTCCTTGGCTTTGACCGAGAGCGCCTCGTGCAACGACTCAAGCGCCGGCACCAGCCTTCCGGTGGTCGCCTCGGCGACGGCTACGTACATGGCCGTTGGGAAGACGTCGTTCGAGGACTGCGAGCGGTTCACGTGGTCGTTCGGATGCACCGGCGACTTGGAACCTAGCTCGCCCCCGAGCATCGCGATGGCGCGGTTCGAAATGACCTCGTTCGAATTCATGTTCGTTTGCGTTCCCGAGCCGGTCTGCCACACGACCAACGGGAAGTGCTCGTCCCAGCGGCCGTCGACGACCTCCTGAGCCGCTTTCAGCAGAGCTTCCTGCTGATTGGGTTCGAGCCCCTCAAGCTCGCCCAGCTCGATATTCGTCTTTGCGGCGGCCAACTTGACAATCCCGAGCGCCCGAATCATCTCGCGGGGAAAGCGCTCGCCGCCGATCTTGAAGTTGTTGCGGGAGCGCTCGGTCTGAGCCCCCCAAAGGCGGTCGTCGGCGACTTCGATCGGTCCGATGGAATCAGTCTCGGTACGGGTGCTCATGGGCTGGTGCGCGGAGCTTCGGGGGGAACTCAAAGGAGGAAGAAGGGAGGACTCGGCGGGACGTCGCCCACCGACTACATCAAGCCCAGCTCACGGAGCTGCTCCAAATCGCGCGCGACCGCACCGGCGGTCTTCTGGAGCGCGATTCGGGAGTCGGTCGAGAGCGGCACCTCGACGATGCGCTCGACGCCGCGGGATCCGAGAATAACAGGAACGCCCATGTACAAGCCCTCGATGCCGTACTCGCCATTCAGCATGGCCGCGCACGGCATGCAGCGCTTCTCGTCCCGCAGGATCGAAGCCGCCATGGCGACCGCGGCCGAAGCTGGCGCATAGAACGCACTGCCGGTCTCCAGGAGCTTCACGATCTCAGCTCCGCCGGCGCGCGTGCGATCCGCCAAGGCGTCGATCTCATCCCGGCTGAGCATGGCGGGCGCAGGGATGCCCGCAATCGTGCAAAACTCGGCCACCGGAACCATGGAATCTCCGTGGGCTCCGAGGACCATCGCGTCCACGTCGGCCACGCCGGTGCCGGTGGCGTCCGCCAAGAACAACGAGAATCGGGCGGCATCCAGCACGCCGGCCATCCCGATCACACGCCGCGCCGGGAATCCGAGCTCGTGACGCATCAGGGCCACCATCGAGTCCAGCGGATTGGTGACCACGATGACCGTGGCCTCCGGACTGCGCTCGCGGATGTACTCGGCGACGCTGCGCATCACCCGGCCGTTGGTCTCCAGCAGATCCGAGCGGCTCATGCCCGGCGTCCGCGGCTTGCCGGCCGTCACGATCACCACGTCCGAATCCGCCGTATCGGCGGCCTCTGCGGTTCCGACCAGGCGCGTTCCGTAGCCTTCAATGGCGGCCGCTTGGGACAGGTCCAGCGCGATGCCCTTCGCTCGTCCGGCGCGAATGTCGATCAAGCAGACCTCGGAGGCGAGTTCTTCCTGGGCGGCACGCTGGGCACAGGTCATCCCGACGAAGCCGGCCCCGACGACGGTGATCTTGGCGGTCTGCATGGCGAGGGGAGCGGACGGGCTGGGGGGTTCAAGGGCCGGGCGGCCATCGGCGAGCGGGTCGCCGGGGAAGCTCGAGGAGGATGGCGCTGGCCAGGCCAGGGCGGCGCAGGGTAGCCGCGCACTCGGGGCGCAGGCCAGCCTTCGCCCGGCTCCTGCCGGCAGGCGCAGCCATTCTGGCGCTGACTGCCATATTGGCCCCACCCAGCCAAGCGCCAAGCCCTCGCAGGCCGCCCCAGGACTGCCCTTCCGGCATGGCACGCGGCTTGCAACCCCCTGCCGTCGCCCAGCAGCGACCCTAGACCGTCCACCGAAACCGCTCCCGACGTCCGGGAGACCTTCGAGATCCTCAACCTACCGACCCAGAAGAACCATGAGACTGAACTCCACCAACCCGGGCCGTCGCTCTCGCGCTTCCCGCTCGATTCCGTTCCACCTGGCCCCGATCGACGAGTTCGGGCGCGTCCTGGGGCGTCTGATCGGCGACCTTCCGGCCGCGGCCGCCCCCCTGGCCAACCTGGCCAGCGAACTGAGCGGCGAGGGCTTCCGGCCCAGCGTCGAGCTGTTTGAAACCGAGCCGGGCCTTCGCCTGCTCGCCGAACTGCCTGGCCTCACCGAGGAGGACATCGACCTTCGCGTCGAGGACGGGCACCTGATCCTGTCCGGCGAAAAAGTCGCCGAGGAGCGGGCCGAAAAGGACACCCCTGTCCACTCGGAGAGGCGCTTCGGAGCGTTCCGGCGCACCCTCCCCCTGCCCTTTGAAATCGACCTGGAAAGGACGGAAGCCAGCTTCGAAAACGGCGTCCTGACCGTGGAGCTCACGCGATCCGATGACTCAGAGCCTGAGCGCCGAATTCCGATTCGTCGCAAGGACTGAATTCTGGGTCAGCCCCCCCCTCTAGGGGGGGCCCCCTGAGCTTTGGCCGGATCTTCTTCAAGAGCCAGCCAATCCTTTGGCCCTCCCGCGCGTAGTACCCGCCGAGACACAAAAACGAGGCCCCTCCCCTCACGGGGTAGGGCCGCCCGGCTGCGCCGAGCCCACAGCGGCTCGAAGCCGAGGAATCTCCGGGGGGAGAAGCCTCCGGCCGACAGCGCAGACCGGAAGGGGGCCGAGAGTGGCCCCCGGAGTCCGACCACGGACTTCAGGGCGCGGACCTTCCGGGGGGAACGGTCCGCGCCCACCTTTTTGGCCCCTCGATCTGGGGCTTTGCCCCCCATCGGTGAACGATGGGACCTACACGCCGCGGGCGAGCGCGCAAGGCCCCCACGCGCTGGCCTTCCGCCCGGACCACAGTCCGCCGCGGAACTGACCACCGCTGTTGGTCAGGAGCTGCGGCTCGTGCGCTCCCACCAGTCGCGCCAGTCCTCCACACGCTTGGCGCGCCGCGAGGTGTCCTCGCCTGCATCGAAGTCAAACTCCTGGCCCGTGATCGTTCGCAGAGCCAGCACGGCTGCTTCCCGCACGCTCGGCTCTGCATCCTCCAGGGCGTCGATGAGCGCCGGCACCGAGTCGAGGCTGGCCAATTCGCCCAGCACGCGAGCCGCCGCCATGCGCACGAACAAGTCTTGATCGCTCAACGCCGCCACCACGAATTCTGCGGCCCGCGGATCGCGCGTTTCGCCCAGGGCCTCAACCGCATCCCAGCGCTCCGAGGCCTCGCGCGACCGAAGCGTAGCGGTGATCGGCAGCCAGGTAGGCGAACCACTCAAGTTGGCGCCGGGCACGTCGCTGGCTTCCGCTTGTCGTCCAGTCGGGACCTTGGGTTCGGCGGGCGCCCGAAGAACGTCGAGCATCGACTGGGCGACCAGCCCCAGGTCCGTGCGAACTTGCTCCTGAATATCACTCATTCGGCCAAGCTGTAGGTCCCGGTCGTGCCCGGCCGCACTGGCCAAGGCCATGGTCCGCTGAAGCTCGTCCATTCGCGGCGCTAGCGCCTCGAGCCCTTGCGCCCCGGCTCGTTGAGAGAGCTGCCGGGTCGCGTTGAGACGTTCGTCGAGCGCCGCGATCTGTTGCTCGATTTGCTGCCCCAGAAGCTCGCGCTCCGCGCCGACCTCACGCTCCAACGCGCGCGCAGCCAGCTCGACGCGCTGGGCCTCCAACTTCAGCTCGCGCACCACGTCCGCCTGGGTTTGCTCGATGCGATCCAGCGCAAGCCAGCCGAGCCCGCAAAGCCCGATCGCCCCGAGCGCCAGCGCCCACTCAATCCCCAAGGAACTGGCTCGCTCCGCCACACGTGGCTCCCGAGTCGATGCGATAGCTCCCGTTCCGCTTGCGGTGCCGCCCCCCATCGCCGCGTTGCACAGGGCGCAGATCAGCCGTCCCTTCCTACGGAACGCGCGACCATCGGCGAGGTCACCGGCCGGGACGGATTCGTTGCACAGATCGCAGAATAGGATGTCCAAGGGATCGGATGGAGGATCGGGCTGGGGCGTCGTTTTTGTGCGGGGCCCACCTGCGGCTAACGGGAAGCCGAACGGGAATCGGGGCCCGCAGAGAGGTCTGGAGGAGCCAACCGGGGCGGCCCTTGGGCTGTTCTACCCTAGTCCTTGACCTCGGTGGGGCCTACCTGCGGGAAGGCCCTTGCCGGCAGTTTGACCGCCGGGGCAGTGGCCTCCACACTGCCGTGGCCGTGAAGGACTCCTCGACCGAAGCCCTGTTTCCAGAAAATCCCGCAACCGAAGCCCGACTCGCCCGCCTGGGCGATGAATTCCTGGAGCGCATCCTGGGCCGCGAGCTTGAGCGCCGGCCCGAGAACCTGGAAGCCGTGGCCGAACGGGCCCATGCACTGACCCGGCTGGGACGCACCGCAGAGGGCCTTGAACTGGATCGCCAACTGGCCGAGGCCTGCCCTGAGGACCCGATCGTCCACTACAACCTGGCGTGCTCGCTGGCTTTGCTGGGCCGGATCCAGCCGGCCCTGCGCGAGCTGATGGAAGCCGTCGAATTGGGCTTCGATGACCCGGACCACCTGGAAGGCGACCAAGACCTCGAGAGCCTGCGCTGCGAGCCGACGTTCCGCGACCTCGTCCGCCAGCTTCGGCTGGCTAGCGCCTGATCCAATCACAAACGCGGCCGCTCTGTGAACAGAGCAGCCGCGTTTGAATCCTCAGGTCGCGATTCGTTCGCTAGCGAAGCGGATCGCCGGAGTACTTGAGCCACCAGCGCTCCCAAGCGGCAACGCCGAGCTCACGCCCGGTCTCCCCTCCGCGGGGATCAAATCCAAGCATTTCGCCGGTCGCTTCGCGCAGAGCCTCGATCGCGAGTCCGCGGACGTAGACGCGCTCGTCTTCGAGGCCGATGATCAGAACCGGAATCTCGGCCCAGTCGCCCAGGCGAACCATGGTGCGAGCACGCTCGAGCTTGAGGTCCTGACTGCGGGTCTCCTCGAGCCAATTCGCTTCACGCAGCGGATCCACCAGGCGACGGTCGCCGCTGGCGCCGAACGCAGCAAACGCCGCCGAGGCCACTTCCTCGGATTCGTCGGCGAGCAGATCGAAGAGAGTCTCGTAGGCCGGCTCGCCGATCGAGGCGAACCAGCGGATCTGCTCGATGCGCTCGATGCCACGGGTGTACGGGAGGCGCGCGGCTTCGTCGTCGAGCTGCTGCTCAAGAAGCAGCGACGGCGCGAGCCAGCGGCCTTCGTTCAGTTCACTGACCTTGGCCTCCTTGGTGGACTGGCAGCCGGAGGAGAGGAGAACGGTGAACAGAGTGAAGCCGAGAAGGGCAGTGGGCGCGTGCATAATCGGAGATCGGTACGGGAAGGGTGTGCGAAACGCTTTCCCTGCCGTCATCGTCCCCGCTGTTCAAAACCCTTGACCCTTGGGCCGCCGGAGTTGTCGCGTTCCCAGGAGCGGGCCCGTACCTCGAATCCCTCTTATCTCCGCGGCCGGCTTGAGCCGGCGCCCAGCAAGAGCCCGGCGAGCCCCACCAGCAGACCCAAAACCAGTAGGGGGCGATGGGAGGGGTGGGCTCCGCGGACCGCGGCCGGGAGGCGGACCGCCCGAGGTGGCTCCAGCTTCAGGCCCGACGCAAGCGGCCGATGCTCCGGCAGCGGCGGCAGCTCCAGCGGCAGACGCAGGACCTGGCCGCGATCCTCAAGGACCAACAGGCCCGATGGCCCCGCCTCACCCATCGCGAGGGCCTCGAGCGCTTCGGCAGGTCCGAGCGCGATGAACTCGCCCGGTTGCTGCGCCGCGGGGTCGGGACCGAGTTCCAAGCTCAGCTCCCGCGTGCCGAGGAAGCGGGCGGATCGCTTGGGCGGACCCTCGACCTCCAGGCCGGACACCCGCAGCCCGGCGCCGGTTGCCCCCCAGCCGCCCTGCGCCTTGGGCCCGAGTTGGCGTTCCCTCGTTTCCAAACCGCGCAGCAACGGGCCGAACAAATCTCCGCGACCGTACCAACCTGCGCCGAAGTCCTCGCTCGGTTGACTGGCGAGCGCCACGCACAGCCCCGCTCCAACCCGCCAAGCAGCTGCCAGGGGTTCGCCCATCCCGCTCTCCAGCAGGAGCTGCGCCCCCTCGCGGACGCGCCCGTGCACCGCGCGCCCGGGAGCTGACCAGGAGCTCGAAAATCCCAGGTCGAACGGCCCGGGGAGTGCGATCGCCAACCCGCTCGCCGAAAAGAACCGATCGGCCAAGGAGCGTTCCTCGACCAAGCGCTCCAGGTCCGCCGCGTCCGGAGCCAGCAAAACCTCGCCCCGGGGTCCGGCCAGCTGGGTTAAGTAGGCGATTTCGGCGCGGTCTCCAATCGCGATGGCACACAGTTCGGTGCTTGAGCGCGCTAGTGAATCTGCCAGAGCCTTCGCCCGTTCGCTCACGCGAACCGGATCGCTCTCTTCGCGACCATCGGTCAACAGCAAAACCAACTCGTGAGTCCCCGGCGCCGGCGCTTTCGCGCGGCGCGCAGCTAGCTGTTCCAGGCTGTACAAAAGCGCGGTGGCTCCCGAGGCCCGCGGGAGAGCAACCAGCTCGCGCACGCGCGCGGAGCGCTCGGCGTCTCCGCCCACATCGCCCTCAGACAGCAGCGGAATCTCGGTGAGGAGCGCGTCGGTAAAGAACTGCAGCGTCAAGCGATCGCCGGAAGCCATCGCCCGCGCCAACTGGAAGGCTGCCTCGCGAACCGCTTCGAACGGCTCGCCTTCCATCGAGCCGGATCGGTCCATCAGCAGGCGCACGTGTCGCGGCTCGCGATCGATGGGCTCGGCGACGAACGGCAACAGGGGCAAGACGCCCGCGCCGTCCCGAGGAACCAACTGACTCGCACCCCCGAACCACAAGACGCCGCCTCCCGAGCGCAAGAACCCCTCCACCACCGGCGGCTCGAGGTCGGCCGGCGCCAGGCCAGCTAGCACGAGCACCGCGGCGCGCCCCAACTCGGCGGCGAACTGCTCGCGCCCGGCTGACCGGAGAACGAAACCGGGATCCCGATCCAGACCGAGGTCACCGGCGACCTGCTTTGCGGCAGCGGCGCTCTGCGCAACGACCAAAACCTCCAGGGAACCGGCCGGCAAGATACGGAAGCGCCGCGCGTCGTTCTCGGGGAACGCGTCCGAACCACGCGGGCTCGCCACCCGAACCTCGAACTCAAGGCCGGCCGTGCTAGCCGTTGCTCCGAGCTCGCGTAGGGCCGGGAGTTCCCAGCGCACCTCGCGGGCGCCTGGTTCCAAATCGGTCAACTCAACGCGCAGCAGCTCATCGCCGGACTCCCATCCCGAACCGGATCCAACCCGTACTTCGATCCAGGCCTGCTCGGGCAACGGTCCTTGCAACTCGAGAGCCGCGGCTAACGGAATGGCCGCGTCCGGAGCGATCCGTTCGGGAACTCGCAGACGCGCAAGGGCCAGGTCTCCGCGGAGCTCTGGGCCAGGATCCAGGAGCTCGACTTGTACGCCGATCGAAGCCAGCAGTTCGAATTTGGCCCGCATCCGCTCCGGGCGGTCCACCCTGCCGTCCGAAAGCCACAGCAGGCGGTCGACCTGCGGGACCGCATCGATTTCGTCGCGATCGAATCGACCCTTGGCCTCGAGACTCTCGAGTGCCGCCATAAGATCGCTGGAGCGCGGGTCGAGGTCCGCACGGCGCCCAGCCAACAGACCAGCGTTGCCGTTCGACAGCTCCGCAAGCAGATCGCGGGCATCGCCAAGTTCAAAAAGTGTCGCCGAGCCGCGTCCGTAGCTGACCACCTCGATCGGAGCCCCGCGGGCTTGAGCCGCTTGCGCCGCCGCGCGCAAGGTGGCGCGCGCCGCCTTGGACCAGGCTGGGCGAGGTCTCAACACGCTGTCGGAGGCGTCCAGAAGCACGACCGTTGCGGGCACCACGCTCCCCGGCGCCACAAAGCGAGTCATCCCCAAAAGGGCGGCCACCAGCAGGATCACCCCCGCCGCCGCGCGGAAGGCGGTTCCGTTCACCCGGCCGCGGACCCCGCTCCAGCGCGTGCGGCGCTTGCGATCCACGAACCGCCGATCAGTCGGTCTTCCAGGTAAAACGCTGCGCCTTGTCCGGGGGTCACGGCCGACTGAGGTTCGTCGAAGTGAACGCGCGCGCGCGGCCCCGCGAGATCGAGCGTCGCAGGTGCGGCGTGGTGGTGATAGCGGATCTGGACGAGGATGCGCAGCTCGCCGCTTGCGGGCGGGTCGACCCCGATCCAGTTCGGCTCATCCAGGATGGCGCTCTCGAACAGACACTCGTCCTTCGAGCCCACGACAACCCTGTCGTTCTCCGCGTCCAGCTCAACGACATAGCGCGGCTCCGCCGACCCGCCCAGGCCATGGCCGCGGCGCTGGCCAATCGTGAACATCGGGACTCCGCCGTGGTCCGCCAGATGCTGACCGGCGGTGTCGACGACACGGCCCGGACGCAGCTCGACCCCATGTTGCTCCAGCAGCTTTCGGTAATCGTTGCCGGGCACGAAGCAAATTTCTTGGCTGTCGGGCTTCGCGTGGGTGCGCAGCCCGGCCTGCTCGGCGAGTTTGCGAACCGCAGGCTTCTCGAGGCCGCCGAGCGGCAGGCGGGTGCGCGCCAGGTCGGCCTCCGCAACTGAGAACAACTGATAGCTCTGATCCTTGCGGCGATCGAGCCCGCGACGCACGCGCACGCGGCCGTTCTCGTCCCGATCGAGCTTCGCGTAGTGACCGGTGGCAACGCCCGCCGCGCCCACCTCGTCGGCGAAGTCCATCAGGCGCCGAAACTTCAGGTCGCGGTTGCAGACCGCGCACGGGTTGGGCGTCTTGCCTTGCTTGTAGGAATCGAGGAAGTAGCGAATTACGTCGCGAAATTCCTCGCCCAGGTCGACCGCCTGGAACGGAATTTCGAGCCCAGCCGCCACCATGCGCGCATCGCGAGCGTCATTCACGGAGCAGCAGGACTTCTTGCCCGCGTCGGCTGCCGAAACCTTGACCCCGTTCCGCATGAACAATCCGACCAACTCGTGTCCCGCCTCGCGCAGCATCCAAGCCACCGCCGACGAGTCCACTCCGCCGCTCATGGCGACCACCAGCCGCGCGGCGGGGTCGAACACGTCGGGAACCGGCGCCGGAGCGCCAGGAGCAGAATCGGAGGATCGATCGGACACGAAAGAGACGGATTGGGTGGACCAGCGGGCTCCGCAGAAGCCGGAGAACAGAGCGCCGGCCCCTGAGGGTAGCGACCCCACGGTCCACGTCGACCCAGCGGAGCCTTCTGCCCTTCCGCCCGATGCTCTAGGGTCTGCTCCCCCAGCTCGCGGCGCGGGACTCACAACCCATGCCGCCGGCCTGCCAGGCGAGAACCTGGCTGCGCCCCCCCCCGGCCGCCGATTCGATTCGAAACCAGATGACCCTCCCTGCGCAGATTCCCTCCCCGCTCCTGATCCCCGACTCCCTGCTTGCCCTGGCGGCTCCCGAGCCGGGTGGCAATCCGCTGCTGGGCAGCTGGGTTCCGATTGTGGCGATGGTGCTGATCTTCTGGCTCGTGGTGATCGCGCCCGAACGCAAGCAACGCCGGCTGCGAGAGGAGATGCTGGGTGCCTTGAAGAAGGGCGACGAGGTTCTCACGAACGGCGGAATGCTGGGCAAAGTCACCCAGGTCCGGGACGCCCAGGAGGTGACCCTGGAGGTCGCCGACGGAGTTCGGATCCGGTTCCTGCGGTCGGCCATCTCCAGCCTGCGCGAACCCTCATCCGGCGGATCTTCCGACAGCTGATCTTGCGCGGCGCGCCTCGCGTAGCCCTGCGCCTCGTAGACCTCTCGGGGTCCGAACTGGGCGAACTCGGCGAGCGCCTGGCGGCCCGCTGGCTGCGGAGACAGGGCGGACGCCCGGTGGCCCGGCGTTTGCGCGTGAAAGGTGTTGAGGTCGATCTGCTCGTACGACTTCCAAGCCATCGCCCACAGATCCAGCGGCTGGCTCTGGTCGAGGTCAAGGCTTCCTGGCGCACAGGCGCTGCCCGGCTCGGAGAGCTCCGCTACCGGCCTGGCGTCCGGCTCGACCAAAAGCGCCTGCAGCGGCTCCGGCGGGCCGCCCGAGCGCTCGAAGACTGTTCCCAAGGTGGCCCGCGGCGGGCGACCGCCGTCCAGGTTCAGGTCGATCTCGTCGAGGTTCTGGCCTCCGAGCGGGGTGCCACTCTCGAAATCCAGCGCGAGGGGAACCTGATCGCGCCGCTCCCCAAACCGGAGGAGGAATCGTTCGGCATGGCCCCTGCGGCCGGATCGACCCGACTTCCCGAGGCCGTTCGGAGCGCCCTGCGCCCCGATCTCGCAGACAAGGGGCCAGGCCCAGCTCAAGAAAAGGGGGGGAATCCCGCCGAGAAGTAGAATCTCCTCTGCTCGGGTGGCGCGGAGTCCGCACCACAGGACTCCTGCGACACCCACTCGGCGCCCTGCCACTCCCAGCCGGGTGCTCCAAGCCAGCAGCCCCCCATTGGGGATCCATGCTCCAAGTTCTCCGCCAGACCGTCTCCCTTCGCAAGTTCCTGCTGTTCGCAGGCGAGACGGTCCTGCTCACTTTGGTCGTCGCAGCGATGATGTCGGCGCACCTGTGGGGCGATCCGACGCGACTCGTTCGTCAAGCGATCGCGATCCCTGGGTTTACGATCGAAGAAGCCACCCTGCGCTGCTTCTTCTCTTCCTTCCTCGTTGCAGGAATCGGTCAAGCCGCCATCTCGTTCAACGAGTTGTACGAGTTCCGGGTTTCAGCCTCCCGCTACGAGCGTTTTTCGCGAATCGTCTCCTCCTGCGGCCTGGCGGCGGTCCTGGCGGTAGGCGCCATCGCTCTCACGCGGCTTTGGGGTCTCGACTACCTGCTCGACTTCCCGGGCCTGACGCTCAGCCGAACGGTTCAGACCCTGGTCTTCAGCCTGATCCTTGGCTTCGCAGCCTTGTATCTGTGGCGACTTCTCTTCCATAGCCTGCTGCAGCGCCTTTCCTGGCGCGAGCGCGTTCTGCTGCTCAGTTCGGCCGACAATTCGCCGTCCCTGCTGGAAGCTCTCGCCACCGACTCCCAGGGCGACTACGAGTTGGTCGGTCTGATCGACGCGGAAGACCTGCGGCCGGAAACCGACCCGGCCGCTGGATCGAGCGACCCGCTCGGCGGTGCCATCCGGTTTTCAAGCAGCAGCGCGCTACCGGCTCTCCATCCTCGCCGCGGTCCCAGCCCCCTCGGCGGCTGGCCGCACCTGCGAACGCCCAACCCCACTTCTTCGGCATCGGGTCCGCGGCTAGCCGACCTTCCCCGCCACCGCCCTCTTCCGGGCGAGCCGCTGCTGGAGATGGTCCGGCGCCTCGATGTAGGGCACCTGTTGGTCAGCCTCGAAGATCGACGGGGAGTCCTCCCGACCGGCGATCTACTGGCCTGCCGCCTCGCCGGCGTTACGGTCGAGGAGGGCGAGTCCCTCTACGAGCGTGCCACAGGCCGAATCGCCGTCGAGGCTCTGCGTCCTTCGTACCTCATCTTCAACAGCGGGTTCTCCAATAGCCCGCTGTCCGAGCTGGTCAAGCGAATCTTCGACCTGGTGGCCGCCACCCTCTTGCTGCTGCTCCTGTGGCCGATGATGCTGCTCACCGCACTCGCTGTCCGGCTCGACTCCAAGGGCCCGGTCTTGTTTCGGCAGGAACGCATCGGTCGCTACGGGCAGCCGTTTGTTTTGAACAAATTTCGCTCCATGCGGGTCGACGCCGAAAAAGCGACCGGCCCGGTTTGGGCCCAAAAGGATGACCCACGCGTCACGCGCGTTGGCCGCTTCCTGCGGAAGACACGCCTGGACGAATTCCCCCAACTGTTCAACGTTTTGGCCGGCTCGATGTCCTTGGTTGGACCTCGTCCGGAGCGACGCGTCTTCATCGATGACCTGATGAAGCAGATCCCTTACTACGACCAACGGCACACCGTGCAGCCCGGCGTCACGGGCTGGGCTCAGATCAACTACCCCTACGGGAACACGGTGGAGGACGCCTTGCAAAAGCTCCAGTACGACCTGTTCTATATCAAGTATCGGTCGCTGTTCCTCGACATGTCGATCCTGGTCCAGACGATCAAGACGGTGGTCCTGCGCCGGGGTACGTGAGGTTCACCCGGAAGGCGAGAGGCTGGGCTCTGGCCCCTTGGCTAACGCTCTCCCCCGGAACTGTTCGGGCCGCGACGCAGGCGCTCGACGTGCACCGCGAGCAGGGCGACGTCCGGCGGCTGGATCCCGGCCAGGCGCGAGGCCTGCCCCAGCGTCCTGGGTTTGGACGCGATCAGCGTCTCCCGGGCTTCGCCGCGTAGACCTACGATCGTTGCGGGATCCAGCTCGCCCGGAATTTCGATGCGTTCTTGGCGTTCGAGGCGCTCCACGTCACGGACCTGACGCTCCACGTAGCCGGCGTACTTGACGTCCGCTTCCAGCGCCGTGATCAGATCGGACTCCAGCTCGAGGGCTGCGAGCTCCGGATGCGACGCCAGCAACTCGCGGGCCGACAGATCGGGCCGCCGCAGGCACTCCTCCAACGTACGGTGATGCCGGGCAGGATCGCGCAGGGTTCGCAGGAGCTCGTGGGCCGCCGCCAGCTGTCGCCCGCGTGCTTCGGTGCGCTCCACGTCTTGCGTGGAAACCAGTCCCGCTGCTGCGGCCCGTGGCACGAGCCGACGATCCGCATTGTCCTGGCGCAGCATCAGCCGGTACTCAGCCCGGCTCGTGAACATGCGGTAAGGCTCGGTCGGGTTGGTGACGATCAAGTCGTCCACCAAAACGCCCGCATAGGCCTCGTGACGTTCGAGCACGAAGGGCTCGCGATCCAGGATCCACAACGCCGCATTGGCCCCGGCGAGAAGTCCCTGGGCCGCGGCCTCCTCATAGCCCGAGGTGCCGTTGATCTGACCGGCCAGATACAGCCCCGGCACCGCCGCGACGGCCAGGGTCGGATCAAGCTGGGACGGCTCGCTGAAGTCGTACTCCACCGCGTAGCCGTGACGCAGGAAGCGCGCGCGCTCGAGTCCCTCGACGGTCCGCACGAATTCCTCCTGGACCTCCGCCGGCAGCGACGTGGAGATGCCGTTTACATAGACCACGTCGGTTCCAAGACTCTCGGGCTCCAGAAACAACTGGTGCCGATCACGGTCCGCGAAGCGCATCACCTTGTCTTCGACCGATGGGCAGTAACGTGGTCCAACGCCCTCGATGGCGCCGGTGTACATCGGCGCGCGGTGGATGTTGGCCGCGATCAGCGCGTGCGTGCGCGGGTTGGTGTGGGTGATGTGGCAGGCGATCTGCTCGAGGGCTGGAAAGTCCCCGCGAGGGGTCCGAAACGAGAACGGCTCAGGTTCCGCATCTCCGAACTGGGGCTCGAGCCGATCCCAATCGATCGAGTCCGAGGCCAGCCGCGGCGGCGTGCCGGTCTTCAGGCGGCCGGTGCGCAGCCCCAAGCGACGCAGGTCCGCGGAAAGCCCGCTGACCGTGGCTTCCCCCACTCGTCCGCCGGCAGCCTGGGCTTCCCCGGTGTGCATGATCGCGGCCAGGAAGGTGCCGGTTGTCAAGATCGTGGCAGCGGCGCGCAGCTCGCGGCCATCTTCCAACTCGACGCCCTCGACGCGCAAGAGGCCGTCGCGCTCGCTCACGATCAAGCGGGCAACCGCACCCTCCACGATGCGAACGCCGGCTGCTGCCTCAACCTGGGAGGTGATTTCCTCCCGGTAGCGGTGCCGGTCAGCCTGCGCACGGGGGGCGCGAACCGCGAAACCCTTGGCCGTGTTCAACATCCGAAACTGAATCCCGGTGCGATCGATGGCAAGCCCCATCGCGCCGCCGAGCGCGTCGACCTCGCGGGCGAGCTGACCCTTGCCGAGTCCGCCGATCGCGGGGTTGCAGCTCATCTCGCCGATGCGGTCGGCGCGGAAGCTCACCAGCCAGGCCTCGCAACCCACCCGAGCGGCGGCCAGGGCGGCTTCTACGCCAGCGTGCCCGCCGCCCACGACCAGGACGCGCCTCGGCAACTCGCTCTCGCGCCCCCCCGGCCCGGGAGCTGGGTGTGGGTGGCTGCGGACCCTGGCGCGGAGTTCTTGGGAGGCGCTCATTCGGTCCATTCCAGCAGCTCGCTGGAGGCAGTCAATGCGAGGCCGGTCAATCTACCGGGCCCGCCGGTCGATGAATGGGCTTATGCGAACCTGGGTCTTCCGCCACCGACACGCCTTGCGTGCGCTTTATGGCCTGCCGCCGGAAGCCCGCCTGGCGCGCCTCATGGACCAGGGTCCAGGCTCTGGGAGTCCAGGCTCCGGGGGTCCGGATTCCGTGGGTCCGGACTCTGCAGGCCCCAAGGACCGGAATCCCGAGCCCATGGCGCCCGGCTGCGAAACGGCCCAACTCGAACCGGGCCTGTTGCGACCTCGCCCCCGTAGGGCTTGACCGCGGCCCCCCTCTCGAGCTCCCCGCTCGGAGGCTGATTCTCCCCCGCTGGGCGCCGCTCCAAGCGCGGGTTCCAAGCGGAGCCGTCCTTCGCGCCGGACCTGCGGATATCTTCTAGGCCTATGACTTTTGGAGCCGCGACTCGCCGCAGTTGGATGCTTGGCCTTCTCCTCGCCATTCCGATCACCCTGGCCGCGGGCATCGGGACTTCCGGAACCGCGCATGCCCAGGACGTCCCCCTGGAGAAACGCCTGGCCGAGCTGCGTGCCGAGTCGGAAGCCCAGGTCGAGCGGATTCGCCCCAAGGTGTTCGAATTGCTTCGGGACCACGTGCGAGCCATCTCGGCCCGGGATGTCCGGGCCGCCGAGAAGATTGCTTCGCGCATCGCCTCCGCAGGACCTGGCGTGCGGCGTGTGCTGATCGAGAACCTCGACCCCGGAGCCGTGCCCAGCAGCACGCTCGTCGAGCTCTCAGATTCCGCCCTCACCGTGTTGTCGGGCCTGCCGCTCGCCGCCGGCCTGAACGAGCTGCGCACGATGTCCGACGAAGGCAGTGCAATCGGCCGATTGAACGCTCTCCAGGCGCTGGGCTTCGCGGAATTCGCGGACACCGTCGACGGCTTTCTCGCCCGTCGCGTGCGACGCGACGGAGCCCCGGAAGAACGCGCCGAAGCCCTGACCAGTCTCGCACGACTCGGCGGCGGTGTCGCCGAACTGAGTTTGGCGGAAGCCCTGACCAGCGACGTGAGCGATCTGCGAACTCGTGCCCTCGATGGCCTTGTTGAGTTTGGTTGGCGCGGGTTCGGCGACGAGTTGGGGCGCCTGGTCAGCGTACCCGAACGAGCCCTCGAACACGGTCTCGCCGTGGTGAGCTACTTCGAGCTTCAGCCACGCGAACTCGAACTTGGCACGGTGCGTTCGATGCTGAAAGCCGCGATCGATCAGGCCCCCGATCCGAGTCCTATTTTGCTGCTCGAACGCATCGGCGATCTCGAGCCCGACTTGTCCGAAATCGAGGACCTGGTGGAGCAGCTCTCCAAACGCGGAGGCTCGGAGTGCACCGAGGCCGCCTGGGTCCTCGGAGCCCGGCTCGGGGACCGCGACTCGCTCAAGCGCCTCGAAGAGGTCTACGATTTTTGGGTGGAGCGCCGAGACCAGGGAGATCACGAGCCCTACCTCAAACGCGCTCGCATGTACCTGCGGCTGCGGAAAACAAGCAAGGCGATCGACGACTACAAAGACGCCCTGCGCGAGGCCAATAAGTCCGATCGAATTTCACGCAGCGATCTGCGGGTCGTTCTCATCGAGGCGGCGCGAGCCTACGCCTTGGCCGGCAACCTCCAGCGGGCCGGAGGCGCACTGGAAGACGCGCAACTGACCCAAGAACAGAAGCTCGAACTCGCCGCAGACCCCTTGTTTGCCGAGTTGCTCGCGCACCCTCGGCACGGCCGGGTGCTGCAGGAACAGTAGCCTTGCGGCCCTTCGGGGCAGGAGTTTTGAGCCGAGGGCCTGGGCGCGACCCCGCCCGAGAGGCGGAGGTTGGGCTGGCGATCGAGCGATGCGCCCTGGAGGGTTGCCGCTGGCCGGGAACGACGACCGACACGGGTCGGCCGAAGTCCTCCGCCGCGGCTCGCTTGCGCTTGCGCACGACTCGGGCGCCAGGCGCCTAGCTGCCGAGCTTGGGACCCCCGGAGCTGGGCGGCTCTTCAGGGATGGACCGCCCGCGGCTTTGGGATCCGGCCCAGCCCCTGGAAGCCCCCCTCGCCCAGGACCGGGACGGACCTCGCGCAGCTCTGCCCGGCGCAACAGCGCCCGCCCCTAGCGACCGATAGCGACTCCGAGGGATCGCCAGAGGTCCCCCGGCAGGTTCCCCCATGCACCCCAGCGCCCCCTCCAGCCCGCGAACCACCCGAAGCCCACTCGCGATCGCGGGAATGCTGGCTTCGTGGCGAGCAGCGTTCACCGCCTTCGCCTGGATCCTGGTTGCCGGCCCGCTGTGCGCCTCTCAGCCCACCCTAGCCGTCTCCTTAGCTGAGGGCACCTTGAGTGCGCGCAGCCTCGCCAGCACCGCTCAACCGATCCAACTCCTGCGGAGACCCGCAGACCGGTGGCACCTGACAAGCGGCGGGCGGGTGGCCCCCAAGGAGGTACGCCGCCGTGCTTGAGCCGATCAGCAGCCGGCTGGGCGACCCGCCCCACAAGGCCGGAACTCCCCGCGAGACAGGAGCGTCGATTGCGACGCTGCTGCGCCCGGAGCCCGGTGCAGCACGCGGCGCGCGCGCCCAGCGACCGGCCGGTCCCCCCTGGCGCGTGACCTACCTGGTCAGCCACCCGGTCCAGTCCCAGGCTCCCCTGCTCGCCATGCTGGCCGGCCTGCCGTGGCTCGACCTCGAGGTCGCGTTCCGGTCCGAACTCAGCCCCGGCGACGACCCGGATGCGAAGTTCGGGCGTTCGCTTGCGCGGGAGGTCCCGCTGCTCGATGGCTACGCCCACCGCTTTCTGCCTGGGTCCGAGCGGGTTCTCTCGAAACTCGGTCCTCGAAACGATGGGCTGGCCGAGCTTCTGCACAGGGATCGGACCGACGTTCTATGGATGCATGGCTATAGCCATCCTGTGCACCTGGCGGCTCTGCGTCTCGCAAAACGCCGCGGTCTTCCGGTCTTCGCCCGCGCTGAGTCCAACCTGATCGGCCAGCCGGCGAGCGGGTTTCGCGCCGTTCTGAGGCGCAAGGCGCTAACCCGCTTGCTCAGCCGGCTCGACGGTCTGCTTTCCATCGGAACCGCAAACACACGCTTTTACCGGCATCACGGAGTGCCCGCCGAGAAGATTCACCTCATGCCCTACGCGGTCGACAACGCACGGCTCGCCCAGCAAGCCGTAGAGGCTAGGGTCCGGCGCAGCCAACTCGCCCGCGACCTGGGGCTCGATCCGCGCGCGCCCGTGATCCTGTTCGCCGGCGAGCTGGTCGAGAACAAGGGCGTCACCGATTTGCTCGAGGCTTTCCTCACCTGTTGCGCGAGCCCAGCGCAGTCCATTCGCCCCGCCCTGGTGTTGGTTGGATCTGGCGCCCTGGAAGGACCCTTGCGCGCCCGAGCTCGGGAGTCGTCCGGCGCTCCGGTGCACTTCGCCGGTTTCCGCAGCCCAAGCGAGCTCCCGCGCTTTTACGACCTGGCCGATCTGGTCGTGGTTCCCTCCCGGTTCGAGCCGTTTGGCTTGGTCGTCAACGAGGCCATGGCCTGTGGCTCCCCGGTGCTGGCCTCCACAGCCGTCGGTGCCGTCCCCGATCTCATCGCGGAGAACCGCACCGGCTGGACTTTCGAAGCTGGTTCAACTCCCGACCTCACCCGCCGTCTGCGCGACTTGCTCTTCGAGCCCCGAGACCGGGCCGAGTTGAAGCGTGTGGGCGAAGCCGCCCGCGAGCGCATCGAATCCTGGGACTTTGAGGCCAACGCGAACGGCCTCTTTCATGCCCTGGAGAGCCTCTGACCGGCCCGGCCGGACCACGCCATGGAACAACCTCCGCTCCGCATCGCGTTCGTCGCCGAACGAACGCCGTTTACTCGCTCGGAACAGCGCATGCGCGCCCTGGACGATCTCGGCATCCAGGTGCTTCCGATTTCACGGATCCCGTCCTCCAAGGACTCGGCTGCCCAACCGGAACGCAGGCTCTTGGACCGCGTAGCCCACAAGCTGGGTCGCCCGATCGACCGGGCCGGCGTCAACCGCGTGCTCCTCGAAGTCGTCGCCCGCTCGAACCCTGAGGTGATTTGGATCGAAGGCGGCCGAATGGTCCGTCCGAAAACCCTGCACGAGTTGCGCCGTCTGGCTCCCTCGGCCGTCCAGGTCTTGTTCACCGAAGACGATCTGGCCCTTGCACACAATCGTACGACCCACCTTTCAGCGGCGCTCGGGCTGGTCGACCTGGTGGTGACGACCAAACGACGCAACGTCGAGCGCGACGAATTGGCCAAGCTGGGTGCGCAAAAGGTTCACTACGAATCGAAGACCTTCGATCCTTGGTTTCATCGTCCTTTGCGCCTGCGCCCAGACGATCGCGAATATCTGGGCGGCCCGATCGGATTCATCGGCTCGTTCGAGGACCGTCGCGCGTCGGCTTGCTTAGCGCTGGCGGAAGCCGGTATTCCAGTACGCGTGTTCGGCAACGGCTGGGGCGGCCTACGCGGCTTTCATCCCGGCTTGACCATCGAGGATCGTCCCCTTGGCGGCGAAGACTACGTGCGCTCGATCTGTGCGACGGATATCAACCTCGGGTTCCTTCGCCAAGCCAACGCCGATGGCCACACAAGCCGCTCGATCGAGATCCCCGCCTGCGGCGGGTTCCTTCTGACTGAGCGCTCCAAGGAGCACCGCGAGCTGTTTGTGGAAGGCGAACAGGCCGACTACTTCGAAGGCGACGCCGAACTAATCGAGCGCTGCGGCCAGTACCTGGGTCAACCGGACCGCCGGCGGACCGTCGCGGCGGCTGGCCGATTGCGTTGCGTCCAATCCGGTTACGACCACACCAGTTCGGTGCTGCGCGTTCTAGACAAGGCCTTGTCACTCGAACAGCGCTCCCTTTCCGAGTTTGGATCTAAGAGCCAACTCCTCCCCACCTCGAACGCCACAGCCCAACTGGAGCCACTCATTTGAAAGTTGTTGTTTCGGTCCTCGGGCGCTTCCACGCCTTCGACCTAGCTCGCGAGCTTGAACGGCTCGGTGCGCTGGATCGGTTGATCACTTCCTACCCAAAGTTCTTCGCAAAGAAACTCGGGATCTCCCCAGATTCGGTCACGAGTCTCCTACCTTGTGAGGTCTACAAGCGGACCCTCAAGAAGCTCCCTGAAGATCACCGCGTTACCTTCGAGAACAGCGCGAACTCCCTGTTCGATCGCCTCTCCGCTCTCGCGCTCCCCAAAGAGCTCGATGTGTTCGTGGGTTGGTCGGGGTGCTCTCTGCGAGCCCTCCGGCGCGCACGAGCCAAGGGCGCCCTCGGCGTCATCGAATGCAGCGGCGCACACATCGAAGTCCAGCGGAGCCTCTTGAAGGAAGAGTACGAGCTGCACGGTCTCGAACCGAAATTGCCGCACCGCTCGATGCTCCAACGAGAACTGGCCGAGTACCAAACGGCGGATGCGATCGCGGTGCCTTCCAGCTTCGCCCTGCAGAGCTTCGTCAAGAAGGGCTTTTCCGCGGACAAGCTGATCGTGAACCCCTACGGCGTCGAACTCTCAGGCTTCACGCCGTCCGAACAACCGCCCGACAAGTTCCGGGTTCTGTTCGTGGGTCGAACCTCTCTTCAAAGGGGCGCGCACTATCTACTGAAAGCGTTCCACGACTTGGCGCTGCCCGGCGCGGAACTGGTGTTCGCCGGACCGATCGACCCTGAGATCGAACCGTTCCGTAAAAAATACGGAAGATCCAATGTCTTCTTCTTGGGGCCGAAATCCCAGGACGAACTCCCGAAGTACTACAAGCGCGCGAGCGTGTTTTGCCTGCCTTCGATCCAAGAAGGCATGGCAACGGCCCTCTTCCAAGCGATGTCCACGGGACTGCCGGTGATCATCACACCCAACACCGGTGGACGCGCGCTGATCGAAGAAGGAGAGAACGGCTACGTGGTTCCGATACGTGACGTAGAAGCCATAAAGGCCAAGCTCATCGAGCTGTACGGACTGGGCAATGCGGTGCTGGAGATGGGCCGCCGAAGCATCGAAATCGTGTCCGAGGGCTACAGCTGGCGCGACTACGGGCGCCGGGCAAAAGCCGCTTACCTCGACCGGCTTTCGCGTCCGGGCCAAGGCGGCGCGGTGCTGACTTCACGCCGCCCCGAGCTCGAGGACTCCATGCGCGGCAAGCCGTGGGGCACGCAAAGCGCGGAACCAGAAGGGAAGGCCGGCTGATGGTCCACCTTGAGCGGGACCCGATCCCGATTCTGTATGTCCTCTCCAACGGCCGCTCCAGCTCGACGCTGCTCGACCGGCTACTCGGGAGCCACCCCTCCATGTTCGCACTGGGCGAGGTTCAGGCCCTCCCTCACGAGCTGCGCGAGCACCGCGACCCATGCGACTGCGGAGCGCCGATCGACTCGTGCAGCTTCTGGGGACCTTTCGCTGGATCCAAGGACCTGGAGGAGCTCGCGCATTTTCGCGAATCCAACAGATCCAGCCGCGTGATCCGGCCCCGGCACTTGCTCGACCGCATCCACGGAGCGCCGCGCGGGGAACGGGCTCGGGAGGCGGAACGATTCGCACGATCCAACGCTCGCATCCTGCGCTCGATTTGGCAACGCGCAAACGAACACCGCGCCGAGGAGAATCCCGGCGAACCGATCCGCTGGTTGGTCGATGCCTCCGGCGACCCCTACCGATTGGAGTGGCTCAAACGCGACCCCGAATTCGACGTGAGGCTGGTGCATCTCTACAAGCAGCCCGGCTCCTTCGTGCACTCCGAGCGGCGCCGCGAAGGTGGATACGGCCTGCTCGGAACCCTGCGCCAGGCCCTGCGTTGGCGCGTGGAAAACGGACTCATGCAACATCTGTTTCGGCGCTTCCCCGCCGAACGTCGCACCCTGATCTGCTACGACCGACTGGTCACGGAGCCGGTCTCCATGCTGGAGCGGATCGCTGCAATCTGTGACCTCGACGCGAGCTGCTTCTCCACCGATGCATTTCGCGCCCCTCAGCACGGGGTCGCGAGTAGCGCGATGCACTGGCGTTCGAGCGGAATTCAGCTCGATGATTCTTGGCGGAGCGAACTTCCCATCGGCTACCGGCTCGCTGCGAGCGCCCTATGTGGAGGACTTGCGAAGCGCCTCAACAAACGGGCCCGGCGCGTCGCCTGAACGGACACTCCGGTAGAGATCACGTTCCACCCTTAGCTCTCGAATCAGCGCTCCCGGCCGAGCGACGGACCGGGGTGGACGCCGGGTCTGGCGCCAGGACCTCACGCGGCCTGGGACTCCGAGCTGGGTCCTGTCGTCCATCGTAGGTACGCCGATTCGAAGTGCGCGGCGAGCGACGGCCAAGCCGCCTCTTCCCGCGCCAACTCTCGCCCACGCGCCGCAAACTTCTCCCGTCGTCCGGAGTCGGCCAGCATCCCTCCCAGGGCCGCACGCCAACGCCCGGGTTCCGCTGGAACTACCAGGCCTGCTCCGCGCCGCACCCATTCCGCAGCGCTCACCCAAGGCGTCACAATCGGAGGAGTCCCGATGGCCATGGCCTCGAGCGCCACGTCGCCGGAGCAGTCAGACTGGGCGGGAAGCGCCAGGCAGCGCGCGTGCTCCAGCAACGCCGAGAGAGTTGTTCCGCCCAAAACGCCTGCCAGGGTGACACGGCCCGTCAGCCCGAGTTCTCGCACGCGGGCTTCGAAGCTCGCCCGGCCCCCCTCGTCCGGTCCCGCCACGACCAGATGGGCGTCGCCAGGGAGTCCCGCGAGAGCCTCGGCGAGCAGTTCGAGGCCCGCGCCTCGGCGGATGCGACCAAGGAACAGCACGACTTCAGAGTGCTCCGCGCACAACTCAGCGACCGAATCCTCGACGGCACTCCAGTCTCCGTCAAAGGCCTCGCGGTCGACCCCGCTCGGCAGCAAGAGCAGCTGCTCGCTGGAAGGCGAAAGGCCCACGAGGCCAGATTGCTCCAGATCGCTGGTCAAGTGAACACCGGTCACTCCGCGGAGCGCGGGGCGGTCGATGGCGCGCAGCCACAGGCGCTTGCCCCACCTGCCACGGGCTTCGAGAAATTCACGTTGCAGCATGCCCTGCGGAGAAAGCACCGCAGGTACGCCCGCAGCCTGAGCTGCTCGCAGCGCCAGGGAAGTCGGCGCCTGGAAGAGGCCATGGGCGTGAATCAAGTCGAACTCGAAGGCTCTCTCGCGCAGGGCTCGCCGCAGGCCGGGCGCGTAGCGCAGGCGACCGGGCCCGCGCACCGCGAAGTACCTCACTCGAACTCCGTCGAATTCGCGCCGCTCGCCGCAGCTCACATCCAGCTGCTCGCTTTCACCGCGATCGGTGGTCCACACGTGCACTTCATGGCCACGTTCTACGAGGGCTTTCGAAAGCCCGTGCACACGGCGAATTGGGCTGCCAAAGCAGCGCCCAGGTAGGTAGCTCGGAATCACCTGAAGGAGCTTCACGCCGAAACCTCCCGCAGCCCTAAGTCCCAAGGAGCCAGACTTCGAGGCGCGAGACCGGTTCGTGGAGCTCCGTCGAATCCGAGTCCCCAGCGGCCGGGCCCGCGGCTCGCCACGGCTTCTCGGGTCTCCAACCGCTCCGTGTCGCACACGCAGAGCGCGTTCTGGTCAAAGGCGAAACTTGCGTTGAGGCCGCGCATGGTCGCCGGATGGAGCAACCTGAAGGAAAGCCCTCTCCGGGCTTCCTGAATCGACCGAAGCGCGCCTTCTCAGAAAGCCCCTGGGCCTCGGGCGGAGCCCCGAGGCGTCAGCCCTGGGACGGACCGTTGTCGTGCGCCTCGCCGGGGCTTCTGTGGACTCCTTTGAGCAGACCACGCGGATCGAGAATCAGGCGGCTAGCCCGGGCGAACGCTCCCAGGAGATGTTCTTCGGGGGGATTCACCAGCACCACGGCGTCGAACCGGGCGATCTCCGCTTCCGCGGATTCGATCCCAGCGTTCAGAGCACCAAAGGGCGCTGCGCGCCGGCCCCCCAGCGCCGGCAACTCCAGCGCCCTCACCAGCGGGTCGAGGTACTCAACCTGGTTGCCGCGCTCCGCCAGACGCTCCACCAGCGCCGCACCGGGGGCGTTCCGAGTGTCCGCGACGCCCGGCTTGTAGCCCACACCGACCACCAGCACGCGCGCGCTTTCCGGCCGAATCGAGCGTTCCACCAGGGCAGCATCCAGGCGCTCGAGCAAGCGAGCCGGCGCGCTTTGATGAACGCGGTCGACCGCTTCCAAAAGATCTGAGCCCCCAAGCTTGCTCAAGAAACGCGCCACTTCGGGAATGCACGGCCCACCTGCGCCGGGTCCGGCGTGAAAGGGCGCGAAGCCAAACGGTTTCGTGGAGGCCGCCTCCAGGACCGCACCCGGATCGATCCCCTGATCCAGCAGCAACCGCTCCAACTCAGCCGCGAGCGCAATGTTGACGGACCGGTACAGATTCTCCCACAACTTGGAGGCTTCGGCGACTTCAAGGCTCGGTGCGCGATGGACCGGAATTCCGGCAGATTCGAACAACTTCGCAGCGCGCTCCAGCCCCGCAGAACTCTCTGCTCCGATCACTCGCGGAACAGATCGAGGCGACCGGTTGGAGCCGGGATCCTCCCGCTCGGGGCTGAACACGACGTCGTAGCGCCTCCAAAGAGGTTCCTCAAACAGCTTGCGAGTCGTGCCCGGCGGAACCGTCGAAGTCACCAGCAAAAGGCGCGGAGGCGCGTCCGGAAGCGCAGCCAGTCGGTCGCGCCATTGGAACAAGGCGCTCAAGTCCGGCTCGCGACGGTCCGGTTCGAGCGAAGTCGGTAGACACAGCAGGATCTCAGAGCATTCCGCGAGCCGTTCCAGATCCGCGGTGGGTTCGAAGGAGCCCGGAACATCGCGGCCGGCCAGATGCGCCAGGGGCATCCGCCCGCGACCGATCTCGGCCAGGCGAACAGCGTCTCGGTCGAAGCCCAAGACGCGGCGACCCGAGTCGGCGAACCAGGCCGCCATCGGCAGTCCCACGTGCCCGAGCCCGACCACAGCGATCGGTCCACGGGACGCCGAAATGGCGCCCGGAGTGAACGGGTTGGGAGCGACGGCGGACATGGGAGCGTGGATCTTAGGCGTGTCCACCCTCGACGCGCAGCGCTCCGCTACCTTCCGGGTTCCTCCGGAGCCGCCGATGGCCCGCAGGCCAGCGGCATCCGGACGAATTTGAACCGCCCGCAGTCGTGAATCTCGAGGTCGCCCGGCGCCGCCACGCGATGGGCTTTGCGCGGGCGCGCCGTGCACGGAGACACCTTCGCATCCGGGCCGCCCAGCAGAGCCCCCCCGCCGGCGGCTGGAACGGAACGGCGTCGATCCGCACGCCGAGGGGCCCCGCTGGGCCCTGCCCCGATCGACCCGGATCGCCCTCCACACGCCGATTCGGACTGAACCGGGCCCCGGATCCCGGCCTCTGCACGCCCTGGAGTTGGTTCCGACCGAGATCCTCGGATCTGGTGCGCAATCGGAAGGCTCGCGAGCCGAACAAGGTTGGAGCGGGTCAGCTGAGCCCGTTTCCGCGGTCGACTAGCCAGGATCGACCTCGACTCATTTCGCCGACCTCTCAATCAGGTCGTTCCGCCTCCGATGGATCTTCCCCGGACCCCTCCGCCGACGCTCTCCCAGTCGGCCCTGCCCCAGAGCGAAGGCACGCTCCGCGTCGAGCGAGCGCCCAGGCCGCGAGTCCTTCCCAGGCTTGGCGAGTGCCCGGTGTGCCGCGAAGATCTCGGCGCGCCCGCCTCAAATGGTTACCGCTCGTGTGACTCCTGCGGAACCTCCAGCGCTCGCCAGGGAGCCATCGACGTCCAGGACGGCTATCACTTCCACGATCTCGAGATTACCGAGCCGAACGCGGCTACAACGCTCCAGCGCCTCGATCATTTGGAGGCCGGTTTGGCCCGCGCCGCGCAACTTGAGAACCGCCCTGGCAGGCTTGGACAAGAACGCATTCTGCACTTGGGCTGCGGCCGCGGAACCCTGGTCGAATCCGCCCGCGCCGCGGGACATGATGCCTGGGGACTGGACGTCAGCGCACCGGCTTTGCGCGCCTGCGAACGCCGCGGCGTTGGGCCCCGCTGCCGGCTCGTCCCAAGTCTCACCGAAGCTCCCGAGGGTTGGGCCGGCCGATTCGATGCCGTCCTGGCGGTCGACCTCATCGAACACTACGAGCGCCCGCTCGAGATCTTCCAGGCCGCTCGCCGCTACCTCCGTCCCGGCGGCTGGTTGATCGGAACGACCCGCAATGGGCGCAGCGCCTGGCGCGGGTGGCTCGGCGACGATTGGCCCGGAGTCACGTGGCCCCAGTATCACCCAACGCTGCTTGACGCACGCGGGATCCAGACCCTAGCCGGCATTCTCTCGGCCGGACCGGTCTGGACCGAAAGCCTGTGCGATCGCGGTCGCACAGGTGAGCTCTTGGAAGCTCGCGTCGTCCGCGATTCGCGAGCGCCGCGCACCAACCTGCGCCGCAACCTGCTCACCGCCGCGCTGTGGCCGAGCGAATGGCTCCGTCAGCGCCGAGCCGGCAAGCCTGGCGGACCCGAAGGCGACACCCTGCGCTTTGGAGTGCAGATCTAACGACCCGCTGCGTTCGTTCAGGAAACTCCTTCCACACGGCAAATAGCCCCCCAAAAGAACTCGGCCCCAACGCAACCAGGACCCTGCACGATCGGATGCCCGGTAGGGACTTTTCCACCGAAGCCGCAACCTCGTGCGATCGCCCCACCGCCGGTTTTCCAAGCGAACCGGGCTCGCACGGGCCGGTTCTTGGCCTATCTACTGAATTAGGGGTCTCCACCAGTCACAGGTCCACCCCGGCTGCGCATAACACTCTCGATGCAATCTTCTGCCCAATTGCCCCAATCTGGAACGGACCAGTTTGGAAAGGACCACTCGGTGAACGACCAGCCGGCTGTAGATCCGTCTGTCGAGCACGGCTCTTCCGATCAGCGGCATGCGGATTTTGATTCGTTCTGGATTTTTTACCTGAGCGAACACCGGAAGCCCGCCTGCCGAGTGCTGCACTACGTGGCGACCACCCTCGGCTTGGTCTTGATCCTGCGAGCCATCGTGCTGACCAGCTTGAACTGCGCCCTGTGCGCGCTGCCCGCCGCCTATGCCGTCGCCTGGTTCGCACACCTGGCCATCGAACACAACCGGCCGGCGACCTGGCGATATCCCTTGTGGTCGATTCGAGCCGAGTTCAAAATGTTCCGGCTCGCTTTGAATGGAAGGCTGGGTGACGAACTCGGGCGGCTGGCGCCGCCGAGTCCGAGGGGCTGACCAAACCTCGCAGCGTCACGCAGCCGCTGAACCCAACTGGGCCCGAGGCACCGGACCGGGAACCTGACTCGCTGCGTCCTGCGGCATCGCTACCCGCTCCAGGATGCGGTTGCCCAATACCAGAACATCCAGTTCGGTACGCAGGAAGCAATCCAGTGCTTCTTCCGGCCGGTAGACCATCGTCTCGTTTTCCTGGAACGAGGTGTTCAGCAGGATCGGAACACCCGTGCGAGCCTCGAAGGCTTCGATCAATTGGTAAAAACGCGGGTTGGTCGCTCGTTCCACGGACTGCAAGCGGCCCGTGCCTCCCATATGCACCACCGCCGGGATTTCCCCGCGGCGCGACTCGTGGATGCTGAGCGCGCGGCCCATAAAGGGCACCGGCGCCGAGCGCTCGAACCACTCGGACTGACGCTCGGTGAGCACCGCGGGAGCGAACGGCCGGAACGACTCGCGGCGCTTGATCTTGGTGTTCAGAATCGTCTGCATCTCCGATCGGCGCGGATCGCCGAGGATCGAACGAGCACCGAGAGCGCGAGGTCCGAACTCCATACGACCCTGCATCCAACCGACCACGTGCCCCGCAGCGAGGTGAGCGGCCACGCGCTCGCACAGGGGCTCGAGGTCGAGCTCCCGGCACGGGCCAACTCCTATAGATTCCAGTTCATCGCGTCGCGCGCGGAGCGCCCGGTCGATGTCGGGTTCACGCAAGGGAGGACCCAGGTAGGCATGCTCGATGGGCTCGGGGCGGCCTAGGCCAAGGACGTTGGCATGCACCCAGGTGGCCGAGCCGATCGCGCCCCCCGCATCGCCCGGCGACGGCGGAAGATAGACCTCCTCGAAGGGCGTAGCGTTCTCGATGCGACCGGCGGCCAAGCTGTTCAGGGCACAGCCGCCCGAAAGCGCCAGGCACGTTTCACCGGTGCGCTCGGCCAGATGGCGGAGCTTATGGAAGAAGGCGCCTTCATAGACGGCCTGGACCGACGCGGCGAGGTCGCGATGGCGCTGGGTCAGCTCCGAACCTACCTCGCGGGCCGGTCCGAGCAACTCTTCGAGCTTCTGTGAAAAACCGCGGCACAGGTGCGGCTCGCCGCCCTCCCAGGTCATCGGGACGCCAGCTTTGTGGTGAACGAAGTAATCGAGCGCGAGGCGATAACCGCCGCCGGGCTCCAGCTGGATCAAGGACTGAAGCTGTTCCTTGTAGCGCGGCTCCCCGTAGGCGCTCAGCTCCATCAACTTGAGCTCGTCGCCGTAGTTTGGAAAACCCAGGTACTGGGTCAACGCCAAGTAGTACATCCCGAGGGAGTGCGGGAACCCCACGCGGCCGAGGATGTCCAGGCGATCTCCGCGCCCGGTCCCCCACTTCGAACTGGAATAGTCGCCAAAGCCGTCGACCGAAACCACCGCGGCACGATCAAACGGGCTCGCGTAGTAAGTGCTCGCAAGATGTGCGCGGTGGTGCTCAACCGAGTGGATCCGTGCGCGGATTTGAGCTGTAGGAACGCCGAGCCCTTCACCCAGCGCCTCCCGCAAACCTCGCACGCGGCGCACACTGCGCAGCCGGTCGCCCAGCATGCGTGCGCTGGGCCTGTGGCGAGCCACATGCAGTGCCTTGGCCAACCGGTTGGTGCTTGCGTCGTGGTTGATTGCGATGTGATCCACATCCTGGATCGAGACCCCGCCTTCGGCCAAGCAGGCTTCGATGGACTGGGTGGGAAGTCCGGCCCAATGCTGGATGCGTCTCAGCCGTTCCTCCTCCAAAGCGCAGACGACTCGGCCGTCTACCAAAAGAGCGGCAGCCGCATCGCCGTGCCAGGCGTTGAGGCCAAGAACAATGGAGCGAGGAGTGCGAGTCGGCTCGGGCATAAGACGATCTTGGAAGGCAAGGGGGCTAAAGTGAGGAATCGACGCCGGGGGTGCCCCTGCTCCACGAGCCGGGGGAGCCGGAAGGTCTTTCCTCCCGGACCCGGGAAGACACCCGGCAGGACGCCTGCTCCGCGCGCGGTGGGCCAAAACCGCCGAGCGATTCACCTCGCCGCTCTCGGTTGAATCGCCAAAGCTGCTCCCGAATCCGCCTGCCACCGAGCCTCTGCGAACCGCTGCCCGAGAGGATCGAGTTGCGCACTCGAAATTCGCACCGGACAAGGCGTGCAGCCTACGGCCGGAGGTTTGCTACCGGCTGCCCGGAATGCTTGTCGGCGAACCTAAACCGAAGGTAGTGTCCTCGAAGCACTATGACGAAACTCGGACTGTTCACCAGCCAAGCCCTGGAGGCTCACAGGCCCCCGGGCGAGCATGCGGAGCGACCTGAACGGCTACACGCGGTGCGCGAGCGTCTCGCGACGGTTTGCGATGCACCGCGCTGGGACTGGTTCGAACCAAAGCCGGTCGAGCGTTCGGCCCTCGAACGCGTGCACACACCGGCCTACGTGCGCTCGGTCCTCGCGGCCTGCGAAGCGGGCCCGGGCTGGTTCGACTCCGACACCTACCAGGCCGGCCCCGCTTCCCTGCGGGCCGCGGATCTTGCCACCGGCGCTGTGCTCGAAGCCACCGACCGTGTGATGGCGGGCGAGCTCCAGCGCGCGTTCTGTGCCGTCCGCCCGCCAGGACACCACGCCGAAGCCGATCGCGCGATGGGGTTTTGTTTGTGGAACTCGATTGCGGCCGCGGCAAGTCACCTGCGCGAGCATCACGGACTCAAGCGTGTCTTCGTTCTCGATTGGGACGTGCACCACGGCAACGGCACGCAAGCCATCTTCGACCAGGACCCGAACGTGTTCTTTGCGAGCTTGCACCAGGCGCCGTGCTACCCAGGTAGCGGCGCAGCCCATGAGCAAGGCACGGGCCCCGGAGTCGGTGCCACCTTGAACTTGCCGCAAACGCCCGGCTCGGGTCCGGCCGAGTGGCTGGATGCCATCGAACGGCACGTCCTGCCAAACCTCGAGGCTTTCGACCCCGATTTCGTGCTGGTCTCCGCCGGCTTCGACGCCCACCGCGCGGATCCGTTGGCACAAGTAAACATCGAGACCGAGACCTTCGAGCATTTCACTCGCCTGGTCACGGAAGCGGCCGACACGCTATGTGCCGGCCGCATCGTGAGCGTTCTCGAAGGTGGCTATGACCTCAGCGCGCTGGCTGACTCGGTCGAAGCCCACGTTCGGGCGCTCTAGAAAAACGGGCGCCTTAGGCCTTCTTCGCGAGCAAGTCGCGGATCTCCGTCAAGAGTTCCACATCGGCGGCCGGTGCGGCAGGCGCTTCTTCCTCTTTCTTCTTCATCGAATTGAGGGCCTTCACCAGCAGGAAGACCGCGAAGGCCACGATGATGAAGTTGATGATGACATTGATCAGAACGCCGTACTTGATCGACACGACGTCTTCTGCCGTTTGGTTTTCCTTCAGCGGAAGGTCCATCATGAGATTCGAGAAATCGACGCCTCCCATGAGGTAGCCGATCGGAGGCATCATGACGTCTTCGACAACGGACGAAGTGATCTTGCCGAAGGCGGCGCCGATGATGATGCCGACAGCCATGTCGACAACATTGCCGCGCATGGCAAAGTCTTTGAATTCGGAGATAAAGCCCATGGAATCGTTTGAAAAAGGCCGGGGGGGGACTCAATCTTTGCGCAGGCAAAGACCGCTGAACCAACCCCAAGCTAGCGGCAGGCTTCCCTCGATTCACACGAAAACCCTCGCTCGCCGGCGACCCGAGGTCCCGAAGTTGCAATTTCCTACGGAGTTCAGGTGACGTCCAGGAGCTCCGTGAGCTCGGAGACCACCCCCTCGACCTCGCGCTCAGACGTCTCCACGTGAAGCTCGCAGCGCGCGTAGAGGCCTGCCCGCCGATTCAGGATTTCACGCAGTTCCGCCAGGGCTTGAGGGTGTCCGCGCACCGGGCGCCGGTCCCCTTGGGCGAGAACCCGCTCGAGGTGCTCGGTGGGCTCGGCGCGCAGCCAAACGGTCCGGCAAGTCTCCAGCAACCGATCGAAGGTTTTGGGGGCCTCCACCACGGAGCCTCCCGTGGCGATGACCATCCGCTCGCCCCGGGCCAACACGCGCTCGAGCGCCTCCGCCTCGAAGCGGTGATAGCCGCTCGGCCCGTGGAGGTCAAAAATCCCGGCTAGATCCAGGCCCGAGGCGCGCTCGACCTCTTCGTCCAACTCCACGAACGGCGCCTCGAGAGCTAGCGCAAGCTGACGCCCCACCGTCGACTTGCCCGCACCGCGCAGCCCAAGCAGCGCCACCCGTTCGGCCCCCAGGCGCCCCAGCGGCAAATCCAGCCAGGTGCCAAGTGGCAGCCCAACGGCCTGGGACAGGCGGGCCAGGATCAGCAAGCTCGGATTCGCTCGGCCGGCCTCGGTATCGGTCAGATACCGCCGGGAGACCGCAGCGCGCTCAGCCAGCTCGCCAAGGCCCAATTCAGCGGCCAAACGGGCCTGTCGAAGCCGTCGTCCGATCTCGCGCAGGAGGGCTTGGTCGTTTGCCATGAGTGACCTATACTGCCGCGGCAGACCCGCGCTGGGAATTATAATTCCCACATCGATCCCAGACAACCCTCGAGAGGAGCCGGCCTTGACCCCCACCACGACGGAATCGCCCGCCGCCCAGACGGACTTCACGGATTTCCGCACGCACCCCGAGCGCTACCGTCACTGGACGCTCACCAAGGAAGGGGACGTCGCCACGTTGACCATGTCGGTCGACCCCGATGGCGGTCAAATGCCCGGCTACGAGCTCAAGCTCAACTCCTACGACCTAGGCGTGGACATCGAGCTAGCCGACTCGATCGACCGGCTGCGCTTCGAGCACCCCGAAGTTCGCGCCGTCGTAGTCACCGGGGGCCTGGACCGCGTGTTCTGCGCAGGCGCCAACATCACGATGCTGGGCGCCAGTCCCCACGCCTTCAAAGTCAACTTCTGCAAGTTCACGAACGAAACGCGTGTCGGCATCGAAGACGCCAGTGAGAATTCCGGCAAGCGCTTCCTCGCCGCCCTCAATGGAACCGCTTCGGGCGGCGGCTACGAGTTGGCCCTGGCCTGCGACAAGATTCTGCTGGTCGACGACCGCAACAGTGCGGTCAGCTTCCCCGAGCTCCCCCTGCTTGGGGTGTTGCCCGGTACGGGCGGGCTGACCCGCATTGCCGAGAAGCGCAAAATTCGTCGCGATCGCAACGACGTCTTCTCGACCCTGGCCGAGGGCATCAAGGGCAAGCGTGCGGTGAAGTGGAACCTGGTCGATCGCATCGCTCCGCTTTCGAAGTGGGAGGCCGCAGTCAACGAAATGGCTGGCGAGCTAGCCGAAGAGGTTCCGCCCCGCAGCGATGCGAAGGGAATCGAACTCAAGCCTGTCCAATACGAAGAGTCCGCAAGCGGCTCACGCAAGTACCAGAACACCGAACTCACAATCTCGGACAATGGCCGAGTTGCTGAGATCACCCTCGAATTGCCCGCCGATGTCGGCCCAAAGTCGGCCGTCGAAGCCCACGCCGAAGGCTCCGATTGGTGGCTGTTCCGCAGTTTCCGCGAGCTGGACGACGCGCTCTGTCACCTCCGCCTGAACCTCCCGGAGGTCGCGCTGATGCTGATCCGAGTGAAGGGCGAGCTGGCCGTGGCCAAAGCAGCCGACGCTCTACTTGCGGACGAGCACTGGTTCACCCACGAGGTACGTCACGCCATCAAGCGCATCCTCAAGCGCTTTGAAAACACCTCGAAGAGCTCCTACGCGCTCGGAGACGCCGGCACCGCGTTCGGCGGCGTGTTCTTCGAACTCGCTCTCGCCTGCGACCGTCAGTATTTGCTCGACGACCCGGAGGCTCCCACCAAGATCGCCCTGGGCGACGCTTCCAGGGGTTCGTTCCCCATGTGCAATGGGCTGACCCGCCTGGAGACCCGTTTCCTGGGCGAGCCAGGCGCCACCGAGGCTGCCCTGGCCCGAGCGGGTGAGGACCTCGAACCTTCGGACGCCGACGACCTTGGCCTGTGCACTTCGGCCCCCGATGAGATCGACTGGGACGACGAGGTTCGTCTCGCGATCGAAGAGCGCCAGTCCTATTCACCGGACGCTCTGACCGGCATGGAGCAAAACCTCCGTTTTGCTGGTCCGGAAACCATGGAGACCAAGATCTTCGGCCGCTTGACCGCCTGGCAAAACTGGATTTTCCAGCGCCCCAACGCGGTCGGTGAGCGCGGAGCTCTCAAGTGTTACGGAACACCCAACGCGCCAGAGTTCGACTACAAGCGCACCTGATCTGGCCTCGCTCGTCCGAACACTTTCTTCCCGCACGATTCACCGAGTCCTCCTCTTCTCTGACCCCCCTTCGAAACCATGGCAGGCATCGACTACAGCCAGAAGATCCCGAACAACGTCGACCTCAAGTCCGACAAGCGCCTGCAGCGCGCGCTCGAGTCTTGGCAGCCGCACTTCCTTGATTGGTGGGGTGACATGGGTCCGACCGATTTCAATGAGAAGGACGTGTACCTGAGAACGGCCGTCGGCGTCGACGCCAAGGGTTGGGCGCACTACGACTACGTCGCCATGCCCGACTACCGCTGGGGGATCTTTCTCGAGCCCAAGCAGGCCGACAAGAAGATCGGATTCGGCGATCACTTCGGCGAAGACGCCTGGGAACAGGTGCCCGGTGAATACCGCAACTGGCTGCGCCGCTTGATTGTGACCCAGGGTGATACCGAGCCGGCTTCCGTCGAACAGCAACGGCTCCTGGGGCACACCGCTCCGTCCCTGTACGACCTGCGAAACCTGTTCCAAGTCAACGTGGAAGAAGGTCGCCACCTGTGGGCCATGGTTTACCTACTCCACGGGTACTTCGGGAAAGACGGTCGCGAAGAAGCCGAAGAGCTTCTCGAACGCCAGAGTGGCAATGCGGACAGCCCGCGCATCCTGCAGACCTTCAACGAGCCCTGCGAGGACTGGCTGTCCTTCCTGTGCTTCACGATGTTCACCGACCGCGACGGCAAGTTCCAGCTGCTGAGCTTGGCCGAGTCCGGCTTCGACCCCCTGGCTCGCACTTGTCGCTTCATGCTGACCGAGGAAGCTCATCACATGTTCGTGGGTCAAACCGGCGTCGGTCGCGTCATCGAACGCACCTGCCAGGTTCTCTCCGAGGGCAAAGATCCCCGCGAAGAAGGTGCCATTCCCCCGGAGATCATTCAGAAGTACATCAACTTTTGGTCCTCCTCTTCGACCGACTTGTTTGGCTCCGAAGTCAGCTCGAACGCTGCCAATTTCTTCCGAGCTGGCCTCAAGGGTCGGGCATTCGAGAGCAAGCAAGAAGATCACAAGGCGCTGGAGGGGATCTACAACCTGGATATCCTCACCGACAGTGGAAGCCTCGGCACCGAGGAAATCCCCCTTCGCAACGCCATGAACGAAGTCCTGCGCGATGCCTATGTCGCGGACAACGAGAAGGGCATTGCGTACTGGAACCGGATCACCGAGCGCTACAACGTGGATTGGCGCGTGTCCCTGCCCAACCGCCGCTTCAACCGCTCGGTGGGTCTCTACGCCGGCACCCATTTCGATCTCGAAGGCAACCCGATCAGCGAGGAAGAGTGGGAACGCAACGCCACCACCTGGCTGCCGACAGCCGAAGACAAGGCCTACGTCAAGAGCCTGATGCAGCCTTGCCTCGAGCCCGGCAAGATCGCTAGCTGGATCGCCCCGCCAGCCAAGGGCGTCAACAGCCAGCCCGCCGAATTCGAGTACGTCCGCCTGTAAGGCCGAGCGAAGCTCGACTCCCTCGAGGTCCAAAGCTCCCGGCCAGAGGCCGTGGGCTGCGGGCCCTTTTTGTGGACACGCCCTTTGCCCTGCCAGCGCGCCTGCCGGCCTGCGGAATGCAGACCACCTGCAATCCTGGCGTTTTCCAGCAAACCGGCTCCAGCTCCACAGCCCCCCCCACCGAATAGGGTGCCTGGAGATGAGTCGGGCGGCAGGGGATCGCAGCTAGGGAATTTTCATGCGCTCGGGGGGAGTGCAAACCCTGGTGAGGATGCGCGAAGCGCCGCCCACGGGAAGGGGCCCACGGGATGTTGAATAGAATGCGCGAAGGACGCGGTGACTGGAGCCGTGTAGGACGAGCCAGTGTGCTGGCATCGGTCGTAACTCTCGCGGCTTGCAGTGGCGAGTCGCAAGCCAGTGGCCCAGCTCCCGGAGCAGCCTCGGTCGAAGCGTCGGAAGCGAAGTCCACCGGGTCGATCGCTGAGATTGTCGCGCGGCTAGAGACCGCAGCTCCCGAAGAGTCCAAGTTCCGCTTGCACGGTACGGTTCCCGTGCCTCCTGGAACGATCTTCTCGAATTCCGCGGCCATGCATCTGGCGATCGTGGATTCAAACGGACAACCCGTCGAGACCCAAGTCGAGGTGGTCAGCCGTTATGCGGACGAAAACTCCGGGGCGGACGTGGTCGAGGTCATCGCAACGGTGACCCGCCCCAGCGGAGCAAAAGCAGGCGACCGCTTGCAGTACGACCTTTGCCGCTTGACGGTGCCGGTCCAGCAAGCGCAGACCCCAGCGGACGCGGTTTCCGCTCTAAAAAGCGGCGCCACGCAGCTTCACCCCAAGGTCGAAGAGCTGCTCTCGAACCCCTTTTCCATTGGTTTCCGTAGCCGCGACGTGTTTGGGAATCCCTACTTCCACATGCCGCTGGAAGCCCAAAATCACGCCAAAGTGCTGCGTCATGGCCCCGAGGCCACGCAGGTCCGCAGCTACAACGTGATGTGGCCATCGAAGTTCAAAGTGGGAGCCACCGGCCCCATGCCGCACTTGTTTGGAATGCACACCTACGTGACGGCTTTTCGAGACTCCGAGGTGATGCTCGTGGACTTGCGCGTTCACAACGGCTTCGCGAACACCGAGTCCAATAGCCAACTGGACGACCCGATCAACCGCATCTACTTCGACGGACTCGACTTCGGCGTTCCGCCGGGGTGGTCGGTCGTGCAAGCGTTCGAGGATCCGGGTTTTGGAACCCCGAAAGCCGAAGGCGGCTACCGCGTGTTCCCTCTGATCGATCGCAACGAAGACGGCACGATGCATGTGATGCCGATGGGTGGGCAAACCGTTCGGCGATTGGCCATCTGCCCCGCGGGTAAGGAACCCCAGGCGCGGCGCCTGCTCGAACAGGAAGGTCTGGCCTTTGCCGTAGACGGCATCGATCAAGAATCCGGCGACCGGCTTTGGTCCTGGTCGAACCCGGAGACCGCCCGCTACTTGCCTCAGAACTTCCCGCTTCCGAGCCTAGACCACGTCGGGCTCGGCTACCTGCGCGCGGTCCACGAGGCAGAAGTAAGCAACATGGCCGGTGAAGTCGCCAGTGGAGGCGTGAACATGGGCTACCCGCTCCAAAGCGGCAAGCTCGGTTGGGCGCATCCTTTCGGGGTGGCCTACGGTGGCATGACAGGAGGCGACGAAATCCACTTGTTCGAAGGGGTCGACGTGGTTCAAGCCGCCAGTATCGACGGGTATCGCAAGCTGCAACTGACCCACCGGCTTCACACCGATCGCCAACCCAACGTGCTGTACCGGCGCGACGGAGATCACGCGAGTCTGTGGGATTGGTACGTCGAGAACGGCGAAAAGAGTTACATCCCGATGACGTTCTATATGAAGATCGTCAACGGCAACGACCCGATTGGCATTACGACGGCGCCGACGGTCCACGTTGAGGCGGCGAAGGAGCTGGAGAAGGTCCCGGCCTACGAGCAGCAGTTGCTGAGCTTCGAGTCGCACGACCTCCAGCACCTGATTCGCTACACCCGAGCGCCCAAGGCTCTGGCTTGGATCGGAAACGACCGCTTGGCGATCGACGACCTGTTTGCCCAGGCCGAGCTGGTGCGGCTCTCCTATCACCCCTACTTTTCAGACCCGTGGGGCAGCAACATGACCGTCACCGGTCTGCGGGCCGACATGGAACAGGCCAAAATGAACCCGGGCGGAGCGGTCGACTTCGGCCGTGGCGAGGGTTGGGCCACCGATACTCGGGTCGCCGCCTACGCGTTGGCCAACGACGAGTGGCGCGACGGTGAGTTGCCGATGCTCGAGGACATCGTCAAGATGCTTGCGGCGGCTCAAACGCCTTGCAACGGGCACATCATGGCGTTTTGGAGTTCCAAGATTCTTGACGGCCAATGGCGTGTGGCCCAAGCCTACGAAACCTCGATTGTCGACAACGGAATCCGGGGCCTGCTGGAGACCGCCCTGCGCGGAAAATCCGAGGGCCTGACCGCGCTCACCGAAGAAGTGTTGCGGGATCACTACTATGGCTTCATCGGCCCAACCGCCTGGAGCACGACCTTGAACGGGCCCGTCGAGCAGTACGCCGTCGCCCCGTTGGGTGATCAAAGTACGCCCTATTGCGGACCGGAGCAGCAGCCGGCGAACGGGCAGTACCCGGGGATCAACGGCTACCAAACTTGGTGCACCCTGGGATTTGCTTACGACCTAACAAAGGACCCGATCTTCCTGCAGCGCGCCGAGCAGATGATCGGCGGCCCACTGTTTGAGAAGATGACTTCCGACGGGGTCGGCAACCTTCCGAACCGAGTCGCGCTGCTCAGCGTCGTTCAGAAGCTGAACGGAGTGCTGTGAACGAACGATCCTGAAGGGCCCAGCGGTTGCAGCCTTGCTGCGGTACCTTGCCCACTGAATCGGTCAACAGTCCGGTCAACCTCGGTTGCCCGGACTGTTTTGGTTGCCGGGCAGCCCTAAGGGAGCCCGCCCGAGGCCCAAGTCCCACCCGTGCTCCGGAAGAATTTCCCAATCTCCTTCGAGTGGGCTCGGGTCCGCAGCCGATGAGCCTTCTGGAAAGAGGACGTGAGGGAGTGTCCAGCGGTTGATCTAGGGGGACGACAGTTCGTGTCTCGGGCCGCTTCCACGAACGCGTGAGCGTCGGGATTCCGCCAAGGCTCCGCCTGCGGCGGCTCGGGCACGCGAACGGGCAGCCCTCGCTAGTCCATGAGGGGCTCCCACATTGAATCAGCGTCGAAACACTCAGCGGCAGGTAACATCAATCCGAACGAGCAAGTCCTGGATCGCAACGGCCGGACTCCTCGGGCTCGCATCCTGCGGCCTCGAGCTCAGCGGCTTGGACCAGGATGACGCAGAGCCCACGACCGCTCCGCCCACCTACGAGATGAGCGCGGGCAACATCGTCGCGCGGCTCGAAGCTGCCGCTCCAGGAACCGATACCTTCCTGCTTCACGGGACCCTGCCTGTCCCCCCGGGTCTGTTCCTACCGGGAGCTACCAGCGTTCCGATCGCCGTCCTCGATAGCGATGGTGAACCGGTGCTGACCCAGGTGGAAACGGTCAGCCGCTACGCGAACACCGCAGATGGAGCCGACGTCATTGAGATCCTCGCTCAGGTCACGCGGCCGGAAGGAGCAGCGATTGGCGATCGGTTGACCTATGAGGTCACCGCGCTGGAGCAGCCGGTTCCGAAACCCAGCCCAATCTCAGGCGGCCTAGCTGCCCTGACTGAAGTCACCGGAAGCCTGCCCGGAAGCGTGGTGACGCTGCTGCAAAACCCGGAGTCTGTTGATTTGGTCGCGCGAGACGTCCACGGCAATGCCTATCGGGCGCAGCCGCTTGTGGACGGGGAAGCGCCCCGCTTGCTCCGCTATGGTTACAACCAAAGCCAGGTTGGAACGTACAACACCATGCTGCCCGCCGGTTCGGGAGCGGAATCCCTGCCGCACCTGTTCGGCGTACACGCCTACGTTTCGGCCCTGCGCGAAGAACCGCTCCTGCTGCTCGATCTTCGCATCCACAACGGGTTCGCGAACACCGATGCAGACAGCGATATCGATGATGTCCTCGGCGAGGCCTACTTCGACAAGCTCGAGCTTCGCCTTCCGGCCGGCTGGTCGGTGATCCAGTGCTTCGAAGATTCCGGCTTGGGTACCCCTTACGGAGCCGGTGGACAGGCGGTGTTCCCCCTGGTTGGGCCCAACGCGGATGGCTCGATGCACTTCATGCCGATGGGCGCCCAGATGGTCCGTCGGTTGGCTCTGTGCCCGGCCGGAGAGGAAGCCCGCGCCCGTGAAGTGCTCGCCCAAGAAGGCCTCGCATTTTCGGTTCCGGGCTTCGATCCGGTGAGCGAACAGGACGTTTGGTCCTGGTCCAATCCGGTCACTCCGCGCTTTCTCGTGCAGAACATGCGGCTGCCCGACCTGGAGCACACCAACCTGGCCTTTGTGCGGAACCTCCACGCCAGCCAGTTCCAAAATCTGCTCGGCAAGTTTGAAGTCGGCTTCGGAGACGGTGGCTACCCGTTGCAGAACGGCAAGCTGGGCTGGGCCCATCCCTTTGGTGTGGCCTATGGCGGCATGACCGGCGGCGATGAGATCCATCTGTTTGAAGGAGTCGATGCGGTCCAAGCCCGCAGCCTGGATGCCTACCGGAACTACCAGCTCATTCACCGCATGCACACCGACCGTCAGCCGAATGTGATGTACCGGCGTGACGGCCAGCATGCTTCCCTGTGGGATTGGTTTGTCGACGACGGAGAGCACCAGTACGTGCCGTTGACCTTCTACATGAAGTACCTGAACGGGCCGGACCCTATCGGGGTCTCCAGCCCGCCGAACGCGCACACCGAAGCGGTCGTCGCCGCCGGCAAGGTGCCGGACTACAAGGACACGCTCGCGAGCTACGATTCCCACGATCTGCAGCACCTTATCCGCTACACACGCAGCCCCAAGGCTCTGGTGTGGATCGGCAACGATCAGCTGGCCAAGGACGACCTATTCGCCCAAGCCGAGCTTGTACGGCTGTCCTACCACCCGTACCCCTCGGATCCGTACGGGAACAAAACGGTCACGGGCATGCGGGCCGACATCGAGCAGACCGAAGACAATCCGGGCGGGGCCGTCGATTTCGGTCGCGGCGAAGGCTGGGCAACGGACACGCGGGTCGCGGCATACGCCTTGGCTGACGACGACTGGCGCGAAGGCGAATACCCGCAGCTCGAAGCACTCGCCACCATGCTGTCGAACGGCCAGGTTCCCTGCACCGGGCACATCATGGCGTTCTGGTCGTCCAAGGTCCTGGACGGTCAATTCCGCAGCGCCCAGGCTTACGAAACCTCGATTGTCGACAACAGCATCCGTGGAATGCTTGAGACGGCCTTTCGGGGGAAATCCGTGGGCATGACCGCTCTGACCGAGAACGTGCTGCGCCTCAACTACTACGGCTTTATCGCACCAACCGCCTGGAGTCCGGTGCATAACGGCCCGATCGAACAATACGCGGTCGCCCCCACCGACGACTTGTCCGTTCCCTACTGCGGTTTGGCCCAACAGCCGACAGGCGGTCAGTTCGATGGAGTCAATAAGTACCAAACCTGGAGCACCCTGGGCTTTGCCTACCAGTTGACCGAGGATCCGATCTTCCTTCAGCGCGCCGAGCAGATGATCGGCGGCAATCTGCTCGAGAGCTTGATGAACGATGGCATCGACAACCTCCAGAACCGGGCGGCACTGCTGAGCGTGGTCCAAGAGCTCAACGGCGTGCTGTAGGGGCGGGACTTGTGGGATTCTGGCCGCCCCTGCTCCGCGGCTCGGTCTAGGATGTTGGCTCCCCCACCAGGAGCCCGACATGAATCGCACGTACGCCCTCTTGGCCTTCCCGGGCCTTGCCATCCTCACGGCCTTCGCCTCAGTCCAGGAGGCTCCACGCGAGGACCTCGGCGAGACCATGCGATCGATCGTCAGCGAATCCCTCGCGAACGGACATGCGTTCGAGCGCTTGACATCGCTGTGCACAACCGCTCCCCACCGCCTGTCTGGATCGCCGGGCGCGGCGGCAGCGGTCGAATGGGCTCGCCAACAGCTCGAAGCCCTGCCCTTCGACGAGGTCCGGCTCGAGCCGGTCCTCGTCCCCCACTGGGTCCGCGGAGACGTCGAGCGTGTCGGGATCGTTGCGCCCGTCCACTTGGCCGGTGAGGACTTTCGCTGCCTCGCCCTGGGCGGCTCGATTGGAACCCCTATCGGCGGCGTCGCCGCCGAAGTCCTGCGGGTCGGCTCTTTCGACGAACTGAAGCAGCGTTCTCAAGAAGCCTCGGGCAAGATCGTCTTCTTCGACATCCCGATGGATCCAACCGCCCGCGACACGTTCGCCGCTTATGGAGTCGCCGTGACCCAGCGGGTCCGTGGGGCCATCGAAGCGGGCAAAGCCGGAGCGGTGGGCGTCGTGATTCGCTCGGTCTCCTCGGTGCTCGACGACCAGCCGCACACCGGCTCGATGCACTACCAAGACGGTGTTCCTCAGGTACCGGCAGCCGCGCTCTCCACCGTGGGCGCTGAGCGCCTGACCAACCTGCTCGAGCGTGGACCGGTCACCCTTCGCCTCGAGCTCGATTGCAAGACTCTTGAGCCCAAGCCCTCGTTCAATGTGGTCGCCGACTACCTGGGACGCGAGCGACCCGAGGAAATCGTGCTGGTCAGCGGTCACCTGGATGGATGGGACGTTGGCCAGGGCGCCCACGACGACGGGGCGGGATCCTGTCACGCCATCGAAGTGGTTTCGCTGCTCGCAGCTCTCGACCTTCGTCCGCGCCGCACGGTTCGCGTGGTGCTGTACATGAACGAAGAAAACGGCCTCGAGGGGGCTCGCGCCTACGCGGCGGAGCATGCGAGTGAACTAGAGCGCCACGTCTTGGCCCTGGAGTCGGATGCCGGGGGATTCTCCCCGCGCGGCTTCGCGTCCAACGCAGGGGAAGCCGGCTTCGCCGCGCTGCAATCTTTGTGCGATGAGCTAGTTGCCGAGCGAGGCAACGAACTCCTCCCAGGCGGGGGCGGCGCGGACATCTCCCAGCTCGCGCCTGCCGGCGTCCCACTGGTCGGTTTTCGACCCGACGATGAGCGCTATTTCGCCATCCACCACACGCATGCCGATACGCTCGACGCCGTCAACCAGCGCGAACTGCTGTCCGGAGCCGGCAACATCGCGGCCCTGGTGTGGGCCGTTGCCGAACGAAACGAGCGGATTCCGCGCAATCGCTGATCCCGAAATCGCGCTGTTTGGGCGCCGTCAGTCGTTAGCGAATTCGCCCATTCGACGGGTCAAGTCAGCCAACAGCCCCGGTAGGGCTTCCCGTTCGGCCACCAACACGTCGGTCATCGGCTCGTGGTCGCGAACGCGCTGCAAGAGCTGAACCTCGACCTCGAGCGTGGCGAGCCGCACGGCTTCCAATTCGGCGGCCAAAGCTGCACGGGTCCACGAACGAGAGGACTCCTCGACAAACGTGGATTCTGGCTCGGCTGGCTGCGCTTGGTAGCCGGCCCACAAGTCGTCGGTAAGCGATGCGCGAGGTGAATCCTCCAGCGGCTCAGACTCCTGAGTCGAATCCAACTCAGCGATCCCTGCGAGACCAAGTTCGGAAAGTCCGCCTGAGAATTCGAGACCATCCAGCGGCTCCGCCTGATCGACCAGAGGCTCGCCCAAAGACTCGCTCCGATCGGTCGCCTTGTGGAAGTCGGGTTCTTGCGTCGCTTCCTGTTCCCCCGAGGCCTCTTGCTCGCGATCCGGGTCCGATTCACGGCCCGCCGTTTGAGGAGGTGCGCTCGCCGCTTCGGGCTGCGGGGTCGCGCTCGGGGCCGGCTCCTCGATCTCCAAGAAACGCGAGAGAAAGCGCAGGTAGCGCCGCTGGTCTTCGGGCTCTGCCTCTGCGAACTGCAGTCCTTGAGTCCGCCGGCCGCGCTCGTCAACACGGTTCCAACGCAGCACAGCGGGCATCCGCACTGGGCCGCCCGGATCGTCAGGGAGTGCGAATTCGAGCTCCAATTCACGCCCATTCGCTTCGGGAATCTCGCTCGCGATCCGAACACCGCCGGAGCTGATATCGAGGATCTGGGCCGGCCACAGGGTCAAATCCGCCGGGGGCACTTCACCGACCGCGCCTTCCGGAGCAACGCGCAGGGTACCTGCAAATTGAATGTCGACCCGTTCCTGAGAGCGCCCAATCGCGCCGGCGCTCGGGCGCACCAGATGCAGAACGAGAGCCTCGGGCAACAGCACCGAATCCAGGAGCTGAAGCTCAAAGCGTGTGCCTTCGTCAAAGCCGCGGTATTCCACGAACAGGCTGCAGCCCGTCGAAATGAACTCATCGCGGCTCGGCGGACAAAACACAGCGATTGCGTTGTCCTCCCGACGGAGCACCACACCCCGTTTGCGCTCGCCTTCGGGCCCGTAGATCCAAACCCGCCGAAACGGATCGGGGATGTCGGATTGGCGGACAAGTTTCAGTCGCTCCAAGGCGGTCGCTAACGCATCCACGCGACCATAGGACAACTCGAGGTTGCCGGCTTCTCCGATTACTGCAAAAGCGGCGGCAGCCTCAAAGTCCTCACGCGAAGAAAACACGCGCTCCGCAGAACCGCCAAACAGGGTCCGCGCCGCATGCTCTAAGACCCCAGAGGCTTTCTTCGGAAGGCGATGCCCACGGGCCTGCCGCAAAAAAGAAGCAGACAAATCGGATCTGGTGCGGGTACGAAGCATGACGAAATTCGGTAGGCGCCCGCTCAGCGATCCCTGAGGGCGGTGGTCAGGCGTGAGCGGATGTCCCGTCGAGACGGGTCCAAGATCAGCGCAGCTTCAAAGTCCTCGGCAGCGAGCTCGACATCGCCAAGCCGCAGGGTGATTTCAGCGCGGGCGAGCAGCGGCTCGATATCTGCCGGTGCAAGCCGCACCGCAGCGTTGAGCTCCACCAGGGCCGCCTCAGCGTCTTCCAGATGCAAGAGTGCTTCGGCCAAATTCAAGCGAGCCCTCGTCCCCCCGCCAGCTTCAGCCGCGATCCGAAAGGCGCTCGCGGCCCGCTCCAGGTCACCGCCTCGCGCAAAGACCACCCCAAGTGCGTTGTGCGCATCAGCGAGCGCGGGGTCGAGCTCGGTCGCTCGGGTGAACGCCTCGACGGCCGATTCGATCGATCCGAGTTGCTCCAGGGCGAGCCCCCGGTCGTAGGCAGCCACCGCCAGCGTCCCATCGAGCAGGATGGCCTCGTCGAACGCTACCAGGGCGCGCGCCGGATCTCCTTGTTCGAGCCACAGCACGCCGAGGTCCACGTGACCCTGGGCGGTCGGGAGGAGCTCGATCGAGCGCTCGACGGCCGCGGTGGCCTCCTGAGCTCGCCCGAGCGCTGCAAGCGCCCGGGATCGGCCTAATTCCCGGCGAGCACCCGCTGTCAGGTCCAAGCCTTCCGGATCCACCTGTTCAAATTCCTGCAAGGCCAGTTGCGCGCGACCCCGGGTCAGCAGGCGCCAGGCTTCCAGGTCGATCGGAGACTGGCTACCAAGGCTCGAACAGCCACTGGATCCCAACAGGACCAAGCAACTCACCAGCATGCCCAGACAGGTACGCGCGACACCAGGGGAGGAAAGCAAGCTCTGAATCGGTTTCATCGAAGCGGTCCTCCCAGGCGGAAGCCGCTCACTGGCGAATCCGACGAGGCCGAGGCTTCTTGAATGGCATCGAGCATCGGCAGGTCGGTGTTTTCGAACAACCTCTGCTGGCGGTCGGTCAGTCCGTGTTCGGTCAGCACGTTCACCGTCAGAAACACCGTCAGGTCGATTCGTTCGGTCCTGTGTTGCGTCGAGCGGAACAGCCCGCCTAGCAGCGGAATTTGACCGAGGATCGGCACCTCCGAGACAGTTTCGGCCTCCCGACTGTTGATCAGTCCGCCGATCACAACGGTCTGCCCGTCTCGAACGCGTACCTGAGTGTCGATCTGACGCGAGTTGATCCGCGCGACCACCAGTCCAGTCGAACCGGAGACGTCAGCGCCGAGGGTACTCGTCGAAGGCCGGACCAACAGGTCCACTTCGTTTCCAACAACCGAAGGCGTCACGGAGAGCTGCACACCGATCGGCTCGTAGCGGTCGAGCTGTTCCGTAACCGTCCCAAATTCAGAGATGTTCGCGGACAAAATGGGGTAGCGTTCGCCGACCAAGATGGTCGCCGTGTGGCGATCACCAACCACGATGCGCGGATTGGAGACCAACTCCACGTCAGTATTCCGCTGGATCATCTCCAGCACCGCTGAAAACGCGCTGAAGTCCAGGGTCCCAAAGGTAAATAGGCCAGGCTGGCCAGGAATCGAAACGGTCGGCGGAGCAGGAGGGAACAGTCCACTGCCCGCCACGCCGTCCAGAACGGGCCCGAATTCACCCAAGGAGGAGGACCCCAGCGGCAGCGTGGTGGGAACGGCCGCACCGCTCAATCGGGCGACCGCGTTCCAATCGATGCCAAGTCGCTGGTCGTGATCCAAGGCGATCTCAATGAAGCGCGCCTCGATGACCACTTGGGGCGGCTTTTCATCCAGCTTGCGCACCACGCTTTCGATCCGAGCCAGCGGTTCCGGCCGATCGACCACCACCAGCGTATGGGACTTGGCTGGCTCACCCACCGTGGTCGAATCCAGGCGCGAACCGATCTGCAGACCGGGACCGTTCGCTCCGCCCGGGCCGCCCGCCCCGTTGACTCCACCTCCAGGAAGGCCGCCGCCGGCCCCTCCGAGTCCTTGAGCTCCGCCCCCAAAGGTGGCTGCGGGCCCGGCTGAGCCTCCGCCGGATTGGAAGTTCCCCCCTCCGCTGTGACGCTGTGTCAGGTGGTCGGCGGTCTCCAACATCGACACCGACCCCCCTTCGCCTAGCAGTCCTTGGACAATCGGGATCACGCGCTCAGCATCCACGTACCGAAGCCGAAGAACGAGAGCTTCAGCTTCGGGCAGAGCAGGGGGAGGCAACGGAGGCGGAGCCAGTTTCGCAACCTGGTCGCGCTGCTCCAGCAAACCCTCCAAACTCTGAACGGTGACGATGTTGCCGTCCCGTTCGTAGCGGTAGCCCCCCACCGCCATGATGGCGTCCAGAGTCTCTTCGAGGGTCGCGTTCTCAAGGTCCATAGATATCGTGCCTTGAACGTCGTTCGACACGATCATGTTCACGCCGCCCTGCTTCGCTACCAGATGCAGAGCCTGCCTGATATCCGCATCCGCGAACTCGATCGAAACCAGCGGGGCTCCATCGACTTGCGTAGACTCCGGCTGCGGGACCTCTCCGTCACCAGCAAGAAGAAGCCCTGTCAGGGCCAGACACGGGGGCAGATCGAATAAGTTCATTGTGAGTCTCCGAGGGGCACAGTCCACTCGCGTCCTTCAAACTGGACGGTGATTGAGGTGCGATCGACGCGCACCACGTGGATCGGTCCGGGCAATACGTCTCCGGCCTGCACGAGGCGACCGTTGGCCAGCGCCCGGTGGTCGTCGCCGAACAGCGAGATTCCGGTCAGCTTGATGTCCGGAGGCAGCACGGGCTTCTCGGCCCGCTCGCTCTCCACATCGGGTTCTAGAGCCACTTCCGGAGCCGGTTCTGCGAACGGATCGCGCAGGAAACTCAGCTCCATAACACGCCGGAGCTGCTGCTCTTGCAGAGCTCGAGAGAGTCCTTCTACGTGTGGGCTCTCACGATATTGAGCTGCGGCTTCCGCTGCCAGGACGCCTGCGATCGGGAGATCGGGAGTCGAGGGTACGGTCCCCTTGGGCGGTCCGCTAGGTATGGCTAACAGGGCGATCAACGTCGCCCCCGAGACGCCGAGAATAACTTTGGTGACGCGGTCCATATCAGGAGCCTCCGCGCTGCTGCTCGGGGTCTTGGAGTGCGAACCAGGTCACCGTGACCTCGCTGCGGAGCAGTCCGGCGGAAGCTGCTCCTTGAACTTCAGGGGCTGAGCGAACAAGAAGGTCCTGAAGGCCGACGGTCCCGGCGCCCCCGGCCAATTCATCGAGGAACCTAGCGATTTGATCGAAGCGGCCCAACACGCCGATTCGATGAGCTTCCAGGCGAACGTCCGGATCTTCCAGAACCGAGGACTCCTCAATCGTCTCCGGATCCGCGGGCTCAACGTCGCGCAAGCTGACGATGTCCACCCCGGACTCGACTGCAGCTTGGGTAACCGCGGCCAAGCGTTCCCTGCGATTTTCAAGCAAGAAGTTGCTCTGCTCAAGCCGCTCGTTCCAAAGCCCCGAAAGGTCGACCTTCTTGCTGTGGGAATCGGCCGCACGGAATTGCACCACTTGGGCACCCATGTCTCGCTGGAGCTGATGGGCGCGCTGGGATTGCTCTTGCAGTCCCGACAAGCCCACGACGCCAGCGCCGGCGAGCATTCCGAAAAAGCCGGCGACAATCGCGAGATTGGTCCACAGTCCTCGATGCTGGAACCACTTCACTTCGAGGCCTCCCCGGAAGGTTCGGCAGGCGACGCGGAATGAGATCGCAAGGCGCTGGCCTCCAGCGGAGACCAAGCAGCGATCGGAAGCCCTGCCTCAAGCGAGCCTCCCCCAGCCGCTCCGGGCGGCTGGGCTTCGAAGTGCGCGGTCCCTAGAAAGAAAGGAGAGTTCGCAAGGCGGCTGGAAAACTGGCTAGCGACCGGACCGAAGGGAATCTCCCCTTCCACGTAACGGGCCGTCAAAGTCAGTTGAGGTGCTCCGTCTTCCCAGATCACGTTGAATTCATCCAGGACGATTTGCTCGGGCACCAACATGGAGAGTTCCTGGAACAAGCCCTGCCAAGTCATTTGAGCACCGGACAGTTCCACCAACCGATGATGATCGTTCTCTAGCGCTTGCCGCTTTTGTTCGCGCATCCACAGCTGCGAAAGCCGTCGCTCCATCCCTTCGCTGGAACCGGTCGCCAACTCATCAGCCTCTCGGAACGTCTGGAAGACCGGCCAAGCGGATGCCGACAGAAGTGTGACCAACGCCAGCAACGGCACGGTGGCATGCCGGCGAACCCTCGTGATCGACTCGACTTGTTGATTCAGGCGCTCCGAAGGGGGTAGCAGGTTGATCGGCTGATCCTTGCCCAGCGAGGTGCCTAAAATCGCGGCGTACTCGGAGAGCTCCGAGGGAACCGCATCCCCGCATACCGCAAGTCGCCAGTGGTGAACCGCCTCCGCCACCGGATCCTGAACAAAGACTGGCGTCCGCAGCTGCTCCTTGAGCATTCGGTCCAGACCCACCAAACTGGCCCCGGCTCCGGACAGGACTATCGAATGAACTCGAGTGCGCGATAGAAGGCCGCACAGATAGTCGATCGAACGCTCGAGCTCGGCGCTAAGGCGCTGTCCTATGGGCTCCAAAAGTGGCTGAATGTGAGAGCTCGAAATCCCAAACGACAACTCCCGGTCGCGCCCCTCTTCGGGATAGCCGCATTCGGCAAGCAGCTTGCGAGCCTGCTCCGCCTCCAACTGCATCGCTCCGCCCGAAAGGAGAATCGGACGGGTCAGGGCCTCGACGAACGAAGAAAACGAGGTTTCAATCTCTCGGCTAAAGCGTAGACAACGCCCTTCGAAGAGGTTGATGATCGAGGCACGTGCGCCGATCGTCACATGAATAGTGGCTTCGCGATCCCGCGCAGACTTACCGGTGACCGACAGCCTTGCAAGGGACTCCGCTGCAGCCCCAACCGCGACCGGCCGAAGCTGGGCGCTACGCAAGAGGGCGATGGCTCGCTCGGTGGCATCGCGTCTCGCAGCTGCTACGAGCATCGGCCCAGCTCCACTTTCGTGGGCGCCGGGAAGCCTCCGAAAATCGATGACCGCGTCCTCTACGTCGAAGTGCAGGGTGTCTGCCAACCGCAACTCGATTGCCCGGCGCAAATCGGAACGCGGCATGTCAGGCAACGGGAACGACTGGGTGCTCGTCGCCTCACCAGAAAGCAGGCATACAGTCGGCAGCCCTTGCCATCCGCGCACTTCGATTTCCCGATGCAACGCTTCTGTGCAGAACTGGTCGAGCTCCGTTTGGTCACCCCCTACAAGGTGGTCCGGAATATCGATGCGCGTGATGTCGTGAAAGCGAACGGCTTCCCCCGCAGTCTCCGCGAGAGCCAGGGCCAAGTTTCTGCGGCGCAGATCGACGACGACACGGTGTGACTGTCGGCGGTTGTGGGGTGAGGGAGCTTTCATCAGACCTCACCAGGTGATTTCAAATTCAAGGGTTGCGGACACACCGTTTGCGCCGAAAAACCGGAGTACATAACTCGTAAGGCCAACCGGGTCTTGCCAGAAGCGAATCCGCAAGATCTCCTCGTCTAGGGCATCCAAGGTGTGGCGATTGGATCCCCCGATATTCAGGCCCTCAATCCCCGTGGGAGTCGTGACGGTCCCCATGTTGCGCCAAATCAACGCTCCGTCCTTGCGCATATCACGCAGGGAATCCCCCGCGGGATTTCCGGTCATTTGAAACGCGTCGATCTCATAGTCGTCGGGACCGGGATTGAAGATCACTAGCTCAAGAGTTCGGTCGTCTATGCGTTCAGCCGATAGTTGAGCCACGTATGGGTCCACAGGCGGGTACTCGAGCGGCGGAACAGGCGGCTCGTTGCTCGACTCGGACCGGAGGGTCTGCAGCCGCGCCAGGATGTTGGCATCGATGGGGGCCATTCCCGCCGGGAACACGTCGACTTGGATCTGCTTGATACCGGTCGGAACCACAGCAGCATGGAGGTCAGAACTGCCGGATGGCCCGCTGCCCCCCGACGCTGCCGAAGCCGAATTCTGTGCGCTGCTGGTGGTCGACGGAATCGTCGGAGAGGACGGCGTCACAGGGGACGTGCCTCCGGGAGCCGGAGTCAGCCCGCTCTGGACGTAGCTCACCGTCACGCGCCGTGCAAGCCCTTCGAATCCGACCAGCGGATTGCCGAGCGCATCGGCCGGAGGTGAGTCCAGATAGTCTGCGTAGTCGTCCACGTCGTCGAACGAGCTGCGCCCGGACTCCTCGACCCCAAAGGACGTGCTATCGCTCTCGGGATCGGCGTACTCCTTCGAGACGATTTCCTCCATCAAGCTGCTAGCCAACTGGGCGGCTGCCTGCTCTCGCAGGCTGCTTGAAGAGGCTTCTGTCACCTCGCGGAACAAACCCATCAAAGGCGGGACCGCAAGCCCCAGCACGACCAAAGCGGCTGCTAACTCAACCAAGGTGACGCCCGCTTGCCGACTCCGGCGGCCCGCGCTCTCCGCGGAATGTGTAGGGAGGCTCACCATGGCGCAGTGAACTCGAAGCTCGAGCTCCCCCCATTGCTGAAGTTCAGTTGTAGCTGAAAAGTGGACGGTTGGTTTTGCAGCGTCCAGAAGATGGCGCGGAACGTCCTCGTTTCGCCGGCCTGGATGGTCCAGTTGTCTGGAAAGATGCCGCCAAACGGTTGGTTGACAATCGGCAACCAAACACCCGAAAAGAACAACCAAACCAGATTTCCATCGATCTGAATGGCTGGCAGAAGGTGAAATCCGTTAAGCGGAATCAGCGTAAAGTCTGTAATCACAACGCCGCCCGGCGCCACACTGATCAAGTCGATTTCAAACGTGTTGCGGAATTCGGAGCGAATCGTCGCCTCGGAAGCTTCTTCGTCCAGCGGGCTGGTCGGAGGTGGCTCCCCCGGACCGACGATCTCCTCGCTCACCACGCGGACGTTGTCGCCGAGGACTGCCGTCGAAGTGTAGTCGTCGCCGTTCTTGGTAACCGTGTAGGTTCCTCCGCCGAACGACACCGGGTTCGGCAAGGAGCTCTCGGCCTGGGCTGCATGCCACAGGCCGGCTTCAGCAATAAACAACAGGCGCTCGTCCAGTTGCCCTAGGGTCGCCTGCCCCCGGTGAGCAGCATAGCTCTCCGCCAGGGACATTCCACAGGCGAGGAGTACGATCATCGCAATGACCGCCGACAGAAGGACCGACCCACCCTGGGTCGAAGCTTCGCCCCTATGGCCACGAATGGGCTGAGTTCTAGAGCCCATCACGGCTGCCTCCGGCGCGGATGAATTGCGGTCACGACTTGGCGCTCAGCGCCTCCGGCCGTCAGGACCACCCGAGCGGTCACCAGCGCCACTTCGTCCGAACTCGATGCGAACCCGCCGGCGGTGGTGATGTAGTTGAATCGCAGACCCGTGATGCCCTCGGCCAAAAGGCGACCGTTGCGGCGGAGCTCGCTCCCCATGAGTCGATAATCGACTGTTCCTCCGGAACCGGTCTCAAAAGCCAGTTCTTGAGGCTGGAAAACCGTGATTTGGGACGACTCCCGGAGGCTGCGTAGATCGCGCCTGAGCCGTTCGCTCGTCAATTGGCTTTGGTAGGCAAGCTGCTCTGTAGGCGCAGTTCGCGCATAGATTCGCATCGCCTCAAGCAGCACGCCAAATGTAACCGAGGCCAGGGTGCCGACGACGACAAGTACGATGACGAGCTCGACCAGAGTCCATCCGGATGAAGATTGGGACCGCATCAACGCACCCTCACCAAGCCGGTTCCGTCGATCACTTCCAACTCCCCGCTGGCCAGCCGGACAAGGCCCGGCGAACTGACCGGCGCTCCCCCAGGAACGTGCGGGATGCCCTCTCGATCGAATTCGACCTCGCTGGATCCGCCAAAGTCCACGGATTGAATATCACCGCCGAGTGCCCCCAGATCGATGCGCAAGGGTCCTCCGGCCAGCGGGTCCATCAATGCGAGCCTTCCTGAGACTCCGGGGTTCGCGGGATCTTCCACGAAGGCCTCGATGAGCTCGTTGGTTGGGTTGAACCGAATCCAAGTGTTTCGATTTCGACTGAGAGCCACCGACTGTGCGTATTGCAAAGCGTGGAGCCCTCGCCGCTGGGCCATGTCGGCTCGGACCGTCCCAAGGATCTGGGCCGAAGGCAAAGCGACACCGGCTAGAATTCCGATCAACGCGATGACGATGACCAGCTCCATCGTGGTAAACCCAAGTCGCGAACGACGCGCACCCGCGGCGGCAGCTATGCAACCGTGCAGCTTGGCTTGGCGCGCCTTTGAATGCGGGTCGAGTCGGCGGGTGTTCATGGGCAGGGCACCGGCTGGCGCGCGGTGAGACGTTCGGTTCGGCGAGCGCTAAGCGCCCTTGCGAACCTGTCGCTGAAGCCTGCTTTGGAGGAGAGCAGGTCCGCCGAGGCGGAACTCCCCCTCTTGGACAGTCCCGGTTGGATTCGGATCTGAAAAGAGAGGCCGAGTGATTGACCAAGCGACTGGGGCTCAGCTCACTCGAAGAACGCGCTCCAAAGCTTCGGCTCCGAACCGCGCGACATCACAGGTTCGAGGCAGACCAAGGGGACCGCGGGTAAAGGGCGGTCCCCTCGGATCAAGCTCCGGTCGCGAGCGTTACTTCGTTAGCTGACGAAGTGCGGCCCTAGAAGCCCGCTTCGCCAGCGCCGCTCGCGGTGTCGGCCCAAAACTCGCCCGTGGCGGCGTTGTAGCACCAGCCTCCGGTCGTTCCGGCGGTCACCGGGGTGCCCGCGGTCGTTCCAGCCACGACGGCGTTCTTGACCGCGCTGGTCGAGTAGGGGTTGTCGGGGATGGTCTGTGCCATGACGGTTCCCGGAGTGGTCAGCTCAGCCAGCGTCGGGTAGGTAGCGACTCCACCGCCCGAGGGCGTCGCGGAGTGCGCATAGAAGTTGCCGATCGCCGAGCGAACACCCCCCAGGGAGCCCATGGCGGCAGCTTCGTTGGCATCGCCGGAGAAATCGAAGAAGCGCGGGATCGCGACGGCGGAGAGGATGCCGAGCACGACGATGACGATGACGAGTTCGACGAGCGTGAAGCCCGACTTTTTGGCTTTGGCCAGGGTGGAGATCATGGGAAGAATGGCGACGGAATTCGCCCGCGGTTGGCAGGCACGGAACGTGAACGCCGAGCGGTCTAAAGGACCGACGCGGCAACCCGAGTGCGGATCCGCCCTCGAGCAAGGGCCTCTTCGGCCTCTCCTAGGAATTTCCCGAATCCCCAAAGGCCCTGCTCGCCGGTGGGATCCCGCGAGCGGGAACCAAACGTATTCCCTAGTGCCTGCGCAGCCCTGCTCTGCTGCCGCCTCCCCTCTTGGAGCCCCCCAGAACCTCATGGCCTGAGACCCCTCGCCCGTAACCCGGCGCGGTTCAGTCGCGGGCGATTTTGACCATGTCCCACATGGGTAGGAACACAGCCAGAGCTACTCCCAGCACGATCACAGCGAGCATTCCGGTCAGCAGCGGTTCAATCAGCGTCCCCAGGTTTTTGGTCAGGTAGCGCAGCTCCTTGCGCAGATGCCCCGCCACAGCCTCACAGCTTTGCTCCAGCGAGCCGGTCTCCTCGCCGGTCGCGACCATCGCCCGGGCCGCCGGAGACAGGCAATCCGCCTCCTCCAAACTGCGCGAGAGGCTCAATCCCGACCCCACCAGCTCAGCCGCCTGCTGGAGATCTTCCCGAAGACGAGCGCTGGGTGCGGCGCGCGCAATGGTGTCCAGGCCCTGCAAAAGCGGAACACCGGCCCGCGTAAAGAGCCCAAGCAGCTGCGCGACCTGCACCGTGTTCGCTGTGGAGATCATGGTCCGGATCAGCGGAGTTCGCGCGAGAACGGCCTCCAAAGCGCGCTGCCCTCCCTCCGTGCGAAGGTAGGAAACCGCCCCAAACACGGCGCCCACCAGCCCGAGCAGCCACCACACGAGGTGGTCGACGATCGCGGTGCTGGTTCCGATCAGAATCCGAGTAGGAAGCGGCAATTCTCGCCCGAAACCTGAGTAGAACGTCGCGAATCGAGGCACGACGAAGACCACCAGCACACTGATGGCGCCGAACAAGGCCATCAAGACGATCGTGGGATACATGAGCGCGGAGCGAACGTCCGAGCGAACCTCCATGGCATCTTCGATGTGCGTCGCCAGAAACTCGAGCACCTCGTCGAGGCTTCCGGCCTGCTCCCCAGCCGCCACGGTTGCACAGTAGACTTCCCCAAACACGCCAGGATGCTTGGCTAGTGCATCGGAGAGGGCGAAACCTCCGCGAACGTCAAGCGCGACCTGCTCGACGACCCGGCGGAATCCGCTGTGCTCCGACTGGCCGCCGATCGATTCCAGCGCACCGATGAGGGGGACACCGGAACGAGTTGAACTCGCGAGCTGGAGCGAGAATCCTCGCAGCTCCTTGATCGGTACGCGACGAACCTCGACGAAGGCCTGCGTTCCAGCCTCTCCCGATTCAGTGGGCGTCCGGTCTTCTCGGGCAGGCCCTCGCTTCGGGCGCGTCTTTGGCTTCGTTGCTGACCCGCTGCGGGCTGCCTTTCCGCCACCCTTCCGCCGCTTCGAAGGCAACGGAGCCTTGACCTCCTGGACGCCGATCGGAAACAAGCCCTCCCGTTCGAGCAGAGCGATGGCCTCACGCCGGGTGTTCGCCTCGACGGTTCGCTCAACGGATTTGCCGGAACGATCTCGCGATTCGCAGGAGAAAAAGACCATAGAAATAAAAACTTCGTCGAAGACCCGAGGTGATCCGGTCAGGCGGAAAGGCCCACGATCCGGGCCACTTCCTCAAGTGTGGTCTGCCCCGCGCGCACGCGCTCGAGGCCAGCTTCCAGCAGGCTCCCCCCACTGGCTCGAGCCCCTTCCTGCTCGATGATGTCGCGACTCGCCCCGCCCAGGATCGCCTGGGAAAGGGCACTGGTGATTTCGACCATTTCGTAGACGCCGATTCGGCCGCTGTACCCGGTATTCATGCAGCTTGCGCAGCCGCTGCCAGCCAAGCAGGCGAGTCCGTCGAGGTCCTGAATCCCGAGCCCCTTCACCAAGACCGGGTCCGGCCGCTCTTCGCGAGCGCAGTTGCTGCATACACGCCTGACGAGCCGCTGGCCGATCACGGCGCGAAGAGAAGAAGTCAAAAGAAAGGGTGCAACGCCCATCTCACACAGCCGGACGATGGCTCCAGCCGCCGTGTTTGTGTGCAGCGTACTCAAGACCAAGTGACCGGTGAGGGCCGCCTGAACCGCGATTTCGGCGGTCTCCTCGTCGCGGATCTCCCCCACCATGATCACGTCTGGATCCTGCCGGAGAATGCTGCGCAAACCACTCGCGAAGGTCAGTCCCACCCGCGGATTGACTTGGATTTGGCGCAGCAACTCGACCCGGCGCTCGACCGGATCTTCAATGGTCACAATACTGCGATGGATCGTGTTGAGCCGCTCAAGTCCTGCGTAGAGCGTCGTAGTCTTGCCGCTGCCGGTCGGACCGCTGACCAGCACCATGCCATTCGGCGCTGCGAGGTGGCGCTCAAGGCCTGCTCGAATCCGTTCCGGGAGCTCAAGCTGATCCAGCCCGATCGTCTCGCTGTCCGAGGACACGAGCCGCATGACCACGTTCTCGCCTTGGACGGTCGGTAGGGTTGAAACGCGAACGTCGATCTCGCGGCCTCCAGCGACCAGGTCGAAGTGACCGTCCTGGGGGCGCCGGGTCTCGGAGATATCGAGCTGGGACTGCACCTTGATCCGGCTGGTCAAAGCGGCATGCCGATCAATCGGAAGCCGCGCCAGCTCGTGCAGCACGCCATCGATGCGCAGGCGCACCCGCAGGTGTTCTTTCTCGGGCTCGAGGTGCACGTCGCTCGCCCCTTTGACAGCCGCTTGCTCGACCAACGATCGGACCAGCTTGGCCACTTCGTTGTTGGCCTCGGGAACGTCCGTGGATCGATCGCGGCGTGCCGGCGAGCGACGGCTCGGCGTCGCGGGAGCGGGCTCGGTTCTGTAGATCTGTGTGATCACACCGTCGAGGACCGAGGGCGTTACCAAGCACGGATCGACCTGACGTTTGGTTCTCAGGCGAACCTGATCCACCAGGGCCAGATCGGTCGGGTCCTTCATGCCCAGGGTCAACACACCGCCTGTGTCAAACAACGGGACCACGCCGTGTCTGGATACGACCTCCTGGGGCACCAGGCTCGCATTCGCCTCGCACAACCGAAACTCGCGCGGATCGACGAACGGAACGCCACAGTCCAGGGCCTGGCAAACCGCTAGGTCGTCGGAGGGGATCAACCGACCCAGCACTTCCCGGAAGTCCCGGTTGTTCGTACGAGCTTCCAGCGCGCAGCGACGCAGCTCGACCTCGCTCAGCAGGCCATACTCGACAAGCAGCGACGCCCAGCCCGGCAGCGCGGGCGCTCCGGGCAGCCGGAACTCCTTGCGTTCCGGGGCATCCCTCAGACCGGATCCGAGCACCAGGCGCGCCAGGCCCTCGGGGTCTCCGGCCTCCAACTGAACGGTGAGTGCGTAGGTCGGCTGGACACCGAGCAGCGTGACCTTGCGAACCGTTCCGAGCATGCCTCGGGCCACTTCCTCTCCGCCGCGGGAGACCGAGAGCTCGACCAGGCACTGCTTCGGGAGGAAGCGGGGCCCCACCAGCTCAAGCGCTCCACGCCGCACGGATCGAAGATCGAACGGAGGCATCGCGGGGCCACGGGCCGGGGCCACCTGGTCACGGTGGGCTTTGGCCACCGCGACCCTGGCAACCACTTGGTTGTCCGAGGTTCGGCGGCGCAACGATTCGAGGGGGAGAGGATCGGTCACAGCTTGGAAAGGGAACTCTGAGGAGTCCTTCGAGCCCAAAGCCTGCCGATCTGGAGCCAATCTGAGCCTTGTTCGCAAAAGGCCCCGCAGAGCCCTCCCCTGGCCGGCGAGTCCCCGTTCGCCCGGGAGAGAGCCTGGCTCCTGCGCGGGTGAGCCGGTGCGCAGGTGCTGGAAGCCGTACAAGCGGGCGCCCTACCACCGGGCCCGGCCACCGATCGTGTGGCCCGGCAGTCCGGGGAGGACGAACCCGGGCGCTCCTCAGCCGAACTGGATGCCCTGGGCGAGCGGGAGTTCCGTCGACCAGTTCACCGTGTTCGTCTGACGACGCATGTAGCCCTTCCAAGCATCCGAGCCGGACTCACGGCCGCCGCCGGTGTCCTTCTCGCCGCCGAACGCGCCGCCGATTTCAGCGCCGGAGGTACCAATGTTCACGTTCGCAATGCCGCAATCTGATCCGGCGACGGACAGGAAGCGCTCGGCCTCCCGAACATCCAGGCTGAAGATCGCCGAGGAGAGCCCCTGGCGCACTCCGTTGTGCTGGGTCAGCGCGTCGTCAAGCCCTTTGGTGCGAATCACAAACAGAACGGGCGCGAAGGTCTCGTGCTGCACCGACTTGTAGCTGTTCTTCGCGCGAACGATGGCGGGTCGCACATAGTGACCGCCGGCTTCGGCGCCGTCCAACTGGAGCACTTCACCACCGCATAGAACTTCGCCGCCTTCGGCTTGCACATTTTTGAGCGTCGCCTGCATCTGATCGACCGCTTGACTGTCGATCAACGGACCGCACAACGTCCCCTCGGCCAGCGGGTTTCCGATTCGCACCTGCTCGTAGGCTTTCAGCAAGCGCTGCTCGACTTCATCGGCGATCAACTCGTCAACCAGCACGCGCCGCGTTGTGGTGCAGCGCTGGCCAGCGGTACCCACCGATCCGAACACGATCGCTGGAATCGCCATGTCGAGATCGGCCCTCGGAGTCACAACCATCGCATTGTTGCCGCCGAGCTCTAGGATTGTGCGTCCGAGGCGGCCGGCAACCTTCGCGGCCACCAGCTTGCCTACCGGGGTCGAACCGGTGAAGGAAACCAGGGGTAGGCGCTCGTCGGCGACCAGGCGCTCACCGATTTCTTCGTTGGTTCCGATGACCAACGACACCAGGCCGCCAAGGCCGTGGGGTTCGAGCACCTCCGCGCAGACCTTGGTCATCGCAATGGCGATGAGAGGAGTCTTAGGGCTTGGCTTCCAAACGCACGCATCGCCAGCGATCAGCGCCAGCATTGAATTCCAGGCCCAGACCGCCGCGGGAAAGTTGAACGCCGAAATGATCCCAACGAGGCCGAGCGGGTGCCACTGCTCGCGCATGGCGTGTCCGGGGCGCTCGGAGTGCATGGAAAGCCCGTAGAGCATGCGCGACTGACCGACGGCGAAATCGGCGATATCGATGGCCTCTTGGATCTCGCCCAGACCCTCTTGGAGGATCTTGCCCATCTCAAGCGTGAGCAGCTCGCCCAGTTCCTGCTTCTTCGCGCGCATCGCGTTGCCCATTTGGCGCACAACCTCGCCGCGCTGGGGAGCAGGCATGGCACGCCAGCGTTCGAACGCGGACTCGGCCGCCTGGATGCACTTGTCGTAGTCCGCGGCCGAAGCCTGCCGCACCACGCCGATCACTTCACCGGTGCCCGGGGAGGTCACCTCGAGCTCCGGTCCGGTGGTCTCGAGCCACTCGCCGCAGAAGGCACCCGACAACTTGCCTTCCAGGCCAAAGGGAGCGAGTAAGCGAGAGAGGTCTTGGGGGGAGGTCGCGGGGCTCATGGCGGAGTGGTCAGGCTGGAAGAGGATGGCTGGACTCAAGGTCTGTGTTCCGTCGCAAAGCGTGGAACGGCCGAACAGGATGCCCGATCGGGGATCGCGCGGAAAGCACGGTGAGCCGCGGGTGCAATCAGCGCGGAGCAGAAGCCTCCCGAGCGGCCAGTGGATTGCCCTCGACGTCCACCCGCTCGATTTCGGGCAGGTCGCTCCACTTCTTGCGCAGGGCAGCGATTTGGGGCAGAACCGCATCCGCATCCCCGACCAGGACCAGCAGGGAAGGCACGATGGCCGCCGGGGCGAGGGCGTTCAACTCTTCGCCCGTAGCGCTGGCCATCGCGTCCAGCTCCTCAGACAAACGCCTAAGGGGTAGCCCAAGTAGCTCGAACCGGATCGCTGCCCCCAGCAGGCCGTTCAGGCCAGCCAACTGCTCGACGGTTCGCTGGCGCTGGCTAGCCGAAGCTTTCGAGAGCTCGAATTCGCTCACGCCGTCAGCCCGGAGCTTCTCGAACTCCGCCAGGAACTCGGCGATCGAAGGACCGCTTTGATCCACCTGCACGCTGGCCGAAGCCAACAGGCGGCCGCCCTCGGAGCGACCCTCGAACCGGGCGCCGGCACCGTAGGTCCAACCCTTGTCTTCGCGCAGATTCTGATTGAGGCGACTGGTAAAGGTCCCCCCAAGCACCGTGGCCAGCAGCTGCGCGGGAACTTGCCCCGAGCTGCCTGCAGCTGGAGCCGGACCGACGAAGCGAACCTGAGTTTGGGTAGCCCCCGGTGAATCGCAGAACACGATCCGCAGATCGCTGTTCGCGCCGGCAGCAATCGGTCCATCGGATTGGGGGACGCGTGGCTCTACACCAGACAGCGAGCCGGGGTCGAAGCTCCAATCTCCGAAGCGTTGCTCGAGCAGCCGGAACATCTCCTCGGCTTCGATGGGCCCGGCGCTCAGCAGGATCGCCCGCTCAGGAAGTCGCTGGCGGGCCAGCTCCTCCTGGACGTCCCGCAAGGTCAGTTGCGCGACGCTGCTCTGCCCACCCTCAGGCGGGTGAGCCCAAGGGTGGCCGGGTCCGTACCAGGCCGAACGCTCAATCCGTTGCGCGATGGCCGCCGGGTCATCGACCTGAGAAGCCAAAGACTCGAGCAGCAGCCGCTGCACGCGCGCAAAATCCTCGGGCTCGAGCGCCGGCTCCCGGGCCACGTCGGACAAGCGATCGAGCGCCTGCTCGAAATTCGACGGCAACCCGTCGAGGGCAATCACAGCGCTGCGGTCGGTGGTCGTCACCGAAAGACTCGCGCCGAGTTGGTCGATCTCGCGCGCCAATTGGGCGGCGTCCAACCCTCCAGCTCCTTCGTCGAGCAGATCAAAGGTGAGCGACACCAGCCCCTGTTTGCCGGGCAGGTCGAGGCTGGAACCTCCGAGGAACAACATCCGAACCCCGATCAGCGGCAAATCCATGCGCTCGAAGTGCCGCACTTCGATACCGCTAGAGAGGGTGGTCACCACGGGCTCGGGAAGCTGCAGGGATCGCGGCTCGAGATTCGGCGGCGGAGTGTCCCTCGGGTTGTTCGCTGCGGCCAGGGCCTCCTCGGGCAGCACTCGCACGATGGCCCGGCCCGGAGCGCCGAAGACCTCGGCCGACACGTCGCGAACGTCCTCCGGGCTCGCAGCTCGGTAGCGGTCCAAATCTCGTGTCAGAGCATCAGGCTCGCCGAAGTAAAAGTGATAGCGCTGCATCAAGTCCGCGCGCTCGCGCACCGAATCCAAGGGCGCCACCATCCCCAATTCGAACGAAGCGCGATGCTGGGCGAGCTCCGCGTCGCTCGGCCCTTGCTCCACAAACCGGGCCAACTCTTCGTCGATCGCCGCCTCGATCGCTCCAAGGTCCGCGCCCGGAAGCGCCAGAGCCTGAATCACGAACTCCGAGCCGTGCAGAGCGGAGGACTGGTAGCAAGACACCTGAGCTGCGAGTTGATCTTGAACCACCAGACGCTGGTACAGGCGACCGGTCGGTTCATCCCCAAGCAGCGCTCCAACCAGATCCATCTCGGCATCCCCCGGGGCATAGAACGCAGGACTATGCCAGGCCAGGGTCACCATCGGAAGCCGGACCGAATCGGTCAGCGTCCGGCGCCGCGTCGTGTCGATCTCGATCGCCGGGATCTGCTGACGGGGCGGGTCGTCGCCCCGGGCGAGCGTTCCGAACAGTTCGTCGATCAGCGGCTTTGCCACCGCGGGATCAAAGTCCCCCGCCACGATCAACGAAGCGTTCGACGGAACGTAAAACGTCTCGAAGAACTGAACGACGTCCTCGACCGTAGCCGAGACGATGTGCTCGGGCAGGCCGATCGTGGGAATGTGGTAGGGATGCGCCGGCGGGTAAAGTAGTTGAGACACAGCAAGCCCGGCCTTCGCGTACGGACGGTTCTCGTAGTTCTGCCGATACTCGTTCAGCACGACGGCCCGCTGGAGGTCGAGCTTCTCAAGCGTCATCGCACTGGATAGCGACTCCAGCCGATCGGCTTCTAGCCACAAAAGAGTCGGCAGCAGCTCCGCCGGCCCCACGTCGTAGTAGTTGGTCCGGTCCGAGGATGTCGAGGCGTTGTTCCAACCGCCACCGCCTTCCATGAGCACGTCGAAATTCGGCGCCCGGTCGGTCCCCATGAACATCAGGTGCTCGAACAGATGAGCAAACCCGGTTCGATCGCGAGCCTCGTCTTTCGAACCCACGTCGTACCAGAGGTTGACGACAACTTGGGGCGCGGAATGATCCTCGTGGAGGATGACATCGAGGCCGTTGTCGAGCTGGTAGAGCTCGTGGGGCAGTTCCTGAATCGCCGGGGTGGCCGGCAGCAGGCCGAGAACAAAATGGAACATGAGAGGCGCGGTAAGCAGAGCGGGAGTGCGCGGCGCCGGAGGGGACGGTCGTGGAGCCACCCCACATCGCTGGCCGCAGCTCGCAAGATACCCGGACCCGCCTGGTGGTGAATTCGGGCCGCACCGCGGGGCCCCGCTGCTCTGCTTCCGAGGGGCTGAATATGCCCGGTCCCCGTCCCGGGCCGCGGAACGACCCCCTCTGACAGCACAGAGGCGCCACCAACCTGGTTCCGGGCCGAGCAGCCGGCTATCCTCCTCGCCCGCTAACCCGAAAGAAGTATGTCCGAGAAAATCGTTTTCCAGGTCGAAGACCTCCGCAAGTACTACGGCCAGAAGGAGATCCTGAAGGGTCTCACCCTGTCCTTCCTTCAAGGGGCCAAAATCGGTGTCATCGGCCCGAACGGCGCCGGAAAGTCCACCCTGTTGCGGATCATGTCGGGGCAGGACAAGGCCTTCGAGGGCACCGCTAAGCCCTCGGCAGGATTGACTGTCGGCTACCTCGAGCAGGAGCCGCCGCTGTCCGAAGACCTCGACGTTGCGGGCAACCTGGAGGAAGCCGTCGCGCCGCTGCGTCAAATGGAGGCTCGCTACAACGAAGTACTCGGCTTGCTTGGATCGGTCTCCGGGCCTGAGGAAGACAAGCTCAACGCCGAGTACGAGCGCCTCAGCGACGAAATGACCACCAAGGGCATCTGGGACCTCGACAGTCGGTTGGAGCAAGCTTCCACAGCGCTCGACCTTCCGCCGATGGACGCCGATGTAACCAAGCTGTCCGGGGGTGAGCGCCGTCGCGTTGCGCTTGCCAAGCTGCTGCTGAACCACCCGGACCTGCTGCTGCTCGACGAACCCACCAACCACCTGGACGCCGACACGGTCGAGTGGCTTGAGCACCACCTGGCGGAGTACGACGGAACCGTGGTCCTCATCACCCACGACCGCTACTTCCTCGACAACGTGGTGAGTTGGATGCTTGAGATCGAGCGCGGACACCCGACCATCTACAAGGGCAACTACTCGGACTACCTGGAAGCCAAAGAAAAACGACTCAACGAGAAGAGCAAAGGCGATGGGCGACTCCTCAAGCGCATCAAAGCGGAGCGCGAATGGAAGGCCAAGACGCCGAAGGCGCGCACAACCCAAAGCAAAGCGCGGCTGCAGCGCCTGGAAGAGATGGAGTCCCAGCGCATCGACGACGTCATCGAGTCGATCGACTTGCGCATCCCGCCCGGCCAGCGCCTGGGCGACAAGGTCATCGACGCCGAGAACCTCACCAAAGGCTTCGACGGGCGCACCTTGTTCAAGGAGCTCACCTTCAGCCTCCCCAAGGGCGCGATTCTGGGCATCGTGGGCGCAAACGGCATGGGCAAATCCACGCTGCTCAAGATCCTACTCGGCAAACAGGAAGCCGATTCCGGCAAGGTTTCGATCGGTTCGACCGTCGAACTCACCTACCTGGATCAGTCGCGGATGATCTTGGACGACGAGAAGTCGGTCTACGACAACATCACCGAGGGCAACGACCTGCTGCCCTTCGGATCGAAGACGATCGACGGGCGAGCCTACGTGGCGCGCTTCAACTTCAAGGGCGAAGACCAACAAAAGCCCTTGGGCGAATGTTCCGGGGGAATGCGCAACCGGGTGCTCCTGGCCCGCATGCTGAAGACCGGCGCCAATGTCATCCTGCTCGACGAGCCAACCAACGACCTCGACCTGGACACTCTGCGCGTACTTGAGGACGCGATCGACAACTTCCCTGGTTCGGCCATCGTGGTCAGCCACGACCGTTACTTCCTCAACCGACTCGCGACCCACATCCTCGCCTTCGAAGGAGACGGATACGTCAATTTCCACCACGGCAACTTCGAGGACTACACGGAATGGCGCGAGGGTTGGCGCGAGAAGATGGGCTTCCCGCCGGAATCGCGAGCGGGCCGCTACCGCCAACTCTTGCGGAGTTGACAGGAACCCATCGTGGGTGACTCCGATCGAATGGCCTGGGCCCGCGCGCGTGAATGCGTCGCGGATTACGTGCCCGCGGACAAGGGGCAGCTCCGCGAACAAGCACGCATCCTCGAGTTCTTGGATGAGCACCCGGATGCGCTCCTACGCAGCTGCTTGCCCGGGCACCTGACTTCTTCGGCGCTGCTGCTCGACGCATCCCGCGAGCGCGCGCTGCTCACTCACCACCGCAAGCTGAATCGCTGGTTGCAACTCGGTGGGCATGTGGATGGGGACGGCGACCTGGCGCGCAGCGCTCTGCGCGAAGGCGCCGAGGAATCCGGGATTGCGGGTCTTCTCCTCGATCCGCGACCGATGGACTTGGACATCCACACGATCCCTGCCCGCAAGGACGAGCCGGAGCATCTGCATCTGGACGTGCGCTTCCAGCTGCAAGCCCCCGCCGGAGCTCGCTATCAAGTCTCCGAGGAGTCTCACGACCTGGCGTGGGTCGCCCCCGGCGATCTCGAACGCTACGAGACCGACGAGTCTGTCGTCCGCCTGTTTCGACGGGTGTTCGGTGCCAGCGCCTTACCTCCCCGTCTGCGATGAGTGAAATTCCCCGGGTCAGCCCGTTCAATCAACTGCTCGGCATCCAGGTCACCGACCAAGCCGACGGCTCGGTTGAGCTCAGCCTGGCCCCAACAGATCAACACCGCAATGAGCTGGGCTCGGTCCACGGAGGGCTGGCGACCAGCCTCCTAGACGGCGCTATGGGGCGCTCCGTTGGGCTGACGCTGGCTCCCGGCGACTCCTGCGCGACCGTCGAGCTTTCGGTGCAGTTCATGGCTCCCGCGGAAGGCAAACTCACAGCCCGCGGCCGCCCGACCCGAGTAGGCGGCCGGATCGCCTTCTGCGAGGCCGAGCTCCGCGATGCGGACGCGAACCTCATTGCCCGCGCCCACGGCACTTGGGCCATTCGTCGCGCTCGCCCCTAGCGAGCCCCCCACTTTTCACCGCCGGCCCCCCTTCGGACTTCCCGAACCACCCCCCATGGAGCACCTGGTCACCCTCGCTTTCCTGGTCCTGCTGCAGGCCGTTCTCGGCTTTGACAACCTGCTGTACATCTCGCTCGAATCCAAACGAGTGGCTCCCGAGTACCAGGCCAAGGTGCGACGCATCGGCATCACGCTCGCGATCGTGCTCCGCATCGTGCTGCTGTTCGTCGTGATGCAACTGCTCGAGAGCCTGAAGGCCCCGTGGTTCGTTTACCACAAGGAAGGAATCGTCGAGATGGACGTGAACTTTGGGGCGATGCTGAACCTCGTCGGAGGCGCCTTTATCCTCTACACGGCCACGAAGGAAATTCTGCACATGCTCACCCTCGAGCATCACGAGGGTGAAGACCGCTCACCGCGCGGGGTTGGCGCCACGATCACGTGGATCGTCACCATGAACTTGGTGTTCTCATTCGATTCAATCCTCTCGGCGCTCGCGCTCTCCGACGTGTTTTGGATTCTGGCCAGCGCCATTGTGATCAGCGGCGCGATGATGATCTTGCTAGCCGATCGCGTGTCGGATTTCCTCGCCAAGAACCGCATGTACGAAGTGCTCGGGCTGTTCGTCCTGTTCGTCGTCGGCATCATGCTGGTCACCGAGGGCGGACATCAGTCGCACCTGGTCCTGTTCGGCAACGAGATCCACGCCATGACCAAGACGACCTTCTACTTCGTCATCGGCGTCCTCATTGTCACCGACCTGGTGCAGAGCCGCTATCAGCGCAAGCTACAGGCGGAAGCCAAGCGACGCGCTGCGGCCGGCCAATCCGCCTGACCCACAAGCGGCGGCCGGCGGGAGTGCCTCAGTTGCGCTTCTCAGCCAAAGCTGCCCAGTGGCGCAGGCGGCTGCCCAGCTCGCCTGGGTCGATCCCGTTCGCTTCGCCGTTATTGGGCGGAGCGAAGAACATCGCCCGCAGTTGCTCGGTTTCCGACTCCAGCTCGGCCAGGAGCTCCGGAGACAGCCGATTCCCTCCGTCGCTAGCGAGCTTTTCAAGGTAGCCAACCGCCACCACCGGGCTCGGCTGGCTGGGCGGACCGGTTCGCTCGCCCGAGTCGTCCCTGGAGCTACTGCGCCCCAAGGAGAACACTCCAAAAGCCACCAACAACAACGCTCCCAGAGTGATCCAGGGCGTCCAGTTCGTGGATGTCGTTTGCCAGGACTCGAGCGGCGTGACCGGCCCTTCCAAATCGACGATGTCCATGTCGGCAAAGCGCCGGTACGAGACCTCAGCCGAATCCTCCACGACCGACGGGAAGCGGAACGTACCGTCGCCACCGGTGGCGACGGTGTAAGTCAGGGTGGCGGTCCGCTCGGCGAGCGGAGCCGGCGGCTGCCGGGCCGGATCGATTTCGATCAGATTGGCTGGCAGGTCCGCGATTTCCGGGCCTTCGAAACCGGGCTGCTGAAGGTCCGTAAGGAGCCGGGAGACCTCCGGCAACGCCCCAAACGCGGTCGCGCGCGCCTCGATGGAGATCCGCCCCTCGTCCAGGTCTCGATCGTCCAGGGTGAATTCAAACCGTGGCTCATCCAGCTTGCGTAGCGCCAGCCCGGTCGGCTTGGCGTCGATCAGAATCGGAGTGCTCTGCACCGAGATCGCGACTTGGCCCTGACCGTCGCTAAAGTCCAAATCGATCCCCAGGGTAGGAATCCTATCGATCGCGGGGTCTTTGGCGCGGAGCACCAAGTAGGCCATCGGCTTGCGCTCCCAGTGGTCGCGTCCATAAGAACGAGCCGGAGCCTCGGGGGGCAAGAACTGCAACCCTTCAACTTCGAAGCCCTCGAACAAGGCCTGGCGAAGGCCTTCCTCAAAGCGGTCTCGATAGTCGACCGGCACCCCGGTCGCGGGCGTCTGGACCTGGTTCTGAAGGTAGCGCGAGAAGCCCCCGCCCTCGCGCGCCAGCGCTGAGGAAGAGGCCAGCCACAACCGCACGCCAAACGGCGCCTCGAATCCGACATCGGTCGAGCCATCGACCTCGACCAGCAGCTCGACTTCGCGCGCAATCGACTCGTAGAAATCGAGCAGCTTGCGCAGACTCTCAGCCTCCTCGTGTGAGCCCACGACCCGCGCCGCGTGGCGGGCAAAACGCTGCTTGGCGACCGGGGGCACCTCGAGCAACTCGCCGGTCAAGGCCTTCGCGAACAAACCGGTGTGTCGTTTTTCCTCGTGTTCGTCGAGCGCGTCCAGCGCCCCTCGAACTCGCTCGACCTGATCCACGTCGGGTTGGGTCTCACGGGTTAGATAGCCGGCCTCACTGGCGCCCAAGGCGGCGCGAAACCAAGCCAGGTGCGCTTCGGCGCTTGGCGCACTGCGGCCGTCTTCCAGGGCTCGTTCGTAGAGCCTCGCCGCGCCGGCGAACGACTCGAAGGCCGCCTCACGAAGCGGCGCGTAGGTTTCGAGCTCCGGATCCAGGGAGTACTGGAACTCGGCGTGCTCAAAAGCCAGGGAGGCGTTCGCAACGCCAAAGTTCCAGGAGTCCGGCTGCGCACCCAGCGCACGCTCGGCCAGCCGGCCCGCGAGCTGGTAGCCGCGCTCGATTTCCGCGTCGATCTCTTCGCTGGAGCGCCGGGCCCCCGTCGCCTCGATGACCTTGGTGTCGCGCCACTGCTTGGCAAGTCGCTGGCGCATGGCGCTCGACAGGGCCGCTGCTACGCCTCCGGGCAGAGCGGGGATCGGTCCAAACACGCGTTCGATATCGGCCACCCCGTAGACCTCGGCCGGCGAGTGACAGGCCGCGAAGGCCTCAACCACCGCCGAGGGCTCTGGCTCGTTCACACCAATCGCTCGAAAACGCTCCAGGGCACCCGCCAGCTGATCCAGAGACTCTTCCTGCCGGGCACGGGTAACCGGTAGGCCGTTCGAGAAATCGTTGGGCGCGCCCCCCATGTAGTAGGTCACGCCCCCGGAGAAAAAGACACTCGTGGTTCCAAACGGATTGAAACTCTCCACCCCGCTTTCTGAACGCCCGGTCGGATCCAGCGCGACACACCAGGCCCGCAAGAAACTAGCCACCAGATCCTCGCCGGAGTCCGGCTCTCTGAGGACGGCTTCCCCGAGCCAGCGGTGGGCGCGCTCGACCTCGTCCGAACTGGCCAAGAGTTGAATCGCTTCCGAAGCGAGCCGGCGTCCCTGGGAGGGCTCGATCGTGCGCAGCCACAGCAAGCTTGGCAGGGTCTCCAGCAGTTGCTTCTGGCTCGGGGCCTGACTGAAGTTCCCGAAGTAAAAATTGCCCGCGTTCTGCCGGCTCCGCTGGGCTTCCGCTTCCGTGCGCGAAAGCTGGGCATCGTGCAGGTACAAGCTCGTCACCGCCGCCAGCGGAGCTTTCCAAACGTCGAGCTCGATGCCGCGCGCCAAAAGAAGCGCCTCCGCCAATCGATGAATCTCCTTCCAGGACTCATAGCGCTGAATGCCCATTTGGTTTTGCGCCTGCAGCTCGGCCAATCCGCCGGCCAGCGCAGCGAGAGCCTTCGCTCCCTCCTCACCCCCGCGATCGGTAAACAGCGATTCTCGCCAGCGGGCCGCCAGTTCCGCATCCACGTGCTCGGCCACGCGTTCGCGTGCAGCAACCAGTTCCGCAATCAAAGCCGGCTTCAAATCGGGAGCTCGAGAAGCCTCGTCCAGCCAGTCCCAAGCCGCTTCCAGCTCGGCCTGACGCTCGCCGTAGCGTTCGGCTTGCAGCCCTCGGTGCAGCGCCACCAGGGCGTGCCGCCGCAGGTCCTCAGGGTTGCGCGCCCCGGTCTGTTCGTCCGGCGGAGGGAGCGGATCGAGGAACTCGTTCGCCGCCCCGAGCGCTCCGGCCGCGATCAGCCATTGCGCGGCGCGTCCACGAGCCTTGGGAGTCCCGCCGCCGAGCCAGCGCGTGCCCTCTCGAAGTCGCCGCGTGAGCTCCTCGTCCCCGCCGCGTGTGCGCGCTGACCGGAGCAACCCAGCCAGGGCACGCTCCGCCTTGGGGCTGGGCTCAACCGGCGAAACATCCGCGATGACCAGCACCTCTTCGGGAAGCGCAACCGTATCTGCGGTTGAAAGGGCTGTGCACAGGTGCGTGAACAGCCCCTCCGCCTCGGCGGGATCCAGCTGGCTCAAGGAATCGGACACCGCCTCCCACTCGCCTGCGACGCACAAGAGCCCCAGCCGCTCTGAGTCTTCTTTGGCCTGCTGCTGTTCGAGCTTCTTGGACTCCTTTTCGTCGACTTCGTTCCCGCCCCCGCCTGCCGCATCAGAGGCCTTTTCCGCGGGGCTGGCGGAGAGCTGAGCCCGCCGTGCCAGGTCGGCTCGCGCCTCGAACACCGATTTCGGCGTCCGCTCCAATTTGAGCTTCGCGAAGGCCTTCTCCAGCTGGGAGGGTTTGCGCCCCGCTTCGCCCTCTGCGGGATCAGGTTCTTCTTCCACCGGAGGCTCGTCTCCCAACAAGACAAGTTTGCTCTCCAGGGCTCCCATCACGTCGATGAACTCGACCATCGGATCCTGGGCTCGCAACCGAGGACTGAAAGCGAAAACCAATCCGGGCAAAACGAAACAAATCCGAGCGATGCGAGCGAGCTGCATGACGATCGGGGAACGCCCCCGGCTTGGAATCAAAGGGAGGTGATCGACTGAACCAGCCCCCCCGCAAACTTGGCGGGGGGACGAAGTTTAGGCCCAGTTTGAGGGACCCAGTGTTGAGGACCCAGTGTTGAGATGCCTAGTGTCTAGGCGAGTCGCACAGGGGCTTTGCGGTCGCTCCTGGTCGCTCAGGATCCGGACCCAAAGGCCCGCATGGCGCCGGCGCATTCGGAATTGAGCTTCTTGCGGCTATCGGTTTCCTTTTTTCCTCTCTTCGCTCGGCACTTGCCGGCCTTGGAAGAAGATTTCGACTTGCATAGACCGGTGCAGTTGCAAGAGCAGTTCTTCGGCAATGGCAACGCCATCAGTTCGTTCAAGTCCATGTGCTGCAAGCGCAGGACGGACTCGACGTTTTTTGCATAGGCCTCCGAGCGATCTTCGGGAGCGGTCTCGGCCAACAGCCGAAAATGCTCGCGCGCGAGTTCGGACTCGGGGAACCACTCATCCCGCTCGCCACCTTCCAGGCGCATCAGCCAGGCGGCGAAATAGCGCTGTTGAGCCAACTCGGAGCGCACGGCTTCGGTGTCGGATCCGGCGGCCTCGGACTGCTCCGCGCTCGCCAGCAGCCCTTCGAGCTGGCCGATCGCAGACCACAGGTCGCCCTCCCTTGCGGTGGCTTTGGCGCGTGCCAGTTGAACGGCGCGCTCGGCATCGAGCTCAAGCTCTTGCTCGAGCACACGGTCGTAGCCTCGGACGGCCCCCGACCAGTTTTCTTGGAACTCGGCGAAGCGAGCCCCCTGGATCAATCCTTGGGTGTGCTCTGCGCGGCGCGCGGCGTCTCCGGGTCCGGAGAGCCAAACCCAGGCGAGGAACGGAGCAAGGGCCCAAAGGGACCAGGCGATTTTGGATTTCATCGCAGGCGAGTCGTTGTTGGTGAAGCGGGGACGGGCAGGTCGGAGCCGATTGTAGGCCGGACCGGCGCAGTGATGGGTCTTAGGCCTCCAAACGCGTGGAGCAACAGCGGGAGAAGGGCCAAAATCAAAGCCGAGAAAGCCGCGACGACCAGTGCCTTGTCCCGCAGGTCAGGCCCCTCGGCCAGCTCGGGGACCCCCATGGAAAGCCCCTTCAAGACTTGGCTGGGCAAATGCTGGGTATTCCCATCGTGGTAGACGCCCCCAAGGCGCACAGCCAGGTGCTCCAGCGAGCGCCGGTCCTGTCTGGAGGTACGTCCGGCGATCGGTGCCCCGCGCAGGGGATTCCCTACCCCCAGAACCAGGCAGTCGGCGACCGAATCGGGCAAGGCCGCCGGCGGCGTTCCGGGCAGGCTATCGCCGTCGGAGACCACCAGCAGCGCCGCGCTCGCCCGGGGCCAATTCTTCGCGAAGGCGAGGCTGGCCTCGACCCCCTCTTGCAGCTTGGTCTGCCCTGTATCGAAGGCGTGCCCAAGGGGCAGCCCGCGCAGCACATTGGTGACCACGGCCATGTCGAAGGTCTCGAGCACGACGGGCTTGGCGCCGGTGTAAAACGCGACAACGCTCACCCGGGTTCGGCGCGTGTCCAGCCGCGCAAGGATCCCCTCGACCAGGTCCGCCGCGCGTTCCGCGCGACTCTGATTGCCTTCGGGCCCTGCGTCTCGCAAAAACATCGACGGACTCGCATCCCATACCACCAGCAGATGCTGGGCAGGATCGCGTTCGGGATCGTCGAGCTTGGGCGGCGGCCGGAAGCCGTAGAGCACGAGCAGGGACCAGACCAACCCACCCAGGGCAAGCACACGCACGACCGCAACCCCACGGACCCAATTCGGTGGCGCGCCTTTGGAGCTCAAGCCAAACGCAAGCCGCTCAACCCGCCGGGAGCGACGGACGTGGAGCCCCTCGGCGATCACCGCCAGCGCAGCCATGATGGCGGCGCCGAGCAGTGGATTTAAATCCAGCAGAGTCTCATCCAGCCACTCATGAGCACCTTGAAGTCGTTCTCGAACCTGCATGAAAGGCGTGGCTCCACTCAGTGCGGCACCGGCCGCAAACCGAACGAAAAGGCCAGGTGCGCGCAGCACACGAGCAAGCCGGCCAACGCCAGCGGCTGATACCAGGGCGCGGGTTTCCGCGAGGACTCCTTGCGTTCAGCAGGCTCCATCTGATCGATGGCCTCAAAAACCTCGGCCAGTCCGTATTCGTCGCCCGCGCTGAAAACCCGGCCGCCGGCTTTCGCAACCACGTCGAAGAGCTGCGACGGCGTCGTGCCGCCGCCCACATGAATGGCATAGAGGGTGATCCTCGCGTCGCCGAGTTCCGATCCGATCTCGTAGGCCGCCGATCCCGACAGGTCGGACGAGTATCCATCGGAGATCAAAATGATCATGCGATCGCCGGTCTCCGCCTCCTCGAGCGTACGCCGACAAGCCCGCAAGGCGCCGCCGATGCGCGTCGAATTCATATGCCGCGGCTGGCGTGACGGATCCAGGAACGGCGTCGCGAGACGCAAGGCTTCCAGGTCCCGGGTGCGCGGCGTCCAACGGATGGTCTCTCCCCCGAAAATCGTCAGCCCGAGTGCATCCCCGCGGCGCGCATCGGTGAATCGCCCGATGGCCTCCATGGCCGCGTCGTACCGGCTGGTTCGCGAATCCCCGCCCAACTGGGACTTCATGGAACCCGAGACATCCAGGCAGATTTCAATCTGGGTCACCTCGCGTTCGGTGCCCGCCGGCGCCAGGCGCGTGGGCTCCGCCGCCAACAGGACCACGACCGCCCCCAGCAGCGCTCCGGTCGTCCCAGCCACTCGCAGAATTCGGTCGAGCCAGCTACGCCGCGCAAGCGAGACATGATCGAACGGAAGCGGCACACCGTGCGTCCGGTGGATCATCTGCCAAACGAGCAGCGCCAGGGGTAAGGCGAGCGCGGCGAGCCACGCCGGATTGGAGAAGATCATGGGCGCGCCTCCGCCGGGAGCTCTGCCCACCGACCCGTCCGGTAAGGCTCAAGCAACTCGGCGACTCGCTCAGAGTTGATTTCGGCCCCGTTCGGGGCGTACAGCCAGCGTTCGACTTCTCCGAGCAACGCACCGGCGCGATCGTGCCGCCGGATCGCGGCAATCGCCTCACCGGGCGGCAGATCCGAAATTCGGAGGCTCACACTCCAGGCCTCGAGCATCAGACGATCGAGCTTGGCCTTGCCCGCCGGATCCAGTTCGCCGCGCGAGGCCTTTCCAAGCAGGGGTTCCAAGCGCTCCGCGAGGGTCGGTGGCGAGGCCTGCGGCTCGGGACGAATCCGAGGCCGGCGTATCCAGCGCACCAGGACCCACAGCAGGGGCAACGCCCACAGCACCGCAGCGAACGGCAGCCAGCGCGTGCGACTCGGGTAACTCGGCAATCTCGAGCGCGCTCCTTCGAACAGCGCGCCATCGTGTTCCTCGGGCAGCAGAGAATCGACCTGAACGATCAGCTCGCCTAATTCTTCCGGCGGATCGGTCAGGAGCTCGCGCAGATCGAAAGGACCCGGCAGTTCGGCCAGGAAGGCCAGCTCGACTTCAAAGTTCCCGCCGGGCAGCTCACGGGTTTGCACGATGCGCGCCAGGTACTCGTCCCCCTCCAGCGCATCGCGCGCGCGCAGCGGGCGGCTCGACTCGAGCCGGGCGCGACCTTCGATACCGACCGTCGTCACCGCGATCGGCTCTGCCTGCCAAGAGACCAAGAGGACAAGTCCGCAAATGCCGATCATCGTTGGCCTCCCGCACGCGCTTCACGGGCGCCGAGAAAGCGCTCCAGTTCGACCAAGAACGGCCGGTCGGTACGCAGCTCGAGCGCGTCGATCGCGAACTCGCGGGCTCGCTCCGAGAAGTTTGCGCCCGCCGCGGCTCGCCTGCGTCCGGGAAGGACAAAGCGCGCGCCGGATTCAGCCTCGCGGCCTCGCACCAGCCCAGCGCGCAGCGGCTCTTCCTCCGCCGGATCGCACAGGCGCACGGCAAAAACGTCATGCCGCTGGGCGAGCCGCGAAAGCGCGCCCAGCAACTCCGGTTCGTGAAAGTCGGAAAGCACCACCACCAAGCTCCGGCGACGCAAGGATTGAAACAGCAGTCCGAGTTGGTTCGCTGCTTCGAGAGAAGCCGCCGCCGGCGCGGCACGTAGCTCTCCGAGCGAGCGCCACAACTGCGAGCGCTCCAAGCTTGGCTCGCGTATCTCGGACAATCCCCCACCGCCGCCCAGAGGCCGGATCGCAACGGGACAGAGCGCGGCCGTGTAGGCGAGACCGAGCGCAGCAGCGATCCAAAGCGCCAAGTCGCGCTTGGAAAGTTCGGTTGAGCTGACGGCCATCGAGGTAGAGACGTCCGCGAGCAAGACCGCGTTCACGCGCTTGAGGGACTCGTATTCCTTGACGTGCGGTTCGCCGCGGCGCGCGGAGAGCCGCCAGTCGATTTGCTTGATCGAATCGCCCGGCGCGTAGGGACGGGACTGGGCGTATTCCAACCCAGAGCCCACGTACAGCGAGGCCTGGGTGCCGAACGCCAGGTCGTCGGCCAAGCGCAGAGCCACCTTCTCGAAGCGTTGGTCCGCCAGACTCTGGGGCGGCGGTAAGACGATGTTGCGAGAGGACACAGGGAAGGCCAGCGAACCCTGAGCTAGTCCAGCCCCGCGACCAAGTCGGCGAGGATGGCCTCGGAACTGCGACCCCGCGCCAGGGCTTCGTAGGTCGGGCGAATGCGGTGCAAGATCACATCCTGGGCCAGCTCAAACAGATCTTCGGGAACGACGAAATCACGGCCATGAATCCAAGCCCGTGCACGCGCGGCCGTCGTCAAGGCGAGTCCCGCCCGCGGACTGGCGCCAAGCACCAGCTCCGAGCACTCGCGAGTTGCGCGCACCAACTCGACCGTATGGTGCAAAAAAACCTCGCTGACGTGGACCTCTTGGACCTGTGCCATGGCGCGGGTCAAATCGTCGAGATCCAAAGGCGCCGTTTCGGAGATCGCGTCGAACGCACTCATGGGCACGGCTCCCGAGCCAGACTTTTTGAGTCCCAGTGCGAGGTGCCGGCGCAGAACCTCTAGCTCGTCCGTCTGGGCGGGGTAGCCCAGACGGTGCCGCAGGAGGAAGCGATCCATCTGCGCCTCGGGGAGCTCGAAAGTACCGGCCTGCTCGACCGGGTTCTGGGTCGCGATGACCAGGAACGGCGCGGGCAGGTCGAACGTCTGCTCGCCAATCGTGACGCGACGTTCCTGCATGGCTTCGAGCAGCGCGCTTTGCACCTTGGGCGAAGCGCGGTTGATCTCATCCGCCAGCAGCAGATTCGTAAACAGCGGGCCCCGCTTCACTTTGAACTTGGACGACTTCGTGTCGAGCACCTCGCTTCCGACGATGTCCGAAGGCAACAGGTCGATCGTGAACTGCACTCGCGAAAACTGTAGGTCGATCGCCTTGGCGATCGACTGCACCAACAGCGTCTTGGCGACACCGGGCACTCCCTCGAGCAAAACGTGTCCGCCTGTGAGCAACGCGATCAGCACGCGCTCGACCACTTGTTCTTGACCGACCACGGTCGAGCCCACGTGCTGGCGGACCGTATCCCCAAAGGCTAAGCCCAGCGGGCGGGCGCCTTCGCTTCCGCTGGCCGCTTGGGCAGAAGCGGCCGTGGTTTGAGAATCGGTGTCAGGGGAGTGCGAGTTCGCGCCGGAGCCAGCGACGAGCTTCTTGGGCGGAGTCATGCGGCGAGCCATCCTGAAGGTGGAACCAAGCGGGTGCGAGTCGGGCCCGGGGCGGCACCCTGATGGATAGCGCGCGGCCTCCGGCAGTTTACGAGTCCACCTAGATTCCTGCAGATGCCCCAGCGCCCCCAAAGGGGCAAGGACCGCGCCGACGGTTGCTAGAACCCGGAGCGGGGTCGTCTCAGCCCTCGCCCACAACGTTCGCAGGCGACTCAGGGAGCCCGCCCGGAGCTTGGGGGCCTCGTTCGCCGCGCCCCAAGCCAGCGGCCCGGCGGTACGCAGGCCCAACCTCCATCCGGTTTTGACCTCCGAGGAAACGGCGCTCCGGAGAACCGCCCCCCCATAGCCGGCGCCCCCGAGGAGCGGTTGACACCGGAAAACCCGAGGGGAGATCGCCGGGGATTCCCTGAAACTCTGGACGCGTCTGGCAAGCAGTCGGAAGCCCGCCGGCGGCGCCCGGTTCCGCCCCTTGCCAGGGAGGCTCCCGGCCTGGCGGCGCCCGGGGGCAACGTGCTTGGGCGGCCCTGGGCCCCATCGCCCCCTCGCTTTCTCGACTTGCGAAAGACGTCTTCTATAGGGGCCGCTCGGAGGCGGGGCCCTGACCTCTCTGGCTCCCGCTTCGCGCACTGCGAAGAATCCTCGACGTTCGGACGGGGGCCCGGGAGGCGTAAAGACCTATCCTCTCCGGCTGTCCTCCCGTGGCTGCCCCAACGAACGACCGGTTCGAACCTGGGCAGTCCGGATCCCGCCCGGACCCTCCGCGCGCCATGCCCCAAGCTCCCGACCCGTCGGCCGGCCTCCCCGGCAACCTGAGCCTCGCCTACGCTGAAGAGCTCTACGCCCGCTTCCTGCGGGACCCCGGCGCCGTCGATCGCGACTGGCGTGAGTACTTCGAGCAAGTCGCCCCGGACGACCGCGAGGGCGGCACCGGATTCGCCGACCGGCCCCAGACCGGGCCCGAACGCCGCCAGAACGGACTGTTCCGGGCCGGCACCAGCCCAGGCCCCCCCAGCTCAAACGGCACTGGCCCAAGCGGGCTCAACCCGGACGGCGCCACCGCGGCCTTGCCCAGCTCCAGCCACAGCTTGGAGGCCAGCGGTCGCGAACTAGCCGACCTCCAAGATCGCGTCGATCAGCTGGTACGCGCCTACCGCGTGCGGGGACACCTGCTGGCCGGCTTGGACCCGCTCGGCCTTCCGCGTCCGGAACAGCCGGAGCTCGAGATGGGCTACTACGGCCTGACCGAGGCCGACCTCGACCGCACCTTCAGCTCGCGAACGATCTTTGGGGACGATTCAGCGACCCTGCGCCAGATTCTCGAGCGGCTCTCCAATACCTACTGCCGGTCGATCGGTGTGCAATTCATGCACATCGACGACTTGAACGTGAAGAACTGGCTCACCGAGCGCATGGAGGGCACCGAGAACCGTCTGGTGCTGACCCGCGCCGAGCAAACGCGCATCCTCACCGCTCTCACCGACGCGGTGATCTTCGAGGAGTTCCTCCAGAAGAAGTTCCTGGGAGCGAAGCGATTCAGTCTGGAGGGCGGCGAGAGCTTGATCCCCCTGCTCGACATGGCGATCGAGGAGGCTGCTCGTCACGGCGTAAAGGAGATCATTCTCGGCATGGCCCACCGGGGCCGAATCAACGTGTTGGCCAACACGCTGCGCAAGCCTCCGGCCGAGATCTTCTTTGAATTCGAAGACTCAAACCCCGAAGCCCACTTCGGTCGCGGCGACGTGAAGTACCACCTGGGCTACTCCTCGGACGTGGAAACCAGCGATGGACATTCCGTCCACCTGTCCCTGTGCTTCAACCCGAGCCACCTGGAATTCGTCAACCCCGTTGCGCTCGGACGCGTGCGCGCCAAGCAAGACCGCTACGGCGATATCCACCGCAAGGGCGGCATGGCCCTGCTGATTCACGGGGACGCGGCCTTCATCGGTCAAGGTGTTGCGCAGGAGACCCTGAATCTCTCCCAACTCGATGGCTACCGCACGGGCGGAACCGTCCATGTCATCGTGAACAACCAGGTTGGCTTCACGACCGGACCGGATGCCGCGCGCTCGTGCACCTACGCCACCGACGTGGCCAAGATGTTGCAGGTGCCGATCTTCCACGTGAACGGCGAAGACCCCGAAGCCGTGATGCAAGTCGTTCGACTTGCACTACAGTTCCGCAACGAGTTTTCGCGGGACGTGGTGATCGACATGTATTGCTACCGGCGCTACGGGCACAACGAAGGTGATGAGCCCGAGTTCACCCAGCCGCTCATGTACAAGGCCATCAAGGCCCGCAAGAGCGTGCGCGAGGGCTACTTGGATCACCTGCTCAAGAGCGGGGAAATCACCAACGCAGAGGCCGAAAAGATCGCGACCGAGCGTCGCTCGGTGCTCGAAACGCACCTCACCGAAGCGCGCAAGGAGGAGTTCAAGAAGAAATCCCAGACCCAGGGCGGCGTTTGGCAGGAGTACCGCGGCGGCAAAGACGCCGACTGCCCGCGGGTCCAGGCCAAGGTCACGCGCGACGACCTGCGCGCGATGCTCGAAGCGCTCACCACCCTGCCGGACGACTTCACGCCGCACCCCAAGATCGAACGCCTGCTCGACCAGCGCCGCGAGATGGCGCGCGGCGAGCGCCCCCTCGACTGGGCAACGGGCGAATCCCTCGCGTTCGCCGACGTGGCCCTGCGCGGGCATCCCGTGCGACTCACCGGACAGGACGTCGAACGCGGCACCTTCAGTCAGCGCCACGCGGTGTTGCACGACTACACCGACGGACACGAATTCCGTCCGCTGTACCACCTCTCCCCCGAGCAGGCGCGCATCGAGATTGAGAACAGCCCGCTCTCGGAGGTCGGCGTGGTCGGATTCGAGTACGGCTACAGCCTCGATACCCCGAACGCGCTGGTCGCCTGGGAAGCCCAGTTCGGTGATTTCGTCAACGTGGCGCAGGTGATCATCGACCAATTCTTGGTTTCGGCCGAGGCCAAGTGGAATCGCCTTTCTGGCATGGTTCTCCTGCTGCCCCACGGTTTTGAAGGCCAGGGACCGGAGCACTCAAGCGCTCGCCTCGAGCGCTTCTTGTCGATGTCAGCCGAAGACAACATTCAAGTCGTTCAGCCGACCACCCCGGCCCAAATATTCAACGTCTTGCGCCGCCAGGTGCTGCGCCCGTGGCGCAAGCCACTGGTCGTCATGACGCCCAAGAGCCTGCTGCGTCATCCGGCCGCAACCTCCCAGCTCGATGACTTGCTGGAAGGCCACTTCCATCGCGTGCTGCGCGACCCGGGAGTCGTCGGCGAAAAGCGGGTCGAACCGGGCTCGGTCGATCGAATCCTGCTGTGCACCGGCAAGGTGTTCTACGACCTGGAGAAGCGCCGGACCGAACTCGGCCGGACCGACGTCGCGATTCTTCGAATGGAACAGCTCTTCCCGCTGGCTGCCGACGACCTTCGCCATGCGCTGGATCCTTACCCGGCGAACGTTCCGATCCTGTGGGTCCAGGAAGAGCCGCGCAACATGGGCGCCTGGCCCTATCTCCAAACCCAAGGGGCCCTGCATGCCAAAGTGCTGGGTCAGCACAAGTTCTACGGCGTGACCCGGCGTGCCTCGGCCGTCCCCGCCACCGGCTCGAGCGCTGCTCACCGCATCGAGCAAGCCGAACTCCTCGAACAGGCCTTCGCCCCCCTCGGGTGACGGTCCCCTCCTCTCCACAACTCATGCAGCAGACCGAAGGAATGGTCATCGAACTCAAGGTCCCCGCCGTCGGCGAATCCATCACCGAAGTCCAGATCGGGGCCTGGCTGAAGAACGAAGGCGACGCTGTCGCGCTCGACGAGTCCCTCGTTGAAATCGAGTCGGACAAGGCCACGGTGGAGCTGCCCGCTCCCGCGAACGGCAAGGTTGTCAAGATTCTCAAGGGGCCCGGTGAAATGGCCGCCGTCGGCGAGGTCATTGGACATTTGGAAGAGGGCGCTGCACCCGCTCCTTCGGCGCCGGCCCAAACGACCCAAGCTCCGGCCGCCGAGCCCGAAACAGCGCAGGCTGGAGCCGGCGGCGGACATGTGATGCCCTCCGCCGCACGCCTGATGGCCAGCGAAGGCGTCGACCCCGCAAGCGTGACCGGCACCGGACCCGGTGGGCGCGTGCTCAAAGAAGACGTGCAGCGCGCTGCAAGCGCGCCGAGCTCCAGCCCCGGTTCGAGCCCGGCGGGCTCCGCGGTTCGCGGCTCGCGCGACGAGGAAGTCGTGCCGATGTCGATGCTGCGTCGCAAGATCGCCGAGAACCTGGTCGGAGCCCAGCAAACCGCTGCGCTGCTGACCACGTTCAACGAAATCGATATGACCGAAGTGAAGGCGCTGCGCAAGGAGCACGGCCCGACCTTCCTCGAGCGCCACGGGATCAAGTTGGGTTTCATGTCGTTCTTCGTGAAAGCCGTGGTCGATGCCCTGCAGCGCGTACCGGCCGTGAATGCCGAAGTCCGCGGGACGTCCATCGCCTACCGCCACTACCAAGACATCGGCATCGCCGTTGGCGGTGGCCGCGGACTGGTCGTTCCGATCCTGCGCAATACCGAGTCCCTAGGATTCGCTGAGATTGAGAAGCAGATTTCTGACTTCGGCGCTCGAGCTCAAGCCAACAAGATCGGTCTGGAAGAGCTGACTGGCGGGACCTTCACGATCAGCAATGGCGGGATCTACGGATCGCTGCTTTCGACGCCGATCGTCAACCCGCCCCAGTCCGGCATCCTCGGCCTGCATGCGATTCAAGATCGACCCGTGGCGATCGACGGCCAGGTCGTGATTCGCCCGATGATGTACGTCGCGCTGACCTACGACCATCGCTTGGTGGACGGCCGCGAAGCTGTCACCTTCTTGAAGCGCGTCAAGGAGTGCCTCGAGAACCCGTCCCGCATGCTCCTCGAAGCTTAAGAGCGAGAGATTCCAAATGAGCGAGGAGAACTTCGACTGCATCGTGGTCGGCGCCGGACCGGGTGGCTACGTGGCCGCTCTGCGCGCGGCCCAACTCGGCCTGCGCACGGCCTGCGTTGAGAAAGAAGCGCAACTGGGCGGAACGTGCTTGCGCATCGGCTGCATTCCGTCCAAGGCGATGCTGGAGTCGAGCGAGCTCTACCACCTGGCCAACCATCAGTTCGCCGAGCACGGCATCGGCGTCGGAGACCTGAAGCTCGACCTGGCGGCCATGTTGGCCCGCAAAGACAAGACCGTTGACACCTTGACCCGCGGCATCGCTGGTCTGTTTAACAAGAACAGCATCACCCACGCCTCGGGACTCGGGCGCATGATCGCACCGGGCAAGCTGGAGGTCCTCGGTCCCGAGGGCAGTCGCTTGCTGACCGCCCCCCACATCATCTTCGCAACCGGCTCGCGGGTCGCGCCGCTCCCAGGCGTCGAGCTCGATGGATCGAGGGTTGTGACCTCCACCGAGGCGCTCTCCTTCGAGGAGGTGCCCCCCCACCTGGTCGTGATCGGAGCTGGAGCCATTGGGCTTGAACTGGGCTCGGTGTGGTCGCGCCTTGGCTCCAAAGTCACGGTGCTCGAATATGCGGATCGCATCTTGCCAGGGATCGACGCCGAGATCGGCAAGGCAGCCTTTCGCAGCTTCAAGAAGCAGGGCCTCGCTTTCCAGCTCGGAGCCCGGGTGACCGGCGCCAAGGCCGAAGGCTCGGGCGCCATCGTCCACATCGACGGCGAGGATCCGATTCGCGCCGACCGAGTGCTGCTAGCCGTCGGCCGAATTCCGAACACCGAGGGGCTCGAACTGGATTCGATCGGCATCGAGCTCGACGGGCGCGGCCGGATCCCGGTGAACGAGCACTTTGGCACGAGTGTCCCCGGGCACTACGCCATCGGAGACGTCATCGCGGGCCCCATGCTCGCCCACAAGGCCGAGGACGAAGGCATCGCCTGCGCGGAGTTCCTCGCCACCGGCCACGGGCACGTGAACTACGAGGCGATTCCGAATGTGGTCTACACCGCCCCTGAAATCGCGGCGGTAGGACGCACCGAAGAAGAGCTCACCGAGGCTGGAATCCCGTTCGTGAAGGGCACCTTCCCGTTCGCCGCCAACGGCCGCGCTCGCGCTCTGGCCCAGACCGAGGGCCTGGTGAAGGTCCTCGCGCACCAAGAAACCGACCGAATCCTGGGCGTGCATATCGTCGGACCGCGCGCCGGCGACCTGATCGCCGAGGCCACGGCCGCCATGGAGTTCGGCGCCAGTGCCGAGGACCTGGCCCGGACTTGCCACGCCCATCCGACCCTCCCGGAAGCCGTCAAGGAAGCCGCGCTCGCCGCTGGCGGTCGCGTCCTTCATTTCTGACCGCCCTCCGGCGGAACTCGCCAGCCGGCCCATGCAGCCCCCTGGGCCGGTTCATCACCGGCTAGCCATCTCTGTGCTCGGCCTGGGACGGCCGGGGGGCTATCCTCTTCGCCCCCGCTGGCCGATTTCTCGGCCTGGGAAGCCGTACAAACCGCCGAGCGCTCGACCTTCTTTCCAAGGCGGTGCTCGCAGCCCAACCGAGATCGCCTGTGGACGTCCAAGTCGAGAAAGTCGGCCCCTGTGAGGCCAAGGTCCGTTTCACCGTTCCCTCTGCCGAGGTCGAAGCGGAATACGCCAAGGGCCTTAAGAGCGCCGCAGGTCAAGCCCGGATGAAGGGCTTCCGCCCCGGGAAGGTCCCGGCTGCGATGGTCGAGAAGATGGTCGGCGAGTCCGTGCGCAAGGAAACCGCCGAACGCTTCCTGCGCGACGCCTACCAGCAGGCCGTTGAAACCGAGAAGCTCACGCCTGCCGCTCACCCCCAGATCTCGCCCGATGAGTTCAACGCCGAGAAAGGCCAGGACTTATCCCACGAGTTCCGACTCTCGCTCAAGCCGGACTTCGAACTCGGTGAGTACAAGGGCCTCGAAATCAAGGCCGAGAAACTCGAGCTGGAAGACGGTGAGGTCGACAAGGCCATCGAGCAGCTGCGCGAGCAGCACGCCCAGCCCCAGCTTCTTGGCGAAGAGGGCGTGGTTGGAACCGAAGGCATCGCCATCGCCGAGGTCAAGTTCCACCAAGGAGATGAAACCGTCGCCGAGCGCGAAAATGTTCGCCTGTCCGCGTCCCATCCCCCCAAGGGCATCGACGAGGACGCCTGGAAGGCAGCCCTCGAGAGCGCGAAGGCCGAGACCGAGTTTGAGCTGCCGCTGACCTTCCCGGACGACTACCCCACCGAGGAGCTGCGCGGGAAGGACGGACTCGCCAAGATTTCTGTCTCCCAGGTCTACGAGCTGATTCGGCCCGCCGAAGAAGAGTTGTTCCAGGCCTTCAGCGTCGAGGACCGCGCCGGGCTCGAGGCCAAGTTCTCCGAGGAGCTCATGAAGTCGAAGGAGCACGCGGAGAACCAGCGCGTTGAAAGCGAGCTGCTCGATCGAGTGATCGAGGGCCACCAGATGCCGCTGCCCGAGCCGATGCTCGAAGCCCAGATCGAGGCCCGCCGCGCCCAGGCCAAGGCCGAGCTAGTCCAAGGTGGAGCCAGCGAGGAACAAGCGCAGGCCCAGGTCGACTCTGAGGCCGAAGGCACGCGCACGGCAGCTGAGAAGTCCCTGCGAGCCCTGTTCCTGGTCGAGCGCATCGGCGAGGCCGAGAAGCTCCAGGTGGGCCAGAACGACCTGGTCGACGAGCTGCGTCAGATCGCCCAGCGCAACCAGGCCTCCTTCGAGGACGTGAAAAAGTACTACGAGGAGAACGGGCTCTTCCAACAGCTCTCTGTCGAGCTTCTCGAACGCAAGGTGCGTCAGCTCCTGCGCACCGAAGCCAAAATCTCCTAGCAACCCGGATCCCAGGCTCGGCTGGAGAAAGCGCGCCCGAAATCCGGGCTGAAGCCACGCTTTGCCTCCCCTGAAACCCTTGGATTTCGGGACGCCACGCGCCCGGCCGGGGGGAATCTCCAGCGTGCTCCCGGCGGCGACTCCTCTGCCCCGGACCGCTCGGCACGCCTCCTGGCGGGGCTTCCCATTCCTGACCCTGGGGCCCAAAGGCCAGACAGGCTTGGCCAGACGTGAGTCCGCCGGGCCTGCTGGCTACGCTTTCACGCCAGTTGCGGGGCGCCTGTGCCGATAGATCGCCAAGCGCCACCTCGCAGCGCGCCTTCTTCCGAGGCAGGCTCGTTCGAGTCGGCCCTCCCACGAACCGGAATCCTTTTCCAGGTCCCCGATAGATCCACATGGACGCCCAAGGCTTCACCATTCCCTACGTTGTCGAGAAGACCGGCCGCGGTGAGCGCGCCTACGACATCTATTCGCGCCTCATGGAGGAGCGGATCATCTTCATCGGGACCGGCATCGACGACAATGTGGCCAACATTGTGATGGCCCAGTTGCTGTTCCTGGACAAGATGAACAAGACCCAGGACGTGCACATCTACGTCAACTCGCCGGGTGGCTCGGTCACCGCGGGCCTGGCGATCTACGACACGATGCAGTTCATCGCACCGGATGTGTGCACCTACTGCCTCGGGCAGGCCGCCTCGATGGGTGCCGTGCTTCTGGCCGGCGGCGCAGCTGGCAAGCGCTACGCTCTGCCGAACTCGCGCGTCATGATTCACCAGCCCTGGGGCGGCACCCAGGGAACGGCTCGCGACATGGAAATCCAGGTCGCCGAGATCCTGAAGATGAAGAAGAACCTGGAGGGCATCCTCGCCCATCACTCGGGCCGGACCGCCCAGGAACTCTCGGACGCCTGCGACCGGGACAACTTCATGAGTCCCCAGGAAGCCAAGGACTTTGGCCTGATCGACCACGTGGTCAGCCGTCCGGAAGCGACCGCCTGACCGAATTCGGAAGAGCCACCAGGGGGGAACAAAGTTCCGCCCGGTGGCTCTGATCGCCTCGAGCGGCCTGCTCCCAGCCGGTCGAGGAACCGCTCTCCATCGTCCCGCGGCCCTCTCTCGGCAAACAACGCGGCCGCGCTCCACGACCGGGATAGACTGTTGGACCATGACTCGAACCACTGGACGAGGGCGTCACGTAGAGCGCTGTACCTTTTGTGAGAAGACCCGCCACCAGGTCCAGAGCCTGATTGCTGGGCCTCCTGGGATTTACATCTGCAACGAGTGCATCGAAATTTGCAACTCGATCCTGCAGGAGGAGACCCGCCGCCACGGCGAGACCCAGTCTGTGGGCAAGCGTCGCGCGGGCGATCCGGCGCGCCCGGACACCGCGGTCGCGGCTGGCGCGGAAGCCGCCGAAGCTACGCCCGAGGCTCGCCGGCTCCCCACCCCGATTGAAATCGCACGCAGCCTCGACGAATACGTCGTCGGCCAACAGCGGGCCAAGAAGGTCCTCTCCGTTGCGGTCTACAACCACTACAAGCGATTGCGTCACGGCGGAAACGCCTTCGGCGACGAAGTCGAAATTGAAAAGTCGAACGTCCTTCTGGTCGGACCGACCGGATCGGGCAAGACGCTCCTCGCTCGCACCATGGCGCGCATGCTCGACGTGCCGTTCGCTATGGCCGACGCCACGACGCTGACCGAAGCCGGTTACGTCGGGGAAGACGTGGAGAACATCCTGCTCAAGCTGCTGCAGTCAGCCGACTTCGACAAGGACCGCGCCCAAACCGGAATCATCTACATCGACGAGATCGACAAGATCGGCCGGACGACCTCCAACGTCTCCATCACGCGCGATGTGTCGGGCGAAGGCGTTCAGCAGGCGCTCTTGAAGATCCTTGAGGGCACCGTTGCGAACGTACCGCCGCAGGGCGGGCGCAAACACCCCGAGCAGGCCTACATCCAAGTCGACACGTCCAACATTCTGTTCATCGTGGGCGGCACCTTTGCCGGAGTCGAGGACATCATCGGACGCCGAGTCGGCCGCGACATCGTCGGTTTCTCGCGCTACACCGACCCCGAGAGTGGCGAAATGACCGCTGAGGTTCAGGGAACGAGCGAGTTGACTCGCGAAGAGCTCCTGCGCTTCGTCAACCCTCGCGACTTGGTCGAGTTTGGAATGATTCCCGAGTTCGTTGGGCGCCTCCCCGTGGTCTGCAGCCTCGATCGCCACGGCCGCGGCGACCTGGTCCGCATCCTGACCGAACCTCGCAACGCCCTGGTTCGCCAGTACCAAGGTCTCTTCCAGATGGAAGGCGCCGAGCTCGAATTCGCCCAGGATGGCCTCGATGCCATCGCCGAGATTGCGATCGAACGGGAGACCGGTGTTCGCGCCCTGCGTTCGATCCTCGAGGAAACGTTGCTCGACCTCCTCTACGAGCTCCCCCACCGGACCGACACGCGCAAGTTCGTGATCGACGGAGACGTCGTCCGCGGCAAGCGACTCCTAGCGCGCGGGCTGGTGCCCGAGAACGTGCTCGGCAAAACCGGCGGCGAAGACGACGACGAAGTAGAGCGCGAAAGCGCGTAGGGACAGTCGCCTCGCGCGAATCGGCGAGGCCGTCCGGTCGGGCGCAAGGCGGCCATCCTCGTAGGGACTCGTGCGCTCGGGTCCGGCAGACCTGGACGAGGCTGCAGCCCCTGAAGCCGAAGCCCCTGAAGCCGAAGCCTCTGAAGTCACGGCTCTGGAATTCGAATCCTCCGAGACCCTAGGGGTTGGAACGGGCTTTGGGTTCGCGCGAGAGGCGGGTGTCTCCAGGTCGGCGGGCGCGTAAGATCTTCGGCCCCCTGATCCAGCGGGTCCACAATGAGCAAGCGCGACGTACTTTCGATTCGGTACCACCGGGACTTCGACGGCATGGTTTCCGCCGCCGTACTGGCCCACGCGCTGCGCACCGTCCGGGACGAGGAGAACATCCGGATCGAGAGCGTGAACTACGACCAGCGAGCGGGCTGGGCCACGTTCAGTGAGGGTCAACGATTTGCCGTGGTGGACTTTCACTTCCATCCGCGGGCGGAGTACTGGTTCGATCACCACCCTACGACGTTCCTGGATGAGGACCTGCGCGCTCAGTACGAGCTGAACGATCGCTGGAACTGGGACGAGGCTTCGCCGTCTTGCCCGCCGTTGATCCTGCGACACGCCGAACAGCGCTGGGGCTACACGGTGCCCGATCGCTTCCGCGACATGGCTGTTTGGTCCGACATCATCGACGCGGCCCGCTTTGAATCCGTGGATCAAGCGCTGTTCGGTGAGGAGCCCGCCCTGCGATTGATGCGTTCGCTGACCGTGGCGCCCAGCTTCTCATGGATCGACGAGCTCGCCGACTACCTGATCGACGGGGAACTTGATGAACTGGCTGAACGCGAAGACGTCGAGCGCGCCTACGAACGCGCCGCTCGCAACCGCGACAAGGCCCTGCGTCAATTCCCCCCGTGCGTACGCTCGATCGATCGCGACGTATTGCTGTACGACGCTTCCTCGAACAAGATTCGCCGCGAACGCTTCGCTGCTTTCTACCACAACCCGAAGATCCGCTACGCGGTCGGGGTGATTCCAACCCGCGGTGGATTCCACGTGTCCGCGGGCGAGAACCCCTGGAACAAACCAAGTGACGGCCTGCACGTCGGTGAGATCATGGAGACCTATGGTGGTGGTGGGCACCGCGCGGTTGGCGGGGCGGGCGGCCGGGATCTAGAACATGCCCTGGAGATCTCCGCTGAGGTGGCCGAGCAACTCCGGACGCGATGACCGAATCGCGCCCGCCCGGCACCTACCGGACCGTCGCGCAGGAGCTCGAACACGAGCCCGAGAAGATCAAGGGTTCGCGACACATCGCGCGCGTTGGCCGAGTCACCACCGAGCGGGAGGTCGCCGCGATCCTGCACGAGACAGCGGCACGCTTCCCCCAGGCGAATCACCATGCCTACGCCTATCGCCTGCGCAGCCCGCGCGTCGTTTCTCACTCAAGCGACGACGGCGAACCGGCAGGCTCCGCAGGAGCTCCGATCCTTGCGCGCCTGGAAGGCGGCGACTTGCTGGACGTACTCGTCGTGGTCAGCCGCATTTTCGGCGGCACGAAGCTCGGAGTCGGCGGGCTGGTCCGGGCCTACGGCGGAGCCGCGACCGAAGCGCTTGAGTTGGCCGGGGTCTGCGAAGTGGTCCCCCGCATCCGGCTTGCCTTGGAACACTCCTACGAGGACTCGGCCGCGGTGGCCGCCGCCCTGCACTCGGCTCAAGCCGAAGTCGTCGAGTCGGATTACGGCAGCTCCGTGCGCCTCACGTTGGTGGTTCTCGAACACCTGGCCGAGGAGCTGCGGATCGCGGTGCGCGACGGAACGCGCGGGCGTGCCCAGCTCACCCCGGACGATTCGCGGGCCTGAACAGGCTCCCCGCAGCTTCCAATCGCCCACTCCAGCCCTACCCTGTCCTGCATGCAAGCCCGACCGACGCTGATGGACCTGTCCCCCGAGGAGACAGAGGCCTGGGTGGTCGCCGCCGGGGGACGCCCGTTTCATGGACGCTCCCTGCGCACCTGGGTGTTTGAGCGAGGCGTACTGGAACCTGAGTTGTGGACCGACCTCCCCCAGGGCGTCCGGAAGAAGCTCGCAGCCGAGTTGCCGGTTTTCCGCGGGACAGCCGGGGCTCGGATCGAAGCCAAGGACGGAGCCGTGAAGTTCCTCACCCACTTCGAGGCCACCCAAAGCGAATCGGGAGCCGCCCGCGGCCGCGGCGCGGTCGAAACTGTCCACCTCCCTAGCTCGCGCCCCTCGGGCGCCGCGACCCTGTGCGTTTCGACGCAAATTGGCTGTCCGGTCAAGTGCCCCTTCTGCGCATCGGGACGGGACGGTCTGGTGCGCTCGCTCGAAGCTGGGGAGATTCTCGAGCAGTTCGTGCGTGGATTCGCGGTCGGCCCGGTGGATCGCGCAGTCATCATGGGCATCGGCGAACCCCTGCTGAACTACCCGGCCCTCGAGCGGGCGCTCAGCGTGGTTCGCCAAGAGCTTGGCCTCGGCGCCCGGAAGATCACGGTCTCGACCGTCGGGTTCCCCGAGCGCCTGGCGAAGGTGGCCCGTTCCTCCCCGGGTTTCCAGCTCGCGATCAGCTTGCACAGCCCGTTCGACGAACAGCGAGCGGAACTCGTCCCGCTGATGGCTGACATCCCCGTCGAGAACATCCTGCGAGCCGGAGACGATTGGTTCGAGGTCACCGGCCGCGAGATTACCTACGAATACGTCTTGCTGGCCGGTGAGAACGACAGCGAGGCTCATGCGCGCGAACTGGCCCGCCGTTTGCGCGGACGTCGCGCGACGGTGAATCTAATCCCCTACAACCCGACGGGCGCGGACCAGCCCGCCGGTCGTGATCGCTACGGCCGCCCGACCGCGCCGCGCGCGGACGCCTTCCGGGATGTGCTGACCCAAACAGGGATCGTCGCCACCGTGCGCTGGTCCAAGGGCCTCGGGGCTGAGGCAGCCTGCGGTCAATTGCGTGCCAGCCAACTCACCGGCTCGTGACTCTCGCAAGGGACAAGGGCTGGGCACAAGCCGCCAAGCGAGTTGTGGCCTCCGAAGTTGGAAGGCTCCAAGTGGATCCAACGCGACTCGCTAAGCGCGGCTAGAGCTCGGCGCTGCAATCGGCTCCAACCACTTGGGGGGGCTGGAGTCCGGTCGCGGCCTCCCGGCGTCCATGCCCCCTCCGGGAGGTCCGCTACTTGAGCGCCGGCAACGCTGCGTCGACGCGCTCGGCCAGCAAATTGGCTTCTGATTCCGACAGGATCAGGGGCATCCGCAGCCGGATCGAGTCCGGTCCGGAGGCCAACGACAACACGCCCTGCTCGCGCAGGGAGCCCATCAACGCATCGCGTTGGTCGCCGTTTTCGAGCGTAAAGGCCTGCCAAGATCCCATGCCGCGGACGTTGGTGAAGGCCCCCGAGGACTTCGCGATCGACTGGAGCGCCCCCAACACCTGGCAGCCACGCTCCGCGGTGTTGGCCTCGAGGCCGTCCTGGTCGATGATTTCAATGAATCGCTTGGCACGCACCATGTCGACCAGGCTTCCACCCCAGGTCGAGTTGATCCGGCTCGGCTTCTCGAACACGTTGTCGGAAACTTCCTCGACCCGGCGGTTCGCGAAGATGCCGCACACTTGGGTCTTCTTGCCGAAGGCCACGACGTCAGGCGACACCTTGGTGTTTTGGAACATCCAGGCCTTGCCCGTTCCGTAGAAGCCGGTCTGGACTTCGTCAAAAATCAGCAGGGCTTCGTTCTCATCCGCGTACTTGCGCAGCTTGGCCAAGAACTCAGGACGAAAATGGTTGTCGCCGCCCTCGCCTTGAATCGGCTCAATCAAGATCGCGGCGATCTTCTTGCCGTGCTTGGAGATCGCGGCTTCGATCTCGGCGCAGGACTTGGCCTCTTCGGCTTCAATGTCGTTGTCGATGGCTCCGTCCAGGCCGTAGTGCACGGCCGGGTTGTGGACGCGCGGCCAGTCGAACTTCGGGAACAGGCCGACCTTGTCGGGCACGGTGTTCGTGAGGCTCATGGTGTAGCCGGTGCGCCCATGGAACGCCTCGTTGAAGTGCAGCACGACCAGGTCGCTCACGTCATCGTGCATGTCGGTGCGGCCGAGCTTGCGCGCCTTCCAGTCAAAGGCCGTCTTGAGCGCGTTCTCAATCGCCAAGCCGCCGCCCGCGATCCAAAAGTGATGCGGGTAATCAGGCCCGGTGACCTTGTTCGCGAACAGGTCCACGAACTCGGCCATGGACGTCGTGTACAGGTCGGAATTGGCCGGGTTCACCAGCGCGGCGGCAAGCAGCTCTTCCCGGAACTTGGCGTCGCGCATTCCGGGATGGTCATACCCAAGCGGCCAAGAAGCGAAGCTCGTGAAGCAGTCCATGTACTCCTTCCCGGTCACCGCATCGACCAAGAACGCGCCGTGGGATCGCTCGAGGTCGAGGACGAACGGAAATCCGTCGGCGAGCTGATGGCGGCTGAGGGTCGTGTGAACGTCGGCGGGGCGCAGCATGGGTGTCTTCTGGAAGCGTTGGGAACCGGATTTCGGGCCCGTCATCGTAAGCCTGAGACACGGGTCCCCCACCCCCCTTCCGGCCCCATCCTGGCATCGGGCCACAAGCCGAGCCCTGGGAGGGCGTGAGCAAGCCCGCATCCAATCGACCGCCCCTGGAATGCAGGGTCAGCGCCCCCTTCTGGGCGGCCGCTTTCAGCCAGTCCCGTTTACCGAGCTGCGTCGCGCCTGAGACTGAGGAGCGGCCGCGGCCGATCGTCGTGGACGAGCCCCATGTGCTCTTCGCAGTTCGTGACCAGGACCGGCTCGAAGCGCAAGCGGCCGTCCTCGAGACCGTGGATGAGCGTCGCCCCCTGACCCAGCGCATGGCGGATGGCCGCGGAAAATTCGCGCTCGCTCGAGGGCTGGAACGCGGGAATGCGAACGTTGCGGCTCGAGCGATCCTCCAGCCGCTCGAGCAGCGCCTCGGTCAAGGCTGCGAAAACCCTGGGATGGACGCACAGACGCGAGGCGAAGCCCGGGCGCTGGCCCCCTAGGAACGGCCACGGGTCGAGGCACCGGAGGATCCGCGATGCGGCAACTTCCGGATCGTCGGTTTCGCGAACGCGAGCGGATCGGGCACGCGGAAGATCGAGCTCCACCCGAGGAACACGGGCGCGCTCCAAGGCCAGCTGGCTTGCGGAGAGCTCGGCCTCGTGCTCCAGCCGGCCTCGCACCCGGCAACGCTCCGCCCATTCGCTGGGAAGCGCAGAACCCACCTCAGCCAAGGGCAAACCGTGGAGAACGTGCAGGCTCGACGTGGGCAAGCCAGCGGCGGCCGCGGCTTCGGCCACGCTATGGGCGGCCAGCGGCAGCACCCCATCCGTGCACAGGATCACCGTTCCCCCACCGGCCAGCGTTGGCGCGATTTCTCGGACCAGGTCCGCGACGAGATAGCTCCAGTGGGCAGCAAACAGCAAGAGCTCCCCGGCCCGTGCGCCCTGCGAGGAGTCCCGAAGAGCCGCCAGGTCCAGCTCTGCGATCGTGTCCAGCTCACCCTCGAACTCGCCCGGCCCGACTCGAGCCAAGATCTCTAGGTCGTCGGCCCAACCCCCGTAACGGCACAGCTCCGCGAGCAAACGCTCTAGGGCTTCGGAAGCCGGCCTACGGGATCTGCTCCCCGGGTCGCCGGCCTCGACGATTCTGAGCACCTCACGGAACTCCTCCATTCCGGAGCGGCCGCAAACCGTCCGAAGGCCCGACGACTTGCGCTCGAACGCGACGGCGGAGCCGGTGCGCTCGCGCCCCCCGATCCAGGGCCCGAACCGGCGGGTGCGGATCGGCCGAGTGGATTCCGGCGGCTCGAGCTCCGGGGGGGGGTCCTGCACGGCTTTTTCCCTCATCGGGCTAGAGGCTACGGCCGCAAACACCGGTCGGGCGCCTGCGCCTTCCGCAATCTCAATACCAAGCCGAAGTCCCCTCGACCGGGGGCCCCTCCCCGATGCCGCAACTAGGACCCACCGGAAGAGGGCCCACGGGTCAAAGGGCCCACCTGACGGAGGCCCATCGGAATCTCCCCACGGCGTATCCTGCCCAAGTCGGTTATCCCGCCCTCGCCATGACTCCGCAGCCCCGCCCTCCCCAATCTCAAGCGGACCCGTCTCAAGCGGACCCGTCTCACGCGGAGCCCGCCCACACCGATCGCCAGCAGCGCGGCCAGCGATTCGAGGCTTGGATGGCCCTTCGCACCAAGGGCGACTTCGACCGCGCTCACCGGCGCGGAGGCCGAGCCCGTACCGACGACCTGCTGGTCATCGCGTTCGAGAATGGGCACGTGCTCGAGAGCCGGGTAGGACTGGCCATTGGCAAGCGCATCGCCAAGCGGGCTGTCGATCGCAACCGGCTTCGGCGCCGCATCCGCGAGGCCTTTCGACTCGAGTACCACCAGCTGCCGCGCGGCGTGGACCTTGTGGTCCTCGGAGCTCAGCCGGGCGCAGACCCCAGCTTGGCCGAGGTTCGCGCCCAGCTACTCGCCCTGGCACCCCGAGCCCTTCACAAGGCCCGCGCCAAAGCAGCCCGCGAAGCAGCCCCCCGGTCGGGTCCGGCCCAGCCGAGGTCCGCTGCGGAGACGAGCACCCCATGAAGCCGTTGCACCTGCTGCGCCGGTCCGTCACCCTTCCGATCCGCGCCTACCAGCGATTCGTCTCCCCCCTGATACCGGCCACCTGCCGGTTCCGCCCGACCTGCAGCGCGTACGCGGTCGAAGCCATTGAGACCCGCGGCATTTTCGCCGGGGGCTGGCTCTCGCTCAAACGCATCCTGCGTTGCCACCCGTTCTCGGAACCTGGGTTGGACCCGGTTCCCCCCCGTCGACGTCCCCTCGATTCATGAATCGCTCCCAACGAATTCTCTTCGCCGGCCCTGCGAGTTCGCTCGTTCTGTTGAGTCTCGTCGCCTGCCAGGAAACAGCGGAGGTGGGCGAGCAGCTTGCCGGCAGCTCCCTCGAGGCCGAAGCCTCGATCCCCGTGGACCTCCCCAGCCTGCGCGGTGCCGTTCGTGCCGACCATCTGATCGAGCCGGGCGAAACACGGTTCCTCGAGTTGTTTCAACTGACGTTCGGCGGCGAGAACGCGGAAGCCTATTGGAGCTTCGCGGGCGACCGCCTGGTGCTGCAGCGCCGCTCCCCCGAAGACGGCATCGACTGCGACCGCATTTTTGTCTTTGACGAAAACGGCTTGCACCAAATTTCGAGCGGTGACGGCGTCACGACCTGCTCGTACTTTCTCCCCGACGACGAGAGCGTTCTGTACGCGTCGACCTTCGCACAGATGGACGGCTGCCCTGCGCCGCCCGATCGCAGCGAAGGCTACGTTTGGAACCTGCATCCTGAATACGAGATTTACGTGCAGGAACTCGCCACCGGACGGGCGCGCAACCTCGCGCCGTCCCCCGGCTACGACGCCGAGGCCACGGTCTCCCCGACGGGAGATCTGATCGTCTTCACCTCGACGCGCAGCGGCGACCCCGAGCTTTGGACCTGCAACCTCGAAGGCGGCGATCTCAAGCGCATCACGAACCTGCCCGGCTACGACGGCGGTGCGTTTTTCTCCCACGACGGCCAGCGCCTGATCTGGCGCTCGACGGCCTTTACTCCCGGTGCCGAACAGGAAGAGCAACGCGCGTTTGCCGCCCTGCTGGCCCGCGGCCTGGTTCGGCCCAGCGCCATGGAATTGGTCACTTCGAACGTAGACGGAAGCAATCGCCAAACGCTGACGGCGCTAGGCGGAGCCAACTGGGCTCCGTACTTCTCGCCCGATGACAGCCACGTGTTGTTCTCGACCAACCACCACGTCGAGGCGCAAAGCCGCAATTTCGACCTGTTCCTGGTGCCCAGCGAGGGCGGCCCCCACGGAACCGACCAGCTCGAACGCGTGACGACCTACGAGGGCTTTGACAGCTTCCCCATGTTCCATCCCAGCGGCGAATGGCTGGCCTTCAGCTCGAACCGCGGCGGCGCGAAAGAGGGCGACACGAACCTGTTCGTGGCACGCTGGCGCAACGACGCCTGAGAGGCAAGACCCCGCGGCCCCACCTCCCGCCGCCCTCCGGGGATTTCGGCTAACCGAGGTAGGGCGCGAGGGCAGAAAGCTCGGCGCGACCGGCCGGATCGTCGCCATATCCGAAGAATCCCCGCCGCCGGTACTCGGCGAAATAGGCCCGTAGCTCCTCGACCGTGCGAGCTCCGCCGTTGTCGCCGTACTTGGTCAAGAACGGATTGAAGTCGGGGTAAAGCCCTGCCGTTCCCCGTTCGAGCCAAGTCCCATGCAAGGTGGTGCGCGTGAAGTTTCCGATCATCAGGTCGTCGAACACGTCGTAGCTCAGTGCGGTGACCAGCGAACCGCGCGGGGTCTCGAACGTGATGCCCTTCTCGCGCAGCTCCGGTGAGCGGGGTTGCAAATCGATGCGATGCTCGCGCCCCCCGACTTTCAGCGTGATGAAGCCGAGGCACCCGGGCAGGTGCTCAAAGCGACGGAAGTAGCGCTCGGCGAGCGCCAGATCGGCGGGTTCCAGCTCGTCCGACCAGTTGTCCCCGAAAGACTCAGGGGGCAGCAGCGCTCCGGAGTGTGCCGGCGGGTCGATCGTCTCCACTTCGTCTCGGGCAAGATCTACGCGCGCGTAGGCCGGCAAGCACTCGCGCCCGGTTCCCACCGGGAATCCCCGCGCGAAGTCCTCCGGCCTGGTGATCAGCGAATTGGCCCAGGCGCTGTCGGTGCGTTGGTAGCGATGCAGCGTGCTGAACGGCACGTAGGCATCGACCCCAAATCGTTCCAGGAGCGCGTCGATGCCCGGGCCGAGCGGCTCGCGTGCGGACCCGACCGGCGGAACGCGCACGCCGTTTTCATCGAACACATTGTTCATGTCCGCATCGCCGTAGCCGATCAGCGCCAGCAGATAGGAGCGCTTGGCTTGCGCGATGCAACCGGCGACGAATGGGCCCGCTCCCCGCTCGGCAGCGTCGTTGGAGTCGATCACCAAGGTTCCGTCCAAGTCGACCAGCAGGACAGCGTCCTGGTAGACGTCGCCGATGCACAAAACGCGGACGCGGCTCGAAAGCGGAGTCCAGACGCCGTCAGCTAGCACCCGAACGCGGAAACCGGCTTCGGTCAGGTCACGGGCCACCCGCCCGCCCACGTGATCGGGCAGCAGGATCTCTGCTTCGCGCAGGCGCTCTAGGGACTCCAGCGAGAGGTGATCCGGATGCCCGTGGGAAATCCACACGTAGGGGCAGGCCTCAGCAGCCGTCAGTTGCTCGGCCGGAATCCCATGCTGGTGGATCCAGCTTCCGAAATAGGCGCTGCCCGCGAGCCAGGGGTCCGTCACCAGCAGCGGGCCCTGGTCGTAGCACAGGAGCGTCGCGTTCCCGATGGTCTCGAAGCCTAGGTCCATAGCTCGCGCATCCTAGCGGCGGAAGCGGGCCCTGCTGGCGCCGGGGACCCCCGAAGGGGCTTGCGAGCCGCCTTCAGGATCCCGAGGCAGCCTTCTCTCCCCTTGAACCCGGGGCACGCTCGTCCCAGATGCGATATCCTGTCAGAGGCTGTCCGGGTCTGCCCGACGGACGGTGTCCCCCCCCGTTTCGCTCCAGGGCCTCTGACCAAGAACGCGCCGCCGCGGTCATGCAACCAGCCGGCACCGCGGCGCTCGCTTTTCAACCACCTCACTGAATCCCAGCCATGTTCCGCTCCCTGTTCGCGGCTCTTGCCGCCTTCTCGCTTGCCGCAACCGCTTCCGCCCAGACCACCCACACGGTCGATCTGCTCGGAATCTCCTTCGATCCCCAGGATCTCGACATCGAAGTGGGTGACACGGTCGAGTTCGTTTGGATCTCCGGTTTCCACGATGTGAAAAGCGGCCTTGGAACCCCGGATGGAGCGTTCGACTCAGGAAACCCGGTCAACCAGCCCGGCAAGGTCTTCAGCGTGACCTTTGACGAGGCTTTCCTGGCCGCCAATCCCCGCGCGGACAACATCTACGACTACTACTGCACGATCCACCTCGGATTCGGGATGGTCGGCCAAATCGACGTCCGTCAGCCGCTGGAGGCCGACGTGTTTGAAATCTCCGCCTCGGCCGGTGGATCCCAAAACCTCCGCCTGCAGCCCGAGCCGGCTCAATTCGGCGACCTCTACCTGCTGACCGGCACGACCTCTGGCACCGCGCCGGGCTTCCCCGTCGACGGGATCGTGCTGCCGATCAACCCCGACGCATACACCTTCGCAGTGCTGCCGCCGAACCCGATCCTCGGCCCCAACATCGGGCCGATCACCCCCGGCTCCGCGGCTACCTTCTCGCTGCCGGCCGGCGTCAACCCCGGGCTCGTGGGCACCACGTTCCACCACGCCTGGGTCCAGCTCGACAGCACGACCCTGGCCGCGCAGTTCGCCAGCAACGCGGTCTCCCTCACGCTGGTTCCTTGATCCGCCGGATCCCCGGCCGCCCCTAAACCAGGGAGGCCGCCTCCGTCTAGGTTCCTTCTGGGCCACGCCGAGAGCGGCGCTCCGAGTTTCGGGGCGCCGCTCTCGCTTGTTCGAGACCGATCGACCGCGCGCCCGATGTATCCAGCCCAACCCGGAGGCTCGGTTTGGCTACCATGCCGATCCGGCACCCGCGCCCGCCCCTCGGGCAGACGCTCGCGCCCGGCTTTCCATGGATTCCTTCGACCCCGACTGGATGTGGGAGCGCGCACGCGCGCTGCTCGAGCGGACCGGACAATCGTCCAGACGCTTTGTCGAACCCAGCAGCGCCCGCCGGGCCGCTTGGGAACCGCCTGTCGATGTGTTCGAAACGCCCCATGATTTCTGGGTGCTCGTAGCGGTCCCTGGCGTGGATCCGAGCCGCATTCGCGTCGTCCTCGAAGGCACCCGACTGCACATTCTCGGCGATCGGCCCCAGCCCAAGGCGCTCCAAAGCGCCCTGGTCCACCGCCTTGAGATTCCCTACGGTCGATTCGAACGCCGCATGTCCTTGCCGGACGGCCGTTACGAACTCGGCAGCACCCGTTCGAGCCAAGGCTGCGTCGTGATCCAAATCACCAAGTGCAAACCTGGCTCCCGTCCCGGGCGCAGGCCCGCCCAGCGATGACCCGCGATCCCGACCCCGAGCCGAACGACGACACTCCGATGGGATCCGATTCCGAGGAGTCCAGCGCTCCGAACGCGAAGACGGCGTCAGCGAAGCAGCCCCGTCGGTCGAAAACGGCCACAGCGAAAAAACCGGCTTCCAAGAAGCACAGTGCAAAGAAAGGCACCGTGAAGAAGCGCACTGTGAAGAAGCGCACTGCGAAGAAGCGAGCCGTAAAAAAGCCCAGCAAGCGCAAGGCGGCCACCAGCCCGGCAGACTCCGAACCGGTCAGCCTCGACGATCTGTTTGCGACCGCTCCCGGTCATTCCGGAGCCGCCTCCAAGTTCGATCCAAAACTCGCCGAGCTAGCCGAAGACGAAGTCGTCCTGGTCGCCGTGCGCGGCATGGTGCTTTTTCCCGGAGTCGTCTTGCCCGTGGTGGCCGGGCGCCCTCGTTCGGTGCGCGCCATCCAGGCCGCAGTCCAGCAAAACAAGCAGCTAGGCCTGCTCCTCCAACGGGACGCCGAAGATTCGGACCCCGCGCCGGATGATCTGTACGCGGTCGGCACCCTGGCCGATATCGTTCGCTACGTCACCGCGCCGGACGGAACGCACCACGTGATCGTCCAGGGACAAGAACGCTTCCGGGTCAAGAAATTCGTGCGCACCGAGCCGTTCTTCGTGGGCAAGGTCGAGCGCATGGTCGAGCCCAAGGTGCGCCAACCCAAGAAGATCGAAGCTCGGACACTGCACCTCAAGCACCAGGCTTCCACGGCCCTCGATTTGCTGCCCGAGCCGCCCGAAGAGTTAGCCGCCGCGGTCCAAAACGCCGACTCGCCGTCCGCGCTCACCGACCTGATCGCGACCTTCATGGAGCTACCCGCGGAGGAGAAGCAGGACCTGCTAGAGACCCTACCGTTGCTGGAGCGCATGGAGAAAGTCTCGGCCAAGCTGACTCACCTGACCGAGGTTCTCTCGCTCTCCAAAGACTTGCGCCAGCAAACGCGCGGAACGATGGAGAAGGCCCAGCGCGAGTACTTCTTGCGCGAGCAGCTCAAGACCATCCAAGCCGAACTCGGCGAGGGCGCGGCGCCCGAACTAGCTGACCTGGCCGAGCGCATCGACGCCGCCAAACTACCGGAGGAAGCCGAAAAAGAGGTCCGCAAGGAGCTCGCTCGCCTCGAGCGAATGCCCGAACAAGCCGCCGAGTACGGCATGCTTCGCAGTTACCTGGAACTGATGGTCGACCTTCCCTGGTCGCAACTGTCCAAGGACTCGATCCACTTGCGCGAAGCCCAGCGCATCCTCGACGAGGATCATTTCGGCCTCGAGAAAGTAAAAAAGCGCATCCTCGAGTTCCTCGCCGTGCGCAAGCTCAAGCCTGACGGAAAGTCCCCTATTCTTTGCCTGGTGGGTCCCCCGGGCGTCGGCAAAACGAGCTTGGGACGCTCGATCGCGCGCGCCATGGGCCGCGAGTTTGTGCGTATCTCGCTCGGCGGCGTCCACGATGAGTCGGAGATTCGCGGGCATCGCCGGACCTACGTGGGCGCGATGCCCGGCAACATCGTCCAGGGTCTTCGCCGAGCCGGTGTCGCGAACCCGGTTTTCCTGTTGGATGAAATGGACAAGCTCGGGCAGGGCTTTCACGGGGATCCGTCTTCCGCGCTGCTCGAGGTCTTAGACCCGGCCCAAAACGACTCCTTTCGGGATCACTACCTGGGCGTCCCGTTCAATCTCTCGCGCGTGATGTTCCTCGCGACCGCCAACGTGCTGGACCAAATCCCGCGTCCGCTGCGCGATCGCTGCGAAGTGATCGAGATCGCCTCCTACACCGAGGAGGAGAAGCTCGAAATCGCCAAGCGCTACCTGGTGGAACGACAGCGCGAGGAAAACGGACTGAAGCCGAGTCAGTTCAAACTCGAAATCGCCGCCCTTCGCGAGATCATCCATAGTTACACCCGCGAAGCGGGGGTCCGGGAGCTCGATCGTATGGTCGGGTCGGTCGCCCGGCGCGTCGCCACCTGGATCGCCTCCGGCGAACGTCGGAAGGTCACGGTTCGGCGCAGTGGGTTGGAGGAGATTCTGGGCCCGCCACGCTACGAAAATGAATCGCCCCAACGCACCTCGGTCCCCGGCGTTGCGACGGGACTTGCCTGGACTCCGGTCGGCGGTGACATCCTGTTCATTGAGGCCACGCGCATGCCGGGCAAGGGACGGCTGTTGCTCACGGGGCAACTCGGCGACGTCATGAAGGAGAGCGCCCAGGCCGCGCTGTCCGTGGTTCGATCGCGAGCGGAGCAGTTTGGCGTCGACGTCAGCGAACTCGAATCGTCCGATCTGCACATTCACCTTCCAGCCGGAGCCATCCCCAAGGACGGCCCATCGGCGGGTGTCGCGCTGTTTTCAGCTTTGATCTCCCTCTTGTCGGGCAAACCGGTGCGCGCCACCGTTGCCATGACCGGCGAGATTTCCCTGCGAGGACTGGTGCTCCCGGTCGGCGGAATCAAAGAGAAGGTTCTGGCCGCCTACCGGGCTGGGCTGAAAACCGTCCTGCTGCCGAAACGCAATGAGCGCGACTGGGCCGAGGTCCCCGCCGATGCACGCAAAAAACTGAACGTGGTGTTCATCGAACGGGTTGAGCAGGTCCTCGAACACGTCTTCGAGGACGGTCGCTCCCCTAGGCGGACCCCAAAGCAACAAAAGAAAACCGGCCGCAAGAAAAAGGCCGCGCGACGTGGAAGCTCCAGGGCTGGCACGGCCAAAGGCGGAGCCACGAACAAGCGCGCCACCAAAAAGAAGACCGCGAAGAGGACGTCGAAGCGCTCGAATCGAGCCGCGGCTTCGTCGTCGAAAGCGGGTCGCGCCGGCCAGCGCTCGCGCACCGGCTCGCGGGCGGCGAAGCCCTCAGGCAATTGAGTGGGGCGGGCGACTCGTCCCGTCCGGTTCCCGATCCGTCAGGGCTAGGCCCGTGGAAGCGGCTCGCGTTGCTGCTGATCGTGCCGCTGATTTTGATCGGGCCCGGACTGCTGCCCGGCCAGCGCTTCCTCCCTTGGCTCCCCGTTCAACTCAGCCCGCTCTCCACCGAGTTTCCCGGCGCCGCTGCTGCGGCCGGGCCCGGGACGAATCAAAACACCTTCGATCGCCTGTTCCCAGCGCTCTCGGATCAGCTGGCGTTTGCGGACATCGAACGCACCGGAGGTTTGGGCGCCTGGGAGTCGCGACTGGGGCTCGGTATCCCGTTGCTCGGCAACAGCCTTTCCGCGCCGTTTTACCCGCCCAACTTGCTGGCCCGCGCGATCTCGCCGGATCGCGCGGCCGGGCCCTTGGCCCTGCTGACCCTGTTGCTGGCCGGGCTCGGGACCTGGTGCTTCCTCGCACGGCTCGGGCTTTCCACGCCGGCCTGCTTGGCAGCCTCGCTTGGCGTCCAAGCGGCGGGCTTTGGGGTGACCAACCTCTACTTCCCGATGAAGGTCGACGCGGTGGTCTGGCTGCCGTTCGCCTGGTTCGCCATCGAGGGCATCGTCCGCCAAAGTGGCCGCTCACGGATCCGGTCGATGGGGCTGCTCGCCATCTCCATCGGTGCCCCACTGCTGGCCGGCTTTCCCCCCATCGCCCTGTTCGCGGCGACCGCTGCCGGCCTCTACGCTCTGATCGCTGCGGGGCCGGCGCGCCGCGCCTTCGGCCTGCGGGGATCCGTGCAAAGCGGATCCTGGCCGCGCCTGATCCTCGGGTTTGGGCTCGGGGCGGCCCTGTCCCTGGTCCAGCTGGTCCCGACCGTACGAGCCAGCTTCGAGTCCTACCGGCCCCCCAAGAGCGCCAGCGAATTGGAAGCTCTGGCCCTGCCGAGTTCGACGCTGATCGCGCTTGCGCTTCCGGACGTGTACGGCGCGCCAGCCGATCCACGCCCGACCTGGGGACCGGCTTTTGCCTGGTGGACCACCGGCGCGGAACATTCGGGCCGGACGCAAATGGCCCAAAGCCTCGAGTGGAACACCTATCCGGGGCTGGGTGCGCTGTTGCTCGCGGTGGTTGCCGTGGTTGCGGGCGGGCGCTCCGCCCTACCTCCGGCGCTGCTCGTCCTCCTGTTCCTAGGCTTCGCCCAGGGCTGGCCGCTGCTGAAGCTCGCCTACCACTTCCCACCTCTCGCCGGCGGCGAACCTTCCCGGGCCCTATCGGTCGCGTGGCTGGCTTGGGGCTGGCTGGGCGCCGTGGGATTCGATGCGCTTGCGCGTGGCAAGCGAAGGGCGCGAGCCACCGCTTGGATCGTGGGACTGCTCGCCCTGGCCGGCGGCGGGTGGCTCGCATTCGGGCCACTCGATGAACCGAACTGGACCGCCTCCGTGGCCCGCGAGCACGACCGCTCGCTGGAAGAAGTCCGGGTCGTCATCGATGAGGTGGCGGTCAGCCAAGCCCTCGGACAGCTCCGACGAGCCGGCCGAATTCACCTGCTGTTCGGCGCCGGCCTGATCGGGCTCGCGGCGCTCTCGGGCCCCGGGCGCCGGCGCCTGGGATTCGGCACCCTCGGAGCGCTGCTGGCGATTTCCGAAGCTGCGCTGTTCTCGAGCGAGCACACCCAACCGAGCGCACTCGGCGACCAGCCTTTGCTCCCGCGTTCCGAGGCGATCGAAGCTCTGCGCGAGGCCGCCGGTGACGGCCGCGTGGTAAGGCTCGACGAAAGTGGAGGAACCGCCGAGCTCGAACGCCTCGCACGGCCCAACCTCCTGCAGATGTACGGGCTCAACGATCTGACCGGCTACATCGCATTTCCGCCGCGGGGCTGGGTCGATCTAACCGAACGGGTCGATGGTGCCTCACGCCGCGGCTCGGGATTCGCCGCGTTGACTTCGCCCGATGTCCTGAGCGCGCCGCTGCTGGACCTCCTGCGGGTCAGCGCCGTGCTGTCGGTTCGAGAGATCGCCCACCCGCGCCTCCAAGTGGTCTATCGCGGCCCCGAATTCGTCGTCCACCGCCGATCCGGCGCGCTGCCCCCAGCCCGCCTGGTGCAGTCCGAACGAACGTTCCCAGATCGGACGGAGCTCTTGGGAGCCCTGTCGAGCCTGGACGCGGACTTCCGCTCCGCCGTCCACACCCTGCGCTCGCCCGAGCAGCGCTTCACGCCGAAGGAGGCTTCAGCCCACAGCGCTCTGCCGGCGCAGCCCACCGTCGAACGACTGCGAGCCGACGTGATCCGCGTCGCGCTCCCCGAAAACAGCACCGGCCTGCTGGCCCTACACGACCAATTCGCGCGCGGATGGCGAGCCGAATCCAACGGACTCGAGCTCGAGGTGTTCGAATCGGACGGCGCGTACCTCACGGTGGAAGTTCCGCCCGGAGCTCGCGAAATTGAGTTCCGTTACGCGCCGCGCGAGGATCGCGTGGCGCTGGCGGTCAGTGTGCTGGCAGCCGGGATCGCGCTCGGATTGCTGGCCTGGTTCGGTGCCCGCGGGGCGGATTCAGCTGCCGGCTCCAAAGCCACCTGATCCATGCGTGTCCGAACCCTCGGCAGCGGGAGCACGGGAAACTCAACCGTGGTTCAAGCAGACGAGCTCCGTGTCCTGATCGACGCTGGATTGACCGCACGGGAGCTCGAGCGGCGGCTCGAGCTCGTTCGGGTTCCGCCGCTCGGCCTCGATCACGTGCTCGTCACACACGGTCACCTCGACCACGCACGCTCGGCTGGCCAGCTGGCTCGACGCCACCACGCGCTGCTTCATGCGGCCCCCGCAATCCTCCCCCACGGATCCCTGCGACGCGCCAAGCGCAGCGCTGAACTGACTCCCGCTCGGGACACCGTGCTGGAGGCTCCGGGACGCAGCGCGAATCCGATCGTCGTCCGCGCTCGAACGGTTTCCCACGACGCCGACCCGACGTTTGCTCTTGGACTAACCTGCGGAGACCGCCGGCTGGCCGTGATCACCGATGCCGGACGCTCAGACCCCGAGGTCACCGCCCAATTCGCCGGCAGTTCGGTGTTGATCCTCGAATTCAATCATGACCCCGAGCTGCTCGCAGCAGGCCCCTATCCCGGATCGCTCCAGCGGCGCGTCGCGGGGGATCGCGGGCACCTGTCCAACGCGCAGGCCGCGGAGTGGCTCGGGGAGCTTTGCGGTCCGCGCCTTCACACCCTGGTGCTGGCTCACCTGTCGGCCAAGAACAACTCCGAGCAGCTCGCGCGAGCTGCGGCGACCAAGCGCCTGGCCGAGCTTGGGCGAACCGACGTTCGCGTTCTCGTAGCTTCCCCGACCGAACCCGGCCCCTGGATCGATGTCTGAATTTCCCTCGCCCCCGAAGTACGCGGAGCAAGTGCTCGCGCATATGGCTGCCCACCGCTCGGTACGTGATTTCACGGACGAACCGGTCGCGGACTCCGACGTGCTGCGCGCCGTTCGCGCGGCGCAAACCGCGGCGACCTCAAGCGCGCTCCAGGGCTACTGCCTGTTCCGGGTTCGCAGCGAGAAACACCGCGAGAAGCTGGTCCAGTTGTGCGGCGGGCAACCCTGGATCCGGACGGCGGGCGCATTCTTCTGCCTGTGCGTCGATGTGAGGCGCCTGCGGCATGCGGCCGAGCTCCATGGACTGCCGCGCGAGGAGAACCTAGAGAGCTTCCTGCTGGGTGCCTTGGACACGAGCCTGTTCGCGCAAAACCTGGCGCTCGCCTTCGAGGCCCTTGGCTATGGCACGTGCTTTATCGGCGGGCTGCGCAACGAGTTGCCGGAGGTCGACCGGCTGCTCGAGGTCCCAGGTGGCGTCATGCCCTTGTTCGGGCTGTGCGTGGGACGGCCCGCCAGCGACCCGGGCCAGCGCCCCCGGTTGGCGCCTCGTGCAGTCCACCTCGACGGATCCTGGGGGTCCGAAGAGGAAATCCAAAACGATGTGGCGGAGTACGACCAGCGGATGCGGACGTACTACGAAGGCCGAGGCAAGCCGGGTTTTGATTGGTCCACAGGAGCCGCTAAGAAGTTCAGAACGGCTGTCCGGCCCGACTTGGCCCCCTACCTACGGGGCAAGGGAGCCCGGCTGGAGTAGAGCTGTCCCAATATTGGTCCAAGTTCGAGACAGCTCGAACTTGGACCTGCGGAGCTACGTCGTCAAAGTAAGGCGTGTGACTCCCGAATTGGGCGGGTCGACTTTCTTGACCCCGAGCCCCCGGGCAACCAACACGCCCGGATCAGCGCGACCCCGCGCTCGACGAGCAATTGACCCGACACGACATGCAAGCCCTCCGACACATGGACACTCTCTGGCTTCGCCTAGCCCTCGCGACCGCCCTCTGCCCTCTGGTGGCCTGCAGCAGCGGCGGCG